>NZ_CADESR010000001.1:1082128-3045727 GCF_902830285.1 Burkholderia sp. BCC0419
GCATCGTGCAACTGCTCCAGAACGCCATGAACTTCGCGGCGATGGCATCCGCCATCGACGCCGAGTAGGGCGGCGCGTTCCTTTGCACGAATTCGACGAGGAAGTGCAAGTCGTCGTTGATGCCCGCGAGCGTTTGACGCATGATCTCGACATTGTTTTTCGAAATCTCGTCCGTCGCAATGCGACGGATCATCGTTTCTTCATCCGGCCCGCGCTCGAATAGCGTATTCAGGTGGTTGAACAACAGGTTCAATACTTCGCCGACGAGCGGCCCGGCAGCCGGAATGAACGATGCGAGTGCCTTGATCGTGACTTCGCCGAATGCGATGAGCCCCGGCAGCGTATCGGCCGACAACGCTGCATTGACGACATCCGCAATCGCGATGGCCGCCGGCTGGTATTGCTCGATTTGCGTCTTGATTTCGCCGAGCTTCATTTTGAAACCGGGAACCAGCAAGTCGTTTTCGTCGAAGGCATGGACGGGCAGGCCGGCATTTCCCCCAAGACCCGATGCGATGGCGCGTGATCGGGCCGGTGGCGTGCCGTTGTCGTCGCCGCACGCGGCGAGAAGCGGCAGCACTGCGCTGCATGCGCTGTACATCAGGAAGGTTCGTCGGTCGATTCGAGGTGTCATCGCATCTCCGCAGGAAAGTAACGGTGCAACGTGCGGCCGGCGTAATCGGTGATGAATCGGCTGGCTGACGTGCGAATACCCGGCTTGCCGGGCAACGGGAACGGATGTGGGGAGGGGCGGTTCGGGTGCCGCGTGTGTCTTGGGCGAGGTGGCCTTTTTCTTGCTCGGCTTCTTCTTTATGGCGGGAAGGATAACATTTCAAGATACAGGGAAAGCATGCTGCGGTCGGCTACTCGGTAGTCACTGGCAGCGGCCGCAGCCGGCACACGGTGTGTGTATCCGGTGTTTCGCGGGAGTTCAAGACCGGGTGGCGCTTTGCGGGACTTCGAAGAGCGCCCGGTCTTTACCCTCGATCCATGCAGGCGGCCGGCCCCGGCCGCTCCAGGTCGCGCCGGTTTTGGGATCGCGATACTTTACGTCGGGGTGGCTCCGCTTGCGGGTTTGGCGCGCGCCGTAGATCTCCCGGACGCTGATATCGAATTCGCCGACGAGCCGGCGCACCTCCTTCAATGCCGATTCCCGCGCAGGCCTTTTGGCCGCGTTGATTTCCGCTTCGAGTGCGGTGCGCTTTGCGAGAAGTTCTTGGTATGTCGCCATGTTTTCTCCGTTCGTGGTGAGGAAGTTGATACGGGAGCTTCCGGCCGGCATGCCTGAACACGCATGGGTTCTTGCCACTGGCGGATGCTCACAGCAAAATCGACGAATGGCGCGCGTGCTATGACCCTGATCCTCGAAAGCGGATCAGACCTTGTAGCCGTCGTAATCGCCGGCGGCTGCAACGATCTGCCCGATCTGCTCCGGGACCGGCTCGACCCCGATACCCGGTACCTCGCCAAGCGAGAGATATCCCTCCTCAATCCGATGCAACGCCGGGCAGAGTTCCGTGCGCAGCGGATTGGGATTCGCGTCGACCTCCAGCAACCCATCGCCGCCAGCGGCGGCCAGTAGATGTGCAGACGCCAGAAGGCCGATACCGCTTCCCAGATAGTGCGGACAGTAGCGCACCCCCACCGCTTGCGCACGGCGAATCACTGGCCAGCAGCCGGATATGCCGCCCCATTTGGCAGCATCCGGCTGCAGCACTCCAAGCGCCCGAGACTGCAGTGCCGCATCAAAAGCAGCGTTGCCGACAAGGTTCTCACCTGCAGCTAATGCCGGACTTGTGCTTCGTTTCAGTTCCTGCCATTCGGACCACGGTCGATCGGCGCGTAGCGGCTCTTCCAGCCAGGCCAACCGGTAAGGTGACAGTCGCGCGATCATGTACTGCGCCTGTGGCAACGTCCAGGCCTGATTGGCATCGACCATCAACATTGCGCCGCTGCCCAGCGCGTCTCGTATCGAGTCGAGGTTCGCCAGATCCACGCGTTCCCCGAAGCCGACCTTGAGCTTGAAGGCGCGATAGCCCTCGTCGCGCCGCCGAAGGGCGATCTCTTCCGGTCGCTCGGGGTTCAGACCGCTGGCATACACGGGGACGCGGCTACGGTTGCCACCAAGATAGCGCCACAAAGGCTGGGCTTGCCTGCGAGCAGCCAGATCCCAGAGTGCCAGATCGATGCCTGCGATGGTCTGTGCGATCGGCCCATACTCGCCCGACTGGATGGCGAGCACGGCAGTCGATTCGCTTAGATAAGCGAAGGCAGCCTGCGGGCCGTCGAAGCGCCTGCCGACCAACAGCGGAGTCATGATTGTCTCCACCAGACGTGCGCGATGTTCAGCACCGCATCCAGGGAAGTTGCACCAGACCTCTCCCCAGCCCACGACGCCATCGCTATCCTCGACCCGCACGAAAAGGGCGGGCCGATCGTGCATGGCGCCGAAAGATGTACGCACAGGCGTCTTGAGCGGGTGGCGAAACACCATCGCCTCAATCCGTGCGACGGCCAGCGGCATGCGCGGCAGTTCAACGGCCGGCTCGCTCATGGCTTCAGGTTCATTTCCACATGGATCGCATCGCCCCGGTAGACGATTTCGCCGAGATAGATCACCCGCTCATTCTCGTCGCGGAAAACTCGGCGCACCTCGGCCACCGGAGCGTTTAACGGTACATCGAGCAGGTGTGCCACCTCGACGCCGGCAGTCCCCACGGTCAGGACCTGGTGCGCCTTGGCGATCGTTACATTCTTCATCGAAGTCAGCAACGGGATCACTGTTTCTTCGCGGAATCGCTTCGGATAACGGCGGAAAATTTTTTCATCAAGATGGATGTCGATCACGCAATAGGCACGCCCGTCGCGCGAATGCACACGGCGCATATAGACGTAGCGTTCAACCGGGACGCCTTCACCGTCACCCAGCACAGGCGCAGCGGCTGATTCGTCAATCGCGATGATCTGTGTTTTGGTGCCCTGATAAACCCGCGACAACGCATCCAGCGAAGTCACTACATTCAGCCAGCGATCGTTGGCGGGCTGCGCAGTGACAAAGGTGCCACGTCCTTGCTGTGAAGAAAGGAGGCCGTCACGCGCCAGCAGTTCTACCGCCTGGCGGACGGTAATGCGGGCCACGCCGAACTCCGCCATCAGCTTTTCCAGCGAAGGTAGCCGGTGACCCACGGGCCAGGCGCCGCGGGAAATTCGCTGACGCATTACGTCCGCTATCTGCAGATACAGGGGAGCGGGACTCCTGGCGAAGCGAAGATGATCCGTCGATCGCATCAATGGTATTTGCATATTCAAAAAAAATGGTTCTAACAACTAGGACGTTCGGTCAATAATACAACCGGATGGAGGCGAGCGCACGTAGCCGCAAACACTATTTTTCGTTTTTTGTTAGAGAACGCATTCATGTCTATCCGGTCGGTTTTGCCTCGCATTCCGCTGATTCTCGCTCCTTGGGGATTGCTGTTGCTATTGTGGTATGCGGTACGTTCCAGCGGCCTGGTGAACCCGGCCCTGGTGCCGGCGCCACTCGAGGTGGCAGCGAGGTTCCTGAATTTGGCGCGTGGCCGCCTTCTCGGCGACGTCTGGATGTCCACGCAACGCGTGCTTATCGGCGTTACATTTGGCTCGTTGCTAGCGGTGCCGGTGGGCTTCTGCCTGGGTTGGTACAAAGGCCTGCGCAGTTTCATCAACCCGGTCATCAATTTTTTTCGCGCCCTTCCACCCATCGCTTTGATTCCGTTGACCATCGTCTACTTTGGTATCGGCGAGGTGGCGAAGACCGTGATCCTGTTCTATGCCTCCTTCTTCGCCGCGGTCATCGTGATGTATGAAGGTATTGCACAGATCAGCCCGGTCTACATCCGCGTGGCTCGCGCACTGGGCGCGAATGACTTGGAGGTCTTCGGGAGGGTGGTGGTGCCGCTGACGGTGCCGCATATGCTGACGGCCGTGCGTGTGGCATTGGGGGTAGCGTGGGCCACGCTGGTAGCCTCCGAACTGATTGCCGCACAGCAGGGACTGGGTGCGCTGATCCAGAATGCATCGGCATTTTTCCAGCTCGACATCATCTATGTCGGGATAGCCTGCATCGGCTTCATCGCGCTGGCGATGGATTTGGTGTTGCGCACCCTCAGCCACAGACTGGTCGCGTGGCAGGACCGCATCGCATGAGCGCAACGTTCCCTACCGACGCCCCAGTGCGCGTCTCGTTTCGTAACGTGTCGATGGAGTTTTGCACCCCGCAAGGCCGGATTCGTGTGCTTGACGACGTATCGCTGAACATCCGCCAGGGAGAGTTCATCTCGATCGTCGGCCCTTCGGGCTGCGGGAAGACCACATTGATGAATCTCCTGGGTGGCTTCGCGCAACCGACCAGCGGGCAGGTGCTGCTCGATGGCCGGCCGGTGGCAGGCCCGGGCCCGGACCGTGGCGTGATCTTCCAGGAATACGGCGTCTTCCCATGGCTGACAGTGCGGCAGAACATCGCCTTCGGCTTGAAGCTATCGGGTAGCAAGATACCCAGGGCTGGGCACCACGAAATCGTCCAGCGCTACATGGCACTCATGGGGCTGAAGGATTTCGCCGACCATTTCCCCAAACAGTTGTCTGGCGGCATGCGTCAGCGGCTGGCGATCGCGCGCGCCTATGCGGTGCAACCTCAGTTCCTGCTGATGGACGAGCCGTTTGGCGCACTCGACGACCAGACACGCAGCGCGATGCAGAACCTGCTGCTGGAAGTACTTCAGACCGAGGGAAAAACGGTACTGCTGATCACGCACTCGGTGGACGAGGCGATCTATCTATCCTCGCGCATCATCGTTGTCACAGCGCGGCCGGCACGTGTCCGCGCCGTGATCGACGTACCCTTCGGCTACCCGCGCACCGAGAGCGTGTACGAAGACCGGCGCTTTGGCGAGCTACGTGCCCACATCCGTGCGCTCGTCATGGAGGAGTATGCCGTACAGACGCAGCAAACCGGACAGTCGATGGACTGACGGCGGCCAGAGCCTGTAGCACCAGCCATTTTTCGGGGAGAAACCATGCTCATCGAGCGAAGACGCTTTGTCCGTACAGCCGTCGGGGCTGCGGCCGCCATCACCGGCGCGCCGCTGTTTGCGCAGTCGCGCACCCGTGTCAGGGTCGGCTATTTGCACACCCCTGCGGTCGACGGCCACATCTGGCTTGGCCAGCAGACCGGCAGCTTCGCCCGGCAGGGACTGGAGCTCGAACTGGTGCAGTTCGCCACCGGACTGGAACTTTTTCAGGCAATGATTGGCGGCAGCCTCGACGTGGTGTCCGCCGGCGCGGTACTGTCGAATTTCCCGGCGCGCGGGCAGGGCAAGGTGTTTCTGCTCAACGACATCGAATATGCTACCGCGCAGCTCTGGGTGCGTGGCGACGCGGGCATCCGTTCGCTGGCGGATCTAAGGGGCAGGCAGATTGTCACCAGCACCGGCACCACAGCACACGTGTTCCTCGACCGGGCACTACGCTCTGCTCGTCTAGATCCGGCGAACGACGTGCGTGTCGTCAACCAGCGCATGACTGATGCCGTCACTTCGTTTATTGCGGGTGCTGTGCCGGCGATTGCCCTGTGGACACCTTTCGACGCCACGGTCCGCCAAAAGGCGCCGGGGGCGCGCAAGCTGATCGACGCGTCGGCCTTCTTCCCACAGGCGGCCATTGTCGACGGCTGGGCCGCCCGCAACGATTTTTACGAGCGGAATCGAGACACATTGCGCAGGCTGGTGGCCGCATGGGTTCCGGTCAACGACTACATCGTCAATCATCCGGACGCAGCGGCGGAAACACTCCAGAAGGCGCAGTACAAGGACATTCCGCTGGCCGACTTCAAGGAGCAGTTCAAAGCCTCCAGGTACTATTCCTCGGCCGACTGGCACGTGAAGTATGTCGACGGTACGGCCACCCGATGGCTGCAGCAGGTGACCGACTTCTTTGTAAAGAACAGCGGCATTCCCGATTCACTGAAGGCCGGCCAGTACTTCGATCCGTCGATCTACCGCGAAGTCGTGAGGGCCTGACGAAGATGCGCACAAGGGATGGCTGGGACTACATCGTCATCGGCGCGGGATCGGCCGGCTGCGTGTTGGCCAACCGCCTGAGCGCCGATCCAGATAAACGCGTGTTGCTGCTGGAGGCGGGGGGCGCGAGCCGCCATTTCTGGCTGCGCCTGCCGGTAGGCTACTTCCGCTCGATCTACGATCCACGGTTCTCATGGCAGTTCGAGGTGGAGCCGCAGGAGGAGACCGCGCACCGACGCATAGTCTGGCCACGCGGGCGCGTGCTGGGTGGCTCCAGCGCCATCAACGGCCTGCTCTACATCCGCGGCCAGAAGGCCGATTTTGACGATTGGGCACGCGCCGGCGCTGACGGCTGGAGCTATCGCGACGTATTGCCTTTCTTCCGGAAGTCGGAGTGCTACGCGGGCGGTGGAAATCAGTATCACGGTTACGACGGCGAACTCTGTGTCTCCGACCTGCGCAACGATCACCCCTACTGCGCATCCTGGCTAGCAGCCGGTGCGCAGGCGGGCCTGCCTGCTTGCGACGACTTCAATGGCGCACACGACGAAGGCCTGGGAGCGTACCAACTCACGCTGCGCGGCCGTTGGCGCTGCGACGCCGCCACTGCATTCCTGCAGCCGGCGCGGTTACGCGCGAATCTGGACGTGCGTACCGGTGCACACGTGACCCGCATCGCGATTGAGCGGGGGCGGGCAGTCGGTGTCGAATGGCTGCAAGACGGCGAGATACACGCAGCGCGCGCCGAGGCCGAGGTGATTCTGTCGGCCGGAGCCCTGCAAAGCCCGCAGTTGCTGCAGCTCTCGGGTATCGGTCCGGCCGGGATGCTACGTGCCCACGGCATTCCGATACACGTCGATGCACCCGAAGTCGGCGCCAATCTGCAGGACCATTACCAGGCGCGCGTGATCGTCAAGTTGCGCGAAAGGATGTCGCTCAACGACCAGGTCCGCAACCCATTTGCATTGGCCAGCATGGGCGCGCAGTGGCTATTTGGCCGGCGCGGCCCGCTGACCGTTGGTGCCGGCCAGGTCGGCGGTATGGTGCGTACGCCGGTAGCCAAAGACGCACGTCCCGACGCGCTGTTCAACGTGATGCCACTGTCGGTGGACAAGCCGGGCGATGCGTTACACCGCTTCTCCGGCTTTTCCGCATCGGCGACACAGTGCCGGCCCGAGTCGCGCGGAAGCGTAGGACTGCGCTCGGCCGATCCGTTGGCGCCGCCCCGTATCGTGTCCAATTACCTTACCGAGCCTCATGACATTCGGGTGTTGGTCGAGGGCCTGAAGATGTTGCGCGATATCTACCGTCAACCGGCCTTTCGCGACCTGGTGACTGGCGAGGAATATCTGCCGGGCAATGACCTGCGAAGTGATGCGGACCTCGCGCGCTTCGCGCGGGAGAAGGGCGGTACGGTGTTTCATCCGGTCGGTACGTGCCGCATGGGCAGCGATTCGCGCTCAGTCGTCGACGCCGAGCTTCGTGTGCGGGGCATAGCGGGCCTGCGCGTCATCGATGCTTCGGTGATGCCCACCATCACATCTGCGAATACCAACGCGGCAGCGATCATGATCGGCGAGAAAGGTGCCGATCTGGTACTGCGAAAGTACTGCCCGACAAAATAATAGACGAAGGCCGTTTCAACTCATCGAAGGGAGCGCTCTCCAATGAGAGGCAGAGTGACAGGAAGCCATGTTGAAGCGTAATCAGAACATAATCGACGCCCATCAACGAGGTAATTCGAGTCAAGCGATTTTTATTTGAAATAGATCTATAAGGCGAGGAACATGATCACGTGGAATAAACTTCAACGTATGGTTGCTCACTCTTCGGGAAATATGAGGGGGAATGTTTTCCGTAAGGATATCGTATTACTCGTCCTCGTTTTTTCATTGCCTTTGGCCGGACGTGCTCAGTCGGCCGGTGGAAATCCATATGCGATCGGCCCCGATCCCACTGCCAGCAGCCTTGAGGCGAGCAGCGGGCCATTCGGCTATACGTCGACGACTATTCCATCGTCAGAAGCGACAGGATATGGCGGCGGGACAGTCTATTACCCGACCAATGTAAATATTGCAACGGGGGGTATCGTTGTCGTTCCAGGTTATGGTGCGACCCAATCCAATATCAGTTGGTGGGGACCCAGGCTGGCCTCGAACGGCTTCGTGGTTTACACGATCGATACGACCAACCTTTACGACTTACCGGCTCAACGCGCGAAGGAAATCATGGCTGCCGTAGCGCAGTTGAAAACATTCAGCACAACGACTGGCAACGAGATCTACGGGAAGGTCGACACGAATCGTATCGGCATCATGGGCGGGTCGTTTGGCGGCGGTGGCACGCTCATCGCTGAAACGACCCATCCGCAACTCAAAGCCGCCATTCCTTTCGTGCCGAAAATTGCGTCAGGCAACCCGGACCTCTCCAAAATAACCATTCCGACATTGATCATCGGATGCCAGGAAGACCAGGTCGCCCCACCCAAATCCTATGCGATTCCGTATTACAGCGCGATACCCGAACAGAATCACAAGGCATATCTTGAAATATCAAATGGCCAGCATCTATGTGCCAGCACGCAGGGTAGCGACCAAAACAAACCGATTATTGGAAAATATGGCGTTGCGTGGATGAAGCGCTTTGTCGACAACGATAGCCGCTACAACCCATATCTGTGCGGTTCGCCACATCAAAATGACGTATCAAATTCCACGGTCATTTCGGGTTATAAAGACACCTGCCCCTATTGACGGTTCCCCAGCAATAAAGTTGACCACGATGGCTTTTTTGAAGCCATTTCTTATCGAATCGAGCTGTGAACGCGTCCGCGCCAGACGGCACCGACGCGCGAAGCGTGATTGGCTCAGGTCCGTTCGTCCGGGTCGACGCGCACGACGACCTTGTCGAAATTCCTGCCGGCGAGCAATCCGATCAGCGCTCGACCTTCGAATCGACCAGGTCCTCGAGAGCGACACCTCGAAATGGCTTGATCGATTTCAATACGATGTAGCTGGAGAGATTGCTGACCTGCGGGCCGATCTTCAGCAGTTCGTCGGAGAGCATCTGATAAGCGAAGATATCGGGGCAGACGAAATGGACAAGATAGTCGGTCTGCCCACTGACCTTGGTGCATTCGACCACGAATCGCATGGACAACACCATATCCTCGAAGGTATGAAAATCCTCGAGCGTGTGATTCTTCAGTGTGACTGCGGCGATGACGTCGACGTGACGACAAATTTTGGTTAACTGAATTCGTGCCTGATAGAAGGAGATGATGTCGGCACGCTCGAGTCTTCTGATGCGATTCAGGCACGCACTGGGAGAAAGCCCAATCGAATCCGCCAGTTCCTGGTTGGTGGCCCGACCGTCCGCCTGTAGCCGGCTGAGGATTCGAAGATCCAGCTGATCCAGGGTCGTTGCGCCGTCGCCGTCTTTCATTGCCACACTCCAGATGATGCTGATGCAAAGCCGATATCTTTTCGACGCCGCGTCGCTCCGATGCGAATGACGGAGCGGTTTTGTCGAAGCGTAAATGATCAAATTATTGTCGTGCGCAAGATCGTGTGTGACCGACGAAGACCGCAGACGCGACAGCGAAGTGCCGTGTCGGGATGGCAACGTTTTCATCGAATCGTAGGTGCTTGTCCGGTAATCGAGGCCGCGGGAGCAGGCGAGGCGCCTCGAGCGCATGGCACCCGAGGCCGGAAGCTACCGCCAGCCCGACGGCGCGGGGTTACTTCAGCACGGCTGCGACCGCATTGGCGACCGCGTCGAGGTTGCGCGTGTTCAGCGCGGCGACGCAGATCCGGCCCGTGCCGACCGCATAGATGCCGAACTCGTCGCGCAGGCGATCGACTTGTGCCGAGGTCAGGCCCGAATACGAGAACATCCCGCGCTGCGCGTTGATGAAGCTGAAATCGCGATCGACGCCGCTTGCCTTCAGGCGCTCGACGAGACCGTTGCGCATCGCGCGGATGCGGTCGCGCATTTCGCCGAGTTCCTGCACCCACGAAGCGTGCAGTTCCGGCGACGCGAGCACCGCGGCGACCACCGCGCCGCCGTGGGTCGGCGGGTTCGAGTAGTTCGTGCGGATCACGCGCTTCAGTTGCGACAGCACGCGCGTGGCCTCTTCCTTGCTCGACGTGATGATCGACAGCGCGCCGACGCGCTCGCCGTACAGCGAGAACGACTTCGAGAACGACGACGACACGAACGCGTTCAGGTCGGCCGCGGCAAACAGGCGCACGGCAGCGGCATCGGCTTCGATGTTCTCGCCGAAGCCCTGGTAGGCCATGTCGAGGAACGGCACGAGGTTGCGCGCCTTCACGACGTCGACGACCTGTTGCCATTGCGCTTCGGTCAGGTCCACGCCGGTCGGGTTGTGGCAGCACGCGTGCAGCACGACGACCGTGCCGGCCGCGTAGCCGTTCAGCGCCGACAGCATGCCTTCGAAGTTCACGCCGTGGGTGGCGGCGTCGTAATACGGGTACGCGACGACTTCGAAGCCGGCCGCTTCGAACAGCGCGCGGTGGTTTTCCCAGCTCGGATCGCTGATCGCGACCTTCACGTTCGGATTCACGGTGCGCAGGAAATCGGCGCCGATCTTCAGCGCGCCCGTGCCGCCCAGTGCCTGGGCCGTGACCACGCGGCCCGCCGCGATCAGCGGCGAGTCGTTGCCGAGCAGCAGCTTCTGCACGGCCGCATCGTAGGCGGCGATCCCGTCGATCGGCAGGTAACCGCGCGGCAGGCCGGCCTCGACACGCGCCTTCTCCGCGTCGCGCACCGCGCGCAGCAGCGGAATCTTGCCGTCTTCGTTCGTGTACACGCCGACGCCGAGGTTGACCTTGGTCGGACGCGCATCGGCGTTGAAGGCTTCGTTCAGGCCCAGGATCGGGTCGCGGGGAGCAAGCTGGACAGCGGAGAAGAGCGACATGATGATTCGGCAGTAGTGAAAAGAGGGTCAGGCTTTCAGCCGGCGGGGCGGGCGCAGTGGAGCGCGCCAGCGGCGCGACGCCGGGAAGCGCAGCAGCCTGACATTGTAGCGAATTCGCGCTGGCGGGGGCGGTGATTCCGTCGCGATCGGGGCGGCGAATCGCGAATTCGGGCGGCCGGCGCGCGTCAGGAGCCGACAGCAGTTCGCGCGGCCGCGAAGCGCTAGAATGCTTTCTTTGCCCTTGCTCCGGCCGCATTCCATGTCCGAACATCATGCCGAAGTCGGCGACGCGCTCGACGAATCCAAATTCGTCACTTTCGAAGGGTCGCCGTTCCAGCTTTACCAGCCCTATCCGCCTGCGGGCGACCAGCCGACCGCGATCGACACGCTCGTCGAAGGCATCGGCGACGGCCTTGCCTTCCAGACGCTGCTCGGCGTGACCGGTTCGGGCAAGACCTTCACGATGGCCAACACGATCGCGCGGCTCGGCCGCCCGGCGATCGTGTTCGCGCCGAACAAGACGCTCGCGGCCCAGCTTTACGCGGAGTTCCGCGAGTTCTTCCCGCGCAACGCGGTCGAGTATTTCGTCTCGTACTACGACTACTACCAGCCTGAGGCCTACGTGCCGCAGCGCGACCTGTTCATCGAGAAGGATTCGTCGATCAACGAGCACATCGAGCAGATGCGGCTGTCGGCGACGAAGAGCCTGATGGAGCGCCGCGACGTGGTGATCGTCGCGACGGTGTCGGCGATCTACGGTATCGGCAATCCGTCCGAATACCACCAGATGATCCTGACGCTGCGCACCGGCGACAAGCTTGGCCAGCGCGACGTGATCGCGCGGCTGATCGCGATGCAATACACGCGCAACGAGCAGGATTTCCAGCGCGGCACGTTCCGCGTGCGCGGCGACACGATCGACATCTTCCCGGCCGAACACGCGGAAATGGCCGTGCGCGTCGAGCTGTTCGACGACGAGGTCGAGACGCTGCACCTGTTCGACCCGCTCACCGGGCGCGTGCGGCAGAAGATTCCGCGTTTCACCGTGTATCCGTCGTCGCACTACGTGACGCCGCGCGACACCGTGATGCGCGCGGTCGAGACGATCAAGGACGAATTGCGCGAACGGCTCGAGTTCTTCCATCGCGACGGCAAGCTCGTCGAGGCGCAGCGCCTCGAGCAGCGCACGCGCTTCGATCTCGAGATGCTGCAGGAGCTCGGCTTCTGCAAGGGCATCGAGAACTATTCGCGGCATTTCTCGGGCGCGGCGCCCGGCGATCCGCCGCCGACGCTCGTTGACTACCTGCCGCCCGATGCGCTGATGCTGCTCGACGAATCGCACGTGCTGATCGGCCAGCTGAACGGCATGTACAACGGCGACCGCGCGCGCAAGGAAAACCTCGTCAATTACGGATTCCGCCTGCCGTCGGCGCTCGACAACCGGCCGCTGAAGTTCCCCGAGTTCGAGCGCAAGATGCGCCAGGTCGTGTTCGTGTCGGCCACGCCGGCCGACTACGAGAAGCGCGTGACGGGGCAGATCGCCGAGCAGGTCGTGCGACCGACGGGCCTCGTCGATCCGGAAATCGAAGTGCGGCCGGCGAGCTCGCAGGTCGACGACGTGCTGACCGAGATCAACGCGCGCGTGAAGGCCGGCGAGCGCGTGCTGATCACGACGCTGACGAAGCGCATGGCCGAACAGCTGACCGAGTTCCTGGCCGACCATGGCGTCAAGGTGCGCTACCTGCACAGCGACATCGATACGGTCGAGCGCGTCGAGATCATCCGCGACCTGCGGCTCGGCACGTTCGACGTGCTGGTCGGGATCAACCTGCTGCGCGAGGGCCTCG
This sequence comes from Burkholderia sp. BCC0419, assembly GCF_902830285.1. NCBI lineage: Bacteria > Pseudomonadati > Pseudomonadota > Betaproteobacteria > Burkholderiales > Burkholderiaceae > Burkholderia > Burkholderia sp. BCC0419. Next base: position 1,094,971 of record NZ_CADESR010000001.1, read on the forward strand.
ACATTCCCGAAGTGTCGCTCGTCGCGATCCTCGACGCGGACAAGGAAGGCTTCCTGCGCGCCGAGCGCTCGCTGATCCAGACGATCGGCCGCGCCGCGCGCAACGTGAACGGCAAGGCGATCCTCTACGCCGACAACATGACCGAGTCGATGAAGCGCGCGATCGGCGAGACCGAGCGGCGCCGCGCGAAGCAGATTGCCCACAACGAGAAGATGGGCATCACGCCGCGCGGCGTCGTGAAGCGCATCAAGGACATCATCGACGGCGTCTACAACGCCGACGATGCGCGCGCCGAGCTGAAGGAAGCGCAGCAGCGCGCGAAATTCGAGGACATGTCGGAAAAGCAGCTCGCGAAGGAAATCAAGCGTCTCGAGAAGCAGATGGCCGACTACGCGAAGAACCTCGAATTCGAGAAGGCCGCCGCGACCCGCGACCAGCTTGCCGTGCTGCGCGAACGCGTGTTCGGCGCGAACGTCGGCGACCACATCAGCGGCGGTCGGTAAATCTTTCCAAGCGTCACCGAATCCTTTTGGTAAAGCGCCTGTAAGCCTTGTCGGATCAGGGGTTTACGGCGCTCTCCATTTGTTCCGAAACGGGTTCGGTGCTAAACTCCCCATGTATTGAGAATAGTTCGCATTAACGTTCGTCATCGCGTTAGTGTTTCCAGCGGGCGGCCCGGCGGCGGCTCGTATGTCGTCAAGATAGTCAGACAAATAACAAGGAGTGTCCATGTTGGGTTCTTCGTTCATCCGCACGACGGTTGCGGTAGCGGCGGCGCTGGCCGCGATGTCGGCCTCGGCGGCCGAGTATCCGATCGGCAAGCAGCAGATCCAGGGCGGCATGGAAATCGGCGCGGTGTATCTGCAGCCGATCACGATGGACCCGGAAGGCATGATGCGCAAGGCGTCGGATTCCGACATCCACCTCGAGGCCGACATCCATGCGGTCAAGAACAACCCGACCGGTTTCGCGGAAGGCGACTGGATGCCGTACCTGCAGGTCACGTACAAGCTGACGAAGCAGGGCGACACGAAGTGGAAGGCCGAGGGCGACCTGATGGGCATGGTCGCGAGCGACGGCCCGCACTACGGCGACAACGTGAAGCTCGCCGGCCCGGGCAAGTATCACCTGACGATGGTCGTCAAGCCGCCGATGCAGTCGGGTCACATGGCGTTTGGTCGTCACGTCGACAAGGAAACGGGCGTGGGCCCGTGGTTCAAGCCCATCACGCTCGAATACGACTTCCCGTTCGCCGGTATCGGCAAGAAGGGCGGTTACTGATCGGTGGCATCACGAACGGCGCGCTTCGGCGTGCCGTCGGCGTAGAGAACCCAGAATGAAAATTCCCCAGAAAATCGTTGCTGCAGCCGCTGCGCTGTGGCTTGCCGGCGCGGCGCATGCGGCCGATCTGCCGACGTTCAAGCTCGAGATGACGGATGGCAAGCTGACGCCCGCCCGCATCGAAGTACCGGCCGGCCAGCGTTTCAAGATCGAGATCAGGAACACCGGCAAGGGCGCCGCCGAATTCGAGAGCGTGCAGTTGCGCAAGGAGAAGGTGCTCGCGCCGGGCGCCGATTCGTTCGTGGTCGTCGCCCCGCTGTCGCCGGGCGAATACAAGTTTTTCGACGATTTCCACCAGCAGGCACAGGGCGTGATCGTCGCGAAGTAACGCGTCTTATCTGCGCGCGGGCGCACCAGTCCCTTGCCCCGCGCGTCAGGAGGTATCGATGGGTCAGATCTTGTTCATCGTCTGGCGGGAGAGCGTCGAAGCGCTGCTCGTCGTCGGCATTCTCTATGCATGGCTGAAAAACGGCGACGACGACGCGCGCCGCGGCCTGCCTTTCCTCTGGGCCGGCGTCGGCGTCGGCCTGCTGATGGCCGTTGGCCTCGGCGCCGCGCTGGTCGGGTTCACCGAAGTGTTGTCCGGCGACGCGCAGGACTATTTCCAGACGGCGATGGTGCTGATCGCGTGCGTGCTGATCGTGCAGATGGTGCTGTGGATGCGCCGGCACGGCCGCACGCTGAAGCGCGACATGGAGCAATCGCTGCAGCAAAGCACGCGCGATTCGAACTGGTGGGGCGTCGCCGTGCTGGTCGCGCTCGCGATCGCGCGTGAAGGCAGCGAGACGGTGATCTTCCTGTACGGCCTCGGTTTCGGCCAGTCGGGCCACGTCGACGGCAGCCAGATGCTCGCGGTCGTGATCGGCCTCGGTCTCGCGTTCCTCACGTTCTATCTGCTGCAGCTCGGCGGCAAGTACTTCTCGTGGCGGCATTTCTTCCGCGTCACCGAAGTGATGCTGCTGTTCCTCGGTGCGGGCCTGTTCCAGACCGGCGTCGACAAGCTGATCGACAAGGAAATCCTGCCGCTCGGCATCTCGCAGGTGTGGGATACGTCCGCGATCCTCGATGATTCGGGCACGTTCGGCTCGCTCGTCGCGACGCTGACCGGCTATCGCGCGCACCCGGCGCTGACCAACCTGGTGGCGTATGCGGTGTACTGGGCAGTCGTCTGGCTGCTGATGAAGCGCGCGAGCCGTCGTCCGGCCGTTGCAGCGGGTCGCGCGGCATGAGCGTTGTCGCCGCCGTCAAGCCGGGCTGGCTCGCGCAGGCCGGCCAGTGGATGCAGCGCCACGGTGCGCTGATCCGCGGTATCCAGTGGATCGTCGTCGCCGTCTACGCGTTCCTGATCATCGTGCCGGCCGTGTTGCCGCTACCGGACGATTCCGCGCATCTGTGGAACAACCTCACGCTCATCGCGCAGTTCGCGTTCTGGGGCATCTGGTGGCCGTTCGTGCTGCTGTCGATGGTGATGCTCGGCCGCGTCTGGTGCGGCGTGCTGTGCCCGGAGGGCGCGCTCACCGAATACGCGAGCAAGTTCGGCCGCGGCGGCCCGATCCCGCGCTGGATCCGGTGGGGCGGCTGGCCGTTCGTCGCGTTCGGCATCACGACGATCTACGGGCAGATGGTGAGCGTGTACCAGTACCCGCTCGCGGTGCTGTTCGTGCTCGGCGGCTCGACCGTCGGCGCGATCGTGATCGGCGTGTTGTACGGCCGCGAGAAGCGCGTGTGGTGCAAGTACTTGTGCCCGGTCAACGGCGTGTTCGGGCTGCTCGCGCGGCTCGCGCCGATGCGCTACAAGGTCGACGAGGATGCGTGGCGCCGTTCGTACAAGAACGGCGAGCACGGCCATCGCGTGATTCCGATCAACTGCGCGCCGCTCGTGCCGTTGCGCAACATGAAGGGCGCGGCGGACTGCCATATGTGCGGCCGCTGCAGCGGGCACCGCGATGCGATTTCGCTGTCGCTGCGCTCGCCGTCCGACGAAGTCGTGAACCTCGGTGCTGAGCGGGCCAACCCGTGGGACACCGCGCTGATCCTGTACGGCCTGCTCGGCGTGGCGATCGGCGCGTTCCACTGGACCGTCAGCCCGTGGTTCGTGCAGATCAAGCAATGGCTCGCCGGCTGGCTGATCGACCACGACATCACGTGGCCGCTCGAGACCAATGCGCCGTGGTTCCTGCTCACGCACTACCCGGATCGCAACGACGTGTTCTCCTGGCTCGATGGCGGGCTGGTCGTCAGCTACATCGTCGGCACGGGGCTCGTGTACGGCACGGCGCTGCTGGTGTTGCTAGCCGGCGCCACGCTGATGCTCGGCCGCTTCGATCGCGTGCGCCTGCATCACCTCGCGCAGGCGCTGATCCCGATCGCGGGTGCGGGCGTGTTCCTCGGGCTGTCGGCCACGACGCTGTCGTTGCTGCGCGCCGAGCATGTGCCGCTCGGCTGGGCAACCGATGTGCGCATCGCGATTCTGGTCGGCGCCAACGTATGGAGTGCGTGGCTCGCGTGGAAGGTGACGGGGCGCTATGCGGCGTGGCCGCGCCGGCTCGCGGCATTCGCGTGGTTCGCCGTCGGGTTGGCCGTCGTCGACAGCGCATGGTGGTTGATGTTCTGGGGGTTCTGAAGCTGCCGCTTCTCGCTGCCGCGCATTGACGGCAGCCACGATACCCGGGCGACGCGTTTCGCGCATTGGCGGCCCCAACAAAAAAGCGACACGTCCATTGACGTGTCGCTTTTTTTCTTCCTTGTGCGAGAACCAAAAAAAGTGGCTTGGCTTGCTGCAACGGCTGCTTGAGTGTGTTTGCACGAAGGGGTCTAGATCTCGCGTGCAAGCCGTTACGCTGGCTACTGCCCAACACCTCTCAGGGAGGTGGTCCCCACAATACTCGGTTGTTACTTCGTCAGGATCAGTTTGCCGAGCCGCGTGGCGCGCAACTGATAAGTCTCTCCGTTGTGCGCGATGCTGACGTGGCTTTGGCCTTGCAGCAGCGCATCGCTGTTGACGACCCGCGTGCCTGCATCGCGGTTGCCGGCGGGTTTCGCCGGCGTGGTGACCGCTGCCGTCTTCTGACGGCTGCTGGCTGCGGTGCTGGTGGTGCGGTGCAGGGTCAGCGTGGTCGGGCGCATGGTGTCGGTCATTCGGTTTGATCGGTGACTGTCGATACGATGGAATGAATTCTAAATGATAACTATTCCCATTTACAAAAACTCTTTATCGATCGAAATGACAGCTCTGATAGCTTGAATCAAAAAGGGCGGCCCGCAGGCCGCCGCCGGGTTCAGTGCAGCGGATCGGGATCCTTGCGACCCTGCGCGTATTCGCGGATCAGGCGAACGGTGTCGATATCCGACGTGCGGTACGCCTCCTTGACGATTCCGTGCGTCTGTCGCGCATCTTCACTGTCGTCCGTGACCGTCAGCGTCGTGCGGTACTCGAAACGCAGGAACAATTCGTGGTCTTCGCGCTCCTCGATCGTCATCGTCAAGGAGCCGCCGATTTCGCCATCGGCCGCGCGGATGTCGTAGCGGACCTGCTGGTTCGGCGTGAACGTCACCTGGTCGCGCACGGTCGCGTGGCCGTAATGCAGTTCGCGTTCGAGCGTCGTGTCCGTCCGTTCGTGGATGACGCAGCTGTCGAGGCCCATCACGAACAGTTGCGGCTGTTCCGCACGCAGCACGAGACCTTCCCAGAGCTGGTCGCGGGTGAGGGTCGGCACGGCCGGATCGTCGGAGTTGATCTGGATCAGATGTTCGAAGTTCAAGGGGGCGGGTTCCTTCTGGTGGGTGCGTGGCCACATGGTTCAAGAACTTATTGTGACGCAAAACCACCGGCTTCGCGGCACCTGCGCCCCATCTGGTTCACGCTTCGATGCGTCCCATACGGCCGCTCTGGTAGTCGACGACGGCCTGCCGGATCTCTTCCTCGGTATTCATCACGAACGGGCCGTAACGGACGATCGGCTCGTTGAGCGGCACGCCGCCGATCAGCAGCAGGTCGAGCGACGTGTCGCCGGCAGCGAACGTGACGGTGTCGCTATCGTCGCCGTAGACGATCATGTGCCGTGCGTCGACAGCCTGCCTGTCGGGCCCGTAGAGGCCCGTTCCGTCGATCGGATAGGCAAACACGCGATAACCGGCCGGCACGGGCTGCGTGACCGTTGCACCGGGCTCCAGCGTGAAGTGCTGATAGAGGATCGGCGTGCGCGTCTCGATCGCGGCCTGTACGCCGAATGCTTCGCCGGCGATGACGCGTACGCGCGCGCGGCCGTCCGGCGACGTCGCGGTCGGAATGCGGGCAGCCGGGATCTCCTGGTAGCGCGGCGCGATCATCTTGTCGCGGCGCGGCAGGTTGACCCACAGCTGGAAGCCGTGGGAGCGCCCGCCTGCCTGGGCGAACGCCGGGTCCGGCATCTCGCTGTGCACGACGCCGGCGCCGGCCGTCATCCACTGCACGTCGCCGGGGCCGAGTGTGCCGGCATGACCGGACGAGTCGCGATGGCGGAAGCGTCCATCGAGTGCGTAGGTCACGGTTTCGAAGCCGCGATGCGGATGGTCGGGCGCGCCCACGGCTTCGCCGGGGGCGTAGTCGACGGGGCCCATTTCATCGAGCAGCAGGAACGGATCGAAATCCATCAGCAGCCGCGTCGGGAACGGGCGGTGAACCACGAAACCGCCGCCTTCGGTGGTGCGAAGCGCGGGGTAGGTGCGATCAAGCGAGCGAGCGGTGGTCATGGGAAGCCCTCGAAATCATTGGAATAGCGTTATTTTTGAAACATAGCGCTATTATATTGGGGGTTTTACCGTTCGATTTATGGCGGTTCGCAATGGATTGTTCTGAAATTGGAACGATGAGATGAATATCGATGCACATAACCTGAACGACCTGATGTACTTCTCGCAGGTCGTCGAACATGGCGGCTTCTCGGCCGCCGAGCGCGTGCTGGGCATCTCGAAATCGCGCCTGTCGCGGCGCCTGACCGAGCTCGAGGCGGCGCTCGGCGTGCGCCTGCTGCAGCGTTCGACGCGCAAGCTCGCACTGACCGAGGCGGGGGAGCTGTTCTACCAGCATTGCCAAGCGATGCTCGCCGAAGCGCGGGCCGCGATGAACGCGGTGCAGCAGTTGCGCGCGTCGCCGCGCGGCTCGGTGCGCGTCAGCGTGCCGGTGACGCTGTCGCAGACGATGCTGTCGCGCATCCTGCCCGAATTCCTGCGCCGCTATCCCGAGGTGAAGGTGCATGTGCGCGTGACGAATCGCGTGATCGACCTGTTCGAGGATTCGATCGACGTCGCGTTGCGCGTGCGCTCGGAGCCGCCGCAGAACGCCAACATCGTCGTGCGGCCGCTGTGGCGCACCGAGCAGATGCTGGTCGGCGCGCCGAGCCTGCTGAGCCAGAATGCGCCGCCGTTGGCGCCAGACGACCTGACCGGCTTCGAGACGCTCGATACGCCGAGCGTCGACGGCCGGCACGTATTCAACCTGATCGCGCCGGACGGAACGCGCCACGTGCACGAGCATGATCCGCGGCTCGTGACGGCCGACCTGATGACGATCCGCGAGGCCGTGCTCGATGGCCTCGGCATCGCGGCGCTGCCGGAGATGATGTATGGCAACGCGCTGCGCGCGGGGCAACTGTCGCCTGTGATGCCGGGCTGGACGCTGCCGGTGCCGCAGCTGTATGCGGTGTTCGTATCGCGGCAGGGGATGCCGCCTGCGGTACGTGCGTTCGTCGATTACCTGGTCGAGAAGCTCGACCATGGCGCGTACAAGGAGCCAGGTTGCCCCGAGCGCGCGAAGAAGGAAGCGGCGGCCGATGTTTCGGCGACCTGAACACGTCGCGCACGACGACGCAAATTTGTTTTGTCATTGAAGCGTCGTCTGCAATCGCAAGTTTCAATCGCTTGAACCTTGAATGCGTGCGCGGGCGGGCCTATATTGAAATCCCATTTCGTGAAGGAAGTTCTGAGCGAAATCAGGTGGCCGCATATATTGTGAGCCAGATAGGGCAGAACGCGCAGTCCGTGCAGACCACGGCAGAGTCGCATTTGCGTTGCTCGAGGCGCAACCGATACCGCCAAAGAGCCCGCCGCCCGAAGGCGCCCGCGTGCGCATGAAAAAAGGCCTTCATCTGGCGATGAAGGCCTTTTACTTTGTGGTGCAGTTGCTGCTGGCGGCGGGGTCGAACGTGCGCGCGTTACTTCGCTTTTGCGCCGGGCTCCGTCACGAAGCCGAGCTTCGTCAAGCCGCCTGCCTGCGCATCCGACATCACTTCCGCGACGTGCTCGTAGGCTACCTTGCGGTCCGCGCGCAGGTGCAATTCCGGCTGCGGCGTGCGTTTCGCGGCTTCCGCGATGCGTGCCTGCAGCTGTTCGCGCGTGACCGTGTGGTCGTCCCACAGGATCGTGCCGTCGCCCTGGATCGCGACGTCGACGGTCTGCGGCTTTTCGTCGACGGGCTGGCTGCTGGCGTGCGGCAGGTCGATCTTCACCGCATGCTGCATCGCCGGGATCGTCACGAGAAAAATGATCAGGAGTACGAGCATGACGTCGACGAGCGGCGTCATGTTGATCTCGCTCATCACGGCATCGTCGTCATCGTCGCTGAAACCGGTGTTCATGGCCATGGTTCACCTCGTCTCAGCTGGCGGCGCGCGATGCGAGACGCAGGCCGTCGCGCGTCGACGACGACGCGAGGCTCGCGCCCGTCACGAAGTACGCGTGCAGGCCGTGCGCGAAGCGGCGCAGCTTGCTGACGACGCCCTTGTTCGCGCGGGTCAGCGCGTTGTAGCCGAGCACCGCGGGAATCGCGACGAACAGGCCGAAGGCCGTCATGATCAGCGATTCGCCGACCGGGCCCGCGACCTGGTCGATCGACGTCTGGCCGGTGGCGCCGATCGCGAGCAGCGCGTGGTAGATCCCCCAGACCGTGCCGAACAGACCGACGAACGGCGCCGTGCTGCCGACCGATGCGAGGATCGCGAGGCCGCTCTGCATGCGCGAAATGCCTTCGTCCATCGTGTCCTTCAGGCAGCGCGTGACCCAGTCCGATACGTCCATGCGATCGTGCAGGTGCGGTTGCGTCTGATGGTGGTGGTCGGCGGCTTCCTTGCCCGACAGCGCGAGCGCGAGGAACGGGTTGTCGTTCGGCGTCGATGCGGCGAGGCCGAGCTTCTTGATGCCGTCGTCGAAATTGTCGGAATGCCAGAATGCCTGTTCGGCGTTCTTCGTGAGGCGGTTCAGGCGGATCACGTTCCAGCCCTTGATGACGATCACGATCCACGACAGGACCGACATCACGAGCAGCGTGATCGCAATGGCGCGCGTGACGAAATCACCTTGCGCCCAGACGTGCGCGATACCGTAGCTTTGCATTTTTTTGTTTCCTTTGAATCTTCCGGATGAGGCAGGTTAGTCGGTGAGCCCGAAGCTGTAGGGCTGTGTGCGGGCGGCGCGGATCGCCTGGCCGTTCTCGATGTACGGACGGCAGGTGGTCGAGCGCATCGCGTCGAGTGCGGCATCGTCGAGGCGCGGATAGCCGCTGCTCTTCTGCAGATCGATGCTCTCGATCTTGCCGGTCACGCCGACGACGAAGTGAACATAGGCGGTGCCCGATTCGCCGCGGCGGCGCGACATCGACGGATAGTCGGGCTTCACGAAGTTGCATTGGAGCGTCGGCACGTTCTTCGGTGCGCTGACCTGCATCGTTTCGCGCGCCGGGCTCGGCGTGGCGGCCGGTGCCGCGGGAGCGGGTGCGGCGGCAGCAGGTGTCGGATCGGCGGCGGGCGCGGGTACGGGCGACGGGGCCGGCGACGGCGCAACCGGCTGCGGGGTCGGCTTTGCCGCCTTCTGCACCGGCTTCGGCTCGACCTTCGGCTTCACGCGCGGCACGGGCTTCGGCGGCGCGGGCTGCGGGATCGATTCGGCCGCGACCTGCTGCGCGATCGGCGCAGGCGTGATGAGCTGCGCGGTGATCGTCTGGACCTCGACCGATTTCGGCGGCGGCGCGTTGCGATGGAGCCACGCGGCCGTCAGCATGATCGCGTGTGCGGCAAGCACGCCGACCGCGACGACGATCACTCGGGGATTCATACGTGGTGCAGCCGGCATGGCGCCGGCAGGAGCGAGATGCGAAGCCTGCATGTTAGCTTGAAAGAACGATGTCGCACCCGGGGCGCGGCGGGTGAATCGGCATCACTTGCGGAAGATCAGCAGCGAGATGCAAACGGTGGTTAAGAATCCGATCAGCAATTCCATCACAGGCTCCTTGGCAGGTAAGCCGTTGGCTCGCGCAGACGGTGGCTTGCTGACGGTCAAAACAAAAAATGCGGCCTGGGCCGCATGCGCACGCTCGGCGCCGCTCAGGCCGCCTTGCGGTCGTAGAACGTGACCGGGATCGGATGTGCATGATGCTCGACACCGCACCGGCTCGCGCAGACGCCTTGCTCGGCCATGAGGTCGCGTACGGACTCCTCGCACTTGCCGCAGCACGTGGCCACGCCGAGCTCGAACTGGAGTTCATCGAAAGAGTTCACGCCCTCGGCGAGGGACGCGCGAATCTTGCGATCGGAAACAGACTTGCACACGCAGACGATCATGATGAGTTGCGATAGCTAACGTTAATACGAATTATTATCATTAATTTTGCGGGCGTTGACAAGCCTGGGTGGGGCTTTTTTTAAGGTCATCGGACCCTTGAAACGGCGGGAGGCGGCGAAGCCGCGGTGGGGGCGGGCCTGCCGGCCCGCGTCAGGCGGTCGCGCAGGCGTGCGCGTTCGGCGAGGAAATGGTGACGGATTCGACCGGCGCATCGAGGCCGAGCAGCGTCGACGCGAGCGCGCGCAGTTGCAGGCCGTCGCTCGTCGAGCAGAAGCGCGGCGGCGCGGCATGCGTGCCGGCCGGTGCGCGCAGCCCGCGTTCGTCGAGTACCCGCGCGAGCTGGCGGGCGATGGCATCGCTCGTGTCGACGATCGTCAGGCGCTCGCCAACAAGGTCACGAATCGTTTCTGTGAAGAACGGGTAGTGCGTGCAGCCGAGTACCAGCGTATCGGCGCCGTCGTCGAGCATCGGCTGTATGTAACGCTCGAGCAACGCGCGCAACGCGGGCGAGTTCGTGTCGCCGCGTTCGATCGCCTCGACGAGCCCGTGGCCGGGCTGGCAGATGAAGCGGCGGCCCGCGCCGTAGCGGTCGAGCAGTGCCTGGAAGCGCGGGCTGTTCAACGTCGATTGCGTGGCGAGGACGCCCGCGACGCCGGTCGCGGACAGCGCGGCGGCCGGCTTGATGCCCGGCTCGACGCCGACGAGCGGGATCGACAGGCGTTCGCGGATGGCCGCGATCGCCCGTGCCGTCGCCGTGTTGCACGCGATGACGAGCGCCTTCGCGCCTTCGCGGGCGAGCCACTCGCCGATCGCCAGCGTGCGTTCTGTGATGAACGCCTCGTCGCGCGGGCCATACGGCGCGTGGTGCGAGTCGGCGACGTAGACGAACGACTCGTCGGGCAGGTGCGCGCGCGCGGCGCGCAGCACCGACAGGCCGCCGAGCCCCGAGTCGAAGATGCCCACAGGGGAGGCGGCGCGCGGCGCGGGTGCGGCGGACGGGTTCGTCATCGTCGGGCGGGCGGCGGGCTGGCGGGTGGCGCGATTACTCGGCCGAACCCATCATCGTTTGCTGATAGTTCTGCAGGCCGACCTTGCCGATCAGGTCGATCTGCGTTTCGAGCCAGTCGATGTGCTCTTCGGTGTCGTCGAGGATTTTTTCGAAGATCTCGCGCGACACGTAGTCGCGAACCGATTCGCAGTAGGCGATCGCTTCCTTGCAGGTGGTCTGCGAGATCTGCTCGAGCTTCAGGTCGCACTTCAGGATCTCTTCGGTTTCCTCGCCGACGAGCAGCTTGTGCAGGTCCTGCAGGTTCGGCAGCCCGTCGAGCATGAACACGCGCTCGATCAGCCAGTCGGCATGCTTCATTTCGCCGATCGACTCGTCGTATTCGTGCTTGCCGAGCTTGTCGAGGCCCCAGTGCTTGTACATGCGCGCATGCAGGAAGTACTGGTTGATCGCCGTGAGTTCATTCTTCAGTTGGGCGTTCAGATATTCGATGACTTTCTTGTCGCCTTGCATGGCTGTTCCTTGTTCAGTGGGGCTTCAGAAACCGAACGATAATCGCTCGAACGAGAAAAGCCAAGCCTCGAAGCCTTGTCGGGCCTGCCTTTTGCGTGTAATGAGAATCAGCCTTGAACAACCGGCCGAGCACAATAATGAGAATGAGAAGTAAAAAGGCCGGACTTCCGTCCGGCCTTTGGTTCGATCGCGCTTAAGCGGTGGCGACCGGGATCTTGCCGATCTTCGCCTGCCATTCCTTCGGACCCGTCTGGTGCACCGACGTGCCCGACGAATCGACGGCGACCGTCACCGGCATGTCCTGCACGTCGAACTCGTAGATCGCTTCCATGCCGAGGTCTTCGAACGCGAGCACCTTGGCGCCGCGGATCGCCTTCGACACGAGATAGGCCGCGCCGCCGACCGCCATCAGGTAGGCCGCCTTGTGCTTCTTGATCGCATCGATCGCGACCGGGCCGCGCTCGGCCTTGCCGACCATCGAGATCAGACCCGTCTGAGCGAGCATCGTCTCGGTGAACTTGTCCATGCGCGTGGCCGTCGTCGGGCCGGCCGGGCCGACCACTTCGTCGCGCACCGGATCGACCGGGCCGACGTAGTAGATCACGCGATTCGTGAAGTCGACCGGCAGCTTCTCGCCCTTCGCGAGCATGTCGGCGATGCGCTTGTGCGCGGCGTCGCGGCCGGTGAGCATCTTGCCCGACAGCAGCAGCGTCTGGCCCGGCGCCCAGCTCGCGACTTCTTCCGGCGTCAGCGTGTTCAGGTCGACGCGCTTGCTGGTTTCCGTGTTCGGTTCCCACTGCACCTTCGGCCAGGCGTCGAGCGACGGCGCTTCAAGCTTGGCCGGGCCCGAACCGTCGAGCACGAAGTGCGCGTGGCGCGTGGCCGCGCAGTTCGGGATCAGCGCGACCGGCTTCGAGGCCGCGTGCGTCGGCGCCGCCATGATCTTCACGTCGAGCACGGTCGCGAGGCCGCCGAGGCCCTGCGCACCGATGCCGAGTGCGTTGACCTTCTCGTGCAGTTCGACACGCAGCTCCTCGACCCAGTCCTTCGGGCCGCGCGCGATGATTTCCTGGATGTCGATCGGCTCCATCAGCGATTCCTTCGCCATCAGCATCGCCTTTTCGGCGGTGCCGCCGATGCCGATCCCGAGCATGCCGGGCGGGCACCAGCCGGCGCCCATCGTCGGGACCGTCTTCAGCACCCAGTCGACGATCGAGTCGGACGGGTTCAGCATCACGAACTTCGACTTGTTCTCCGAGCCGCCGCCCTTCGCCGCGACCTGCACGTCGACCTTGTCGCCCGGCACGATCTCGTAGTGGATCACGGCCGGCGTGTTGTCCTTCGTGTTCTTGCGGGCGCCTTCCGGCGGATTGACGATCGACGCACGCAGCACGTTGTCCGGGTGCGTGTAACCGCGGCGCACGCCTTCGTTGATCATGTCGGTGAGGCCCATCGTCGCGCCGTCCCAGCGCACGTCCATGCCGACCTTCACGAAGATCGTCACGATGCCGGTGTCCTGGCAGATCGGACGCTTGCCTTCCGCGCACATGCGGCTGTTCGTGAGGATCTGCGCGATCGCATCCTTCGCCGCCGGGCTCTCTTCCAGCTCGTACGCGCGGCCGAGGGCCTGGATGTAGTCGAGCGGGTGGTAGTAGCTGATGTACTGCAGCGAATCCGCGATGCTCTGGATCAGGTCTTCCTGTTTGATGACGGTCATGGCTGAGACTCTGTGGGGACAGTGGGGAATGGTTTGCCGACGGTTCAGGCCGCCGGTCGGGACGCCGCGGGCGCATGCGTCTCGTGGAAATGGGCCGGGTGCGTGTGCGTCGTCAGGCGATCGACCCACGCCATCACGAGCGCCGACACGAGGAACGACACGTGGATGATCACCTGCCACATGATCGCGTGCGTCGTATGCTGGTCGGGGTTGATGAAGGTCTTCAGCAGGTGGATCGACGAAATGCTGATCAGCGCCATCGACAGCTTGACCTTCAGCACGCCCGCGTTCACGTGGTCGAGCCATTCGGGCTCGTCGGGGTGGCCCTCGATGCCGAGCCGCGACACGAACGTTTCATACCCGCCGACGATCACCATGATCAGCAGGTTCGAGATCATCACCACGTCGATCAGGCCGAGCACGGCGAGCATCACGCTGATTTCGTCGAGGCCCGTCGCATGCGACAGCAGGTGCCAGACTTCTTTCAGGAACAGGAACACATAGACGGCCTGCGCGACGATCAGGCCCAGATAGAGCGGAACCTGGAGCCAGCGGCTCATGAAAATCAGCGCGGGAAGCGGACGAAGCGGGCGACGGCCAGGATGGCCGGGCGAATGCGGGGCGGACATGTCGGGGTACGGGCGCGGTGCGCAGGTATCGGGGGTAATCTTGAAAAGGCGCGCTATTGTAACGCGTCGGCCGGCGCGGCTGCAGCGACGCGCCGGCACTGCGGGGGACGGATCAGGAGGCGGCGGCCGGCACGCGTTTCACCCGCAGGCTCGCGAGCACGATGCCGGCGACGACGCACGCGAGCGCGATGCCGTGCGCGAGCGTCGGGCGCTCGCCGAGGAACGCGATGCCGTACGCGGCCGCGGCGATCGGCAGCACCGCGCTGAACACGCCGGCGAGGCTGCCCGGCACGTGCCGGATGCCCTTCATCCATAGCCAGAACGAGAAGATGCTGGCCGACAGCCCGTACCAGACGACGAGCGCCCAGGTGCCGGCGGGCACGCTCGCGTAATCGAAGTGCCACAGCGCCGTCGCGCCGAGCGGCAGCATCAGGAACAGGCCGAACAGGTGGGTATAGGCGCAGATGTCGATCGGCGCGAGCGTTTGCGTGAGCCGGCGCGACAGGATCACGTAAATCGATTCGCAGCACACCGCGCCGAGGATCAGCAGGTTGCCGGTCAGCGAACCGGACGCGTCGCCCTGCGCGCCGTGGCCGGCCGCGCCGCCGTTGGCGAGGTTGATCGTCACGACGCCGATGATCGCGAGCGCGATCGACACGAGCGCACGGCCGTTCGGTTTTTCACGCAGGATCAGCCACGCGAACAGCGCGACGATCGCCGGGATCGTGCTCGTGATGACGCCAGCTGCCACCGCGCTCGTGCGCTGCACGCCGTTGAGCATCAGCAGCGTGAACATGAAGGTGCCGAAGAACGCCTGCAGGAACAGGTTCAGCCATTCGCCGCGCTTGACCGCGCGCATCTTCGCGGGCCTGAACAGCGGCCACAGCACGGCGATCGCGATCACGAAGCGCAGCGTGGCGAGGATGGCGACGGGGACGAATGCAACGATGGATTTACCGATACCGACGTTGCTGCCGACGAACAGCATCGACAGGATGAGGAAGAGGGCGTAGCGATTCAAGCTGGAATCCGGAAGGCGAGTTCAGTTAGGATTGTAGGGTCGCGGTCGTAACAGCGTAAAGCTGACCTCGATGCGGCGCCGCCCGGCGCACGACACGGCGATGCCGCGTAAGTGACGGGTAAGTTGGAGCGCTTATCGTGGAAACTACCGGCCGCAGGTCACGTTCGTGTGATGTGGTGCGGTGCAGCATCGTGCGCAGGCCTTCGCGGTCGCGTGCGGGTGGGTGGGAGACAGCGGCGCGCAGGCGCCGGCCAAGACGCGCGGCGTGCACGATCGCGCCGCCATGCAGAGGATTCATGTTCACCAAGGGGTTGTCGATGTCTGCGATTGAATCGGTTCTTCACGAAACCCGTCAGTTCGCGCCGCCCGCGGCGCTCGAGAAGACGGCGACCATTTCCGGCATGCCGGCCTATCGCGCGCTCGTCGCCGAAGCCGAGCAGGATTACGAAGGCTTCTGGGCGCGTCTCGCGCGCGAGGGCCTCGCGTGGCACAAGCCGTTCACCAAGGTGCTCGACGAGAGCAACGCGCCGTTCTACAAATGGTTCGACGACGGCGAGCTGAACGCGTCGTACAACTGTCTCGACCGTCACGTCGAAGCCGGCAACGGCGAGCGCGTCGCGGTGATCTTCGAGGCCGACGACGGCACCGTCACGCGCGTCACCTATGCGGACCTCCTCGCACGCGTGTCGCGCTTCTCGAATGCGCTGAAGAAACGCGGCATCGGCAAGGGCGATCGCGTCGTGATCTATATCCCGATGTCGATCGAAGGCATCGTCGCGATGCAGGCCTGCGCGCGCATCGGCGCGACGCACTCGGTCGTGTTCGGCGGCTTCTCCGCGAAATCGCTGAACGAGCGGCTCGTCGACGTCGGCGCGGTCGCGCTGATCACCGCCGACGAGCAGGCGCGCGGCGGTAAGACGCTGCCGCTCAAGAGCATCGCCGACGAGGCGATCGCGATGGGCGGCTGCGAGGCGGTCAAGAGCGTGATCGTCTATCGCCGCACCGGCGGCCAGATCGACTGGCATGCGGAGCGCGACCTGTGGATGCACGAACTCACCGACGGCGAGTCCGACACGTGCGAGCCGACCTGGGTCGGCGCCGAGCATCCGCTGTTCATCCTGTATACGTCGGGCTCGACCGGCAAGCCGAAGGGCGTGCAGCACAGCACGGGCGGCTACCTGCTGTGGGCCGCGCAGACGATGAAGTGGACCTTCGACTGGAAATCCGACGACGTGTTCTGGTGCACGGCCGACATCGGCTGGGTCACGGGCCACACGTACATCACCTACGGGCCGCTCGCGTGCGGCGGCACGCAGGTCGTGTTCGAGGGCGTGCCGACTTATCCGGACGCCGGCCGTTTCTGGAAGATGATCGACGATCACAAGGTGACGGTGTTCTACACCGCGCCGACCGCGATCCGCTCGCTGATCAAGGCGGCCGAGGCCGACGACAAGGTGCATCCGAAGAGCTATGACCTGTCGAGCCTGCGCATCATCGGCACGGTGGGCGAGCCGATCAATCCGGAAGCGTGGATGTGGTACCACAAGCATGTCGGCGGCGAACGCTGCCCGATCGTCGACACGTGGTGGCAGACCGAAACCGGCGGCCACATGATCACGCCGCTGCCGGGCGCGACACCGACCGTGCCGGGTTCATGCACGCTGCCGCTGCCGGGCATCATGGCCGCGGTGGTCGACGAGACCGGCCAGGACGTGCCGAACGGGCAAGGCGGCATCCTCGTCGTCAAGCGTCCGTGGCCGGCGATGATCCGCACGATCTGGGGCGACCCGGAGCGTTTCAAGAAGAGCTATTACCCGGAAGAACTCGGCGGCACGCTCTATCTGGCCGGCGACGGCACGGTACGCGACAAGGAGACCGGCTATTTCACGATCATGGGCCGGATCGACGACGTGCTGAACGTGTCGGGCCACCGGCTGGGCACGATGGAGATCGAATCGGCGCTGGTGTCGCACGAGCTCGTGGCCGAGGCGGCGGTGGTCGGCCGTCCGGACGACACGACGGGCGAGGCGGTGGTCGCGTTCGTGGTGCTGAAGCGTTCGCGCCCGGAAGGCGACGAAGCCGCGGCGCTCGCGAAGACGCTGCGCGACTGGGTCGGCAAGCAGATCGGGCCGATCGCGAAGCCGAAGGACATCCGCTTCGGCGACAACCTGCCGAAGACGCGCTCGGGCAAGATCATGCGGCGCCTGCTGCGCTCGCTCGCGAAGGGCGAGGCGATCACGCAGGACACGTCCACGCTCGAGAATCCGGCCATCCTCGAGCAGCTCACCGAAGTGCGCTGAACGCCTGCCGGTTGCGCGTCATGCGCGCGAGCCCCTGCGCGGCAATCCCGATTGCCCGTGCAGGGGCTTTTTGCTACATAACGGCATGACCGTTCCGACCCGTTCGGCGCCTGCTGCGCCACCCCCCGTTCCCGAGCCGCTCGCGCGTGCGCACGCACGCTACTGGCGCTTCAACGTCGCGCTGATCGTGGTGCTGATGGTGATCGGCTTCGCGGTGTCGTTCATCGTGCCGTTCTTCGGGCCCGCGCTCGCCGGCGTTCGCTTCGCCGGCTTCAGCCTGCCGTTCTATGTCGGCGCGCAGGGCGCGATTCTCGTGTACCTCGTGCTGATCGTCGTCTACATCGGGCTGATGCAACGCGCGGAACGTACGCTGCGCCGCGCGTACGACGAGCATGCGGCACGCGCCGGCCATGCGAACGGCGGGCGCTGATTCATGCTGACGCATCGACTGATACGCGCGTACGCGCTCTACACCCTCGGGTTCCTCGGATTCGTGTTGCTGATGTGGCGGATCGAGCGCGCGACGGGCCCGGGCGTGTGGATCGGCTACGTGTTCCTGTTCGTGCCGATCGCCGTGTACGCAGTGATCGGGTTGTTGTCGCGCACGTCCGATCTCGTCGAATACTACGTGGCCGGGCGGCGCGTGCCGTCCGCGTTCAACGGGATGGCGACGGCGGCCGACTGGCTGTCGGCCGCGTCGTTCATCGGCCTGGCCGGCTCGCTCTACGCCACCGGTTACGACGCGCTCGCGTACGTGATGGGGTGGACGGGCGGGTTCTGCCTCGTCGCGTTCCTGCTCGCGCCGTATGTGCGCAAGCTCGCGCGCTACACGATTCCCGATTTCCTCGGCACGCGCTTTTCGAGCACGGCCGTGCGCGCGCTCGCGGCCGGCGCGGCGATCCTGTGTTCGTTCGTGTACCTCGTCGCGCAGATCCAGGGGATCGGCCTGATCGCGACGCGCTTCATCGGCGTCGATTTCGCGATCGGCATCTTCTGCGGGCTCGCGGGCATTCTCGTGTGCTCGTTTCTCGGCGGGATGCGGGCGGTCACGTGGACGCAGGTCGCGCAGTACATCATCCTGATCAGCGCGATCCTGATTCCGGTGTCGCTGATCGCGATGAAGAACGGGCTCGGGCCCGTGCCGCAGTTCAATTACGGCAAGCTGATGGAGCGTGTCGCGGCGCGCGAGGCGCAGGTGCGCGAGGCGCGCGACGAGCAGCAGGTGCGTGATGCGTACCGCCGGCAAGCCGCGGATATCCAGACGCGGCTCGACCGGTTGCCGGCGTCCCATGCGGATGCGCGCCGGCATCTCGTCGACCAGCTTGCGGACCTGCGGCGCCACAACGGGCCGCTGCGCGAGATCAGCCAGCGCGAGCGCGAGCTGGCCGATTTTCCGCGCGATCCGGCGGCGGCGCGCGTGGCGTGGACGCAGGCGCGTGACGACCTGCTCGCGCGTGCCGAGCCGCCGGTGCCGATGCATGAGCCGTTTCCGGCCGCGAGCGAAGACGAACGCAAGCCGCGCGAGCGGAATTTCCTCGCGCTGCTGCTATGCCTGTCGCTCGGCACCGCGAGCCTGCCGCACATCCTGACGCGCTACAACACGACCACGTCGGTCGCGTCCGCACGGCGTTCGGTCGGCTGGACGCTGTTCTTCATCGCGCTGTTCTACCTGAGCGTGCCGGTGCTCGCGGTGTTGATCAAGTACGAGATCCTCGCGAATCTCGTCGGGCGGCCGTTCGCGGAATTGCCGGCGTGGGTCACGCAATGGCACCACTTCGAACCCGACCTGATCAGCGTCGTCGAGGTGATTCGCGACGGCATCGTGCACTGGTCGGAAATCCAGATGCAGCCGGACATGGTCGTCCTGGCCGCGCCGGAAATCGCGGGGTTGCCGTACGTGGTGTCGGGGCTGATCGCGGCCGGTGCGCTGGCCGCGGCGCTGTCGACCGCGGACGGGCTGCTGCTGACGATCGCGAACGCGTTGTCGCACGACGTCTATTACTGCATGGTCGCGCCCGATGCCACGAGCCAGCGACGCGTGACGATTTCGAAGGTGCTGTTGCTGGGGGTGGCGCTGTTCGCGTCGTATGTCGCGTCACTCAATACCGGGAAGATCCTGTTTCTCGTCGGCGCCGCGTTTTCGCTGGCGGCGTCGAGCTTTTTTCCGGTGCTGGTGCTGGGGGTGTTCTGGAAGCGCACGACGACGCGTGGCGCGATCGCCGGGATGGTGACGGGGTTGGCGGTGTGCGTGTACTACATCGTGTCGACTTATCCGTTCTTCACGCAGTTGACCGGGTTCGCCGGGCCGACGTGGTTCGGGATCGAGTCGATCAGTTCCGGGGTGTTTGGCGTGCCGGCGGGGTTTGCGGTGGCGATCGTGGTGAGTCTGTGTGATAAGCGGCCGGATGAGTATACGCGGGCGTTGGTGGATTACATTCGGCATCCGTGAGGGGAGCAGGATATCGACGTGCCAAATGAAAAGCCCCCTGACTTCTCGGGAAATCAGGGGGCTTCATGCATTCTGGTGGAGAGGGGGATTCGCCCATACAAGCGCGGGCTGCGGATTCGGATTCGCTTGCAAGCGAATCCCTTCGAATCCCCCGCGCAAGCCGAACTATCGGCTTGCTTCTCTCCGGAAACGAAAATGCCCGCTGGCGCGGGCATTGAATCCTGGCGGAGAGAGGGGGATTCGAACCCCCGATAGGCGATTAACCTATACACGCTTTCCAGGCGTGCGACTTAAACCACTCATCCATCTCTCCGGAAGACCGAGAGTATAGCAAACTCTGGCGGCAGCTCGCCACCCCCTTCCGCGCCCGTCAGAAATCCGTCGTCATCGACAGCCACACCGAGCGCGGGTCGCCCTGCGTCAGATATCCGCCGATCGTCGACGACCAGTACGACTTGTTCGCGACGTTGCGCACGGTCGCGCGGAACGTCGTCTTCTTGCCGAGCACGTCCGTCGCGTAACGCGCGCCGAGGTCGAAGCGGTCCCACGCCTGGATCGACATCGTGTTCGCGACGTCCAGGTACTGCGGCCCGGTGTGGATCCAGCGCGCGGTCAGCGTGAGCCCGCTCAGCATCGGCACGTCGTATTCGGCGCCCGCGTTGAGCAGGAACGACGGCACGCCGATCGGCCGGTGGCCGTCGTTCGCGCCGCTCGCCGTGTTCTGCAGCGTCGCGTTGAGGTACGTCGCGCCCGCGATCAGCCGAACGCCTTTCCACGGCTCGCCGTACACGGCCGTCTCGATGCCGCGGTGCCGCTGCGTGCCGTCGGCGCCGAACAGGTTCGTCGCCGGAACGGTGTACGCCATCGGCTTCTCGATCTGGAACAGCGCAAGCGACGCGCCGTACTTGTCGGTGTCGTAGCGGATGCCGGCTTCATATTGCTTCGACCGGTACGGCGACAGCGCCTGGCCTGCGTTGCGCGCGGTGTTCGGCGCGATCTCGCCCTGTGCGAGCGCTTCGCTACGGTTCGCGAAGATCGACACGTTGCGCCACGGCTTCACGACGAGACCGAACACCGGCGTCGTGATCGCGTCGCTGTAGGCGCTGGTGACCGCGCCCGTATAGCTGAAATTGTCGACCGAGATCGACTGGCGGCGTGCGCCGATCGTGAACAGCACGCGGTCGTCGAGGAAGCCGAGCGTATCGGACACCGCGAGGCTGCGCAGCCATGTCTTCGTGACGGTGCCCGGATCGTTCATGTCGCCGCCTGTGTAGGCCGTCGGCGGGGACGCGACCGGCGCCGGATCGTAGAGCGTCGTCGGGAACGCGTTCGACATCGTGTACGCGGACTGGCTGTCGACGCGGATGAACGACGTGCCGGCCGTCACGAAGTGCGACACGGGGCCGGTCGTGAAGCGGCCGCGCACCCCGGCTTCGGCCGACTGCGCATCTTCCTTGTGCGGCACGCTCAGGCGCGAGCCGGTCGTGCCGGACGACGAGTAGGTCGGCGTGTAGTAGTCTCCGTGCTCGTTCGTATGGCGCGCGCCGGCCGATACATAGGCCGTCCACGCGGGCAGGAAGTCGTACTCGACGCGCACGATCCCGACCGTGTCCTCGAGTTCGCTGAAGCTCCACGGCTGCGCATAGTTGTGCGTCGCGGACGGCACGGCGGGCAACTGATTGCCGCTGACGAGCACGACCGGGCGGCCGTTGTCGATTCGTTGCCGCTGATACAGGAAGTCGCCGGACAGGCGCAGCCTGTCGCCGCGCCAGTCGAGCGACACCGCCGTCACGTTGCTGCGGCGGCGCTCGTCGTCGACGGCCGTGTCGCCGCCGCTGATCGACTGGTTCACGCGCACGCCGAACTGGCCTTCGCTGCCGAAGCGGCGGCCGATGTCGACATGCGTGCCGAGCGAACCGGACGTGGCGCCGTCGACGGTGACGCGCGTAAGCGGCTTGTCGTCCGCGCGCTTCAGTTGCAGGTTCACGCCGCCGCCGACCGCCGAGCCGTTCGGCGACGCACCGTTCAGGAATGCATTCGCGCCCTTGAACACGTCGACGCGCTCGACCGCATCGGTCTGGACGAGCTGCCGCGGCGTGACGCCGTACAGGCCGTTCAGCGACACGTCGTCGCCGGCGAGCGCGAAACCGCGGATGACGAACACCTGCGAGAAGTTGCCGTAGCCGGATGCGCTGCGCACGGCCGGATCGTTGTCGAGCACGTCGGCGAGCGTGTGCGCCTGCTGGTCCTCGATCAGTTTCGACGTGTAGGTGGTCATGCTGAACGGCACGTCGCTCGCCTTTTGCCGGCCGAGCACGCCAAAATCCGCGCCGCGCGCGACCTGGCCGCCGGCGTAGGTCGGCGCGAGATCCCCGGGCAGCGGCTCGGCCGCGCCGGTCACGTTGATCGACGGCAGCACGGTGGAGTCGGGCGCGGCGTTGGCGGCGGAAATCGCCTGCTGGGCTCGTGCGGCGGCCGGGAAGGTGCAGGCAAGCGCAATGCCGAAGGCGATCGGCGAGAGACGCCGGACGGGTAGCGAAAGTGTCGACATGGGACGCAAATCGGGTGTGGTCAGTGATCCATCCCAGGGCGGCAAGTCGGAATCCGGGCGGCGTGACGCGTCCGTACTGTCGCGGACGTGTTTTTATCGAGCGGCGGAGTCTAACGTAAACGAGAATCATTGTCGTTTACGAAAAAGTCGGGATCACTATTTGGGATAACGGGTGCCGCTCATGCTCGATGGCGCACAACCGTCGAGCGGATGTCGGGATGAACATGCGACTATGCGAAGTCCGCATTCGTCGTAACAAACCGTGCGCACCGGTCGCGGCCTGTCGGGCCGATCATGTCGATGCCGCTGGTCCGCATCGCTATCTTCAAAAGGAACGCCACGCCATGTCGCTCTCCGCCTTGCTCGCTTTTGCGCTGATCCTGTCCGTCGGGGTCGCGACGCCCGGCCCGACGGTGTTGCTCGCGATGAGCAACGGTTCGCGCTATGGGTTGCGTCACGCGATGGTGGGCATGCTCGGCGCCGTCACCGCCGACGTCGTGCTCGTCGCGCTGGTCGGGTTCGGCCTCGGCGTGCTGCTCGATGCGTCGGAAACGGCGTTCGTGACGCTGAAGCTGCTCGGCGCGGCGTGGCTCGCGTATGTCGGCATCCGGATGCTGATGTCGAGCGGCCGGGCCGCGGCTGCGCAGCCACGCGTGCCCGCGACGCCCGATCGGCGGAGCGCCTTTCTGAAGAGCTTCTTCGTCGCAATGAGCAACCCGAAGTACTACCTGTTCATGTCCGCGCTGCTGCCGCAGTTCGTCGACCGGTCGCAGGCGATCGCGCCGCAGTACGCGATTCTCGCGGCGACGATCGTCGCGATCGACGTGATCGGGATGACCGGTTACGCGCTGCTGGGCGTGCATTCGGTTCGTGTGTGGAAGGCGGCCGGGGAAAAGTGGCTGAACCGGGTCAGCGGATCGCTGCTGCTGATGCTCGCGGGGTACGTTGCGCTGTATCGGAAGGCCACGCATTGACACGGTGATGGAGCGCGGAAGCTTCGCGCCGATACCGGCGCGACGATGAAACCGGTCGATCGCTTCGCGCTCGAAACGCACGACGGGCCGTACGAAACGTGGCCGGCGCGCACGCGTGTGCTCGTGGATGGCGTGCGTTCCGGTCTTGCCGTTTCCGGTTACGTACGACACCGGGACGACGATCGAGGGGCATGGGATGGGACCGGCCCGTTTCGAAAGAATGTGAACTGCTGAGCCCGTTGGGCGCTTTGCAAAAAGGATTCTAAATCCTGTCAAAAAGCCGTCACCAAGCTGACAAATTTGCTATGCTCGCCGAAAACCAGACGGGCGGCACTCCCAGGACGGACCAGCGGGCGTGATTGCTCGCCGAACAACGAAGTCAAACAAAATCCTGAGAGTCACGCTGTGAATACAGCCGAATTGCTACGCACGTTTGCGTTGGGGGTGGTCGATCAAAACAATCGGCCGGTTCGCATGAACTGGGGGCCTGCCCAGAAAACGCTCGAGCAAGTGCTTGCGCTCCAGTATGCCGATATCCGCGAAGGGTTGATGACGGGTATCGAGGGGCATCTGACCTGCGTGTCAGCACGGGCCGATCTTCCGATCCGCAGCTTCATCGGGCTGCCGGTTTCCGTCGAGATGACGACCGATCGCGGGCGTCTCCACACCATCAATGGCATCGTCACCGACGTTCGCACCGGACAGTCGGACGGTTCGCTGACCTGCTACCAGCTGACGATTCGCGATGTGCTGTCCGTGATGGAGCGGCGGACCAATTCGCGGTTGTTTCGTTCCAAGAGCCTGCCCGACATCCTGGGTGTGCTGCTTCAGGAATGGCGCCAGCGTAGCTCGGCGCTGGCAGGCGCATTCGAGTTCGACCTGTCCGGCCTGCAAGGCGAGCGTTACCCGGCGCGTGAACTCACGCGGCAGGTCAACGAGTCGGACGCGCATTTCATCCGGCGGTTGTTGCGACGGGACGGGGCGACCGTATTCGTCAAGGCGGGTAAGGCCGGCGAGCGGGCGAGCGGCAATGCGCACGACACGCCGGTGCATACGCTGGTCTTTGCCGACGACTCGATGAAGTTGCCGGAGACGGTCGCCGGCACCATTCGCTACCACCGCGACGCCGCCACCGAAGAGCGTGACTCGATCACGCTGTGGGCGACGAGCCGCCGGTTGATCCCAGGCAAGATCGTCCGGCCGACGTGGGACTACAAGAGCGGCCGGATGTCGCAAACCGAGCAGGCGACGATCGTCGATCAGGGCGACGGCGGCAACGACCTCGGGCATTTGCTGGCCGACGTCGTCATCGATATCCCGCATGCCGGGGATTCGTCGTCCGATCTTGACCGGATCGGCAAGGACCGGATGCTGGCGCATGAACTGCGTGCCGAATCCGTCGATGGCGTAAGCAATGTGCGTGATCTGGCCGTCGGTCACTGGTTTGCGCTCGTAGAGCATCCGCAACTCGACACGTTGCCGGCCGAACAGCGGCAGTTTGTCGTCACGTCGCTTCATCATTGCGTGCGGAACAACTTGCCGAAGGAACTGAACGAGCGCGCGCAATCGCTGTTCGCGGCAAGCCGCGTGCTGTTCAACGCGGTGCCGACCGACGTGAGCGGCAAGCCGGGCGACGAAAGCGACAGGCGCTACGAGAACACGTTCTCGTGCGTGCGGCGCGGCGTGCCGCTGACGCCTGCCTACGATCCCCACGTCGACCTGCCGCCCGTGCATCCGATGACGGCCGTCGTCGTCGGACCGGAGGGCGAGGAGGTGTTCTGCGATGAAATGGGCCGCATCCGTGTGCGGATCCAGGGGCTGAGCGCGGACGATCATGCGCACGCGCAGGGCGCCGGCACGAGCGGCACGCCGTCCGACAGTGCGCCGGTGCGCGTCGCCTGCGCGCTCGCCGGGCCGAGTTTCGGCGCGAATACGTTGCCGCGCGTCGGCATGGAGGTGCTGATCGGCCATATCGGCGGCGATCCGGACCGGCTCGTCGTGATGGGCGTGCTGGCCAACGGGCCGAACATGCCGGCGACCTTCAGTCATACTGGCGCGCTGCCGGGCAACCGCTATCTTTCCGGCACGAAGACGAAGGAAATCAAGGGGCAGCGCTACAACCAGATTCGCTTCGACGATACGCCCGGGCAGATCAGCAGCCAACTGGCGAGCGAGCATGCGTACAGTCAGTTGAACCTCGGCTATCTGACGCAGCCGCGCGACAACGGGCAGGGTGCGGCGCGCGGCGAAGGCGCCGAGTTGCGCAGCGATGCGCACGTGGCGATTCGCAGCGGCAAGGCGATGCTGATTTCAGCCTGGGAGCGGCTGCGCGCGAGCGACGGCCACCTCGCGCGGGACGAGTATCTGCAGTTGATGCAGGAATGCGTCGAGCTGTTCAAGAGTCTCGGCGACTATGCGGGCCAGCATCAGGGCGTTGCGCCGGATATGCAGCCGCACGATGCGCTCATGACCACGGTGAAAGGCTGGCCGAACGGCGAGGCGTCCGGCGGCGGTGAATCGCCAGGCGCGTCGATGGCCGCGATCGGCATCACCGCGCCGGCCGGCATCAGCATGGCGACGCCCAAGACCGTGACGACCCATGCGGGCGGCAACGTCGATGTCGTCGCGCAGAATCACCTGCAGTACACGAGCGGGCAGCGGATCAACCTGCAGGCCGGGCATGGCGTGGCGATGTTCGCCCACAGCGAGGGCGTGTCGGCGATCGCCAACCAGGGGAAGGTGGCGCTGCAGAGCCAGAACGACGACACGCAGATCGATTCGGCGAAGAACATCCAGATGACGGCGGGCGGGGGCAAGCTCGCGGGCATGGCCAGCGAGCAGGTCGTGTTCGTGACGTCGGGCGGCGCGTATTTGAAGCTGCATGGCGGCGATATCGAGCTCGGGTGTCCGGGGAGTTTTACCGTCAAGTCCGCGTCGCATACGTGGGCGGGGCCGGCGAGCATGAGCGCCGACTTTCCGAAGTTCGACCAAGGCTCGCTGGGGCGGGTGCCGAAGCTGGTCCGGGCCACTGACGGGCAGCCGGTCGAGGGCATGGAAGCCGAGGTGCGAAAGGCGTCGGGTGAATTGATCAAGGGGAAGACCGACGCGCAAGGCAAGCTGGCGCCGGTCAGCAGCGATCAGTTCGAACAATTGGCGGTTCGCTTTTTCAAGTCGAGAACCTGAGCTGAGTCTTCAAGAAAAACAACATGTTCAACTACAACTTTGCGCAGAACCCGGGCGGGCAACCGTCGACGGACGACCCGTCGCAGACTTCGGTGGGCGGTGGACTGGGGACGACGCTGTTCAACCGCAACGACCTCGAGTGCGTGATGCAGATGCCGCTGCCGGGCGTCGTCATTTTCGTGCACGGGGTGAATTCGGAAGGGGAATGGTTCAAGGAGGCCGAGAAGGGGCTGTGTGCCGGATTGAACCGGCGCATGGGGCGTTATGACGATCAGCTGTTCCATTGGGGGCCGGTGGCCGGGCAGATGACGCCGGTCAGCTATATCGAAAGCCTGACGCCGGACGGCTTCCTGAATCCGGACATGTCGTCGAAGACGTACATCAAGCCCGATCCGTCCTTTTCGCCCGTCATCCACTTTCGGTGGGGCTATGCTGCGAATGCGGTGGAGCTGAAGGAGTATGGCGACAAGATCATGCTCAACGAAAAGAATTACTGGGGCGGTGGCCCGTTCGCGGGCGGGTGTTCGAGTCTGCCGGATCTGTGGAACGACGGGTTGAACGATCGGCTTTTTCTGTGGCTGACCGTTCAGCACATGAATGGCATCGGCAATCGAAAAATCTACTCCACGCCACCGCGCACTTACGGTGTGCTTGGCGCACTGCGGCTGGCACGCCTGGTCGAATCGATCCGCAAGCGACAGGCCGACGCGCCGATCACGATCGTATGCCACAGCCAGGGGAACATGATCGGCCTTGCCGCTGCATTCCTTGGAGACCGTTTGCCCGAGGTGACGGATCAATGGGGCAAGAAAGGGCGCTGCGTCGCCGATACCTATGTTCTCGCCAATCCCCCGTACAGTCTCGTCGAAGCCAACATGACCGACTCATGGGCCCAGCGCGGGGTGCGCGACAAGAACGGGCACGTGGGGCGCGAGACCTATGTCGCGCGCAAGGAAACGCTGAGGGAGTACTTCGATATCCTGCGTGCCCGGGCCGATCTCGAGATGCCTGCGGAGGATCTCGATCGCGCAATGGAAAACGCAAGGCCGTCGAAGAACGGGGGCAAACCATATAGCGCAGCCAAGGACCGGGAGGCGCATGGGCTGTATCAGAAAAACACCTACGGGAGAGTGACGCTGTACTGTTGCCCGCACGATCAGGTCATTTCTGCCCTGACCGTTCAGGGAATCGGCTGGCGCGGGATGAGTGTCGACGACATCAGTGCGACGAACGCGTGGGGTGTTTTTTCGCAACGCGTGTTTGCATCGAATTTCGAGGTCGGTGGAGAGAACAAGCTCTATCGGTATTGGCAGGATGACTGGCGCAAGGACAAGAACCAGAAGGAAGGTTTCTGGTATCCGCCATCACCGCCTGCGCGGTATGGTCTTGGACGAGGTGTTCATTCCAATGGATGGTGGCTCCCGCAGTTTTTCACGATTGCCACGAGCCCCGTCCTCTCCCTGTTCAATTTGACGAACATGGCGGTCAATGCCGATCCGCCCAAAGACTGGGAAATCCCGATTACGGCACCGATGCTCGACAAGGAAACTCGCTTCCTTCCGCAGGCGTTGCGCTACGACAAACCATCGGGCGCTTGCGATGCGCAAGGGAAACCGATTGAGGAAGGGCGCTTCAACGAGAGTTACGATCCGCCGTCGGCTGGGCGTGACGCCAAGAAGGAGAACAAGCGCGATGACGATCCGTATGACAACTTCGACGCGAAGTCGGAAAAATTCAAGACTGAGGGTGATGCGCTGAAAGCGCAGGGGGATGCGGCGTCCGAGGCTGCTCAGCGGTATGAGGATCATTCGATTCTTCGCATGGAAGCGCGGAGATCCGGAAATCGTCGCTGGATCGACAAGGAAGGAAATGTGGTCGGGGAAGACAATCCGGAGGCAGCGAGTGCTGACTATACCGAATGGCGGAACAACGAGATTTTTCAGATTCTGAACGGCGGGGACAAGAATAACCCCACCAACCATTCGACCATCATGACCAACAAGGACCATGCTGAAAAGGCGTTGGCTTATGATGTCGCAATTGGGCTTTGCTATCTGACTGAAGATGATTTGGCATATCTCAGAACTCAAGCTGATTGGAGGTTTGCCAGTGATTCCAGGAAGAGTGATCCTAATTTCAATTTGATGAATTATATAAATACTGGCAAGCATGGCGATTTGTTTTTGCCTGATTGGGCAAAAAAAGACGAAAATGCCAAGATGCCAGGGAAAATATATGACGAGCGAGATGGCGGATTTTTCCTGAAGCTGGGAGGTGTTTTGTGAAGGCGGTCATTTCTACCTGGCCGCGCCGAGTCGGGATTGCAAGTCTTGCGTTGTTTTTTGCTTTAGGGGCATCATTTTTGATATTGATTTCGTCTGGCAAGCCGACGGGAGAGTTATTGAGTATGGGTAATCTGATGAGACGATTGGTGCTGGTCCCTGGGCTCGTGGCAATCATGGTATTTGCGTTCGCAACAGTGATTGCAGCCCCTCGCGCGGTGGCTGCCTCGTCGACCGATAAGGCAGTCCCCATAGCTGGAGCCAGTTCATCCAAACCTTTCGTTGCTCAAGTTGTAGGGCTTGGATGGATGAATCCCCTTCAACGCAGAGACTATCCTACCGAGTGGCAAATATTGTGGACACTTGGTCTAGTCAAGCCAAATGTCAACGACGATATGGTTCGAACGAACCCGAGGAAATATTCGACGTTGCAGGCAATTTCCATTGTCGCCGATGGCAATCGAGGTAGCGAATCTTTTTCTGGATTTTATGAGAAGTATGTTGATAAGTTGTTGTTGCTGTTCCGGGTTCCGTATTTTACTAACGAAGATTATTTTTATACCGTCAGTGCGGATGAGAAAGGGAAGTGGCGAGAGTTGGCTGGTGTGCACGTCGAACTGGCTATTCCTTCTGGTCGAATTGAGCCTGCATCGGCTGCGTCATATCTGCGCAATCGCATTGTCAATATATTCGAAATCGGCAATCCATCCGCAAAAAATCTATGGAGCCGCGACACACCGCCCGACGTGCACGTGACGACGGGCCACGGCAATGCCGGCTTCGCATCGCTGGACGCCGCGCTGGACTATCTGGCTACGCATCCGGACAAGAGTGCGTGGGTGATGAACTGGGACGCGCCGAGCTTTCCGCCGAACGACGAACAGATCAACGAGAACATGGTGGTGCTATTCCTTGCCGGCCCGGATCTGAAGACCGAGCGCGAGCCGCTGGCGTGGATCGGTAAAGCCGCACGAAGCAACGTCAAGGACTTCGAGGCAAAGCAAGGCGCGAGCCGCGCGGTGCAGGCATGGAAGTCGACGATCGATACGGCGGTGAATAATGCGGGTGTGCCGGTGTCGTCGGTGAATTACGTCGTGCACGACGCGGGCAAGGGCAGCGATGCTGCATCGACACGTATTGCCTCACTGTCGCAGACGCTGACCGAAGTGCTGCCCGAGTACGATTTCCGTACGCAGACCTTCAATACATCGGCGTTGCTCGGTGACATGGGTGCCGGCGCGGCGCTGACCGATGTGGCACTGGCAATCGGCCGAGCGAATCACCTCGGTGGAAATGTGCTCGTAGCCGGAACGACCGACACCGAGCACCCGACAGCGGTGGTGGTGGTCGCGCCTTCGAAACTGACGCCGATTGATGCAAGTAAGAATTGGTTTCGCGCGCGCGGCGGAAACAACGCCTATCTGCCTTGGTGGGGACGTCGTCACGATGCGAGCCCTACGACCCAAGGCTATTCAAAGTAAGGAGCGCGCATGCGCGGAATCATTCGAGTCGGCGACGCAACGAGCCACGGCGGTCAGGTCGTGACCGGCAGCGCGG
Organism: Burkholderia sp. BCC0419; assembly: GCF_902830285.1. Lineage (NCBI taxonomy): Bacteria > Pseudomonadati > Pseudomonadota > Betaproteobacteria > Burkholderiales > Burkholderiaceae > Burkholderia > Burkholderia sp. BCC0419. Next base: position 1,125,086 of record NZ_CADESR010000001.1, read on the forward strand.
TCAGCGAAGTGATGGGGCGGCCGGTCGCGCGGCTCGGTGATACGTGTGTCTGTCCGATCGCGGGCCATCAGGCCTGCTTTATCGCCGAAGGCGATCCGCAGGTCATCGTCGACGGGAAACCGGCCGCATTCGATGGTCACAAAACGTCGTGTGGTGCGACGCTGATTTCGAGTCTGGCGTCGTCCGGACGGGAGTGAATTACCGGACCGGCGTTCGGGGTTGGCCGGTTCGATCGGGATATTCATGCACTGCTTCACTCTTGCTAAACGCATCGGGTGCGTCTCGATCGTCATGGCGGCACTCTTGTCGGGTTCGCCGTTGCGGGCCGAGACGAGCACCGCATCGGCGAAATCTGTCGAAGGTGCGGCTGCTGCGCCGTTTGTCGCCCAGGTTGTCGGACTTGAATGGCTCAATCCGCTGCAACGCCGTGACTATCCGACCGAGTGGCAATTGTTGTGGACGCTCGGGTTGGTGAAACCGAATGCCAACGACGATATGGTCCGGACCAATCCCGTGAAATACTCGACCTTGCAAGCGATATCCATCGTCGCGGATGGCAGCCGGGGACGTGAGTCGTTTGCCGGCTTCTATGAAAAATACGTCGACGAACTTCTTGTGTTGTTCCGTACGCGCTACGTGATGAACCCCGATTATTTTTACACCGTCAGCTCGAAGCACAAGCGGGAGTGGCGTGAACTGGCCGGGGTGCGTGTCGAACTCGCACTTCCTGCCGGCCGTCTCGACCCGGTCGCTGCCGGCGCGTTCTTGCGCGACGAAATGGTAAATATGTATGAAATCGGCAACCCCTCCGCAAAAAATCTATGGAGCCGCGATACGCCGCCCGATGTGCACGTGACGTCGGGCCAGGGAAATGCCGGCTTCACGTCGCTGAACGCCGCTCTGGACTACCTGGCCGTGCATCCCGACAAAAGCGTGTGGGTGATGAACTGGGACGCGCCAAGTTTTCCCCCGCAGGACGAACAGATCAACGAGAACATGGTGGTGTTGTTTCTCGCCGGCCCGGATCTGAAGACCGAGCGCGAACCGCTGGCATGGATCGGCAAGGCGGCGCAAGGCAACGTCCAGGATTTCGACGCGAAGCAGGGCGGGAGCCGCGCGGTGCCGGCATGGAAGTCGACGATCGATGCGGCCGCAGGCAATGCGGGCGTCGCAGTCTCGTCGCTGAACTACGTTATTCACGATGCGGGCAAGGGCAGCGCTGCCGCGTCGGCAAGGGCTGCGTCCCTTTCGCAAGGGCTCGCGGAAGCCGTGCCGGAAAGCGACCTCCGCGGCGCGACCTTCAACACGTCGGCACTGCTCGGTGACATGGGTGCCGGCGCGGCGTTGACCGATGTGGCGCTCGCGATCGGCCGCGCAAATCACCTCGGCGGAAACGTGCTCGTGGCGGGAACGACCGACGCCGAGCATTCGACGGCCGTGGTGGTGGTCGCGCCGTCGAAGCTGACGCCGATCGATCCCGGCAAGGACTGGTTCCGCGCACGCGGGGAGAACAACGCGTACTTGCCGTGGTGGGGCCGCCGTCACGACGCGCGCCCGGCGTCGCAAGGCTATTCGTACTAGGACGCGACGTCAGGCCTGCGTTAAGCAATCTGTAACAATCAGCGGAATAGCGAGAGGCAAATTCTTTCAAAATACTTTCAATTTCTCTTTGCCGACGTGTCACGATGAGTCCGGATTCGCGCTCCATCAAGGCATTTGTCCTGACGTTGCCGGAGGCGGCATCGAGGTTCCCATCGCATATATTACAAAGCGTATGAAAATTGAAAGAATCACCCGGCTTGACGCGCCGCACCGTCGCCCTTTATTGTCCGTCTGCCGCCCGTGAGAGAGCACGACGGCACTCGCGGAAGCGCGCCTCGCGCGCACGACAACACGTAGCAAAAAGCAGAAAAGGAAACGGGGTAGCCACATGAAGCCGCTATTCGACGACAAGCAATCCGATGCGGTCAGCGATCGTCCTGCCCCCCCGTCTTTGTCGCCCGTCGCCGTGCCAGCCGCCGTCGCCAACGCTGCCAACGTCGTCGTGCCGGCAGCGCCGCCGACGGAACACGCGCGCCTGATCACCGTCGACGAGATCGACCAGCTCGGCGCGACGCAGGGCACGCGGATCGCCGCCTTCTCCCAGCAGATTCTCGCGAGCGTCCGGGCATCGGACGCCGACCAGTTCGGCGACAAGCTCAACGAGCTGATCGCGACCGCGAAGGAACTCGACCCGCGCGGCGCCGACAAGGGCGGGCTGCTCACGCAGGTCACGCGGCTGTTCCGCTCGACCAAGGAGAAGCTGCTGTCGCAATACGAGTCAGTGAGCAAGCGGATGGACACGCTCGTCGTCGAACTCGAAAACCATGCGCAGCGCCAGAAGGCCGGCATCGACGAGCTCGAGCGGATGTACAACGACAACTACGCGTTGCATCAGGAGCTTGCGCAGTCGAAGGCGCACGGCGAAACGGCGCTCGCGACGCTGCGCGCGCATCTCGCGGCCGGCCAGCAGCCGGCGGACGATGCGTTCGCCGCGCAGCGCCTGCTCGACGTGAAGCGCAAGGTCGACGCGCTCGAAAGCAAGCTCGACGACCTCGACCGCGCGATGCTGATGTCGAAGCAGCTCGCGCCGCAGATCCGGATGGAGCAGGACCAGAAACGCACGCTGACGTCGAAGTTCATGACGATCAAGACCGTGCTGATCCCCGCGTGGACCAACGCGTTCGCGCTCTATCTCGAGCAGCTCAGCACCAAGCGCGCGGCGGCGCTCGCGAACGCGACGTACGACGCGGCCGACGAGGCGATCCGCGCGCAGGCCGACCTGAATCGCCAGAACGCGCAGGAAGTCGCGAAGCTCGGCCAGCGTCCGGTGATCTCGACCGACACGTTCGAATACGCGCAGCAGCAGCTGTTCGGCGCGTTCGACGACATCACGCAGATCATTGCCGACGGCCGTCGCCAGCGCGAGCAGGACGCGCCGCGCCTGCGCCAGCTCGAACAGGATCTGATCACCCGATTCGCTCCGAAGCACAACTAAGAGAACCGAGAGAACACCGCATGATTACGCTTGAGAAACGCGCGGCGAAGGTCGCGATCGTCCTCGAAAAACGTCAGATCCTGAAGCCGCCCGTCGTGCGCGTCGGTGCGGCGCTCGACATCTCGGGCTCCGCGAAGCCGCTGTACCAGTCGGGCGTGATCCAGGAGACGCACGACCGGATCCTCGGCATTGCACTGAAGTTCGACGACAACGGCGAAGTCGACACGTGGACCTTCACCGAAGGCTACGACCGCCTGCCGACCGCGACGCCGGACAACTACGGCTCGTACATTTCCGACCATGTGCTCAACGCGCGGATCGACAAGTGGGGCGGCACACAGTACGCGCCGGTGATGAACGACATCGTCGACTTCTTCTTCCGCGCGCCGGAGCCGAAGCGTGAGGAAAAGCGCGGCTTCCTGAGCCGGCTGTTCGGCGGTGCGGACGACACGTCCGCGCCGGCCGCCTCCGCGCCCGTGAACGGCCATCTGCCCGCGTGGGTGCTGTTCGTCACCGACGGCCAGAACCCCAAGAACGACCGCAAGCGCGTGCGCCAGTTGCTGGCCGAATCGCAGCACTTCCCGCTGTACTGGTCGCTGGTCGGCGTCGGCGATCCGACCGAATTCGACTTTCTCGCGGAAGTCGCGGGCGAAATGCCGAACGTCGGCTTCCTGCATCTCGAGTCGCTCGACCTCAGCGACGAACAGATCTACGAACAACTGATCACGCAGGAATTCTGCGACTGGGTGCGCGCGAAGTAAGCGCGCACCGCCTGCCCATTTTTCTGAACTCGATTACCCCATCATGTTGAAAGACTTCAAGATCCCCTTGTCGCTCACGGTGCTCGCGCTGATCGCGGCCTATCTCCTCGGCGGCGTGAAGGACATGCTGATCGTCGCGGTCCTGTGCGTGCTCGAAATTTCGCTGTCGCTCGACAACGCGGTCGTCAACGCATCGGTGCTCAAGAACTGGTCGGAGAAGTGGCGCAACCGCTTCATGGTGTTCGGCCTGCCGGTCGCGGTGTTCGGCATGCGGCTCGTGTTCCCGCTGCTGATCGTCGCGGTGATCGGCCACATCGGCCTGTGGGACGCGCTGACGCTCGCGGTCGAATCGCCGGACAAGTACGCGGCGGTGCTGACGTCCGCGCATCACGAAGTGTCGGCGTTCGGCGGCGCGTTCCTGCTGATGGTGTTCTTCAAGTTCATGCTCGACACCGAGAAGGACGAGCACTGGATCGGCTTCCTCGAAGGCCCGATGCGCCATCTCGGCCGCATCACCGCGCTGGAAGTGGCGCTGACGCTCGCGATCGTGATCATCGCGTCGTTCTACGTGCCGGCGGCCGAGCAGGTGAGCTTCCTGCTCGCGGGCGCGTTCGGCGTGATCGGCTTCGTGATCGCGCACGGCGTGGGCGACCTGGTCGGCGGCGAGGACACGGGCACGCGCGTGGTGCGCGAAGGCGTCGCGGGCTTCATGTATCTGGAAGTGCTCGATTCGTCGTTCAGCTTCGACGGCGTGATCGGCGCATTCGCGCTGTCGAACAACATCTTCCTGATCGCGCTCGGCCTCGGCGTCGGCGCGGCGTACATCCGGGAAATGACGCTCGTGCTGCTGAAGAAGGGCACGCTCGCGCAGTACCGCTTTCTCGAGCACGGCGCGTTCTGGGCGATCGGCGCGCTCGCGACGATCATGTTCCTGGGCGTGAAGTTCGAGGTGCCCGAGGTCGTCACGGGCCTGGTCGGCGCGGCGATGATCGCCGCGGCCGTGTGGTCGTCGATCGTCGTACAGCGCAAGGAAGACCGCGCTGCGGTGGCGGGCAAGTAAGCGCGCGTCACGCGGCACGAAAACCATCAACGAAGGGGCCGCCCCATGCGGCCCGGCATCGCCGCCGGCGCAACGGCGGTTCCAGCAGAAGAGGTTCAGATGATCAATTTGTCGAAAGGCGGTCGCGTCAACCTGTCGAAGGAAGCGCCCGGCACGCAGAAATTCCGCATCGGTCTCGGTTGGGACGCGAACGCGACGGACACGGGCACGGATTTCGATCTCGACGTGTCGGTGTTCCTGTGCAAGTACGATGCGCAGAGCAATCCGAAACTGATCTCGGATCAGCACTTCGTGTTCTACAACAGCGAAGTGCGCACGATGGAGCGCAAGGAAACCTTCATCCAGCCGGGCGACGATTTCCCGAAGCGCGGGATGCCTTCGTCGAAGTGCCTGGGCGTCGTGCATAGCGGCGACAACCGTACGGGCAGCGGTGACGGCGACGACGAAGTGATCTTCATCGACATGACGAAGCTCGCGGCCGATGTCGAGGAGATCTCGGTGGTCGTGACGATCGACCAGGCCGAAGCGCGCCGCCAGAATTTCGGGCAGGTTCGCAACAGCTACATCCAGATCGCCGACGAGGTGTCGGGCACGGTGATCGCGAAGTACGTGCTCGAGGAAGACTTCTCGATGGAGACGTCGGTGCAGGTCGGCAGCTTCTATCGCCGCGACGGCCACTTCATGTTCAAGGCGGTCGGCGCGGGCTATAACCGCGGCCTCGGCGATTTCGTCCGCGCGTATGGCGGCGCGGTCTGACTGGCGGCAGCCCGGCGCGCGGAACCCCGCCGCGCCGGGCAGGAAGCAGCGATGACGAATCCGTCCGACGAGCCGAAGCGGCTCGAGTTCGATACGACGCCCGAGCGCCCGCCCGGGCGTCTTGCGTTCGACGCGCCGGCCGCGCCCGGTGCGGCGGTCGCACGTGCGCCGGCGCGGCCCGCGCCGCAGGCGCTCGACTTCGGGCCGGCGCCCGCGTCCGATCAAGCCGTGCGTGCGGCGCCCGCCGATGCGGTCGGCCGCGCGCTGTTCGGCGAATCGAATCATCCGCAGCTCGAAGCGTGCTTCCGCGCCGCACAGGCCAGCTTTCCGAATCTCTATCCCGACTACGCGCCGCGCATCGAGCGGCATATCCGGCAACTGGTGCCGCTGAAGCTCGCGACGGTCGCGACGATCGGCGACGGTGCGCTGGAGACGGCCGGCAACCTCGTCGAGGCCGTCGCGGCGACGACGCGAGAATTCAACGAACTCGGCGCGGCCGACATGATGGCCGGGATGCTCGCGCAGGCGACGCGCAAGGCCGGCATGTTCGAACGCTGGTTCGGTGCGGCGTCGGGCCATGTCGACTACCGCGCGGCGCTCGGCGCGCTGAAGCAGTCGCTCGGCTTTTTCCCGCGCCGGACCGAGGAGCTCGCCGCGAAGGTCCGCCATGCGGAGGAGAACCTCGTGGTCGTGCTCGCGGCGCTGAGCGCGGTGTCGGACGTGGTGCGGGCGCCGGACGATGCAGGCGTCGAGCGCACGCTGTTCGATCGCCGCAACATCGTCGGGCAGGCCGTCCAGCAGATCCGGATGCAGCCGGCGCAACTGCGCGGGCTCGACGAGCGCGTGATCGACCTGCTGTCGCGCGCCGATCACCTGATGAACGTCGTGCTGCCGGCGGCGCTGGCCGCGCGGCCGCCGCGCTGAGCGAACGATACGACCGACCGCACGCGCTTCGACGCGCGTGGTCTCGTGTCGGGCGCGGCACGGTTTCGCGCGGGTGGACGCGAGTCTGCTATCTTCCCGGGCATCTCATCGCTTTCCCGCCGATTCTCCATGACCGATCGCATCGTCGCCGCCTTCGATTTCGACGGCACCATCACGACCACCGACAGCTTCCGCCATTTCGTCCGCCAGGCGGTCGGCACGCCGCGTTTCGCGTGGGCCGGGCTGCGCGCGCTGCCGTGGATCGTCGCGATGAAGGCAGGGCTGCTGTCGCGCGGCGACGCGAAGGCGAAATTCGCGTCGTTCGCGTTCGGGCCGATCCGCGAAGACGCGCTCGATGCGCAGGCGCGCAGGTTCGTCGACACCTATCTGTCGAGCCTCGTGCGTCCGGAAATGCTCGAGCGCATTCGCGAGCATCGCGCGCGCGGGCATGAAGTCGTGCTGGTCAGCGCGTCGCCGTCGCTGTATCTGGAGAAGTGGGCGAAGACGGCCGGCTTCGACGCGGTGCTCGCGACGCGGCTCGCGTTCGAGCGCGGCGTCTTCGCCGGGCGGCTCGACGGCGAGAACTGCTGGGGACCGCAGAAGGTCGTGCGGCTGCGCGGGTGGTGGGGCAACCGGCCGCCGAAGCAGTTGTTCGCGTACGGCGACAGCCGCGGCGACAAGGAAATGGCCGAGCTCGCGAACTGGTCGTGGATTCGCGGGCAGGGGCCGATGCCGCCGATCGGCGATTGATGAAGCGCTGAGGCGGCGCGCCGCCGGCGTTACGCGTCGGCCTGCGCGTGGTGCGTGCCGCGAGACGGGCGATAGCCGCCCCAGCGATTCGCGCGCGCGAACGTGCCGACGTCGTTGAAGCGCACGCCGATTTCGCGCAGCGCCGCATGCGCGGTGCGCGCGGTCAGCTGCCGGATGTAGAACGGATCGCGCACCACGAAGTGATGGATCGCGTGCGTGCTGCCGAAATTGAAGCAGAACAGCTGGAACGGCAGCATCCACCACGGGTTCAGCACCTGCGTCTGCTGGATCACGTTGCGCGAATCGATGTCGCCGAAATAGTGCATGTTCGAGCTGACGAAGTTGATGCAGAAGCTGCGCACGAAGTTCGGCCCGAGCCACACCACCGCCAGGAAATCGACGACACGCATCACCCGCTCGACGACGGCCGGCACCGTTACCGCGTAGCCAAACGCGTGCAGCGCAAACAGGCCGACGTGATAGACGATGAACGCGTGCCACAGCGTGTAGTACAGGTGACCGATCGGCATGTACGACGACACCTGCTCGACACGCAACTGCAGGCGCTCGGACGGATCCTGCACCGGCTGCGCGGCCACGTACTGCTTCACCTTGCGGCGCATCGCGGCCGGCCGCAGCACGACGGCGAGCATGCCGTCCGCGATCATCAGCAGGCGCTTCACGCCCCAGCGTTCGCCGTTGGTGATGCCGAATTCCTCGAGATCCGATTCGCCGCCCGACACCTTGTGGTGATGCAGGTGCATGCGCCGGCGCGTCCACGGGTTGATCGTGCCGGGCCGCGTGAGCCAGCACAGCGCCATCATCAGGTGATACGCCCACGGCGTCTTCTTGAAGTACATCAGGTGGATCAGGTCGTGCTCGAGCTCGTGGATCAGCGACGTGACGAACGCGGCGAGCGGCAGCGCGACGTACCACGCGAGCGCGCCGCGCGCATACAGCCACGCGATCGCGAGCATCGCGCTCACCGACACGGCCATCACGGTCGCGCCGACGAGGTTCTGGTTGTCGAGCAGCGGAAAGCGCGCGCGGATCGCGTCGCTCGCGGCGTTGACTTCGCGGCGGACGTACGCGACCTTGTCGGCGTCGTTTCGAAAGACGGTTCGTGCGGGTTGGCTCATCGACCGGGATCCGTGCGAAAAGAGTGGGGCGCAATGCCGATGTGACAAGCATAGGCGCGTGCCGGAGCGCACGCGAGGGCCGTCGGTGCCAATGGTGGTGTCATTTCGGGCCACGTTGGCCGGCAGGCCGGCGCCCGATGCACGGCTGCATGGCTAGAGTGCCGCCGCGGTGTCATTGCGGGCCAGCGACGCTACAATCCGCCGAAACCGCCCGGAGTGAGCCGCATGGTCCTGTCCGTTCCGGATGCCGCGCGCCAGTTGAACAAGGCGACGGTGTCGTCCGCGTATGCGCTGTTCATGCTGATGCTGGCCGAGGAGCGCGGCATCGACGGTGGCCGCATTCTTGCCGGCTCGGGCGTCGAGCGCGAGCGGCTCGCGCAGCCCGATGCGCGCATCACGCCGCTGCAACAGGCGGCGATCGTGTTCAACCTGCTCGACGCGACCGACGATCCGTCGATCGCGATCGAGATCGGCCTGCGCAGCAGCCTGACGAAAGCCGGGCTGATCGGCTTCGGGCTGATGAGTTGCGCGACGCTCGGCGAGGCGATCGCGCTCGGCATCCGTTACCTGCCGACGCGCGTGCCGTTTTTCTCGGTGCGGCTCGCGCAGCTCGACGGCATCGTCGACATCGACGTGCTCGAAGCGTTTCCGCTCGGCCGGCTGCGCCAGTTCGCGGTGGAAAACTTCCTGGTCGAGACCGCGATCCTGTTCAATTCGCTGCTGTATCCGACGCCGGGGCGCACGCTGCAGTCGCGTGCCGAACTCCATTTCGAATGGCCGGAGCCGCCATGGTTCGAGCGTTATCGCGCGCGGCTGCCGCGCTGCCATTTCGATGCGAGCGCGAACCGCATCCGCTGCGACGCCGCGCTGCTCGACGAGCCGATCGGCACCGCGAACGCGCAGACCGCGCAGATGATCGTCCAGCAGTGCGAGGCGGAACTCGCGCGGCTCGGCTATGCGGAAAGCATCGTCGAGCGCGTGCGCAACCTGCTGATTTGCGGCGAGGGCGGCTATCCGTCGGTCGACGACGTCGCGCGCGAGCTGCATGTGTCGGCGCGCACGCTCAAGCGCAAGCTCGCCGAATACGGCGCAACCTATTCGGCACTGCTCGACGAAATCCGGCTGCGCGACGCGCTGCGGCTGCTCGAAGGCACACGCCTGCCGGTCGATGAAATCGCGGCGCGCGTCGGTTATACCGACCGCGCCAATTTCACGCGCGCGTTCAAGCGCTGGACGGGTGTTGCGCCGAGCGAGCGGCGCTGAACGCCGCTGAACGCCGCACCCGCACCCACATCGGCGTGCCGGTTCCCGCGCAGGCGCTGATGCTTCTTCAAACCTTCAGACGATCGCGATCCAGTTCGCGCCGCGGCCGCCCGGCACGCGCGCGTGCAGCGACAGCGTGCCGTCGTCCGGCGCGATCGCATACACCGCCACGTGTTCCGACTGTTCGCCGCAGGCGACGAGCCAGCGTCCCGACGGATCGATCGCGAACCCGCGCGGCTGCGTCTCGGTGGCCGTCGCGTGTGTGGGCTCGAACGCCCCGTCTTCGGTGCGGCGATAGCCGAGCAACCGGCTCGACGTGCGCTCGCTGACGTACGCGAATCGCTCGTCGGGCGTCAGGTGCAGATCGGCGGCCCACACGGACGGCTCGGCGGGGGCGGGCGGGCGCGCATGGCCTTGCGCGAGTTCGGCGACGGCCGGGTGGCGCACGCTCACGAGCGGGTCGCCGAGCCGGCCGGTGTCGGTGTCGCGGGCGAAGGCGGCGAGCGTGGCCTGGAATTCGCTGACGACGACGAGCGTGCGGCCGTCATCCGCGAACCGCAGGTGACGCGGACCGAAGCCGGCCGGCACGCGCGTTTCGCCGTGTTCGACCGCGCGTAGGCCGGCGGCATCCTCGACGAGCGCGAAGCCGAACACGCGGTCCGAGCCGAGCGAACTGACGTACGCGAAACGGTTGTCCGGCGACACGATCACCGCATGCGCGTTCGCGATGCCGCCCGCGACTTGCAGCGGCGTGCCGTCGCCGTCGCGCACGCGTGCCGCGTCGTAGAGGCTCAGCGAATTCCCGCCGTACGACGCGCCGAGCAGCCAGCGGCCGCTGCGGTCGAGCGACAGGTACGCGTGGCTCGCGTCGATCGCGGTCGTGCCGATGCGCGCGAGCGCGCCCGTGGCGGCAACGCGGAATGCGACGATCGTCGGTTGCTCGCCGCGCGTCGCGACGTAGAGCCGCGTGCGGTCGGCCTGCACGGCGATCGGCATCGCGACGTCGGCGGCGGGATAGCGGGCGAGCGGCGCGAGCGTGCCGTCGCCGGCGAGGGAGAACGTGGCGAGGTCGCCGTCGGCGGCATTCGAGACGACGACGGTCAGGCGGTCAGTGTTCGGCATGGCGGAGCATCGAGGCGTGCGTGAAGGATTCGTCGGCCGGCCGGCCGCGCGGCGGATCGCTGCGCCGCTGCGTGCGCGCGAACAGCGCGGCGACCGCGGCGACGAGCGAAGCGATCGCGAGCGCATACAGCCCGCCCGTGATCGAACCCGTATGTTGCTTCAGATAGCCGAAGGCCGTCGGCGCGACGAAGCCGCCGAGGTTGCCGACCGAGTTGATCAGCGCGATCACGGCCGCGGCCACGCGCGTGTCGAGATAGCCCTGCGGAATCGGCCAGAACAGCGACGCCGCGGCCTTGAAGCCGAGCGCGGCGAAGCAGATCGACGCGAACGACCACACCGGATTGGGCGACGTCGACGCGAACAGCCCGCACGCGGCGAGCACGAGCGCGAACGCGAGCCAGCGCTGCGGATGCTTCCACTTCGACGACAGCACCGCGAAGCCGTACATCGCGCCGATCGCGATCATCCACGGAATCGTGTTGTACAGGCCGACCTGGAAATCGGTGAGGCCGCCCATCTTGCGGATGATGGTCGGCAGCCAGAACGTGGCCGCGTAGATCGTCAGCTGGATCGAGAAGTACAGGAAGCAGAACAGCATGATTTGCGGATCGCGCAGCAGCGTGGTGGCGCGCACCGGCACGTTCGAGCGGACGTCGCGCGTCGCGCGCTCCTCGTCGAGCGCGCTCTGGAGCGCCGTGCGTTCCTCGGCGGTGAGCCACGTCGCGTCGCGGATATGCGATTTCAGCAGCAGCCAGCTCGCGCCGCACAGCGCGACCGAGAACAGCCCTTCGATCAGGAACATCCATTGCCAGCCTTCGAGGCCGAAGCCGCGGATCGACAGCAGGGCGCCGGTGACGGGCCCGGACAGCACCGACGCGAACGCGGAGCCGCCGAGAAAGATCGCCATCGCCTTGCCGCGCTCTTGCGGCGGCAGCCATTGCGACAGGTACAGCACGACGCCGGGGAAGAAGCCGGCCTCGGCCGCGCCGAGCAGGAAGCGCAGCGTATAGAACGACGTGTCGTTCCACACGAACGCCATCGCGGCCGCGACGATGCCCCACGTCGCCATGATCCGCGCCAGCCAGATGCGCGCGCCGTAGCGCTGCATCAGCAGGTTCGACGGCACTTCGAACAGCGCATAGCCGACGAAGAACAGCCCGGCGCCGAGCCCGTACGCGGCCGCGCCGATGCCGATCGACGCTTCGAGATGGCGATCGACGAAGCCGACGTTGACGCGGTCGATGTAGTTCGCGATGAACATGATCAGCACGAGCGGGAGCACGTGCCACTTCACTTTCGAGACGGCGGACGCGAGCGGGTCGCGGCCGGGCAGGGCGGACGAGGGCGGGTTCAAGGGTGTCTCCGGTCGGGCGGCGGCGGACGGGGCGGCAGCCCGCGTCGGCGTCTGGGTGGCGGTCTGTGTAGTATGTCGTCGTATGACATGGTACGCCGGTGCACCGACGATGACGTCGCGGGTTTACCCGGAAATTTCCCTGATTTTGGAGAAACTGCGGGATGGGAAGCGCATGGTTTCACATCTGATGACGTATGACATGAAATGACGTTGCGCCGACCGCCAGTCCAGGAGCGGACCAGACTCGGCGTGAAACTCGCGGTCGAGGCGGCGCATCGTGCACGGTACGTTTCCGAAGCCGGTGGAGAAAACCGACCTCGACGGGGCAGTGCTCGATGCCCGCGTGTTTCGCACGATGGCGCTCATGCGGGAAGTCGTGCCGCACATGAAGTGGCGGCAGCGCGATCGTGATGAACGACAGGCAGGCGACCCGCAAGCCGTTTGCAGGGGAGGGCGGCTACGCTCTATTGAAGAACGCGCTCGCGGTTGCGGCAAAATACTGGGCGCGCGACCTCGGCGTGCACGCCACTCGCGCGAACCGCGGCGATTTCATGCCTTGACGATGGAGCAACGGATCATGCAGGACAACCAGCACGCGCGGCATGTCTTCGCGTTCAACGGCGACGCGGACGGCCTGTGCGCGCTTCAGCAACTGCGGCTCGCGGAACGCGTGCACGGCACGCTCGTGACCGGCGTGAAGCGCGACATCAGGCTGCTCGAGCGCATCGACGCGCACGGGGGCGACCTCGTCACCGTGCTCGACGTGTCGTACGACCAGAACCGCGACGCGTGCGCACGGCTGCTGCGCGACGGCGCGACGGTCCGTTACTTCGACCATCACTTCGCAGGCGAGCTGCCCGACCACCCGCGCTTCGACGCGCATATCGACACGGCGGCCGACGTCTGCACGAGCGCGATCGTGAACCGCTATCTCGGCGGCCGGTACGTGCGCTGGGCGATCGTCGCGGCATTCGGCGACGAACTGCCGGCGCTCGGCGATGCGCTGGCGCGCGAGCATGGAATCGACGAAGCCGAACGTTGCGTGCTGGCCGAACTCGGGCTTTACCTGAACTACAACGCATACGGCGAGTGCGTCGACGATCTGCATTTCGATCCGGCGGCGCTCGCGGACGCGATGCTGCCGTGCATCGATCCGCTCGATTTCGTGCGCGAGACCGCCGTGTTCGTCGCGTTGCGCGACGGCTACCGCGACGACATGGCGCGTGCGTGCGCACTGCTGCCGCTGCGCGAGGTGCCGGGCGCGACGCTGTTCAGGATGCCCGATCATCCGTGGGCGCGGCGCGCGACCGGCATGCTCGCGAACGAGCGGATGCGCAATGCGCCGTATGTAGCGCTCGCGGTGCTGTCGCCGAGAGCAGGCGGCGGGCTCGTCGTCAGCGTGCGCGTGCCCGACGGCCGGTCGATCGGCGCGGACGAGTTCTGCCGCGGCTTCGCGACCGGCGGCGGGCGCAAGCGCGCGGGCGGCATCAACCATCTGCCGGAAGACGAGTTCGATGCGTTTGCCGAGCGCTTCGAGGCCGCGTTCCGGCTCGATTGACGCGACGCATCGTTGACCGGATCAGCCGGTCGCACCGGCGAGCACGGTCGGCCCATCGGGCCGCCGCAGCGTGACTCGATGCGTTCGTCAGCCGTGCGCGGTGTGCACGAACCGGTCGACGCACCCCAGCCAGAGAAGCATTGCGTGCGTACCGCCGTCCGGCCGCGCGACTTCCATCGGATTGAAGCGGATCGTGCGGTCGCACGCAGTATCGCCGTGGCGTGCTGGCCGTGACGGCCGGCGTCGACACCGCGCAGCGCAGCCGCGACAATACGCGTCTCTTTTTGCTTTCGCCATCGAGGTGCCTGCCCGTGCCCGCCCAGTCGTCCGTTGCCCCCGCGATCGTCTGGTTCCGCGACGATCTGCGCGTGACCGATCAGCCCGCGCTGACGCGTGCGGTCGAATCCGGCCGGCCGCTCGTCTGCGTCTTCGTCGACGACACGGGCGCCGGCGCCAGGCCCGCGCTCGGCGGGGCGGCACGCTGGTGGCTGCACGGGTCGCTGGCAGGGCTCGACACCGCGCTCGCGCGGCATGGCGGGCGCTTGCTGCTGTTGCGCGGCGACGCGCAGCGCGAGATCGAGCGACTCGTTCGTGACACGGGCGCGGCGGCCGTGTACTGGAACCGCCGCTATGCGCAGCCGCAGCGTGACGCCGACGCGGCGCTGAAGGCGTCGCTCAAGGCGCACGGCGTGACGGTCGAGAGCAGCAACGGCAGCCTGTTGAACGAGCCGTGGGAGGTGCTGACGGGCAGCGGCGGGCCGTACCAGGTGTTCACCGCATACTGGCGCGCGGCGCGCCGCGATCGCACGGTCGCCGCGCCGCTGCCGGCACCCGGGCGGATCGCGCTTCGTCCGTGGCCGCAAGCCGTGCGCGACCGCGCGCTGGCGCTCGACGCGCTCGCGTTGCGTCCGCATGCGCCGGACTGGGCCGGCGGCCTGCGCGATGCGTGGTCGGCGCCCGACGAAGCCGGCGCGCACGTGCAACTCGACACGTTTCTGACGACATCGCTCGCCGGCTATGCGGAGGCGCGCGACCGGCCCGACCGCCCGACGACGAGCCGGCTGTCGCCGTTCCTGCGCTTCGGCAACGTGTCGCCGCGACAGGTGTGGCATGCGGTGCAGGGCGCCGCGAGCGCCGGCGGCGCGGCGTACGCGGCGCACGCCGACAAATTCCTGAGCGAGCTCGGCTGGCGTGAATTCAGCTACATGCTGCTGTATCACTTCCCGTCGCTCGCGACCGACAACTTCCGCGCGCCGTTCGATGCGATGCCGTGGCGCGACGATCCCGCCGCGTTACGTGCGTGGCAGCGCGGGCAGACCGGCTACCCGCTCGTCGATGCGGGCCTGCGCGAGCTGTGGACGACCGGCTGGATGCACAACCGCGTGCGGATGGTCGTCGCGTCGTTCCTGATCAAGCATCTGCTGATCGACTGGCGCGCGGGCGAAGCGTGGTTCCGCGACACGCTGGTCGACGCCGATCCGGCGAACAACGCAGCGAGCTGGCAATGGGTGGCCGGCTGCGGCGCCGACGCCGCGCCGTATTTCCGCATCTTCAATCCGGTCGCGCAGGGGCAGAAGTTCGACCCGGACGGCGCGTACGTGCGGCGCTGGGTGCCCGAGCTTGGCGGCCTCGACAACGCGTCGATCCATGCACCGTGGGAAGCGTCGCCGCTGGCGCTCGAAGCGGCCGGCGTACGGCTCGGCGTCGACTACCCGGCGCCGCTCGTCGAGCACGCGGCCGCGCGCGCCCGTGCGCTCGATGCGCTGGCCGCGTTGCCGAAGCGCCGCTGACCGTCCGCTCCGGTTTGCCGCATCAATTGCAGAACGCGACGTGCTCGAGCAGCGCGTACGCGACGCCCGAATCGAAGTAGGCCGCGCCGCACCACGCGACGAACGCGAGGGTGCCGGCGGCCAGCGCCGCGCGGATCATGCCCATGCCGCGCCGCCCGATGCCGGGCGCGCGACGCGCGCGTCGTCGATCGGCAGGTGCAGCAGCGCCGCGAGCACGCCGAGCGCGATCGAGCCGATCCACAGCGGCATGTACGAATGCGTCGCGTCGTACACGAGCGCACCGAGCCACACGCCGAAGAAGCTGCCGAGCTGGTGCCCGAAGAACACGAAGCCGAACAGCGTCGCGATGTAGCGCACGCCGAACACCTGCGAGATCACGCCGTTCGTCAGCGGCACCGTGCCGAGCCATGTGAACCCCATCACGGCCGCGAACACGTAGACGCTCGCGGGCGACAGCGGCGCGGCGACGAACGCGGCCATCGCGAGCGCGCGCACGAGGTACAGCACCGACAGCACGTACTTGCGCCGCAGCAGCCCGCCGAGATGGCCGCACGCATAGGTGCCGGCCACGTTGGTCAGCGCGATCAGCGCGAGTGCGACGCTCGCGTGGCGCGCCGGCAGCCCGTGGTCGAGCAGGTACGCGGGCAGGTGCGTCGCGATGAACGCGAGCTGGAAGCCGCACGCGAAGAAGCCCGCGTTCAGCAGCCAGAAGCCGCGATGCGCGAACGCCTCGCGCACGGCTTCGCCGATCGACTGCTCGGGGCCGGCGGCGGCGGCCGCCTTCGCGGGCCGGTCGCGCAGCAGCACGGCGAGCGGCGCGAGCAGCGCGGCGACGAGCGCCAACGCGATGAACGCGTGCCGCCAGCCGATGCCGCCGATCAGTTCCTGCGCGACGGGCACCATGCAGAACTGGCCGAGCCCGCCGATCGCGCCGGCGACGCCGAGCGCCCAGCCGCGCCGGTCGGGCGGAAACAGGCGGCTCAGCGCGCCGTAGATCGACGCGAATGCCGAGCCCGACAGCGCGATGCCGATCACGAGCCCGGCGCCGACCGTGAACAGGCCGGTCGTGGCCGCCTGCGCCATCGTGACGAGCCCGGCCGCGTACAGCAGCATGCCGGCGACGATCACGCGCACCGAGCCGAAGCGGTCGGCGACCATCCCGGTGAACGGCTGCGCGACACCCCAGATCAGGTTCTGCAGCGCCAGCGCGAGCCCGAACGCTTCGCGCGACCAGCCGTGGTCGAGCGAGACGGGCGCGAGGAACAGGCCCTGCACGTGGCGGATGCCGAGCGCGGCGCCCATGATCAGGCCGCCTGCCAGCACGGGCAGCCAGCGGCGCCGGACTTCCTGCTCGATCGGGGTCATGCGTGTCTCCGGATGAAGGCGCGCGGCGAAACGGCCGCGCTCGATCCGATTAGACGAGCGGGGCCGCTCTCGCTCAAGCGATCATTCGGTCAGGTTGGCATGCGTGACGGGAATGCGAAGGGATGACGGCGCCCGCCCGCGGTCACGCGCATCCGCACAGTCGGCTCAGGCCGACGTCGTATCGTGCGCGTGCATCGCCGCATCGCATTCGGCCGCTTCGGCGAGCATCCAGTCGCGCACGTCGGCGACTTCGCGGCGCGGGGCCGGATCGTGCTGGAACAGCCAGTAGCCGTACGTCTCCGACAGCGTCTGCGTGTGCGGCCCGAGCATCGCGAGCCGGCCGTCGGCGAGCATCGGCGCGACGAGCGCGAGCCGGCCGAGCGCGATGCCCTGGCCCGCGATTGCGGCCTGGATCACCTGGTCGTACTGGTTGAAGCGCAGCACGCCTTTCGGGCGCGCGTCACCGAGCCCGGCCGCGTGCAGGTGCGCGTGCCACTGCAACTGCGGTTGCGGCGGGCCGTCGAATTCGAGCAGCACGTGATCGGCGATCGCGGCCGCGCTCGTGACCGGCCGCGCGGCGAGCGCGGGATGCGCGACCGGCACGACGATCTCGTCGAACAGGCGCAGCGCGCCGGCCGGCGCGCGGTCGCGCGGGCAGTAGCGGATGCCGAGGTCGATGCCTTCGGCGCGCAAATCGAGTACCTTGTCGTTCGCGGCGACGCGCAGGTCGATCCCGGGCAGGCGCGCCTGCAGCCGCCCGAGCCGCGGCAGCAGCCACAGCGCGGTCACGCCGATGCTGGCGGTGATCGTCACGGGCTGGCGCTCGCGCGCGGCGGCGAGCGACGCGACGGTGTCCTGCAGGCTGTGCAGCGCCGCATCGGCGACGCGGAACAGCCGCTCGCCTTCCGGCGTGAACGCGATCTTCCGGTAGCCGCGCTGCAGCAACGTCACGCCGAGATGCGCTTCGAGCGCATGGACCTGGCGGCTGACCGCCGACTGCGTGACGCACAGGTCCTGCGCGGCGAGCGTGATGCTCATGCGGCGGCCGACGGCGACGAAACCGCGGACGAGGTCGAGCGACGGGAGACGGACGAGTGGCGTTGACATGCGCGTGACTCATGCGAACGGAGCAGCAAGATTGGTTGAGAACGCGGTACGCGTCAAGTTCAATGGAGGCGGGTGGATCGCGGAGGAAGGGGCTGAGTAAGCGCTGAAGCGCTAACTGGGGTCGACAGGAGACACGATGACGATTTCGAACGAGGAAAGCGGGGCGGCGCAGGGCAGTCGCGCGGCGGGCGCGTTGCCGCCCGAACCCGTGACGCTGCGCGCGGCCGACGGCTACGCATTGCGCGGCCATGTCTGGCACCATCGCGGCGGCGGCGCCGTGCGGCCCGTGACGGTCATCAATTGCGCGACGTCGGTGCGCTGCGACTACTACTTTCGTTTCGCGGCCTGGCTGTTCGCGCAGGGGCGCGACGTGCTCGTCTACGACTATCGCGGCATCGGCGGGTCGCGTCCGGAACAGCTCGCGAAGCTGCGCGCGAACTGGCTCGACTGGGGGCGGCTCGATTGCGAAGCCGCGCTGCATTACGCGCGCGACGCGTTTCCGGGCCAGCCGCTCGATGTGGTCGCGCACAGCATCGGCGGCTGCGTGCTCGGCCTCGCGGCATCGAACGTGCACGTACGGCATGCGGTGACCGTCGGCGCGCAGTACGCGTACTGGCGCGACTATCTGCCAGCCGAGCGGCGCCGCATGTGGTGGAAGTGGCATGTCGCGATGCCCGCGCTCGCGGCCGTGTTCGGCTACGTGCCCGCGAAGCGGCTCGGCTGGATGGAGGACACGCCGCGCGGTATCGCGCTGTCGTGGGCGCGTGCGCAGCCGCGTTTCGAGGATGGCTACATCGGCAGCGTGCTCGACGACGGCGGGGCAAGCCGCGTCGCGTTGCCGGCGCGCTTCGCGGGACTGTCGGCGCCGATGCTCGCGATCGGCCTCGACGACGACGCGTTCGGCACGGTCGACGCGATCGAGCGGCTGGTCAGCTATTACACGGGCAGCAACGTCACGCATCTGCGGATCGCGCCGGCCGACATCGGCGTCGACGCGATCGGCCATTTCGCGTTTTTCCACAGCCGCTTCACCGACACGCTGTGGCCCGTCGCGCTGTACTGGCTGCAACACGGCGTGCTGCCGGCCGGTGCGCCGGGTGCCGTGCATGCGCTGCACCCGGCGTCGCGCGGGCGGCTGACGGGGAGCGGCGTGCCGGGCATGGCCGCGAACGGGTGACCGGGCGTAGACGAACGCAACGCGCTATCCCGGTTTGCTTCCCGATCCTGCGGCAGCGGCCGCAGCCGCAGGTCGGCGCGATCGATTAACATCGGACGTTTCGTTTGACAGCACAGGCTGCCGCGCGCCGATGTCCATTCCTTCCGATTCCGCTTCTCCCGTTGCAACGCCCCGCGCGTGGCGCGTGCAAGCACTCGACGTGCCGCCCGCCGCGGCGCGCGCCGGCGTGCGGATCGCGCGCGTCGATTTCGACTGGCGCGTGCCGCTCGTGTCGCCCGCGTATGCGGCGCTGAGCGATGACGAGCGCGCACGCGCCGCACGCTTCCTGCGGCACGAGGATGCGGTACGCAGCGCCGCGACGCGCGCCGCGCTGCGCGACGTGCTCGGCGCGGCGCTCGGCATCGCACCGCACGCGGTCGCGATCGTCGTCGACGCATCGGGGCGGCCGTCGTTGGACCGCGCGCGTTGCGCGTCGCTCGACTTCAACGTATCGCACGCGGGCGATCACGCGCTGCTCGCGTGGGCGCCGACGGGCCGCGTCGGCGTCGATATCGAGGGCTGCAACCGCGCGGCCGACTGGCGCGCGCTGACGCGTGAAGTGTGCGCGCCCGCCGAGGTCGCGTATCTCGACGGCCTGCCGCCCGGCGTGCGCGAGGGCGAATTCATGCGGGTGTGGTCCGCGAAGGAGGCGCTGCTGAAGGCGCTCGGCACCGGCATCGTCGGCGGGCTGCGCGCGTTCGCGGTCGTGCCGCCGCGCGACGCGGCGACGCCCGCGACGACGATCGTCGAGCCGGCCGCGCCTGCCGCCGGCGTCGCGGCGTTCGACGCGGCGTGGCTCGACGCGGCGCCCGGCTACGCGGCGTGCGTCGCGTGGACGCGCGCGTAGGCCGGGGTCCACGCGCGGCGCTTACTCGAGCGGCGCGTCGTTCGGCGCCGCATAGCGCGCCTTGATCACGTCGCTCATCGGGAAGTCGAACGACAGCCCTTTCGGCGGCACCGGCTTCATGAACCACTTGTCGTACAGCGCGTTGATCTCGCCGCTTTTCATCAGCTGCACGAGCACGCCGTCGACGAGCGCCTTGAACTGCGGATCGTCCTTGCGCAGCATGAACCCGTAGGCTTCCGACGATTGCGGCGTGCCGACGAGCTGCCAGTCGGCCGGTTTCGCGGCGAGCTGGCGCACGCCCGCGAGCAGCACGTCGTCCATCATGTACGCGGCCGCGCGGCCCGATTCGAGCGTGAGGCGTCCTTCGCCGTAGTCCTTCGCGCTGATGATCTGCATGTTCATCTTCTTTTCCTCGTTCATCTTGCGCAGCAGGCGTTCGGACGTCGTGCCCTGGTTCGTCACGACCGTCTTGCCGGCGAGATCGGGGAAGTCGTGGATGCCCGAGCTCGTGCGTGTGAGCAGGCGCGTCGTCGCGACGAAGAAGGTGGTCGAGAACGCGACCTGCGCATGGCGTGCGGCGAGATTGGTCGTCACCCCGCATTCGAGATCGACGGTGCCGTTTTGCACGAGCGGAATGCGGTTCTGCGACGTGACCGGAATGAAGCGCACCTGCAGGTCGGGCTTGCCGGTGCGCGCCTTCACCGTGGCGATCACGCGGTCGCACAGGTCCTGCGAGAAGCCGATGACCTTGCCGCCTGCATCGACATAGGAGAACGGCACCGACGTTTCGCGATGGCCGATCGAAATCAGGTTGCTCTGCCGGATCTTCTCGAGCGTGCCGGACAGCGGCTCCGCGGCGACGGATGCGCCGCACGCGAACGCGCATGCGGCGACGAGCAGGGGGCGGCCGAGGCGGGCGGCGAATCGTGACGGGAAAGGCATGGTGGTCTCCGAGGCGAATGGTGATCCGTATGTTGCCAAAGACAAAATAACTGCAACATCTGTTAATACCCGGGTCCGCCGGGCAAGTCGGGCGGGCCATGCCGGACATCAGGGAAATTCCCGAGCCGGAATTATGAAAAACAGGTTGTCTAGACAAGTTGGCGTGGCTACACTTCAATCCATTCCGAACTTGTCTAGACAGGATTGCTCACATGATTACGTTGACCCCCGGCCGCCTGACCCTCCCGCAACTGCGCCGGATCGCACGCGAATCCGTGCAACTGAAGCTCGACCCGGCGAGTTTCGCGAAGATCGACGCGGGTGCGAAGGCCGTCGCCGACATCGCCGCAAAGGGCGAGCCGGCCTACGGCATCAACACGGGCTTCGGCCGCCTGGCGAGCACCCACATCCCGCACGACCAGCTCGAACTGCTGCAGAAGAACCTGGTGCTGTCGCACGCGGTCGGCGTCGGCGAGCCGATGGCGCGCTCGTCGGTGCGCCTGCTGATGGCGCTGAAGCTGTCGAGCCTCGGCCGCGGCCACTCGGGCATCCGTCGCGAAGTGATGGACGCGCTGATCACGCTGTTCAACGCCGACGTGCTGCCGCTGATCCCGGTGAAGGGCTCGGTCGGCGCATCGGGCGACCTCGCGCCGCTCGCGCACATGTCGGCCGCGCTGCTCGGCGTCGGCGAAGTGTTCATCCGCGGCGAACGTGCGAGCGCGCTCGACGGTCTGCGCGTCGCGGGCCTCGCGCCGCTGACGCTGCAGGCGAAGGAAGGCCTGGCGCTCTTGAACGGCACGCAGGCATCGACCGCGCTGGCGCTCGACAACATGTTCGCGATCGAAGACCTGTACCGCACCGCGCTCGTCGCGGGTGCGCTGTCGGTCGACGCGGCAGCCGGTTCGGTGAAGCCGTTCGACGCACGCATCCACGAACTGCGCGGCCATCAAGGCCAGATCGACGCCGCCGCGTCGTACCGCGAGCTGCTCGAAGGCTCGCCGATCAACCAGTCGCACCGCGACTGCGACAAGGTGCAGGACCCGTACAGCCTGCGCTGCCAGCCGCAGGTGATGGGCGCGTGCCTGGACCAGATGCGCCATGCGGCCGACGTGCTGCTGATCGAAGCGAACGCCGTGTCGGACAACCCGCTGATCTTCCCGGATACCGGCGAAGTGCTGTCGGGCGGCAACTTCCACGCCGAGCCCGTCGCGTTCGCGGCCGACAACCTCGCGCTCGCCGCGGCGGAAATCGGCGCGCTGGCCGAACGTCGCATCGCGCTCCTGATCGACGCGACGCTGTCGGGCCTGCCCCCGTTCCTCGTGCGGGACGGCGGCGTGAACTCCGGCTTCATGATCGCGCACGTGACGGCGGCCGCCCTCGCGTCGGAAAACAAGACGCTCGCGCACCCGGCGTCGGTCGACTCGCTGCCGACTTCCGCGAACCAGGAAGACCACGTGTCGATGGCGACGTTCGCCGCGCGCAAGCTCGCCGACATCGCGGACAACACGAAGCACATCCTCGCGATCGAACTGCTGGCCGCCGCGCAGGGCGTCGACCTGCGCGCGCCTTACCACACGAGCCCGAAGCTCGCGCCGGTGATGGAGACGATCCGCGGCCAGGTCGCGCACTACGAACTCGACCACTACTTCGCACCGGACATCGCGGTGATCGCGAAGCTCGTCGGCGAGCGCGCGTTCGCGAAGGTCGCGCCGTTCTCGTTCGCATCGGAACAGTAAGCCGATGAGCGCGCCGGTCTACCAGGAGATCAAGGATTTCATCCTGGGCCGCATCCACGCCGGCGAGTGGGAGGAGGGCGACCAGGTGCCGTCCGAGAACGAGCTGGCGCGCGAGTTCAAGGTGGCGCGCATGACCGTCAACCGCGCGCTGCGCGAGTTGACGGCCGAGCAGGTGCTCACGCGCATGAAGGGCGCGGGCACCTACGTCGCGCGGCCGAAGTACGAGTCGACGCTGGTGGCGATCCGCAGCATCTCGGAGGAAGTCGGCGCACGCGGGCATGCATACCACGCCAGCGTGCTCGGGCTCGACACGATCCGCGCCGACGATGCCCTCGCCGACGAGATGCAGGTGGCCGTGCGCACGAAGCTGTTTCATTCGCAGGTGCTGCACTTCGAGAACGACGAGCCGGTACAGCTCGAAGAACGATGGGTGAATCCGGCGGTCGCGCCGGATTACGCGGAGCAGGATTTCACGAACACGACGCCGAACCTGTACCTGATGCGCGCGGCACCGCTGCAGCGCGTCGAGTACCGGATCGAAGCGGCGGCGCCGGCGCCGGAGCGGCGCGAGCAGCTGCGGATGGACGACGTCGAGCCGTGTCTGGTTTTACATCGGCGCACCTGGTCGCAGGGCGTCGTCGCCTCGGTGGCGAATCTGTGGCATCCCGGCAGCCGTTATCGCTTCACCGGGCATTTCTGATTCCTTATTGAACTTCACTTTCCTTCGGGAGCAGTCGTCATGAACCATCCGAAACACATCGATCCCCGTCTCGATCCGACGCGCACGATCCGCGCGCCGCGCGGCAGCGAGAAGACCTGCAAGACCTGGCTGGCCGAAGCGGCCTACCGGATGATCCAGAACAACCTCGATCCGGAAGTCGCCGAGCATCCGCATGCGCTCGTCGTGTACGGCGGCATCGGCCGCGCGGCGCGCAACTGGGAATGCTACGACCAGATCCTCGCGTCGCTGAAGGATCTCGAAGAAAACGAAACGCTGCTGATCCAGTCGGGCAAGCCGGTCGGCGTGTTCCGCACGCACAAGGATGCGCCGCGCGTGCTGCTCGCGAACTCGAACCTGGTGCCGCACTGGGCGAACTGGGATCACTTCCACGAGCTCGACCGCAAGGGCCTGATGATGTACGGCCAGATGACGGCCGGCAGCTGGATCTACATCGGCAGCCAGGGCATCGTGCAGGGCACCTACGAAACGTTCTTCTCGGTCGCGAACCAGCACTTCAACGGCGATCCGTCGGGCCGCTGGATCCTGACGGGCGGCCTCGGCGGGATGGGTGGCGCGCAGCCGCTCGCCGCGACGATGGCCGGTTTCTCGATGATCGCGGTCGAATGCGACGAGACGCGCATCGACTTCCGCCTGAAGACGCGCTACGTCGACAAGAAGGCGACGACGCTCGACGAAGCGCTCGGCATGATCGAGGAAGCGAAGCGCACCGGCAAGCCGGTGTCGATCGGCCTGCTCGGCAACGCGGCCGACGTGTTCGCGGAATGCGTCGAGCGCGGCATCACGCCGGACTGCGTGACCGACCAGACGAGCGCGCACGACCCGATCAACGGCTACCTGCCGCAAGGGTGGACCGTCGCGCAATGGCGCGAAGCGCAGAAGGTCGATCCGCAGAGCATCGTGAAGGTCGCGAAGCAGTCGATGGCCGTCCAGGTGCGCGCGATGCTCGCGCTGCAGGAACGCGGCGCGGCGACGCTCGACTACGGCAACAACATTCGCCAGATGGCGCTGGAAATGGGCGTCGAGAACGCGTTCGACTTCCCGGGCTTCGTGCCGGCGTACATCCGCCCGCTGTTCTGCGAAGGCAAGGGGCCGTTCCGCTGGGTCGCGCTGTCGGGCGATCCGGAAGACATCTACAAGACCGACCAGAAGGTGAAGGAGCTGATCCCCGACGATCCGCACCTGCACAACTGGCTCGACATGGCGCGTGAGCGCATCGCGTTCCAGGGCCTGCCGGCACGGATCTGCTGGGTCGGCGTGAAGGACCGCTACCGCCTCGGCCAGGCGTTCAACGAGATGGTGAAGAATGGCGAACTGAAGGCCCCGATCGTGATCGGCCGCGACCACCTCGATACCGGTTCGGTCGCGAGCCCGAACCGCGAGACGGAATCGATGAAGGACGGTTCGGATGCCGTCAGCGACTGGCCGCTGCTCAATGCACTGCTGAACACGGCGGGCGGTGCATCGTGGGTGTCGCTGCACCATGGCGGCGGCGTCGGCATGGGCTTCTCGCAGCACTCGGGGGTCGTGATCGTCGCCGACGGCACCGCCGACGCGCACGAGCGTCTCGGTCGCGTGCTGCTGAACGATCCGGCGACGGGCGTGATGCGCCATGCGGATGCCGGCTACGAACTCGCGCAGCAGACGGCCCGCGAAGCCGGCCTGAAGCTGCCGATGCTCGGCCGCTGAGCATGACGGCGCTCGACCACGCGCCGGTGAACGTGACGCTGGCCGCCGCGCTGATCCGCGCGGCGGATCTCGTCGCGTCGCCGTGGAAGAACGGCGGCGGCGTGACGCGCGAAATCGGCGCGTTCCCGCCGGGCGCCGCGCTCGACGCGTTCGCGTGGCGCGTGAGCGTCGCGGACGTCGGCACGGCCGGGCCGTTCTCGCGTTTCGACGGCGTCGACCGCACGCTCGTGCTGCTGTCCGGCGCGGGCATGACGCTCGCCGAAGCGGGCGGCACGCGGCACGTGCTCGATGCACCGCTGGCCCGTGCGGATTTCGCGGGCGAAACGGCGATCGACGCGACGCTGCACGACGGCGCGACGCGCGACTTCAACCTGATGACGCGCCGTTCGGCTGCGCGCGGGTCGGTCGACGTGTGGCCCGAGGGCACGCACCGCATCGAGCGCGCCGACACCGTACTGCTGTTCTGCGCAACGGGTGCGGTCGGTGTCGAGATCGACGGCGCGCACTACGCGCTGCAGGAAATGGACACGTTGCGGCTCGACGGGCCGCGGCGTGCGTTTGACGTCGTCGTGAGCGGAGGCGGCGCGCTGCTCGCCGTCTCGCTCACCGTCGGCGAACGAGACTGAACGCATGAAACCGACTGTCTGGCATCACCTGAGGCTGTGTCCGCACGGCCATCCCGACGAGACGATCGACGACGCGGCGATCGCCGTCGACGAAACCGGCGCGATCGCGTGGCTCGGCGCGCTGTCCGCGCTGCCGCACGGTTATGCGCACTGGCGGCGCGAGGACCTGCACGGCGCGTGGGTGACGCCGGGCCTCGTCGACTGCCATACGCACCTCGTGTATGGCGGCACGCGCGCCGACGAGTTCGCGCAGCGCCTCGCCGGCGTCAGCTACGAGGAAATCGCGCGGCAGGGCGGCGGGATCGTGTCGACGGTGCGCGCGACGCGCGCGGCCGACGAGACGACGCTGTTCGTGCAGGCCGCCGCGCGGCTGCAGCCGCTGCTCGCCGAAGGCGTGACCGCGATCGAGATCAAGTCGGGCTACGGGCTCGATCTGGCGAGCGAGCGCAAGATGCTGCGCGTCGCGCGCCAGCTCGGCGAGCGCTTCCCGGTCACCGTCTACACGACCTTCCTCGGCGCGCATGCGCTGCCGCCCGAATATGCGGGGCGCGCGGATGCATACATCGACGAAGTGTGCGACCGGATGCTGCCGACGCTGGCCGACGAAGGGCTCGTCGACGCGGTCGATGCGTTCTGCGAACGCATCGGCTTTTCGCTCGCGCAGACCGAGCGCGTGTTCGAGGCCGCGACGCGGCGCGGGCTGCCGGTGAAGCTGCATGCGGAGCAATTGTCGAATGCGGGCGGGACGGCGCTCGCCGCGCGTTATCGCGCGCTGTCCGCCGACCACCTCGAATTTCTCGACGAAGCCGGCATCGAGGCGATGAAGGCCGCCGGCACGGTCGCCGTGCTGCTGCCCGGCGCGTACTACTTCATCCGCGAAACGCAACTGCCGCCGATCGAGCTGCTGCGCAAGCACGGCGTGCCGATCGCGCTCGCGACCGATCACAACCCCGGCACGTCGCCGCTCGAATCGCTGCTGCTGACGCTGAACATGGGCTGTACGCTGTTCCGCATGACGGTGCCCGAGGTGCTGCAGGGCGTCACGCGCCATGCGGCCGCGGCGCTCGGCCGCGCGGATCGCCACGGCGCACTCGAGGTCGGTCGCCAGGCCGATTTCGCCGCCTGGTCGGTCGGCTCGCTGGCCGAGCTGGCGTACTGGATCGGCCGGCCGCTGTGCGAGCAGGTCGTACGCGGCGGCACGACCGTGTTTCGCCGGATGAACGGATAAGTTTCGCGACGGATCGGGCCGGGTCGTGACGGACCCGGTCCGGCCGACGCTTTGCATGGGACCGGACCCGGCGCGCAACGGCGCCCTCCGGTCGATCGCCGCGAGGCTGGCGCTGGGCGCGACGCGCGCGCCTGCCGGCCGCGGCACCGGGCCGGACGAGACGCTGACGTTGACGTTGACGCGCTTGATCCGGCCGATGAGGACTCGCAATGACCGATACCCTGTTGTTCGCGGACCATGCCTACCTGCCCGATGGCTGGCGCCGCAACGTGCTGCTGCGCTGGGACGCAACCGGCACGCTGACCGACGTGACGCCCGACACCGACGCACCGGCAGCCGTCGCGCGCGCGGCTGGCCCGGTGCTGCCCGGCATGCCGAACCTGCATTCGCACGCGTTCCAGCGCGCGATGGCGGGGCTCACCGAATACCGCGCGAATCCCGCCGACAGCTTCTGGAGCTGGCGCGACCTGATGTACCGCTTCGCGCTGAAGATCACGCCGG
Organism: Burkholderia sp. BCC0419; assembly: GCF_902830285.1. NCBI lineage: Bacteria > Pseudomonadati > Pseudomonadota > Betaproteobacteria > Burkholderiales > Burkholderiaceae > Burkholderia > Burkholderia sp. BCC0419. Next base: position 1,152,596 of record NZ_CADESR010000001.1, read on the forward strand.
ACGCGCTCGCGGCGATTGCACGCTGGCTGTATGTCGAGATGCTCAAGTGCGGCTACACGTCGGTGTGCGAATTCCACTACGTGCATCACGCGCAGGACGGCTCGCGCTATCCGCAGATCGCGGAGCTCGGCACGCGCGTGATCGATGCCGCGCGCGCGGCCGGCATCGGCATCACGATGCTGCCCGTGTCGTACCAGTTCGCCGGCTTCGGCAACAAGCCGCCGCGCGACGACCAGCGTCGCTTCATCAACACGCCCGACGGCGTGCTCGAACTGCTCGACGCGATGCGTCGCGTGGCGCCCGAGCACGGCGGCCTGCGCTACGGCGTCGCGCCGCATTCGTTGCGCGCGGTGTCCGAGAATGGGCTGCGTGTGCTGCTCGACGGGCTGCCCGACGATGCGCCGGTGCATATCCACATCGCCGAGCAGACGGCCGAAGTCGACGACTGCGTGCGTGCCTACGGCGCACGCCCCGTACAATGGCTGCTCGATCGCTTCGACGTCGATGCGCGCTGGTGCCTCGTGCACGCGACGCACGTCGACGCGGCCGAGACGGCGGCGCTCGCGAAGCGTCGCGCGGTCGCCGGGCTGTGCCTGACGACCGAAGCGAACCTCGGCGACGGCGTGTTCCCGGCCGTCGACTATCTCGCGCAAGGCGGCGTGATCGGCGTCGGCTCGGACAGCCACGCATCGGTCGAGTGGCGCTCGGAGCTGCGCCTGCTCGAATACGGGCAGCGGCTCGTGCACCGCGCGCGCAACGTGCTGGCGAGCGACACGCAGGCGCACGTCGCCGATCGCCTGTTCGATGCGTCGCTCGCGGGCGGCGCGCAGGCGAGCGGGCGGCGCATCGGTGCGCTGCGCGCAGGCTGTCGCGCCGACTGGCTCGTGCTCGATCCCGATCATCCGGCGATCGCCGAACACGACAGCGCCGCATGGCTGTCGGGCATCGTGTTCGCCGAGCACGGCGAGACGCCGGTGCTCGACGTCTACACGGGCGGCGAGCGTGTCGTGAGCGGCCGCCGCCATCGCGACGAAGCCGCCGCGTATGCCGACTACCGCGCCGCGCTGGCGCAACTGCTGCGCTGACGCGCGGCAACCGGCGCACGGTGCGCCGGCCGACTCTTACGGTGATGCGACATGACTGAACAACCGGCTGTATTCACGCTGAAGCAGGGCACGCTGCCGCTGCTGATCTCGATTCCGCACGCAGGCACGCACATCCCCGACGACATCGCCGCGACGATGACGCCCGATGCGCGCTTCGTCGACGATTGCGACTGGCATCTCGAGCGGCTGTACGGCTTCGCGGCCGATCTCGGCGCATCGATCCTCGTGCCGTCGCACGCGCGTTACGTCGTGGACCTGAACCGTCCGCCCGACAACGAGAACCTGTATCCGGGGCAGGACACGACGGGGCTCGTGCCGGTCGATACGTTCGACAAGGCGCCGTTGTATCCGGCGAACGCGCTGCCCGGCAACGACGAGATCATGCGTCGCCGCGATCGTTACTGGCTGCCGTATCACGACGCGCTGCAACGCGAGATCGCGCGCCTGAAGGGCGAACACGGCCGCGTGCTCGTGTGGGAAGCGCATTCGATCCGCTCGCACGTGCCGCGTTTCTTCGACGGCCGCCTGCCGGATTTCAACTTCGGCACGTCGGGCGGCGCGAGCGCGGCGCCCGGTCTCGCGGAGGCGCTGGCCGCGCGCGTGCTCGCGCACGGCGGCTATACGGCCGTCGCGAACGGGCGCTTCAAGGGTGGCTACATCACGCGCCACTACGGCGTGCCCGAGACCGGCGTCGAGGCCGTGCAGCTCGAACTGTCGCAGATCACCTATATGGAAGAGACGCGTCCGTACGCGTACGACGAGGCACGTGCAGCGCGGATCGTGCCGCTGCTGCAGACGCTCGTCGAAACCGCACTCGCGCATCGCTGAGCACGGGCCGCGGCTATGCGGCAGCGCGGCGCGACGGTGCGTCCCGCCCCGTCGGCATGTAGCAGGCAAGTTGGTGCAATGCACAAAACGGCATCGATCCGCGCGATCGATGCCGTTTTTTTTCGTCTGATCGATGTCGTCATCGGCACCTGAAAATTTGACGCAATTTTTAAGTGATATAAGCTGAATGTCAGGAAGTCGTCACGCGCGTACCGGCGGCGAGGCCATCGACGATGGTCGGACTGCGCCGGAATCCGTTGCGAGACATCTTGCTGACGTGTCGCCACGCGGCATTGCGACACGTGTCCTGCCTCCATCAGTCAGTCGAGTACGATCGTGAAAGCCGCCAGCCCTTCGATACGCCGGACGCGAAGTCCGTCGGCGGGCGCGCCGCCTCAGGCCGGGCCGAACCGGCATGCTGATCGCGGCACGCGCGCCGCCCCGTTACGCGAGCCTCGCTTCTTCGCCATTTCCCATCGCGGCCCGCGCCGCTTCAATCTCGTGACCGTGCACCTGTTCAGCGCGGTGCAGTGCGACGGCAGCGCATCGTTGTTGCCCTAGCGTCCCTTTCCGCTTCCGTCCCGGGCCGCACCGCCTGTTGCCGCAGCATTCGTGCGGCAGGATCGCGCATGCGCTGGCGTTAGCGCTTGCGTTGCGCGATGGCGTGCGCGTGCGGCGCACCCGAGAACCTGCATCGTTGTGCGCGCGAGCGTGTCGCGCGCCGTCACCGGAGAGACGCCGATGCGTGCGCGACCGATCGTAGCCGTTACCGCCGACCGCATCCTGCGCGGTGCGCATCCGAACCACACGGCGGGCGAGAAGTACGTCGCCGCCGTCGTCGACGGCGCCGGTGCGCTGGCGTTCGTGCTGCCCGCGTTCGGCGCGCGGCAGCCGGCCGACGCGATCGTCGCGGCAATCGACGGGCTGCTGTTGACCGGCAGCTATTCGAACGTCGAGCCGCATCATTACGGCGGCGCCGCGAGCGCGCCCGATACGCTGCACGATCCGGCACGCGATGCGACCGCGTTGCCGCTGATCCGCGCGGCGATCGACGCGGGCGTGCCCGTGCTCGCGATCTGCCGCGGCATGCAGGAGCTGAACGTCGCGTATGGCGGCACGCTGCATCAGCGGCTGCATGCGACGGCCGGCTTCGACGACCATCGCGAACGGCCGGGCGACCCGCTCGAACGGCAGTACGGTCCCGCGCATGTCGTGCAGTTCGCGCCCGGCGGCCTGCTGCAGCGGGTTGCGCGCGGCGCGCACGAGGCGACGGTCAATTCGCTGCACGACCAGGGCATCGCACGCCTGGGCGCGGGGCTCGCGATCGAAGCGAGTGCGCCCGACGGACTGGTCGAGGCCGTCAGTGTGCGCGGCGCGCGTGCGTTCGCGCTGGGCGTGCAGTGGCATCCCGAGTGGCGCTACGCGGAGCAGCCGCTGTCGCGCGACATCTTCGCGGCATTCGGCGCGGCGTGCCGCGCGCACATGACGCACCGCATTCATGCGGCCGGCGGCGCGACGCCGTCGCCGGCCGCATCCGACATCGACATCGACTGACGAGGCCGATCATGCAACCCGAACTGAGCGAATTCCTGCGCCAGCACCGCATCACCGAAGTCGAGGCGATCATTCCCGACATGGCCGGCATCGCGCGCGGCAAGATCATTCCGCGCAACAAATTCGAATCCGGCGAATCGATGCGGCTGCCGCAGGCCGTAATGGTGCAGACCGTCACCGGCGACTATCCGGAAGACGGCACGCTGACCGGCGTGACCGATCCCGACATGGTGTGCGTGCCCGACACGTCGACGATCTGCCTGATCCCGTGGGCGGTCGATCCGACCGCGCAGGTGATCCACGATTGCGTGCATTTCGACGGCTCGCCGGTCGAGATCTCGCCACGCTATGTGCTGCGCCGCGTGCTCGACCTGTACGAGGCGAAGGGCTGGAAGCCCGTGGTGGCGCCCGAGCTGGAGTTCTATCTGGTCGACGTGAACGCCGATCCCGACCTGCCGCTGCGTCCGCCCGTCGGTCGTACGGGGCGGGCCGAAACGGGCCGCCAGTCGTATTCGATCGAGGCCGTCAACGAGTTCGATCCGCTGTTCGAGGACATCTACGAGTACTGCGAAATGCAGGGCCTCGATATCGAGACGCTGATTCATGAAGTCGGCGCCGCGCAGATGGAGATCAACTTCGTGCACGGCGACGCGCTGCCGCTGGCCGACCAGGTGTTCCTGTTCAAGCGCACCGTGCGCGAGGCGGCGCTGCGCCACAACATGTATGCGACGTTCATGGCCAAGCCGATGGAAAACGAGCCGGGTTCCGCGATGCACATTCATCAGAGCCTCGCGGATATGCGCACCGGGCGCAACCTGTTCGCCGACGAAAACGGCGCCGTGTCGCCGCTGTTCCACAGCTATCTGGCGGGGCTGCAGAAGTACACGCCGGCGCTGATGCCGATCTTCGCGCCGTACATCAATTCGTACCGCCGCCTGTCGCGCTTCATGGCCGCGCCGATCAACGTGCAGTGGGGCTACGACAACCGTACGGTCGGGTTCCGTATCCCACAGTCGACGCCTGTCGCGCGACGCATCGAGAACCGGATTCCGGGCGTCGACTGCAACCCGTACCTCGCGTTCGCGGCGACGCTCGCCGCCGGCTATCTCGGCATGACGCAACAGCTCGCGCCGACCGAGCCGATCGCATCGGACGGCTACGACCTGCCGTACCAGCTGCCGCGCAATCTCGAGGAAGGCATCTCGCTGATGGCCGCGTGCGAACCGCTCGCCGGCATCCTTGGCGACAAGTTCGTGAAGGCTTACCTGGCGTTGAAGGAAACCGAATACGAAGCGTTCTTCCGCGTGATCAGCTCGTGGGAACGCAGGCATCTGCTGCTGCACGTGTAAGCGTGCGGCGCTGTTTGACGGAGAAAACATGACCGATAGAAACGAAGCTTTTTCGCCGCACTCGACCGCCGATTTTCGCGCCCTTGACGCCGCGCACCACATCCATCCGTTCTCGGACATGGGCGCGCTCAATCGCGCCGGCAGCCGCGTGATCGTCAAGGCCGACGGCGTCTACCTGTGGGACTCGGACGGCAACAAGGTGATCGACGGGATGGCCGGCCTGTGGTGCGTGAACGTCGGCTATGGCCGCAAGGAACTCGCCGACGCCGCGTATCGCCAGCTGCAGGAACTGCCGTTCTACAACACGTTCTTCAAGACCACGCATCCGCCGGTGATCGAGCTTTCCGCGATGCTCGCGAAAGTGACGCCTGCCGGCTTCAACCACTTCTTCTATTGCAACAGCGGCTCGGAAGGCAACGACACCGTGCTGCGGCTCGTGCATCAATACTGGCGCGTGCAGGGCAAGCCGCAGAAGAAATACGTGATCTCGCGCAAGAACGGCTACCACGGCTCGACGATCGCAGGCGGCACGCTCGGCGGGATGGGCTACATGCACGAGCAGATGCCATCGAAAGTCGAGCACATCGTGCACATCGACCAGCCGTATTTCTTCGGCGAAGCGCAGGCCGGCGAAACGCCGGAAGCGTTCGGCCTCGCGCGTGCGCAGCAGCTCGAAGCGAAGATTCTCGAACTCGGCGCGGAGAACGTCGCGGCGTTCATCGGCGAGCCGTTCCAGGGCGCGGGCGGCGTAATCTTCCCGCCGTCGACATATTGGCCGGAAATCCAGCGGATCTGCCGCAAGTACGACATCCTGCTGGTCGCCGACGAAGTGATCGGCGGGTTCGGTCGCACCGGCGAATGGTTCGCGCACCAGCACTTCGGCTTCGAGCCGGACCTGATCACGATGGCGAAGGGCCTCACGTCGGGTTACGTGCCGATGGGGGCAGTGGGCATCCATGAGCGCATCGCGCGCCCGATCATCGACAACGGCGAATTCAATCACGGCCTTACGTACTCGGGGCACCCGGTGGCGGCGGCGGTCGCGGTCGCGAACCTGAAGCTGCTGCGCGACGAGGGCATCGTCGAGCGCGTGAAGACTGATATCGGCCCGTATTTCCAGCGCCGGCTGCGCGACGCGCTGGGCGACCATCCGATCGTCGGGGAGATTGCAGGAGCGGGGCTGGTCGCCGGTGTTCAACTGGCGCGCGACCGGCACCGGCGCGAGCGCTTCGGCGCGGACGTCGACGTCGGCACGATCTGCCGCGACTTCTGCTTCAACGGCAACCTGATCATGCGCGCGACCGGCGACCGGATGCTGCTGTCGCCGCCGCTCGTGATCCGCGAGGCGGAGGTCGACGAGATCGTCGACAAGGCGAAGCGCGCGTTCGACGCGACGGCGGAGCGGGTGGGGCTGGCACGGTAGTGATGCGCGACGCCTCGATCGCATGCGGTCGACGCGTTGCTGCTCGCCGCGCTCGATCACGCGCGCAAGGAGCCGGGCAGGGGAGGCAGGCCGCAGAAGTAAGGCCGCAAAACGAAAAGGGCCTGCGTCGTGAGACGCAGGCCCTTGAATTCTTTGGTGGGCGGTACTGGGATCGAACCAGTGACCCCTGCCGTGTGAAGGCAGTGCTCTACCGCTGAGCTAACCGCCCAAAGAAGAATGAAATTATGTCAGAGCTTTTGGGGTTCGTAAAGCACTTTCTGCAAATTTTTTCAGATAGCCGCAAGCGCCGGTTCGCGAGCCGCGTGCTCAGCCCGCCAGAGCAGGCAGCGCGTCGATCGAATCACGCACGTAGCCGGCAAAGCGCAGCGCCACCGGTTCGGCGGTGCCGCTGCGTTTCAGCGCGAGCGTGCGCGATTCGAGCGACGCATCCTTCAGCGGCAGGAACGCGAGCCGGTCGCTCTTCACCTGCTGCAGCACGCGCGGCACCAGCGCGATGCCCATCCCGAACTCGATCATCGACAGGATCGTCTGCCACAGCCGTGCCTCGTGACGGATCAGCGGACTGAATCCCGCGTTCACGCACTGCGCGATGATCAGGTCGTGATAGTGCGGCGCGGCGTCGCGCGGAAACAGGATGAATGGTTCCGTCGCGAGCGCGGCGAGCGCGACCTGCCTGCGCCGCGCGAGCGGATGCGCGGCCGGCAGGCAGCACACGAACGGCTCCGCATAGACGGGCACCGATTCGACCTCGGGCGGGAAGTGGCCCCAGTGCGCATAGCCGAGATCGATCTGGCCGCGCTGGATCGCCTGCACCTGCGCGTGCGTGTTCATCTCGCTCAGCACAACCTCGACGCCCGGATAGTCGGCCTCGAAGCGCCGCACGGCGTCGGGCAGCCCGCGATACAGCATCGAATGGACGAAGCCGATCCGCAGCCGGCCCGCGAGACCCGACGCGGAGCGCACCGTCAGGCGTTCGGCTTCGACCGCCTGCAGCAGCAGCCGGCGCGCTTCGCCGAGCAGCACCTCGCCCGCGTTGGTCAGCGCAACGGTCTTGTTGGTGCGCGAGAAGAGCTGCACGCCGAGCGCGTCCTCGAACTTGCGGATGTCGAAACTCAGCGCCGGCTGCGAGATGAACAGGCGCTTCGCCGCGCGCCCGAAATGCAGCTCCTCGGCGACTGCCACGAAGTAGCGCAACTGCCTCAGTTCCACGGTGTTTCCTCCCGGCGTCGGCATCGATAAGCGATATCTATCGTACCGGATAAATCCTGTATTGGACGCTTATCGATCGCGCGCCTACGCTCTGCGGGAGGCTTGACGCAGGACCGGCCGCGCGCTGCGGCACGCGGCCCGGCCGATGCGCAGGCAACCCAGGAGACGCACGCGTGAACGACACCGCTCGCACGCCGGACACCGGCGCATCCAATATCCCCGACAGCCGGGGCATCAATTTCTTCACCGTCGATCCCGATCTCGGCGCGTTGCTGAAGCTGCATCTCGGCGACGCGCACTATGCCGAACTCGAGCCGCGGCTGCGCGCGCTCGGCGCGCGCGTATCGGGCGAACTCGACGAATGGGCGTCGCGCGCGGACAAGCATCCACCCGTGCTCGAGCAGCGCAACCGGCGCGGCGAGGCCGTGCAGCGGATCGACAAGGATCCGGCGTACGTCGCGCTCGAACGCGTCGCGTATGCGGAGCTCGGGCTCGCGTCGCTGAGTCATGGATCCGAAACCGTGCCGCCGCTCGTCAAGTACGCGCTGACGTTCCTGTTCGTGCAGGCGGAATTCGGGCTGTGCTGCCCGGTCAGCATGACCGATTCGCTGACGCGCACGCTGCGCCGCTTCGGCGATCCCGCGCTCGTCGCGCGCTACCTGCCGATGCTTGCGTCGCGCGACTTCGACACGCTGTACCAGGGCGCGATGTTCATGACCGAGCAGGCGGCCGGCTCCGATGTCGGCCGGATCGCGACGCGCGCGACCTGCGAAACCGACGCGCGCGGCGACACCGTCTGGCGCCTGACCGGCGACAAGTGGTTCTGCTCGAATGCGGACGCCGATCTCGCGATGGTGCTCGCGCGGCCCGACGGCGCGCCGGACGGCATCAAGGGCCTCGCGCTGTTCCTGCTGCCGAAGACGCTGCCGGATGGCACGCGCAACCGCTACCGGATCGTGCGCCTGAAGGACAAGCTCGGCAGCCGTTCGATGGCGAGCGGCGAGATCGCGCTCGAAGGCGCGCAGGCCTACCTGATCGGCGAGATCGGCCGCGGCTTTCACCAGATGGCCGACATGATCAACATGTCGCGTCTGTCGAACGGCGTGCGCGCGGCGGGGCTGATGCGGCGCGCACTGAACGAAGCGCTGCACGTCGCCGCGCATCGCGACGCGTTCGGCCGCAAGCTGATCGAGATGCCGCTGATGCAGCGCCAGTTGATGAAGATGCTGCTGCCGACCGAGGCCGCGCGCGCGATGTTCATGCAGATCGCGCTGCTGCTGCCGCAGGCCGATGCGGGCGACGAGCAGGCTGCGCGCTGCGTGCGGATCCTGACGCCGCTGATCAAGTTCCGCGCATGCCGCGACGCGCGCCGCGTGACGGGCGATGCGATGGAAGTGCGCGGCGGCACCGGCTATATCGAGGAATGGAGCGATGCGCGGCTCGTGCGCGACGCGCACCTCGGTTCGATCTGGGAAGGCACGAGCAACATCGTCGCGCTGGACGTCGCGCGCGCCGCGCAGCGCGAGCATGCGCTCGATGCGCTGCGCACGTTCCTCGGCGATCGTCTGGGCGTGGCGCCGCTGCCCGAGGCGAGCCGCACGGCGCTGCGGCGCATTCTCGCGCGGGCGTGCGATGCGCTCGTGCGGGTCGCTGAGGCAGGCGACGATGCGCGCGTGCGGCAGGCCGCGTCCGCGCTGTATTACGCGAGCGCGGCCGTGCTGATGGCCTGCGAGGGCGCACGGCTCGCGCCGGATTTCAGGCGTCTCGCGCTGGCGCACCTGATCGTGCGGCACAAGCTGCTGCCGGTCGATCCGCTCGCGCCTGCACCGCGCGACGACGAATCGGCCGCGGCCGACGCGCTGCTGCGCGGCCTGCCGGTCGGGCTCGACATGGCGCTCGACCTGCTGCCGGAGGTCGAGCGATGAGCGCGACGCGTGGCGCACTGGACGGCCTGAAGGTCGTCGACCTGAGCCGGGTGCTCGGCGGCCCGTACTGCACGCAGGCGCTCGCCGATCACGGTGCGACGGTGGTCAAGATCGAGCCGCCCGACGGCGACGAGACGCGCGGCTGGGGGCCGCCGTTCCTCGGCGACACGGCCTGGTATTTCATGGGCGTGAACCGCAACAAGGAAGGGCTCGCGCTCGACCTGTCGCGAGACGAAGGGCGGGCGATCCTGTGGCGCCTGCTCGAAGAGGCCGACGTGCTCGTCGAGAATTTCAAGCCGGGCACGCTCGCGCGCTGGGGCATGGACTACGCACGCGACCTGCAGCCGCGCTTCCCGCGCCTGATCCACTGTGCGGTGACGGGCTTCGGCGACGACGGCCCGCTCGGCGGCCTGCCGGGCTACGACGCGGTGATCCAGGCGATGGCCGGGCTGATGAGCGTGAACGGCGAACGCGATGGCGGCGCGACGCGCATCGGTTTGCCGATCGTCGACATGGTCACGGGGCTCAACGCGCTCGCCGGCATCCTGCTGGCGCTCGCGGAGCGCGAGAAGAGCGGGCGCGGGCAGTCGATCGACGTGGCGCTGTACGACTGCGGCGTGTCGCTGCTGCATCCGCACCTGCCGAACTTCTTCGGGTCGGGCCGCGTGCCGGAACGCAGCGGCAACGCGCATCCGAACATCGCGCCGTACGACAGCTATCGCACGGCCACCGTGCCGATCTTCCTCGCGGTCGGCAACGACCGGCAGTTCGCGCGGCTTGTCGCGCATCTCGGTGCGCCGGCGCTCGCCAGCGACCCGCGCTTCGTCGATAACCGCAACCGCTGCGCGCACCGGCCGCAGTTGAAGGTCGAACTGGAAGCGCGGCTCGCCGCGCACGCGTGCGAGCCGCTCGCGCGCGACCTGATGGCGGCCGGCGTGCCGTGCGGGCCGGTGCGCACGGTGGCCGACGTCGCGCACGATCCGCATGCGCTGCACCGCGAGCTGTTCGTCGAGATCGGCGCATATCGCGGCACCGCGTCGCCGGTGAAGCTGTCGCGCACACCGGCCACCTACCGGTCGGCGCCGCCCGCGCTCGGCCGCGACACGCGTGCGGTGCTCGATCGGCTCGGCGTCGATCGCGCGCTTCAGCAGCAACTGCTCGATGCCGGCGTGCTGAAGGTCGCGCCCGACCCGACGTGACGGACGAAGGGGCGCCCGCAGATGAACGTCATCTCGAACCGACCGATCGCAACGTCGACATCAAGCAACGCAACGTAGAGCAACCCCGCCAGCCGGCGAAGGCCGGCCATCCGGCAAGGCGCGCGACAGTCGCGCCCCTGATCATCAACATGGAGACCTCGATGAGCCGTCCGCAATCCCCGCCTGCCGCGCCGCCGCCGCCGCGGCCTGGCCGCGCCGCCCTCGCGGCGTTCGTCGGCACCACGATCGAGTGGTACGACTTCTACATCTACGGCACCGCCGCGGCGCTCGTGTTCGGCAAGGTGTTCTTTTCGAGCACGATGGATCCCGGCGTCGCGACGCTGCTCGCGTTCGTCACGTTCTGGGCCGGCTTCGCCGCTCGGCCGCTCGGCGGCATCGTGTTCGGCCATCTCGGCGATCGCGTCGGCCGCAAGACCGCGCTCGTGATCACGCTGGTGATGATGGGGCTCGCGACGACCGGCATCGGCCTGCTGCCCGGCTATGCGTCGATCGGCGTCTGGGCGCCCGTGGGCCTCGTCGTGCTGCGCGTGCTGCAGGGCATCGCGGTCGGCGGCGAGTGGGGCGGCGCGGTGCTGATCGCAAGCGAGAATGCGCCGAAGCATCGCAGCATCCTGTATGCGGCATTCGCGCAGCAGGGCTCACCCACCGGCAACCTGCTGGCCACGGCCGCGTTTTTCGCGCTGAGCGCGCTACCGACGCCGTCGTTCCTGATGTGGGGCTGGCGCATTCCGTTCCTGCTGTCGGCCGTGCTCGTGATCATCGGCATGGTGATCCGGCTGAGGCTCGAAGAGTCGGTCGACATGCAGCGCGTGCTCGCGCGCAAGCGCACGGTGAAGCTGCCGCTGCGCGACGTCGTACGCGATCACTGGGTCGTCGTGCTGCTCGCGGCCGGCACGCTGCCGGTGATCAACGTCACGTATTTCCGCAGCACGTTCGCGCTGTCGTGGGCGACGAAGACGCTCGGTTACGCGCAGGGCACGTTCCTCGGCATCCTGTCGATCTCGCTCGTCGTGCAGTTCCTGATGCAGCCGGTCGGCGCGTGGTTCGTGTCGAAGGTCGACATGCGGCGCGCGATGTGCTGGATCCTGATCCCGGAAATCGTGCTGATGCCGGTGATGTTCCATGCGCTCGCGACGCGTTCGTACTGGGTCGCCGTCGCCGGCATGTGCATTTCGACGATCCCGTCGGCGATGTTCTACGGCGCGGTCGGCGGCGTGCTCGCGCGCGCGTTTCCGGCCAACATCCGCTATACCGGCCTGTCGCTCGCGTATCAGTTGAGCGCGCTCGTCGTCGGCGGCGGCACGCCGGTGCTCGCGCAGGCGATCCTCAATGAGACCGGCAGCATCGTCGGCGTCGCGATCGCGTCGGGGCTGTACGCGCTCGTGTCGCTCGTGTGCATGCTGGCGCTGCTGAATCGCACCGGGTATCGCGCGGACGAACTGTCGACGGCCGAGCGCAGCGATGCGGCGGAATGGGGCACGGAAGGCGCCGGCGCGGGCGCGCCGCCGGACGAGCGCGGCACGTTGAAACCGGCGGGGTGAGTCGGGCACGCCGGCTCGCCCGTGCGCCATTGAGCGCGCGCCGGCGGGTCCGCGTCGATTGCGCTCCCCCAAAAGCAAACGGCACCGTGCGATGACACGGTGCCGTTTGCTTGATTCGCGCGACTAGGCCGGCGCGGCCGGCCTGCGCGATTCGCGGCGCTCAGCCTTCCGTCGGCGGCACGTAGCCGGACGCCTGGTCCGCGCCGTCGCCGAAGAAGTACTTCTCCGTCTGCTTCATCAGGTACTGGCGCGCGCGCGGGTCGGCCATGTTCAGGCGGTTTTCGTTGATCAGCATCGTTTGCTGCTTGAGCCAGCCTTGCCACGCTTCCTTCGAGACGCTCTCGTAAATGCGCTTGCCGAGTTCGCCCGGCAGCGGCGGGAAATCGAGACCTTCGGCTTCCTTGCCGAGCTTCGCGCATTGGATCATTCGAGCCATCGTGTACTTCTCCTGTAATCGGACTGGGGGAGGGCAGTCGTGCTGCGCTCAGAGCTGCTTCATCAGCACGAGCGACTTGCGCTGCCAGTTATAGAGTTTGCGGCGGTCTTCCGGCAGGTCGTCGACGCTGACCTTGACGAAGCCGCGCTTGAGGAACCAGTGCTCGGTGCGCGTCGTGAGCACGAAGATGTGCGTGAGGCCGCGCGCGCGGGCGCGCTGCTCGATGCGCTTGAGCAGGCGCTCGCCGTCGCCCGAGCCCTGCGCTTCGGGTGCCACCGTCAGGCACGCCATCTCGCCGATCTTTTCCTGCTGGTACGGATACAGCGCCGCGCAGCCGAACAGCACGCCATCGTGCTCGATCACCGAGAAGTGGTCGATGTCGCGTTCGATCTGGTGGCGGCCGCGCCGCACCAGCGTGCCGTCGGATTCGAGCGGCTCGATCAGCGACAGGATGCCGCCGACGTCGTCCGGCGTCGCTTCGCGCAGGCTCTCGAGGTTCTCGTACGAGATCATCGTGCCGACGCCGTCGTGCAGGAACAGTTCGAGCAGCATGCTGCCGTCGAGCGACTGGGGAATCAGGTGGGCCCGGGTCACGCCGCCGCGGCACGCGCGGATCGAGTGCTTCAGGAAGAACGCGTCGTCGCCCTGGACGTTGCCGGAATCGAGCAGCTCGGCCGCCGCGTCGAGCGACATTTCGCGCACCAGCTCGCCTTCGTCGTCGACGATGCCGGGCCCGTCGGTCAGGAAGATGATCTTGTCGGCGCGCAGCGCGATCGCGGCCGCCGACGCCACGTCTTCCATCGACAGGTTGAATGCCTCGCCGGTCGGCGAGAAACCGAGCGGCGACAGCAGCACGAGCTTGCGGCTCGCGAGCGAATGACGGATCGATTCGGCATCGATCTTGCGCACGATGCCCGTGTGCGCGAAATCGACTCCGTCGAGAATCCCCACCGGCCGCGCGGTCACGAAGTTGCCCGACACGACGCTGATGTGCGCGTGCGCCATCGGCGAGTTCGGCAGACCCTGGCTGATCGCGGCCTCGATGTCGAGACGCACTTCGCCGGCCGCTTCCTTCGCGGATTCGAGCGCGCGCGCATCGGTGATGCGCAGCCCGTGCGAAAACTCGGATTCGACACCGTGCAGGCTCAACTGCTCCTCGACCTGCGGCCGCGAGCCGTGCACCAGCACGATCTGGATGCCCATCGCCTGCAACAGCGCGATGTCGGACACGAGCGCGTTCAGCAGCCCCTGCTGCACCACTTCGCCGCCGAACCCCACGACGAACGTGCTGTTGCGGAACTTGTGGATATAGGGCGCGACGGAGCGCATCCAGTCGACGAACTGCGCGTGGCTGGCGGCCGAATCGTCGGCGGCCGGCGGCGTCGCGGCGCCGGTCTGGGCGGGAGGGAGGTCGGTTTGGGAATTCATGGCCGGGATTATAATGCGCCCCCATGTCGAATGTTTCTAAAAGTCCCGCGCCGACGCGGGCCAATACGCCGTCGGCGAAGCACCCGGATGGTGCGGCCGATGCGCGCGAGCAGCCGCGCCAGCAGCAGGAAAAGCCGGCGGGCACGCCGGCACCCGCGCCGCGCGGGCCGCGCAATGACGAACGGCGCGGCGGTGCGCGCCAGCCGGCCGCGAAGGGCGCGCCGCAAGCAACGGGCGAGCGTGCCCCGCGCCGCGAGCGTGCGCCGCGCGCCGCCGTCCCGCCGAATCCCGTTCCGCCGATCACGTATCCCGAAAGCCTGCCCGTGTCGGGCAGGCGCGACGAAATCGCGCGTGCGATCGCCGGTCATCAGGTCGTCATCGTCTGCGGCGAAACCGGCTCGGGCAAGACCACGCAGTTGCCGAAGATCTGTCTCGAGCTCGGCCGCGGCCTCGGCGCCGGCGGCACGGGCCTGATCGGCCATACGCAGCCGCGCCGGCTTGCCGCCTCGTCGACCGGCCGCCGGATCGCCGAGGAACTCGGCACGCCGTTCGGCGAGGTGGTCGGCTACAAGGTGCGCTTCACCGACAATCTCGCGCCGGGCGCGTCCGTCAAGCTGATGACGGATGGCATCCTGCTTGCCGAGACGCAGACCGACCCGTTGCTGAAGGCGTACGACACGCTGATCATCGACGAGGCGCACGAGCGCAGCCTGAACATCGACTTCCTGCTCGGCTATCTGAAGGAAATCCTGCCGAGGCGGCCGGACCTGAAGCTGATCGTCACGTCCGCGACGATCGACGCCGATCGCTTCGCGCGCCATTTCGGCACCGACGAACGTCCGGCGCCGGTGATCGAGGTGAGCGGGCGGCTGTATCCGGTCGAGATGCGCTACCGCCCGGTGGCCGAGGATCGCCCGGCGGTGAAGAACGCCGAAGGCACCGGCGGCGGCCGCGATCGCGTGAAGACCGCGCGCGAGGCCGAGCGCGACCTGATGGACGCGATCGTCGACGCGGTCGACGAGCTGTGCCGCGAAGGCCCCGGCGACGTGCTGGTGTTCCTGCCCGGCGAGCGCGAGATCCGCGAGGCGGCCGAGGCGCTGCGCAAGCACCATCCGCCGCACACCGAGATCCTGCCGCTGTTCGCGCGGCTCTCGGCGGCCGACCAGGACAAGGTGTTCAAGGCGTCGAACGCGCGCCGGATCGTGCTCGCGACCAACGTGGCCGAAACTTCGCTGACGGTGCCGGGTATCCGCTACGTGGTCGATACCGGTCTCGCGCGCGTGAAGCGCTATTCGTACCGGAACAAGGTCGAGCAACTGCAGGTCGAGTCGATCTCGCAGGCCGCCGCGAACCAGCGCGCGGGCCGCTGCGGCCGCGTGGCCGACGGTGTGTGCATCCGCTTGTACGAGGAAAGCGACTACCAGGCGCGTGCGCGCTTCACCGACCCGGAAATCCTGCGCTCGTCGCTCGCGTCGGTGATCCTGCGGATGAAGTCGCTGCACCTGACGGCGATCGAATCGTTCCCGTTCCTCGAACCGCCGCCCGGCCGCGCGATCGCGGACGGCTACCAACTGCTCAACGAACTCGGCGCGGTCGACGACGACAACGCGCTGACGCCGCTTGGCCGCGAGCTCGCGCGGCTGCCGCTCGACCCGCGCGTCGGCCGGATGATTCTCGCCGCGCGCGACCAGCAGTCGCTGCGCGAGGTGCTGATCATCGCGAGCGCGCTGTCCGTGCAGGACCCGCGCGACCGCCCGATCGAAGCGCAGGAGCAGGCCGACCAGGCGCACCGCCGGTTCGCCGACGAGCGTTCCGAATTCCTGCAGTGGCTGAAGATCTGGGCGTGGTTCGAAGAGGCCGTCGCGCACAAGAAGTCGAATCGCCAGCTGATCGACGCGTGCCGGCAGAATTTCCTGTCGCACCTGCGGCTGCGCGAATGGCGCGATGTCCATTCGCAGTTGCTGACCGTCGTGCGCGAGCACGGCTGGCGGCTCAACGAAGTCGAGGCCACGCACGAGCAAATCCATCTGGCCCTGTTGACGGGCCTGCTCGGCAACCTCGGGATGAAGGCCGACGACGATCCGCACTACCTCGGCGCGCGCGGCATCAAGTTCTACCTGTGGCCGGGCTCCGCGCTCGCGAAGAAGGCCGGCCGCTGGGTGATGGCGGCCGAGCTCGTCGAGACGAGCCGGCTGTATGCGCGCTGCCTCGCGAAGATCGAGCCGGAGTGGGTCGAGAGGGTTGGCGCGCACCTGCTGAAGAAGTCGCTGTCGGAACCGCATTGGGAAAAGCGTCCCGCGCAGGTCAGCGCGTTCGAGCGCGCGACGTTGTACGGGCTGCCGATCTACCACCGCCGGCGCGTCGCGTTCGGCAAGCAGGACCCGGCGCGCGCCCGCGAGCTGTTCATTCGCGGCGCGCTGGTGGAAGGCGAGTTCGACACGAAGCTGCCGTTCTTCGCACACAACCGCAAGCTGCTCGCCGACATCGAGCAGCTCGAACACAAGTCGCGCCGCCAGGACGTGCTGGTCGACGACGAGCTGATCTACGCGTTCTACGACCAGGCGATTCCGGAAGGCATCCACACGGGCGCCGCGTTCGAGCGCTGGTATCGCGACGAGGTGAAGAAGGGCGGCCAGGCGGAGGACAAGCAGCGGCTGCTGTACCTGTCGCGCGACGACCTGATGCGCCACGAGGCGGCCGGCGTGACGACCGACCTGTTCCCAAAGCGCGCGACGATGGCCGGCGTCGAGATGGCGCTCACGTACCACTTCGAGCCCGGCACGCCGCGCGACGGCGTGACGCTCGCGGTACCGCTCTTCGCGCTGAACCAGGTCGACGCGCGCCGCTGCGAGTGGCTCGTGCCGGGGATGCTGAAGGAAAAGGTGCAATTGCTGCTGAAGTCGCTGCCGCAGAAGCTGCGCCGGCACTGCGTGCCGCTGCCCGAGTACGCGGCCGGCTTCGTCGAACGGATGGGCCGCGAGCGTTTCGGTGCGGGCGGGCTCGTCGAGGCGCTGATCGCCGACGTGCGCGGCGAGACGCAGGTCGCGATGAAAACGGCCGACTTCAAGCTCGAGACGCTGCCCGCGCACCTGTTCATGAATTTCAAGGTGATCGACGAGCACGGCCGCCAGCTCGCGATGGGGCGCAATCTCGCGCAACTGCGCCAGGAGCTCGGCGCGCAGGCGCAGCAGCAGTTCCAGAAGATCGCGGCGGCGTCGACGATCGCGACCGGCGGCGACGCCGAGGCCGGTCAGGCGATCGGCCAAGCGCCCGCGTCGGGTGCCGCGGCCGGGGCACCTGCCCGCGGCGCGAAAGCCGGCAAGGGCGCGGCGCCGCAGACGGCCGCCCCGGCGGAAACCGGCGCGACGGCGCTGTACGAGAACCTGACGACGTGGAATTTCGGCAAGCTGCCCGAGCTGCTGGAAATCCGCCGGCGCGGCCAGACGCTGTACGGCTATCCGGCGCTCGTCGACCGCGGCACGCATTGCGACGTCGAGGTGTTCGATTCGCCGGAGGAGGCCGCGCGCATCCACCGGGCCGGCTTGCGGCGCCTCTTCGCGCTGCAGCTGAAGGAGCCGATCAAGTTCCTCGAAAAGAACCTGCCGGGCCTGCGCGAGATGGCGATGCAGTACATGTCGCTCGGCACGCAGGACGAACTGCGCGACCAGCTGATCGACACGGCGCTCGACCGCGCGTGCCTGCAGGATCCGCTGCCCGACGACGACGCGAGCTTCCACGCGCGCCGCGACGAGGGCCGCAGCCGCCTGAACCTGCTCGCGCAGGAAATCGCGCGGCTCGTCGGGCAGATCCTGGCCGAATACGCGGGCCTCGTGAAGAAGCTCGCACAGGCGAAGCCGTTCGCGCAGGCCCATGCGGACCTGCAGCAGCAACTGGCCGCGCTGGTCGGCAAGCGCTTCGTGATCGACACGCCTTACGCGCAGCTTGCGCATTTCCCGCGCTACCTGAAGGGCATCGCGCTGCGGATCGACAAGCTGAAGGCCGACCCGGCGCGCGACGCGAAGCAGTCGGCCGACCTGCTGCCGCTCGCCCAGCAGTACCAGCGCGCGGTGTCGCAGCGCGGCGGCGTCGCCGATGCGCGGCTCGCGGAATTCCGCTGGCTGCTCGAGGAATTGCGGATTTCGCTGTTCGCGCAGGAACTGCGCACGCCGATGCCGGTCTCTGTCAAGCGTCTGCACAAGGTCTGGGAGTCGATGCAGCGCTAGCGCAACATCGGTTCGCCGGCCCGCCCCGGCGGCCGCCCGGGGCCTGCACCGCAGCGCCTGCCGCGGCGGCCCGTCCGGCAGGCGGGGCGTGCGTCGAAGTGGCGCAATGCCGGCATGGGTCAACCGGAGGGGCCCGCCGAACGTTCTACAATGACTGCTGTTCCACGACGTGAGTCTTCATGCGCACTTTCCTTTCCTTCGGCCGCACGCTTGCGCTGGCCGCCGCCGTGCTGGCGCCCGCCGCACACGCGAATAACGTGATCGTCCTCAATTCGGCCGAAGCGACGCTTTCCCTGATCGACCAGCAGACCCGCGAAGTCGTTTCCACGATGCCGACCGGCAAGGAACCGCACCATTTGATGGCGACGCCCGACAATGCGTCGCTGATCGTCGCGAATTCGGTCTCGAACAGCCTGATGTTCCTCGATCCGAAGACGGGCAAGCTGCAGCGCACCGTCGAAGGGATCGACGATCCTTACCAGCTCGGCTTCTCGCCCGACCGCAAGTGGTTCGCGGCGGCCGGCCTGCGGCTCGACCGCGTCGACATCTACGGCTACGACGGCCGCGACCTGCGCCTCGTGAAGCGCGTGCCGCTCGCGGTGATGCCGAGCCACCTCGCGTTCACGAAGGACAGCAAGACGCTGCTCGTGTCGCTGCAGGTGTCCGGCGAGATCGCGGCGATCGACCTGCCGACGCAGACGGTCAAGTGGAAGATGAAGGTCGGCAAGGTGCCGGCCGGCCTGTGGCTCACGCCGGACGACAAATTCGTGCTGGTCGGGATGACCGGCGCGGATTACGTCGCGGTCGTCGACTGGCGCAACCAGAAGGTCGTCAAGCAGATCTACACGGGCAAGGGCGCGCACAACTTCCGCTCGCTCGCCGACGGCACGCACGTCGCGGTCACCAACCGCGTCGCGAACACGATCAGCATCATCGACGAGAACACGCTCACCAACGTCGGCGACATCACCGGCCTGCTGCCGGGCCCCGACGACATGGAGCTGTCCGCCGACAAGAAGACGCTGTGGGTGACGTTCCGCTTCGCGAAGAAGGTCGGGATCATCGATCTGGCCTCGCGCAAGCTGGTGCAGACCATCGCCGTCGGCCGCTCGCCGCACGGCATCTACTTCTACGACCGCGCGCCGTGGAAGGCGGCGAACGGCGCGTGACGGGCGGAGGCGAACGATGCTGCACCTGATCGATGCGTTCGTGTCGGACATCCAGACCTGGCTGTACGTCGACGTCGTGCAGCCGCTCCTCTTCAAGTTCAACCTGATGGACTATGACGAGGACACCTACGACGCGCTGTACTGGGTGATCATCGGCGCGCTGCAGATGGTGCTGATGTTCGCGCTGCTGCGTCCGCTCGAGGCGCTGCTGCCGGTTGAGCGCTGGAAGAACCGCCGCGCGGTGCGGGTCGACGTGATCTACACGGCGATCTCGAAGCTCGGCATCTACGCGCTGTTCTTCTTCTTCGCGCTGCAGCCGGTGTTCGACAACTTCCAGGCGTGGCTGCGCCTGCATGGCGTCGCGAACGTCAACCTCGACTATCTGTGGCCGGGCGTGACCTCGCAGCCGATCGTCGCGTTCGCGATCTACCTCGTCGTGCTCGACTTCGCCGGCTACTGGTATCACCGCTGGCAGCACAAGTTCGGCATCTGGTGGGAGCTGCACGCCGTGCATCACAGCCAGCGGCAGATGTCGCTGTGGTGCGACGACCGCAACCACCTGCTCGACGACGTGCTCCAGTCGTGCTTCTTCGCGGCGATCGCGCTCGTGATCGGCGTGACGCCGTCGCAGTTCGTCGTGCTGACCGCGGTCACGAACTTCATGCAGAGCATCCAGCATACGAATGCGCGGCTGCCGTTCGGCCGCATCGGCGAGCGCCTGCTCGTCAGCCCGATCTTCCACCGCCGGCACCATGCGGTCGGCTACGGCCACGAAGGCACCAAGTACGGCTGCAACTTCGGCGTGCTGTTCCCGTGGTGGGACATGATGTTCGGCACCGCGTCGTGGAACCGCACGGTCGAGCCGACCGGCATCCGCGAGCAGGTCGAGGGCGTGTCCTATGGCGACGGCTTCTGGTCGCAGCACGGCCTGGCGTTCGTGCGGATCTTCCGGCGCCTGTTCCCCGCGAAGCGCGGCGCGGCGTCGGCCTGATCCCCATCCCCGATCGGGCCTTTCTCCCGTTGAACGGCTTTCCCACACGGCCCGCATGCGCTTTGGCGCATGCGGGCCGTGTGGTTTATCCTTTCCCCGTTTTTCTCCGTCAATCCAGACTCCATAGGCTCGCATGAACGACTTGCTGCGCTCCTTCGTCCGGGCGCTCGCCAGCGCGCTGCACCCGCGCATGCTGTGGCTCACCCTGATGCCGTTCGTCGTGTCGACGCTGCTGTGGGGCGTCGTGCTGTGGTTCTCGTGGCAGACGCTGCTGGATCTCGCGCGCGGCGCGCTCGACGGCTTCGTGCTGACGGCCGCGCTGTATCGCGCGTTCGATGCGATCGGCATGTCGCAGCTGCATGCGGTCGTCGCGCCGTTCGTGGTCGTGTCGCTCGCCATTCCGCTGATCGTGCTGACCGTGCTGCTGCTGATCGCGACGATCTCGATGCCGGTCGTGATCAAGCACCTGTCGAACCGGCAGTTCGCGGCGCTCGAGTCGAAGCGGGGCGGCACCTTCTTCGGCAGCGTGTTCAATTCGCTCGGCGCGGCGCTCGTCGGCGTCGTGCTGCTCGTCGTCACGATCCCGCTGTGGCTGATTCCGCCGTTCTTCGCGCTGCTGCCGCCGGTGATCTGGGGCTGGCTTACATATCGCGTGATGACCTACGACGCGCTCGCGCAGCACGCGAGCCGCGACGAGCGCCGCGCGCTCGTGCGGCAGCACCGCTGGCCGCTGATCGGCATCGGCGTCGCGACCGGGCTGCTCGGCACCGTGCCGACCTTCGTGTGGGTGTCGTCGGTCTGGATGATGGTGCTGTTCCCGTTCGTCGCGGCCGCCATGATCTGGGTTTACGCTTTCATCCTCGTCTTCTCGGCGCTGTGGTTCGGGCACTACTGCCTGCGCGCGCTGGAAGACCTGCGCGCCAGTGCGCGCGCCACCGCAATCGACATGGGGCAGGCATGAGCATCGGCATCATCATCATCGGCGACGAAATCCTTTCGGGCCGCCGGCAGGACAAGCATCTGGCGAAGGTCATCGAGCTGCTCGGCGCGCGCGGCCTCGCGCTCGACTGGGCCGAATACGTCGGCGACGATCCGGCGCGCATTACCGCGACGCTCGCGCGCGCGATCGCGTCGGGCGATGTCGTGTTCTCGACGGGCGGGATCGGCGCGACGCCGGACGACCATACGCGCCAGTGCGCGGCCGCCGCGCTCGGCGTGCCGCTCGAGCTGCATCCGGAGGCGAAGGCGCTGATTGCGGAGCGGATCCGCGAAACGCACACCGATCCGGCCACGCCGGTCGACTTCGAATCGCCGGAAAACCAGCACCGCTTCAACATGGGCGTGTTCCCGGCCGGCGCGACGATCATCCCGAACGGCTATAACCGGATTCCCGGCTTCTCGGTCGGCCATCTGCACTTCGTGCCGGGCTTCCCGGTGATGGCGTGGCCGATGATCGAATGGGTGCTCGATACGCAGTACGCGCATCTGCATCACGCGACGCCGCATGCCGAGCGTTCGCTGTACGTGTTCGAGCTGCCGGAATCGACGCTCACGCCGCTGATGGAGAAGATCGAGCGCGATTTCCCCGGCGTGCGCGTGTTCAGCCTGCCGAGCGTCGGCGACGCGGAGCGCGGCGGCATCTACGCGCGCCGTCATATCGATCTCGGCGTGAAGGGCGAGCCGGAGGCGGTCGCGGCCGCGTTCGTGAAGCTGCGCGAAGGCGTGCACCTGCTCGGCGGCGACGTCGTCGAGCCCGATACGCCGCGCGCCTGAGCGGCCTGCCACGCGGCCGTACCAAAAGCAACGGGCCGCGCAATGCGGCCCGTCATCGGCATGTCATCGCCCGGCTCGACGATGAGGTTGTCGCAGCCGGCGCGCGCGGCGCGCCGTCAGGCGCCGATCCACGGCAGTTTGCGGAAGCACCACCCGTCGACCGTCTTGCGGTGGCCTTCGGCGTCCTTCGCGCCCTCGAAGCCTTCGAGCAGGTCGAACGCCTTCGTGTAGCCGGCCTGCGCGGACGCGACCGCGGCGAGCTTCGAGCGCGCGGCGCTGCGGCACAGGAACAGGATCGGCGTATCGGCCGGGAGAGCGGCCTTCAGTTCGTTGACGAATTCGGCGTTCGGCACGCCGCCCGGGTAGCGCGTCCATTCGAGGTGCAGATACTGGCCGTCGCCGACGAGCGGGCGGCCGATCCAGTCGAGCTCGGCGCGCGTGCGCACGTCGACGAGGCGCGCGGACGGGTCGAGCTGCAGCAGTTCGAATGCCTCGACCGGCAGCAGCGCGCCGGCGTAGTTGAGCGCGCCTTGTGCGCGGCGTTCGTCGGCCTTCGCGTAAAGCTGGTCGAGCG
Source organism: Burkholderia sp. BCC0419 (assembly GCF_902830285.1). Lineage (NCBI taxonomy): Bacteria > Pseudomonadati > Pseudomonadota > Betaproteobacteria > Burkholderiales > Burkholderiaceae > Burkholderia > Burkholderia sp. BCC0419. Next base: position 1,175,366 of record NZ_CADESR010000001.1, read on the forward strand.
TACTCATGGCAGGGGGTCTCCGTATCGGTCAAACGATCATTCTAGCGCGGCGTCGTGGCACGGATGTCCGCCTGCGGCACGGTGCGCGGGCCGTACACGCGCTCACCAAAAGAGTGCAGAATGGCGCGCATGCACCAAAATGAATCGATGGGCGCGGCGGGTTGCGGGGATTGCACCACATCGGTGCTTTTGATGCGAGGCCGATGGCGCGTGAAGCCCCGGAATCGCGCAGCGCAGCCCTGACGTGGCGAGCCCCCGCGCGATTCGCGCCGCGCTTGCGTAAAGGTGGCACGGAAGCTGCTATATAGAATTCGGTCGAATCGGGGCGCGCTGCGCCAAAGCAAGACCCCGGTCAGCTCGATAAACGAGGCGGTTCCCAGTCCGCCGGAATTGTTCAATCAGGAGAAGAGGTTATGAGTAAAACCGTCGCCGACGTCATGCAGCTCGTGAAGGACGAGGACGTCAAGTTCGTCGATTTCCGCTTCACGGATACGCGCGGCAAGGAACAGCACGTGTCGGTGCCGGTTTCGGCGTTTGACGAAGACAAGTTCGAGAGCGGTCATGCATTCGACGGTTCGTCGATCGCGGGCTGGAAGGGCATCGAGGCGTCGGACATGCTGCTCATGCCGGACCCGACCGCTGCCTTCGTCGACCCGTTCTATGAAGAGTCGACCCTGGTGCTGACCTGCGACGTGGTCGAGCCGGCGGACGGCAAGGGCTACGAGCGCGATCCGCGTTCGCTCGCGAAGCGCGGCGAAGCGTACCTGAAGAGCACGGGCATCGGCGACACGGCGTACTTCGGTCCGGAACCGGAATTCTTCATTTTCGACTCGGTCCAGTGGAACACGGACATGTCGGGCTGCTTCGTGAAGATCAATTCGGAAGAAGCACCGTGGTCGGCCGGCAAGGAATTCGAAGGCGGCAACACGGGCCACCGTCCGGGCACGAAGGGCGGCTACTTCCCGGTCGCGCCGGTCGACACGTTCCAGGACATCCGTTCGGAAATGTGCCTGCTGCTCGAACAGCTCGGCATCCCGGTCGAAGTGCACCACCACGAAGTGGCGGGCCAGGGCCAGAACGAAATCGGCACGAAGTTCTCGACGCTGGTTCAGCGCGCGGACTGGACGCAATGGTCGAAGTACATCATCCATAACGTCGCGCACTCGTACGGCAAGACGGCGACGTTCATGCCGAAGCCGGTCGTCGGCGACAACGGTTCGGGCATGCACGTTCACCAGTCGATCTGGAAGGACGGCCAGAACCTGTTCGCGGGCAACGGCTACGCCGGCCTGTCGGAACTGGCGCTGTTCTACATCGGCGGCATCATCAAGCACGCCCGTGCACTGAACGCGATCACGAACCCGACGACGAACTCGTACAAGCGTCTGGTCCCGCACTTCGAAGCACCGGTCAAGCTCGCTTACTCGGCGCGCAACCGTTCGGCATCGATCCGGATTCCGCACGTGTCGAGCCCGAAGGGCCGCCGTATCGAAACGCGCTTCCCGGATCCGATGGCGAACCCGTACCTGTGCTTCACGGCGCTGATGATGGCCGGCCTCGACGGGATCCAGAACAAGATCCATCCGGGCGAAGCAGCGGACAAGAACCTGTACGACCTGCCGCCGGAAGAAGATGCGAAGATCCCGACCGTGTGCGCGGGCCTCGACCAGGCACTCGAAGCGCTCGACAAGGATCGCGAGTTCCTGACGCGCGGCGGCGTGTTCACGGACGGCATGATCGACGCGTACCTCGCGCTGAAGGAGCAGGAGCTGGCGAAGTTCCGCATGACGACGCACCCGATCGAGTTCGAGATGTACTACTCGCTCTAATCGGCGATGGCGCTTCGATACAGCGCCGTCATGCCGGTTCGTTCCCGTCGCGCGGCTTGCGGCGGGAACGGCGGAGTCTGAAAGGGGACGGCGTCCGGCCGTCCCTTTTTTGTTCCGACGATTTTCATTTTCTGGCCCGGTGAGGCGCGACAAGCACGCAGATGGTTCTGAAGAATCTGATCAAGGCGAAAACGGGGCAGCCCGAACGACTGACGGACGACGAGCGGCTCTCGCGCTCGGGTCTGCTGGCGGGGCTCGAAGCGCTGCCGACGGTCGTGATCGTGCTCGACCGCAAGACGCTGCGGATCGCGTTCGCGAATCCGTCCGCGGAGGCGATGCTCGACATCTCGCGGCGGCAGCTCGCGCAGCGGCCGTGGGGCGAGATATTCCCGAACGCGAACGAGCTTGCGTCGACGATCACCGCGATCGGCGAGGAACGCTTTCACGCGACGCACCTCGATACCGTGCTCGACCGGCCCGGCCGCGAACCGCTGCATGTGCACGCGATCGTCGGCTTCCTCGAGACCGCGCCCGATTTCGTGCTCGTCGAGCTGTTCGAGAACGAACGGCAGTCGCGCACCGATCGGGAAGAGCGCATCCACGACCTGACCGCGGTCAACAAGCAACTGATCCGCAACCTCGCGCACGAGATCAAGAACCCGCTTGGCGGCATTCGCGGCGCAGCCCAGCTGCTCGAATTCGAACTGGGCGAGCGCGAGCGCGGCGAGTTGCGCGAATACACGCAGGTGATCATCAAGGAGTCCGATCGCCTGCAGACGCTCGTCGACCGGTTGCTGGAGCCGCACCGGCATCCGCACATCGTCGGCGACGTGAACATTCATGAAGTGTGCGAACGCGTGCGCGCGGTGATGCTCGCGGAATTCCCGCGCGGGCTCACGATCGAGCGCGATTACGACGTGAGCGTGCCGGACCTGCGCGGCGACAAGGAGCAGTTGATCCAGGCGCTGCTCAATATCGTGCGCAACGCGGCGCAGGCGCTGCGCGAACGGATCGCGCAGGGCGACGCGAAGATCGAGCTGCGCACGCGCATTGCGCGCAAGGTGACGATCGGCAAGCGCCTGTACCGGCTGGCACTGGACTTGCACGTGATCGACAACGGGCCCGGCATTCCGGAAGAGATCCGCGACCGGATCTTCTACCCGCTCGTGTCCGGGCGCGATGACGGCAGCGGCCTCGGCCTCACGCTCGCGCAGACGTTCGTGCAGCAGCACGACGGGATGATCGAGGTCGAAAGCCGGCCTGGACGTACCGAATTTCAGATCCTGCTGCCGCTCGACCATTGAGCGGCGACATTGCGATTCACCCATACCTGACCGACCTATGAAGCCGATCTGGATAGTAGACGACGACCAATCGATCCGCTGGGTGCTTGAAAAGGCACTCGCCCGGGACAGCTTCGCGACGAAGAGCTTCGCGAACGTGCGCGATGCGCTGGCCGCGCTCGACCACGAGACGCCGCAGGTGCTCGTGTCCGACATCCGGATGCCGGGCGGCTCGGGCCTCGAGTTGCTGCAGGCGATGCACGAGCGGCTGCCGGGCCTGCCCGTCATCATCATGACGGCGTTCTCCGATCTCGACAGCGCCGTCGCGGCGTTCCAGGGCGGCGCGTTCGAATACCTCGCGAAGCCGTTCGACGTCGACAAGGCGGTCGAGCTGATCCGCCGCGCGGTGGAAGAAAGCCTGCGCGGCGGCGCGCCGCTGGACGAGCGCGTGGCCGAGGCGCCCGAGATGCTCGGGCAGGCGCCCGCGATGCAGGACATGTTCCGCGCGATCGGCCGCCTGTCGCATTCGGCCGCGACCGTGCTGATCACCGGCGAGTCGGGCACCGGCAAGGAGCTCGTCGCCCGGGCGCTGCACCGTCACAGCCCGCGCGCGAACGGGCCGTTCATCGCGCTGAACACGGCGGCGATTCCGAAGGATCTGCTCGAATCCGAGCTGTTCGGCCATGAGCGCGGCGCGTTCACCGGCGCGCAGACGACGCGGCAGGGCCGCTTCGAGCAGGCCGAGAACGGCACGCTGTTCCTCGACGAAATCGGCGACATGCCGTTCGACCTGCAGACGCGCCTGTTGCGCGTGCTGTCGGACGGGCAGTTCTATCGGGTCGGCGGGCACAACCCGCTGCGCGCGAACGTGCGCGTGATCGCCGCGACGCACCAGAATCTCGAGTCGCGCGTGCGGCAAGGGCTGTTCCGCGAGGACCTTTACCACCGGCTCAACGTGATCCGGCTGCGCCTGCCGCCGCTGCGCGAACGCAGCGAGGACATCGCGCTGCTCACGCGCCACTTCCTGCAGAAGAGCGCGCGCGATCTCGGCGTCGAGCCGAAGCGCGTGTCCGACGATGCGCTCGCGTATCTGACGTCGCTCGCGTTTCCCGGCAACGTGCGGCAGCTCGAGAACCTCGCGAACTGGCTGACCGTGATGGCGCCCGCGCAGACGGTCGAGATCAAGGACCTGCCGCCCGACCTCGTGCCGGCCGGTGCGCCGGTCGTCGCGACGGGCGACGGCGCGGACGTACACGGCAGCGGCGGCCACGCGGCGGCGGCGCCTGCCGCGATCGGCGCAACGCCGGCGGCCGCGCCCGTCGCGAGCGCGGCGAACGGCAGCGCGCCGGCCGGCTACCCGCTGTGGGAGCACGGGCTGCGCACCGAAGTCGCGCGGCTGTTGCGCGAGAACTCGGCCGACGTGATGGACGAGCTCGCGCGCCGCTTCGAGGCGGCCGTGATCCGCGAGGCGCTCGACTTCACGCGCGGCCGCAAGGTCGAGGCCGCGGAGCGGCTCGGCATCGGCCGCAACACGATCACGCGCAAGATCCAGGAACTCCATCTGGAGCCCTGACCGAGCACGATTCGCGGCATGCGCGGGCCCGCGCATGCCGCGATCGGACATAATCGCGGTTTGCACGCAGCTTGCCATTCCGCCGATCCTCAATGTCCGAATCCTTCCGCTGGCCCGCCGGGGCCGACCCGTTCCGTTTCCTCGAAGCGCTCGACAGCAAGCGCGCCCGCACATGGGTCGACGAGCAGAATGCGCGCACGCGCGCCGCGCTGCGCGACGACGATGCGTATCGCGCGCTGACCGCGCGTCTCGCGAAAGCGTATCTGCCGCGCGAACGCCCGGTGATTCCGACCCGCTGGCGCGACTGGGCGTACGACCTGTGGCAGGACGATCTCCATCCGAAGGGACTGTGGCGCCGTACGCGCTGGGCCGACTGGCGGGCCGGCCAGCCGGCGTGGGAAACGCTGCTCGACGTCGACGCGCTCGGCGCCGAAGAGGGCGAGTCGTGGGTGTTCGAGCAGGAGGCGATCCTGTATCCGGACGGCGATCGCGTGCTGCTGTCGCTGTCGCCGGGCGGTGCCGACGCGGTCGTCGTGCGCGAATTCGACCTCGTCGAGCGCCGTTTCGTCGACGGCGGCTTCACGATCGACGAGCCGGGCCATCACACGGTCGGCTGGATCGATCGCGACACCGTCTACGTGAGCTGGGATCGCGGCGAAGCGCATGCGACCGCGGCCGGTTATCCGTATGAAGCGCGGCGCTGGGTGCGCGGCACGGCGCTCGCCGATGCGCCGGTCGTGTTCAGCGGCGAACCGGACGACATCAGCGCGGGCGCATGGTACGACCCGATCGACCGCCGCCACGTCGCGTGGCGCAGCGTCGATTTCTTCGACGCGCACGCGTACCGGCTGACCGACGCCGGCGAATGGGCGCGCTACGACGTGCCGACGCATGTCGAGGTCGGGTTCTGGGAAGGCTGGCTCGTGCTGGAGCCGCGCCTCGACTGGGATTGCGACGGCGTGCGCCATGCGGGCGGCTCGCTGCTCGCGATTCGCGAGCAGGCGTTCCTCGCCGGCGCGCGCGAATTCACGACGCTGTTCGCGCCGCAGCCGACGACGTCCGCCTGTACGTGGACGCACACGCGCACGACGCTGATCGCGAGCTGGCTCGACGACGCGCACAACCGCACGATGCTGTGGCAGCCGCGGCAGGCCGACGATGGGGCGTGGACGTGGGACGCGCGGCCGTTCGACTGGCCGGGCGACGCTCAGATCGACGTCGAGCCCGTCGAGTCGACGCTGAACGACGAGGTGTACGTCGACGTCGACACCTATCTCGATCCGCCCGAATGCTGGCTGGCCGACCTTGCCGACCGCGCCGACGATGCGCCGTCGCGCCGCGTGCTGCTCGACCGGCCGCCGGTGCAGTTCGACGCGGCCGGCCTCGTCGTACGCCGCGCGAGCGCGCGTTCGCGCGACGGCACGGTGGTGCCGTACACGCTGATCGGGCCGCGCGATGCGCTCGACGCACCGGAAGGCGGGGCGCGCGTCGCGCGGCCGTGCCTGCTGTCCGGTTATGGCGGCTTTGCGATTCCGAACCTGCCGGGCTACAGCGATGCGTTCGGTATCGGCTGGCTCGAACGCGGCGGCGTGATGGCGTTCGCGCACATCCGCGGCGGCGGCGAGTTCGGGCCGCGCTGGCACGTCGACGCGCAGCGCGAATACCGGCAGCGTTCGTTCGACGATTTCATCGCGGTCGCCGAGGATCTGGCCGCGACCGGCGTGACGAGCGCCGCGCAACTCGGGATCGAGGGCGGCAGCAACGGCGGGCTGCTGGTCGCCGCGTGCATGATGCAGCGGCCGGAGCTGTTCGGCGCGGTGCTGTGCCGCGTGCCGCTGCTCGACATGCAGCGCTATCCGAAGCTGCACGCGGGCGCCGCATGGCTCGACGAATACGGCGACCCGAACGATCCGCGCGAAGGCGCGGCGCTGGCCGCGTATTCGCCGTATCACCGCGTGCGCGAAGGCGTCGTGTATCCGCCGTTGCTGCTGACGACGTCGACCCGTGACGACCGCGTGCATCCCGCGCATGCGCGCAAGATGGCCGCGCGCATGCAGGCGCTCGGTCACGAACGGGTGTGGTACTGGGAGAACACCGACGGCGGCCACGGCAGCGCCGACGATCTCGAACGCGCGGAAGCCGACGCAGCCGAATTCGGCTTCCTGTGGGCCCATCTCGGGCCGGCGCCCGCGCGGCGCTGAACAGGCCCTACACGATCAGCCGACGATCGCGACGACGGGCGTGTGGTCGGACGGCTGTTCCCACGTGCGCGGCACGCGATCGACCTCGCACGACGCGCAGGTCGTCGCGAGCGCCGGCGACAGCAGGATGTGGTCGATGCGCAGGCCCGCGTTGCGGCGGAACGCCATCATCCGGTAGTCCCACCACGTGAAGGTTTTCTCGGGCTGTTCGAAGCGGCGGAACGCGTCGACGAAGCCGAGTTCGATCAGCTGCGCGAAGTGCGCGCGCTCCGGCGGCGACACGAGGTTCTGGCCTTCCCATTTCGCGGGATCGTGCACGTCGCGATCTTCCGGCGCGATGTTGTAGTCGCCGAGCAGCGCGAGCTTCGGGTGGCGCTGCAGCTCGGTGCGCAGCCACGCCTGCAGCGCGTCGAGCCACTGCATCTTGTAGACGAACTTGTCGGAGTCGGGCGACTGGCCGTTCGGGAAGTAGGCGGACACGATGCGCACACCGTCGACCGTCGCGGCGATCACGCGCTGCTGCGGATCGTCGAAGCCGGGGATGTTGCGCACGACGTCCGATTCGTCGACGGCGAGCGTGTCGCGCACGAGGATCGCGACGCCGTTGTAGGTCTTCTGGCCCGTGAACCAGCTGCGGTAGCCGATCGCCTCGAGATCGGCGCGCGGGAATTTCTCGTCCGGCAGCTTCAGTTCCTGCAGGCACAGTACGTCGGCTCCGCTTTGCGCGAGCCAGTCGAGTACGTGCTGTTTGCGGACGTTGAGCGAGTTGACGTTCCAGGTGGCGATTTTCATGAACGGGAGGGTGTGTGCGGCGTGAATGCGAAGGCCGTCATCTTACCGCGAGCATGGGGTGCGAACATGGACGTGATGCGGTGGCGCGCAGGTATCACGCATCGTCGCGTGAGGAGCGGAAGCAGAAATTGTGACAAAAGTATTGACGTGAGTACTTCCTCACCCTATAATTTATTTCTCTGACGCGGGGTGGAGCAGTCTGGCAGCTCGTCGGGCTCATAACCCGAAGGTCACAGGTTCAAATCCTGTCCCCGCAACCAAGCACACCAGACGATGTGCAGCGCAATTGACCGATGCGCACTTCGTCGACAAAGAACCCGGCTTCCATGCCGGGTTTTTTGTTTTCCGCGCTCGCCCGTTATTTCGACGCGCCCGGGCTCCCGGGCAGGAAGCCGTTCTCGAGCGTCGTGTTGACCAGCGTGGCCCGCGCGTTCGGCGTGCCCGACAGCACCGCGCACTTGTCCTTGCCCGTATTCAGCCGGATCGACCGCTCGGTCGTCGGGTAGTCGACATCCTTCAGATAGAAATGCGGTAGCGATGTCCTGTAGCGCGCATACGGCACGCATGGCCGCTGCAGCGGGTCCTTCGATGCAGCGTTGAACGGAAAATATTCGTCGAACAGATAAGCCGAGCTCGACAGGCCGCCCCAGTCGGCCGGCACCGCGATGCTGCCGGTCGGCGTCGTGGCGCCGGTGGCGACGTCGGTGATGAAGCCGTCGACGGTCGAGCGTCCGTCGCTGCGATCGGCCTGCGTCACGGTGACCTGCAGCCGATAGGCGTGCCCGGTTTTCCACGGGTAGGCGATCGAGCACGACGTTCCGGAGCCGCCGTCGGCGCCGCCGCGGCAATTCGCCGACAACGGCGCGGTGCCGGTGCCGAACGCGCTGAAGATCACCACGTTGGTGCTGCGGGTGCGCGGCTGGATGCCGGTGTAGATCGCGTGCCCGCCATGTTGCGACGACAACTGGTTGGCCCAGTAGTAACTGGCGTTGACCTGGGTCGGCACGACTTCGGGCGTAAGCTCCCACGTCATGCGATCGAAGCCGTCCCTGGGCGTCGTGGCCGCCGATGCGGTGATGCTGGGGTCCGCGTGCGCGTTGAGCGTGGCCGACACGGCGAGCAGCGCACCGAACGCGGTGCTGAGTCTTTTCATATTCCTGTTTCCGTTGGTGGACAAAGAGACCGCGACGAGCAGCGTCGATTGCGGCGCCGCTGCTCGCGTACCAATTTGCAGTCACTTTATTACCAATGAATAACCAGTCGTGTCGGCGCGCCCGCGTGAACCGAGTCGCGTGATTCGGGGCTGTTCGTGCCGCACCCGTGGGACGGGCGAGAGCAGGGAATCGGTCGGGCGGCGACGCGCACGCCGGGAGAGCGAATCCCGCCGCGCGGCACAATGCGGCAGTGCCATCCGGCGGCGATCGTCGATACGAGACGGCGCGCAGCGTTCAGCGCGCCGCCCACTCGACGGCCGCCTTCGCGTGCAGCGCGGTCGTATCGAATACCGGCAGCGGCGAATCGTCCGCGCCGATCAGCAGCGTGATTTCCGTGCAGCCGAGGATCACGGCCTGCGCGCCGCGCGTGGCCAGTTCGCCGATGATCGACACATACGTCGCGCGCGATTCCGCCGAGACGACGCCGTGGCACAGCTCGTCGTAGATGATCCGATGCACGTCGTCGCGCCCGCGTTCGTCCGGCACCAGCACGTCGAGCCCGAACTTCTCGCGCAGCCGCTCTGCGTAGAACGGCAGTTCCATCGTGTAGCGCGTGCCGAGCAGGGCGACGTGCTCGACGCCCGCGTCGCGCAGCGCGCTGCCGGTCGGATCGGCGATGTGCAGGAACGGCAGCGTCACCGCGGCTTCGATCGCGTCGTGCACGCGATGCATCGTATTGGTCGTCAGGACGACGAGATCGGCGCCGGCCGCTTCGAGCTGCCGCGCGGCGTCGGCCATCCGTTCGCCGAGCGCCGCCCAGTCGTGCGTGCGCTGCAGCGCCTCGATTTCGGCGAAGTCGACCGTGACCAGCACGCTCTTCGCGTTGTGATGCCCGCCGTGCAATGCCTTCGAGTGCCGGTTGATCATCCGGTAGTACTCGGCCGACGATTCCCAGCTCATGCCGCCGATCAGTCCGATCGTCTTCATCTGTCACCTGTGCGTTTCATGTCTTGCGGCAGACGAGTATAGGCGCCGCTGTCCGTGCCCGGCCGGTACGATCCGCACAAACCGGGCCGGTACGGCGCAGCCGGTTGCGGACGGCCGGCCCCGGACGTACGCGGCAGTTGAAACCGGCACTGTGTTTTTGTACAGTATCGGCACCGTGAGCCCGACCACCATCCCGCCTGCCGATCCGCACGCGCCGCCGCCCGGCGACGCGCCGCCGCGCATGCGCAAGATCATTCATTGCGACTGCGACTGCTTCTACGCATCGGTCGAGATGCGCGACGACCCGTCGCTGCGCAACCGGCCGCTCGCGGTCGGCGGCCGGCCCGACCAGCGCGGCGTGATCGCGACCTGCAACTACGAGGCGCGGCGCTACGGCGTGCATTCGGCGATGTCGTCGGCGCTGGCGATGCGCAAGTGTCCGGATCTGCTGATCCTGCCGTCCGCGATGGACAAGTATCGCGCGGCGTCGCGGCAGATCATGGCGATCTATCGCGACTACACGCCGGACGTCGAGCCGCTGTCGCTCGATGAAGCCTACCTCGACGTCAGCGGATCGGAACGTTGCCAGGGCAGCGCGACGCTGATTGCGCGCGAGATTCGCGAGCGCGTGCGCGACACGGTCGGCGTGACCGTGTCGGCGGGCGTCGCGCCCAACAAGTTCATCGCGAAGATCGCGTCCGACTGGAACAAGCCCGACGGTCTGTTCGTCGTGCGGCCGCACGAGATCGACGCGTTCGTCGCGGCGCTGCCGGTACGCAAGCTGCACGGCGTCGGCAAGGTGACGGCCACGCGGCTCGACCGGCTCGGGATCCAGACCTGCGCGCAGTTGCGCGACTGGCCGCTGATCGACCTGCACCGCGAGTTCGGCGCGTTCGGGCGGCGGCTGTACGAACTGTCGCGCGGGATCGACGAGCGGCCCGTGCAGGCCGACCAGGAGCGCAAATCGGTCAGCGTCGAGACGACCTACGTGACCGACCTGACGACGCTCGAGCAATGCGCGGACGAAATCCGCCGCCTCGTCGTGCAGCTCGACGCGCGGATCGATCGCGCGGGCGCCGCGCGGTCGATTCGCAAGCTGTACGTGAAGATCCGCTTCGCCGATTTCCAGCGCACGACGGTCGAGTGCGTGGCCGACGCGACGAATGCCGAGACGGCCGTCACGCTGCTCGCGAAGGGGTTGTTGCGGCGCGCGCAGGCGGTGCGGCTGCTCGGCGTCGGCGTGCGTATCGACGAGGACACGGCCGAGCGCCACGGGCAATTCCTGCTGTTCGACGACGCATCGCCCGAGCAATGAAAAAAAGCACCGCCGAAGCGGTGCCTGTCGATACAGCCGGCCTGGCCGGGCAACGCACTCAGTGCGCGGGCGCGGCCATCCCGTTGTGGCGCAGCAGCGCGTCGATCTGCGGCTCGCGGCCGCGGAACGCCTTGAACGACTCCATCGCCGGACGGCTGCCGCCGACCTCGAGGATTTCGCGGCGATAGCGCGTGCCGGTTGCCGCGTCGAGCACGCTGCCGCTGGCGGCGGCCGCTTCCTCGAACGCCGCGTACGCATCGGCCGACAGCACCTCGGCCCACTTGTAGCTGTAGTAGCCGGCTGCATAGCCGCCCGCGAAGATATGGCTGAACGTGTTCGGCCAGCGCGAGAACGCCGCCTGCGGGATCACGTGATAGCGTTCGTTGATCTCGCGCGCGAACGCGGTCACGCCGGTGGCGCCGGCCGGGTCGAAGTCGACGTGCAGCAGCATGTCGAACATCGAGAACACGATCTGGCGCAGCGTGCCGAGCCCGCTCTGGAAGTTCTTCGCGGCGATCATCTTGTCGAACAGCTCGCGCGGCAGCGCGGCGCCCGTATCGACGTGCGACGACATCGACGACAGCACGTCCCATTCCCAGCAGAAGTTTTCCATGAACTGCGACGGGAGTTCGACCGCATCCCATTCGACGCCGTTGATGCCCGACACGCCGAGCTCGTCGACGCGCGTGAGCATGTGGTGCAGCCCGTGGCCGAACTCATGGAACAGCGTGATGACTTCGTCGTGCGTGAAGCACGCGGGCTTGCCTCCGACCGGCGCGGAGAAGTTGCAGGTCAGGTACGCCACGGGCGTCTGCACGTCGCTGCCGCGCTTCGCACGCGAACGCGCGTCGTCCATCCACGCGCCGCCGCGCTTGCCTTCGCGTGCGTACAGGTCGAGATAGAACTGCGCGACGAGCGAGCCGTCGCGGTTCTCGACGCGGAAGAAGCGCACGTCCTTGTGCCACACCGGCGCGTCGTCCGGCTTGATCCGCACGCCGAACAGCGTTTCGGTGACGGTGAACAGGCCCTTCAGCGCGGCCGGTTCCGGGAAGTACTGCTTGACCTCGTTTTCCGAGAACGCATAGCGTTGCTGGCGGAGCTTTTCGGCCGCGTACGCGACGTCCCACGGCGCGAGTTCGGCGAGGCCGAGTTCCTTCGCGGCGAACGTGCGCAGCTCGTCCCAGTCCTTGTCCGCGTGCGGGCGTGCGCGCGTCGCGAGATCCTCGAGGAACGCGATCACCTGCTGCGGAGATTCGGCCATCTTCGGCGCGAGCGAGACTTCGGCGAAGTTGCGATAGCCGAGCATCTGCGCCTCTTCGCGGCGCAGCTTCAGCGCGTCGGCGACGATCGCCGTGTTGTCCCATTCGGCCTTGCCGTCGCCGTACTGCGGCCCGAGCTCCGACGCGCGGGTCGCATAGGCGCGGTAGAGCGTTTCGCGCAGCGCGCGGTTGTCCGCGTACTGCAGCACCGGGAAGTACGACGGGAAATGCAGCGTGAATTTCCAGCCTTCCTTGCCGTCCTTCTGCGCGGCTTCGCGGGCGGCCTCGATCGCGTCGCCGGGCAGGCCGGCCAGCTCGGCTTCGTTCCTGGCGAAGTACGCGTACGCGTTGGTCGCGTCGAGCACGTGATCGGAGAACGCCTTCGACAGCGCGGCCTGCTGTTCCTGCAGCTCCGCGAAGCGCGGCTTCTGGTCCTCGGGCAGCTCGGCGCCCGACAGGCGGAAATCGCGCAGCGCATTGTCGAGGATCTTCTTGCGCTCGGCGGACAGCGTCGCGTATTCGGCGCTCGCGGCGATCGCCTTGTACTTTTCGTACAGCGCGAGATTCTGGCCGACGCTCGACCAGAACTCGGTCACGCGCGGCAGGTTTTCACCATAGGCTGCCCGCAGTTCGGGCGTGTCGGCGACCGCGTTCAGGTGGCCGACGATGCCCCACGCGCGGCCGAGCGGCTCCGTGGCCTGCTCGACCGTCTCGACGACGGCGGCCCAGGTCGACGGCGTTTCGCTCGCGCTCGCGGTTTCGACCGCGCGGCTGGCGGTATCGAGCAGCGTATCGAGCGCGGGCGTCACGTGTTCCGGGCGGATCTCGCCGAAACGGGGCAGGCCGGAGAAGTCGAGGAGCGGATTGGTGTTGGCGCTGGCGGACATAAGACTCCCTGTCTGTTGCCGGATGAACCGGGATGAAAAGGGTAACGGCGGCTGGGCGCGAGCGCGCCCGATATCGACATTATTGGGGCGCATCGCGCGCTTTCCAATCGTTAGTTTCTAACGACGCGATTGACGCAGGGTCGGATGCGGGCGGCCGGCGAGGTGTGGCCGGCGAGGTGCGGCCGGCGAGGTGCGGCCGGCGAGGTGCGACCGGCGTACCGGCTGGCGAGATGCAGCCGGGCGATTGCGGCTGGCGAGGCGCCGGCGCACGGAACCGCGCGCCGGCTGGGCGGGCGGAGCGTCAGGCTGCGGCGGCAGCAGCGCGCTCGGCGGATTCGAGCGTGTTGATCAGCAGCATCGTGATGGTCATCGGGCCGACGCCGCCCGGCACCGGCGTGATGTAGCCGGCGACTTCCTTCACGCCCGCGAAATCGACGTCGCCGCACAGCTTGCCCGCGTCGTCGCGGTTCATGCCGACGTCGATCACCGTCGCGCCCGGCTTCACCATGTCGGCGGTCAGGATGTTGCGCTTGCCGACTGCGGCGACCACGATGTCGGCCTGACGCGTATGCGCGGCGAGGTCGCGGGTCTTGCTGTGGCAGATCGTCACGGTCGCGCCGGCGTCGAGCAGCATCATCGCCATCGGCTTGCCGACGATGTTCGAGCGGCCGATCACGACCGCGTTCGCGCCTTGCAGCGCGATGCCGTGCGCTTCGAACATTTTCATCACGCCGTATGGCGTGCACGGGCGGAACAGCGGCTTGCCGGTCATCAGCGCACCGGCGTTCGCGACGTGAAAGCCGTCGACGTCCTTCTCCGGCGCGATCGCCTCGATCACCTTGTGGCTGTCGATATGCGCGGGCAGCGGCAGCTGGACCAGGATGCCGTGGATCTTCGGGTCGCGGTTCAGTTCGTCGATGCGCGCGAGCAGGTCGGCTTCCGACAGCGTGGCCGGGTACGCGTCTTTCTGCGAGAAGAAACCGTTGTCCTCGCACGCCTTGATCTTGTTGCGCACGTAGACTTCGCTCGCCGGGTTCGCGCCAACGAGGATCACCGCGAGACCGGGCTGGTGGCCGCGTGCGGTCAGCGCGGCGGCGCGTTCGGCGGCCTGACCGCGCAGAGTCTTCGAAAGGGCGTTGCCGTCGATGAGGAGGGCTGTCATGGTGGTGGGTCCTGCCGGGAAGTTGGAATGCGGGCGTACGGCGCCCGAAGCGCCGTAGCAAAGCACGCAATTATACCGTTCGCCTGCTGCCGTCCGACAGCGAATCAACGGGAAGCGTCATGGCCGCGGCGCTCGCGCGCCGGGAGGAAGCGCCGCCGCCGCGCGAGTGGGCCGCATCGCGCGGGGCAGCAAACACCGGTTGCGGGCCGGGCGGGCGGTGCCGCCGCGGCCGGAGCACACGCTCAGGCCTGTTTCTTCGACAGCGCGAGGCGCAGCAGGTCGGCCACCGTGTTGACGTTGAGCTTTTCCATGATGTTCGCGCGGTGCGCCTCGACCGTCTTGATGCTGATGCCGAGGTCGTCGGCGATCTGCTTGTTCAGGCGGCCCGCGATGATCCGCTCGAGCACCTGCTGCTCGCGCGCGGTCAGCTTCGACAGGCGTTCGCTCGCGGCACGCTGCTCCTGGACGCTCTTGCTTTCGCTTCGGGCCTTGTCGAGCATCCGCTCGACGAGCTTGCGCAGCTCGGCTTCGTCGAACGGTTTCTCGATAAAGTCCATCGCACCCTTTTTCATCGTCGACACGGCCATCGGCACGTCGCCGTGACCGGTGACGAAGATGATCGGCAGCGCGGCATTGTCGGCGATCAGGCGTTCCTGCAATTCGAGGCCGCTCATGCCCGACATCCGCACGTCGAGAATCAGGCACGCGATCTGGCCGGCCTGCTGCGCCGGCTGGTACGCATCGAGGAACTGCTCCGCGCTCGAGAAGCATTGAACGCGATAGCCGTTCGCCTCCAGCAGCCAGCGCAGCGAGTCCCGTACGGCCTCGTCGTCGTCGACGACGAAGACGGTTTCCTGAGTGGTGGTGACAGGGCTATTCATAGTTCTCCCGTAACGGTATGTGATGCCGATGCCTCGCGCCCCCCTTGGCCGAGATCAGCGGGTTCCCCAATGGGCAGGCTGCAGTGGAACGTCGCGCCGGAAATGCGGCCATCCGGCTCGACGTTGTTGACCACCCACAGACGCCCCCGATGCGATTCGATGATCGAACGGCAGATGTTCAGCCCCATGCCCATGCCATCGGACTTGGTGCTGTAAAACGGTTCGAACAGGCGCTCGGCGGTCGCTTCGTCGACGCCCGGGCCCTGGTCGATCACACGGATGTCGACGAAGCCCGCATCGATGTCGGCGACGACGCGGATCACGCCGTCCGCCGACGCCGGCTTCACGTCGGCCATCGCCTCGGCTGCGTTCTTCATCAGGTTCATCAGCACCTGTTCGATCAGCACGGGGTCGACATAAATAATAGGCATTCTTGCGAGGATTTCCGTGACGATCCGAATCCTGCGCTTTCTGGCCTCGATTTCGGCCAGCCCGACCGCGTCGGCGACGATGTCCGCGACCCGCGCCGGCTGGCGCTTCGGCTCGCTGCGCTTCACGAATTCGCGGATCCGCTTGACGATCATCCCGGCGCGCAGCGCCTGCTGCGCGGTCTTTTCCAGTGCGGGCTGCAGCGTCTCGGGCGTGCCGCGGCCGCTTTTCACGAGCGCGAGCGTGCCCGAGCAGTAGTTGTTGATCGCGGCGAGCGGCTGATTCAATTCGTGAGCAATCGACGACGCCATTTCACCCATCGTCATCAATCGGCTCGTGAACTGCAGCTTTTCTTCCTGCTGGTGCGCGAGTTCCTGCGCCTTCTTGCGGGTCGTGATGTCGGTCGCGATCTGCATCTGCGCGAGGTGGCCGTCCACCCACTGGATGTACTGGCGGCGCACCTCGAACCACTTCTGGATGCTCTCGACGTACACCTCCTGCGCATCGGCGGTGCTGTTCGTCAGCGCGGCGGCCGGCAGGCCCGCGAACGCGTCGACCATGTCGATCGAGTCGGACGACGCCTGCGCGCGGTCGAAGCCGCCGCCGGACAATTCGAGGTGGCCGTCCGGGCGAATGCCGAACAGGTGGCGGTAGTAGCGGTTCGCGAACAGCAGCTCGGCCTCGTCGGCGGCGAGCACCGACACTGCGGCGTCGAGGCTTTCGAGCACCGTCGTGAAGCGTTCGTGCGCGGCCGCGAGCTCTTCCCGCGCGCGCTTCGGCTCGGTGATGTCGGTCATCGACGACATCCAGCCGGTCTGGCGGCCCGAACTGTCGATCAGCGGCGACACGTACAGGCGCGCATGGAACAGCGTGCCGTTCTTGCGCCGCACGCGCAGCTCGAAGCCCGAGCTCGGCGCCTTGCCGCGCAGCGTCATGTCGAGCTGGCGCTGCATTTCCGGGTACGCGTCGCGCGGCCAGTACGGGAACGGCGCGACCTTGCCGACCAGATCGGTTTCGTCCCAGCCCGTCATCCGGCAGAACGCGGGGTTCACGTGCGTGATGCGGCCATGCATGTCGAGCACGCGCATGCCGATCAGCACCGAGTTCTCCATCGCGCGGCGGAAGAACGCTTCCGCGTACAGCGCCTGCTGCGCCTCGAAGCGCTGGCGCGTGTGCTTCCACAGGCTCCAGAGGCTCCACAGCACGAAGCACGACAGGCCGGCGACGAGCCACACGAGCGTGTTGTTGGTCAGGTTCGTGAGTTGCGGGAACGCGTACACGCGCACCGTCAGCCCCTGGCCGGGCGGGTCGAGCGGGAGATCGTAGTGGGAGTCGCGCGGCAGGCGCGGGCGCGTCGACGTGGATGACAGTTCGCGGTTGTTCGAATCGGTGATCGAGATCTTGTACTTCGACGACAGTTCCTGCGGGATGTCGTGTTTCAGGATGCCCTCGACCGAGAACACCGCGGCGATCGAGCCGAGATATTCGCGGTCGCCGCGCATCACGGGCGTCTGCAACGTGATGAAGCCGTTGCCGAAGTCGTCGTAGATCAGCGGCGAATAGGCCTGGCGGCGCGTGCCGCGCGCCTCGTCGTACGCGCCGCGTACGGCGTCCTGCATCTGCGCGTCGCCGGGCTTCGCGAGCCGCTGGCCGAGCAGCGGCGGATGCACGGCCGGCCAGCGCTGCACGCCCGGCGCCGTATACCAGTTTAGGTAGAGGATTTCCGGATGCGTCTGCATTACGTCCGCGACGGCCATCTGGAACGCGTTCTGGTCGAGGCGGCCGGACGCGAGGTCGCGCGACAGCGCCTGCAGCTGTTCCTGCGCGCCCGTCATCGACAGACGGATCTGCTGCTGGGCCCACGCGACGTTGCGAAACAGGGTGTCTTCCTGCTGCTGCTGTTCGCGCCGGTTGAGGCTCCACAGGATGAGGCTCATCACGACGAGGAACACCAGGATCGACAGCAGCGGCGTCAGCAAATAAGAGTTGGACCACCACGGTCCGTGGTGCCAACGGGACGGCTGCGACTCCGCCGGCGGGCCCGGCGGTCGCGCCGAGCGTGCGAAAAGCCGATCGGTCAACATGGCAGGATTGTAGCGCAGCGCAATACATGGAAAACCGATACCGGATAGGTTGAACGGAAACGGTTTTGTTCCGACGAGATGTGCCGGAGAGCTCCGAAATAGCGGTGCAGCGCAGCAATATTCCGCATTACGAGAAAAGATCTCACGATTCGAAAATTTTGTTGCGCGGCCCCGTCCACGCTCATTACAATCCGTCGGAGCTTGCCCGCAGCCGGCCGTATCGCGTCGTCTGCACGAGAGCGATCCTCACATTCCAGGACCCAGGAGACGAGAATGTCCGCTGTACCGAACGAAGTGATGAAGTATGTCGCCGCCGAACGTGACGACGACCCGCAAGAAACCGTCGAGTGGCTCGAGTCGCTCGATGGCGTGATCTCCTCCGTGGGCACCGGCCGCGCGCATTACCTGATCGAAAAGCAGATCGAATTCGCCCGCATGCACGGCGAACACCTGCCGTTCTCCGCCAATACCCCGTACATCAACACGATTCCGCTCGAAGCCCAGGCGAAGATTCCGGGCGACCAGGACATCGAGCACCGCATCCGTTCGTACACGCGCTGGAACGCGTTGGCGATGGTGCTGCGCGCAGGCAAGGACACCAACGTCGGCGGCCACATCGCGTCGTTCGCATCGGCCGCGACGCTCTATGACGTCGGCTACAACCACTTCTGGCACGCGCCGTCCGAGAACCACGGCGGCGATCTCGTGTTCGTGCAGGGCCACTCTTCGCCGGGCGTGTACTCGCGCGCGTTCCTGCTCGGCCGCCTGAAGGAAGAGCAGCTCGACAACTTCCGCCAGGAAGTCGACGGCAACGGCATTTCGTCGTACCCGCACCCGTGGCTGATGCCGGACTTCTGGCAGTTCCCGACCGTGTCGATGGGCCTGGGCCCGATCATGGCGATCTACCAGGCGCGCTTCATGAAGTACATCGAAGCGCGCGGCATCGCGAAGACGCAGGGCCGCAAGGTGTGGGCGTTCCTCGGCGACGGCGAGACGGACGAGCCGGAATCGCTCGGCGCGATCGGGATGGCGAGCCGCGAGAAGCTCGACAACCTCGTGTTCGTGATCAACTGCAACCTGCAGCGTCTCGACGGCCCGGTGCGCGGCAACGGCAAGATCATCCAGGAACTGGAATCGGAATTCCGCGGTGCCGGCTGGAACGTGATCAAGGTCATCTGGGGCAGCCGCTGGGATGCGCTGCTCGCACGCGACAAGACGGGCGCGCTGATGCGCCGCATGATGGAAGTCGTTGACGGCGAATACCAGACGTACAAGTCGGAATCGGGCGCGTTCGTCCGCGAGCACTTCTTCAACACGCCTGAACTGAAGGCGCTGGTCGCCGACTGGTCGGACGACGACATCTGGGCGCTGAACCGCGGCGGCCACGATCCGCACAAGATCTACGCGGCGTTCCACGAGGCCAGCAACTCGAAGGACGCGCCGACCGTCATCCTCGCGAAGACCATCAAGGGTTACGGGATGGGCGAGTCGGGTCAGGCGATGAACATCACGCACCAGCAGAAGAAACTGCCGGTCGAGCAACTGAAGAAGTTCCGCGACCAGTTCCGCCTGCCGATCACCGACGAACAGATCGCCGACGTGCCGTACCTGAAGTTCGAGGAAGGCTCGAAGGAACTCGAATACATGCGCAAGCAGCGCATGGACCTCGGCGGCTACCTGCCGCAGCGTCGCGAGAAGGCGACCTCGCTGCCGGTGCCGGCGCTCGACGCGTTCGAGCCGCTGCTGAAGGGTACGGGCGAAGGCCGCGAGATCTCGACGACGATGGCGTTCGTGCGGGTCCTGAACATCCTGCTGAAGGACAAGGCGCTCGGCAAGCGCGTCGTGCCGATCGTCCCGGACGAATCGCGTACGTTCGGCATGGAAGGCCTGTTCCGCCAGATCGGTATCTGGAACCAGGAAGGCCAGAAGTACGTGCCGGAAGATTCCGACCAGCTGATGTTCTACAAGGAATCGCAGACCGGCCAGATCCTGCAGGAAGGCATCAACGAAGCGGGCGGCATGTGCGACTGGATCGCGGCGGCGACGTCGTATTCGACGCACGGCGAGATCATGGTGCCGTTCTACATCTTCTATTCGATGTTCGGCTTCCAGCGGATCGGCGACCTCGCATGGGCCGCGGGCGACATGCGTTCGCGCGGCTTCCTGCTGGGCGGCACGGCGGGCCGTACGACGCTGAACGGCGAAGGCCTGCAGCACGAAGACGGTCACTCGCTCCTGTGGGCGGCATCGGTGCCGAACTGCGTGAGCTACGACCCGACGTTCGGCTACGAACTCGCGGTGATCATCCAGGACGGCCTGCGCCGCATGGTGCAGGACCAGGAAGACGTGTACTACTACATCACGGTGATGAACGAGAACTACGAGCACCCGGCGATTCCGCAGGGCGAGCACGTGGCGGCCGACATCATCAAGGGCATGTACGCGTTCAAGAAGGCCGACGCCGACAAGAAGGCGCCGCGCGTCCAGTTGCTCGGCGCGGGCACGATCTTCAACGAAGTGATCGCTGCCGCCGAGTTGCTGAAGAACGACTGGGGCGTCGCCGCCGACCTGTGGAGCGTGCCGAGCTTCACCGAGCTCGCGCGCGAAGGTCACCAGGTCGAACGCTGGAACCTGCTCCATCCGACCGAGGAGCGTCGCCTGTCGCACGTGCAGAAGTGCCTGAAGGACACGCAGGGCCCGATCATCGCGTCGACCGACTACGTCCGTGCGCTGGTCGACCAGATCCGCGGCCAGATCGATCGCCGCTTCGTCGTGCTGGGCACCGACGGCTTCGGCCGTTCGGACACCCGCGAGAAGCTGCGTCACTTCTTCGAGGTCGACCGTCACTGGGTCACCGTCGCTGCGCTCAACGCGCTGGCCGACGAAGGCACGATCGAGCGCAAGGTGGTCGCGGACGCGATCGCCAAGTACAACCTCGATCCGTCCAAGCCCAACCCGATGACCGTTTAACGCACACGCCGTGTGATGCCGCGCGCCGCTCCCGTGAGGAGCGCGCGCGGCCATGGAGACAGAAACAGATGAGTCAAGCGATCGAAGTGAAGGTGCCGGATATCGGCGATTACAAGGACGTGCCGGTCATCGAGATCGGCGTGAAGGTCGGCGATACGGTCGAGCCCGAGCAGTCGCTCGTCACGCTCGAGTCGGACAAGGCGACGATGGACGTGCCGAGCCCGGTGGGCGGCGTCGTGAAGGAAATCAAGGTCAAGGTCGGCGATTCCGTGTCGGAAGGTTCGCTGATCGTCCTGCTCGAGGGCGGCGCAGCCGCCCAGGCGAACGGCGCGGCTGCGCCGGCCGCGGCTCCGGCTCCGGCTCCGGCAGCAGCGCCGGCACCGGCCGCCGCAGCGCCCGCTGCCGCACCGGCAGCGTCCGGCGGCACGCTCGAAGTGAAGGTGCCCGACATCGGCGACTACAAGGACGTCCCGGTGATCGAGATCGGCGTGAAGGTCGGCGACACGGTCGAGAAGGAACAGTCGCTCGTCACGCTCGAGTCGGACAAGGCGACGATGGACGTGCCGAGCCCGGCTGCCGGCGTCGTGAAGGACATCAAGGTCAAGGTGGGCGATTCGGTGTCGGAAGGCACGCTGATCGTGCTGCTCGAAGCCGCCGGCGCACCGGCTGCCGCCGCACCGCAGGCCAGCGCACCGGCTCCGGCCGCTGCCGCGCCGGCGCCCGCCGCTGCACCGGCACCCGCGAAGGCTGCGCCGGCCCCGGCTGCCGCCGCACCGGCCGCCGCGCCGTCGGGCGAATACCGCGCCAGCCACGCATCGCCGTCGGTCCGCAAGTTCGCGCGCGAACTCGGCGTCGAGGTCGCACGCGTGCAGGGCTCGGGTCCGAAGGGCCGCATTACGAAGGAAGACGTCACGGGCTTCGTGAAGGGCGTGATGACGGGCCAGCGCGCGGCACCGGCCGCGGCAGCCGCGCCGGCAGGCGGCGGCGAGCTGAACCTGCTGCCCTGGCCGAAGGTCGACTTCTCGAAGTTCGGCCCGTTCGAGGCGAAGCCGCTGTCGCGCATCAAGAAGATCTCGGGCGCGAACCTGCATCGCAACTGGGTGATGATCCCGCACGTCACGAACAACGACGAAGCGGACATCACCGAGCTCGAAGCGCTGCGCGTCCAACTGAACAAGGAACACGAAAAGGCGGGCGTGAAGTTCACGATGCTCGCGTTCGTGATCAAGGCGGTCGTCGCCGCGCTGAAGAAATTCCCGACCTTCAACGCGAGCCTCGACGGCGACAACCTCGTGTTCAAACAGTACTTCCACGTCGGTTTCGCGGCCGATACGCCGAACGGCCTCGTCGTGCCGGTGATCCGCGATGCGGACAAGAAGGGCCTCGTCGACATCGCGAAGGAAATGAGCGACCTGTCGAAGGCCGCGCGCGAAGGCAAGCTGAAGCCGGACCAGATGCAGGGCGGCTGCTTCTCGATCTCGTCGCTCGGCGGGATCGGCGGGACCAACTTCACGCCGATCATCAACGCGCCGGAAGTGGCGATCCTCGGGTTGTCGCGCGGCCAGATGAAGCCGGTGTGGGACGGCAAGCAGTTCGTGCCGCGGCTCATGCTGCCGCTGTCGCTGTCGTATGACCATCGCGTCATCGATGGTGCGGAAGCCGCGCGGTTCAATGCGTATCTCGGAGCGTTGCTCGGGGATTTCCGTCGCATCATTCTTTGATGAGCTGAGGGGCTCGCGGGGGCGTGGGGTTTTTGTCGGTTCGCCATGTCCCGTCGTTGAACCTGTTTTGCCAACGGTCTGCTAGCGTCGCCCCTGCGCGGGGCGGCGGTCACTTTTCTTTGTCTTCCAAAGAAAAGTAACCAAAAGAAAGGCGCGTCCTTGGGCGGACGGCAAAGGTGGTCCTGCCCAACGTCGCGTTCTCTCGTCAGGCCGCATGTCGTCAGGTTCCGTCTTTACGCCAGTCCCTCCCTCTCTCTCTGCAGCTAATCAAGAAGGGGACAGTCATGAGTCTCATCGAAGTCAAGGTTCCGGATATCGGCGATTTCAGCGGCGTCGATGTCATCGAAGTCAACGTCAAACCCGGCGACGTGATCGAAAAAGAGCAAACGCTCATCACGCTCGAATCCGATAAAGCCTCCATGGAAGTGCCCAGCGACGTCGCCGGCACCGTCAAGGAAGTCAAGGTCAAAGCCGGCGAGAAAGTCTCGCAAGGCACCGTCATCGCCATCGTCGAAGCCTCGGCAGGCGCAGCCGCACCCGCTCCCGCGAAAGCACCGGAACCGGCCAAGCCCGCAGCGGCCGCACCGGCTCCGGCCGCAGCCGCTCCGGCGCCCGCGCCGCAAGCCGGCAGCTACGGCGGCGCCGCCGACATCGAGTGCGACATGCTCGTGCTCGGCGCCGGCCCCGGCGGCTACTCGGCCGCGTTCCGCGCCGCCGATCTCGGCATGAAGACGGTGCTCGTCGAACGCTACTCGACGCTCGGCGGCGTGTGTTTGAACGTCGGCTGCATCCCGTCGAAGGCGCTGCTGCATACGTCGCTCGTCGTCGAGGAAGCCGCGGCGCTCGCGTCGCACGGCATCACGTTCGGCAAGCCGGAGGTCGACCTCGACAAGCTGCGCGACTTCAAGGGCGGCGTCGTCAAGAAGCTGACGACGGGCCTCGCCGGCATGGCGAAGGCACGCAAGGTCGAAGTGGTCACCGGCGTCGGCGCGTTCGTCGATCCGTTCCACATGGAAGTGCAGGGCGAAAACGGCAAGAAGGTCGTCAAGTTCAAGCAGGCGATCATCGCCGCGGGCTCGCAAGCCGTGAAGCTGCCGTTCATGCCGGAAGACCCGCGCGTCGTCGATTCGACGGGCGCACTCGAACTGCGCCAGTTGCCCAAGCGCATGCTCGTGATCGGCGGCGGCATCATCGGCCTCGAAATGGCGACGGTGTACTCGACGCTCGGCGCCGAGATCGACGTCGTCGAAATGATGGACGGCCTGATGATGGGCGCCGACCGCGATCTCGTGAAGGTCTGGGAAAAGTACAACGCAAAGCGCTTCGGCAACGTGATGCTGAAGACCAAGACGGTCGGCGCGGAAGCGAAGGAAGACGGCATCTACGTGAAGTTCGAGGGCGAGAAGGCGCCGGCGGAAGCGCAGCGCTACGACCTCGTGCTCGTCGCGGTGGGCCGCAGCCCGAACGGCAAGAATATCGGTGCCGACAAGGCCGGCGTCGCGGTCACGGATCGCGGTTTCATCGACGTCGACAAGCAGATGCGCACGAACGTGCCGCACATCTTCGCGATCGGTGACGTCGTCGGCCAGCCGATGCTCGCGCACAAGGCCGTGCATGAAGGCCACGTCGCCGCGGAAGCCGCGCATGGCGAGAAGGCGTACTTCGACGCACTGCAGATCCCGTCGGTGGCCTACACCGATCCGGAAGTGGCGTGGGCCGGCAAGACCGAAGACCAGTGCAAGGCCGAAGGCATCAAGTACGGCAAGGCGGTGTTCCCGTGGGCCGCATCGGGTCGCGCGATCGCGAACGGCCGCGACGAAGGCTTCACGAAGCTGCTCTTCGACGAGGAAACCCATCGCGTGATCGGCGGGGCGATCGTCGGCCTGAACGCAGGCGACCTGATCAGCGAAGTGTGCCTCGCCGTCGAGATGGGCGCGGACGCGGAAGACATCGGCAAGACGATCCATCCGCACCCGACGCTCGGCGAATCGGTCGGCATGGCCGCCGAGCTGTACGAAGGCGTCTGTACGGACCTGCCGCCGCAGCGCAAGAAGTAACGCGACCGGCACGGCCGGCCAAAGGGTCGGCCAGAAAAAGCGCCGCCGCTCGGGACCTCCCGGGAGGCGGCGTTTTTTTCGGCACCTGGCAACGCGGCCAGGTGTGGCTGCCTATGCCGAAGCGCGGTACCGGACACACGCAGAACCGACGGGACTAATTCGCGGCCCTGATAAATTGTGCAACGGTGCCGAGTTTTTCGCCGAGTCGTTTGATGAACGCCCGCGATTCGTCGCGTGGTGCGGCAGCGCCGTGGGGCGGGGGCTGCTCGCCCGTCGAGATATCGATCGTCAGGTAGGTTTTGTCCGGATTCGATTTCGCCGGCATGACCGCGATTACATATCGGTAGTGGCTGATCTCGTCCTCTCCAGCGATCACATGTTCGTCGGCAATGTCGACCGTCCCGTTCTTCGCCAGCAATGACCGGGCCGCATCCACGACGTTGGCGAAGGGCAACTGGAGTGCGTACATTTCCGTCGACGGCGGTGTTTGCGTCCGTTGAGGCGGCGCGGTGGCCGGGGCGGCCGTGGCACGGTCAGCCAGCGCTGCCGCGACGGAAATGACTGCTGCGAAGGTGATGTATCTGAGCGTTCCGTACATGAATGAAATGCGGGCGCAACGTTCTTCTTCGTGACGGCCCCGTGTGGTCGCGCAACCGACGATGGCAATTTCCCGGAAGGGGTGCCACCAGATTGCACGGTCCGGCGCCAGAAACGAAAAAGCCGCGCTGGGCGCGGCTCTTTCAGGAGCAGGGGACGCTTACGCGGCCGGCTTGCTCGAACGACGTGCGGCAGCGGCGGTTGCAGCCTTCGTGGCGACGGCAGCAGCGGCGTTGAAGTTCGTTTCAGCGATTTCGACGGCTTGCTTCGTGGCCTTCTGAACCGTTTCGTACGTGGTGTTCGCAGCGTTCAGTGCCGACTTCAGCGCGGCGACAGCCGTTTCCGAACCGGCCGGGGCGTTCTTCGCGACGTTGTCGACGAGTGCCTGGACCTTCTTGTTCTGCTCTTCGAATTGCGCTTCGGCAACCTTCGCGAACTCGGCTTGCGTCGACGATGCGATTTCGTACAGGTGACGGCCGTACGACAGCACCTTTTCCGCGACCGGCTGCGACAGGCTCGCCTGCAGCGCGATCAGTTCCTGCGCGTCCTTCACCGACAGCAGACGCTGGGCATTTTCCTGGCTCTCGGTCAGCGTCGACTTCACGACCTGCAGGTTGAGTTCGATCAGCTTTTCGACGCCTTCGAACGCCTTGGTCGTCAGACCGAACAGGCTTTCGAGGTTGGCTTTTTGGGCGGCGGCGATTTGCTCGGGGGTCAGCAAGGACATGTCAAGCTCCTGAAAAGCGATCGCGTCGATCGCAGGATAAAGGGCACTACACTGGGGAACTTCGGCGATACGTGCTTTGTGCAACGCAGCAATGAGGCCTATTTTAGGGCACAGAAAACGGATGTCAAGTACTTTTTGTGCGTTGCACAATCGCGACAAATTATCGATAAAACAACAAGTTATCGCGGCCGTCCGGAATCGGTTTCAGCCGCGTTCCCACATGGTGCGCACGGCGACGGGGCAAGCGCGCCGCACCATGATCACGCACAGGTAAACCTGACAGGTCCATGGAACGTTATCCTTCTGTTCCTGTCGAAAAGCGCGCCGTTTCGATGCGCGTGCCGTGGCGACGTGCCACCGCCACGGTCGAGACCGGCGCCTTTGGCACGCCGAGCACCGGATACGTAGTTTCCCCGCTTTAAATCGCCTCCGAAGTGACGTTATCTCAATTAACCGTGTGGTAATCGGGAGACGGGCGCTGTCGGGCAGTGCATCCCATGGATTTTTTCGATGGGATCGGAAGGGTCGATTGGCCGGAGGTTGGCCGACTCTTACATTCCGGTTTAAAGACGATCGGTAAGTGCCTAATATTGCTCTTTTTTTAAGCTTTAACTACACTTGCGGAAACCTCCCGCCCGCTTTGTCCAGACCCCAATGAAAGCCGAATCGTTTTCACCGCGCAGACTGTTGCAGAGCATGACGCTCGGCACCGCTGTGTCGGTCGCAGTCGCGTTGCTCGCGACCACCGCGTCCGTCACGCCTGCTGACGCCTTCGCCGCCACTGCGAAGACCCAAGCCGCCAAGAAAAAGGCCGTCGCTCCTGCTTCGTCAGCGAAGAAGAAGTCGGCCCAGGCGAGCTCCGACAAATCCGCGAAGGTCGCCGCGGCCGATGCGCCGCGCGCGAAAGCGTCGCGAAAGCGCGTGACGCTCGCGGCGAACAGCGTGCATGGCGGCCATCGCGGCGCGGTGCGCAAGGTCGCGTTCCAGCCGCGCCGTCCGACGGTCGGCCAGGCGTTCGGCCTGCACGACACGCCCGACGCGCTCGCGCTGCGCTCCAGCGTCGCGTACGTCGTCGACCAGAATTCCGGCGAGCCGCTGTTCGACAAGAATTCGCACGCGGTCGTGCCGATCGCGTCGATCTCGAAGCTGATGACGGCAATGGTCGTGCTCGACTCGAAGTCGCCGATGACCGACTCGCTCGAAGTCACCGACGAAGACCGCGACTACGAGAAGGGCACGGGCTCGCGCCTGTCGGTCGGCTCGGTGCTGTCGCGCGAGGACATGCTGCACATCGCGCTGATGGCGTCGGAAAACCGCGCTGCCGCCGCGCTGTCGCGTTACTACCCGGGCGGCCGTCCGGCGTTCATCGCGGCGATGAACGCGAAGGCGAAGTCGCTCGGCATGACCGATACGCATTTCGAGAATTCGACCGGCCTGTCGAGCTCGAACGTGTCGAGCGCGCGCGACCTCGTGAAGATGGTCAATGCGGCGTACCAGTACCCGATGATCCGCCAGTTCTCGACCGATCGCACCTACGAGGTGTACACGGGCAAGCGCAACCTGGTCTACAACAGCACCAACGCGCTGATCCGCGGCAACGGCTCGTGGGACATCGGGCTGCAGAAGACGGGCTTCATCAACGAAGCGGGCGAATGCCTCGTGATGCAGGCGACGATCCACGGCCGGCCGATGGTGATGGTGCTGCTCGATTCGTTCGGCAAGTACTCGCGCTTCGCCGACGCCTCGCGCCTGCGCAACTGGCTCGATGCCGGCGGCGGCGAACGCTTGACGGCGGCCAACACGCCGAACGGCGGCACCTGATCGGGTGCGGCGGTTCGCCGCCGTACCGGTCACCGCAACGAAAAAGCCCCGCACTCGCGGGGCTTTTTTTGTCCGGCGAAACCGGAGTCGGAGCCGGGCCGATGGCGCGCGGCTTACGCCTGCCGCTGCAGCCCGTCCACGTCCTTCGCGGGCGCCGGCCGGTAGCCGAGCGACTCCGAGATGGTGAGCGCCGTCCGGCTCAACTGGCCGAGCCACGCGTCCTGCAGGCGGTCGGCCGGTGCCGACAGCGACAGGCCCGCAACGAGCTTGCCCGAATCGTCGTAGATGCCGGCCGCGATACAGCGCACGCCGAGTTCGAGCTCCTCGTTGTCGCGCGCGCACGATTGCTGGCGGACGATGGTCAGCTCGCGCTCGAGCTTCGCGATATCGGTGATGCTGTTCTGCGTATGGCCGGACAGCCCCGTGCGCGTCGCATACGCACGCACGCGCGACGTTTCGTCGGCCGCGAGGAACAGCTTGCCGACCGACGTGAGGTGCAGCGGCGCGCGGCCGCCGATCGCGCGGACGACCTGCATCCCCGAGCGCTCGGAGTACGCGCGCTCGATGTAGACGATCTCGTCGCCCTGGCGCACCGACAGGTTCACGGTCTGTCCGGTGAGGCGGTGCAGTTCGCGCATCGGCATCAGCGCCGCGTCGCGCACCGACAGGCGCGCCTTCACGAGATTGCCGAGCTCGAGCAGCCGCATGCCGAGGCGGTAGGTGCCGGGATCGGAGCGGTCGACCAGGCGGCAGGTCACCATGTCGTTGAGGATGCGGTGCGCGGTCGACGGGTGCAGCTCCGTGCGCTGCGCAAGTTCCTTCAGGCTGACGGGGTCACTGTGCGCGGCGAGCGCGTCCAGCAACCGCATCATGCGTTCGATCACCTGGATCGACGTTTTTGAATCCGGAGTGGGTTGGCTCATGTCGGGGGAGGAATCGGTTGACGCGTCAGGCGGTGTTGGTCGATTGTATCTCGTATCGTGAAAAAAGCGAACGCCGTTCGAGGAAGTCCTCGTTTCGTGCGCTGCGGGCTTGCGCGCGGGCCGGCGTTGGTCTTGCCGACCAAACGTCGGATAATGAGAGCCGTTTTCTCGAAGGAGCACGTATGCGAGTCGGTTTGTTCGTGACCTGCCTGGTCGATCTGATGCGCCCCGAAATCGGCTTTTCGGCGCTCAAGCTGATTCGCGACGCCGGCTACGAGGTGATCGTGCCGCCCGCGCAGACCTGCTGCGGCCAGCCGGCCTACAACTCGGGCGACCGCGCGCTCGCGCGCGACCTCGCGGAAAAGACGCTGCGCGAGTTCGAGCCATTCGATTACGTCGTCGCGCCGTCGGGTTCATGCGGCGGGATGATTCGCGCGCACTACGGCGACCTGTTCCGCGACGATCCCGAGCTGATGGGGCGCTACACGCGCTTCCAGCAGAAAGTCTACGAACTGACCGATTTCCTCGCGAACGTCGCGAAGGTGTCGCTCGCGCCGGGTGAATTCGCCGGCCCGGTCACCTATCACGACGCGTGCTCGGGCCTGCGCGAGCTCGGCGTGAAGGCGCAGCCGCGCGCGCTGCTCGCGCAGCGCGGCGTGGCCGTCACCGAGATGAAGGACTGCGAGCACTGCTGCGGCTTCGGCGGCACGTTCGCTATCAAGTACGGCGACATCTCGGCGGCCATCGCGGACGAGAAATGCGCGAACGTGCGCGCGTCGGGCGCGGGCGCCGTCGTGCTCGGCGATCTCGGCTGCCTGCTGAACATCGAAGGGCGGTTGCGCCGCACCGGCGACCGCGACACGCGCGTGCTGCACGTCGCGCAGGTGCTGGCGGGCGACGTCTGACGCCCGGCTCCGCTTACTTTTCCCCGATACCGCGATGCAAGTCCAATCGATGCATTTCAAGGCGCGCGCCGGCCAGAAACTGGCCGACCAGCGCCTGCAGCAGAACCTGAAGAAGCTGTCGACGAAGTTCGTGTCCGCGCGCGCCGATGCGATGACCGCGATCGACTTCCCGGCCACGCGCGCCGCGCTGAAGGCGCGCCGCAACCGCGCGCTGGAGAATCTCGACGTGTGGCTCGAGGCGTTCGAGCGCGCGGCGACGCGGCGCGGCACGACGGTGCTGTTTGCCGAGACGACCGAGGACGCCGCGCGGCTCGTGGCCGACATCGCACGCCGGCACGACGTGAAGAAGGTCATCAAGACCAAGTCGATGGTGTCCGAGGAAATGCGCCTGAACGCGGTGCTCGCCGAGATGGGCGTGCAGTCGATCGAGACGGACCTCGGCGAATACATCCTGCAGATCAACGACAACGAGCCGCCGAGCCACATCATTGCGCCCGTCGTGCACAAGGACAAGGACGAGATCGCCGACCTGTTCGCGCGCACGCACCAGCGCGAGCGGCTCACCGAGATCCCGGACATGACGCGCGAGGCGCGCGAGGTGCTGCGCCCGCATTTCATGTCGGCCGACATGGGCGTGACGGGCGGCAACTTCGTGATTGCCGAGACGGGCTCGGTCGCGATCGTGACGAACGAAGGGAACGAGGGCATGTGCACGGTGATGCCGCGCGTGCATGTCGCGGTGACGGGCATCGAGAAGGTGCTGCCGACGCTGGAGGATCTCGCGACCGCGATGCGTCTGCTGCCGCGTTCCGCGACGGGGCAGAAGACGTCGAACTATTTCTCGCTGCTGACCGGGCCGCGCGGGCCGGGCGACGAGGACGGCCCCGAGCACAACTACGTGGTGCTCGTCGACGGCGGCCGCACCGGCCTGATCGGCGGCGAATTCCAGGAGATGCTGCGCTGCATCCGCTGCGGCGCGTGCATGAACCATTGCCCGGTGTACCAGAAGGTCGGCGGTCATGCGTACGGCTGGGTCTATCCGGGGCCGATGGGATCGGTGCTGACGCCGAGCTACGTCGGGCTCGACCGCGCGCTCGACCTGCCGCAGGCGGCGACGCTGTGCGGCGAATGCGACAGCGTATGCCCGGTCGGGATTCCGTTGTCGCACCTGTTGCGCACCCTGCGCGAGAAGCAGGTCGAGCGCCATCTGCGGCCGTGGCGCGAGCGCGCGGCGCTCGCCGCGTGGGGCTTCTTCGCACGGCGGCCGATGCTGTATGCGCTGACGACCAAGCTCGCGGTGCGCATCCTCGAGCGGCTGGGCGGCAACGGCGGCACGCTGCGGCGCCTGCCGATGATGGGCGGCTGGATGGACACGCGCGACATGCCGACGCCGACCGGGCGGACATTCCGCGAGCTGTATGCGGCGTCGCAAAGCCACCTCGGCTGACACTGTTCAGCGGGCAGCAACAGTGCGTTCGCTATTTGTATATTTATCTCGATAGATGCGGTCTATAGAATCTCGTCTGTAGTCTCCGGAATTGGGTTTCGGGGTACGAGGTCAAGGAGGTCCGCATCATGAAAAAGACAATATCGATGTACTGGCCGCTGGCAATCGTGGTTCCGCTGGCAGCGGTTGCCTATCTGCATGCGATGGCCGGTGCGCCGTCGCGCGGCCCGCTCGCGGTTCACCAGGCGTCCGCCGAACTGGCGCGCGCGGTGTCGTTCGGGCTGGTCGGCGACGCGGCGCAGCCGCTGCCGGCGGCGTCCGGCGACATCGTGCTCGCGGTGCCGAAGGCGCTGTAACGCATGGCGCCGTCGCTTTGCGCGGCGGCGCGATTTCGGTCGCCTTTGTATAATGGCGCGTTCTTCTCCCACGCGGCCCGCCGCGGCTTTTCGATAGTGCGATGACCCGCGTTGCGATCTGTTTCGTCTGTCTCGGCAACATCTGCCGTTCGCCCACCGCGGAAGGCGTGATGCGCCACCAGGTCGACGCGGCCGCGCTGGCCGACCGGATCGCGATCGATTCGGCCGGCACCGGCGACTGGCACGTGGGCGAGCCGCCCGATACGCGTGCGCAGGCGGCCGCGCGCAGCCGCGGCTACGATCTGTCGACGCTGCGCGCGCGGCAGGTGAGCGCGGCGGATTTCGAGCAGTTCGACCTGCTGCTCGCGATGGACGAAGCGAATCTCGCCGAGCTGCGCCGCCGTTGCCCGCCGCAGCATCGCGACAAGGTGCGCCTGCTGATGGAATTCGCGCCGGGCGCGACCGAAACCGAAGTGGCCGATCCGTATTTCGGCGGCACGCAGGGCTTCGAGCAGGTGCTCGACCAGGTCGAGCGCGCATGCGCGGGCCTGCTGGAGACGCTCCGCGCGCGTACGGCGCGCTGACCGCGCGATATTCAGCGGTCTGCGAATACCCTTTCAAAGGCATGGATACTTGACTAAATTCGTCAAATATTTATACTTGACCAAAATCGTCAAGATTGCAGTCCCCTAGACACCATGAGACTCACCACCAAAGGCCGTTTCGCCGTCACGGCGATGATTGACTTGGCACTGCGCCAGGAGCAGGGCCCGGTGACGCTTGCAGGCATCAGCCAGCGCCAGCGGATTTCGCTCTCGTATCTCGAACAGCTGTTCGGCAAGCTGCGCAGGCATGAAATCGTCGAATCCGTGCGCGGCCCGGGCGGCGGCTACAACCTCGCGCGTCGCGCGCAGGACGTCACCGTTGCCGACATCATCATTGCGGTCGATGAACCGCTCGACGCCACGCAGTGCGGCGGCAAAGGCACGTGCGACGGCTCGAAGCAGCCCGACGGCCATTGCATGACGCACGAGCTGTGGTCGACCCTGAACCAGAAGATGGTCGAATACCTCGATTCGGTGTCGCTGCAGGATCTCGTCGATCAGCAGCGCGCACGCGAGGGCGCCCCTGCGGTGTTGCGCGACCGTCGCACGCCGGAGCCCGTCGCCGCACCGGCCGAGCCCGTGCGCACGATGCCGCTCGGCCCCAATTCGGTGTTCAACATCGCGAGTTCGTGAGCGCGAAGGCGCCCGCCATACCCCATAACGCACATAGTCCCTGCACAGAATACCCGGAGCGACAGATGACCCAAGAGACTCTCCACCTGCCCATCTATATGGATTACAGCGCGACGACGCCCGTCGATCCGCGCGTGGTCGACAAGATGGTGCCGTACCTGCGCGAGCAGTTCGGCAACCCGGCGTCGCGCAGCCATGCCTATGGCTGGGACGCGGAGCGTGCAGTCGAGGAAGCGCGCGAACAGGTGGCTGCACTCGTGAACGCCGATCCGCGCGAGATCATCTGGACGTCCGGCGCCACGGAGTCGGACAACCTTGCAATCAAGGGCGCCGCGAACTTCTACAAGGGCAAGGGCAAGCACATCATCACGGTGAAGACCGAGCACAAGGCCGTGCTCGATACGTGCCGCGAGCTCGAGCGCGACGGTTTCGAAGTCACCTACCTCGACGTGAAGGATGACGGCCTGATCGACCTCGACGTGTTCAAGGCCGCGCTGCGCCCGGACACGATCCTCGTGTCGGTGATGCACGTGAACAACGAGATCGGCGTGATCCAGGACATCGAGACGATCGGCGAGATCTGCCGCGAGAAGGGCATCGTGTTCCACGTCGATGCCGCGCAGTCGACCGGCAAGGTCGGGATCGACCTCGCGAAGCTGAAGGTCGACCTGATGTCGTTCTCGGCACACAAGACCTACGGCCCGAAGGGCATCGGCGCGCTGTACGTGCGTCGCAAGCCGCGCGTGCGCATCGAAGCGCAGATGCACGGCGGCGGCCACGAGCGCGGCATGCGTTCGGGCACGCTGCCGACGCACCAGATCGTCGGCATGGGCGAAGCGTTCCGCATCGCGCGCGAGGAAATGGCGACCGAGAACGAGCGCGTCCGCATGCTGCGCGACAAGCTGCTGCGCGGCCTGTCGCAGATCGAGGAAACCTACGTGAACGGCGACATGGATCACCGTGTCCCGCACAACCTGAACATCAGCTTCAACTTCGTCGAAGGCGAGTCGCTGATCATGGCGATCAAGGACGTCGCGGTGTCGTCGGGCTCCGCGTGCACGTCGGCGTCGCTGGAGCCGTCGTACGTGCTGCGTGCGCTCGGCCGCAACGACGAGCTCGCGCACAGCTCGATCCGCTTCACGGTGGGCCGCTTCACGACGGAGCAGGAAGTCGACTTCGTGATCGATCTGCTGAACAGCAAGATCGCGAAGCTGCGCGAACTGTCGCCGCTCTGGGAAATGCACCAGGACGGCATCGATCTGTCGACGATCGAATGGGCCGCACACTGATACCGCATTGAATGCAACCGCGCGCGGATTGGCGCACGCAGACGTAACGAGTCAAGGAGTCTGAGTCATGTCTTACAGCAACAAGGTTCTGGATCACTACGAAAACCCGCGCAACGTCGGTTCGTTCGCGAAGGACGACGACACGGTCGGCACGGGCATGGTCGGCGCGCCGGCTTGCGGCGACGTGATGAAGCTGCAGATCCGCGTCGGCGCGGACGGCGTGATCGAAGACGCGAAGTTCAAGACCTACGGGTGCGGTTCGGCGATCGCATCGAGCTCGCTCGTCACCGAATGGGTGAAGGGCAAGACGCTCGACGAGGCACTGTCGATCAAGAACACGCAGATCGCCGAAGAACTCGCGCTGCCGCCGGTGAAGATTCACTGCTCGATCCTCGCGGAAGACGCGATCAAGGCAGCCGTGGCCGACTACAAGAAGCGCCACGACACCAAGGAAAGCGATCAGGCAGCAGCCTGAGCGGCATCGAGAGCGGCTAGGGAAGGAACGCGGCGAGCCCCGGTGGCGCGCCGCGGCAAGGACATCATGGCAATTACACTGACCGAAAAAGCAGCACAGCACGTCCAGAAATACCTCGTCCGTCGCGGCAAGGGGGTGGGCCTGCGGCTTGGCGTTCGCACGACCGGGTGCTCGGGGCTCGCGTACAAGCTCG
Source organism: Burkholderia sp. BCC0419 (assembly GCF_902830285.1). Classification (NCBI taxonomy): domain Bacteria; kingdom Pseudomonadati; phylum Pseudomonadota; class Betaproteobacteria; order Burkholderiales; family Burkholderiaceae; genus Burkholderia; species Burkholderia sp. BCC0419. The sequence continues at coordinate 1,209,921 of NZ_CADESR010000001.1, forward strand.
AGTATGTCGACGAGCTGGCTCCCGAGGATCAGGTGTTCGAGAGCCACGGCGTGAAGGTCATCGTCGATCCGAAGAGCCTCGCCTATATCGACGGCACCGAGCTCGACTTCGCCCGCGAAGGCCTGAACGAAGGGTTCAAGTTCAACAACCCGAACGTGAAGGACGAGTGCGGGTGCGGGGAATCGTTCCGCGTGTGACGCGGCTCCCTCCGCGCGATGCGGGCAAGAGGCGGCACGGGCCGCCTTTTTAATGTGCGGCGTTTGCCGCGCGACGAACCGGAATTGAACGCGACGATGGTTTCGCTGAAAGACAGCCATTTCGACCTGTTTCACCTGCCGGCGCAATTCGCGCTCGACGAGACGGCGCTCGACGCCGCCTACCGGACGGTGCAGACGCAGGTGCACCCGGACCGCTTCGCGGCGGCCGGCGATGCGCAAAAGCGCATCGCGATGCAATGGGCCACCCGCGCGAACGAGGCATACCGCACGCTGCGCGATCCGCTGAAGCGCGCGTCCTATCTGCTGTCGCTGCGCGGCGTCGACATCGGCGCCGAAAACAACACGGCGATGGAGCCGGCATTCCTGATGCAGCAGATGGAGTGGCGCGAGGGCATCGAGGATGCCGCGGCCGCCCGCAACGTCGACGCGCTCGATGCGTTGCTCGCCGAGTTGCGCGACGAGAAGCGCGTGCGCGTCGAGCGCCTCGGCACGCTGCTCGACAGCGGTGCCGACCAGGCCGCCGCGGAAGCCGTGCGTCAGCTGATGTTCATCGAACGGGTCGCGTCGGAAGTGGGCGCGCAGATCGAGCGTCTCGAAACTTAACCGCGTGCCTTGCGCACGCGCAGCAAACGGGCCGAGCGCCCGAACGAACCAAGATGGCTTTACTGCAAATTTCCGAACCGGGCATGGCGCCGGCGCCGCACCAGCGGCGACTCGCCGTCGGGATCGATCTCGGCACGACGAACTCGCTCGTCGCCGCCGTGCGCAACAGCGTGCCTGAAGTCCTGCCGGACGAAGCGGGCCGCGTGCTGCTGCCTTCGGTGGTCCGTTACCTCGAGAAGGGCGGCCGCCGCATCGGCCACGAAGCGAAGGAGCAGGCCGCGACCGATCCGCGCAACACGATCGTGTCGGTCAAGCGCTTCATGGGCCGCGGCAAGGCCGAGGTCGAAGGCGCGGCGAACGCGCCGTACGAATTCGTCGATGCGCCGGGCATGGTGCAGATCCGTACGATCGACGGCGTGAAGAGCCCGGTCGAAGTATCGGCCGAGATTCTCGCGACGCTGCGTTATCGCGCTGAAGATTCGCTTGGCGACGATCTGGTCGGCGCGGTGATCACGGTGCCCGCGTACTTCGACGATGCGCAGCGCCAGGCGACCAAGGACGCCGCGCGCCTCGCGGGCCTCAACGTGCTGCGCCTGCTGAACGAACCGACCGCCGCGGCGATCGCCTATGGTCTCGACAACGCGGCCGAAGGCCTTTACGCGGTGTACGACCTCGGCGGCGGCACGTTCGACCTGTCGATCCTGAAGCTGACGAAGGGCGTGTTCGAGGTGCTGGCCGCGGGCGGCGATTCCGCGCTCGGCGGCGACGATTTCGACCACGCGCTGTTCGGTCACGTGCTCGCGCAGGCCGATATCGACGCGAAGACGCTCGCGCCCGAGGACGTGCGCCTGCTGCTCGATCGGGTGCGGGTGCTGAAGGAAGCGCTGTCGTCCGCGCCGCAGGCGGTGCTCGACGTGACGCTGTCGAGTGGCGCGCATCTCGTTCAGACGATTTCGCACGACACCTTCGCATCGCTCGTCGCGCCGCTCGTGCAGCGCACGCTCACGCCGACCCGCAAGGCGCTGCGCGATGCGCAGGTCACGCCGGCCGACATCAAGGGCGTCGTGCTCGTCGGCGGCGCGACGCGCATGCCGGTGATCCGCGACGCGGTCGCGAAGTATTTCGGCCAGCCGCCGCTCGTGAACCTCGATCCGGACCAGGTCGTCGCGCTCGGCGCGGCGATCCAGGCCGACCTGCTCGCGGGCAATCGCGGCACCGGCGACGACTGGCTGCTGCTCGACGTGATTCCGCTGTCGCTCGGTGTCGAGACGATGGGCGGCCTCGTCGAGAAGATCATTCCGCGCAACTCGACGATTCCGATCGCGCGCGCGCAGGAATTCACGACCTTCAAGGACGGCCAGACCGCGATGGCGATCCACGTCGTGCAGGGCGAGCGCGAACTCGTCGCCGACTGCCGGTCGCTCGCGCGCTTCGAGCTGCGCGGCATTCCGCCGATGACGGCGGGTGCGGCGCGCATTCGCGTGACCTACCAGGTCGATGCGGACGGGCTGCTGTCGGTGTTCGCACGCGAACAGCACTCGGGCGTCGAGGCATCGGTCGTCGTGAAGCCGTCGTACGGCCTCGCCGACGACGACATCGCGAAGATGCTGGAAGACAGCTTCAAGACCGCCGAAATCGACATGCGCGCCCGCGCGCTGCGCGAAGCGCAGGTCGAGGCGCAGCGGATGCTCGAGGCGACGCAGGCCGCGCTGGCGGCCGACGGCGAACTGCTCGAGGCCGGCGAGCGCGAGCAGGTCGACGCGCTGGCCGCGGCGTTGCGCGTGGTCGCGCAGGGCGACGATACGCATGCGATCGAAGCGGCGACCAAGGCGCTGGCCGACGGTACCGACGAATTCGCGGCGCGCCGGATGGACAAGAGCATCAAGCGCGCGCTGTCGGGCCGCCGGCTCGACGAGATCTGAATCCACGAACCGCGCATCGGCCGGCAACGGCCCGCGCGATGATGAACCGTGCGGCGCGTGGCGCCGCACCCTGACTGACGGAACGGACATGCCTCAACTGGTGGTGCTGCCTCACGTCGAACTGTGCCCGGATGGCGCAGTGATCGACGCGACGCCCGGCAAGAGTATCTGCGACAACCTGCTCGATCACGGGATCGAGATCGAGCATGCATGCGAGAAGTCGTGCGCATGCACGACGTGCCACGTGGTGATCCGCGAAGGCTTCAACGATCTGACGCCGTCCGAGGAGGACGAGGACGATCTGCTGGACAAGGCGTGGGGCCTCGAGCCGACGTCGCGCCTGTCGTGCCAGGCGATCGTGAAGGAAGATTCGGACCTGGTGGTCGAGATCCCGAAGTACTCGATCAACCACGCGAAGGAAAATCACTGACAGGAACCGGAGGCAGGCGATGAAATGGACCGATTCGCGTGAAATAGCCATTGCGCTGGCGGACAAGCACCCGGACATCGACCCGCAGCGGATCAACTTCGTCGACCTGCGCCAGTGGGTGCTCGAGCTCGACGGTTTCGACGACGATCCGACGCACTCGGGCGAGAAGATCCTCGAGGCGATCCAGGCACACTGGATCGACGAATCGGATTTCGACGACGAGGACTGACCGACCGGTCAGGGCGTGCGCCGCAACGTGTACGCCGCGCCCATGAAAAACGGCTCGTGAGCGCTTGCTCGCGAGCCGTTTTCGTTTTTGTCGGGCTGCCTGCGCACGACACGCGCGCAGGGGACGCCGGCAATGATGCGATCAGCTGCTTACGCGCCGACCAGCGTGCCGTTCTCGATCCGCACGCGCTGGCCCTGGCCGAACGGCGGCGGGTTGTGGTACGTGAACGTGCGCGTCGCGCCGCTTTCCATCTGCACTTGCACCTGATAGTCGGTTTCCGCGCGGACCTGCTTCTCGACCTGGTTGCCGGCGAGACCGCCGCCCAGCGCGCCGATGATCGTCATCGCGGTGCGGCCGTTGCCGTTGCCGAACTGGTTGCCGAGCAGGCCGCCCGCCGCTGCGCCGCCCACGGCGCCGATCCCCGAGCTCTGGCCCGGCGTGCGCGACTGCGTGATCGCGACGACCGTGCCGCAGCTCTGGCAGTAGGTTTGCGCAGGCGTCGACGGCTGCTGCGCGTATTGCGGCGGCTGCGGGGCGGTCGTGTGACGGCGGTGCGGCGCAGCCGGGCGCGGCGCCGGCTTCGGCTCGGCCTGCGCGACGGCGGCCTTCTGCTGCGCGGCGGCCTGTTCCGCTGCCTGCCGCTGCGCTTGCGCGGCGAGCGCAGCGCTGGCGGCCGCGGCCGTATCGACGGCCGGCTGCGACGCGATCAGCGCGGCCTGGGTCTGGCCGTTCTGTTCGTTGCTGCTGGTGGCTTTCGGGAATACGCCCGTGATCGCTGCCGTCGCGGCGAGGCTGGCGACGATGACGGCGCCGGCCGCGGTGGCGATGAGCGGGTGGAGGCGTTGCTTTTGCGGCGTGGTCTGATTCTGGTTGTCCATTTTTTTCTCCAAGGTCGATCCGGATCGGCGCGCTGTGCCGGAGCAGGATCCCACGCTCGGGAGCGAGCAGACTTGGCGTTCCGGCGCCTCGTTCTGGTCCCGTGGTCATGCGTGGTGACGCAACAGGAGTGTCGTCCACGGCCAAGCGCCGCGCCGTATCAAGGTGTAACGAATTGCAGCGGGGCGCCGGCGGCCGTTTCCGGGAAAACCCGGAGAAGGGCGTCGCGACGAGGGAATAAAACGGGGGAGGATCGAGGGCCGGCAGACGCCGGCTGGCGGGATTTACGCGTCGTTACAAAGCTGATGCGTGCGCGCCACGGGGCGCGGCGCACACGCGCTTGCGGCCGTCAGTCTTCGCGGCGCAGGTGCGGGAACAGCAGCACGTCGCGGATCGTCGGGCTGTCGGTCAGCAGCATCACGAGACGGTCGATGCCGATCCCGCAGCCGCCGGTCGGAGGCATCCCGTATTCGAGCGCGCGGATATAGTCGGCGTCGAAGAACATCGCTTCCTCGTCGCCCGCATCCTTCTGCTCGACCTGCTTCTTGAAGCGCGCGGCCTGGTCTTCCGGATCGTTCAGCTCCGAGAAGCCGTTCGCGATCTCGCGGCCGGTCATGAACAGCTCGAAACGCTCGGTGATGCCCGGCACCGTATCCGATGCGCGTGCGAGCGGCGACACCTCGACCGGGTAGTCGATGATGAACGTCGGTTCCCACAGCTGCGCTTCGGCCGTTTCCTCGAACAGCGCGAGCTGCAGCGCACCGATGCCTGCGTTCAGGAACGCCGGCTGCGACACGTCGACGCCGAAGCGCTTCAGTTCGGTGCGCAGGAACGCGTCGTCCGACAGCTGGCCGTCGGTGTAGTCGGGTGCGTACTTCCGGATCGCCTGCGTGATCGTCAGGCGATGGAACGGCTTCGCGAGGTCGAGCTCGCGGCCCTGGTACTGGATCGTCGCGGTGCCGAGCGCATCGATCGCCGCCTGGCGGATCAGTTGCTCGGTGAAGTCCATCAGCCAGCGGTAGTCGGTGTACGCGGCGTAGAACTCCATCATCGTGAATTCCGGGTTGTGACGCGGCGACACGCCTTCATTCCGGAAATTGCGGTTGATCTCGAACACGCGCTCGAAGCCGCCGACGATCAGGCGCTTCAGGTACAGCTCCGGCGCGATGCGCAGGAACATCTGCATGTCGAGCGCATTATGATGCGTGACGAACGGCTTCGCGGCCGCGCCGCCCGGGATCGGGTGCAGCATCGGCGTCTCGACTTCCATGAACTCGGCGTTGTCCATGAACTTGCGGATCGACGCGATCGTCTTGGTGCGGGCGCGGAACGTGTCGCGCGTTTCCGGCGTGACGATCAGGTCGACGTAGCGCTGGCGGTAGCGCATTTCCTGGTCGGACAGGCCGTGGAACTTGTCCGGCAGCGGACGGAGCGCCTTCGACAGCAGGCGCAGCTCCTTGCACTGGACCGACAGCTCGCCCTTGTTGGTGCGGAACAGCACGCCGCGCGCGGCGACGATGTCGCCGAGGTCCCACTTCTTGAACGCGTCGTAGGTGTCGGCGCCGATGTCGTTCGGCGTCACGAAGAACTGGATCTGGCCCGACCCGTCCTGCACCGTCGCGAAGCTCGCCTTGCCCATCACGCGCTTGAGCATCATGCGGCCGGCGACCGACACCTCGACCGGGTTCGCTTCGAGCGCGGCCTTGTCCGATTCGGCGAATTTGGCCTGCAGGTCGGCTGCGTGGTGCTCGGGCCGGAAATCGTTCGGATAGGCCACGCCTTGCTCGCGCAACGCGCGCAGCTTCTCGCGGCGCTCGGCGATGATCTGGTTGTCGTCCGCCGTGACGGCGGGCTGCGTTTGGGTCGGTTCGGTCATGATGGTCGGAATTCGGAGTGGGGTGCGGCAACGCAAACGGAAAGGGCGGCGCGGGCTGGCCGCGCCGCGGCGCTTACACGCCCTGTTTGAGGCTCGCGCTGATGAAGTCGTCGAGGTCGCCGTCGAGCACCGCCCGCGTGTTGCTCATTTCGACGTTCGTGCGCAGGTCCTTCACGCGGCTCTGGTCGAGCACGTACGAGCGGATCTGGTGGCCCCAGCCCACATCGGTCTTGCTCGATTCGAGCTTGTCCTGCTCGGCCTGGCGCTTGCGCATTTCGACTTCGTACAGGCGCGACTTCAGCATCGCCATCGCTTCGGCGCGGTTGCGGTGCTGCGAGCGGTCGTTCTGGCACTGCACGACGATCCCCGTCGGCATGTGCGTGATCCGCACCGCGGAGTCGGTCTTGTTGATGTGCTGGCCGCCCGCGCCCGATGCGCGGTACGTATCGATGCGCAGGTCGGCCGGGTTGATCTCGACTTCGATCGAGTCGTCGATTTCCGGATAGACGAACACCGACGAGAACGACGTGTGGCGGCCGCCCGACGAGTCGAACGGCGACTTGCGCACGAGGCGGTGGATGCCCGTTTCGGTGCGCAGGAAGCCGTACGCGTATTCGCCCGTGACCTTGACCGTCGCGTTCTTGATGCCGGCGACGTCGCCGTCGGACTCTTCGAGCACCTCGGCCTTGAAGCCCTTGCGTTCGCAGTAGCGCAGGTACTGGCGCAGCAGCATCGACGCCCAGTCGCATGCCTCGGTGCCGCCGGCGCCGGCCTGGATGTCGATGAAGCAGTTGTTCGGATCGGCCGGGTTCGAGAACATCCGGCGGAACTCGATGTCGCCGACGCGCGCCTCGAGCTTCGCGGCGTCGTCCTCCGACGCGAGCAGCGTATCCTCGTCGCCTTCCTCGCGTGCCAGCTCGAACAGGTCGAGCGCGTCGCGCAGGTCGCTATCGAGCGCGGTGAGCGTCGTGACGACGCCTTCGAGCAGCTTCTTCTCGCGGCCGAGCGCCTGGGCGTTCTTCGAATCGTTCCAGACGTTCGGGTCTTCGAGTTCCTTGTTGACTTCGGTCAGACGCGCAGCTTTGGCGTCGTAGTCAAAGATACCCCCGAAGCTCGCCCGCGCGATTGCGCAGGTCGAGCAGGGAGCTTTCGATCGCGTTGAGACGTTCCGCTTCCATGATCGTTCGCTGTTCCGGCTTCGTAAAAAAGCGGAATTATAGCTGATCGGCAGGCTTGCCCGGTGACGCAAACGGTGCCTGTACGCGTGTTGACGGCCCCGTCCGGCGCGGCGCGCACGCGTGCGGCGGCGCGTCGCGGGCCGGGTGGCGTGCTCAGCCGGCCGCGTGTTCGACGATCAGCTGGACGCGCGTGACGCCGTTCCACGTATCGGCGACGAGCCGGTACGCGACCAGCGCGCTCGCCGGCAGCGGCTCGGTGTGGTTGAACCAGATCGCGTTGAAGCGCTGGCGGCCGCGCGCGAGCTGCAGCTTCAGATGCTTTTCCTTCACGAGCGATTGCGATACAACGTCGAATTCGCCCGAGAAAAGCGGGGCCGGAAACCCTTGCCCCCAGACGGCTTCATCGAGCAGGCCGACGAACTGCGGCGTGAAGTACGCGTCCTCGAGTTCGCCGTCGGTCTCGATCACGCGGGCGAGCGCGTCGTCGGACAGCCATTCGCGCGCGACGGCCTCGAACGCGGCCGCGAAGCGCGGCACGTTTTCGGTGTCGAGCGTGAGGCCGGCCGCCATCGCGTGGCCGCCGAACGCGACGATCAGGTCCGGTTCGCGTTTCGACACGAGGTCGAGCGCGTCGCGCAGGTGGAAGCCGGCGATCGACCGGCCCGACCCCTTGACCCGCCGGCCTTCGTCGTCGGCGTGCGCGAATGTGAACGACGGGCGGTGGAATTTTTCCTTGAGCCGGCCGGCGACGATGCCGATCACGCCCTGATGCCACTCGGGATTGAACAGCGTGATCGTGCATGCGTCGGCCGGATCGACGTCGGCCAGATCGGCGAGCGCCTGCTGCTGCATGCCGGCCTCGATTTCGCGGCGCTCGCGGTTCATCACGTCGAGCTGCTGCGCGAGATCCCATGCGCGGCCGATGTCGTCGGTGATCAGGCATTCGATGCCGAGCGACATGTCGGACAGCCGGCCGGCGGCGTTCAGGCGCGGACCGAGGCCGAAGCCGAGGTCGAAGCCCGACGCGGTGCGCGCTTCGCGCGCGGCGGCGCGGAACAGCGCGGCGATGCCCGGCTGCATGCGGCCGTTGCGGATGCGCTGCAGCCCTTGGGCCACGAGCACGCGGTTGTTGCCGTCGAGCCGCACGACGTCGGCGACGGTGCCGAGCGCGACGAGGTCGAGCAGGCCGTCGAGGCGCGGCTCGGCTTCCTTGCTCGCGAACGCGCCGCGGCGGCGCAGCTCGGCGCGCAGCGCGAGCAGCACGTAGAACATCACGCCGACGCCGGCGAGGTGCTTGCTCGGGAACGCGCAGCCGGGCTGGTTCGGGTTGACGATCGCGCGTGCGGCGGGCAGCGCGTCGCCGGGCAGGTGGTGGTCGGTCACGAGCACGTCGATGCCGCGTGCGTTCGCGGCTTCGACGCCCGCGACGCTCGCGATCCCGTTGTCGACGGTGATCAGCAGGTCGGGCTTGCGCGCGGCCGCGAGTTCGACGATCTCGGGTGTGAGGCCGTAGCCGTATTCGAAGCGGTTCGGCACCAGGTAGTCGATCTGCGCGCCGAACATCCGCAGGCCGCGCACCGCGACCGCGCAGGCGGTCGCGCCGTCGCAGTCGTAGTCGGCGACGACCAGCAGGCGCCGCTTGTCGGCGATCGCGTCGGCGAGCAGCACCGCCGCATCGGCGCAGCCTTTCAGCTCGGTGGGCGGGACGAGGCGCGCGAGCGCGGTCTCGATGTCGACGGGCGACTGCACGCCGCGCGACGCGTACAGGCGCGCGAGGACGGGGTGCAGGCCGTGGCGCGCGAGCACTTCGGCGTCGACGGGCACGACGGGGCGGGTAACGATCCGGGTCATTCGGGGTCTGCTGGTTATTCGAACAGGGAGGCGAGCGCGCGGCGGCGCCAGAACTTGCGCAGGTCGCCGCGCGTCGCGTGCAGCGTCACGGAGCTCGTGTCGCCGCACAGCGTGACATCGACGGCGGCCAGCTCGCCGTTCTGCAGCGCGGCGAGCGCCGGCGCGAACCAGTCGCGCTCGAGCGCGGCGAGCCCGTCGTGCCAGCGTGCCCAGTCCTGTTCGATGAATGGAGTGGTCAGCGCCGGCAGTTCGACGAGCGTCGCGCCGTCGATAGCGGACAGCGTGCCGAACGTCGCGGGCGGGCTGCCGGCTTCGGTTTGCGCGGCGCGCGCGAGGCCGCGCGCGGCGGGCGACGCGGACAGCACGCGCGCGAACGGTTTGCCCACAGGCTTCAGCGTGCCCTGCGCATGGAACCAGATCGAATTGACGGCCGGCAGCCCACGGGCCTCGCGCGCTTCGTTCACCGGATGCTGGAACCAGGCCATCTGCACTTCGTTCTGCAGTTTCATCCACATCCGCGAGCGCTCGCCCGTATGCGCCTCGTGCGGCAGCCAGATCTCGATGTTGCGGCCGCTGGCGCGCAGCGGTGCGGCGCCGGCGAGGCGCGCGAGCTGGTCGCTCGACAGATACCAGCGCGCCGGGTTCGGCGCTTCGAGCCGCACGCCCAGCTCCTCGATCAGCGGCCGCGCGACCGCGAGCAGCGCGGCCGCGTCGCCGTCGTCGAGCGCGAGGGCGGCCGGATCGACGAGCACCAGGTGATCGTGCGCGATTTCGACGTGCACGGGCTCGACGCACGCCCATGCGTGCGCATCGGGATCGCCGCCGTCGGCCAGCAGCATGTAGGGCGCGAGCGGTGCCTCGTCCGCGGCGTTGCCCTGCGTGGCGCCGAACCGGCTTGCCAGCCAGCGCTCGTGCGGCAGCGTGCGCTGGAAGTCCTCGCCGGCCACGCGCTCGACGAGGCTCGCGCGGGCGAGCAACTTCTGGAGCGCGGGGCTGTCCAGCGTGTGCAGGGACGAGGCCGCATCGGCCGCCGACGGCAGCGCGAACGGAACGAGAAAATGGAGGCGTCGGTCGTGCATGATGGTGCGCATTGTATGGCAAACTGCGCGCGTGATCGGGCCGGCTGACGGCCCGTTCGCGTCCGGCGGCCGTTTTTCGACCGTGCCCGGGCTGCCGGCCGCCACCCGGCGGCGGTCCGGCCGCGGCGCGCCTGTCCGCCGTAACCAGCAGAAAGGATTCGCTTGAAACTTCCGTACGAATGGCAGATCGGCTGGCGCTACACGCGCGCCGGCAAACGCACGACCGGCAACGGCTTCATTTCCTTCATCGCGCTCGTGTCGATGCTCGGGATCGCGCTCGGCGTCGCGGCGCTGATCGTCGTGCTGTCGGTGATGAACGGCTTCCAGAAGGAAGTGCGCGACCGCATGCTGTCGGTGCTCGCGCACGTCGAGGTGTTCTCGCCGACGGGTTCGATGCCCGACTGGCAACTGACCGCGCAGGAAGCGCGCCGCAATCCGTCGGTGATCGGCGCGGCGCCGTACGTCGACGCGCAGGCGCTGCTCACGCGCCAGGACGCGGTGAGCGGCGTGATGCTGCGCGGCGTCGAGCCGTCGCTCGAGCCGCAGGTGTCCGACATCGGCAAGGACATGAAGGCCGGCCAGCTCGGCGCGCTCGTGCCGGGCCAGTTCGGCATCGTGCTCGGCGACGCGCTCGCCGGCAACCTCGGCGTGACGGTCGGCGACAAGGTCACGCTCGTCGCGCCCGAAGGCTCGATCACGCCGGCCGGCATGATGCCGCGCCTGAAGCAGTTCACGGTCGTCGGCGTGTTCGAGTCGGGCCACTACGAATACGACAGCACGCTCGCGATGATCAACATCCGCGATGCCGAGGCGCTGTTCCGGATGAGCGCGCCGACCGGCGTGCGGCTGCGGCTCACCGACATGCAGAAGGCGCCGCAGGTCGCGGTCGAGCTGTCGCATACGCTGTCGGGCAGCCTGTACATCCGCGACTGGACCCAGCAGAACAAGACGTGGTTCTCGGCCGTGCAGATCGAGAAGCGGATGATGTTCATCATCCTCACGCTGATCATCGCGGTGGCCGCGTTCAACCTCGTGTCGTCGCTCGTGATGACGGTGACCAACAAGCAGGCCGACATCGCGATCCTGCGCACGCTCGGCGCGCAGCCGGGGTCGATCATGAAGATCTTCGTCGTGCAGGGCGTGACGATCGGCTTCGTCGGCACCGCGACCGGCGTCGCGCTCGGCTGCCTGATCGCGTGGAGCATCCCGTGGCTGATCCCGATGATCGAGCACCTGTTCGGCGTGCAGTTCCTGCCGCCGTCGGTGTACTTCATCAGCGAGCTGCCGTCCGAACTCGTCGCGAGCGACGTGATCCGGATCGGGCTGATCGCGTTCGCGCTGTCGGCCGTGGCCACGCTCTATCCGAGCTGGCGCGGCGCGAAGGTGAAGCCGGCGGAGGCGCTCCGCTATGAATGACCGCGCGACCGCATTCGCGGATTCACGACAACACAACAGACAGGATTCGGCAGGTATGCAGGAATACGTGCTTCAGGCGCGCGGGATCACGAAGGCGTTCGTGCAGGGCGGCTTCAACGTGCAGGTGCTCAACAATACCGAGCTGACGGTGCGGCGCGGCGAGAAGCTCGCGGTCGTCGGCGCGTCGGGCTCCGGCAAGAGCACGCTGCTGCACGTGCTGGGCGGGCTCGACGAGCCGAGCGCCGGCGAAGTGTCGTTGCTCGGCAAGCCGTTTACGCAGCTCGCCGAACGCGAGCGTAACGAGCTGCGCAACCGCGCGCTCGGTTTCGTCTACCAGTTCCACCACCTGCTGCCCGAGTTCACGGCGCTCGACAACGTCGCGATGCCGCTGCGCATCCGCCGGATGACGACCGAGGACGCGCGCGAGCAGGCACAGGCGATGCTCGAACGCGTCGGTCTCGGCCCGCGTGCGAAGCACCGGCCGGGCGAACTGTCGGGCGGCGAGCGGCAGCGTGTCGCGATCGCGCGCGCGCTGGTGACGAAGCCGGCCTGCGTGCTCGCCGACGAGCCGACCGGCAACCTCGACGGCACGACGGCCGACACGGTGTTCAACCTGATGCTCGAACTGTCCGAGACGCTCGAAACGAGCTTCGTGATCGTCACGCACGACCCGGATCTCGCCGCGCGCTGCGACCGCATCATGCGGCTGCGCGACGGGGTGCTGCACGAGGAGCCGGCGCTGCCGGTGTAAGAAGCAACGCGCCTTTGGCCGGCCGCCGGCTCGTCCGGCACGGCGCAACGGCGCAGGACCGCTGCCATGTGGATCGACACGCACTGCCATCTCGATGCCGCCGAGTTCGACGCCGACCGCGACGCGGTCGCGCAGGCTGCGCACGCGGCCGGCGTGTCGCGCATCGTGATCCCGAGCATCGGGCGCGACAACTTCACGACGGTGCGCGAACTCGCGCAGCGCACGCCGGGCGCGGCGTACGCGCTCGGCATCCATCCGATGTATACGCCGCAGGCCCGCGACGCGGATCTCGACCGGCTGCGCATGGAGATCGAGGCGAGCCTCGACGATCCGCGTTTCGTCGCGATCGGCGAGATCGGGCTCGACTATTTCGTGCCGGGGCTCGACGAAGACCGGCAGCAGTTCTTCTACCAGGGCCAGCTCAGGCTGGCGCGGGAATTCGATCTGCCGGTGCTGTGCCACGTGCGCAAGTCGCAGGACCGCGTGCTGGCCGGGCTGCGCCGTTTCGGCGTGCGGCGCGGCATCGCGCATGCGTTCAACGGCAGTTTCCAGCAGGCCGAAGCGTATCTGGCGCAGGGGCTGCATCTCGGCTTCGGCGGCAACGTGACCTTCACGCGCGCGCGGCAGATCCGCCGGCTCGCCGCGGAATTACCGCTCGACGCGCTCGTCGTCGAGACCGACGCGCCCGACATCGCGCCCGAATGGGCATACAAATCCCGCAATACGCCCGACCAGGTGCCGCGCATCGGCGGCGTGCTCGCCGAATTGCGCGGGCTCGATGCCGGCGAATTGTCCCTATGCACTTCGGCTAACGCGCTCGCCGCGCTGCCGCGACTCGCACTTTCGTCCGCATAATCGTTGCCGGAACGCGCTGCATTGGCAGGGGCGGCGCCGGGTCGACGAGGAGGCGGAATGCGCGTGTGGTGGATCGCGTTCGCGCTCGGCGTCGTCGTGCTGCAGCGGCAGGCGGCGTTGCCGGGGGCGATCGCATGGGCGGTCGGAGCAGCCGTGCTCGCGGGCTGCGCGGCGCTGGGCGCGTGGTGCGTGCGTCGTCGGCGCACGCGTGCGGTCGTCGTGTGCGGCTGGATGCTGTGCGCGCTCGCGGCCTGCGTCGCGGGGTTCGGCTATGCGGCCGCGCGAGCCGAATGGCGGCTGCGCGACAGTCTGCCGGCAGAGTGGGAAGGGCGCGACATCGTCGTCACGGGCGTGATCCGCGGGTTGCCCGTCGTCGACGAGACAGGCGCGCGGCTGCTGTTCGCGGTCGAATCGAACGATGCGGGGCTCACCCGTTTTCCGCCCTTGATCCGGTTGTCGTGGCGCGCGTATGGCGCATCCGCGACACGCGATGCGCTGCCCGATTTGCATGCGGCCCAGCGCTGGCGTTTCGTCGTGCGTCTCAAGCGTCCGCATGCCGAGGCCAATCCCGGCGTGCGCGACAGCGAGGCGGCGTGGCTCGCCGCGGGCATTCGTGCGATCGGCTATGTCAGTGCGCCGCGTCGGGCGGTATTGCTCGATGCGCGCACATCGGGATGGCGTGCATCGATCGATCGGGTGCGCGACACCCTGCGGGCACGCATCGGCGAGGTGCTCGGTGCCGAAGCGGCGCATCGCGGCATCGTCGCCGCGCTGGCGATCGGCGACCAGTCGGGCATCGGCGACGACGACTGGCGCGTATTGCGCAATACGGGCACGAGCCACCTGGTCGCGATTTCCGGTCTCCATGTCGGGCTGGTCGGCGCGATCGCCGGCTGGCTCGTCTCGATGATCTGGCGCCGCGTGCGCTGGCGCGCGCGGGCCGCGACGCTCGTGTTGCCGGCGCCGTACGCGGCCGCGCTCGCCGCGCTGGCCGCCGCGGCGGGCTACGCCGCGCTCGCCGGCTTCAACGTGCCGGCGCAGCGCGCGTGGTGGATGATCGCGGGCGGCGGCATCGCGTATCTGGCCGGCCGCAGCGTGCCGACGTCCGCGGTGCTGTGCGCGGCGCTCGGCGGCGTGCTGCTCGCCGATCCGTGGGCCGTGCTGTCGGCCGGGTTCTGGCTGTCGTTCGGCGCGGTTGCCGTGATCCTGCTGGCCGTCGCCGGCTGGCGCGCGGTGCGTGAGATCGACGAGATCGACGAAGCGGGCGCGGAAAGCGGCACGGCCGGCTTGCGGCGCCGGTTGCGCGGGTGGGCTACGCGCTGCCGGCGCCGCATCGCCGAGGCGACGCGCGTGCAGTACGCGGTGACGATCGGTCTCGCGCCGCTCACCGCCGCGTGGTTCGCGCAGGTTTCCCTGTCGGGCCCGTTCGGCAATGCGTTCGCGATTCCGTGGGTCAGCTCGGTCGTGACGCCGGTCGTGCTGGCCGGCATCGCGTTGCCGCCGCCGCTCGATACGGCTGCCTTCCGGCTTGCGCATGCGGCGCTCGCACCGATGATGACGCTGCTCGGGCACCTGGCCGACTGGCCGGGCGGCGTGTTCTGGCTGCGTATGCCCGACTGGCCGGTGCTGGCGCTGGCCTGCGTGGGTGTCGTGTGGGCGCTGATGCCGCGCGGCTGGCCGCTGCGCTGGGCGGCGCCGCTCACGTGGCTGCCGCTCGTCGCGCCGGCGCCGGATGCACCGCCGCCGGGCGGCTTCCGGCTGACCGTGCTCGACGTCGGGCAGGGCGCGGCGGTGCTGGTCGAAACCGCGCGGCGGACCTTGCTGTTCGATGCGGGGCCGGGTGCGGAGTCGTCCCACGCCGGTACGCGGATCGTCGCGCCGGCGTTGCGGGCGCGCGGCATCGCGACGATCGATTCGCTCGTGCTCAGTCATGCGGATGCCGATCATGCGGGCGGCGCACCGGCCGTCTATGCGGCCACCGACGTGCGCCAGCTGCTGGCCGGCATTGCGCCGCGGCACCGGCTGTGGCGCGATGCGCAGGCGGCCGGCGTGGCCGATCGGCTGCCTTGTGCGGCCGGGCAGCGGTGGACCTGGGACGGCGTCGTCTTCACGATGCTGTGGCCGCCGGGCGGGGTGGGCACGGGTTCGTCGAACGGACAATCGTGCGTGCTGCGCATCGATGCGGGCGGCACGTCGGCCCTGCTGACGGGCGACATCGAGGCCGCCGCCGAGCGCCGGCTGGTGGCCGATGCGCGCGACGCGCTGGCCGCGCAGATCCTGGTCGTTCCGCACCACGGCAGCCGCACGTCGTCGATCGAGCCTTTCCTCGATTCGGTCGGGCCGCGCGTCGCGGTATTTCCTGTAGGCTATCGCAATCGTTTCGGGCATCCGCACCGGACCGTGCTCGCCCGCTACGAGGCGCGCGGGATTCCGCTGCCGCGTACCGATCGCGACGGCGCCGTGCGGTTCGACGTCGCGCCGGCCGGCGGCGGGTTTGCATTCGCGCGCTATCGCGACGAACGGCGCCGGTACTGGATGGACCGGTAAGCGCGGCGAAGGCCGGCGTATCAGGACAGAAAGCGCGGGGCCGGCGTAGCGTGCCGAAGCACGGTTCCAACAGAATACGAAGCATGGGACTGGCGTAAGCGCTGAAGCACCCACTCCCGCCGACCGCGAAGCATGGGGTGGGAGTAAGTGCTGAAGCACTAACTCCCACCGACCGCGAAGCATGGGACGGGAGTAGGTGCTGAAGCACCCACTCCCGTCGACAAAGGAGACATCGGCGTTTTGAAGGACATCCTCCACTTCTCGCATGCGAACGGCTTCCCGGCGTCGACGTACCGGACGATCTTCGCCGAACTGGCCGACGACTACGAGCTGCGCTACATCGAACGGATCGGCCACGACCGCCGCTACCCGGTGACGCGCGACTGGCCGCATCTCGTCGAGCAACTGCTCGACGACATCGGCAGCCGCTACGAGCGCCCGGTCTGGCTCGTCGGCCATTCGCTCGGCGGCTACCTGTCGTTGATGGCTGCGCTGAAGAAGCCGCAGTGGGTGCGCGGCGTCGTGATGATCGACTCACCGATCATCGCGGGCTGGCGTGCCGGCGCGCTGCGCGCGAGCCAGTGGGCGGGGCTCGACGAGCGGCTGTCGCCGGCCGCGGCGACGCGCAACCGGCGCACGCGCTGGATGAGCCGCGACGAAGTGTGGCGGCACTTCCGCGAGAAGCCCGCGTTCGCGCGCTGGGACGAGCGGATGCTCGCCGACTATATCGACCACGGGATTCCGCAGGCCGGCGCCGACGGCGAGCGCGCGCTCGCATTCGACCGGCAGGTCGAATACCTGATCTACCGGACGCTGCCGCACACGCTGGGCCCGCGGCTCGCGCACGGTGCGCCGGTGCCGCTAGGCTTCCTCGCCGGCACGCGCTCGCGCGAGGTGCGGCAGGTCGGGCTCGATGCGACGCGCCGCGCGACGCGCGGGCGCATCGAATGGCTGGAGGGCAGCCATCTGTTCCCGATGGAACGGCCGATCGAGACCGCGCGCGCATTGCAGCGGATGCTGAATTCGCTGAAGGCGGAAGAGGGCAGCGCTTTGCAGACCGGCGCGCCGCTCGCGAAGCGCGCCTGACGTTTCGTCGGGCGGCCGGAACGCCCGCCGGCGCATGCGCGCGGCGCCGACCGGCCGGCCGGTTCGCGCCACCGCGCACGGTCGGCGCGGGCCGGCGCGGGTCGGCCCGAAAGGGCGCGATCATCGCGCCAATTGCTGAGAAAAGGGCGGGCTTTACGGTATAATCCGTTTTTCCCGCGAGCATCCAGCGATGACCAAATATGTTTTCGTCACCGGCGGCGTAGTTTCTTCCCTCGGCAAGGGTATTGCCGCCGCCTCTCTCGCCGCGATCCTCGAATCGCGCGGTCTGAAAGTCACCCTCCTCAAACTCGATCCCTACATCAACGTCGATCCCGGCACGATGAGCCCGTTCCAGCACGGCGAAGTGTTCGTGACGGAAGACGGAGCGGAGACCGACCTCGACCTCGGCCACTATGAGCGCTTCATCAGCACGAAGATGCGCAAGGCCAACAACTTCACGACCGGCCAGATCTACGAATCGGTGATCCGCAAGGAACGCCGCGGCGACTATCTCGGCAAGACCGTGCAGGTCATTCCGCACATCACGAACGAAATCCAGGCGTTCATCGAGCGCGGGGCGGCATCGGCCACCTGCGGCGAGCCGGACGTCGCGATCGTCGAGATCGGCGGCACGGTCGGCGACATCGAGTCGCTGCCGTTCCTCGAGGCCGCGCGCCAGATGAGCCTGCGCCTCGGCCGCAACAGTGCGTGCTTCGTGCACCTGACGCTCGTGCCGTACGTCGCGACGGCCGGCGAGCTGAAGACGAAGCCGACCCAGCACAGCGTGCAGAAGCTGCGCGAGATCGGCATCCTGCCGCACGTGCTGCTGTGCCGCGCGGACCGCCGCATCCCCGACGACGAATCGAAGAAGATCTCGATGTTCTCGAACGTGCCCGAAGACGCCGTGATCTCGGTGTGGGACGCCGACAGCATCTACAAGATTCCGCAGATGCTGCACGACCAGGGCCTCGACCGGATCATCTGCGAGGAACTGAAGCTGTCGCCGAAGGACGCCGACCTGAGCATGTGGTCGGAACTCGTCGAGAAGCTCGAGAACCCGCAGCACGAAGTGACGATCGGCATGGTCGGCAAGTACGTCGATCTGACCGAGTCGTACAAGTCGCTGATCGAGGCGCTGCGCCATGCGTCGATCCACACGTCGACCAAGGTCAACATCGAATACATCGACTCGGAAGAGCTCGAGGCGAACGGTGTCGACAGCCTGAAGCATCTCGACGCCGTGCTGGTGCCGGGCGGTTTCGGCCGTCGCGGCACGGAAGGCAAGATCGCCGCGGTTCGCTACGCGCGCGAGTCGAAGGTCCCGTATCTCGGCATCTGTCTTGGCATGCAGCTCGCGGTGATCGAATTCGCGCGCGACGTCGTCGGCCTGAAGCAGGCGAACAGCACGGAATTCGATCCGGACACGCCGGAACGCGTGGTCGCGCTGATCACCGAATGGTATGACCGCGACGGCAAGGTCGAGACGCGCACCGAGGAATCCGATCTCGGCGGCACGATGCGCCTCGGCTCGCAACGCTGCCCGATCAAGCCCGGCACGATGGCCGCAGAGATCTATGGCAAGGACGTGAACGAGCGCCATCGCCACCGTTATGAAGTCAATAACCGCTTCGTGCCCCAGCTCGAAGCCGGCGGCCTTATCATCAGCGCCCGTACCCCGAGCGAGGATCTGCCGGAAATGATGGAGCTGCCGCGTTCGATGCACCCGTGGTTCGTCGGCGTCCAGTTCCACCCGGAATTCACGTCCACGCCGCGTGACGGTCATCCGCTGTTCAAGTCGTTCGTCGAAGCCGCGCTCGCCAACAAGCAAGCGCGTGGAGTGCAAGCATGAAGCTGTGCGATTTCGAGGTCGGTCTCGACAAGCCTTTCTTCCTGATCGCGGGTACCTGCGTCGTCGAATCGGAGCAAATGACGATCGATACGGCGGGTCGCCTGAAGGAGATCTGCGAGAAGCTGAACGTTCCGTTCATCTACAAGTCGTCGTACGACAAGGCAAACCGCAGCTCGGGCAAATCGTTTCGCGGCCTCGGAATGGACGAGGGCCTGCGGATCCTCGGCGAAGTGAAGCGCCAGCTCGGCCTGCCGGTGCTGACCGACGTGCATGCGATCGAAGAGATCGAGCAGGTCGCGTCTGTCGTCGACGTGCTGCAGACGCCGGCGTTCCTGTGTCGTCAGACCGATTTCATCCATGCGTGCGCGCGCTCGGGCAAGCCCGTCAACATCAAGAAGGGCCAGTTCCTCGCGCCGCACGACATGAAGAACGTGATCGACAAGGCGCGCGACGCCGCACGTGAGGCCGGTCTGTCGGAAGACCGCTTCATGGCGTGCGAGCGCGGCGTCTCGTTCGGCTACAACAATCTCGTGTCGGACATGCGTTCGCTCGCGATCATGCGCGAGACGAACGCGCCGGTCGTGTTCGATGCGACCCACTCGGTGCAGTTGCCGGGCGGGCAGGGCACGAGCTCGGGCGGCCAGCGCGAATTCGTGCCGGTGCTCGCACGTGCGGCGGTCGCGACGGGCGTCGCGGGCCTCTTCATGGAAACGCATCCGAATCCGGCCGAGGCGAAGTCGGACGGCCCGAATGCGGTGCCGCTGAACCGGATGGGTGCGCTGCTGGAGACGCTCGTCACGCTCGACCAGGCGGTGAAGCGCAATCCGTTCCTGGAAAACGATTTCAATTAAAGATCGAATGAACCTTGCGACGGCTTCGCGCGTCTGTAGCGAAAGCGGTTCCGGCACGCACGCCGTCGCAGTTTGAAGAATCCATCGTCATTCTCAGAGGAAACCCATGAGTGCAATCGTAGATATCATCGGCCGCGAGATTCTGGATTCGCGCGGCAACCCCACCGTCGAATGCGACGTGCTGCTCGAATCGGGCACGATGGGCCGCGCGGCGGTGCCGTCGGGCGCATCCACCGGCTCGCGTGAAGCGATCGAACTGCGCGACGGCGAAGCCGGCCGCTACAACGGCAAGGGCGTGCTGAAGGCGGTCGAGCACATCAACACCGAAATCTCCGAAGCCATCATGGGCCTCGACGCGTCGGAACAGGCGTTCCTCGACAAGACGCTGCTCGAACTGGACGGTACCGACAACAAGTCGCGTCTCGGCGCGAACGCGATGCTGGCCGTGTCGATGGCCGTCGCGAAGGCCGCCGCTGAAGAAGCCGGCCTGCCGCTGTACCGCTACTTCGGCGGTTCGGGCGCGATGCAACTGCCGGTGCCGATGATGAACATCGTCAACGGCGGCGCGCACGCGAACAACAGCCTGGACATCCAGGAATTCATGATCGTCCCGGTCAGCCAGCCGACGTTCCGTGAAGCGCTGCGTTGCGGCGCGGAAGTATTCCACGCGCTGAAGAAGATCCTGAGCGACCGCGGCATGAGCACGGCGGTGGGCGACGAAGGCGGTTTCGCACCGAACTTCGGCAGCAACGACGAGTGCCTGTCGACGATCCTGCAGGCGATCGAGAAGGCCGGCTACCGTGCGGGCGAAGACGTGCTGCTCGCGCTCGACTGCGCGGCATCCGAGTTCTACCACGACGGCAAGTACCAGCTCGCGGGCGAAGGCCTGCAACTGTCGTCGGCCGAATTCACCGACTACCTCGCAACGCTCGCCGACAAGTTCCCGATCGTGTCGATCGAGGACGGCATGCACGAAAGCGACTGGGACGGCTGGAAGCTGCTGACCGATCGCCTCGGCAAGACGGTGCAGCTCGTCGGCGACGACCTGTTCGTCACGAACACGCGCATCCTGAAGGAAGGCATCGAGAAGGGCATCGCGAACTCGATCCTCATCAAGATCAACCAGATTGGTACGCTGACCGAAACGTTCGCGGCGATCGAAATGGCGAAGCGCGCGGGCTACACGGCCGTGATCTCGCACCGCTCGGGCGAAACGGAAGATTCGACGATCGCGGACATCGCGGTCGGCCTGAACGCCGGTCAGATCAAGACGGGTTCGCTGTCGCGCAGCGACCGCATCTCGAAGTACAACCAGTTGCTGCGTATCGAGGAAGATCTCGGCGACATCGCGAGCTACCCGGGCAAATCGGCTTTCTATAACCTGCGCTAACGCGCTACTATCGGGTTCGTCATCTCGACGCCGCTCTGTGCCTGTGCGCGGAGCGGCGCTTCTTATATCTGCGTCTCTTACATGCGGCTTGTCACTGTCGTCCTGATTGCCTTGCTGGCGCTCATTCAGTACCCCCTATGGTGGGGACACGGCGGCTGGCTGCGGGTGCACGAATTGCGTCAGCAGCTCGACGACCAGCTTCAGAAGAACGCGGACGAGAAGCTGCGCAACGAGCGCACCGCCGGTGAAGTGCAGGATCTGCAGAGCGGCACCGCGGCGATCGAGGAGCGTGCGCGCTACGAGATGGGCATGGTGAAGGACGGCGAAGTGTTCGTGCAGTTCGTGTCGCCGAACGCGCCTGCAGGGCCGCTGAACAACACGCCGTCTAATACGTCGACGCGCGGCACCGTCTCCGCGGCGCCGGTGCGGGTCGTGCCGAATCCGCAGTCGATCGCGAAACCGTCGCGGCATCACGGCGGCGACAAGGGCAAGGCGGCGCATCACTGAGCGCGGTACGTCGAATCCATTGAAAAAGCGCGGGAAATGCCGCGCTTTTTTATTTCCTGCCAGTCGTCAATCGATCGGGCGATGCCTGCTCACCACCACCAGCCCGGGTAGCCGTAACTGACGCCGGTGCCCCAGCGATTCCCCCATCCGCCGTAGTACCCGCCGTAGACCGTCACGGGCGGCGGCGAGTAATAGGCCCACGCGCGCGCGGCCGCTTCGGCTGCCATCGCGCTGTTCTGCTCGCGCAGGACCTGCTGGTCGATCTCGTCGTAGCGCTTGCGTTCGGCGCTCGACAGCACGGGCGGCTGGCCGCCCGACGCACCCGGTTCGGGCAGGCGGCTCAGGAGCGTGGAAGTCGGCGGCGGCATCGCGCAGCCGGCAAGCGCGAGCGTCCCGGCGGCCGTGCTCGTCAGGACGAGGGTGCGAATGGTGCAAAACGGGCGGAGGCGATTCATGTGTTTCTCCTGCAGCGCGCCGATCGTGAAAGCGGCTGGCGTGGAAGGCCGGGCCTCCGGCGCCTGAGCCGCGCATGCGGCGCTCGTGCGTCATTATGCGCCCGTGCCGCGCCGGTGGCGGGCACGGGCGCGCGGCTCAGTGACGCTGATCGGTCGCGGGCGCGATGCCGGTTTCGACACCGGGTGCCGCGAACAGTTGCGCGACGTCGACCGGATCGAATTCGTAGCGCTGGTTGCAGAATTCGCAGTGGATCTCGACGTGGCCGCGCTCGACGATCACGCTGTCGACTTCTTCATGACCGAGCATGCGCAGCATCGCACCGACCTTCTCGCGCGAGCACGAACACTGGAACCGCGTGCCGGCCGGTTCGAAGTGCTGCACGTTTTCCTGCCAGAACAGCCGGCGGAACACGACTTCCGGTTCGACCTCGAGCAGTTCTTTCGCGGACAGCGTGCCGCCGAGCGTGCACACGCGCTCCCACGTGTCGATATCGGTTTCGGCGTTGCGCGGCACGATGCCGCCGTCGCCCGGCAGCTTCTGCAGCAGCATGCCGACCGCGCGGTCGCGATCGGCCGCGAGCCACAGCCGCGTGTCGAGCTGCTCCGAGTGATGCATGTAGTGCTCGAGTACCTGCGACACCGATTCGAGCGGGCCGTCGACGCCGTTCAGCGGCACGATGCCCTGGTACGGCTGTTGGCCCGGCAGCTTGTCGGCCGGGTCGAGCGTGATCACGCAGCGGCCGTGGCCGCTCGCGTTGACGAGCGCCGCGAAGCTCGTGTCGTCGCCGATCGTCTGCGCGGCGTCACCCGCGAACTTCGCGGTGGCCCGCATCGACAGATCGGACCCGCACTGGACGACCAGCATCTGGACCGGCCCGTCGCCGAAGATCTGCATGATCAGGGTGCCGTGAAATTTCAGGTTCGCGGACAGCAGCGCGCACGCGGCCATCATCTCGCCGAGCACCGTGCGCACGGGGGCAGGGTAGTCGCGGCGGGCGAGCACTTCCTGCCACGTGTTGCGCAGCGAAACGATCTCGCCGCGCACGGGCGCCGCATTGAACATGAATTTCTGTAACTGGTCGCTCACTCTTCTTCCTTGAAATCCGTGCGAATCACCCGATCCGCACGAGTTGCTCCTTGAAATGCGCGCGTCGCTCGACATACGTCTTCGCGTTTGCGCGCAGCCGCGCGACGTCTTCGGCCGACAGCTCGCGCACGACTTTCGCCGGTGCGCCGAGAATCAGCGAGTTGTCCGGGAACGTCTTGCCTTCCGTCACGACCGCGCCGGCACCGACCAGACAGTTGCGGCCGATGACCGCTCCATTCAAGACCACCGCCTGAATCCCGATCAGCGAACCTTCGCCGATCGTGCAGCCGTGCAGCATGGCCTGGTGCCCGATCGTCACGTTTTCGGCAATCGTCAGCGGAAAGCCCGGGTCGGTATGCAGGACGGCGCCTTCCTGGACGTTGCTGCCGGCGCCGACCGTAATCGTCTCGTTGTCGCCGCGAATCGTCGCGCCGAACCACACGCTCGCGTTTTCCTCGAGCACGACCTTGCCGATGATGGCCGCCGTATCGGCGACGAACACGCTTTCGTGGATCGTCGGGGCCGTCTCGCCCAGCTTGTAGATCGTCACGGAGTCTCCTTGTCTGTTCGATGATGGGCGCCGGTAGAATGGCGCGTCCGGTTTGCCCGGCGCATGGCGCCGCGGAACAAACGCATATTGTAAACCGTCGCGTGCCTGTGCTCCCGCGATGCGTACGCAAGGTGTCCCCGTTTATGAGCATCACGTCTTCTTCTTTCAGCCAGGCGCCGACCTGTGTGCGCAGCGTGGCGCTCGATGCGCTGCGTGTTGCCGAGCCGGCGGCTAAGGCCGCGCAGGTGCGCGCGCTGTACGATGCGCTACTGGCCGGGCAGGCCGCGATCGCGCCGTCGCTTCAACTGCGCGAACCGGCCGATCTGCCCGGGCGCCCGGCGCGGCCGCCGCTCGTCGAGCCGCGCCAGCTCGAGCGGCGCAGCATGCGGTCGCCCGAAGGGCGCGCCGTGCTGCTGCACGCGCTCGCCCATATCGAATTCAATGCGATCAATCTGGCGCTCGACGCCGTGTGGCGCTTCGCCGGGCAGCCGGCCGCGTTCTATGCGGACTGGCTGAAGGTCGCGGCCGAGGAGGCCTATCATTTCACGCTGCTGTCCGACCGGCTCGCGGCATTCGGGCACGCATACGGCGATTTTCCCGCGCACAACGGCCTGTGGGAGATGTGCGAGCGGACCAAGGACGACGTGCTGGCGCGCATGGCGCTCGTGCCGCGGACGCTCGAGGCCCGCGGGCTCGACGCGTCGCCGCCGATCCGCGCGCGGCTCGTGCAGGCGGGCGACGACGTGTCGGCCGCGATCCTCGACGTGATCCTGCGCGACGAAATCGGCCATGTCGCGATCGGCAACCGCTGGTTCCGCCATTTGTGCGACGCAGCCGGCCGCGACCCCGTGCCGACCTATCGGCAGCTCGCCGGGCAATACCACGCGCCGCGGCTGCGCGGGCCGTTCAATTTCGATGCGCGGCGCGATGCCGGCTTCGAGCAGGCCGAACTCGACGAACTGGCCGCGCAGGATGCGGCGGACGGGAGCGCCGCTCATTAGCCGGATCGCTTTCGGCTGCGTCCGGGGCGGCCGTCGGCGGGCTCGCGTGCCCGCGGCCGATGGCATCTTCCTGCTTGGCCCCGTACGACCTCGCCGCTAGAGCGCTACCTCGATCGCCGGCTGCCGGAACCGGGGCGTCGCCGCTATAATCGAACGACCATTCTTTTTTTGGCGGCTGCAATGAGTGCCTCGAGCTCTGTTTCCGATTTCGTCACGGTGCGCGGCGTCCAGCTGCATGTGCGGCGCTGGGGCCGGCCCGATGCGCCGACGCTGTTCATGCTGCACGGCTGGATGGACGTCGCGGCGTCGTTCCAGTTCGTCGTCGATGCGCTCGCGGGCGACTGGCAGGTGATCGCGCCCGACGCGCGCGGCTTCGGGCTGTCCGACTGGCCGGTCGCGCGGCAGGGCGGCGGCCACTACTGGTTCCACGAATACCTGGGCGACCTCGATGCGCTCGTCGACCGCTATGCGCCGACCGGCGAGGTCAACCTGGTCGGACACAGCATGGGCGCGAACGTCGTGTGCCTGTATGCCGGCGCACGACCGGAACGCGTGCGGCGCGTGGTCGACCTCGAAGGGTTCGGGCTCGCGCCGGCCCGCGCCGAACAGGCGCCGCGCCGGCTGCGCGGCTGGCTCGACGAGCTGCGCGAGCCGCCCGCGCTGCGGCCGTACGCATCCCTCGACGACGTGGCGGCCCGCCTGATCAAGACCAATCCGCGGCTCGACCCGCGCCGCGCCGCGTTTCTCGCCGCGCACTGGTCGAAACGCGGCGACGACGGCCTCTACCACCTGCTGGCCGACCCGGCGCACAAGATGCCGGGCCCGCTGCTGTACCGGCTCGACGAAGTGATGGCGATCTGGAAGCAGGTGCGCGCGAAGGTGCTGCACGTCGAGGCCGTCAATTCGCCGACGCTCGCGCATCTCGCCGGCGACATCCCGCTGCCCGAATTCAAGGCGCGCTTCAACGCATTCCCCGACTGGCGCGAGAAACTCGTCGAGGATGCCGGCCACATGGTGCATCACGACCAGCCCGCGCAGATCGCGGCGCTGATCGAGGCGTTCTGCGCGTAGGTGCGTGGCGCCGGCGGCACGGCAGGCGGGCGGCGCAATTGCCGCGTTGCAGTAGAATGAGGCCTTACCTGCCATGCCGACAATGAACGCCGATCTCCACTGCCATTCCAATGTTTCCGACGGGTTGCTGTCGCCTGCCGACGTCGCGCGCCGTGCGCATGCGGGCGGCGTGACCCTGTGGGCGCTGACCGACCACGACGAGATCGGCGGCCAGGTGGCGGCGCGCAGCGAGGCGGAAGCGCTCGGCATGCGCTACCTGAGCGGCGTCGAGATCTCGGTCACGTGGGCATCGCGCACCGTGCACATCGTCGGTCTGCACATCGATCCCGCCCATCCGGCGCTGGTCGACGGCCTGTACCGTACGCGCCACGGCCGCGCGGCGCGCGCGCTGGCGATCGCGGAGCAGCTCGCGACGCTCGGCATTCCCGGCGCGTACGAAGGCGCGCTGAAATACGTATCGAATCCCGACCTGATCTCGCGCACGCACTTCGCGCGCTTTCTCGTCGAGAACGGCCACGCCGAATCGACATCCGACGTGTTCGACCGCCTGCTCGGCGACGACAAGCCCGGCTTCGTCCCGCATCGCTGGGCGTCGCTGTCCGACGCGGTCGGCTGGATCCGCGCGGCAGGCGGCGAAGCGGTGGTCGCGCATCCGGGCCGCTATCGCTATACGCCGGTCGAATTCGACGCGTTCTTCGGCGAGTTCATCGATCTCGGCGGCCGCGCGATCGAGGTCATCACGGGCAGTCACACGCCCGACCAGTACCGCGAATACGCGGACGTTGCGCGCCGCTTCGGCTTCGAAGTGTCGCGCGGCTCGGATTTCCACGCGCCGGGCGAGGGCCGTGTCGAGCTCGGCGGCCTGCCGCCGTTGCCGCCCGACCTGACACCGGTCTGGGAGCGCTGGCTCTGACGCCGGGCGGCTTCGGGCCGCCCGCGTGGCCGCCGAGGCGCAAATCCGACTTCTCCCTCTTTACGTGTCCCCATGTCCCAGTTCTTCAGGATTCATCCGGATAATCCGCAGCCGCGCCTGATCAAGCAGGCGGTGGAGATCGTCAGCAAGGGCGGCGTGATCGCGATGCCGACCGATTCGAGCTATGCGCTCGCGTGCCATCTCGACGACAAGGATGCGGTCGAGCGCGTGCGCCGGATTCGCGGCCTCGACGAGAAGCAGCACATGTCGCTGCTCGTGCGCGACCTGTCGGAGCTCGCCAACTTCGCGATGGTCGACAACCGCCAGTACCGGCAGATCAAGTCGGTGACGCCGGGCCCGTACGTGTTCATCCTGCAGGCGACGAAGGAAGTGCCGCGCCGGCTGTCGCACCCGTCGCGCAAGACGATCGGGCTGCGCGTGCCCGATCACGCGATCACGCTCGCGCTGCTGGAGTCGCTCGGCCAGCCGCTGCTCGGCACGACGCTGATCCTGCCGCCGGACGACGAACCGCTGAACGATCCCGAGGAAATCCGCACGCGGCTCGAGAAACAGGTCGACCTCGTGATCGACGGCGGTGCCTGCCCGCGCGAACCGTCGACGGTGATCGACCTGACCGGCGATGCGCCCGAACTCATCCGCGCGGGGCGCGGCGCGCTCGAACCGTTCGGACTCTCGGTCGCGTAAGCGTGCCGTTCATTTTTGCGCGAGTGCGCTTGTTACAATAACGCGATATGGATGCTTCCCTGATACAGACCATCGCCGTCTACGCGCTGCCCGTGATCTTCGCGATCACGCTGCACGAGGCTGCGCATGGCTACGCCGCGCGCCTGCTCGGCGACAACACCGCCTACGCGATGGGGCGCGTGTCGTTCAATCCGATGCGCCACATCGACCCGCTCGGCACGATCGCGATCCCGCTCGCGATGTATTTCCTGACCGGCGGTGCGTTCCTGTTCGGCTATGCGAAGCCGGTGCCGGTGTCGTTCGGCAACCTGCGCAATCCGCGCTGGGGCAGCCTGTGGGTCGCGCTCGCGGGCCCGGCCTGCAACTTCGTGCAGGCGCTCGTCTGGGGCCTGCTGACCCTCGTGCTGCCGGCCGTCGGCGTCGACGAGCCGTTCTTCACGCGGATGGCGTTCGCCGGCGTCAGCGCGAACCTCGTGCTCGGCGTGCTGAACCTGTTTCCGCTGCCGCCGCTCGACGGCGGCCGCATCCTGGCGGCGTTGCTGCCGACCAGGCAATCGATCGCGCTGTCGCGCATCGAGCCGTACGGTTTCATCATCGTCCTCGTGCTCGTCACGACGGGCGTGCTGACGAACTTCTGGCTGCGTCCGCTCGTCAATGTCGGCTACGCCGTCCTGAGCGCCATCCTGTCTCCCTTCGCCTCGCTTTTCTAACGACAATCATGTTCCCAGAACGTATTTTCTCCGGCATGCGACCCACCGGGTCGCTGCACCTCGGTCATTACCACGGCGTGCTGAAAAACTGGGTGAAGCTGCAGTCCGAGTACCCGTGCTTCTTCTGCGTCGTCGACTGGCATGCGCTGACGACGCACTACGAGACGCCCGAGGTCATCGAGAAGAACGTGTGGGACGTGCTGATCGACTGGCTCGCGTCCGGCATCGATCCGGGGCAGGCGACGCTGTTCATCCAGAGCAAGGTGCCGGAGCACGCGGAACTCGCGCTGCTGCTCGGCATGAGCACGCCGCTCGGCTGGCTCGAACGCGTGCCGACCTACAAGGAGCAGATGGAGAAGCTGAAGGACAAGGATCTGTCCACCTACGGCTTCCTCGGCTACCCGGTGCTGATGGCCGCCGACATCCTGCTGTATCGCGGCTCGCTCGTGCCGGTCGGCGAGGACCAGGTGCCGCACGTCGAGATGACGCGCGAGATCGCGCGCCGCTTCAACTACCTGTACGGCCGCGAGCCCGGTTTCGAGGAGAAGGCGCTCGAAGCCGCGAAGAAGCTCGGCGGCAAGCGCGCGAAGCTCTATCACGAGCTGCGCAACGCGTATCAGCAGGAAGGCGACGACGAGGCGCTCGAACAGGCGCGCGCGATGCTGCAGGAATCGCAAAGCCTGTCGATGAGCGATCGCGAGCGCCTGTTCGGCTATCTCGAAGGCTCACGCAAGATCATCCTGGTCGAGCCGCAGGCGCTGCTGACCGAAGCGTCGCGGATGCCGGGCCTCGACGGACAGAAGATGTCCAAGTCGTACGGCAACACGATCGGCCTGCGTGAGGACGCCGAGACGATCACGAAGAAGGTCCGCACGATGCCGACCGATCCCGCACGCGTGCGTCGCACCGATCCGGGCGATCCCGACAAGTGCCCGGTGTGGCAGCTTCACCAGGTCTATACGGACGAAGCGACGCACGAATGGGTGCAGAAGGGCTGCCGCTCGGCGGGCATTGGCTGCCTCGACTGCAAGCAGCCGGTCGTCGAAGGCATCCTGCGCGAACAGCAGCCGATGCTCGAACGTGCGCAGAAGTACATGGACGATCCGTCGCTGCTGCGTGCGATCGTCGCGGACGGTTGCGACAAGGCGCGCAAGTACGCGACGGAAACGATGCGCGACGTGCGCGACGCGATGGGCCTGTCGTACAACTGATCCGGCGCATGAGCGAATCCGTCATCGCCGCCGCGGGCGGCCACGTCGGCCAGGCCGAGCCGTCGCGCTGGGTTGCGCAATGGGCGCGGCTCGTGCCGGCCGGCGGTGCGGTGCTCGACGTCGCCGCGGGCGGCGGCCGCCATGCGCGCTGGTTTGCGTCGCGCGGGCATCCGGTCGTCGCGCTCGACCGCGATCCGGCCGCGCTGGCCGCGTTGCGCGCGATTCCCGGCGTCGACGCCCGCGCGGCCGATCTCGAAGGCGCGCCGTGGCCGCTGCCGGCCGGCGAGCGGTTCGTGGCCGTGATCGTCACGAATTACCTGCATCGTCCGCTCTGGCCCCATCTGCTCGATGCGGTGGCGCCGGGCGGCGTGCTGATCTACGAAACCTTCGCGCAAGGAAACGAAACGGTCGGAAAACCGTCCAACCCCGCGTTCCTGCTCGCCCCGGGCGAGCTGCTGGACGCCGTACGCGGCCACCTGCGGGTGGTCGCGTACGAGGACGGTTTCGTCGCCGCGCCGCGCGAGGCGTTCGTCCAGCGTCTCTGCGCAGTGCGCGAGGGCGCGACCCCGAAGGCGGGGGCGGGAATTCCACGTTACGAACTGCCCGGCTAATCCGCTACAATCCAACGTTTACCGGTACATCAATCAATCGCGTTTCATGGCTAACGGCACCCAAGACGGCATTCAAATCCGCGGCAGCATCCCCGCGATCGTCACCCCGATGCTCGAAGACGGCAGTCTCGACCTGCCGGCGTTTCGCAAACTGGTCGACTGGCACATCGCGGAAGGCACCGATGCGCTCGTCGTCGTCGGTACGAGCGGCGAGTCGGCAACGCTCAGCGTCGAAGAGCACATCCTGATGATCCGCACGGCGGTCGAGCATGCGTCGAAACGCATCCCGATCATCGCGGGCGCGGGCGGCAATTCGACCGCCGAGGCGATCGAGCTGACGAAGCAGGCGAAGGCGGTCGGCGCGGACGCGACGCTGCAGGTCGTGCCGTACTACAACAAGCCGACGCAGGAAGGCATGTACCGCCACTTCCGGACGATCGCCGAAGCGGTCGACCTGCCGGTGATCCTGTACAACGTGCCGGGCCGTACGGTCGCGGACATGACGCACGAGACAACGCTGCGCCTCGCGCAGGTGCCGGGCATCATCGGCGTGAAGGAAGCGACCGGCAACATCGATCGCGCCGCGCACCTGATCAAGGCCGCACCGAAGCATTTCGCGATCTACAGCGGCGACGATCCGACCGCGATCGCACTGATGCTGCTCGGCGGCCACGGCAACATCTCGGTGACGGCGAACGTCGCGCCGCGCGCGATGAGCGAGCTGTGCCGCGCGGCGCTGGCCGGCGACGTAGCGACGGCGCGCGAGCTGCACATGAAGCTGCTGTCGCTGCACAAGAATCTGTTCATCGAGGCGAACCCGATCCCGGTGAAGTGGGCGCTGCAGGCGATGGGCAAGATGCAGGGCGGCATCCGGCTGCCGCTCACGGCGCTCGACGAGCGCTGCCACGATGCCGTGCGTTCGGCCCTCGTCGAGGCCGGCGTTCTCGCCTGATGCCGAGGCGGCCGCGTCCTGCGGCCGCCGGCTCGACCCCTGATCAACCCGCACCGGCCGGCTCCGTCCGGCGCCGCTCCTGACGAGCGTTCTAGCAAGACGAAGGATTTCATGAAACGTTTCGCCTTTTCCTCTCGCGCCATCCAGCTGTCGGTGGTGGCGCTGGCGCTGGGCGCGCTCGCTGGCTGCGATACGCTGAACGACTACCTGGCCCCTGACCGGGTCAACTACAAGAACACCGGCTCGGCGCCGCCGCTCGCGGTGCCGAGCGACCTGAAGCCGGTGCAGACGACGCAGCAGTTCGTCGCGCCGCCGACCAACGCCGGGCTCGGCACGCTGCCGCCGCGGGCCACCACGCAGGCCGGCAACGCGACCGACGGCATCCCGAGCGCGCAGGATCCGCTCGGCATGCACATCGAGCGCGACGGCGATCGCCGCTGGCTCGTCGTCGACGGCCGGACGCCCGAGCAGTTGTGGCCGATCCTGAAGGAGTTCTGGCAGGAGAACGGCTTCTCGCTGAAGACCGATGCGCCGTCGACGGGCATCATGGCTACCGACTGGGCCGAGAACCGCGCGAACATTCCGGACGACTGGTTCCGCCGCACGATCGGCAAGGTCATCGATTTCGCCTATTCGTCGGGTACGCGCGACCGCTTCCGCACGCTCGTGAACCGGACGTCGGACGGCAACACCGACATCTCGATCACGCACAGCGCGATGGAAGAAATGATGGTCGGCCCGCAGGGCGGCACGTCGTCGCGCTGGGAAGAGCGTCCGCGCAATCCGGTGCTCGAAGCCGTGTTCCTGTCGAAGCTGATGCAGAAGTTCGGCCTGACCGACGCGCAGGCGAAGCAGTTGCTGACCGATGCGCGCCCCGCGACGGCGCCGGCGCAGGTCGGCGATACGAGCAGCGGCGCGGCGACGCTGCAACTGGCCGAGTCGTTCGACCGCGCGTGGCTGCG
This sequence comes from Burkholderia sp. BCC0419, assembly GCF_902830285.1. NCBI lineage: Bacteria > Pseudomonadati > Pseudomonadota > Betaproteobacteria > Burkholderiales > Burkholderiaceae > Burkholderia > Burkholderia sp. BCC0419. Next base: position 1,241,663 of record NZ_CADESR010000001.1, read on the forward strand.
CGTGGGCCTGGCGCTCGACCGGACCAACTTCACGGTCGACAATCGCGACCGCGAGAAGGGCATGTACACCGTGCGCTACGCGAATTCGATGGAAGAGCTCAAGCGTGACGGCCTGTTCGGCAAGCTGTTCTACGGCGGCCCGTCGGCGGCCAAGCCCGGCAAGGAATATCTGATCAACGTGCGCGCGCAGGGCAATGGCGGCACGCAGGTCGCGGTGGTCGGCGCGAACGGCCAGGTCGACAACTCGTCGGACGCGCAGCGGCTCATTTCGCTGCTGCACGCGCAGCTGAACTGAGCGCGTGCGATTCGCCAGCCTCGGAAGCGGCAGCGAAGGCAATGCGCTGGTCGTCGAGGCCTCGAGCGGCACGACGACCACCCGCGTGCTGCTCGACTGCGGCTTTTCCGCCAAGGAGGTCGAGCGCCGGCTCGGCCGACTGAATCTCTGCATCGCCGATCTCGATGCGATCCTCATTACCCATGAACACAGCGATCACGTCGGCAGCGCGCTGACGCTCGCGCGCCGTGCGTCGCTGCCGCTCTACATGAGCTGGGGCACCGCGCGCGCGGTCGGCGCGGACGAGGCCGATGTCGATCTCCACGTGCTGTGGGGCGACGAGACGGCCGCGATACGCGATCTGGCCGTGATGCCCTACACGGTCCCCCACGATGCGCGGGAACCGCTCCAGTTCGTCTTCATGGACGGAAGCCGCCGGCTCGGCGTGCTGACGGACGTCGGGATGGCCACGCCGCACATCACGGCCGTCCTGAGCGGCTGTGACGCGCTGGTGCTCGAATCCAACCACGATACCGCGATGCTGGCCGCCAGCCGCTATCCGCAGTCGCTGAAGGCGCGGATCGGCGGCAACCACGGCCACCTGAGCAACGATGCGGCGGCCGACATCCTCGCGTCGCTCGAACGCAGCCGTCTCCAGCACCTGGTCGCGGCCCATCTGAGCCAGCAGAACAACCAGCCGGAACTGGCCCGCCAGGCGTTTGGCGGCGTACTCGGGACGGACGGGGAAGACGTGATCGTGGCCTCGCAGGACGCGGGCTTCGACTGGTTGACGCTCGGATGAGCGGGCAAGGGCTGCTGCGGCGGCCCCAGGCGGCTGCCGGGCGCTCGATGCGAAAGCGGCAGACGTAAAAAAACCGGCCCTCGGGCCGGTTTTTTTCAGCTGATGCTGAAGGCTTACTGGCTTGCGCCCGAAGCCGGAGCAGCCGTCGCTGCCGAAGCAGCCGACGCCACTGCAGCAGCAGCGTCGCTCGCAGCAGCCGTTGCCGACGAAGCAGCAGCCGAAGCGTCGCTCGCAGCACCAGCAACTGCCGAAGCAGCCGACGAAGCAGCAGCCGATGCGTCGCTAGCAGCCGACGAAGCAGCTTGATCAGCGCTCTTGTTGCAAGCAGCCAGTGCAACAGCAGCCAACAGGGAAGCTACGAGGAGGGATTTCTTCATGATCACGTCCTTTTATGGTTAAAGGTAAGCAACAGCGCGAAACAATACCGGTAATGTGCTCCAACACCGACCTGGGCCGCTGGTGGAGACGCACTTCTAGAGCGTGAATCTTCCCTACGGCTTGGGCGGAAATTATATGCACTTTCCTATCGACCGTCGACAAATGCGGGGTCAATACGTTGTCTTTCCCATACAGAATTTGATCTGTACGGGCATACGGGGCGACTCACACTAATTCCGGCTGCCGACCCGTAGCCAGCCCGCACGATACCACTCGTGCAACAAGGCTGTCATCGAGGGAACCCGGGATAGTGTTACAAACCGTTTCGCCTCCATCTGGCGTTGATTGGCCAGTTCGGGCAGCCATTCATCGGCTTGCTCGAGCGGTCCTTCCTCGCCATTAATGAAGTACGAGCGCGCGTTATACATCAATGCGGCCCTTCTGTCGAGACGCACGCCACGGCGTGATGCTTGCGCGACGAACGCGGCTTCGGACAGCGGACGCTCGGGCGGGTCGAAAACGACGTTCGATTTGGGTTCGCTCAGGTAGCAGCCGAGGAATTCGGCGACGTCGCGCTTGCGCCAGCGGATCGCGTCGACGATCTCGGCGACACGTTCGACCATCGCCGGCGGCAGTTGCGCGGGCGCGTCGACGGCCGGCTGCTTCGGATCGCGGTAGAGGTCGTCGCCGGCCGCGTCGCGCAGGCCGCCGCGCTCCGCGAGGTAGTACAGGAACTGGGCGCCCAGCTCGCCAGCGGACGGGGCCCGGAAGCCGATCGAGCAGGTCATGCACTCGCCTTCGGCAACGCCGTCGTGCGCGATGTGCGGCGGCAGGTACAGCATGTCGCCGGGCTCCAGCACCCATTCGTCGCTCGGCTCGAAGTTTTCGAGGATCTTCAGCGGCACGTCCGGCTGCAGCGACAGATCCTTCTGCGCGCCGACCCGCCAGCGGCGCCGGCCTTCGACCTGCAGCAGGAATACGTCATATGAGTCGAAGTGCGGGCCGACGCCGCCGCCGTCCGTCGCATACGAGATCATCAGGTCGTCCAGCCGCGCGTCGGGGATGAAGCGGAAGCGGTCGAGCAACGCGCGAGCCGCGTCGACGTGCAGGTCGAGCCCCTGCACGAGCAGGGTCCAGGATTTGCGCGTGACCGCAGGCAGCGAGTCGGGCTCGAACGGACCGTGGGCCAGTTGCCACTTGTTACGAAAATGAGTGATCAATCGCGATTCCGCGTCATAGTCGGCGGCGAGCTCGAACAATGCATCGCGCGTGACCGGCGACGCGACGCCGGGGATCGCCTGGCGGATCAGCAGCGGCTTCTTTTGCCAGTAGCCGCGCATGAATTGCGCCGGCGTAAGACCGCCGAGCAGCGGCGTGGGAAGATCGGAGTGCGGCGCGCCGAGCGGGGCGGCAGCGGTATCCCGCGGTTCGGCTTGAGACCGGTTGCGCATCGTATAATGAGACTTGTATTTGGGAGAATTGGATGAAAATCGCAAAAAACACCGTCGTATCGGTCACTTACAAGCTGTCGGACGCACAGGGCAATCTGATCGAGGAAAGCGACGAGCCGATGGTCTATCTGCACGGCGGCTATGATGGCACGTTCCCCAAGATCGAGGAACAGCTCGACGGGCACGAGGCGGGCTACCAGGCGCAGGTCCAGCTCGAGCCGGAGGACGCGTTCGGCGACTACGATCCCGAGCTCGTGAAGATCGAGCCGCGCGATCGTTTTCCCGAGCCGCTCGAAGTGGGCATGCAGTTCGAAGGCACGCCGGAAGACGCTGACGAGGAAGTCGACTCGCTGATCTATACGGTCACCGATATCGCCGAAGACAAGGTCGTGCTCGACGGCAATCACCCGCTGGCGGGCATGGCGCTGCGTTTCGCGCTGACCGTCAAGGACGTTCGCGAAGCCACCGAAGACGAAATCGAGCACGAGCACGCGCATGGCGCGGAAGGGCTCGAGATCGTCGACGAGGATGACGACGAAGACGGCGAAGCGCCGTCAGGGCGTACCCTGCACTGAGCTTGGCAGGCCCGGCGCCGGCCCCGATGCGGGGGGCGGTGCCGGCCACGACGCGCCGCCCGGTGCGGCGCCGTCGCCCTGCAACGGCGGCGCGACCGACGACGAGTCGGGCAGCGCCGGCAGCGCGGGGATTTCCGGCATCTGCGGCAGCGGCACGTCGTCGCGCGGCACGAGCGGCAGGGTGGGCGGTACCGGCAGGTTCTTCGGCACCTCCTGCAGGCTCACGTTGAAGATCGTCTGCCGCGCCGGCGATACGCTTATCTTTACCCACTGATTCGCCGGATGGCGCGGTCCGATCGCGACCCGCGTCACGTTTCCTACCAGCTCACCGTCGTCGGCATGCAGCGGACGGTCGATCAGAAAGCCGTTCGCCAGCGGTTCGCCGCTCGCGTGCATCACCAGGATCGGGCCGCGGAACGTCGCCGCCGCCTTCACCAGCGTTCGTTTCAGTTCACGGAAGCCGTCGCGCACGCGCGACCGGTTGAAACGCAGCCACGCGAAGCGCTCCGAGCGTTCATAGCGTTCGAACTGCGGATCGCCCTCGAAAATCACGACCATCGCGCGCGCTTCGCGCCGCTTTGCATATTCGGCCGCGTGGTCGATCCAGAAGCCGTTCGCGATGATGCGGTCCTCGAATTCGCCGTTGCGGCCGCCCGCCGTCAAATAATGGTTGTTCGGCGCCGGCGCATTGAGTGCGACGTAGACGATGTCGTCGCGCATCCAGCGTGCGTTCTCGCGATATGGCCGGAACCGTGCGACTTCGCTCTCCCGCGTAATCTGCAGCGCACCGGGGTCGGGCAGCGCCGACTCGGCGAGCAGCGTCTGTCGCAGGAAATCGAGCCGCTCGACCGGATCGTAGCCGCCGCCGGCTGCGGTGTTGCACGCGATCCAGTCGTCGTGGCCGGGAATGAACACGAGCGGCACGCGCGCCGAATCCAGGATCGCGCCGCGCTGCGAATACAGCGCGTCGCGGCATGCTTCCTTCGAGCCTTTGAGATCGCCCGCGTAGACGACGAACGCGAGGTTGCGCTCGCGTGCGATCGCATCGAGCAGCCGCTGCGCGGCCGGTTCGTCCGCCGGCCCGTTGATGACGCCCGATACGACCGCGAACGAGTAGGGCGCGGCGCTGCGCTTGGGCGGCGCGGCCAGCGCACCGGCCTGCGCCAGCGCAAGCACCGCCGCGGCGAGCGCGGCGGCGGCGCGGGCCGGCAGGCCCCGCGGAATGCGCTTACGCGTGCCCGTCGGCATCGTGCGACCGGACCAGCGTGCGCAGTTCGTACAGCAGGTCGAGCGCCTCGCGCGGCTTGAGATCGTCGGGATCGATGTCGCGCAGTTTTTCGAGCGCCGGATGCGGCGCGTCGGGCAGCGCCGGCGCGTCCGCGCATTCGAGATCGTCGACGGCCGCCGGCGGCGCGCTGAACAGGTCGAGTTGCGGTGTGTGCTGGGAGGCCGACTGCTGTTCGAGATACGCGAGGTGCTTGCGCGCGGCGCGGATCACCGGCGCCGGGACGCCCGCGAGCTGCGCGACCTGAAGGCCGTAGCTCTGGTTCGCCGGGCCTTCGTTGACCGCGTGCAGGAACACGATCCCGTGACCGTGCTCGACGGCCGACAGGTGGACGTTGGCCGCCTGCGGGAATTCGGCCGGCAATTGCGTCAGCTCGAAGTAGTGCGTCGCGAACAGCGTGTAGCACGCGTTGTGCGCCAGCAGGTGGCGCGCGATGGCCCAGGCGAGCGCGAGGCCGTCGAAGGTCGACGTGCCGCGGCCGATCTCGTCCATCAGCACGAGGCTTTGCGGCGTCGCGTCGTTGAGGATCGCCGCGGCTTCGGTCATCTCGACCATGAAGGTCGAGCGGCCGCCCGCGAGATCGTCGGCTGCGCCGATGCGCGTGAAGATCCGGTCGATCGGGCCGAAGCACGCCGACTTCGCCGGCACGTAGCTGCCGACGTACGCCATCAGCGCGATCAGCGCGGTCTGCCGCATGAATGTGGACTTACCGCCCATGTTCGGCCCGGTGATCAGCAGCAGCTTGCGCTCGGTGCCGAACCGGCAGTCGTTCGCGATGAACTGCTCGACCTGCGCTTCGACCACCGGATGGCGGCCCTGCTCGATTTCGATGCCGATCTCGTCGGTGAAGGTCGGCGCGACCCAGTCGAGCGTGCGTGCGCGTTCGGCGAAGGCGGCGAGCAGGTCGAGCTCGGCGAGGGCCGATGCGACGCGCTGGCACTCGGGGATGAACGGCAGCAGCGCCTGCAGCACCGAGTCGTACAGCGCGCGCTCGCGCGCCAATGCGCGCTCCTGTGCGGACAGCGCCTTGTCCTCGAAGGTCTTCAGTTCCGGCGTGATGTAGCGCTCGGCGTTCTTCAGCGTCTGGCGGCGGCGGTAATCGTCGGGCACCTTGTCGGTCTGGCCGCGCGTGACCTCGATGTAGAAGCCGTGCACCTTGTTGTATTCGACGCGCAGGTTCGCGATGCCGGTGCGCGCGCGCTCGCGCGCTTCGAGATCGATCAGGAACTGCCCGCAGTTCTCCGAAATGTCGCGCAGCTCGTCGAGCTCGGCATCGTAGCCGCGCGCGATCACGCCGCCGTCGCGCACCATCGCGGCCGGCTCGGTGGCGATCGCGCTCGTCAGCAGGTCGAGGCATTCGGCGGGCGGCGCGAGCGCCGCGTCGACGCGCGCGAGCGCATCCGCGTTCGCGACGATCGCGCCGATGCGCTCGCGCAGCGTCGGCAGCGCGGCGAACGTGTCGCGCAGGCTCGACAGGTCGCGCGGGCGCGCGGACAGCAGCGCGAGCCGCCCGGTGATCCGTTCGACGTCGGCGATCTGGCGCAGCGCGCTGCGCAGCGCATCGAGGCTCGCGTTGGCCGGTGCATCGAGCAGCGCGCCGATCGCCTGTTGGCGCGACTGCGCGGCGACCGAGGCGCGCGGCGGGTGATGCAGCCAGTGACGCAGCAGGCGGCTGCCCATCGTCGTGCAGCAGGTGTCGAGCAGCGAATACAGCGTGGGCGACTCGGTGCCGCGCAGTGTCTCGGTCAGTTCGAGGTTGCGGCGCGTGGCCGGATCGAGCCCGATGTATTCGGTTTCGTTCTCGACCTTCAGGCTGCGCACGTGCCGCAGTTGCTGGCCTTGCGTGGCCGCTGCGTAGAGCAGCAGCGCGCCGGCTGCGCCGCACGCGCTCGTCAGCGAATGCGCGCCGAACCCGTCGAGGCTCGCGACGTCGAGCTGGTCGCACAGACGCTGCGTGCCCGACGCGATGTCGAAGTGCCAGGCCGGCACGCGCTTGCTTGCGCCTGCGCCGGCGGGAATGGCGTCGGTCGCACCGTCCGGCGTCAGGATTTCGGCCGGCCGGATGCGTTCGAGCGCGGCGGCAAGCTGCTCGGGCTCGATTTCGGCGAGCCGCAACGCGCCGCTCGCGAGGTTCAGCCACGCGAGGCCGATATTGACCGCGACGCCGCGCTTGTTGTGGCCGGTGCACATCGCGAGCAGGTAGACGTCGTTCTTGTCGGACAGCAGCGCGGCATCGGTCAGCGTGCCGGGCGTGACGACGCGCATGACCTTGCGCTCGACCGGGCCCTTCGACGTGGCCGGATCGCCGATCTGCTCGCAGATCGCGACCGATTCGCCCATCTTCACGAGCTTCGCCAGATACTGCTCGACCGCGTGATGCGGGACGCCGGCCATCTTGATCGGCGTGCCGGCCGACGCGCCGCGCTGCGTGAGGGTCAGGTCGAGCAGGCGTGCCGCTTTTTCCGCATCCTCGAAGAACAACTCGTAGAAGTCGCCCATCCGGTAGAAGACGAGCGTGTCCGGATGATCGGCCTTGATGCGCAGGTACTGCTGCATCATTGGGGTATGGCCGGCAAAGGCCTCGGGCGACAGCGTGGTCATAGGTCAGGCATGAAGTTGTTGCTTGGGTTGCCCGAGTTTACCAGTGGCTTCGATGTGAACGTGCGAAGTTGGCCGTTTGGCCGATTACCGGTGGTGCCGAGGAGTAGCGATTTGAAAGACGGACTCACGCGACTGCCGACCCACGAAGCGTCCGACATCGCCTAACCGCTCCCGAATCGCTGGGCACCCAGCGCCACCAAATTGGCAAGACGGGTTCGCCGCTGCTTACAATCAGAAAAATGAGCGCGCCGATTCTGGAAGAAGCCTTGACGACGCCTACATTGGCGACCTCGATGTCGTCTCGCGGGCGGCGGCGCCTCGATTACCGTGCAGCAACAGGAGAACCCGATGATCAAAGTCAGTGTCATGTACCCGTACGCCGCAGGCGCGCGATTCGACCATACTTACTACCGCGACAGGCATATGCCCATGGTGAAACAGCGGCTCGGCGCGGCATGTCTGTACTACACGGTGGACAAGGGCATCGCAGGCGGTGCGCCTGGCGCCGACCCTGTTTATGTCGCCAAGTGTGACTTCGTCTGCACGTCCGTCGAAGCTTTCCAGGCAGCCCGCGACCCGCACGCGCAGGAGATCATGGCCGACATAGCCAATTACACGGATATACAACCCGTGCTGCAAATCAGTGAAGTGATCGTGGAGCGTTCGGAAGGCTGACCAAGGTTCGGATATCGCCAAGCACCGCCTCCGCGTATGGCGTAGCGATGGAGCGCTCGCGCTATCGTGGCGCAGGTCGCGCTCCGTTGCCCTGATCGGGTACGCTCGCCGCCGCGGCAAGGGCGGGACGACATTCCGTGCGTCGAGCCACGAATGAAGAGTCTATGAAGCCACTGGATCTGACGCGTTTCGATCTCAATCTGCTGGTCGTGCTCGAAGCGCTGTGGGTCGAGCGGCACGTCGGCCGCGCGGCCGAACGATTGCATTTGACCCAGTCCGCTACCAGCCATGCGTTGTCGAGGCTGCGTACGGCCTTCGACGATCAGCTTTTCATCCGCAACCCGCGCGGGATCGTGCCGACCCCGCTGACCGTGGAATTGATGCCGCGAGTGGCGGCCGTGCTCGAGTCGGTCAGGCTCGTGGCCAGCCCGCGCGGCCCGTTCGATCCCGGCCGCTTGCAGGCGACGCTGTCGGTGGCGGCCACCGATCACGCCGTCCTGACCGTGATCGCGCCCGTTCTCGCCACGATCCAGGCCGCCGCACCGGGGCTCGTGTTGCAACTGAGGCCGGCCGACAGCGAATCCGCGCTGCGCATGCTGGACGCCGGCGAATTCGACATCGTGCTGGGGTCCGGCTCTTTTGCCCGGATCCCGCAGCGTTTCGATTGCCGGCTCGTCCACAAGGAGCGCTTCGTCGGCATCGCGCGCAAGGGCCATCCCGCGCTGATCAAGCGGGGCAGGAAGCTGCGCATGGACCTCGACGACTTCGCTCGACTGCCGCACATCCTGATCTCGCCGCGCGGCGATGCACGGGGCGCGGTCGACGAGGCGCTGGAGAGCCTCGGTCGTACCCGCAACGTGCACGTCACTTGCCCCGGCTTCCTGGCCGTTCCGTTCATGGTCGGCGCGTCACAATCGATTGCCGTGGTTGCCGAGCGAATCGCATTGCGGTTGCAGGAGACCGCGCAGCTCAGTCTGTTCGAATTGCCGCTGGCGCTGCCGACCTGGGAAGTGCTCGTCATTCGCGCCCGCGGGCGCGCCAACGAGCCCGCCGTCGAGTGGGTGACGAACATGATGATCTCCGGTCACGCAGCGGCGGGGGCCTGATGCGGCCCGAGCGACGCGACGTCATGAATCTCGTGCATCGACTCGATGTGCCGATGCCATTGGATCGTATGCCGCGGTCCTCCTAGAGTGGGGGCGTCGTTCAATCAACCCCCCAGGAGTACCCGATGAAAACCGCGCCCACGTTGGTGATGATCCCTTGCTTCGCCGGGGCTCCGTGGCAGCTCGACCAGTTGACCGCATTGCAGAACCGCGCGATGCGTACGCTTCGTTTGCCGGACGACGTGTACGAACTGGAAACGTTGGCCGATTTCATCGTCGACCAGGTGAAGGACCTCGAGCGCTACGTGCTGGTGGGCGATTCGTATGGCGCGGTCTCGTCGATCGCGGTGGCGACACGGCAGCCGAAGGGCCTCGAGGGTCTCGTGATTTCCGGCGGCTTCGCCAGGAGCCCGATCACGTCGCCGTTGCTGAAGGCGCTGGCGGCGCTTGCACCGTTCTTCCCGGGGCCGTTTTACCGGCAGACGACGCTTCGGATCCACGCGGCGCAACTGGCTTCGTCGTTCGACAGCGAAGGGGAGATTCCGTGGTCTGCCGGCAAGAGTCGCGCCTTCTTCGTCAGGGAGACGCCGCACCGCGCGTACGTCAACCGCATGCGTTCGATCGAGAAGGCGGACTATACGACCCGGCTGAAGCAGATCGACGTTCCGACGCTGATCCTGACGCCGGAAGAGGACAAGCTGATCGGCAAGGAAGCCGCGGGGATTCTCCTGAACGGCATAAAGGGCGCGCAGGAAGTCGTCATGCCGCGCACCGGCCACATGTTCAGGTTCTCGCATCCCGGTGCCTATTCGCTCGAGATCCGGAAGTTTCTGGAGCGGGTATCGCTTTAGGCGCGATCGCCGCCGAATGGATAGCGCCCGCATACCCGGCACCTTCGCCGGCGGGATACAGCCTTCGACGTTCGTGCTCTGATAGATCGGTGAAACGTTTGGCAGTCCGCTTAATCCGGTCCGTCGGCCTTTTTATTTGGCGATGCACTCGGGACTTATACCAATCAACCGCGCAAAACCGAAACTTAAATACGTTTAAATGGAATGGGCGTGATAGTCTGAAATGGCAATATATAAAAACGCAATAAATAACGGGGCACAAACATGAAGCAGGCCATAGGGGACGCGGGGGGCGCATGCGCGCAAAGTACCCTGGCGCCGCCCGCTGCAGCGGGCGCAGATGAGTCGGAGCGGATCAATCTGATCGAGCTTGGCGCGCGCGTGGCGTCAGTGACCGTGCTGGGTGTGTTTGCTTATCTGATTTACATGTCGTGGCGATCGGATCCGAGCCGGATCACGCTGATCCTGCTGCTGGTTTCCGCGATACTGACCGTCGGCATGTCGGCTTTTGCGAAATTGCCGACGCGGCGGGACTGGCACCCCGTCGCGGTGTGCTTTTCTCTTGGCGGATCGTTCTATTGCCTGGCTTATCAACTGACCGCCAGTACGCAACTGATTCCGGAGTGGGCCGGAGGCACCTGGCAAATTTGCGGGATTGCGTGGCAACTGTTCGCGAAGCTGTCGCTGGGGCGCTCGTTCGGCCTGCTGCCAGCCAATCGCGGGGTCGTCTCGACGGGTGCGTACCGGTTCATGCGTCACCCGATCTATGCCGGTTACCTGTTGTCCGAAATCGGTTTTCTGCTCGCAAACTTCAGTACCCGGAACGCGCTCACGATCGGCGTCTGGATGCTGTTGCAGATCGGGCGAATCAGAATGGAGGAGCGGGTGTTGTCGGAAGACGCGGATTATCGTGCGTACAAGACGAAGGTACGGTACCGGCTGATTCCAGGCGTGTTCTGACGGGAATGCCGAAAGCGCGCCATGGCTGAGCGTCGATGACGCGCATGGGCGCGGCGGACTTGCGAAAGCCGGCGCGCTCAGGTCACGAACCTGCGCGCGCCGGCCCCGTATCGCAGATCAGGACGCGTGCGCCGACGTCAGACTGAGCGCCACCGCTTGCGCGACCTCGATGCCGTCGATCGCTGCCGAATAGATGCCGCCCGCATACCCGGCGCCTTCGCCGGCCGGATACAGGCCTTCGACGTTCATGCTCTGGTAGTCGTCCTTGCGTCGAATCCGGATCGGCGAAGACGTGCGCGTTTCCACGCCGGTGAGCACGGCATCATGCATCGCGAAGCCGGCGATCTTCTTGTCGATCTCGGGCAGGGCTTCGCGGATCGCTTCGATCACGTAGTCCGGCAGCGCGGTGCTGAGATCGGTCGGATTCACGCCGGGCTTGTACGACGGCTCCACGGCGCCCAGCGACGTCGACGGCCGGCCCGCGATGAAATCGCCGACCAGCTGGCCCGGCGCGCGGTAATCGCCGCCGCCGAGTTCGAACGCGCGTTCTTCCCATTTGCGCTGGAACGCGATGCCGGCGAGCGGGCCGCCCGGATAGTCGTCCGGCGTGATGCCGACGACGATGCCCGCATTCGCATTGCGCTCGGCGCGCGAATACTGGCTCATCCCGTTGGTGACCACGCGGCCGGGCTCCGAGGTCGCGGCGACCACCGTGCCGCCCGGGCACATGCAGAAGCTGTAGACGGCGCGCCCGTTGCTTGCGTGGTGGACCACCTTGTAGTCGGCCGCGCCGAGTTGCTTGTGGCCCGCGAACTTGCCGAAGCGGCTGCGATCGATCAGCCCCTGCGGATGCTCGATGCGAAAACCCAGCGAGAACGGCTTGGCTTCGATGTAGACGCCGCGGTCGTGCAGCATCTGGAACGTGTCGCGCGCGCTGTGGCCCACGGCCAGCACCACGCGGTCGCACCGCAGCGTTTCCCCGTTCGACAGCTTGAGCGCGCGCACCTTGCCCTGGTCGATTTCGATGTCGTCGACGCGGGTTTCGAAACGCACTTCGCCGCCGAGTTCGTGGATCGACGCGCGCATTTTTTCCACCATGCTGACGAGCCGGAACGTGCCGATGTGCGGCCGGCTCAGATACAGGATGTCCTCGGGCGCGCCGGCCTTGACGAATTCGTCCAGCACCTTGCGGCCATAGTGGTTCGGATCCTTGATCTGGCTGTACAACTTGCCGTCGGAAAACGTCCCCGCGCCGCCTTCGCCGAACTGCACGTTGGATTCGGGATTGAGCACGCTCTTGCGCCACAGGCCGAAGGTGTCCTTGGTGCGCTCGCGCACGGCCTTGCCGCGTTCGAGGATGATGGGACGGAACCCCATCTGCGCGAGGATCAGCCCGGCGAACAGCCCGCACGGCCCCATGCCAATGACGACCGGGCGCAGGAAATCGGCGTGTTCGGGCGCCTTCGTGACGAAGTGGTACGCCATGTCGGGCGTCACGCCGCAATGCGGTTTGCCGGCGATGCGCTCGAGCGCGGCCGCTTCGTCGTCGACTTCGATATCAACGATATACGTGAGCTTGATGTCGGCGCGCTTGCGTGCGTCGTGCGCGCGGCGGAACACGGTGTAACGGAGCAGCCCGTCTGCCGCCACGCCGAGCTCCGCGAGGCGCGCGCGAATCGCGGCCTCGAGCGCGCTGTCGGGGTGGTCGAGGGGGAGTTTAATTTCGCTTAGCCGTAACATGGGGACTCGGATGCGATTGCCACGGCGCCGTGGCGGTGTTGATACAGGCGGGGCCGGCACGCCGGCGGCGTTGTTCGCCGCGCGGGCATGCCGGACGCAAACCATGCGCTGTCGTTGCGGGACAAGCGGTGCGAGCGGCAGTATGCCGACCCGTACGGGCAACTCGAGCAACTTCAGGATAGGCGCACGAAGCAACCCGTGTGCACGGAAGATTGTCCCGCGTGTCGGGCGATCGGCGCGCCATCATGACGATGCCGCGCGAGCGGTTTGCGCGAAAGCCGCGCCACGCGGGCGCGGCCCGGGCTTACTCCGCTGCCGGATGCACGCGGCTGTAGCGGTTCAGGATCGGGATCATCTGCGCGTAGATCTTCGGGTTCGCGGCGACGATCTCGTGGCGATGCAGGAAATCGGCGTCGCCCGTGTAGTTGCCGACGAGGCCGCCGGCCTCGGTGATCAGCAGGCTGCCCGCCGCCATGTCCCACACGTTGATGCCTTGCTCGAAGAACGCGTCGAGGCGGCCGGCCGCGACGTTCGCGAGGTCGAGCGCCGCCGCGCCCGGGCGGCGCAGGCCCGTGCAGGCCTGCGTCATTTCGGTGAAGAGGCGCGCGTACGCGTCGAGGCCGTCCTTCTCGCGGAACGGGAAGCCCGTGCCGACCAGCGCGTCCGACAGGCGGTCGCGGCGGCCGACGCGAATGCGGCGGTCGTTCAGGTACGCGCCGCGGCCGCGGGTGGCCGTGAACAGGTCGTTCTTGTTCGGATCGTAGACGACGGCCTGCGTGACGACGCCCTTGTGCTCGAGCGCGATCGATACGCAGTAGTACGGGAAGCCGTGGATGAAGTTGGTCGTGCCGTCGAGCGGATCGATGATCCACTTGAATTCGGATTCGTTCTCCGATTCGCCCGATTCCTCCGCGAGGATCGCGTGGTCGGGGTAGGCGGTCTTCAGCGTCTCGATGATCGCGTCTTCGGCGGCCTTGTCCACTTCGGTGACGAAGTCGTTCTGCTGCTTCTTGCGGATCTCGATCAGGTCGAGATCGAGGGACGCGCGATTGATGATCTGTCCGGCGCGGCGCGCAGCCTTGACAGCAATGTTGAGCATGGGATGCATGAGCCTGGATCCTGTAGCCGGCGGCACGGGCCGCCACGAAGTGGGACAACCGCCCGGAACGGCGCAAGCGTGCCGGGGCGAGGTGAGACGCGAATTGACAAAGAGCGGGGTACGACCCGCGCTGCGCGCGATGCGCAACGCGTAAAGGCATGATTTTACCCGATTTTCGGCGGTTTCAGGCGACCGGCATGCGGGGAAACCCCACTGGCCGTCCGGACGAGTGGGTTTGCGGGAGCGATGGCGATACCATACGGCCATTCTGATGAACCGAGTCGTATCGTAGTGGAAACTCCGCAGAACACCGCCGTGCCGTCCGAATCGGGCGCGGCCTCGTCCCCGCCGCCGTCCGGCGGCTTCACGTCCACCCGCTTCGTGCTCGTCGAGCCGAGCCATCCCGGCAACGTCGGGGCGGCCGCCCGCGCGCTGAAGACGATGGGCTTCTCGCGCCTCGTGCTGGTCGCGCCGCGCGTGCCGCACGTGCAGAGCGATCCCGAGGCGATCGCGATGGCCAGCGGCGCGGACGACGTCCTCGCGTCCGCGCACGTCGTGCCGACGCTTGGCGAAGCGTTGTCCGGCGTTCACTGGTCGATCGCGCTGACCGCGCGCACGCGCGAATACGGGCCGCCGCGTCTCGCGCCGCGCGCGGCCGCCACGCAGGCGAGCGCGCAGGTCGGCGCGGGCGACATCGCGCTCGTGTTCGGCAACGAGCGCACCGGTCTCGCGAACGAGCATGTCGAGCAGTGCAGCGCGCTCGCGCACATTCCGGCCAATCCGGCCTACAGTTCGCTGAATCTCGCGCAGGCCGTGCAGGTGCTCGCGTACGAGTTGCGCGTCGCGTTTCTCGAGCAGGCGAGCGAGCCGTTGGCGCCGCCGCAGGCCGAAGCCGGCACGCTCGCGCAGAGCGACGAGATCGAGCGGATGTACGTGCACCTCGAGAACGCACTGATATCGCTCGACTTCCTCGATCCGCGCAATCCGAAGAAGCTGATGCCGCGGCTGCGGCGGCTGTTCGCGCGCACGGGCCTCGAGCGCGAGGAGGTGAACATCCTGCGCGGCGTCGCGAAGCACATCCTGCTGAAGTCGGGCAAGCCGGGCGGCGACGCGTAAGCAGCCGGCGCTCCGATTGCCGGGCGCGGGGGAGTCCGGCGGATGCGGCGTGTGGCCGGGCAGGCCATGCGGCGACCGACCGGGAGCGTCGCAGCGGCGCTTTCTTCGGACCGACCGTCCCCGGAAACCCCGCCGCAGCAAGCGTCCCGGCCGAATACCCGCGCCGACGGCGGGGTGAACGCGCGACCGCGTGCGGCCCGGCGCGACTGGCCCTACAATCGCCGGACGTCATAAGCAAATGACCCGGCGCGATAACGGCCGGCATTGCCGGCGATGCGCGCCGGCCTTTTCCCAGATTACATCATGTTCACGAGACTGCGCGAAGACGTTGCAACGATTCGCGAGCGGGATCCCGCCGCTCGCAGTGCGTGGGAAGTGCTGACCTGTTATCCGGGGCTGCATGCGCTTGTGCTGCACCGTTTCGCGCACGCATGCTGGCGCTCGAAACGCTACTGGCTCGCGCGGTTCGCGTCGCAGGCCGGCCGGTTCCTGACGGGGATCGAGATCCACCCCGGCGCGACGATCGGCCGGCGCGTGTTCATCGATCACGGCATGGGTGTCGTGGTCGGCGAGACGGCGATCATTGGCGACGACTGCACGATCTACCAGGGCGTGACGCTGGGCGGCACGTCGCTCACGCGCGGCGCGAAGCGCCACCCGACGCTCGAGGCCGGCGTGATCGTCGGCGCCGGCGCGAAGGTGCTCGGCGGTTTCACGGTCGGCGCGGGCGCGAAGATCGGCTCGAACGCGGTGGTCGTCAAGCCGGTGCCGGCGGGCGGCACGGCGGTCGGCAATCCGGCGCGCATCGTGATGCCGGCGCAGCCGAAGCCGCAGCCCGAGCGCGCGGCATTCTGCGCGTACGGGATCACGCCGAACGCCGACGATCCGATGTCGCTCGCGATTCACGGGCTGATCGATCACGCGGCGAAGGAAAGCCGCCGCGTCGACGAGATCGTCGCGGCGCTCGAGCGGCTCGGCACGCATCTGGAAACGCTGCAGGGCGCCGACGCGGCGCGCCTCGACCTGCGCAGGCTGTCGGCGGTGCTGGAAGGCAAGACGGTCGAACGCCAGATGTAACGAACGAGAAGGGCGCCGACGGCTGCCGGTCAGCGCGGCAGCGGCGGCGTCAGTCGAGCGGCATCGCGTGGATGCCTTCCGCATCGACGCGCAGGTAGCCGCCGCGCCGCGTGCCGTGATCGAGATCCCAGTCGGGCAGCACCCAGCGGACCCCGCCCGGTTCCGCGTGGCGCGCGGGGCGGTGCGTGTGGCCGTGAATGATCACGCTCGCGCGGCTTTTCCGGAACAGCGCGGCCACGCCTTCCCGCGTGACGTCGTAGATGGCCGACGCAGGGCGCGTCCGGCCCGCTTCGCTGGTCGAGCGCATGCGCTGCGCGAGCGCGCGGCGCCAGCGCAACGGCCACGCGAGAAACAGCCATTGCGCAGCGCGGTTGCGCGCGAAGCGGCGGAACACCTGGTAGCCGCGGTCGGCCGTGCATTGCGCGTCGCCGTGCGCGAGCACGATGCGCTGGCCGAACGCGATGATCAACGAAGGATCGGGCAGCAGCATCGCGCCGGCGGCCTTCATGAAGCGCCGGCCGAGCAGGAAATCGCGGTTGCCGTGCATCACGTAGAGCGCGATGCCGCGTTCCGAGAACGTGTGCATCAGCGCGGCCATGCGCGCGGCGAACGGATCGTCGTCGAGGATGTCGTCGCCGATCCAGTATTCGAACAGGTCGCCGAGGATGAACACCGAATCGGCGCTGTCGGCGGTGTATTTCACGAAATGCTCGAACGCGGCGACCGTCTTCGGAATCGCTTCGCTCAGGTGCAGATCGGAGAGAAACAGGAACGGGCGTGCGGCTTGCGCGTACTCGCGCTCGCCCGGCACGCCCGCGGAGACGCTTCGCGGCGGACTCTCCTGCAACATCGAAGTGCCTCCGTAACGGCTGGTGCGTCAGACCACCACGGCCTTTTCGATCACGACGTCGTCGGCCGGCACGTCCTGGTGGAAGCCGGCGTTGCCCGTCTTGACACCCTTGATCTTGTCGACCACGTCCTGGCCTTCGACGACCTTGCCGAACACCGCGTAGCCCCAGCCCTGCGGCGTCGGCGACGAGTGGTTCAGGAAGTCGTTGTCGTTCACGTTGATGAAGAACTGGGCGGTCGCCGAGTGCGGATCGTTCGTGCGCGCCATCGCGACCGTGTAGTTGTCGTTCTTCAGGCCGTTGTTCGCTTCGTTGTCGATCGGCGCGTCGGTCGGCTTCTGCTTCAGGCCCGGCTCGAAGCCGCCGCCCTGGATCATGAAGCCGTTGATCACGCGGTGGAACACGGTGCCGTCGTAGTGGCCTTTCTTCACGTAGTTCAGGAAGTTCTCGACCGTCTTCGGTGCCTTCGCGGCGTCGAGTTCGAGCTTGATCACGCCGTGGTTCGTATGCAGTTCAACCATGATGAATTCCTTCGGTGAGGCAGTTTAAATGGCACGCGGCCGGTCGTGCGACGCGGCCGCGTGAGGCGCCGGACGTGCCGGCAGGTTCTTACTTCGAGACGATGCTCGCCGATTCGATCAGGACCGGCTGGGCCGGCACGTCCTGCATCGGCCCGCGCGAGGTCGTCGCCACGCCTTCGATCTTCTTCACGACGTCGAGACCCGACACGACCTTGCCGAACACCGCATAGCCGTTGCCGTCCGGGTTCGGGTAGTCGAGGCCGCTGTTGTCGACCGTATTGATGAAGAACTGCGCGGTGGCCGAATTCGGGTCGCTGGTGCGCGCCATCGCGATCGTGCCCGTCAGGTTCTTCAGACCATTGCGGCTCTCCAGCGGGATCGGCGCGCGGGTCGGCTTCTCCTCGAAGTTGGTCTTGTAGCCGCCGCCCTGGATCATGAAGCCCTTGATCACGCGATGGAAGATCGTGCCGTTGTACTGGCCGGCCTTCACGTAATCGAGGAAGTTGGCGACCGACTTCGGCGCCTTCTCCGGGTAGAGCTCGACGCGGATGTCGCCCTGCGAGGTCTTCAGCTGCACGACGGGGTGCGCGGTGGCCGTTTGCGCGAACGCGGGCGCGGTCGCGAGAAGGGCGGCGCCGCCAAGCGCCAGCAACAGACGTTTCATTGCGATCCTCAGGTTGGGAGGGAAAGGAGGCCGCGCCGCTTATTTAGACGGCGCGACGTACGGCGCCGCCAGTGCGCCCGACGGACCGCTGAACTGGAACGTCGGCGACATCGGCAGCGTGGTGGTGCTCACGTTCGCGGCGGCGCGGTCGGTGTAGTCGCGCGTGGCCGGCGTCGTCGCGCGGGCGTTCGGCGCGGCCTTCGACGGCGACACGATCTTCTGCAGATCGGCGAGGCGCTGCGCGGTCGCGCCGCTCGTGCGGCCGAGCGATTGCGCGCGCTTGTACGATTCGGCCGCGAGCCGCAGGTAGAGATCGCCGAGGTTCTCGTACGCGAGCGAGTAGCCCGGGTTCGATTGCGTCGCGGTGACGAGCGCGGTGCGCGCTTCGTCATAGCGGCCGTGCTTCGCGTAGAGCGCCGCGAGGTTGTTGTACGGCTCGGGCAGTTCGGGGTACGCCTGCGTGATCGCGACGAACTGCTGGATTGCGTCGTCGTCGCGGTTCAGGCGGGCCAGCACGGTGCCGCGCTTGAACTGCGCCTGCACGTCGTGCGGGTTCGACGCGATGCGCGCGTCGAGCTGCGCGAGCGCCTGCTTCCACTGCTTGCCGGCGATCGACGCGTCGACTTCGGGCGTGCCGTCGGCGACCGCCGGGGCCTTTTGCGCATGCGCCGCGGGAGCCGCGAAAAGCGTCAGCGCGACGCCCATGACGGTGGTCGCAACGAGGGTCGCAGCGCTCGGCGCGCGGCCGCGATGAGGTTTCATAGGCGTAAATCGGAATGTTATACTCCGACCCATTCTAACAAAACGTCTGCGCGTTCCGGCGAGCGTCAGACAGTCTTTCTTAGCCTCTCGTGGCCGTCACCGCTGTGCTTGCAGCCTGACCGCCCCATGTGATATCGAGGACGCGCGGCCTGGCGCCGCGGCAGATGGTCCGTCCGTTTCACATGCTGGGCGAGCTTCGCCAGGGCGGTTTCCTTCGGCTCACGGTTCATCTCTATGGAATCACTGCGCATCTACAACACGCTCGCGCGTGACAAGCAAGTTTTCGTGCCGCGCCAGTCCGGCGAAGTGCGGATGTACGTATGCGGGATCACCGTCTACGACTATTGTCACGTGGGCCACGCGCGCATGCTGGTCGTGTTCGACCTCGTCCAGCGCTGGCTGCGTGCGATCGGCTATCGGGTCACGTACGTGCGCAACATCACCGACATCGAGGACAAGATCATCCGCCGCGCGGTCGAGAACGGCGAGACGATCAAGTCGCTGACCGACCGCTTCATCGGCGCGATGCACGAGGATGAAGCCGCGCTCGGCATCCAGCGGCCCGATATCGAGCCGCGCGCGACGCAGTTCATTCCGCAGATGCTCGGCATGATCGAGACGCTCGAAGCGAACGGCTACGCGTACCAGGCGAGCGACGGCGACGTCAATTACTCGGTGCGCAAGTTCGCGAACTACGGGAAGCTGTCGGGCAAGTCGCTCGACGACCTCCGCGCGGGCGAGCGCGTCGCCGCGAACGATGCGAAGCAGGATCCGCTCGACTTCGTGCTGTGGAAGCGCGCGAAGGAGGACGAGCCGGACGGCGCGTCGTGGGCGTCGAAGTACGGGATGGGGCGCCCGGGCTGGCACATCGAGTGCTCGGCGATGGGCTGCTCGCTGCTCGGCAATCACTTCGACATCCACGGCGGCGGGCAGGATCTGCAATTCCCGCACCACGAGAACGAGATCGCGCAGAGCGAAGGCGCGACCGGCCAGACGTTCGTCAACTACTGGATGCACAACGGCTTCGTGCAGGTCGACAACGAGAAGATGTCGAAATCGCTCGGCAACTTCTTCACGATCCGCGAAGTGCTCGAGCGTTACGACGCGGAAGTCATGCGCTTCTTCATCGTGCGCACGCACTACCGTTCGCCGCTCAATTACAGCGACGTGCATCTCGACGATGCGCGCGCGTCGCTCACGCGTCTGTACACCGCGCTGAAGGACGTCGATGCCGATACGCTCGCGCTCGACTGGAACGAGCCGCACGCGCAGCGTTTCGCGGCCGCGATGAACGACGATTTCAACACGCCGGTCGCGGTGGCGACGCTGTTCGAGCTGGCGGGCGAAGTCAACCGCACGCGCGACGCGTCGCTCGCACGGCAACTGAAACAGCTGGCGGGCCTGCTCGGCCTGCTGGGCCGCGAACCGCGCGCGTTCCTGCAGCAGGCGTCCGGCGCCGCGCAGGCGGGCGGGCTCGCTGCCGACGAGATCGACGCGAAGATCGCCGCGCGTGTCGCGGCGAAGCAAGCGAAGGACTATGCCGAAGCGGACCGGATCCGGGCGGAATTGCTCGAAGCCGGTATCGCACTTGAAGACAAACCGGGCGGATCGACCGAATGGCGTCGCGTATGAGCGCGGCGCGTTCCACTGACCGATCCGTCAGGTAGGAGGCAAGATGGCAACGGCCAGAAAAGCGCCGGTCAGGCGCGCGACCCCGGTCGCCGCGCGTCCGGCAGCCAAGCGTGCGTCGGCGGCGAAGACGGACGCGGCGCGCGCCGTGCCGAACGGCGCGCTGAACGGTCATGCGCAGCCCGTGGCCGCGCTGCCGGCCGCCGACGCGGCCCGCAAGACACGTGTGTCCGAAGCGGACGGCGCGGAGGTCGTCGTGCGTCCTGCCTATTGGGACAAGGCGTGCGCGGACCTCGTCAAGCGCGACCGGATCCTGAAGAAACTGATTCCGAAGTTCGGCCCCGCGCATCTCGTGAAGCGCGGCAACCCGTTCGTCACGCTCGCGCGCTCGGTCGTCGGCCAGCAGATTTCGGTGCCGTCTGCCCAGTCGCTGTGGGCGCGCATCGAGGACGCCTGTCCGAAACTCGCACCGCAACCGGTGATCCGGCTCGGCGCGGACAAGCTGATCGCGTGCGGGTTGTCGAAGCGCAAGACGGAATACATCCTCGATCTCGCGCAGCATTTCGTGTCGGGGGCGCTGCACGTCGACAAATGGACGTCGATGGATGACGAGGACGTGATCGCGGAACTCACGCAGATCCGCGGCATCAGCCGCTGGACGGCCGAGATGTTCCTGATCTTCAACCTGTCGCGGCCGGACGTGCTGCCGCTCGACGACCCGGGCCTGATCCGTGCGATCAGCGTCAATTACTTCAGCGGGGAACCCGTCACGCGCAGCGAGGCGCGCGAGGTGGCCGCCAACTGGGAGCCGTGGCGCACCGTCGCGACCTGGTACATGTGGCGCAGCCTCGATGCGCCTGACGCCGACGCCTGAGCGTTGGCTATCGGGTTTTAAACATCAATAGTTGAGAGCCGGTTTTGAGCGTCGCCCGCGCGGGTAGAATACGCGCTGCCGCAAGACCCAAGGATTCGAACACATGAAGACCACGTTTCTGGATTTCGAACAGCCGATCGCCGAACTCGAGGCCAAGATCGAAGAGCTGCGATTCGTGCAGGACGACTCGGCTGTCGATATTTCGGAAGAAATCGAGCGGCTGTCGAAGAAAAGCCAGCAACTGACGAAAGACCTCTACGCGAACCTGTCGCCGTGGCAGGTGTCGCAGATCGCGCGGCACCCGCAGCGTCCGTACACGCTCGATTACGTTGCGGAACTGTTTACCGATTTCCACGAGCTGCATGGCGACCGCGCGTTCGCGGACGACCTGTCGATCGTCGGCGGTCTCGCACGCTTCGGCGGCCATCCGTGCATGGTGATCGGTCACCAGAAGGGCCGCGACACGAAGGAACGCGCGGCGCGCAACTTCGGGATGCCGCGTCCGGAAGGCTATCGCAAGGCCGAACGGCTGATGCGTCTGGCCGAGAAGTTCGGGCTGCCGATCTTCACGTTCGTCGACACGCCGGGTGCGTACCCGGGCATCGGCGCGGAAGAGCGCGGCCAGTCGGAGGCGATCGGCCGCAACCTGTACGTGATGGCCGAGCTGAAGACGCCGATCATTACCACGGTGATCGGCGAGGGCGGCTCGGGCGGCGCGCTCGCGATCGCCGTGGCCGACACCGTGATGATGCTGCAGTTCTCGACCTATTCGGTGATCTCGCCGGAAGGCTGCGCATCGATCCTGTGGAAGAGCGCCGCGAAGGCGCCGGAAGCCGCGGAAGCGCTGGGCCTGACCGCACATCGCCTGAAGGCGCTCGGCCTGATCGACAAGATCATCAACGAGCCGCTCGGCGGCGCGCATCGCGATCCGAAGGGCATGGCCGCGCTGCTGCGCCGTGCGCTCGCCGATTCGCTGCGCCAGTTCCAGGGCATGAGCATCGACGCGCTGCGCGAGCGCCGCTTCGAGCGCCTGATGGCCTACGGCAAGTTCAAGGAAACCACGCCCGGCGCATGACCGGCGTGCTCGCATCGCGCGCCGTTCGGCGCGCGTTTCTCTCGTGATCCCCCCGACCGAATTCTCCGCCGACCGCGTCGTACTCGACGCGGTCGGCGTTGCGCTTTCCGGCCTGCCGCCGGATGCGCGTATCGCGATCGCCTACAGCGGCGGCCTCGATTCGACGGTGCTGCTCGATGCGGCCGTGCGCGTCGCGGGCGCATCGCGCTGCGTCGCGCTGCACGTGCATCACGGCCTGAGCGCGAACGCCGACGCGTGGGTCGCGCATGCCGAAGCGGAAGCGGCGCGGCTCGGTGTCGCATTCGAATCGATGCGCGTCGACGTGCCGCGCGACAGCGGGCTCGGTATCGAGGCGACGGCGCGCGAGCGTCGCTACGCGGCGCTCGACGAGATGGGCGAACGCCACGGCGTGGCAGCGCTCTGGCTCGCGCAGCATGCGGACGACCAGGCCGAGACGGTGTTGCTGCAACTGTTGCGCGGGGCGGGAATCGCGGGGCTGGCCGCGATGGCGCCGCGTTATCGCCCCGACGGCGTGAGCATCGAGCGTGTGCGTCCATTGCTGCGACTGTTGCGCGCACAACTTGAGCGCTATGCGGAGCAGCATGCGCTCGCGTGGATCGACGACGAATCGAACGGCGATACGCGTTATGCGCGCAATGCGCTGCGCCTCGACGTGCTGCCGGCGCTGGCCGTGCATTTCCCGGGCTTTCGCGACGCGCTCGGTCGCGCGGCCCAGCATGCGGCGGCCGCTCAGCGGCTGCTCGACGATCTGGCCGAGCTGGATTTCGCCGTCGCCGCGCGCGATGACGGTCAGGCGCTGTCGCGCGACGCGCTGATCGGCTTCGACGATACGCGCGGCGCAAACCTGCTGCGCTTCTGGATGCGCCGGCTCGGTTTGCCGGGCGCATCGGCTGCCCGGCTCGCCAACATGATGCGGCAACTGCGCGCGGCGCACGACGCGCATGCGCTGCGCGTCGATCACGCGGGGCAGTGCCTGCGGCTCTATCGCGATGTCGTCTACTGGGAGGCGGGCGACAGCAGCGAACCGGCCGACGACGGCACGGGGACGCCGCAACCGGAGGCGGCGCTCGCATGGGACGGACAGGAAGTGTGGCGCCTGCCGGGATGGCGCGGCACGTTCGTGTTCGCGCCGGCCGACGCGGGCAGCGCCGATGCGGTGCCGGAGGGGCTGCTGCGCGGTGCGCGGCTGGCGGCGCGCGCCCGGGCCGGCGGCGAACGGATGCGTACGTCGCCGGGCGGGCCGGGCCGCACGCTGAAGAACCTGTTCCAGGAGCGCGGCGTGCCGGCCTGGCAGCGCGACGTGCCGCTGCTGTTCGCGGGCGACCGGCTGATCTACGTGCCGCGGCTGGGCGTCAATCGCGACATCGACGTGCCTGACGGCGCGGCGCCCGGCGCCGCCGCATGGCGCCGGATCGAGTGGCGTCCCGACCTGCTGATCGCCTAGCGGCGGCGGGCTGCCGGCGGCGCGATGGCGTGCCCATTTTCACCATTTGGTAAACAGCGCCGGAACGCCCGCCGACGCGGCGCGCGGCTTGTCAAGCGGGCTTCTATCGGGTACGCTCGGTCGTTTGCTCGGCTCGATTTTTGAGCGTTTTGTGCAGGTTTTCCGCGTGACGTACCCGGTTTGCGCGGCCTGATCGGCCTTCCGGGCAAAATCCGTCACGCTTGTGCGTTGCGTCCCAGCCGTTCCCCTCGTCGTCCGTCCACAGCCACAAGCCGCGTGACCGAACGGCCATGCGGCCTGCCCAGCGCGCCCGTGCGGTTTCTCCTCCAGTTCAGAACGACAATGGCACTCATCGTACACAAATACGGCGGCACTTCGATGGGCTCGGTCGAGCGCATCAAGAACGTCGCGAAACGCGTCGCAAAATGGCATCAGGCCGGGCACCAGATGGTGGTCGTGCCTTCGGCGATGTCCGGCGAAACCAACCGTCTGCTCGGTCTTGCGAAAGAGATTTCGAGCCAGCCGAGCCCGCGTGAGCTCGACATGATTGCGGCGACCGGCGAGCAGGTCAGCGTCGGCCTGCTGTCGATCGCGCTGCAGGAAATCGGCGTCGAGGCCGTGAGCTATGCCGGCTGGCAAGTGCCGATCAAGACCGACAGCGCATTTACGAAAGCACGCATTCACTCGATCGACGACGAGCGCGTGAAGGACGATCTGAACGCAGGCAAGGTCGTGATCATCACGGGCTTCCAGGGCGTCGATCCGGACGGCCACATCACGACGCTGGGCCGTGGCGGCTCGGACACGTCGGCGGTGGCGGTGGCGGCTGCGCTGGGTGCCGAAGAGTGCCTGATCTATACCGACGTCGACGGCGTCTACACGACCGATCCGCGTGTCGTCGAAGAGGCGCGCCGCCTCGATCGCGTGACGTTCGAGGAGATGCTGGAAATGGCCAGCCTCGGCTCGAAGGTCCTGCAGATCCGCTCGGTCGAATTCGCCGGCAAATACCAGGTGAAGACGCGTGTGCTGTCGAGCCTGACCGATCCGCTGATTGCGCTCGACGAAGAAATGCGCTCGGGCACCCTGATTACTTTTGAAGAAGACGAGACCATGGAAAAGGCAGTCATTTCCGGCATCGCGTTCCAGCGCGACGAAGCACGCATTGCGGTGATGGGCGTGCCCGACAAGCCGGGCATCGCATATCAGATCCTCGGCCCGGTGGCCGATGCGAACGTCGACGTCGACATGATCATCCAGAACCAGAGCGTCGAAGGCAAGACCGACTTCACGTTCACGGTCGGTCGCGGCGACTACCAGCGGGCGATGGACATCCTCACCAACCAGGTGCAGGGCCATGTGAGCGCGGAGCGCGTGCAGGGCGACCCGAAGGTGTCGAAGGTGTCGGTCGTCGGCGTCGGCATGCGTTCGCACGTGGGCGTCGCGAGCAAGATGTTCCGCACGCTGTCGGAAGAGGGCATCAACATCCAGATGATCTCGACGTCCGAAATCAAGATTTCGGTGCTGATCGACGAGAAATACATGGAGCTGGCCGTCCGCGCGCTGCACAAGGTGTTCGAACTCGACCAGGCATCGTGAATTTTCCGTGATGCATTGAAGAAAATGCATCACGGAAATTGACGTGCGGTTCGAAACCCTATATTATTTCGTTCTCGTCGCACTGCCTCCCTGGTGCGAGCGAAAGTTTGGGAGACGTGGCCGAGAGGTCGAAGGCACTCCCCTGCTAAGGGAGCATCTGGGCCAAAACCTGGATCGAGGGTTCGAATCCCTCCGTCTCCGCCAAAAGCGGTGACAAAGCCCCGCAAGTTCTCGGACTTGCGGGGCTTTTTCTTTTTCAGCCGCACCGTGCGGTGCCGCGCGCCAAGCATCGATGCCGTCGAATCTCACCCTCGGGCGCGCATCGTCGATACGGCATTCGGGCAATGAGTGCTCGACTTGAGTGGCGGTCATGCGCTACATATCGCGTATCGTCCGACGCGACTCGAGGTGATGCTCTTGGCAAACCCGCATTCCGTTCTGACCATCCTGTCTCATCGACCTGTCGACGGATTGATCGACAACCACGCACGTTACGCGCACCTGCACGGCTACCGGCATGTGACGGTCGACGGCATGCACGTGTACGGCGAGCGCCAGCAGGTGCTGCACAAGTACCACGCGATCATCGCGCAACTCGTTGCGATGGAGCAGGGTGCGTTGCTGCTGGTGCTCGATTCGTTCTCCGTCGTGTTCGATCCGCACGCGCTGCCGGACGTCGCGCACGGTTACGATGCGATCGTCACGACGCAGACGTCGCAATCGGCGTTGCCCGCCGCGAGCGGCATGATCTTTCGCAACGTGCGCGACGTGCGCGAGCAGTTACGCCGGCTGGCGGTCGAACTGGGCAAGTGGGCGATGCATCTTCCGGAGCGGCGGCACGCGTGCGAGGCGACGCTGCTGGCGGAGCACTTTCCACCGCTGCCGTTCGACGCCCCGCTTGCGAACGGTCATTTCGCGTCGGCCCAGACGGTCTGGAGCGATGGCGTCTCGATCGATTCGATCGCCGGCGCACGGCCGCTCGTGGCGCACCAGACACCCGAGTGGCGAGACGTGAACGGCGTCTGGGCGCCGGCGCCCGATTACGACTTCCGTTACGTGACGGCGCTCGTCGACGATGCCGAACGGTACCAGCGCGGCGACTGCCCGCGCGCGATGGACGACTGGCGCGCCGCGCAGCAGCGACCGCGCGAAGCGGAGCGGCACGTGAATCCGCACGCGCGGATTGCGTTCGTGAGCCTGCATACGTCGCATATCGCGGGCTACGGCGACCTGCACGAGGAGAATTTCGTGCGCTACTGCACGCGACATGGCTATGCGTACCACACGTATCGCGCCGCGCCCGCATTCCTGCCGGACGGCATCGATGCGAACTGGGCGAAGCTGCATCTGATTCGCGAACATCTGCCGCATCACGCATTCGTGTTCTGGGTCGATGCGGACATCCTCGCGATCGACCAGCGCCAGCGCATCGACGGCACGATCGAGGGGCGCGACTTCGTGATCGGCACCGATCACACGGCGTGGGCGATCAACTCGTGCATGATCGGTGTCCGCAACGTGGCGCCGATGCGCGAACTGGTCGAGCGCCTCTGCGCGCGCATCGAGCGGTTCGACGATCGTTCGTCGATCTACGCCAGTGGTGGCGATCAGCAGGCGATCTATGTGGAGTTGCTCGAATCCGGCATGATCGACGCACGCTATATCGTCGATGCGACGACGCTCGCGTCATCGCCCGTCTATGCGACGCGCGACAGCCGCTTCGTCCATTTCCCCGCCCAGCATGATCACTATCGCGCGGTGACGATGCGCGTATGGGATCGCTTGAGTCACCTGCGCTAACGGCCGGTCGCGTGAGAAGAGGTGGGCGACGGCCGCCCGATCTCCGGTATACGCGGCACGAGGTCGAATGAAATAACAATGAAAGTATCGATGTAAGGTAAGAGGTGCCGCGCGATCGCGGCACTGCGGAACGACGACCCTGTCGTTCCGGCCCTTCGACATGACCCGTTGACATCAAAAATGCGGCGCCGCGTCGATTTTCGTCGCGCAGCGCATCGAGCAATACAAAAAATTACTCATATAAATCAGCGAACTACGCCGACTCTGAAAAACAATGTTCTGCTGCGCTGCAGAAAATAATCAATCGCCTTATGCTGGTTAACCCGATCGCGTTTGAGCGGCATCAAGTTTTCCGGTGATGCCGCTTTACATTTAGCCAACATTGGCGATTCACGAAATCTACCTGTCGATTTGATTTCGTTCCTTTCGTCGCGCCTGTCCCCGATGCAAGGCGCGACCTCCTCAAGGCCTTGTTGACATGCATGATTTCCCCTTCCTGAGCCTGGCCATCTGGGTTCCGATACTGTTCGGCGCGGGGCTGCTGCGCGCCGGTTCCGACCAGCATGCACGCCGGATACGACTGATCGCGCTGGTCGGCGCGATTGCCGGGCTGGCGGCCGTCGTCCCGCTGATTGCCGGCTTCGACGCGCATTCGGCGGCGATGCAGTTCGTCGAAAGACGCGACTGGCTGGCGGCATTCAATGCCGGATGGCGGGTCGGCATCGACGGCGTGTCGCTGTGGCTCGTCGTGCTGACCGCGTTCACGACACTCGTGGTGGTGGTGGCGTCGTGGGAATCGGTCACGGTGCGCGTCGCGCAGTACTACGCGTCGTTCCTGATCCTGTCGGGGCTGATGGCCGGCGTGTTCGTCGCGCAGGACGGGCTGCTGTTCTTCATCTTCTTCGAGGCGACGCTGATCCCGCTGTACCTGCTGATCGGCACGTGGGGGCGTGAGCGCCGCGTGTATGCGGCCGTGAAGTTCTTCTTCATCTCGTTCGCCGGCTCGCTGTTGCTGCTGATGGCGATGCTGTACCTGTACGCGCAGTCGCATACGTTCGACATGGCCGTGTGGCGCACGCTGCAGCTCGGCTTCGCGCCGCAGTTGCTGGTGTTCCTCGGCTTCTTCGCCGCGTTCGCGGTCAAGGTGCCGATGTGGCCGGTCCACACGTGGCTGAGCGACGTGTACACGGACGGCCCGACGGGTGCCGCGCTGATGCTCGCGATGCTCAAGCTCGGCGGTTACGGGTTCCTGCGCTTCGCGCTGCCGATCACGCCCGACGCGAGCCACTTCTTCGCGCCGGCCGTGATCGCGCTGTCGCTGTTCGCGATCGTCTATGCGAGCCTGATCGCGCTCGCGCAGACCGATCTCGGCAAGCTGCTCGCGTATTCGACGGTCGCGCACATGGGGATCGTCACGCTCGGGCTGTTCCTGTTCAACCGGATCGGCGTGGAAGGCGCGATCGTGCAACTCGTGTCGTACGGCTTCGTGGCGGGCGCGATGCTGTTGTGCGTGAACGTGCTCGTGGATCGCACCCAGCAGCGCGAGATCGCCGCGTACGGCGGCGTGGCGGGCGTGATGCCGCGTTTCGCGACCTTCACGCTGCTGTTCGCGATGGCCAACGTCGGCCTGCCGGGCACGTCGGGGTTCGTCGGCGAGTTCATGGTGATCATGGGCGCGATCCGCTTCAACTTCTGGATCGGCGCGATCGCGGCGCTCACGCTGATCCTCAGCGCGTCGTACACGCTGTGGATGCTCAAGCGCGTGGTGTTCGGCAAGGTCGCGAGCCAGCGGATCGCGAAGCTCGCCGACCTGAACCGCCGCGAGATCGTGATGTTCGCGTCGCTCGCGCTGATCGTGCTGGCGGTCGGCATCGATCCGAAGCCGTTCACCGATGCGATCGATCCGACCGTCGGCAAGCTGATCCAGGAAGCGAGCCATTCGAAGGTGCCGGCAGGGGATGGCCCCGCGCAGGCGCTGCCGTCGTACATGGCATCGACGCACGACTGAGCGCGGCACACCGCGCCGCGCAAGCGCGCCGCATCGCGCGGCGGGCATCGTTGCGCACGCATCGATCGAGGCCCGGCACGGGGAGTGCCGGGCCCGCTTCCGGCTGCGTGAAATTGCCCCGCGACAATGTGACTCACGGCAGATTTTGCAATGATGATTTGCCGCATGCACCGGTTTTTCATCGCACTCGCGCGACGTATGATTCGGCCAATTTCGTGAATCGAATGCGCATCGGGCATACGCAAACGGATTCAATGACCCTCGGGCGGTGTGATGAAAAGAAGAGCTTCAAGAGGCTGGACGGCGCTGATGTCAATCGGCGCGGCGTTGAGCCTGTCAGGCTGTAATTTAGATGTACTAAATCCGAAAGGGAGCGTCGGCGCCGCCGAAAAGGCGCTGATCGCAACCTCGACGTGGGCGATGCTGATCGTCGTCGTGCCGGTGATCCTGCTCACGCTGTGGTTCGCGTGGCGTTATCGCGCGTCCAATCGCAATGCCACCTATGCGCCGAACTGGTCGCACTCGACCGCGATCGAAGTCGTGATCTGGACGGTGCCGACGCTGATCATCCTGTTCCTCGGCGTGCTCACGTGGAAGACCACGCATGAGCTCGATCCGTACAAGCCGCTCGAATCGGCGGTGAAGCCGATCGACGTCGAGGTGGTCGCGCTCGACTGGAAGTGGCTGTTCATCTATCCGGAACTCGGCATCGCGTCGGTGAACCAGCTCGCGATTCCGGTCGGCACGCCGGTGAACTTCCGCATCACGTCGGATTCGGTGATGAATTCGTTCTTCATCCCGCAGCTCGGCGGCCAGGTCTACGCGATGGCCGGCATGCAGACGCGCCTGCACCTGATCGCCGACGAGCCCGGCAACTACGCGGGCACGTCCGCCAACTTCAGCGGCCGCGGTTTCTCCGACATGAAGTTCCGCACCCTTGCCGAGCCGCGCGAGCAGTTCGACGCCTGGGTGCAGAAGGTGAAGGCGTCGCCGGACCGGCTCGACGCGACCCTATACGGCAGCGTCGCGCAGCCGAGCGAGAAGGCGCCGGTGCGCTACTTCTCGTCGGTCGATCCGCGGCTCTTCCACAACATCATCGCGAAATACAACGATGGCCACGTCCTCGACCTGAAGGACGCCGCCTGCGGCACGAAGGGGTAACGCATGTTCGGCAAACTCACACTTTCGGCGATCCCGTTCGATCAGCCCATCGTCATGGGGGCCGGCGCCTTCATGGGGCTGGTCGTACTGGGCATTCTCGCCGCGCTGACGATCACCGGCCGCTGGAAATGGCTGTGGACGGAATGGCTGACCACGGTCGACCACAAGAGACTCGGCGTGATGTACATCATCGTCGCGCTGATCATGCTGCTGCGCGGCTTCGCCGACGCGATCATGATGCGCATGCAGCTCGCGCTCGCGTACAACGCGCCCGGCTACCTGCCGCCGCACCACTATGACCAGATCTTCACGGCACACGGCGTGATCATGATCTTCTTCATGGCGATGGTGTTCATGGTCGGCCTGATGAACCTGGTCGTGCCGCTGCAGATCGGCGCGCGCGACGTCGCGTTCCCGTTCATCAACTCGCTGTCGTTCTGGATGACGGCGGTCAGCGCGATCCTGATCAACCTGTCGCTCGTGATCGGCGAATTCGCGCAGACGGGCTGGCTCGCGTACCCGCCGCTGTCGGAGCTGCAGTTCAGTCCGGGGGTAGGGGTCGACTACTACCTGTGGGCGCTGCAGATCTCCGGCGTCGGCACGCTGCTGACCGGCGTGAACTTCTTCGTGACGATCATCAAGATGCGCGCGCCCGGCATGACGCTGATGAAGATGCCGGTGTTCACGTGGACGGCCCTCTGCACGAACGTGCTGATCATGGCGTCGTTCCCGATCCTGACCGCGACGCTCGCGCTGCTTGGCCTCGACCGTTACCTCGGCATGCACTTCTTCACGAACGATGCCGGCGGCAACGCGATGCTGTACCTGAACCTGATCTGGGCGTGGGGCCATCCGGAGGTGTACATCCTGATCCTGCCGGCGTTCGGGATCTTCTCGGAAGTCATCGCGACGTTCGCGAAGAAGCCGCTGTTCGGCTACAAGACGATGGTGTACGCGACCTGCGCGATCATGGTGCTGTCGTTCCTTGTGTGGCTGCATCACTTCTTCACGATGGGCTCGGGCGCGAACGTGAATGCGTTCTTCGGGATCATGACGATGATCATCGCGATTCCGACCGGCGTGAAGGTGTTCAACTGGTTGTTCACGATGTACCGCGGCCGGATCGAATTCACGACACCCGTGCTGTGGACGATCGGCTTCATGGTCACGTTCACGATCGGCGGCATGACCGGCGTGATGATGGCGATTCCCGGCGCGGACTTCGTGCTGCACAACAGCCTGTTCCTGATCGCGCACTTCCACAACGTGATCATCGGCGGCGTGCTGTTCGGCTATCTCGCGGGCTTCAACTACTGGTTCCCGAAGGCGTTCGGCTTCAAGCTGAACGAGAAGCTCGGCAAGGCCGCGTTCTGGTTCTGGCAGGTCGGCTTCTACGTCGCGTTCGTGCCGCTCTACGTGCTCGGCTTCATGGGCATGACGCGCCGCCTGAACCACTACGACAACCCGGCCTGGCATCCGTGGCTGCTGGTCGCCGCGTTCGGCGCCGTGCTGATCGCGATCGGCATCGCGTGCCAGCTGCTGCAGCTGGTGGTCAGCATTCGCAACCGCCATCTGCCCGAGTACCGCGACACGACGGGCGACCCGTGGGGCGGCCGTACGCTGGAGTGGGCCACCTCGTCGCCGCCGGCCGACTACAACTTCGCGGTGATCCCGCAGGTGCGCACGCTCGACGCGTATGCGGACATGAAGGCGCGAGGCGAAGGCCGGCCGAACCCGGCATCGATTCGCGACATCCACATGCCGTCGAATACCTGTGCGGGCCTCGTGATCGCGATCTTCAGCCTGGTGCTCGGCTTCGCGCTGGTGTGGCACATCTGGTGGATGGCGATCGGCGGGCTCGTCGGGATCATCGCGACGCTCGTGATCTACAGCTCGCGCGATAACGACGGCTATTACATCCCTGCGTCGACGGTGCGCAAGACCGAAGACAAGCAGCCGACGAAGCGCACGGCGCGCGTCGACGACGTCGAACTGGAGGCCAACTGATGTTGCAGAAAACCTTGAGCGCAACCCTGCTCGAGCACGACGACCATCCGCCGTCGCATTCGGTGTTCGGTTTCTGGCTGTACCTGATGACCGACTGCGTGATCTTCGCGGCGCTGTTCGCGACGTTCGCGGTGCTCGGCCACCAGTACGCGGGCGGGCAGACCGCGAAAGAGCTGTTCGACATTCCGGGCGTCGCGGTCGAAACTGCCGCGCTGCTGCTGTCGAGCATCACGTACGGTTTCGCGATGCTCGCGGCGTACAAGCAGCGGCGCGGTGCGCTGCTCGCGTGGCTCGCGGTGACGTTCGTGCTCGGCGCGGCGTTTCTCACGATGGAACTGCGCGAGTTCTCGCACCTGATCGCGGAAGGCGCCGGCCCGCAGCGCAGCGCGTTCCTGTCGGCGTTCTTCACGCTGGTCGGCACGCACGGGCTGCACGTGACGGCCGGCCTCTTGTGGATGATCGTGCTTGCCGGGCAGATCGTGTTGCGCGGCGGCGACCTGACCGATCGCGACCTGCGACGCCTGACGTGCCTGAGCCTGTTCTGGCACTTCCTCGACATCGTGTGGATCTGCGTGTTTTCCTTTGTCTATCTCGCGAGCGTGATCTAAATGGCCCATTCGCATTCGTCTCAACTCGAAGAAGGGCACGGCAGTGTCGGCGGCTACGTCGCCGGTTTCATCCTGTCGGTGCTGCTCACGGTCGCGTCGTTCGGCCTCGTGATGGGCGGCGTGCTGTCGCCGCATGCGTCGCTGATCGGGCTGGCCGTGCTCGCGTTCGTGCAGATCGTCGTGCACCTCGTGTACTTCCTGCACATGAACGGCTCGTCGGGCCAGCGCTGGAACGTGATGGCGTTCAGCTATACGGTGTTGACCGTGGCGATCCTGATCGTCGGTACGCTGTGGGTGATGCACAACGTCAGCATGAACATGATGTCGCGCTGAGCGGCGGCGTGGCGCAGCGGGTCCATATCCATGCGCGTTCACGAAGAAAAGGCGGCACGCACGTGCCGCCTTTTTGCTTTTTCCGGCTGTTGCGTTGCGCCGGACAGGGCGGTCAGTGCCGCGCGCCCGCGTCGGCCGTCAGCGCATGCGTGCAGTCGGCGCGATACTCGGCGGCGAGCCGATGCTTCGCGCCGTCGAGATCGTCGGGGTAGTACGGGCTCGCGTGGGCTGGCTCGTAGCCGACCTGTTCGAGCTCGGTCAGCTCGCGCACGAGGTCCGCACGCGTGACGCCGCGACCCGTGTGCACGAACGGGTACGCGTTGCATTCCTGCGGTGTGAGGTGCGGCCCCGCGAACGCGGCGGTGCTGGCGCATGCGAGCAGCATGCAGGCGACGGTGGTCGACAGTTTCATCCGGTAGCTCCTGGTTTCGCGGCCCGATGCCGCATGACGTCAGCGTAGGCGGCCCCGGTCGCAGCGCGGGCGACGCACGGATGAAACATGTTTCATGTGCGCTCGGCGCGATGCAGGATGAAGCTATTTTCATCTGGCGCTGCACGGCGATCGCAGCGCTTACGATAGTGGCGGGCGCATCCTGCGCGCCCGTCTTGAAGTTCATTGCGAGGAGCATCATGCGAGTACTGACGGTCGAGGACGATGCGGTGACCGCGAACGAAATCGTCGGCGAACTGAACGCACGCGGGTTCGAGGTCGACTGGATCGACAACGGCCGCGAAGGGATGATGCGCGCGATGAGCGCATCGTACGACGCGATCACGCTGGACCGGATGCTGCCGGGCGCGGACGGCCTCGCGATCCTGACCGCGATGCGCACCGTCGGCATCGATACGCCCGTGCTGATGCTGAGCGCGCTCGGCGACGTCGACGAGCGCATCCGCGGGCTGCGCGCGGGCGGCGACGATTACCTGACGAAGCCGTTCGATTCCGGCGAACTGAGCGCGCGCATCGAAGTGCTGCTGCGCCGCCGGCAGGCATCGGGCGTGCCGCAGCAGACGCTGCTGAAGGTCGGCGCGCTCGAGCTCGACCTCATTTCGCGCTGCGCGCGCCGCGGCGCCGACGAGATTCCGCTGCTGCCGACCGAGTTCCGCGTGCTCGAATTCATGATGCGCAACGCGGGCCAGACGATCACGCGCACGATGCTGTTCGAGGCCGTGTGGGGTTATCACTTCGATCCCGGCACTAATCTGATCGACGTCCACATGGGGCGGTTGCGCAAGAAGATCGACCCGCCCGGCGCGAACCCGATGATCCAGACGGTGCGCGGGTCGGGCTACATGCTCGCTTGACGGAGGCACGAATGGACGCAGCCCGCGCGGCGAACTTCACGCGCCGCTGGCATACGACGACGTTTCGCTGGCTGTGTGCGTACGCGGCGATCTTCTCGGTGTCGCTGCTGCTGCTCGCGGGCGTGGTCAGCGTGGCCGCGACGCACACGATGACACGCGACACCGACGAGGTGCTCGCGTGGCAACTGATCTATTTCGATTCGATTCCCGACGCCGAGTTGCCGCTCGCGATTCATCGGCGGCTCGAGCACGAGCACATGCATACGAATTTCTACGGGCTGTTCGATGCGAGCGGGCGCCGCGTGGCCGGCGACATCGCGACGCCGCCCGCGCTGCACACCGATCGCCACGGCCGGACGCTGAACCGCACGCTCGCGCCGCTCGACGGCCAATCCTCGCCGATCGCGCGCGCGATGGCCGTGCGCCGCGACAACGGGATGACGCTGGTCGTCGCACGCGACCTGTCGCACTTCATCCAGGTCCGCGACGTCGCGATCCGTGGGCTCGTGATCGGTGGCGTGATGATCCTGATCGCGGGCATCGCCGGCGGCAGCATGCTCGGCATGCGGCAGATGCGCCGCGTCGCCGCGATCCGGCGCGTCACGCGACAGATCGCCGAAGGCGATCTCGGCAAGCGGCTGCCGGTCGGCCGCTACGATGAACTCGATCTGCTCGCGCATCTGGTGAACCACATGCTCGACGAAGTCGAGCGGCTGATGGGCGAGGTGCGGCATACCTGCGACGGGATCGCGCACGACCTGCGCACGCCGCTCGCACGCGTGCATACGATGCTGGCGCGGCTCGCCGACCAGCCGTTCTGCGCGCACGATCCCGCGTCGGCGGCGCTGCTGGCGTCGGCGCGCGACGAAACCGACCGCCTGCTCGAACGTTTTCGCGCGATGCTGCGCATCTCCGAGATCGGCACGCTGAGCCGGCGCGGCGGGTTTGCCGCGGTCGACGTCGCGGCCTTGCTGCGCGACGTGTGCGAGCTTTACGAGCCGCTCGCCGAGGCCGTCGACGTGTCGTTCGAGCTCGATGCGGCCACGGTCGACGGCATCCATGGCGATCGTGCGTTGCTGTTCGAGGCGTTCAGCAATCTCGCGGACAACGCGATCAAGTTCACGCCGCCGGGCGGCCGCGTGCACATCGTGCTCCAGACGGCGCCGCATGGTCCGCTCGTCCGGTTCGAGGACACCGGGCCCGGCATCCCGCCCGGCGAGCGTAATGCGGTGCTCGAACGCTTCTATCGCGGCGAGCGTACGCGTCATGTGAACGGCTCGGGGCTCGGGTTGAGCATCGTGTCGGCGGTGATGCGCGTGCACGGTTTCGCGCTGCGGATCGGCGATGCGCAGCCGGCCGGTGCGGCGATCACGGTCGAATGCTGGCCGCGTTCGCTCGCGTGACGGAGGAGGGGGCCGATCGATGCGCATCCTGCTGATTGCTCCGCCGACTCCGGACGCGTTGCGGCTCGACAAGGCGTTTCGAGAGAGCATGCACGGCGTCGAGCGCGTCGGCGAATGGCGCGACGGCTGTTTCGCCGCGACGCAGGAGCGGTTCGACGCGGTCGTGATCGTCGCGACCGATGGTGCTTCCACGCCGGCGATTCTCGACGGATTGCCGCTGCTCGCCGCGTCGGCCGGCAGCGCCACGATCGTCGCGATCGTCGCCGGCGCAACGTCCGCCCAGCGCGCGCAGATGCTCAAGGCCGGCTGCGACGTATGTCTGGCCCATCCGTGTTCGTTCATCGAATTGCACGAGCGGTTGCGTGCGCTGTGGCGCCGCGCGGGCATCATCGCGATGCGTGAATCGATCCGGCTCGACACGGCGACGCGCGCACTCGACGAGCGTGGCCGGCGGCTCGCGCTCAGCGCACGGGAGTTTCGCGTGGTCGAATGCCTGCTGCGCGAAGCAGGGCGGCCGGTCGGGCGCGACGCCGTGCTGCGTTATGCCTGGGACGATGCCGACATCGAACCCGAAACGGTCAATGCGCTGGTCGTACGGTTGCGGCGCAAGCTGGCCGCGCATGCGTTTTCCGCGCGGATCGAAACGGTTGCGCGATTCGGCTTCCGGTTCGACACGGGCGGATGACGGGTGCGGATATCGACGCTCGAGCGGAGGAATATCCTGACGATCCCGGCGTTGCGGAACGACTGCGACTCGATGTGCGCGGGCCCGGAGGGCAAATCGGCGTCGATTGTTACAAGACGTTAGCGCGGTCTTCCCGTTGCGATGCCGCGCATCAGTTCTTACAAACTTGAAATATGCGGAGACGGCGCTTGCCGCTATAGTCGAATCACACATGACACAACCAGAAGAGGAATCCATGAAGACTTTGCGTGTTGCCTCGCTCCTGACCGGTATGACGGCCTTGCTCGTGTCGGGCGCAGCAATGGCGGGAGTCAATGTCGGGATCAACGTCGGCGTGCCGGCACCGGTCTACGTCGCGCCCGCGCCCGTGTATGCGCCGCCGCCTCCGCCGGTCGTCTATCAGCCGGCGCCTGTCTATGCACCGGCGCCCGTGTACGCACCGGCGGTCGTGATCGGCTGGCACGGCGACCGCTACTGGGACGGCCGCCGCTACTGGGGCCGCGACGAGTGGTATCGCCGTCACGGCCGCGGCTGGGGCGGCGATCGCGGTCACGGTCACTGGGACAACGGCCGCCACAACGGCTGGCGCTGATCGGCCGGTCGCGCATGCGTGCCGCGTGCGCGACAACTGCTCGTGAGAAAACCGCCCGCGTGGCGGTTTTCTTTTGGCTCGACGGATTGAATGGGTAGAATCGTTCCACGTTACTACCCTCATTCGACCGAAGAGCCTCTATGACGAAGGGTTCGCCCCGGGCCGCCGCCGCGCGCGCCTGCCTCGGCGCGCTGCGGGCCGCCGGCCGCGTGACCGCGGTGCTGGCGCTGCACGCGGCGCTGGCCGCGCCGGCCGCGTACGCGGCCTACGCGATTGCGCAGTACGGCGAGCCGAAGTATCCGCCGGGCTTCAGGCATTTCGACTACGTGAACCCCTTCGCGCCGAAGGGCGGCACGCTCGTGCTCGCGAACCCGAGCCGGCTGACGTCGTTCGACAAGTTCAATCCGTTCACGATGCGCGGCAACTCGGCGCCCGGCATCGACATGCTGTTCGAGAGCCTCGCGACCGGCAGCTCCGACGAACCGGCGTCCGCATACGGGCTGCTGGCCGACGACATCGACGTCGCGCCGGACCGCCGCTCGGTCACGTTTCACCTGAACCCGCGCGCACGCTTCTCGAACGGCGATCGCGTCACGGCCGACGACGTCAAGTTTTCGTTCGACACGCTGAAGAGCAAGCAGGCCGCACCGCAGTTCGGTGCGTATTTCGCGGAGATCGCGAAGGCCGTGGTCGTCGATCCGGCGACCGTGCGTTTCGAGTTCCGCAGCGCGAATCGCGAGTTGCCGCTGATCGCCGGCGGCGTGCCCGTGTTCTCTCGCAAGTGGGGATTGCGCGCGGACGGCTCGCGCATCCCGTTCGACCAGCTCGCGTTCGAGCAGCCGATCGGCAGCGGCCCGTACCTGATCGAGCGCTACGACAACGGCCGCACGATCACCTACCGGCGCAACCCCGCGTACTGGGGCGCCGACCTGCCGGTACGGATCGGCACCCACAACTTCGAGCGGATCGTCTACAAGCTGTACGGCGACGGCGTCGCGCGGCTCGAGGCGTTCAAGGCGGGCGAATACGACGTGCTCGTCGAGTACATCGCGCGCAACTGGACGCGGCGCGACGTCGGCAAGCGTTTCGACAGCGGCGAGCTCGTCAAGCGCGAATTCCGCCAGCACAACGGCGCGGGCATGCAGGGTTTCTTCATGAACCTGCGCCGGCCGCTGTTTCGCGACGTGCGGGTGCGTCAGGCGCTCGATCTCGCGTTCGACTTCGAATGGCTGAACCGGCAACTGTTCTACAGCGCCTACACGCGCCTCAACAGTTATTTCGCCGACACCGACCTGCAGGCGACCGGCACGCCGGGCGCAGGCGAGCTGAAGCTGCTGGAGCCGCTGCGCGCGCAGCTCGACCCGGCCGTGTTCGGCCCGATGGTCACGCAGCCGGACACGAACCCGCCGGGCTCGCTGCGCGCGAACCTGCTGAAGGCGCGCGCGCTGCTCGCGCAGGCCGGCTGGACCTACCGCGACGGCGCGTTGCGTAACGCGAAGGGCGAGCCGTTCACGTTCGAGATCCTCGACGATGCGGGCGCGGCGATGGAAGGTATCGTGACCGCCTACCAGCGCAATCTGGCGAAGCTCGGCATCGACGCACGCTTTCGCACGGCCGACTACGCGCTGCTGCAAAAGCGTCTCGACGCGTTCGACTACGACATGACGACGATCCGTTTGCCGGGCGTGCAGGTGCCGGGCGCCGAGCAGTTCTCGCGCTACGGCAGCAAGTTCGCCGACGAACCGGGCTCGGACAACATCATCGGGCTGAAATCGCCGGCCGTCGACGCACTGCTGCATGCCCTCGGCACCGCGCAGACGCGCGAGGAACTGCTCGACGCGACGCACGCGCTCGATCGCGTGCTGATGCACGGCTACTACGCGGTCCCGCAGTGGTACAGCACGACGCACCGCATCGCGTACAAGCGCACGCTCGCCTATCCGCAGACGCTGCCGCTGTACTATTCGGCCGAGGGCTGGGTCGTGTCGACCTGGTGGGCGAAGCCCGATCACTGAGCCGCGCCGGCCCTCCGTCCAACCCCGCCACCCGATCACGAGTCGACGCCCTATGTGGAGCTACATCCTCAAACGCCTGCTGCTGATGATCCCGACGCTCGTCGGCGTGCTGACGCTCACGTTCGCGGTGATCCAGTTCGTGCCGGGCGGCCCGGTCGAGCAGGCCGTGCAGGAGTTGCGCAAGGGCGCGACGGAGCAGGGGGCGACGCCGTTCGGGATGCGCGCGCACACCGGCGTCGACGCGCAGCAGCTCGCGCAGCTCAAGGCGCTGTACGGTTTCGACAAGCCGCCGCTCGAACGCTACTGGCTGATGCTGAAGCGCTTCGCGCGCTTCGATCTCGGTGACAGCTATTTCCGTCACCAGAGCGTGTGGTCGCTGGTCGTGCAGAAGCTGCCCGTGTCGATCAGCATCGGGCTGTGGACGTTCTTCCTCACGTACCTGATCTCGGTGCCGCTCGGCATCGCGAAGGCGGTGCGCAATGGCTCGCCGTTCGACGTCGCGACGAGCCTCGTCGTGCTCGTCGGCTATGCGATTCCGGGCTTCGTGCTCGGCGTGCTGCTGCTCGTGCTGTTCGGCGGCGGCTCGTTCTGGCAGCTCTTTCCGCTGCGCGGCCTCACGTCGGACAACTTCGCGCAGCTGTCGCTCGTCGGCAAGGTGCTCGACTACCTGTGGCACATCGCGCTGCCGATCACCGCGTCGGTCGTCGGCAGCTTCGCGGTCGTCACGATGCTCACGAAGAACGCGTTCCTCGACCAGATCCGCCGGCAATACGTGCTGACCGCGCGCGCGAAGGGGCTCTCCGAGCGCAGCGTGCTGTGGAAGCACGTGTTCCGCAATGCGATGCTGCCGCTGATCGTCGGCTTCCCGGCCGCGTTCATCGGTGCGTTCTTCACGGGCAGCCTGCTGATCGAGACGCTGTTCTCGCTCGACGGCCTCGGGCTGCTGTCGTACGAATCGGTCGTGCGGCGCGACTATCCGGTCGTGCTCGGCACGCTGTACCTGTTCACGCTGATCGGGCTCGCGACCAAGCTGATCTCCGATCTTTGCTATGTGTGGGTCGATCCGCGCATTCAATTCGACAACCTGGAGCGCTGACATGAAACGAGCCATTCGCATGCCCGGCGTCAGCCGGCGAGGCGCGCGATGAACCGGGCCGTCGCCTCTACCCGCATCGAAGCCGCGCGGGCGCGCGTGTCGCCGTCGCCCACCCGCCGCGTGTGGCAGCGCTTCAGGCAGCAGCGTCTCGGCTACTGGAGCTTCGTGATCTTCGTCGTGGCCTTTGCCGCGAGCCTCGCGGCGCCGCTGTGGTCGAACGACAAGCCGCTCGTCGTGCATTACGACGGCCAGTATTATTTCCCGATGTTCCATGCGTACCCGGAGACGGCCTTCGGCGGCGATTTCCCGACGCCGGCCGACTATCTCGATCCGTATGTGCGCAAGCGGCTCGAGGCGCCCGGCAACTTCGTCGTCTATCCGCCGAACCGCTATTACTATGACACGCTGAACTACTTCTCGACCGTGCCGAACCCGGCGCCGCCGTCGCGCGAGAACTGGCTCGGCACCGATGCGCAGGGCCGCGACCTGCTCGCGCGGCTCGTGTACGGGTTCCGCATCTCGGTCGAGTTCGGGCTGATCCTGACCGTGATCGGCACGCTGCTCGGGATCGCCGCGGGCGCCGTGCAAGGCTTCTTCGGCGGGCGCATCGACATCGTCGGGCAGCGGCTGATCGAGATCTGGAGCTCGTTGCCGGAGCTGTACCTGCTGATCATCTTCGCGTCGATCTTCGAGCCGAGCTTCCTGCTGCTGATCGTGCTGCTGTCGCTGTTCGGCTGGATCGGCCTCGCCGACTACGTGCGCGCGGAATTCCTGCGCAACCGCACGCAGGACTACGTGCGCGCGGCCCGTGCGATGGGGCTCACGAACGGGCAGATCATCTGGCGCCACGTGCTGCCGAACAGCCTCACGCCGGTGATCACGTTCCTGCCGTTCCGGATGAGCGGCTCGATCCTCGCGCTGACGAGCCTCGACTTCCTCGGGCTCGGCGTGCCGCCGCCGACGCCGAGCCTCGGTGAGCTGCTCGCGCAGGGCAAGGGCAACCTCGATGCGTGGTGGATCTCGCTGTCGACGTTCGGCGTGCTGGTCGCGACGCTGCTGCTGCTGACCTTCATGGGCGATGCACTGCGCAACGCGCTCGACACGCGGATCGCCGATTCGGTGCGCGCAGCGGGAGGCCAGCGATGAGCGACGCGGTCGTATCGAAGGCGGACGAACCGCTGCTGTCGCTCGAGCATCTGCATGTGCGCTTCGGCGACACGGTGGCCGTCGACGACGTGACGCTCGCGATCGGGCGCGGCGAGCGGGTCGCGCTCGTCGGCGAGTCGGGGTCCGGCAAGAGCGTGACCGCGCTGTCGATCCTGCGGTTGCTGCACGACGCCGAAGTCGGCGGCGCGATCCGCTTCGCGGGGCAGGACCTGATGGGCAAGAGCGAGCGCGAGATGCGCGGGCTGCGCGGCTCGGACATCGCGATGATCTTCCAGGAGCCGATGACGGCGCTCAACCCGCTGTATACGATCGGCGTGCAGATCGGCGAGACGATCGTGCTGCACGACGGCGTATCGGCCGTGGAGGCGCGCAAGCGCACGATCGCATTGCTCGCGCGCACCGGCATCGCGGAGCCCGAGCGGCGCGTCGACAGCTACCCGCACCAGTTGTCGGGCGGCCAGCGGCAGCGCGCGATGATCGCGATGGCGCTCGCGTGCCGGCCGCGCCTGCTGCTGGCCGACGAGCCGACCACCGCGCTCGACGTGACGATCCGCGCGCAGATCGTCGACCTGCTGCTGGAGCTGCAGCGCGCCGAAGCGGAAAAGCGCGGGATGTCGATCCTGCTGATCACGCACGACCTGAATCTCGTGCGGCACTTCGCGCAGCGCGTCGCGGTGATGGAGCACGGCCGGCTCGTCGAGAGCGGGCCGGTCGAGCGGATCTTCGCGGCACCCGAGCATCCGTACACGCAGCGGCTGCTGAACAGCCGGCCGCAGCGCACAGTCACGCCGGTGATGCCGATCGCGCCCGTCGTGCTCGACGCGCGCCAC
Organism: Burkholderia sp. BCC0419; assembly: GCF_902830285.1. Lineage (NCBI taxonomy): Bacteria > Pseudomonadati > Pseudomonadota > Betaproteobacteria > Burkholderiales > Burkholderiaceae > Burkholderia > Burkholderia sp. BCC0419. The sequence continues at coordinate 1,284,097 of NZ_CADESR010000001.1, forward strand.
GTGAGCGTGCAGTTCGCGCGCAAGCGGCCGGGCTTCGCGGGCTGGTTCGGCACGGTGCCGGTGACGGCCGTTGCCGACGTGTCGGTGTCGGTGAGGCAGGGCGAAACGCTCGGCATCGTCGGCGAATCGGGATCGGGGAAATCGACGCTCGCGATGGCGCTGCTCGGGCTGCAGAAGACCGCCGGCGGCGAGATCGAATTCCAGGGACGTGCGCTGTCGACCTATCGCGGCCGCGAACAGACCGCGCTGCGTTCGAACATGCAGGTGGTCTTTCAGGATCCGTTCAGTTCGCTTTCGCCGCGTCACACGATCGAGCGGATCGTCGGCGAGGGGCTCGAGCTGCATCGCCCGGACATGACGCCCGACGCGCGCCGCGCGAAGTCGCTCGCGGTGCTGCGCGAAGTCGGCCTCGACCATACGGTGCTGCATCGTTATCCGCACGAATTCTCGGGCGGCCAGCGCCAGCGGATCGCGATCGCGCGCGCGCTGGTGCTGGAGCCGCGCATCCTGATCCTCGACGAGCCGACGTCGGCGCTCGACGTGTCGATCCAGCAGCAGGTGCTGAAGCTGCTCGCGAATTTGCAACAGAAATACAACCTCGGCTATGTCTTCATCAGCCACGATCTGGAGGTGATCGGCGCGATGGCGCACCGCGTCGCGGTGATGCAGGACGGCGCCGTCGTCGAGTCGGGGGAGGTGTCCGAGATCTTCGCCAGACCGTCACATCCTTACACACAAAAGCTGTTGAAAGCGGTCTGGAAAGCGTGATAGGCGTCCAATGGTCTGACCATCTCGATTGTATTTATTAATTTGTTTTGACAAACGATTACGCGCTGGCTAGTATCGACCGAAATTTTCCGCCAATCAGCTGATTTTTAAGCAAATTCCATCGACCAATGCAGCATCGATCCCTGACCCAGGCATGCGCGCGCACCATCGCCGGGCTCTTCATCGGCGCCCTGTTCGCAGCAGCTCCCGGCGCGTTCGCCGACGAAGTCAGCAGTTTTAACCAGAATGTCACCAATTCGACTCAGATCGGGTCGGGTGCCTCCCTCCAGCAGACCAGCGCGCAGCCGTCGAGCGGCGGTGCGAAGTCGTTCCTTGCCGGCATGGCGGGCAAGGCAGGCGACGTGGTGGTCGGCGCGCTGAACATGATCGGCGTGCGGTATCGCTGGGGCGGCAACTCGCCGGATTCGGGCCTCGACTGCAGCGGCTTCGTGCGCTACGTGTTCCAGGACACGCTCGGCATGTCGCTGCCGCGTCGCGCGGAAGAAATGAGCCGCGTCGGCGAGAAGGTGAGCATGAGCAACCTGAAGCCGGGCGATCTCGTGTTCTTCAACACGATGCGCCGCACGTTCTCGCACGTCGGCATCTACATCGGCGACAACAAGTTCGTGCATTCGCCGTCGACGGGCAGCACCGTCCGCGTCGACGATCTCGACAGCGGCTACTGGGAAAAGCGTTTCACCGGCGCGCGCCGGATCGAATCGGAATTCCCGATGAAGCCCGAAGACCTGCGGCGTGTGCGCGCGACGATCGGCGACGATTCGGCGAACGGCAACAACTGACGGTTGCCGGCCGGTTGGGCCGGACGATAAAAAACCCTGTCACCGAAAGGCGGCAGGGTTTTTTGTTTTGGGGCCGGCGCGGCCGACGAGGCGGAAGTCGTTCCGTCGGCCACCGGGAGGCGGCGTGTGCCGCAGCCTCCCGCACCTCGCGGCTTACGCGGTCGTAGCCACGCCGCGTGCCGCCGCAAGCTTGCGCTGCAGTTCCGGCATGATGCGCGCGACCGCTTCCTCGCCCGCGAGGATCGCCGCGTTGCGCTGGTTGAAGTCGCTGCCACCCATCGCCGCGAGGTTCGGGCGAATCGCGACGTCCGCATACTTGTCGAGCTCGTAGGTCTTGATCGTCTGGCCCATGATCGTGAAGGTCTGCAGCAGCATCTCGATCGGGTTGTTGGTCGCCGCGCCGTCCGGCCGGGCCGAGATGTCGACCGCGATCACGAAGCTCGCGCCCATCTTGCGCGCGAACGACGCCGGCACCGGGCTCACCAGGCCGCCGTCCACATATTCGCGATTGCCGATCTTCACCGGCTCGAACACCGACGGCACGCTGCACGATGCGCGTACCGCGAGCCCGGTATTGCCTTGCTGGAACAGGATCGGCTGGCCGCTTTGCAGGTCCGTCGCGACGATGCCGAGCGGCTTCGCCATCTTCTCGATCGGCCGGTTGTTGAGCGTCTTGTTCAGGAAGTTCTGCAGCGCGACGCCTTGCAGCAGGCCGCGCGAGCGAAACGGCAGCGCCCAGTCGCTGATCGATGCCTGGTCCATGTCGAGCGCGATCTTGTTGATCTGCAGCGCGCTCATGCCGGACGCGTAGAGCGCGCCGACCACCGAGCCCGCGCTCGTCCCGGCGACGATCTCGATCGGAATGCCGCGCGCCTCGAGCGCCTTCAGCACGCCGATATGCGAGAAGCCGCGCGCGGCGCCGCCGCCGAGCGCGATGCCGATCTTGACGGGCTTCTCCTGCGGCAGGGCCGTGCCGGGGCGGGACTTGTCGCCGAAGGACGTACAGGCGGCGAGGCTGGCGGACGCGCACGCGATCGTGAAGTGGCGGCGCGACAGGCGAGGGGACGACATCGAATGGTTCTCCGGCGGCTTGGCGGCGGGTTACACGGCCCGCGGCGGCGATAGGTTCCGAGCGGCCGCGCAGCGGGTTCCGTGCGGCCGGCGCCGCGCCGGCTGGCGGCCGCGGCGCGCACATCATAAAGCAAGCGGTGCGCTTGGCGCGATGTCCGGCGCGAGTATAATTCCGGCTTCTTTCCCGTTCCGGGCGTCGCCGGCTCCGTTGCTGTCCGGGCTGCCGTCGTCGTCCCGCGTCGAATCATTCATGCGCCCCAGGCGTTCGAGTTACCGTTTATGACCCGTCCTGTCCGTACCCGCTTCGCGCCGAGTCCCACCGGCTTCATCCACCTCGGCAACATCCGCTCCGCGCTTTATCCGTGGGCGTTCGCCCGCAAGATGAAAGGCACGTTCGTGCTGCGCATCGAGGATACCGACGTCGAGCGCTCGTCGCAGGAAGCGGTCGATGCGATCCTCGAGGGGATGCAATGGCTCGGGCTGGATTTCGACGAAGGCCCGATCTACCAGATGCAGCGGATGGACCGCTATCGCGAAGTGCTCGCGCAGATGCTCGAGAAGGGCCTCGCGTACCCGTGCTACATGTCGGCCGAGGAACTCGACGCGCTGCGCGAACGCCAGCGCGAAGCCGGCCTGAAGCCGCGCTACGACGGCACGTGGCGTCCGGAGCCCGGCAAGGTGCTGCCGGAGCCGCCGGCCGGCGTGAAGCCGGTGCTGCGCTTCCGCAATCCGCTGACGGGCACGGTCGTGTGGGACGACGCGGTGAAGGGGCGTGTCGAGATCTCGAACGAGGAACTCGACGACCTCGTGATCGCGCGCCCGGACGGCACGCCGATCTACAATTTCTGCGTGGTGGTGGACGACATGGACATGGGCATCACGCACGTGATCCGTGGCGACGACCACGTGAACAACACGCCGCGCCAGATCAACATCCTGAATGCGCTCGGCGGCGAGCCGCCCGTCTATGCGCACCTGCCGACCGTGCTGAACGAGCAGGGCGAGAAGATGAGCAAGCGGCATGGCGCGATGAGCGTGATGGCGTACCGCGACGCGGGCTTCCTGCCGGAGGCCGTCGTCAACTATCTCGCGCGTCTGGGCTGGTCGCACGGCGACGCCGAGATCTTCTCGCGCGAGCAGTTCGTCGAATGGTTCGATCTCGAGCATCTCGGCAAGTCGCCCGCGCAGTACGACCACAGCAAGCTGAGCTGGCTGAACGCGCATTACATCAAGGAAGCCGACAACGCGCGCCTCGCCGAACTCGCGAAACCGTTCCTCGCGGCGCTCGGCATCGACGACGCGGCGATCGCGACGGGCCCCGCGCTCGACGCGGTGGTCGGCCTGATGAAGGATCGTGCGACGACGGTCAAGGAGATCGCGGAAGGCGCGACGATGTTCTACCGCGTGCCGGCGCCCGACGCCGATGCGCTCGCGCAGCACGTGACCGATGTGGTGCGCCCGGCGCTGGCCGATCTCGTCGCCGCGCTGAAGGCGGCCGACTGGACGAAGGAAGCGGTGTCCGCCGCGTTGAAGGCGACGCTCGCCACGCACAAGCTGAAGATGCCGCAGCTCGCGATGCCGGTGCGTCTGCTGGTGGCGGGCACCACGCACACGCCGTCGATCGACGCGGTGCTCGTGCTGTTCGGTCGCGACGTCGTGGTGTCGCGCATCGAGGCCGCGGTGGCCTGACGTTCGTGCGCGCGAAGCTGTCCGCGCGTGAGTGCGCGGCGGCTTCGCAAAAAATTTCGTGTGAATCGTAAAAAGGGTATTTACAAGTTCAGAATCGGTCCATATAATCTCATTTCTGTTCTGCAAGGGGGTATAGCTCAGCTGGGAGAGCGCTTGCATGGCATGCAAGAGGTCAGCGGTTCGATCCCGCTTACCTCCACCAACAGAACAAGCAGGATTGATTTGCGAAGCAGCGGTAGTAATAAATGCTTCACAAAATGATTCAAAGCAGTTAGAATTTTGGCCTTCGCTGTTGACCGGAAGTAAATAGCGAAAGTCAGACAAATCTGAAAAGATTTTGTCCCCTTCGTCTAGAGGCCTAGGACATCACCCTTTCACGGTGAGTACAGGGGTTCGAATCCCCTAGGGGACGCCAGATTCAGCGGCGTTTCGCAGAAGTGTCGCAAGGCTTGCAGGAACGTAACCGACGTCCTGCAGGTTGGGTAAGAAAGCTGGAGCGGTAGTTCAGTCGGTTAGAATACCGGCCTGTCACGCCGGGGGTCGCGGGTTCGAGTCCCGTCCGCTCCGCCAGAACGAAGCCCGTTCAAGACGTTTTTGAGCGGGCTTTTGTATTAAAGATGTAAGCAGTACGTTGTCCCCTTCGTCTAGAGGCCTAGGACATCACCCTTTCACGGTGAGTACAGGGGTTCGAATCCCCTAGGGGACGCCAGATTTCGGCGTCGTTCGAACAAACGACGCGCCGGCAGGAAGTAACCGACGCCTGCCAGGCAAGCAGCAAGACTGGAGCGGTAGTTCAGTCGGTTAGAATACCGGCCTGTCACGCCGGGGGTCGCGGGTTCGAGTCCCGTCCGCTCCGCCAGAAAATGAAGAAGCCCGCCTTGTGCGGGCTTTTTCATTGGTATCGCTCGTTGTGCCCGCTTGCGGGCACGTGATTGCGGAGTGGAGGAAGCCGCCTGCGCGGCTTCCGGCGGGACTCGAAGGGCTGCGCTTGCAAGCGCAGCCGCGGCCTGCGGGAGGTAGGCGAGTCCCGTCCGCTCCGCCAGAAAATGAAGAAGCCCGCCTCGTGCGGGTTTTTTCATTGGCACTTCCGGGTGCGCCTTCCGCCCATATCGCGTGCTGCATCGGATGTCGCGCCCCTACGAGAAATTCGCGATTGCATCCGCACGCGACTACGCTATCGTGGCGGGATGCGTTTCTGACTCCTGCACGATGCTCGATCCGACCGACCTGCGACTCCTGTATCAGCTCCGGCCCGCGGAGCCCGGCGATTTTCCGTATGCCGAAGCGTTGACGCACGGCAACATGGGCGGCTACTACAAGCGCCATGGGCTCGTGTGGCGCAGCGACCTGTTCTATGCGAGCTGGCGCGAATCGGAGAACTTCATCCTCGAGGCCGACGGCGAGCGCATCGGCGTGCTGCGCGTGACCGAGGAGGGCGATTCGCTGCATATCCGCGACGTGCAGATCGCGGCCGGCCATCGCGGGCAGGGCGCCGGCAGCTACATGCTCGAGATGTCGCATCGCTGGGCGCGTGCGCGCGGGCTGCACGAACTGCAGTTGCGCGTGTTCGTCGACAATCCTGCCGCGCGTTTGTACCTGCGCATGGGTTACCAGGTCACCGGGCCGCGGCTCGCGCAACTCGGCTCGATCCGGCACATGGTGCGGCCGGTCTGACGGTCCGGCGCGAGCGATCAGCGGGCCGTGTCGATCGCGCCGTCGTCGTCCAGCGTTTCATTGTCCGCGATGCCGCCTTCCGGGCCTCGATGCTCGTAGCCGCGCAGCATGAACGCGCGCGGGCTTTCGCCGAATGCGCGGCGGAACATGGCCGAGAACGCGCTCTGGCTCTGGTAGCCGAGCTCACGCGCGATATGCGACAGCGGGCGCCCCTGGTTCAGAAGCGGGATCGCCCGCGCAAGCAGCGCCTGTTGGCGCCACTGCGAAAAGCTCACGCCCAGTTCCTGCTTGAAGAGCCGCGATATCGTGCGCGTGCTCGCGCCGACCTCGCTCGCCCAGTGCTCGAGCGACTCCGCATGCGCGGGGTGCGCGAGTACCGCTTCGCACAGCAGGCGCAGCCGTTTTTCGTCGGGCATCGGTACCGCGAGCGGCAACGGTTCGGCATGACTCAGCTCGTCGAGCACGAGCCCGCACAGCAGGCGCTCGCGCGCGGCGCTCAGGTCGCGCGCGTCGAGTGCGACGATCAGTTCGCGCAGCAGTCCCGTCACCTCGACGACGCGACACGCATCGAGCCCGCCAGGCACGATCGACTCGTCGATATACAGCGTGCGCAGATAGGCCTCTTCGACGATCACGACTTCGTGCGATACGTGCGGCGGCACCCAGATCGCACGGGACGGCGGCACCATCCAGGTCGTGCCGGTCGTCGCGACGCGCAGCACGCCGCGCGACGCGTACGCGAGCTGCGCCCACGCATGCGTGTGCAGCGGAATGCGGCGGCCGGCATCGACCTGCCGTGCACGCACGCGCATCGGATGGACGGCGGTCGGCGCGAATTCCGGCGGGATGTCGATGACGTCGTACGGGTTCGATACGTCGGCTTGGGCGGGCGAATTCATGAACGGTTCGGGCGGCGCGGCGGCGATGCCGTTATTTTAGAAGGCGCCGCGCTTGCGCATGCGGCGGTTTTTCGGGCCATCATGCCGGGTTCAAATGAACTTTGTGTGGGCACCGGCGAATCCGGGGCGGCTGCCCGCGCCGACGGTTCGAACCATCAGGCCGGTATCGCGGTCTATCGATGCGTGCGCAATTGCACGCCCATCGCGCACCGATCGCACGCGAACACGGCAACACACGAATCGAAGAGGAGAACCACGATGCGCCACGTATTCGTCTATGGCACCTTGAGAGCCGGACAGGCCAACGACATCGGCCATGCGGCCGCCCGCCACGGAATCGCCGCGCCGACGCTGCTGGGCGCCGCCGCGCTGCCGGGCGAACTGGTCGATTTCGGCACGTATCCGGGCATGATCGCCGGGCCGGCCGGCAAGTCGCTGGTCTGGGGCGACGTCTACGAGGTCGACGAGCAACTCGTTCCGGTGCTCGACGAGATCGAGCGCGTCTATCCGGGCGTCGACTCGCTGTTCAAGCCGGAAGAGGTGACCGTCGAGCTCGGCGGCCGGCAGTATGCGTGCCTGTATTATCCGGTGGCCGCGCATGCGGCGGCCGGGCGCCCGCGCATCGCGTCGGGCGACTGGGTTCAGCACCGGCGCGAGCAGGAAGCCGCCTGAGCGTGCCTGCGGGCGGCGGCTGCATTCGCCGCAAAGAGAAAGCGCCCCGCGGGGCGCTTTTTTCATGCCGTCATCGCATGCGACCGCCGGCACGGCGTGGCCAGCCGGCGATCGCAGCAGACAGCGTCGTCAGATTTCCTCGTACAGCGGCAGCGTCAGGAATTCGGTGAAGCCTTCCGACGTCGACATCTGCTCGAAGATCGCCGCGGCGCGTTCGTACGGCTGCGTGTTGCCGCCGACCGAGCGCTTCACGTTGTCGAGCTCGGCCTTCGTGTATTCACGCACGAGTTCGGCCGTGACCTTGCGGCCGTCGTCGAGCACGCCCTTCGGCGAGCGGATCCATTGCCACACCTGCGAGCGGGAAATCTCGGCCGTCGCCGCATCTTCCATCAGGTTGTGGATCGGCACACAGCCGTTGCCGTCGAGCCACGCGCCGAGGTAGTGGATCCCGACGTTGATGTTGTTGCGCAGGCCGGCTTCGGTGATCGGCGCTTCGGGCTGGAAGTCGAGCAGGTTCCTGCCTTCGATCTGCACGTCGTCGCGCTGCTTCGCGATCTGGTTCGGCTTGTCGCCGAGCACCTTGACGAACTCTTCCATCGCGATCGGCACGAGGCCCGGGTGCGCGACCCAGCCGCCGTCGTAGCCGTCGGTCGCGTCGCGCTGCTTGTCCGAGCGCACGCCGCCCATCGCCTTGTCGTTCGCTTCCGGATCGTTCTTGATCGGGATCAGCGCGCTCATCCCGCCGATCGCCGGCGCGTTGCGCTTGTGGCAGGTCTTCAGCAGCAGTAGCGCATACGCACGCATGAACGGCACCGTCATCGTGATCTTCGAACGGTCGGCCAGGCAGAAGTCGCGGTCGTTCTTGAACTTCTTGATCGCCGAGAAGATGTAGTCCCAGCGGCCGGCGTTCAGGCCCGAGCTGTGTTCGCGCAGTTCGTACAGGATCTCGTCCATCTCGAACGCGGCGAGGATCGTCTCGATCAGCACCGTCGCGCGGATCGTGCCGCGCGGCACGCCGACCGCTTCCTGCGCGGCGACGAAGATGTCGTTCCACAGGCGCGCCTCGAGATGGCTTTCCATCTTCGGCAGGTAGAAGTACGGGCCCGAGCCGCGCGCGATCAGTTCCTTCGCGTTGTGGAACAGGAACAGCGCGAAATCGAAGATGCCGCCGGACACGCGCTGGCCGTCGACCGTCACGTGCTTCTCGTCGAGGTGCCAGCCGCGCGGACGCACGATCAGCGTCGCGACCTTGTCGTTCAGCCGGTACGACTTGCCGTTCTGCTCGAGCGAGATCGTGCGGCGCACCGCGTCCTTCAGGTTGATCTGGCCGTCGATCTGGTTGGTCCAGCTCGGCGCGTTCGAATCCTCGAAGTCCGTCATGTACGAATCGGCGCCCGAGTTCAGCGCGTTGATGATCATCTTGCGCTCGACGGGGCCCGTGATCTCGACCCGGCGGCATTGCAGGTCGGCCGGCAACGGCGCGACCTTCCAGTCGCCTTCGCGGATCGCCTTCGTCTCGGCCAGGAAGTCGGGGCGCTCGCCTGCATCGAGGCGCTTCGTGCGCTCGACGCGCGCCTGCAGCAGCGCCTGGCGGCGCGATTCGAACGTGCGGTGCAGCGCCGCGACGAGTGCCAGCGCGTCGGGCGTCAGGATGGCTTCGTAACCCGGCTTGATTTCGCCGGTGATCGTCATGCCTTGCGGCAGCGTGATCGGGGTGCTCATGAGTCTCATCTCCTTGGTCGGTCAGTTGCGGTTTCAGTGAAGGGGGAAGGCGGCAGCGCTGCGAGCGTCATGCACCCGGGCCGGGGCGCGTGCGGTTTGCGGGTCTGCCGGACGGAGCCGGGGTGGCGAGGAAGGCGAGCAGGTCGGCCATGCCGGTGCCCGTGCCGTCGGGCGGCGCGCCGAGTTCCTCGGCGGGCGCGCCCGTGCGGTTGAGCCAGAACGTCGTGTAGCCGAACCAGGTGGCGCCCGCGACGTCCCAGCCGTTCGACGACACGAACACGATGTCGCGCGGATTCGCGCCGAACGCGGCGGTGCCGAGCGCGTAGGCGGCCGGGCTCGGCTTGTACGCGCGCACCGCGTCGGCCGACAGCACGCGATCGAACAGGCCGGTCATGCCGGCGCTCTTGATCGCGATGTCGAGCATCTGCGGATTGCCGTTCGACAGGATCGCGAGCGGCGGGCGCGGGTCGAGCGCGCGCAGCTTGCGCAGCGCGGGCACCGTGTCGGGATAGGTCGACAGGCACGCATATTCGTCCATCAGCCGCTTCTCGGCCGCGCTGTTCAGCGCGAGGCCGAGCGCGCGTGCAGCGAACCGCAGCGCGTCGAGCGTGATGTCGCGGAACGGGCGATAGCGCGCGCCGGCCGGATCGGCGAGCGTGCGCAACTGCGAGTATTCGATTTGCTTGCGTCGCCACAGCTGCGACAACCGGTCCCCGTGACCGGGAAACATCTGCTCTGCCGCGGCCACGACCGCATGCACGTCGAACAACGTGCCGAATGCGTCGAAGAGGATGGCGTCGGGAGAGGAGAGTGTCGTTGTGGCCGACATAGCCTTGCGCTCCAGTTTCAGAGGTCGGGGTCGATTCTATTCGTGATCGAAGGTGCTAAAAAAGACGCTAATCATCACTTGATCTTTTACTTTCATATACCTAATCTCGAGCGGCTCAAGCTATTTGAAGGGCGGCGATGCCGTCCTCCCGACTTATGGACCGGTTCAAACAGATCGAAACGTTCGCCGCGGTCGCGGCAAAAGGCAGCCTGTCGGCGGCCGCGCATGCGGAAGGCGTCGCGCCGGCGATCATCGGCCGCCGCCTCGACGCGCTCGAGGAGCGGCTCGGCGTCAAGCTCCTGGTGCGCACGACGCGCAAGCTCACGCTGACGTTCGAAGGTTCGGCGTTCCTCGAGGATTGCCAGCGCATCATCAACGACATGCAGAACGCGGAGGCGAGCGTGTCCGCCGGCGGCGTGAAGGCGAGCGGCCACCTGCGGATTTCCGCGCCGGCCGGCTTCGGCCGGCGGCACGTCGCGCCGCTCGTGCCCGAATTCAGCGGCGCGCATCCGGACGTGTCGGTCACGCTCGATCTGTCCGACCGGATGGTCGACCTCGTCAACGAAGGGTTCGATTGCGCGGTGCGGCTCGGCGAGCTGCCCGATTCGTCGCTGGTGTCGCTGAAACTCGGCGAGAACCGCCGCGTGTGCGTCGCGTCCCCCGCGTATCTCGCGCGGCGCGGCACGCCGGCCACGCTCGCGGAACTCGCGCGTCACAACTGCCTCGCGCTCGCGGCGAATGCGAACCAGCAGCGCGGCTGGGCGTTCCTGGAGGACGACAAGGTGGTGTCGATCCGCGTGAACGGCACGATGGAATGCTCGGACGGCGCGGTGCTGCACGAGTGGTGCCTCGCCGGCTATGGCCTCGCGTGGCGCTCGTGGTGGGAAGTCGGCGAGGACATCGCGGCCGGCCGGCTCGTCAGCGTGCTCGATGCGTTCGCCGCGCCGCCGATCGGCATCCACGCGGTGTTTCCGCAGCGCCGGCATCTGCCGCTGCGGGTGCGCCTGTTTCTCGATTACCTGAAGCACACGTACGAGCGGCCCGGTTATTGGGGCGAGTAGGGCGCGCCCGCCCGGCGCGCGGGGCGGCGCCGGTAGCGGGCCGTGGCCGTCGCGGCCCGCGCGTTTCCGATATGAGGGCGAACCCGCTGCCGATGCCGGTCGCTCGATTTCGCGCACTACAATCGAGACTGGCATGCGCGACGCGCCGAAGCCGGCTCGCATGGGTTCGCGGCGCGCGCGGTGCGACTGACGCAGGAGGGCGCGATGTTCCGGCACATCCTGGTTCCAACCGACGGTTCCGAACTGTCGCAAAAGGCGATCGACGGCGCGATCGACCTGGCGCGCGCCGTCGGCGCGCAGGTCACGGCCTATGCGTGCCTGCCGCAGTATCCGTACTCGCCGTTTTCCGAAGTGATCATCGAGCCGCCCGCCGATTTCCGCGCGCGCAGCGAGCGCGAGGCGCGCGCGCATCTCGACGAGGTGGAAGCGGCCGCGAAGGCGGCCGGGGTCGCGTGCGACACGTGGACGAGCGTGCATCCGTCGCCGTATCTCGGCATCATCGAAGCGGCCGAGCGCGGCGGCTGCGACGTGATCTTCATGGCGTCCCACGGACGCCGCGGGCTCGGCAGCCTGCTGATCGGCAGCGAGACGCAGCGCGTGCTGACCCATACGAAAATTCCGGTGATCGTCTATCGGTAGGGCAGCGCCGGCCGCGGCCGGGCGGGCTGCGCCGCAGAAAAAGGGCGCGCCGGACGAAGCCGGCGCGCGTCGTTGCTGGCGGCCCGCAGGCCGCGCGGCCGGTCGCGCGACGTTCATCGCGCGCCTGCCGTCTCCTCCCTGATTGTTGTTCCGGTGGCCGATGCCGCGGCGTCGCGAGACGCGGCGGGCTTCGGCGTAACGCCTGCGCGTGTTATGCGACCTTCTTGCCGTCGAAGAACTGTTCGTCTTCGGTCGAGCCATGCAGCGCGGTCGTCGATGCTTCGCGTTCGACCGTCTGCGTCACCGCGTCGAAGTAGCCGGTGCCGACCTCGCGCTGGTGCTTGACGGCCGTGAAGCCCTTGTCGGCGGCCGCGAACTCGGCCTGCTGCAATTCGACGAACGCGCTCATCTGGGTGCGGGCGTAGCCGTGCGCGAGGTTGAACATCGAGTAGTTCAGCGCATGGAAGCCGGCCAGCGTGATGAACTGGAACTTGTAGCCCATCGCGCCGAGCTCCTTCTGGAACTTCGCGATCGTCGCGTCGTCGAGGTTCTTCTTCCAGTTGAACGACGGCGAGCAGTTGTACGACAGCAGCTTGCCCGGGAACTGCTTGTGGATCGCTTCCGCGAACTTCTTCGCGTACTCGAGATCGGGCTTGCCGGTTTCGCACCAGATCAGGTCGGCGTACGGCGCGTACGCGAGGCCGCGCGAGATCGCCTGTTCGAGGCCCGGCTTGGTGCGGAAGAAGCCTTCCACCGTGCGCTCGCCCGTCAGGAACGGCTTGTCGTTGTCGTCGACGTCGGACGTGATCAGGTCGGCCGCTTCCGCGTCGGTGCGGGCAACCAGCACGGTCGGCGTGCCCATCACGTCCGCCGCGAGACGCGCGGCCGACAGCTTCGCGACGGCTTCGCGCGTCGGCACGAGCACCTTGCCGCCCATGTGGCCGCACTTCTTCACCGACGCGAGCTGGTCCTCGAAGTGGACGCCCGAGGCGCCGGCCTCGATCATTGCCTTCATCAGCTCGAACGCGTTCAGCACGCCGCCGAAGCCGGCTTCGGCGTCCGCGACGATCGGCGCGAAGAAATCGACGTAGCCTTCGTCGCCCGGGTTCTTGCCTTCCGACCACTGGATTTGGTCGGCGCGCGTCAGCGTGTTGTTGATGCGCTTTACGACGAGCGGCACCGAGTTCGCCGGGTACAGCGACTGGTCCGGGTACATTTCGCCCGCGACGTTCGCGTCGCCGGCCACTTGCCAGCCGGACAGGTAGATGGCCTTCAGGCCGGCCTTCACCTGCTGCATCGCCTGGTTGCCGGTCAGCGCGCCGAGTGCGTTGACGAACGGCTCGTTGTTGATGAGGCTCCACAGTTTTTCCGCGCCGCGCTTGGCCAGCGTGTGCTCGATCGGGATCGAGCCGCGCAGGCGGACCACGTCCTCAGCCAAGTAGCTGCGCTTGATGCCCTTCCAGCGCGGATCGGTTTCCCATTGCTGCTGCAGTTCCTGTGCCTGTTGCTGACGCGACATGATGAGCTCCTTGATGCGGTGTGTTGCCTAATGGTGCGAATCGGACGGTAGTGATGCTGTTCTCGACGCGGGACGGGGTGCAGTCCGTTTCGTGAAGTCTTGTATAAGAGTCTAGGCAAACCGATCGGAGTGAAACAGGGGCGACATCAGGAAGTTTGAAACTTTTTAATTGTTATTAATCAATGTCTTGAGTTATTTGTTTCGCAATGAGAAACGATTTTTCCCATCTCGCAATTGTAAGGTTGTGCCGCGCAGCATGACTTTTTACGACGCAAAAAAATTTTCCGCATCGTGAAATTTGGTGCGGGACGAAAAAAAACCGGCGCGGGTGCGCCGGTCTGCCGGATGGGCGGGGCGGCCGGAGGGCCGCCCGGGCGTGCTTACGACGCCGAATTGCTGCGACGCGGGCCGGCGCTGCGCTGGCCATCGCGACGCGGGCCGCCGTCACGGCTGCCGCCCGGCTTGCCGCTCCAGCCGCCGCCGTTGCCGCCGCCGTAGCTGCGGCCGTTGCCGCTATTACCGCCGCCCGGCTTGCCGCCGAAGCGTCGACCACCGCCGTTGCCGCCGCCCGGACGGCCGCGGCCGCCGGTGCCGCCGTTACGCGGGGCCGACTTGCGCGGCTCGAAACCTTCGACCACGTTGACCGGCAGCGGCGAGCGCACGAAGCGCTCGATACGCTTGAGCGCGCCTTGCTCGGCATGGTGCACGAGGCTCACCGCGGTGCCCGAACGGCCTGCTCGGCCGGTACGGCCGATACGGTGCACGTAGTCTTCCGCGAACTTCGGCAGGTCGTAGTTGAACACGTGCGTGATGCCCGGGATGTCGATGCCGCGTGCCGCGACGTCGGTCGCGACCAGCACGCGCACGCGACGCTCGCGCAGCGCGCGGATCGTGCGGTTGCGTGCGCCCTGCGGCAGGTCGCCGTGCAGCGCGGCCGATTCGAAGCCTGCGTCGGCGAGACGGCCGGCGAGCTGGTCGGCGTCGATCTTGGTCGCCGTGAAGATGATCGCCTGGTCGAGCGCGTCGTCGCGCAGCAGGTGATCGAGCAGGCGATCCTTGTGGTCCCGGTCGTCGACGTAATGCACGGTTTGTGCGATGTTCGTGCGCGATTCGAGACGCTGCTGGATTTCGATGCGTTCCGGATCCTTCAGCAGGCGGCCCGTCAGCGAACCGATCTTGCCGTCGAGCGTGGCCGAGAACAGCATCGTCTGGCGCGACGCGGGCGTGGCGGCGACGATCGTCTCGATGTCGTCGATGAAGCCCATGTCGAGCATGCGGTCGGCTTCGTCGAGCACGAGCATCTTCAGTTCCGACAGGTCGATGCGGCCACGCTCGAGGTGGTCGAGCAGGCGGCCCGGCGTGGCAACCAGGATTTCCGGGTTCTTCGCGAGCAGCATCAGCTGCTGGCCGTAGGCGACGCCGCCGAGGATGCTGACCGTGCGCAGGCGCTTCAGGTGCTTGCCGTACGTCGATGCGGCCGTCGTGACCTGCATCGCGAGTTCACGGGTCGGCGTCAGCACGAGCAGGCCCGGGCGGGCGACGGGTTGCGGGCGGCGCACGCGGCGGTCGCCCTGGTTCGGTTCACGCGGCGCGCGCGGTTGCTGCGCCTGCGTCTTCTGGAGCTGCGCGAAACGTTCGATCGCGGGCAGCATGAATGCGGCGGTCTTGCCCGAACCGGTCGGGCTCGACACCAGCAGGTCCCGACCGGCGATGCCGGCCGGAATCGCGCGCTGCTGGACCGGGGTCGGCTTGGCGTAGCCGGCGGCCTCCAGCGCGGAGACGATCTCCGGCGACAACCCGAGCGACGCGAAAGTCGGCTCGTCCGACGCCGGTTCGACCGCGGCCGGTGCGGCGGCGTCGTCGAGACCGAGCGCCTGGTCGGCGATCGCGTTGAGCGGGCTGGAGTTGATGCTCGAAGTCATAACAATCCTTGAAACACAGTGGGTGAAACGTCGGCGCCAATCGCGCATACCCAAGTCGTCGGATTCAGCGAGCAAATCGGGAAACGGGTGCAATCCGCCGAACCGTCGGCGGATGAGGCATTAGAAGCTGTTTTGGGTGCGGCGCGCTTCTGGAGCGGGGCCGCCAGCCTAGTTGACGACCGCAAGGGTCGAAGCAGGAGGGGACAGGTTCTAAACCGGATTGGAGCTTAACGCTATGAAGCGTCAGGCCGGACGGCTTGCGAGCCGAGCGCGGAGGTGACGCAGGCCGCATTATAAAGAAATTTGCTGCGCTGCGCCACTGATTTGATTGCCGATTGCGGCGGGGGGCGATCCGGTCAGGACGCCGTGCCGTTTTTCAGCGATTCGACGAGTTCGATGTACTGCTGTTTCGCCGCATCCTGCGACGTGCCTTTGAGCGCGTCCCACGCGTCGTACTTGTATTTGCCGACGATGTCGGTGAAGCCCGGCTTGTCGCCGTGCGCATCGCCGTCGGTCGCCTGCTTGAAGAGCGCGTACAGGCGCAGCAGGGTCAGGTTGCCCGGCCGTTCCGTCAATTGCTTGACGTCGATCTGGGCCTGGTCGAATTGGGCGGTGAGTTCGCTCATCGGGTGTCTCCGTAAGGGTTTCAGATCGGCCGATCTTAACAAGCGGACCGCCGCGCGGGGTCGAGCGATCCTTCCAAACCGCCGCCGGCGCCGCACGCGCGCACAGATCGGGCCTGATCGCCCGTGGGAGCGGGGCGGCGCATTACAATGTCGGCCATGACGCAAACAGTGCTCCTCGCCATCGATACGTCGACCGAATACTGCTCGGTCGCGCTGCTGCGCTCGGCCCCGGCCGATGACGCCGTTTCCACCCCGCAAACCTGGGTCCGTCACGAGCTGACGGGCGCCGTGTCGAGCACGCGCGTGCTGCCGGCGATCCAGGAGCTCTTCGCCGAATCCGGGCTGACGCTCGCCGACTGCGACGCGATCGCGTTCGGCGCGGGCCCCGGCTCGTTCACGGGCCTGCGTACCGCGACGGGCATTACCCAGGGCCTCGCGTTCGGGGGCGGGCTGCCGGTCGTGCCGATCGGCACGCTGCTCGCGTGCGCCGAGCACGCGCGGCTGCGCGCGCCCGGCACGACCCGCGTGCTCGCCGCGCTCGACGCGCGGATGGACGAAGCCTACTGGGCGGATTTCGCGTGGGACGACAGCGCCGGCGACTGGCGCACGCTGCATCCGGCGTCGCTCGACGCACCGGGCGCCGTCGGCGTACCCGACGCGCCGTTCACGCTCGCCGGCAATGCGGCTGCAGCGTTCGGCGCGCAATTGCCGGCCGCCGCGCGGGCAGCCGCGATCGACGGCGATGCGATGCCGCATGCGCTGGCGGTCGCGCATGCCGCGCTGCGCGCGTTCCGCGCGGGGCGTGCGGTGCCGGCCGACCAGGCCGCGCCCGAATACGTGCGCGACAAGGTCGCCCAGACCACCGCCGAGCGCATCGCGGCACGGGCCGCACAGACGGGCGGGGCGAAGGGATGACGGGTGTCCTGCTGAGCGACCGCTATCTGGCGCCGATGACGGACGCCGATCTCGACGAGGTCGTCGCGATCGAGCACGTCGCGTACGAATTCCCGTGGAGCCGCGGCAACTTCGAGGATTCGTTGCGCAACGGCTATCTGGGCGTGTGCCTGCGGCACGTGACCGGGGCGCTCGTCGGCTATTGCGTGCTGATGCCCGTGGTCGACGAGATGCATCTGCTGAACCTGTGTGTCGCGCCGGCCGCGCAGCATGCGGGCGCGGGCCTCGCGCTGCTGCGCGAGGCGGTGCGCATTTCGCGCGCGGAGCGGCTCGACGGCGTGCTGCTCGAAGTACGGCCGTCCAATCCGCGCGCAATCCATCTGTACGAGCGCTTCGGTTTCGTGACGATCGGCCGGCGCAAGAACTACTATCCGGCGAAGCATCGTGGCCGGGAGGACGCGATCGTGATGCGTCTGACGCTGAACAAGGACGAGGGGAATGCGCATGGCATGGGCTGAAGCGGCGCTCGAGGAACTGGGCCTCGCGCAGATCTGGGTGCGGCGCGGGCAGCGCGCGGACGAGGGCGCGGCAGCCGTCGCGCCTGCCGTCGCGCAAACCGCGGCGGCCGACGACGGTTCCGCCGTCGCGGCCGATCGGCCGGTGCGTGCAGCGCGTGCACCGGTGCAGGACGATGCGCCGCCGGCCGTCGCGCATGGCGCTGCCGGCGCCTCGGCGGCTCGCGAGTCGGGGGCGTCGGTGCACGGTGTCGGCGATGGCGATCGCTCTCCGGCGCAGGCTGCATCGGGCGCATCGCCCGATATGATGCCGTCGGCAAATGATGCGCCGCCAGCAGGCGATGACGATTTCGCATGGTTCGACGCGGCGCCGCCGGGCGAATCCGTGCCCGTGCCGGCCGCCGCATCGCGCCCCGTCGGCACGCCGGTCGCCGCGCTCGACTGGGATGCGCTGGCCGCGCGCGTGGCGGACTGCACGTTGTGCCGTCTGTGCGAGAAGCGGACCAACACCGTGTTCGGCGTCGGCGACCGCGAAGCGGACTGGATGCTGATCGGCGAAGCGCCGGGCGAGAACGAGGACAAGCAGGGCGAGCCGTTCGTCGGCCAGGCCGGCAAGCTGCTCGACAACATGCTGCAGTCGCTGTCGCTCAAGCGCGGCGACAACGTGTACATCGCGAACGTGATCAAGTGCCGGCCGCCCGGCAACCGCAACCCGGAGCCGGACGAGGTCGCGAGCTGCGAGCCTTATCTGCAGCGCCAGGTCGCGCTCGTGAAGCCGAAGCTGATCGTCGCGCTCGGCCGTTTTGCCGCGCAGACGCTGCTGAAGACGGACGCGAGCATCGCGTCGCTGCGCGGCCGCGTGCATGCGTACGAGGGCGTGCCGGTGATCGTCACCTACCACCCGGCCTACCTGTTGCGCAGCCTGCAGGACAAGTCGAAGGCGTGGGCCGACCTGTGCCTCGCGCGCGACACGTTCCGGCGCGCGGATGGCGCCGACGCGAACGGCCCGGCCGGGCAATGACGACCGGCGCGGCGTTCGCGTTCGTCGATACGCTGCATGACGTCGCGGTGCGCGACCTGCGCTGGCTGCTGGCCAGCCCGAGCCTGCTCACCGCGGTGCCGGGCGCGCCGCTCGCGCGCCCGTGGCCGGATGCGGCCGGGCAAGCGGCCGTCGAAGCGTGGCTCGCCGCGCTCGATGCGCAGCCCGGGCCGCTGCATCGCGCGCTCGACGGGTTTCGGCCCACCCGGCTCGGCCGCTACGCCGAATGCCTGCTCGAGTACTTTCTGACGCACGGGCCGTCGCTGCGGCTCGTCGCGGCCAATCTCCCGTTGCGCAGCAACGGCCGCACGCTCGGCGAAGTCGACTTTCTCGTCGATACGCCGGACGGCCGGCGCCTGCACTGGGAACTCGCGGTGAAGTGCTATCTGTGCGCGCCGGTCCGCGACGGTGCGTCGCTCGCCGACTTCGTCGGCCCCAATCTCGTCGACCGGTTCGACCGCAAGCGCAGCCGGCTGCTCGACCACCAGTTGCGGCTCGGCGAACACGACGGCTTTGCCCGGCTCGGCTACGGCGCGCCGTCCGACGCGCAGATGTTCATCAAGGGCTGGCTGTTCCATCCGTACGGCGCGCCGGTGCCGCCGGTGTCCGCCGAAATCGCGCCGGAGCATCCGCGCGGTTTCTGGCTGACGCACGCGCAGTGGCCGGCGTGGGCGGCCGCGCAGCGTGACGGTGCGGCATGGAGCGTGTTGCCGAGGCTGGCGTGGCTGGCGCCGCGGCGTGCCGCCGCCGGCACGGGTTTCGAGCCCGAGCCGCTGGCGAGCGCACCGGAACTGCCGCCCGTGCTGGCGACGCGCCAGGCGCCCGACCTGATCGGCATCCATGAAAAGGGCGGCGACGGCACGTGGCGCGAGACGGCGCGCGGTTTCGTCGTGCCCGACGACTGGCCGGTGCGCGCGCAGGCGTTCGCGGCGCAGGATCACTGACGCCGCGTCAGCCGGCGCTCACCACCAGCGATGAAAGTGATGGACCGGGCCGACGCCGTGGCCGACGTCGAGGTGGCCGCTCGCGGCGATCGCGCCGGTCAGGTAGGTCTTGGCTTCCCGTACCGCGCTTTCCAGGTCGGGCTGCTGCGGCAGCAGCGCGGCGATCGCCGACGACAGCGTGCAGCCGGTGCCGTGCGTGTTGCTGACCGGCACGCGCGCGCCGTCGAGCCGCACGGTGCGTGTCGCTTCGACGAGCCAGTCGGGGCTCGCGGCCGCGTCGGGCAGGTGGCCGCCCTTCATCAGCACGGCGCGCGCGCCGGTCTGCAGCAAGGCCTGGCCTTGCCGCACCATGTCGTCTTCGGTGGTGGCGGGCGCAACGTTCAGCAGCGCGGCCGCTTCGGGCAGGTTCGGCGTGACGACCGTCGCGAGCGGCAGCAGCGTGTCGCGCAGCGCGTCGACGGCATCGGGCGCGAGCAGCGCGTGCGAACTCTTCGAGATCATCACCGTGTCGAGCACGACGAAGCGCGGCGCGTAACGGCGCAGCGCGTCGGCCACCGCCTGCACGATCGCCGCGTTGGCGAGCATCCCGATCTTGACCGCATCGATGCGGATGTCGTCGAACACCGCGTCGAGCTGCGCGGTCACGAATGCGGCGTCCGGCGCATGCACGCCCGTCACGCCGCGCGTGTTCTGCGCGGTCAGCGCGGTGATCACGCTCGCGCCATACGCGCCGAGCGCGGAAAACGTCTTCAGGTCGGCCTGGATGCCTGCGCCGCCGCCCGAATCGGAGCCGGCGATCGTCAGGATGTTGGGTATCGGGTGCGTCATGAGGGCAACGCGCCGGTTCGAGGACCGGCGCCGGCGGACGAAAACCGAAAGTGTAGCGTCAGTGCCGCGATTCGCCGATCAGCGCGACCGAGTCGAACTGACGCTGGTTCGCCTGGTGGCGGCGCATCACGAGCCACATCGTCAGGCAGACGAACGTGCCGAACAGCACGATCACGACGCCGACCGGCACGTCGAGCCACACGAGCACCGCATACAGGCACAGCATCACGAGCACCGACAGGTTCTCGTTGAAGTTCTGCACCGCGATCGAGTGACCGGCCGACAGCAGCACGTGGCCGCGATGCTGCAGCAGCGCGTTCATCGGCACGACGAAATAGCCGGACAGCGCGCCGACGCCGATCAGGAAGATGTACGCGACGATCAGGTAGAACGGCATGCGCAGATGGCCGAAATGCACGGCCCAGTGCGGCGGGAACAGGTCGCGCGTGTAGAACGCCATCAGCATCACCGCGATGCCCATGATGATGCCGACGGGCAGCACGCTCAGCGACTTCTTCAGCGGAATCCGGGCGGCGGCGGCGATCGCGCCGCCCGCGACGCCGACCGCGACCACGGCCTGCAGGATCGCGCCTTCGGACAGCGACATGTTGAGCGACACCTCGGCCCACTTCAGCACGATGAACTGCAGCGTCGCGCCCGCGCCCCAGAACAGCGTCGTGACCGCCAGCGAGATCTGGCCGAGCTTGTCGCGCCAGAGCACCATGAAGCAGTCGGCGAAATCGGTGAGCAGCTTGACCGGGCCGCGTTCCTGCTTCGGATAGCGGGCGCCCGTGTCGGGAATGCGCAGGTTGAACAGCGCGGCGACCACGTAGATCGCCATGATGATCGCCATCGCGGCTTCGGCGGGCGTGCCGATCCACGCGGGCGTGTGGGCGATCACGTGCGATGCGATGTGCGGGCTGATCAGCGCGCCGCCGAGCACGGTGCCGAGGATGATCGAGCTGACGGTCGTGCCTTCGATCCAGCCGTTCGCGGCGACCAGCCGGTCGGCCGGCAGCAGCTCGGTGAGAATCCCGTACTTGGCGGGCGAGTAGGCCGCCGCGCCGAAGCCGACGATCCCGTACGCGATCAGCGGGTGGGCGCCGAACAGCATGATCAGGCAGCCGACCACCTTGATCGAGTTGGTGATGAACATCACGCGGCCCTTCGGGCGCGAATCCGCGAACGCACCCACATACGCCGCCAACACCACATACGACAACACGAAGAACAGCTTCAGCAGCGGTGTCATCCAGTTGGGGGCGTGGAGGTCTTTCAGCAGGGCGATGGCGGCGATGAGGAGCGCATTGTCGGCCAGCGACGAGAAAAACTGCGCGGCCATGATGGTGTAAAAACCTTTTTTCATCTGATGCGATGCTTTCGTCGCTGCGGCAGGGCCGCGTAGGCCGCCTCGTATGCGATCGGCTTATTCCGTTCGAAATGGGTTGTGCGCACGGCTTTATAACATGAAAATACGCGAATTCGGACTAGCAAGATCCCCCGATCGTTCCGCAAATTGTCGGCTTCGGTGCTCAAAAGGCGCGGTAAGCTGATGATTCGCAAGCGTCTTTACGTAAATTTCCCATGCCGCGCCCGATCTCCGCCACCATCCACACCGCCGCTCTCGCGAACAATCTCTCCGTCGTCCGCCGCTTTGCCGGCCCGTCCAAGGTCTGGACGGTCGTCAAGGCCAACGCGTACGGCCACGGTCTCGCCCGCGCGTTTCCCGGCCTGCGCGGCACCGACGGCTTCGGCCTGCTCGACCTCGACGAGGCCGTGAAGCTGCGCGAACTCGGCTGGGCCGGCCCGATCCTGCTGCTCGAAGGCTTCTTCCGCTCGACCGACATCGACGTGATCGACCGCTACAGCCTGACGACGACCGTCCACAACGACGAGCAGATGCGGATGCTGGAAACGGCGCGGCTGTCGAAGCCCGTCAACGTGCAGCTCAAGATGAACAGCGGGATGAACCGGCTCGGTTACGTGCCGGGAAAATACCGTGCCGCGTGGGAACGCGCCCGCGCATGCCCCGGCATCGGCCAGATCACGTTGATGACCCATTTTTCGGACGCGGACAACGAGCGCGGCGTCGCCGAGCAGCTCGCGACGTTCGAGCGCGGCGCGGAAAACATCGCCGGCGCGCGCAGTCTCGCGAATTCGGCGGCCGTGCTGTGGCATCCGGACACGCACTTCGACTGGGTGCGGCCGGGGATCGTGCTGTATGGGGCGTCGCCGTCCGGGCTGTCGTCCGATATCGCCGACACGGGGCTGAAGCCCGCGATGACGCTCGCGTCCGAGCTGATCGCGGTGCAGACGATCGCGAAGGGCCAGGCGATCGGCTATGGCTCGACGTTCTCCGCGCAGGCGCAGATGCGGATCGGCGTCGTCGCGTGCGGCTATGCGGACGGCTATCCGCGCGTCGCGCCGGAAGGCACGCCCGTGATCGTCGACGGCATCCGCACGCGGATCGTCGGTCGCGTCTCGATGGACATGATCACCGTCGACCTGACGCCGTGCCCACAGGCCGGCGTCGGTGCGCGCGTCGAGCTGTGGGGCAACGCGCTGCCGATCGACGACGTCGCGCGCCATTGCGGCACGATCGGCTACGAGCTGATGTGCGCGGTCGCCGGCCGCGTGCCGGTGCGAGCGGAATAAGGGCGTCGCGCGTGGCCAAACAGAAAACCGTTTACGTCTGCAGCGAGTGCGGCGGACAGACCCCGAAGTGGCAGGGCCAGTGCCCGTCGTGCCAGGCGTGGAACACCCTCGTCGAATCGGTCGCCGAATCGCCGGCTGTCCATCGTTTCCAGTCGCTCGCGAAGCGGGCGCCGGTGCAGCGCCTCGTCGACATCGAGGCCGCCGACGTACCGCGCTTCTCGACCGGCATCGGCGAATTCGACCGCGTGCTGGGCGGCGGGCTGGTCCCCGGCGGCGTCGTGCTGATCGGCGGCGACCCGGGCATCGGCAAGTCGACGCTGCTGCTGCAGTCGCTCGCGGATATCGCGAACGAGCGGCGCGCCCTCTATATCAGCGGCGAGGAATCGGCCGCGCAGATCGCGTTGCGCGCGCAACGGCTCGCACTGCTCGACGGCGGCACGCCGGCGGCCGAACTGAAGCTGCTCGCCGAGATCCAGCTCGAGAAGATCCAGGCCGCGATCGATGCGGAGCGGCCGGACGTGGCCGTCATCGACTCGATCCAGACCGTCTATTCGGATGCGCTCACGTCGGCGCCGGGCTCGGTCGCGCAGGTGCGCGAATGCGCGGCGCAGCTCACGCGCATCGCGAAACAGTCGGGCACCGCGATCATCATGGTCGGGCACGTGACGAAGGAAGGCAACCTGGCCGGCCCGCGCGTGCTCGAGCACATCGTCGACACGGTGCTGTATTTCGAGGGCGACACGCATTCGTCGTTCCGGCTCGTGCGTGCGTTCAAGAACCGCTTCGGCGCGGTCAACGAACTCGGCGTGTTCGCGATGACCGAGCGCGGGCTGCGCGGCGTAGCCAACCCGTCCGCGCTGTTCCTGTCGCAGCACGAGCAGGTCGTGCCCGGTTCGTGCGTACTCGTCACGCAGGAGGGCACGCGCCCGCTGCTCGTCGAAATCCAGGCGCTCGTCGATACGGCGCACGTGCCGAACCCGCGCCGGCTCGCCGTCGGCCTCGAGCAGAACCGGCTCGCGATGCTGCTCGCGGTGCTGCATCGGCACGCGGGCATCGCCGCCTTCGACCAGGACGTGTTCCTGAATGCCGTGGGCGGCGTGAAGATCACCGAGCCGGCCGCCGACCTCGCGGTGCTGCTCGCGATTCACTCGTCGATGCGCAACAAGGCGCTGCCGAAAGGGCTGATCGTGTTCGGCGAGGTGGGGCTGGCGGGCGAGATCCGGCCGTCCCCGCGCGGGCAGGAACGGCTGCGCGAAGCGGCGAAGCTCGGCTTCACGTCCGCGCTGATCCCGAAGGCGAATGCGCCGAAACAGCCGATCGAAGGGCTGAACGTGATGGCCGTCGAGCGGCTCGAACAGGCGATCGACCGCGTGCGCGATCTTGAATGAGCGGCCCGGCGCGCGCACGGGCCGTGCGTCGCCGGGCGATCTGTCGCGTAATTCGCTGTAAAGAATATGTAGGCTGCTGTAACCCGCCGGACATCGCTTTTCCCTATCCTTTGCCGGATTGTCGAACCGCGCAATGCGAAGGGAACCTATGTTGAAATCGTACGGGGAAGCGCCTGGCGGACGCCTTTACAACCTGCGCGGCTGCCGCGTGTCGGAGCCGATTCGCCAGCCGTGGGGCGGCGGATGCCGGATCGTCGAGTGGATCGACGAAGAAGGGCGCCTCGCGCGCAAGGTCGTGTCCGAGGATGTGACGGAAGCGGAAGTCGCCGCGGCGATCCGCCGGCCGACCCAAGGGCGCCGGTACCTGATGGGCGACGACGAGCAGATGCCGCGCGACACGCTGCCGCGCCGCTGAGCGGATGGCGCGGGCGGGCATACGGGCGCCGGCCGACGCAGCCACATCAAATGCAGCAATGACGACGAGGCCGGGCCAGGGCGCCCGGCCTCGTCGTTTCCGCGGCCGGTTTCCGCGGCCGGGCGGGTTCGTGGGTCATTGACGCCCCGCCGCGCCGTGCCGCCGATGACGCGATCATCGGCTGACGGCCCCGGCGGCCGCGTTCAGCCGATCTGCTCGAGTTCTTCCTGCACGGCGAGCCAGTCCGCCTCGACCGTCTCGAG
The DNA here is from genome assembly GCF_902830285.1 of Burkholderia sp. BCC0419. Taxonomy (NCBI): domain Bacteria; kingdom Pseudomonadati; phylum Pseudomonadota; class Betaproteobacteria; order Burkholderiales; family Burkholderiaceae; genus Burkholderia; species Burkholderia sp. BCC0419. The sequence goes on from NZ_CADESR010000001.1 coordinate 1,308,929, forward strand.
CCGGGTGTTGACCTCGCCGAGCTTGCGGATCGCGTCGGTCAGTTCTGTCTTGCGCGCGGCTTCGTAGCTCGCCGGATCGGCGACGAACGCGTCGAGGCGCGCCTTCTCCGCGTGCAGCGTTTCCATTTCCTTTTCGAGCTTCGTGATGCGGTTCTGCAGCGGCTTCTTCAGCTGCGACAGCCGCTGGCGTTCCTCGGCCGCCTGGCGCTTCTGGTCCTTGCGATTCACGCCCGGATCGGCGCCCGCGGCTGCCGCGCTGTCGGCCTTCGCGGCCGCGCGCTGCTCGGCCGCATGCTGCAGCAGCCAGTCGCGGTAGTCGTCGAGGTCGCCGTCGAACGGCTGCAGCCGGTGCTTCGCGACCAGCATGAACTGGTCGGTCGTCGCACGCAGCAGGTGACGGTCGTGCGACACGAGGATCAGCGTGCCTTCGAACTGCGCGAGCGCCATCGTCAGCGCGTGGCGCGTTTCGAGGTCGAGGTGGTTCGTCGGTTCGTCGAGCAGCAGCAGGTTCGGCTTCTGCCAGATGATCAGCGCCAGCGCGAGGCGGGCTTTTTCGCCGCCCGAGAACGGCCCGACCGGGCTGGTCGCCATGTCGCCCGAGAAATTGAAGCCGCCGAGGAAGTCGCGCAATTCCTGCTCGCGCGTGTCGGGCGCGAGCCGCGCCAGGTGCGCGAGCGGCGAATCGTCTTCGCGCAGCGTCTCGAGCTGGTGCTGCGCGAAATAGCCGATCGTCAGCCCCTTGCCGTCGCGGACCTGCCCCGACAGCGGCGCGAGCGTGCCGGCCAGCGTCTTGATCAGCGTCGACTTGCCCTGGCCGTTCGCGCCGAGCAGGCCGATGCGCTGGCCGTTCTGGATCGACAGCGCGACGCGCTCGACGATCGGGATCTCCGCTCCGTCGTCGGCGTGGTAGCCGCAGCGGACGTCTTCCATCACCATCATCGGGTTCGGCGCGGCATCGGGCGTGCGGAATTCGAACGTGAACGGCGACGCGATGTGCGCGGGCGCGATCAGCTCCATCTTCTCGAGCGCCTTCATCCGGCTTTGCGCCTGCTTGGCCTTGGTCGCCTTGGCCTTGAAGCGGTCGACGAAGCTCTGCAGGTGCTCGATCGTCTTCTGCTGCTTTTCGTACGCGTTTTGCTGCAGCGCCAGTTGCTGCGCGCGCAGCACTTCGAACTGCGAGTAGTTGCCGCCGTAGCGCTTCACCTGGCGGTTTTCCAGATGCAGCGTGACGTTGCAGATCGAATCGAGGAATTCGCGGTCGTGCGAGATCACGACGAGCGTGCCGGGGTAGCGGTGCAGCCAGTCCTCGAGCCAGACGATCGCATCGAGGTCGAGGTGGTTCGTCGGTTCGTCGAGCAGCAGCAGGTCGGAGCGGCACATCAGCGCCTGCGCGAGGTTCAGGCGCATGCGCCAGCCGCCGGAGAAGCTCGCGACGGATTCGCGCGTTTGCGCGAGCGTGAAGCCGAGGCCGAGCAGCAGCGCTTCGGCGCGGGCCGGCGCGGTGTAGCCGTCGGCATCGGCGAACGCCGCGTGCGCGTCGGCTTCGGCGGCGCCGTCATGCGCGGCCGAAGCGGCGGCGATGCGGGCCTCGATCTCGCGCAGCGCGGCGTCGCCGTCGAGCGTGTAGTCGAGCGCCGAGCGGTCGACCGCCGGCGTTTCCTGCGACACGTGGGCGATCCGCCACGACGGCGGCATCGAGAAATCGCCTCCGTCGGAATGCAGCTCGCCGCGCAGGACGGAAAACAGCGTCGACTTGCCGGCGCCGTTCGCGCCGATCAGGCCGGCTTTCTCGCCGGGATTGAGCACGAACGAGGTCGACTCGAACAGCGGCTTGGTGCCGCGCGCAAGGCTGAACTGATTGAAACGGATCACGGCGGAAATGACTGGCCAAAACCGCTATTCTAGACTGCGCGCCGCTCGCGCCGGGCATCGGCCGTTCGGCGGGTGCCGCAACGGCGCAATTTCGCCTAGACTCCACGTCGATCCGGTTTCGTAAAAGGAGTGCCCGATGTCCACCCTGTATTCGTTCAGCGCAGAGACGCTCGCCGGTGCGCCGGTATCGCTCGATGCGTATCGCGGCAAGGTGCTGCTGATCGTCAATACCGCGAGCGAGTGTGGTTTCACGCCGCAGTACGCGGGTCTGCAGAAGCTGTACGACCAGTACGCGGCGCGCGGCTTCTTCGTGCTCGGCTTCCCGTGCAACCAGTTCGGCAAGCAGGAGCCGGGCGATGCCGCGCAGATCGGTGCGTTCTGCGAGCGCAACTACGGCGTCACGTTCCCGATGTTCGCGAAGATCGACGTGAAGGGCGACCATGCGCATCCGCTGTATCGCTACCTGACCGACGAGGCGCCCGGCATTCTCGGCCTCAAGGCGATCAAGTGGAATTTCACGAAATTCCTGATCGACCGCGAAGGGCGCATCGTCAAGCGCTACGCGCCGTCCACCAAGCCCGACGAAATCGCCGCGGACATCGACAAGCTGCTGTGACGGCGCAGCGCGGCGTGCGCCGTGCCGGTGCGGATCGCGCGGGCGCGGCGGTCGTCAGCGCCGTTACAGGATCGGCGCGAACAGCCGCGCGACGTGCATCGCGATGCGCCGCCAGGCGGGCGACTGCCGGTATTCGTCCGCATCCACCTCGTACGCCTGCGCGAAGTCGGCGTCGAGCATCGTCTCGACCTCGTCGGCGAACGCCGGGTCGACGGTCAGCACCATGACCTCGAAATTGAGGCGGAACGAGCGGTTGTCGAGATTCGCGCTGCCGATCGCCGCCGCGACGCGGTCGATCAGCACGACCTTCTGGTGCAGGAAGCCCGGCCGGTAGCGGAACACCTTCACGCCCGCATCGACGAGGTCGCGCGCGTAAAGCTTCGACGCCTCGAACACGACGTAGTGGTCGCGCCGGCTCGGGATCAGGATGCGCACGTCGACGCCGCGCATCACGGCGAGCTTCAGCGCGCAGAGCACGGCTTCGTCGGGAACCAGGTACGGCGTGGTGATCCAGACCCGCTCGCGGGCGGCATTGATCGACTCGACGAAGAACAGCGAGCCGGTTTCCTGCTTGTCCGCCGGCCCCATCGGCACCGCGAGGCAATGCATGCCGTCGCCGGGCTGCGCGGGCGGCGGCAGCGCGATGGGCGGCAGCTTCTGCGTCGCCCAGTGCCAGTCTTCGGCGAATACGTACTGGATGCTCGCCACCACGGGGCCGCGTATCTCGATGTGGGTATCGCGCCATGGCGACAGGCGCGACTTCGCGCCGAGATATTCGACGCCGACGTTGTGGCCGCCGACGAACGCGCGATTGCCGTCGACGACGACGATCTTGCGATGGTTGCGGAAGTTCAGCTGGAAGCGGTTGACGAATTTCCGGTTGGTCGCGAACGGACGGACTTCGACGCCGCCCCGGCGCAGCGTGTCGACGTAGCTGTGCGGCAGGTCGAAGCTGCCGATGCTGTCGTACAGCAGGCAGCAGCGCACGCCGGCCGCCGCGCGCGCGAGCAGCGAGTCGCGCAGCATCCGGCCGAGCGCATCGTCGCGCACGATGAAGAACTGGACGAGCACGTAGTCGCGCGCGGCGTCGATCGCCGACAGGATGGCCGAGAACGTCGCGTCGCCGTTCACGAGCGTGCGCACCGAATTGCCGCCGAGGAACGGCATGCCGCCGAGCCGCGTGAGCGCGAGCACGGCGGCCTGGCCCAGCGCGTCGGCGGCCGGCCCGTCGGTCGCGTCGGTGGTGCGCCACGGCGAACGCGGTGTGTGCGTGCGCAACATTTCCAGTTCGTGGCGCCGGGCGTCGACGTAGCCGGAGAATTTGCTGCGGCCGAGGAACAGGTACGGAACGAGCGTCAGGTACGGCATGGCCGTGAGCGAGACGGCCCACGCGATCGCGCCTTGCGACGTGCGCGTGTTCATGATTGCGTGGCACGCCGCGAGGATCCCGAGCACGTGGATGGTCAGGATCAGGGTGCCGAGATGTAGCCAGTCGAGGGTCATGGGCGCGTAAAGGACTCCCGAGCGGACTCCCCGAGGGATTCCGGCGGTCGTGCGGCCGGGCGGCCGCCTACGCGCATCTTACCCAACCGTGCGGCGCAATGGTGCGCCGCACGGCGGGCGGGCCGGAACCGCTCAGGCCTTGCGCGGCAGGTCCGACGCCTGGATCAGGAACACGGCGTCGTCGCCCGCGCTGGTCGGCAGCCACGTGAGCTCGAGGCCGCCGAACGCCGCTTCGACGTGCTCGCGCTCGTTGCCGATCTCGACGACGAGCACGCCGTCGTCATGCAGCCAGCGGTGCGCTTCGGCGACGATGCGTCGCACGATGTCCATCCCGTCGTCGCCGCCGGCGAGCGCCATTTCCGGCTCGTGCCGGTATTCGGGCGGCAGCGCGGCCATCGACGCGGCGTTCACGTACGGTGGGTTCGTCAGGATCACGTCGTAGCGTGAGTCGGGATCGGTGCGGAATGCGGGCAGCGGCGCGTAGAGGTCGCCGCGGTGCAGCCCGATGCGGTCTTCGAGGCCGTAGTCGCGCACGTTGATTTCCGCGACCTCGAGCGCCTTGTCCGACAGGTCGACCGCGTCGATCTCGGCGTTCGGGAACGCGCTCGCCGCGAGGATCGCGAGGCAGCCGGAGCCGGTGCACAGTTCGAGCACCGCGCCGACCTGCTCGGGATCGGCGACATACGGCTGCAGCCCGTCGTCGAGCAGTTCGCCGATGAACGAGCGCGGCACGATCACGCGTTCGTCGACGTAGAAGCGGTGGCCGTGCATCCACGCTTCATGCGTGAGGTAGGCGGCCGGCACGCGGTCGGTCGCGCGTCGTTCGATCACCGCCAGCACGGCCGCGATTTCGTCGGGCAAGAGGCGCGCGTCGAGGAACGGCTCGAGCGTGTCGAGCGGCAGGTCGAGCGTATGCAGCACGAGGTAGGCCGCTTCGTCGTACGCGTTGTCGGAACCGTGGCCGAACGCGAGCTTCGCTTTCGAGAAGCGCGTGACCGCGTAGCGCAGCAGGTCGCGGATGGTGGCAAAAGGTGTCGTCATGCGAGGCTCCGTCAGGCAATCAGTTGTTCGAGCACGCGTCGGTACACGTTCTTCAGCGGGTCGACGAAGCGCACCTCGATGTGCTCGTCGATCTTGTGGATGCTGCCGTTCGGCGGGCCGAACTCGATCACCTGCGGGCAGATGCGCGCGATGAAGCGTCCGTCCGACGTGCCGCCCGTCGTCGACAGCTCGGTCGTGATGCCGGTCTCGGCGCGGATTGCGTTTTCCAGCGCGCCCGACAGGTCGCCGCGCGGCGTGAGGAACGGCAGGCCGCTCACCGACCATTTCAGCGTGTATTCGAGGCCGTGCTTGTCGAGGATCGCGTGCACGCGGGCCTGCAGGCCTTCGACCGTGCTCGCGGTCGAGAAGCGGAAGTTGAACAGCAGGTCGGCGTGGCCGGGGATCACGTTGGTCGCGCCGGTGCCGGCGTGCAGGTTCGACACCTGCCAGGTGGTCGGCGGGAAGTATTCGTTGCCTTCGTCCCACTGTTCGGTCGCGAGCTCGGCGAGCGCCGGCGCGAGCAGGTGGATCGGGTTCTTCGCGAGGTGCGGATACGCAATGTGGCCCTGCACGCCCTTGACGACGAGCTCGCCGGACATCGATCCGCGGCGGCCGTTCTTGACGACGTCGCCGAGCTCGGCGCTCGACGTCGGCTCGCCGACGATGCAGTAGTCGAGCCGCTCGCCGCGTTCCTGCAGCAGTTCGACGACCTTCACGGTGCCGTCGGTGGCCGGGCCTTCCTCGTCGCTCGTGATCAGGAACGCGATCGCGCCGCGGTGGCCGGGATGGGCCGCGACGAATTCCTCGGACGCGACGACGAACGCCGCGAGCGACGTCTTCATGTCGGCCGCGCCGCGGCCGTACAGCTTGTCGTCGCGATGGGCGGGGATGAACGGCGGCGAGGTCCACTGCTCGAGCGGGCCGGTCGGCACGACATCGGTGTGGCCCGCGAACGCGAGCAGCTTGCCGTCGCGGCCGTCGGTGCCGCGCTTGACGGCCCACAGGTTGGTCACGCCATGCGAAGCGATGGTCTCGCATTCGAAGCCGAGCGCGGCGAGGCGCTCGGTCATGATCTGCTGGCAGTGCTGGTCGTCGGGCGTCACGGACGCGCGTGCGATCAGTTGTTCGGTAAGGGCTAGGGTGGCGGACATGGTTCGGACCACTTTCGATAAAAAATGCCGGCGCGGTGGCCGGCAGCGACAGGGCGTCGGGCTACGCCCGCAGGCGCAGCGCGGGCGGCCCTATGCGGCAAACAGTGCCGCGTATTGATCGGCCACGAAGCCGAGCGATTTCACGCGGCCGTTGACGACGAGCACGGGGCGCTTGATGACCGACGGCTTGTGGATCATCAGCGCGACCGCGCCGGTCTTCGTTTCGGCGGCCGCCTTCATCGCGTCGTCCAGGCCGCGCCACGTGGTGCCGCGCTTGTTCACGAGCGCGTCGAGCGACACGTCCTTCAGCCAGTCTTCGACCAGCGGCGCGCTGACGCCGAGCTTCTTGAAATCGTGGAACTCGAATTCGACGCCGTGCTCGTCGAGCCACACGCGGGCCTTCTTCACGGTGTCGCAGTTCGGAATGCCGTAGACGACCACGGTGTGCGGCTTCGCCATCAGTCGCCTCGCAGCAGCTCGTTCAGGCCGACCTTCGCACGCGTCTTCGCGTCGACCTTCTTCACGATCACCGCGCAGTACAGGCTGTGCGAGCCGTCCTTCGACGGCAGGTTGCCGGCGACGACGACCGAGCCGGCCGGGATGCGGCCGTAGCTGACTTCGCCCGTCTCGCGGTCGTAGATCTTCGTGCTCTGGCCGAGGTACACGCCCATCGAGATCACCGAGTTCTCCTCGACGATCACGCCTTCGACGACTTCCGAGCGCGCGCCGATGAAGCAGTTGTCTTCGATGATGACCGGGTTCGCCTGCAGCGGCTCGAGCACGCCGCCGATGCCGACGCCGCCCGACAGGTGCACGTTCTTGCCGATCTGCGCGCACGAACCGACCGTCGCCCACGTGTCGACCATCGTGCCTTCGTCGACGTACGCGCCGATGTTGGTGTACGACGGCATCAGCACGACGTTCTTCGCGATGAACGAGCCGCGGCGCGCGATGGCCGGCGGCACGACGCGGAAGCCGCCCGCGGCGAAGTCTTCGGCCGTGTAGTTCGCGAACTTCGACGGTACCTTGTCGTAGAACTGCGAGTAGCCGCCGGCCGGCATCGGTGCGTTGTCCTCCAGGCGGAACGACAGCAGCACGGCCTTCTTCAGCCACTGGTGCACGGTCCAGTTGCCGTCGATTTTCTCGGCGACGCGCAGTGCACCTTTGTCGAGCTGCTCGATCGCGTGAGCGACGGCCTCGCGGACGTCGGCGGGCGCGGCCTTCGGCGACAGCTCGGCGCGGTTTTCCCAGGCGGTATCGATGATTTGCTGAAGTTGTTGCGACATGTTCGTTTTCGCAGGAGATGAATGGAATTGATCGGGATGGACGTCTTACCGTGCGAGAGCGCGGCAGAAATCGACGATGCGTTGCGCGCCCTCGACGCATTCGGGGGTGCCCGCGACGAGCGCGATCCGGATGAAATCGCGGCCCGGATTCGTGCCGTGCGCGTCGCGCGCCAGATACGAGCCGGGCAGAACGGTCACATTATAGTCGGCGTACAGGCGGCGGGCGAACTCGGTGTCCGACAGGCCGGTGCGCGCGACGTTGGCCCACAGGTAGAACGCGGCGTCGGGCAGCTTCACGTCGATCACATCGGCGAGCATCGGCGTGACCGTATTGAACTTCTGCAGGTACAGCGCGCGGTTCTCGCGCACGTGCGCCTCGTCGTTCCACGCAGCGATGCTCGCGTGCTGCCAGACCGGCGACAGCGCGGCGCCGTGGTACGTACGGTACAGCAGGAATTTCTTCAGCAGCGCGGCGTCGCCGGCGACGAAGCCCGAGCGCATGCCCGGCACGTTCGAGCGCTTCGACAGGCTCGACAGCATCACGAGGCGCTCGAAGCCGCGGCCGAGGCGGTGCGCGGCCTCGAGGCCGCCGAGCGGCGGCGCCGCTTCGTCGAAATAGATTTCCGAATAGCATTCGTCGGACGCGATCACGAAACCGTGGCGGTCCGACAGCGCGAACAGCTCGCGCCAGTCGTCGAGCGTCAGCACGGCGCCCGTCGGATTGCCGGGCGAGCATACGTACAGCAGCTGCGTGCGCGCCCACACGTCATCGGGCACGGCCGCGTAGTCGCACGCGAAGTTGCGCGCCGGGTCGCTGTTCGCGAAATAGGGTTCGGCACCGGCCAGCAGCGCCGCGCCTTCGTAAATTTGATAGAAAGGATTCGGACAGAGTACGATCGCCTTCTTGCCGTCCGCGCGCGGGCGCGCGTCGATCACGGTCTGCGCGAGCGAGAACAGCGCCTCGCGCGAGCCCGACACCGGCAGCACCTGCGTGGCCGGATCGATCGCCGGCAGCCCGTAGCGGTGCTCGAGCCAGTGCGCGATCGACGTGCGCAGCGCGTCCGAGCCGGCGGTGGCCGGGTACGACGCGAGGCCGTCGAGCGCGGCCACGACGGCGTCGCGGATCAGCGCCGGCGTCGCGTGTTTGGGCTCGCCGATGCCGAAGCTGATCGGTTTGAGGTCGCCGGAAGGCGTCACGTCCTTGAACAGGGCGCGCAGCTTTTCGAAGGGATAGGGCTGGAGCGAGTCGAGTCGAGGGTTCACGGGCGAAGCGGCCATCGCGGCCGGTTGGAGCGAAAGAAGCGGCGGGCGCGCCGCGCGGCTGCGAACGGGCGCCGGGGCGCGCGGCTCGCAACGGACGATTATAGCGTGACGGAATGCGGTCACGGCCTGCCGGAACGGCGGCCGGGCCGGTCGAATAAAGGGTATCGAACAAATGCACAACGCGGTACGCGGCAGCCTGCCGACGCTGGCCATCCTGATCGGCGCGTCGGTATGGGGCCTGATCTGGTATCCGCTGCGGATCCTCGCGTCGCTCGGCGTGACGGGCACACTGGCGAGCGCGCTGACGAGCCTCGTCGCGTTCCTGTTTGTGATCGTCGCGCGGCACCGCACGATCGCGACGCTGCGCTGGCACTGGGTGCTGCCGGGCATCGCGGTGACGGCCGGCGTGACGAACCTCGGGTTCGTGTGGGGCACGATCCACGGCGAGGTGCTGCGCGTGATGCTGCTGTTCTACCTGACGCCGGCCTGGACCGCGATCTACGCGCACTTCCTGCTGCGCGAACGGCTGACCTGGGCCGGCGCGGGGCTGGCTGCGCTGTCGATCGGCGGCGCGATGCTGATGCTGTGGTCGCCGACGCTCGGCTTGCCGCTGCCGGCCAACCCGGCCGAATGGGCCGGCCTCGCGGCCGGGCTGAGCTTCGCGATGAGCAACGTGCTGGTGATCAAGGCGAGCCGCGAGCTGCCCGACATGCGTGCGGAGATGCGCACCGCGACGCTGTTCGGCGGCGCGGCCGTGTTCGGCGCGATCGCATCGCTGTTCGAAGGGCTGCCGAGTGCGCCGGCGAGCGGCCAGCTGGGCGTGGCCGCGCTGATCGTCGCGGCGATCGGCGTGACGATGGCGTCGAACAACCTGCTCGTCCAGTACGGTCTCGCGCGCGTGCCGGCGAACCGCGCGTCGATCATCATGCTGTTCGAGATCGTGATCACCGCGCTGTCCGCGTGGGTATTCGCGAACGAGCTGCCGAGCGCGCTCGAGTGGGCGGGCGGCGCGTGCATCGTGCTGGCGACGCTGCTGTCGAGCCGGGTCCATCGTGCCGCGCCGGCACCGGACAAACCCGGCGACGGTCGGGACGGCGCACGCGCGATGGTATGATGGAAGCCGTTTGCGGGGCCCAACGCTGGATGCGCGCGGCCCCGTTTTTGAATTCCGGGGCGCGTGGCGCGCAGGGGCTCTCCGGCCCCGCGCCGGGCGGCCCCGTCCGTTTCACACCTTCTTCACATCCGATACCGCCGTGCGTCTGAGCTCGATCAAACTCGCTGGCTTCAAATCCTTCGTCGATCCCACGCATTTCCAGGTTCCGGGCCAGCTTGTCGGCGTGGTCGGCCCGAACGGATGCGGCAAGTCCAACATCATCGATGCCGTGCGCTGGGTGCTCGGCGAGTCGCGCGCGTCCGAGCTGCGCGGCGAATCGATGCAGGACGTGATCTTCAACGGTTCGACCGCCCGCAAGCCCGGCAGCCGGGCCAGCGTCGAACTGATCTTCGACAACTCCGACGGCCGCGCGGCCGGGCAGTGGGGCCAGTACGGCGAGATCGCCGTCAAGCGCGTGCTGACGCGCGACGGCACGTCGAGCTACTACATCAACAACCTGCCGGCGCGCCGCCGCGACATCCAGGACATCTTCCTCGGCACGGGCCTCGGGCCGCGTGCGTACGCGATCATCGGGCAGGGCATGATCGCGCGGATCATCGAGGCGAAGCCGGAAGAGCTGCGCGTGTTCCTCGAGGAAGCCGCCGGCGTGTCGAAGTACAAGGAACGCCGCCGCGAAACCGAGAACCGCCTGCACGACACGCGCGAGAACCTGACGCGGGTCGAGGACATCGTGCGCGAACTCGGCGCGAACCTCGAGAAGCTCGAGGCGCAGGCGGTGGTCGCGACCAAGTACAAGGAACTCGTCGCCGACGGCGAGGAGAAGCAGCGCCTGCTGTGGCTGCTGCGCAAGAACGAGGCCGCCGGCGAGCAGCAGAAGCAGCAGCGCGCGATCGAACAGGCGCAGATCGACCTCGAGGCGCAGACGGCGAAGCTGCGCGAAGTCGAGGCGCAGCTCGAGACGCTGCGCGTCGCGCACTACTCGGCGAGCGACGCGATGCAGGGCGCGCAGGGTTCGCTCTACGAGGCGAATGCCGAGGTGAGCCGCCTCGAAGCCGAGATCAAGTTCATCGTCGAATCGCGCAATCGCGTGCAGGCGCAGATCGCCGCGCTGAACGCGCAGCGCGAGCAGTGGCGCGCGCAGGCCGAGAAGTCGCAGGACGAGCTCGAGGAAGCCGAAGAGGCGCGCGCGATGGCCGACGAGAAGGCCGCGCTCGCCGAAGACAACGCGGCCGCGAAGCACGATGCGCTGCCGGCGCTCGAAGCGAAGTGGCGCGACGCACAGGCGCAGCTCAACGACGAGCGCGCGCGGATCGCGCAGACCGAGCAGTCGCTGAAGCTCGAAGCCGCACACCAGCGCAACGCCGACCAGCAGCTCCAGCAGCTTCAGCAGCGCCACGAGCGCCTGAAGAGCGAAGCGGGCGGGCTCGACGCGCCGGACGAGACGCAGCTCGAAGAGCTGCGCATGCAGCTGGCCGAGCAGGAAGAGATCCTCGCCGAAGCGCAGGCGCGTCTGGCCGACGCGCAGGAAACGGTGCCGCGTCTCGACGGCGAACGCCGCGCCGCGCAGGAGCGCGTGCAGGCCGAAGCCGCGCAGATCCACCAGCTGGAGGCGCGCCTCGCCGCGCTGAAGCAGCTGCAGGAAAACGTGCAGACCGAAGGCAAGGTGCAGCCGTGGCTCGACAAGCACGAGCTCGGCGCGCTGCCGCGTCTGTGGAAGAAGCTGCATGTCGAGGCCGGCTGGGAAGCGGCGCTCGAGGCCGTGCTGCGCGAGCGTCTCGCCGCGCTCGAAGTATCGAATCTCGACTGGGTGAAGGCATTCGCGACCGATGCGCCGCCCGCGAAGCTCGCGTTTTACGCGCCGCCCGCGGCCGGTGAGCCGCCCGCCGCGGTGGCCGGGCGGCGTCCGGTGCTGTCGCTCGTGCGCATCGACGACGCGGGCATCCGCGCGGTGCTGAACGACTGGCTCGGCAACGTGTATGTCGCCGACGACGTCGCACAGGCGCTCGCGACGCGCGCGCAGCTGCCGGCAGGCGGTGCGTTCGTCGTCAAGGCCGGCCATATCGTCACGCGCGTCGGCGTGCAGCTGTACGCGGCCGATTCGGAGCAGGCCGGGATGCTGGCCCGCCAGCAGGAAATCGAAAACCTGGCGCGCCAGGTGCGTGCGCAGGCGCTGCTCGCCGACGAGGCGCGCACGGCTGCCGTGCGTGCGGAAGCCGCGCACACGCAGGCCACGCAGGCGCTCGGCGACCTGCGCGCGCAGGCCGAACGTGCGACGCAGCGCGTGCATGCGCTGCAGATGGACGTGCTGAAGCTCGCGCAGGCGCATGAACGCTATACGCAGCGCAGCACGCAGATCCGCGAGGAACTCGAGGAAATCGGTGCGCAGATCGAAGAGCAGCGTGCATTGCGCGCGGAGTCGGAAGCGAATTTCGAGCGCTTCGACGGCGAGCTCGCGGAACTGCAGGCGCGCTTCGAGGACAACCAGCTCGCGTTCGAGTCGCTCGACGAATCGCTGACGCAGGCGCGTCAGGAAGCGCGCGACCTCGAGCGCGGCGCGAACGACGCGCGCTTCGCCGCACGCAACGCGGTGACCCGGATCGACGAACTCAAGCGCACGATCCAGGTGGCGCACGAGCAGAGCGAGCGCGTCGCCGCGTCGCTGGAAGACGCGCGGGCCGAACTCGAGACGATCAATGAGCAGACCGCGCATACGGGCCTGCAGGACGCGCTCGAGATTCGCGCGGTGAAGGAAGAAGCGCTGCAGGCCGCGCGGATCGAACTCGACGACCTGACCGCGAAGCTGCGTGCGTCGGACGAGCAGCGGCTCGTCGCCGAGCGTTCGCTGCAGCCGCTGCGCGACCGCATCACCGAACTGCAGTTGAAGGAGCAGGCCGCGCGCCTGTCCGTCGAGCAGTTCGCCGAGCAGCTCGCAACGGCCGAGGTCGACGAGGTCGCGCTGGCCGCGAAGCTGACGCCGGACCTGAAGCCGTCGTACCTGCAGGGCGAAGTCACGCGCCTGAACAACGCGATCAACGCGCTCGGCCCGGTGAACATGGCCGCGCTCGACGAGCTGAAGGCCGCGAGCGAGCGCAAGGTGTTCCTCGACGCGCAATCGGCCGACCTGATCGACGCGATCACGACGCTCGAGGACGCGATCCACAAGATCGACCAGGAAACCCGCACGCTGCTGCAGGGCACCTTCGACGAGGTCAACCGTCACTTCAGCGACCTGTTCCCGCGCCTGTTCGGCGGCGGCCAGGCGAAGCTGATCATGACGGGCGACGAGATTCTCGATGCCGGCGTGCAGGTGATGGCGCAGCCGCCGGGCAAGAAGAACGCGACGATTCACCTGCTGTCGGGCGGCGAGAAGGCGCTGACCGCGACCGCGCTGGTGTTCGCGATGTTCCAGCTGAACCCGGCGCCATTCTGTCTGCTCGACGAGGTCGACGCGCCGCTGGACGACGCGAACACCGAGCGTTTCGCGAATCTCGTGCGCGCGATGTCCGACAAGACGCAGTTCCTGTTCATCTCGCACAACAAGATCGCGATGGAAATGGCGCAGCAACTGATCGGCGTGACGATGCAGGAGCAGGGCGTGTCGCGGATCGTGGCGGTGGACATGGAAACCGCCGCGGGTTTTGCCCAGAATTGACGTTTGACGAAACCGGATCGCGTTCGCGCGGCGCATGGGCGCCCGTTCGCGGTCCCGACGAAAAAGAATTGCTGATGGAGCGTGCATGGACGAGTTGACACTCGGTTTGATCGGCGCGGGCGCCGTCGTGGTGGGCGGCGTCGTGGTCTACAACGCATGGCAGGGCGCGAAGGTGCGGCGCAGGATGCCGCGCCCGATGCCGGAGGAAGCGGCCGAGGCGATGAACCGCCCCGAGCGCGACGAAGAGTTGCCGTTCATCGAACCGGTGCGTCAGCCGGTGCGCCGCGAACCCGCGGCACCGGTCGCGGCGACGGCGGCAGCGGCCGAAGCCGCGCGCGTCGAGCCGACGTTCGGCGCAGCCGTGGGCGGCGCGGCGCCGGCCGATACGCCGGCCGACCTGCAGGCCGAGGCGACGGGCGTCGACGCGTCGTCCGAATCGACCGAATCGGCTGCCGGCGAAGAAGCCGTGCCCGCCGCCACGCATGAAGCGGCGGCCGAACCGGCCGAGCCGACCGAACCGGTGATGCCGGCCGCGACGACGGTCTCGTCGGCGCCGCCCGCGATCGTCGACCGCCGGATCGACTGCATCGTGCCGATCCGCCTCACCGGGCCGCTGCCGGGCGACAAGATCCTGCCGGTCGCGCAGCGGCTGCGCCGCGCGGGCAGCAAGCCCGTGCACATCGAAGGCAAGCCGGAAGGCGGCCAATGGGAGCTGCTGCAGAACGGCGTGCGCTACGAAGAGCTGCGCGCGGCCGCACAGCTCGCGAACCGCAGCGGCGCGCTGAACGAGCTCGAATTCTCCGAATTCGTGACGGGCGTCCAGCAGTTCGCCGACGCGATCGACGGCGCGCCGGAATTCCCGGACATGATGGAAACGGTCGCGATGGCACGCGAGCTCGACGCGTTTGCCGCGCAGTGCGACGCGCAACTGTCGATCAACGTGATGTCGGACGGCGCGCCGTGGTCCGCGAACTACGTGCAGGCGGTCGCGTCCCAGGACGGGCTGCTGCTGTCGCGCGACGGCACGCGCTTCGTGAAGCTCGACGCGAAGCAGAACCCGGTGTTCATGCTGCAGTTCGGCGATACGAACTTCCTGCGCGACGACCTGACGTACAAGGGCGGCAACATGATCACGCTGGTGCTCGACGTGCCGGTGGCCGAAGAGGACATCCTGCCGTTCCGGCTGATGTGCGATTACGCGAAGTCGCTGTCCGAGCGGATCGGCGCGCGCGTCGTCGACGATTCGCGCCGGCCGCTGCCGGAATCGACGCTGGTCGCGATCGACCAGCAACTGATGAAGCTGTACGCGAAGCTCGAGGAAGCCGGCATCCCGGCCGGTTCGCCGGTCACGCGCCGCCTGTTCAGCCAGTAACGCGATGGCGCGGACGGCGGTCTTCGGCGCCGTCGTTCGTCGCTGCGGCGCGCACCGTTTCGTGTGCGCTGCAGCACGTCATCCGGCCCGCATTGCGTGCCCCGCCGCGGCGTCAAACTGAGATAATCGGGCATCCGATTTTTTTCAGAACGAATCTGCCGCCAGCATGGCCCGAACCCAAGCCGAACCGCCAGCCAGCCAGCCCGACGCACGCGCCGCGTGGCTGCGCGACCAACTCGAGCGGGCGAACTACGCCTATTACGTGCTCGACCAGCCGGATCTGCCCGACGCCGAATACGACCGGCTGTTCCGTGAGCTGCAGCAGCTCGAAGCCGACCATCCCGAACTCGTGACGCCCGATTCGCCGACGCAGCGCGTCGGCGGCGAAGCGGCCGGCGGCTTCACGCCGGTCGTCCACGATGCGCCGATGCTGTCGCTGAACAACGGCTTCGCCGACGAGGACATCGTTGCGTTCGACAAGCGCGTCGCCGACGCGCTGGCCAAGACGACCGATCTCGCCGGCTCGGTGACGGACCCGGTCGAATACGCGTGCGAACTGAAGTTCGACGGCCTCGCGATTTCGCTGCGCTACGAGCAGGGCGTGTTCGTGCAGGCATCGACCCGCGGCGACGGGACGACGGGCGAGGACGTGACCGAGAACGTGCGCACGATCCGCTCGATTCCGCTGAAGCTGAAGGGCAAGCACGTGCCGGCCGTGCTCGACGTGCGCGGCGAGGTGCTGATGTTCAAGCGCGATTTCGCACGCCTGAACGAACGCCAGCGCGCGGCCGAGCAGCGCGAATTCGCGAACCCGCGCAACGCGGCGGCCGGCAGCCTGCGCCAGCTCGACTCGAAGATCACCGCGCAGCGGCCGCTGTCGTTCTTCGCGTACGGGATCGGCGTGCTCGACGGGATGCCGATGCCCGACACGCACAGCGCGCTGCTCGACTGGTACGAGGCGTTCGGCCTGCCCGTGAACCGCGAGCGCGCGGTCGTGCACGGCGCCGAAGGCCTGCTCGACTTCTTCCGCAAGGTCGGCGAGAAGCGCGAGTCGCTGCCGTACGACATCGACGGCGTCGTCTACAAGGTCAACCGGCGCGACGAACAGGAGCGGCTCGGCTTCGTGTCGCGCGCGCCGCGCTTCGCGCTCGCGCACAAGTTTCCCGCGCAGGAAGCGCTGACGAAGCTCGTCGCGATCGACGTGCAGGTCGGCCGTACCGGCGCGATCACGCCGGTCGCGCGTCTCGAGCCCGTGTTCGTCGGCGGGGCGACCGTGACCAATGCGACGTTGCACAACGAGGACGAAGTGCGCCGCAAGGACATCCGGATCGGCGACACCGTGATCGTGCGCCGCGCGGGCGACGTGATTCCGGAAGTCGTCGGCGCGCTGCTCGACCGGCGCCCGGCGGACGCGGCCGAATTCGTGATGCCGACCGAATGCCCGGTGTGCGGCTCGAAGATCGAGCGCCTGCCGGACGAGGCGATTGCGCGCTGCACGGGCGGGCTGTTCTGCCCGGCGCAGCGCAAGCAGGCGCTGTGGCATTTCGCGCAGCGCCGCGCGCTCGATATCGACGGCCTCGGCGAGAAGATCATCGACCAGCTCGTCGAGCTGAATCTGGTCCGCACGCCGGCCGACCTGTTCAATCTCGGCTTCGCGACGCTGGCCGAACTCGACCGGTTCGCCGAGAAGTCCGCGCAGAATCTGCTCGATTCGCTCGAGAAGGCGAAGCATACGACGCTCGCGCGCTTCATCTACGGGCTCGGCATCCGTCATGTCGGCGAATCGACCGCGAAGGATCTCGCGAAGCATTTCGGCTCGCTGACGCCGATCATGGACGCGTCGATCGAGGAGCTGCTCGAAGTCAACGACGTCGGCCCGATCGTCGCCGAGTCGCTCCACCAGTTCTTCGCGGAGGAGCACAATCGGACCGTGATCGAGCAGTTGCGCGCGCCGGGCAAGGTCACGTGGCAGGAAGGGCCGCCCGCGCCTAAGGCGCCGCAGGGCGTGCTCGCCGGCAAGACGGTCGTGCTGACGGGCACGCTGCCGACTCTCACGCGCGATGCGGCGAAGGAGATGCTCGAAGCGGCGGGCGCCAAAGTGGCCGGTTCGGTATCGAAGAAGACGGATTACGTGGTCGCGGGCGCCGACGCCGGCAGCAAGCTCGCGAAGGCCGAGGAACTCGGCATCCCCGTGCTGGACGAAGACGGTCTGCACCAACTCCTGGAGGGCAATACGCCATGATTCGCGAGATCCTGAAGATGGGCGATCCGCGCCTGCTCGAAATCGCCCAACCGGTCGAGCGGTTCGATACGGCCGAGCTGCACGAGATCGTCGCGGACATGTTCGAGACGATGCACCACGCGAACGGCGCCGGGCTCGCCGCGCCGCAGATCGGCGTCGGGCTGCAGATCATCATCTTCGGCTTCGGCAACAACAACCGCTACCCGGATGCGCCGCCGGTGCCGGAGACCGTGCTGATCAACCCGAAGATCGAGTACCTGCCGCCGGACATGGAAGAGGGCTGGGAAGGCTGCCTGTCGGTGCCGGGCATGCGCGGCGTCGTCAGCCGCTACGCGAAGGTGCGCTACAGCGGCTTCGACCAGTTCGGCGAGAAGATCGATCGCGTCGCCGAGGGGTTCCATGCGCGCGTGGTCCAGCACGAATACGATCACCTGATCGGCAAGCTGTATCCGATGCGGATCACCGACTTCACGCGCTTCGGCTTCACCGAGGTGTTGTTCCCGGGGCTCGATCCGGCCGACGACGACTGATCGGCCGCTTTCCCGCAGAAACGAAAAAGCCCGCGCAAGCGGGCTTCTTCAAGGCGGGGCGCACGTTGCGTGCCCGAGGTCAGAACGTCTCGTCGGCGGACAGGTAGCGCCATTGGCCCTGCGGCAGCGCGCCGAGCATTACGCGGCCCATCCGCACGCGCTTCAGGCCGATCACCTCGAGGCCGACCAGTTCGCACATGCGGCGGATCTGGCGCTTCTTGCCTTCGCGCAGCACGAACCGCAGCTGCTCGCCGTTCTGCCAGCTCACCAGCGCGGGCTTCAGCGCGACGCCGTCGAGCTCGAGGCCGTGGCGCAGCTTCGCGAGCGATTCCGCCGGGAAGTGCTGGTCGATGTCGATCAGTTGTTCGCCGAAGCGCACGCGCACCAGGTATTCCTTGTCGATGTCCGACTGCTCGCCGATCAGCTGCTTCGCGATCACGCCGTTCTGCGTCAGCACGAGCAGGCCGGTGGAGTCGATGTCGAGACGGCCGGCCGGTGCGAGCGCATGCAGGTGCTGCGGCGAGAAGCGCACCGGCGAATGATCGCCGCTCCAGCGGTTCGCGCGCGTGATCAGCACGGCCGCCGGCTCGTAGCCGTCTTCCGCCTGGCCCGACACGTAGCCGACCGGCTTGTGCAGCAGGATCGTCACTTGCGCGGCCTGCGCGGCGCTCGCGCGTTCGTCGATCTCGATCTTCTGGTCGGCGCGCACCTTGGTGCCGAGCGTGTCGATGCGTTCGCCGTCGACGAGCACCCAGCCCTTTTCGATCCATTCGTCGGCTTCGCGGCGCGAGCACATGCCGAGTTCGGACATCCGCTTCGACAGGCGCATCAGACCCGTTTCGTCGCCGTAGTCGACGTCGGCCGCCGCGCGCTTGACGGGTTGCGCGGTCTTCACCGCGCCGAACGAACGGCGCTCGTCGTCGCGCGCGGGGCGGGCCGGGCGATCGCCGAAGCTGCGCTTCGCGCCTTCGCCGGCTGCCTTGTCGCGATAGGACGGACGCTTGCTGTCTTCACCGCCGGCTGCGCGGCGCGGACGCGTATCGTCGTCGCTGCGGCGCGGCGGGCGATCGGACGACGTGCGGCGGTCGCCGAAGCTGCGCTTTGCGCCTTCGCCGGCTGCCTTGTCGCGATAAGGTGCGCGTGCGCCGCCTTCGGCGCCTGCGCGGCGCGGACGTGCATCGTCATCGCGGCGCGGCGGTCGATCGGACGACGTGCGGCGCTCGCCGAAGCTGCGCTTCTCGCCTTCGCCGCCAGCCTTGTCGCGATAGGGCGCGCGTGGGCCGCCTTCGGCACTCGCACGGCGCGGACGTGCATCGTCATCGCGGCGGGGCGGGCGGTCCGACGACGTGCGGCGCTCGCCATAGCTGCGCTTCTCGCCTTCACCGGCCGCCTTGTCGCGATAGGGCGTGCGTGCGCCGCCTTCGGCGCCTGCGCGGCGCGGGCGTGCATCGTCATCGCTGCGGCGAGCGGGCCGATCCGACGGCGTGCGGCGCTCGCCATAGCTGCGCTTCGCGCCTTCGCCGGCTGCGTTGTCGCGATAGGACGGACGCTTGCTGTCGTCACCACCTGCTGCACGACGCGGCCGTGCATCGTCATCGTTGCGGCGCGGCGGCCGATCCGACGGCGTGCGACGGTCGCCGAAACTGCGCTTCGCGCCTTCGCCGGCTGCGTTGTCACGATAGGACGGACGCTTGCCTTCGTCGGCACCGGCGCGACGCGGCCGTGCATCGTCATCGCTACGGCGCGGCGGGCGATCCGATGACGTGCGTCGGTCGCCGAAACCGCGCTTCGCACCTTCGCCGGCCGCGTTGTCGCGATAAGGGGCGCGCGGGCCGCGTTCGGCACCGCCGTCACGCGGCGCACGCTTGGCCGGTGCGCGGTCCGCACCCGGGCGCTCGGCGCCGGCGGCACCGCGCGGCTTGAACGAGCGCTCGCCGGTGGCGGCTGCCGGAGACGCCTTCTTCGGGCGGGCCGGCTTGTCACCGGCGGGCGGCGCAGCGGGGCGCACCGCCTTGCGGGCGACGAGGCTGCCGGAGCGGACAGGGGCGCGGGTCGGCGACGCCGGCTTCGGATTCTTGACGGTTAATTTGGTGCGCATAAACGCTGGGATTCATTCAGACTGCGATCGCGCGCAGCAATTCGGTTTCGAGCTGGATCTGCAGGCGGTTGTCGGACAGGCCGACGCCCGCGAGCAGGAAGATGTCCTCGACGCGCTCGCCGAGCGTATTGATCCGCGCCGCATGGACGCCGATCCGATGTTCGGCGAGTACGCGCGCGATCGAATAGAGAAGGCCCGGCCGGTCGTTGGCCGACACGGACAGGATGTAGTACTGGCCGCGCTCGTCGGCCCGCAGGTCGACGCGCGGCGTGATCGGAAACGTCCGGGACAGCCTCGACAGGCGGCCCTTCGACGGCTCCGGCAGCGGTGCGGTTTCAGCGAGCCGCGTCGCGAGCTGCTGCTCGACGAGATTCGCGATGTCGCGGTAGCGGACGTCTCGTTCGGTCTGCGTGACGATGAAGTTGTCGAGTGCATAGCCGTGCCGCGTCGTGCTGACGCGCGCATCGAGCACCGACAGCCCGTTGCGGTCGAAATACGCGCAGATGCCCGCGAACAGGTCGGGGCGGTCCTTCACGTACACGAGCACCTGCAGCGCGTCGCCGATCGGCGACGGCCGCGCGCGGACGATCGCGGTTTCGGCGTTCACGTGCCGGTACAGCACGCGCGTCTGCCACGCGATGTCGGCCGCGTCGTGACGCAGGAAGAAGCCGACGTCGAGCTGATCCCACAATGCACGGTGCGCATCGTCGGGCACGGTTTCCAGGCGCAGCAGCGCGAGCGCCTGCTCCTGCCGCGACTTCAGCTCCGAATGCGCGTCGGGGTTCGCGCCGCCGAGCACCGCGAGCGTGATGCGGTAGAGATCCTCGAGCAGCTTGCCCTTCCACGTGTTCCACACCTTCGGGCTCGTGCCGCGGATATCGGCGACGGTCAGCAGGTACAGCGCGGTGAGATACCGTTCGTTGCCGACGACCTCGGCGAAGCGCTTGATGACTTCAGGGTCGCTCGTGTCCTGTTTCTGCGCGACCTGGCTCATCGTCAGGTGATGCTGGACGAGCCACACGATCAGCGCGGCGTCGTCGCCGGCGATGCCGTGCTCGCGGCAGAAGCGCCGCGCGTCGGCCATCCCGAGCGTCGAGTGATCGCCGCCGCGGCCCTTCGCGATGTCGTGGAACAGCGCCGCGACATACAGCACCCACGGACGCTCGAAGTTGCCGATCAGCTGGCTGCAGAACGGATATTCGTGCGCATGCTCGGCCACCGCGAAGCGGCGGATGTTGCGCAGCACCATCAGGATGTGCTGATCGACCGTGTACACGTGGTACAGGTCGTGCTGCATCTGCCCGACGATGCGGCGGAAATTCAGCAGGTAGCGGCCGAGCACGCTCGTCTGGTTCATCAGCCGGAACGCGTGCGTGATCCCTTCGGGCTGCTGCAGGATCCGCATGAACGTGTCGCGGTTCTGCGGATCGCGGCGCCACGCGTTGTTCATGATTTCGCGCGAGTTGTACAGCGCACGCAGCGTGCGGGCGGACAGGCCCTTCACGCCGCGTGTCGTCTCGTACAGCAGGAACGCTTCGAGGATCGCGTCGGGATGGCGCTCGAACACGCCGTCGTCGACGATCTCGAGCATCCCCTGTTTCTCGACGAAGCGATCGGCCGACAGCACGCGGGTGATGCCGCTCGTCGCGGGGAACAGCTGCGCCTCGATGTTCTGGATCAGGATCGTCGCGAGCTGCGTGACGGCTTTCGCGGCCCAGTAGTAGCGGCGCATCAGCTGCTCGCTCGCGCGCTTGGCCTGGGTCGGCTGGTAGCCGAAGCTCTCCGCGGCCTGCGTCTGCAGGTCGAACACGAGCATGTCCTGACGGCGCCCGGCGATCACGTGCAGCCGCGCGCGCAGCGTCTTCAGGAAGCCTTCGTTGCGGCGCAGCTCGCGCGCTTCGCGGTCGGTGATGAGGCCGCGCGTGTCCAGTTCGCGCCAGCTGCTGCCGAAGCCGGCCGCGCGCGCGATCCACAGGATCGTCTGCAGGTCGCGCAGCCCGCCGGGGCTTTCCTTCACGTTCGGTTCGAGGCTGTACGGCGTGTCCTGGAACTTCGCGTGGCGCTGGCGCATCTCGAGCACCTTCGCGGTGAAGAACGCGCGTGCGTCGAGCGCTTCGTGATAGCGCACGGTGAAGCGTTCGAACAGCGCGGTGCTGCCGACGATGCGGCGCGCTTCCAGCAGCGAGGTCTGCACCGTGACGTCCTGCGACGCCTCCTCGATGCACTGCGCGACCGTACGCACGCTGCTGCCGATCTCGAGGCCGAGATCCCACGCCATCCCGATGAAGCGCTCGATGCGCGCGTCGAGCGCCGGGTCGTGCGCATCGGGCAGCAGCACGAGGATGTCGACGTCGGAGTAGGGCGCGAGCTCGCCGCGCCCGTAGCCGCCGACGGCGACGAGCGCGAGCGTCGCGGGCAGCCCGCAGTCGTCCCACACGCGCTTCAATGCGTCGTCGGTGAGTTTCGACAGCGCGTGCATCAGCGACGCGACGTTCGCCGCGCGGCGAAAGCGCTCGAGCATCTCCGTCTTGGCGGCCTTGAATTCGGCGCGCCGCGACAGCGCTTCGGGCGAGGGGGCAGCGTGAGCGCTCATGGGCGGCCGTTCAGGTGCGAAAGTGGGGCGGGCGCGACGGCGCTCAGACGGCGGCGGCCGGTTGCGCGAACACGGGGCGCGCCGGCGTGCCGGCCGACACGGTCAGCACGTCGTAGCCGGTTTCGGTGACGAGCACCGTGTGTTCCCACTGCGCGGACAGGCTGCGGTCGCGCGTCTTGACCGTCCACTGGTCGGGCATCGTGCGGATGTCGCGCTTGCCGGCGTTGATCATCGGCTCGATCGTGAAGATCATCCCGGCCTTCAGCTCGATGCCGGTGCCCGGGCGGCCGTAGTGGACGACCTGCGGATCCTCGTGGAATACCGTGCCGATGCCGTGGCCGCAGTATTCGCGCACGACGCTGTAGCCCTGTGCTTCCGCGTGCTTCTGGATCGCGTAGCCGATGTCGCCGAGGTGCGCGCCGGGCTTGACCTGGTCGATGCCGAGCCACATGCATTCGTAGGTGGTCTGCACGAGGCGCTTCGCGAGGATCGACCCCTCGCCGACGATGAACATCCGGCTGGTGTCGCCGAAATAGCCGTTCTTGATCACGGTGATGTCGATGTTCAGCGCGTCGCCGTTCTTGATCACCTTCTCGCCGGGAATGCCGTGGCAGATCACGTCGTTGACCGAAATGCAGGTGGCCTTCGGGTACGGCGGATAGCCGGGCGGCTGGTAGTTCAGCGGCGCGGGGATCGTGCCTTGCTCGTTGAGCATGAACTCGTGGCAGAGCCGGTCGAGTTCGGCGGTCGTGACGCCCGCGACGACGTGCGGCGTGATGAAGTCGAGCACTTCGCTCGCGAGACGGCAGGCGACGCGCATCTCCGCGATATCGTGTTCGTTTTTGAGCGTAATAGCCATCGAGGTATGCCTGGAATGCGGTGAATTGACGGATTATCGCACCTTATGGCGGGCCTCGCAGCCCCTGCGGGCCGCGCGGATGCGGGTTTTCGCGGATTGTCCGGCCCGCTGCCGCGCGGCACGCGAAAGTGCCGCGCGACTTGAGAGCGGACAAATCTGCGTGCTATACTCTTTGGCTAAGTCGATATCCAAATGCCGAATTTTCCCCATCTTGGGGCGGCGTCACGGTGAAAGGCTTACGGCACGGGCATTTTGCACGTGCCGACTCGCAAGCCGGCGCAACCAAGGGTGCCGGCCGCGCGGAATTCGCTCCCTTCGGGCGGGTTCGCGCGGCGGTACGGCAGCCGGCTTAAGACCCAACCCTCGTGGAGAATTTACATGGCAGTTACGATGCGCCAAATGCTGGAAGCGGGTGTCCACTTCGGTCACCAGACGCGCTTCTGGAACCCGAAGATGGCTCCGTTCATTTTCGGTCACCGCAACAAGATTCACATCATCAACCTCGAAAAGACGCTGCCGATGTTCACGGACGCACAGAAGTACGTGCGCCAGCTGGCAGCGAACCGCGGCACGATCCTGTTCGTCGGCACGAAGCGCCAGTCGCGTGACACGATCGCCCAGGAAGCGCAACGTGCGGGCATGCCGTACGTCAACGCGCGCTGGCTCGGCGGCATGATGACCAACTTCAAGACGCTGAAGGTATCGATCAAGCGCCTGAAGGACATGGAAGCGGCCGTCGAATCGGGCGAAACCGAGAAGATGAGCAAGAAGGAAGCGCTGCTGTTCGAACGTGAAATCGCCAAGCTGCAGAAGTCGATCGGCGGCGTGAAGGACATGGGCGGCATTCCGGACGCGATCTTCGTCATCGACGTCGGCTACCACAAGATCGCCGTCACGGAAGCGAACAAGCTGGGCGTGCCGGTCATCGCCGTGGTCGACACGAACCACTCGCCGGAAGGTGTGGACTACGTGATCCCGGGTAACGACGACTCGAGCAAGGCAGTCGCGCTGTACGCCGAAGGCGTGGCCGACGCGATCCTCGAAGGCCGTGCGAACGCGGTCAACGAAGTGGTCCAGGCGGCGCGCGGCGACGACGAGTACGTCGAGGAAAACGCGTAACTGGCCCCGAGCCGGCGCAAAAAGGGGGCTCTCAACAGGCCCCCTTTTTTTAAGCTTGTGCGCCGGACCTGATCGCGCCGAATCGGCGCGGGTCCGGAAACGAATTTCGGCCGTTCGCGTCCAAGCGGGCGGCGTTGTGAATACAGACTCAAGGAGCGAATGATGGCGGCAATTACCGCAAGCATGGTGGCAGAACTGCGCGCAAAGACCGACGCACCGATGATGGAGTGCAAGAAGGCGCTGACGGAAGCCGACGGCGATCTGGCCAAGGCTGAAGAGCTGCTGCGCGTCAAGCTCGGCAACAAGGCGAGCAAGGCCGCATCGCGCGTGACGGCGGAAGGCGTCGTCGCCTCGTTCGTCGGCGGCAACGCAGGCGCGCTGGTCGAGCTGAACTGCGAAACCGACTTCGTCGCGAAGAACGACGACTTCCTCGCGTTCTCGAAGACGGTGGCAGAACTCGTCGCGACGCAGAACCCGGCCGACGTGGCTGCGCTGTCGGCGCTGCCGCTCGACGGCAAGACGGTCGACGCAGTGCGTCTGGAACTGATCGGCAAGATCGGCGAGAACGTGTCGATCCGCCGTTTCGTCCGTTTCGAAACCGCGAACAAGATCGCAACGTACCTGCACGGCGCGCGTATCGGCGTGATCGTCGAGTACACGGGCGCGGAAGAGCAGGTCGGCAAGGACGTCGCGATGCACATCGCCGCGATGAAGCCGGTCGCGCTGTCGTCGGCCGACGTGCCGGCGGAACTGATCGATACGGAACGCCGCGTGGCCGAGCAGAAGGCTGCCGAATCGGGCAAGCCGGCCGAAATCGTCGCGAAGATGGTCGACGGCAGCGTCCAGAAGTACCTGAAGGAAGTGTCGCTGCTGAACCAGACGTTCGTGAAGAACGACAAGCAGACGATCGAGCAGATGCTGAAGGCAGCGAATGCCGCAGTGCAGAAGTTCGCGCTGTTCGTCGTCGGCGAAGGCATCGAGAAGCGCCAGGACGACTTCGCCGCCGAAGTGGCCGCGCAAGTCGCAGCAGCCAAGCAGCAGTAAGCAGTCAGGCAGTATCCGCGGCGGGCGTCCGCTCCGCCGCGGCCGGCGGCGTCGCCGGCCGGCCGGGAACCCCGGTCCGGTCGTCGGCGCTTGCCCGAATCAGTATTTCGCCCCTACAGTTCGTGGTTGTCATCCTCTCGTCGCTCGGAAGCCCCTATGTCCAATGCCTATAAACGCGTCCTCCTCAAACTCTCCGGCGAAGCGCTGATGGGCGACGATGCCTTCGGCATCAATCGCGCGACGATCGAACGGATGGTGGCCGATATCGCGGAAGTCGTGCGTCTCGGTACGCAGCTCGCGGTCGTGATCGGTGGCGGTAATATTTTCCGCGGTGTCGCGGGCGGCGCGGCCGGCATGGACCGCGCGACGGCCGACTACATGGGGATGCTGGCGACGATGATGAACGCGCTGGCGCTGCAGGACGCGATGCGCCACGCCGGCATCGAGGCGCGCGTGCAGTCCGCGCTGCGCATGGACCAGGTCGTCGAGCCGTACATCCGGCCCCGCGCGATCCGTCAGCTCGAGGAAGGCCGCGTCGTGATCTTCGCGGCCGGCACCGGCAACCCGTTCTTCACGACGGATACCGCCGCCGCGCTGCGCGGCTCGGAAGTGGGCGCCGAAGTGGTGCTGAAGGCGACCAAGGTCGATGGCGTATATTCTGCCGATCCGAAGAAGGATCCGTCGGCCACGCGCTACACGACGATCAGCTTCGACGAGGCGATCAGCCGCAACCTGCAGGTGATGGACGCGACGGCGTTTGCGCTGTGCCGCGACCAGAAGCTGCCGATTCGCGTGTTTTCGATCAACAAGCCGGGCGCGCTCAAGCGCATCGTGCTGGGCGAGGACGAAGGTACGCTCGTCCACGTGTAAACTCCCGCGGATGCGGGTCATCGGCCCTGGTGCGCGTGGCGCGCCGGGCAGGGCCCGCGTTTTTTGAAGGTTTGAAGGTTCGGAGGTTGAAATGAGTGTCGCTGATACCAAGAAGGGCGTCGAGCAGAAGATGCAACGCTCGATCGATGCATTCAAGAGCGATCTGGCGAAGATCCGTACGGGCCGTGCGCACACCGGCATGCTCGATCACGTGCAGGTCGACTACTACGGGTCGATGGTGCCGATCTCGCAGGTTGCCAACATGACGCTCGTCGACGCACGCACGATCGGTGTGCAGCCGTGGGAAAAGCCGATGGTCGCGAAGGTCGAGAAGGCCATTCGCGAAGCCGATCTGGGCCTGAATCCGGCAACGTCCGGCGACCTGATCCGCGTGCCGATGCCCGCGCTGACCGAAGAGCGCCGCCGCGAGCTGACCAAGGTCGTGAAGAGCGAAGGCGAAACGGCCAAGGTCGCGATCCGCAACCTGCGCCGCGACGCGAACGAAGCGCTGAAGAAGCTCGTGAAGGACAAGGAAATCTCGGAAGACGACGAGCGCCGTGCGAGCGACGACGTGCAGAAGCTGACCGACAAGCACGTTGCCGAAATCGACAAGCTCGTGCAGACCAAGGAAGCCGAGATCATGACGGTCTGACGACCGTCCTCGCGCGCCGCCTTCTTCCCGCATTACTGTCTCAACGGCCATGACCTATACCAGCTCTACCGTTCGCGTGCCTGACGTCGGTGTCGTGCCGCGTCACATCGCGATCATCATGGACGGCAACGGCCGTTGGGCGACCGAACGCCGCTTGCCGCGCGTCGCGGGGCATACCCGCGGCGTCGATGCCGTGCGGGCGGTGGTCGAAGGCTGCGCGCGCGCCGGCGTCGAATACCTGACGCTGTTCGCGTTCAGTTCGGAAAACTGGCGCCGGCCGAACGACGAAGTGTCGTTCCTGATGCGGCTGTTCATCACCGCGCTCGAGCGCGAAGTGGGCAAGCTGCATGCGAACGGGATCCGCCTGCGTGTCGTCGGCGATCTCGACCGTTTCGAACCGCGCATCCGCGAACTGATTCGCCGCGCCGAAACCAAGACGGCGCGCAATACCCGTCTGACGCTCACCATCGCAGCCAACTACGGCGGCCGGTGGGACATCCTGCAGGCGACGAAGAAGCTCGTCGAGCAGGCCGTGCGCGAAGGCCGCGAGGTCGAAGTGACCGAGGACGCGTTCGCGCCGCACCTGGCGATGGCCTACGCGCCGGAGCCCGATCTCTTCATCCGCACCGGCGGCGAGCAGCGCGTCAGCAACTTCCTGCTGTGGCAGCTCGCGTACGCCGAATTCTATTTCACCGACAAGTACTGGCCGGATTTCGACGGCGCGGCACTGGCCGACGCGATGGCGTCGTATACCGAGCGCGAGCGCCGTTTCGGGCGCACGAGTGCGCAGCTCGAACCGCAATCGCAGAACGCCGACTCCCTTTCATGCTGAAAACCCGTGTGATCACGGCGATCGTGATGCTGGCAGTGCTGCTGCCGGTGACGCTGTTCGCGCCGCTCAACGGGTTCGGCGCGCTGATCGGCGTCGTGCTCGTGTTCGCCGCGTGGGAGTGGGCGCGCCTGCTGAAGCTCGGCGGCGCCGGCTCGGTCGTCTATGCGGTCGTCGCGGCGCTCGCGCTCGCGGCCACCGCGCCGCTCGGCGTCGATGCGGCTTCGTCCCGTCCCCTTTTCATGGCGGCCGGCGTGTTCTGGCTGCTGGTCGGCCCGTTCGCGCTGCGGCGCAAGCCCGACCTCGCGGGCGGCGTCTGGCGGCCGTTCCTGCTGGTCGCCGGCCTCGTCGTGTTCGCCGCCTGCTGGCACGCGCTCGTTGCAGCCCGCGCGCAGGGCGTGCCGTTCGTGCTGTCGCTGCTTCTGGTCGTCTGGCTGGCCGATATCGGCGCATACTTCGCGGGCAAGGCCTTCGGAAAGCGTAAACTGGCCATCACGATCAGCCCCGGCAAGAGCTGGGAAGGCGCGATCGGCGGCTGGTTCGCGGTGATGGTCGTCGCCGGTGTCGCGATGGCCGTGCACGCATTCGAACCGACCCTGTTTTCTGCGTTCGCCGCGCGCTACGGGATGGCCGGCGCGTGGGCCGCGCTGACGCTGCTGGTCGCGTACAGCGTGATCGGCGACCTGTTCGAGTCGCTGCTGAAGCGGCAGGCGGGCGTGAAGGATTCGAGCGGACTGCTGCCGGGCCATGGCGGCGTGCTCGATCGTGTCGACGCGCTGCTGCCGGTGCTGCCGCTCGCGATGCTGCTGCTTGGTTAACCCCTTATTTCTGTTATGCAAAAACGTCTGACATTGCTCGGTTCCACGGGCTCGATCGGAGACAGCACGCTCGATGTGGTCGCGCGCCATCCCGAGCGCTTCTCGGTCTACGCGCTGACCGCCCACCGCAACGGCGACAAGCTCGTCGAGCAGTGTCTGCGCTTCGCGCCTGAAGTGGCGGTGGTCGGCGATGCCGCGACGGCCGCGCACGTCGACGCGAAACTGCGCGCGGCGGGCAGCAGGACGGTCGTGCTGCACGGGCCGCAGGCGCTCGTCGACGTGTCGAAGAGCGACGGCTGCGACACGGTGGTCGCGGCGATCGTCGGCGCGGCCGGCCTCGCGCCGAGCCTGGCGGCCGCCCGCGCCGGCAAGCGGATCCTGCTCGCGAACAAGGAAGCGCTCGTGATGTCGGGCGCGATCTTCATGGACGCCGTGCGCGACCATGGCGCGATCCTGCTGCCGGTCGACAGCGAACACAACGCGATCTTCCAGTGCATGCCGCGCGACGCGGCCGAGCACGGCGGGATCTCGAAGATCATCCTGACCGCGTCGGGCGGCCCGTTCCGCACGCGCGAGCCGGCCACGCTCGTCGACGTGACGCCGGACGAGGCGTGCAAGCACCCGAACTGGGTGATGGGCCGCAAGATCTCGGTCGATTCCGCGACGATGATGAACAAGGGCCTCGAGGTGATCGAGGCGCACTGGATCTTCGGGCTGCCGGGCGACCGGATCGACGTGCTGATCCATCCGCAGAGCGTGATCCATTCGCTCGTGTCGTACCGCGACGGTTCGGTGCTCGCGCAGCTCGGCAACCCCGACATGCGCACGCCGATCGCACACGCGCTCGCGTTTCCCGAGCGCGTCGACGCGGGCGTCGATCAGCTCGACCTCGCGCAGATCGCCCAGCTGTCGTTCGAGAAGCCCGATTACGCGCGCTTCCCGTGCCTCGCGCTTGCGCTGAAGGCGCTCGAGGAAGGCGGCATCGCGAGCGCCGCATTGAACGCGGCGAACGAAGTGGCGGTCGAAGCATTTCTCGAGCGCCGGATCGGCTTCATGGCGATCGCGGCGACGGTCGACGCAGTGCTCAACGCGCTGCCGAACCGCGCGCCCGACGGGCTCGACGACGTCCTCGCGGCGGATGCCGAGGCTCGCCGCCTCGCCGCCGCGATCATTGCAAAAGCGCCTGCGCCACGCGTGGAGCGTACGGTCTGAATGGGGTGCTCATGAACGTGCTGGTCGAACTGGTCGCGTTTGCGGTGGCGATCGGGGTACTGGTCGTCGTGCATGAGTACGGACATTATCGTGTCGCGCGCTGGTGCGGCGTGAAGGTGTTGCGTTTCTCGATCGGCTTCGGCCAGCCCGTTGCGCGCTGGGTCAGCCGCAGGACCGGCACCGAGTGGACGCTGTCCGCACTGCCGCTCGGCGGCTACGTGAAGATGCTCGACGAGCGCGATCCGGGCCCCGGCATCCCGCCCGAGGAGCTCGGCCACGCATTCAACCGGCAGTCGGTCTACAAGCGCATCGCGATCGTCGCGGCCGGGCCGATTGCGAACTTCCTGCTGGCAATCGCGCTGTTCTCCATCGTATTCGCCACCGGCGTGACCGAGCCGACCGCGATCGTCGCGCCGCCGGCCGCCGGCACGGCGGCGGCCCGCGCGGGCTTCGACGGCAGCGAGACGGTCGTGTCGATCCGCAACGCGCAGGGCGGCGAGTCCGAGCCGGTGCGATCGTGGTCGGACCTGCGCTGGAAGCTGCTGTCGGCCGCGTTCGACCATCGCGAGGTCGTGCTCGGCGCGCGCGACGGCAATGCGACGTTCGATTTCCGCGTCGACCTGCGCAACGTGCCCGACAGCCAGCTCGACGACGACTTCATGGCCCATCTGGGCTTCGAGGCCGGCGGCGGCACGTTGTCGGTCGCGTCGGTGCAGCCGGGCAGCGCGGCGGAGCGGGCCGGCCTGAAGGCCGGCGACAAGCTGGTCGCGCTCGGCGGCAAGCCGATCGGCGGCGCGGCGCGCTTCATCGATACGGTGAAGCACCATGCAGGCCAGCCGCTCGAGCTGCAGATCGAGCGCGACGGCGCCGCGCGGACGGTGTCGATCGTGCCGCAGACGCAGCGCGACGACGAATCCGGGCAGCAGGTCGGCCGCATCGGCGCGGCACTGTCGATGCACGCGCCGTCGGTGGACGTGCGCTACGGGCCGATCGACAGCCTGCGGCTCGGCGCGCACCGCACGTGGGACATTTCCGTGTATTCGCTGAAGATGTTCGGCCGGATGATCACGGGCAACGCGTCGCTGAAGAACCTGTCCGGACCGGTGACGATCGCCGACTACGCAGGCAAGAGCGCGCGGCTCGGTCCGTCGGCGTTCCTGTCGTTCCTCGCCCTTGTCAGCATTAGCCTTGGCGTCCTGAACTTGTTGCCGATTCCCGTTTTGGACGGGGGGCATCTGTTATATTATGCGGTTGAAGCCGCGACCGGGAAAGCCGTCTCGGAGCGCTGGCAGCTGATTCTGCAAAGAGCCGGGTTGATCTGCATCGTCGCGTTGTCGGCGATCGCGCTGTTCAACGATCTGGCTCGGTTAATCCATTTCTGAAGCGTCAGGCGGCGGCCGCTGGCCAGCCGCCCGATTTGATGCAGCTAAATATTGGGGATGCATGTTGTTCAAACCTCATCGCTTTGTACCTAAGACAGTTGCGGCGGCCGCGCTCGCCGCGCACGGCCTCGCGGCGCATGCAGCGGCACCGTTCGTGGTGCAAGACATCAAGATCGAGGGGCTGCAGCGCGTCGAAGCGGGTTCGGTGTTCGCCTATCTGCCGATCAAGCAGGGCGATACCTTCACGGACGACAAGGCATCCGAAGCAATCCGCGCGTTGTACGCGACGGGCTTTTTCAACGACGTGCGCATCGCCACGCAGGGCAACGTCGTGATCGTGCAGGTGCAGGAGCGTCCGGCCATCGCGTCGATCGACTTCACCGGCACGAAGGAATTCGACAAGGACAACCTGACGAAGGCGCTGCGCGCGGTCGGCTTGGCCGATGGCCGCTACTACGACAAGGCGCTCGTCGACAAGGCGGAGCAGGAGCTCAAGCGCCAGTACCTGACGCGCGGCTTCTATGCGGCCGAGGTCAAGACGACGATCACGCCGGTCGACGCGAACCGCGTGTCGATCCTGTTCGCGGTCGCCGAAGGCCCGAGCGCGAAGATCCGCCAGATCAACTTCATCGGCAACAAGGCGTTCAGCACCAGCACGCTGCGCGACGAGATGCAGCTGTCGACGCCGAACTGGTTCTCCTGGTACACGAAGAACGACCTGTACTCGAAGGAAAAGCTCACGGGCGACCTCGAGGCCGTGCGCTCGTACTACCTGAACCGCGGCTACCTCGAGTTCAACATCGAGTCGACCCAGGTGTCGATCTCGCCGGACAAGAAGGACATGTACCTGACGGTCACGCTGCACGAAGGCGAGCCGTACACGGTGTCGGGCATCAAGCTGTCGGGCAACCTGCTCGATCGCGAGGCCGAACTCAACAAGCTGATCAAGATCAAGCCGGGCGACCGCTTCTCCGCCGAAAAGCTGCAGCAGACCACCAAGTCGATCGTCGACAAGCTCGGTGAATACGGCTACGCATTCGCGACCGTCAACGCGCAGCCGGACATCGACCAGGCGAACCACAAGGTCAACCTGAACCTCGTCGTCGACCCGAGCCGCCGCGTGTACGTGCGCCGCATCAACGTGGTCGGCAACACGCGCACGCGCGACGAAGTGGTGCGCCGCGAAATGCGCCAGCTCGAAAGCTCGTGGTTCGACTCGAACCGCCTCGCGCTGTCGAAGGACCGCGTGAACCGCCTCGGCTACTTCACCAACGTCGACGTGACGACGTTGCCGGTCGAAGGCACGAACGACCAGGTCGACGTGAACGTGAAGGTCGACGAAAAGCCGACCGGCGCGATCACGCTGGGCGCCGGCTTCTCGTCGACGGACAAGGTCGTGCTGTCGGCCGGCGTGTCGCAGGACAACGTGTTCGGTTCGGGCACGAGCCTGTCGGTGAACGTCAACACCGCGAAGAGCTACCGCACGCTGACCGTCACGCAGGTCGACCCGTACTTCACGGTCGACGGCATCAAGCGGATCACGGACGTCTTCTACCGCACGTACCAGCCGCTCTACTATTCGACGAACTCGAGCTTCCGGATCATCAGCGCGGGCGGCAACCTGAAGTTCGGCATTCCGTTCTCGGAAGTCGACACCGTGTACTTCGGCGCGGGCTTCGAGCAGAACCGCCTCGACGTCGATTCGAACACGCCGCAGAGCTACCAGGATTACGTGAACGAGTTCGGCCGCGTGTCGAACACGGTGCCGCTGACGGTCGCATGGTCGCGCGACGCGCGCGACAGCGCGCTGATCCCGAGCCGCGGCTACTTCACGCAGGCGAACATGGAGTACGGCGTGCCGGTCGGCAAGATCCAGTACTACAAGGCCGACCTGCAGGCGCAATACTACTATTCGTTCTCGCGCGGCTTCATCCTGGGCCTGAACCTGCAGGGCGGCTACGGTAACGGTATCGGCAACCCGTACCCGATCTTCAAGAACTACTACGCGGGCGGTATCGGCTCCGTGCGTGGCTACGAGCCGAGCTCGCTGGGCCCGCGCGACACGAAGACGAACGATCCGATCGGCGGTTCGAAGATGCTGGTCGGCAACATCGAGCTGACGTTCCCGCTGCCGGGCACGGGTTACGACCGCACGCTGCGTGTGTTCACGTTCCTCGACGGCGGTAACGTGTGGGGCAATGCGCCGGGCGGCACGAGTACGGGCTCCAACGGCCTGCGCTACGGCTACGGTGTGGGTCTCGCGTGGATCTCGCCGATCGGCCCGCTGAAGCTGAGCCTCGGCTTCCCGCTGCAGAAGCATGAAGGCGACCAGTACCAGAAATTCCAGTTCCAGATCGGGACGGCGTTCTGACCGAACGCATGACAACAGCAACGAGAGGGTAATTTTGCTAACCGGTAAGTTTTCGAAACGAGTGATGTGCGCGCTGACCGTTGCGCTGGCCCTGGGCGCGGCGACGGTGCACGCACAGGACGTCGCCCGCATCGCGGCGGTCAATTCGGATCGGATCCTGCGCGAGTCGGCGCCCGCGAAGGCGGCGCAGACGAAGCTCGAAGCCGAGTTCGCGAAGCGTGACAAGGATCTGCAGGACCTGGCGGCACGGCTGAAGTCGATGTCCGATTCGCTCGACAAGAACGGCACGTCGCTGTCGGCGGCCGATCGCGCGCAGAAGCAGCGCGATCTCGCGCAGCTCGACACCGATTTCCAGCGCAAGCAGCGCGAGTTCCGCGAAGACCTGAACCAGCGCCGCAACGAAGAGCTGGCGGCCGTGCTGGAAAGGGCGAACAAGGTCATCAAGCAGATCGCCGAGCAGCAGAATTACGACCTGATCGTGCAGGAAGCCGTGTACGTCAGCCCGCGCATCGACATCACCGACAAGGTGCTCAAGGCGCTCGCGTCCGGCTCGACGAACTGAACGGAGCAGACGACGAATGGCATTGACGCTCGAGGAACTCGTAAAGCGGTTCGGCGGCGAGATCGCCGGCGATGCACAGTGCACGGTCAGCGGCCTCGCGCCGCTCGACCAGGCAGGCCCTCAGCAACTCGCGTTTCTCGCGAACCCGAAGTACCTGTCGCAGGTCGAGACGACCCGCGCCGGCGCGGTGCTGATCGCGCCGAAGGATCTCGAAAAGCTGGGTGCGGCTGCCCATGGTCGCAACTTCATCGTGACGCCGAATCCGTACGCGTACTTCGCGCGCGTCGCGCAGATGTTCATCGATCTCGCCACGCCGCCGCGCGCGGCCGGCGTGCATCCAAGCGCGACGATCGATCCGGCCGCGCAGGTCGCCGCGACCGCGGTGATCGGCCCGCACGTGACGGTCGAGGCCGGCGCGGTGATCGAAGACGGCGTGCAGCTCGACGCGAACGTATTCGTCGGCCGCGGCACGACGATCGGCGCCGGCTCGCATTTCTATCCGAACGCATCGGTGTACCACGGCTGCAAGATCGGCCCGCGCGCGATCGTCCATTCGGGCGCCGTGATCGGCTCCGACGGCTTCGGCTTCGCACCGGATTTCGTCGGCGACGGCGACGCGCGCACCGGCAGCTGGGTCAAGATCCCGCAGGTCGGCGGCGTGACGATCGGCCCGGACGTCGAAATCGGCGCGAACACGACGATCGATCGCGGCGCGATGGCGGACACCGTCATCGAGGAATGCGTGAAGATCGACAACCAGGTCCAGATCGGTCACAACTGCCGGATCGGCGCATACACGGTGATCGCCGGCAGCGCCGGCATCGCAGGCAGCACGACGATCGGCCGCCACTGCATGATCGGCGGCGCGGCCGGGATCGCCGGCCACGTGACGCTCGGCGACTATGTCATCATCACCGCGAAGTCGGGCGTATCGAAGTCGCTGCCGAAGGCCGGCATCTATACCAGCGCGTTCCCGGCCGTCGACCACGGCGAATGGAACAAGAGCGCCGCGCTCGTGCGCAATCTCGACAAGCTGCGCGAGCGCATCAAGGCGCTCGAAGCCGCGCTCGCCGCCCAGGGCGGCACCGACGCCTGAGCGCGTCATGCGAGACCACCAACCGGGCACGGCCAGCGCAACCGGCCCGGTTTGCCAGACAGGGCCGCGCGGCGGCCCGCTTCAGCCTTTGCATCACCACCGCGCAGCCTCTGCGTGAGACGAACCATCATGAGCACTGAAAAAATCAATCTCGACATCCACAAGATCCTCACGCTGCTGCCGCATCGCTACCCGATTCTGCTCGTCGATCGCGTGCTCGAACTCGAGCCGCACAAGGGGATCAAAGCGCTGAAGAACGTGTCGATCAACGAGCCGTTCTTCCAGGGGCATTTCCCGAAGCGGCCGGTGATGCCGGGCGTGCTGATCCTCGAGGCGCTTGCTCAGGCGGCCGCGCTGCTGACGTTCTCGGAAGAGCAGCCGAAGGATCCGGAAAACACGCTGTACTACTTCGTCGGTATCGACGGCGCGCGCTTCAAGCGCGTGGTCGAACCGGGCGACCAGCTGATCCTGAACGTGACGTTCGAACGCTACATCCGCGGCATCTGGAAGTTCAAGGCGGTGGCGGAAGTGGACGGCAAGGTGGCGGCGGAAGCCGAACTGATGTGCACGGTCAAGACGACCGACGCGGCGCCCTGAGCGACGCGGCACGCATGGGTAACGTAACGCGAGCAACGCGACACATCATATCGAGAGGCAACGGCGCATGACCAGGATTCATCCTACCGCGATCGTCGAGCCGGGTGCGCAGATCGACGAATCGGTCGAGATCGGCCCGTACGCGATCGTCGGCCCGCACGTCACGATCGGCGCGCGCACGACGATCGGCTCGCACAGCGTGATCGAAGGTCACACGACGCTCGGCGAGGACAACCGCATCGGCCATTACGCGTCGGTCGGCGGCCGTCCGCAGGACATGAAGTACAAGGACGAGCCGACCCGGCTCGTGATCGGCAACCGCAACACGATCCGCGAATTCACGACGATCCACACGGGCACCGTGCAGGACGTCGGCGTGACGACGCTCGGCGACGACAACTGGATCATGGCCTACGTGCACATCGGCCATGACTGCACCGTCGGCAGCCACGTGATCCTGTCGAGCAACGCGCAGATGGCCGGCCACGTCGAGATCGGCGACTGGGCGATCGTCGGCGGCATGTCGGGCGTGCACCAGTTCGTGCGCATCGGCGCGCATTCGATGCTGGGCGGCGCGTCGGCGCTCGTGCAGGACATTCCGCCGTTCGTGATCGCGGCCGGCAACAAGGCCGAGCCGCACGGCATCAACGTCGAAGGCCTGCGCCGGCGCGGCTTCTCGGCCGACGCGATCTCGGCGCTGCGCAGCGCGTACCGCCTGCTGTACAAGAACGGCCTGTCGCTCGAGGAAGCGAAGGTGCAACTGCGCGAGCTCGCGCAAGCGGGCGGCGACGGCGATGCACCAGTGACGGCGCTCGTCGAGTTCATCGACGCGTCGCAACGCAGCATCATCCGCTAAGCGATGGCGCTCCCGACCAATCAGCTGCGGCTCGCGATGGTGGCCGGCGAGCCGTCGGGCGACCTGCTCGCGGCGTCGCTGCTCGGCGGGCTGCGCGAGCGTCTGCCCGAATCGGCCCAGTATTACGGGATCGGCGGGCAGCGCATGATCGCGCAGGGCTTCGACTCGCACTGGCAGATGGACAAGCTGACCGTGCGCGGCTATGTCGAGGCGCTGGGTCAGATTCCCGAGATCCTGCGGATTCGCGGCGAACTGAAGCGCCAGTTGCTCGCCGAGCGGCCGGACGCGTTCATCGGCGTCGACGCGCCCGATTTCAACTTCAACGTCGAACAGGCCGCGCGCGACGCGGGCATCCCGTCGATCCACTTCGTGTGCCCGTCGATCTGGGCGTGGCGCGGCGGCCGGATCAAGAAGATCGCGAAGTCCGTCGATCACATGCTGTGCCTGTTCCCGTTCGAACCGGCGATTCTCGACAAGGCCGGCGTCGCATCGACCTACGTCGGCCACCCGCTGGCCGATGAAATTCCGCTCGAGCCCGACACGCACGGCGCGCGCATCGCGCTGGGTCTGCCGGCTGACGGCCCCGTGATCGCGGTGCTGCCGGGCAGCCGGCGCTCGGAGATCGCGCTGATCGGCCCGACGTTCTTCGCGGCGATGGCGCTGATGCAGCAGCGCGAGCCCGGCGTGCGGTTCGTGATGCCGGCCGCGACGCCCGCGCTGCGCGAACTGCTGCGGCCGCTCGTCGACGCGCACCCGCAACTCGCATTGACGATCACCGACGGCCGCTCGCAGGTCGCGATGACGGCCGCCGACGCGATCCTCGTGAAGAGCGGCACCGTCACGCTGGAAGCCGCGCTGCTGAAGAAGCCGATGGTGATCTCGTACAAGGTGCCCTGGCTGACCGGGCAGATCATGCGTCGGCAGGGCTACCTGCCGTATGTCGGCTTGCCGAACATCCTGGCGGGGCGTTTCGTCGTGCCCGAGCTGCTGCAGCATTTCGCGACGCCCGAGGCGCTCGCCGATGCGACGCTCACGCAGCTGCGCGACGACGCGAACCGCCGCACGCTGACCGAAGTGTTTGCCGAAATGCATCTCTCGCTGCGGCAGAACACGGCCGCGAAGGCGGCCGAGGCCGTCGTGCGCGTGCTCGAACAACGCAAGGGGCGCGCATGACCGCAGTCCGTGTCCCACGCCGCCGTGCGTCGAGCGACGGGCAGGGCGGTTTCGATTTCAGCCGCCCGGACGAGATCGTCTGCGGCGTCGACGAAGCCGGCCGCGGCCCGCTCGCGGGGCCGGTCGTGGCTGCCGCGGTGATCCTCGATCCGGCGCAGCCGATCGACGGGCTCGACGATTCGAAAGTGCTGTCCGCGAAGAAGCGCGACATGCTGTACGACCTGATCGTCGCGCGTTCGCACGCGTACTGCGTCGCGTCGGCGAGCGTCGACGAGATCGATACGCTGAACATCCTGCACGCGACGATGCTTGCGATGAAGCGGGCCGTCGAAGGTCTGTCGGTGCTGCCGACGCTCGCGCAGATCGACGGCAACCGTTGCCCGACGCTGACCGTGCGTGCCGAAGCGATCGTCAGCGGCGACGCGCTCGTGCCGAGCATCTCGGCCGCCTCGATCCTCGCGAAGGTCACGCGCGACCGGATGCTGGTCGACCTGCACGAACGCTTCCCGGTGTACGGCTTCAACGTGCATGCGGGCTACGGCACCGCGAAACATCTTGCCGCATTGCGCGAGCACGGCCCGTGCGAAGCGCATCGGCGCTCGTTCGCGCCGGTTCGCGCGGCGCTTGATCTGATTCGATGAAAAGCATTACTTCCCGCGACAACCCGCTGTACAAGCGCCTGAAGGCGCTCGCGGGTTCGACGCCCCATCAGCGCCGCAGCGGCCAGGCGCTGCTCGAAGGTTTCCATCTCGCGAGCGCGTATCTCGACACGGGTGCGACACCCGAGCTGTGCGTCACGACCGAAGGTGCGCTCGGCCACGCCGAGGCGCAGGCGATCGTCGCGCGCATCGACGCGCAGCGGATCGTCACGCTGCCGGACGCGCTGTTCGGGCAGTTGTCGAACGTCGTCAACGGCGTCGGCTTCCTGCTGCTGGTCGACCGGCCGGCGCAGTCGCTGCCCGGGCGCGTGACGCATACGTCGGTCGTGCTCGACGGCGTGCAGGATGCCGGCAATGTCGGTTCGATCCTGCGCAGCGCGGCGGCGGCCGGCGTGCGTCACGTGTTCTGCGCGCCGGGCACCGCCTATGCGTGGTCGTCGAAGGTGCTGCGCTCGGGCATGGGCGCGCATTTCCTGTTGTCGATCCATGAGGACGTCGAAGCGGCGGCGCTTGCCGAGCGCCTCGACGTACCGGTCGCGCTGACCGACTCGCACGGCGCGCAGGCGGTCTACGACTGCGACCTGTCGGGGCCCGTTGCATGGGTGTTCGGCAACGAAGGCGCCGGCGTGTCGGCATTCTGGCGCGACGCGGCCACGCATCGCGTGACGATTCCGCAGCCGGGCGGGATGGAGTCGCTGAACGTTGCGGCTGCGGCGGCAGTATGCCTGTTCGAGCAGGTGCGGCAGCAACGGCCTGCGTGATGCCGCACGCGTTGCATTTGCCGTAAAACGAAACAAGGCCGCGTTTGACGCGGCCTTGTTGTTTTCGGCGGCGGCCGGACGGCCGCCAGCGCTCCCGCGCTCAGTACGACTGCCGGTCGAGGCGGATTTCCTGCAGGATCGTCGTCGCGATTTCCTCGATCGACTTGTGCGTCGACGACAGCCACTTGATTCCTTCGCGGCGCATCATCGCCTCGGCCTCGTTGATCTCGTAGCGGCAATTCTCGGGCGCCGCGTACTTGCTGCCCGGCCGGCGCTCGTTGCGGATCTCCGACAGGCGCTGCGGGTCGATCGACAGCCCGAACAGCTTGTCGCTGTACGGCGACAGCGCCGACGGCAGCTTGCCGCGTTCGAAATCCTCCGGAATCAGCGGATAGTTGGCCGCCTTCACGCCGTACTGCATCGCGAGATACAGGCTCGTCGGCGTCTTGCCGCTGCGCGACACGCCGACGAGGATCACGTCGGCCTCCGACAGGTTGCGGTTCGACTGGCCGTCGTCGTGCGCGAGCGAGAAGTTGATCGCCTCGATCCGCGTCTTGTATTCCTCGGTGTCCGCGTTCTGGTGGCCGCGGCCCATCGCGTGGCTCGACTTGAGCTCCAGTTCCTGCTCGAGCGGTTCGACGAAGCGCTGGAACATGTCGAGCACGAGCGCGTTCGAGCGTTTGACGATGTCGTTCGACTCGCTGTCGACGAGCGTCGTGAACACGATCGCGCGGCGACCATCATGCACGGCGGCTTCGTTGATCTTCTCGACGGTCGCATAGGCCTTGTCGAGCGAGTCGACGAACGGCACGCGCACGAGGCGGAATTTCTGGTCGAACTGGGAGAGGATCGAGTGCGCGAAGGTTTCGGCAGTGATCCCGGTGCCGTCGGAGACGATGAATACGGTAGGCAGCATGAATCTGGACGTCGAGCGTGAAGGGCAGTTGCGCGGGCGGCTGGAGGTGCGCCTCCAGACCCAGTGACAAGGTCGCGCCACATCCGGCAGCCGGCACGGTAGAATAGCGGCAACCTGTTGGATAAGCAATTGCGGGGGCAGGGCGCGGACGGCGCCCCGTGGCTGGGCCGCGCGATTCCATAATTCCCGGCAAGTCTGGCGATTTGTCTGCAAATATCGCCCTTCTGCCGGGATTTTTGCAAATCGGGTCGGAAGATTTCCGCCGCTGCGAGTGTTTATCTAACAGGTTGCGCAAGACGCGCCGCGCCTTTTTGCAGGCGCCCGCGTCCGAGCCCACTTGCGCGATCGAGCATTTTTTTCACACTTAGGGGCTTGTATGACTAACGCAGCAAACGTCGCAAAGGACCAGGCGTATGTAATTCCGTTCGAGCAGTTGCGGATGACCGATGTGGAGATCGTGGGCGGCAAGAATGCGTCGCTCGGCGAGATGATCAGCCAGCTTTCCGAAGCAGGCGTTCGCGTACCCACCGGTTTCGCCACGACCGCGCTCGCATTCCGCGATTTCCTCAAGCACAACGACCTCACCGATCGCATCGCCAAGCGTCTCGAGTCGCTCGACATCGACGACGTGAAGGCGCTCGCCGAAGCCGGTGCCGAAATCCGCAAGTGGATCGTCGACGCACCGATGCAGGCGCGCCTCGAGCAGGAAATCCGCGCGCAGTTCGAAGTGCTGAAGAACGGCTCGCCGGCTGAGCTGTCGTTCGCCGTGCGCTCGTCCGCGACCGCGGAAGACCTGCCTGACGCATCGTTCGCCGGCCAGCAGGAGTCGTATCTGAACGTCGTCGGCATTGACGACGTGCTCGACCGCATGAAGCACGTGTTCGCGTCGCTGTACAACGACCGCGCGATCTCGTACCGCGTGCACAAGGGCTTCACGCACGCCGAAGTCGCGCTGTCGGCCGGTGTGCAGCGCATGGTCCGCTCGGACGTCGGCGCCGCCGGCGTGATGTTCACGATCGATACCGAATCGGGCTTCAAGGACGCGGTGTTCATCACGTCGAGCTACGGCCTGGGCGAAACCGTCGTGCAGGGCGCGGTGAACCCGGACGAGTTCTACGTGTTCAAGACGACGCTCGCGCAGGACAAGTACCCGATCATCCGCCGCTCGATCGGCTCGAAGCTGATCAAGATGGAATTCACGCAGCCGGGCGAGCCGGGCCGCGTGAAGACGGTCGACGTGCCGCACGAGCAGCGCAACCGCTACTCGATCACGGATGAAGATGTGATCGAGCTGGCGAAGTACGCGGTCATCATCGAGAAGCACTACCAGCGTCCGATGGACATCGAGTGGGGCAAGGACGGCCGCGACGGCAAGATCTTCATCCTGCAGGCACGTCCGGAAACGGTGAAGAGCCAGGCGAGCGGCAAGGCCGAGCAGCGCTTCAAGCTGAAGGGCCAGTCGCAGGTGCTGGCGACGGGCCGTGCGATCGGCCAGAAGATCGGCGCGGGCCCCGTGCGCGTGATCCAGGATCCGTCGGAAATGGAACGCGTGCAGCCGGGCGACGTGCTGGTGGCCGACATGACCGACC
This sequence comes from Burkholderia sp. BCC0419, assembly GCF_902830285.1. Classification (NCBI taxonomy): domain Bacteria; kingdom Pseudomonadati; phylum Pseudomonadota; class Betaproteobacteria; order Burkholderiales; family Burkholderiaceae; genus Burkholderia; species Burkholderia sp. BCC0419. The sequence continues at coordinate 1,350,627 of NZ_CADESR010000001.1, forward strand.
CGAACTGGGAACCGGTGATGAAGCGCGCGGCGGCGATCGTCACGAACCGCGGCGGCCGTACCTGCCACGCGGCGATCATCGCGCGTGAGCTCGGCGTGCCGGCAGTCGTCGGCTGCGGCGATGCGACCGACATCCTGAAGGACGGCGCGCTCGTCACCGTGTCGTGCGCGGAAGGCGACGAAGGCAAGATCTACGACGGCCTGCTCGAGACGGAAGTCACGGAAGTGCAGCGCGGCGAACTGCCGGAAATCCCGGTCAAGATCATGATGAACGTCGGCAACCCGCAGCTCGCGTTCGACTTCTCGCAACTGCCGAACGGTGGTGTCGGCCTCGCGCGTCTCGAGTTCATCATCAACAACAACATCGGCGTCCACCCGAAGGCGATTCTCGAGTACCCGAACATCGACCAGGACCTGAAGAAGGCGGTCGAGAGCGTGGCGCGCGGCCACGCGTCGCCGCGTCAGTTCTACGTCGACAAGCTGACGGAAGGCGTTGCGACGATCGCCGCGGCGTTCTACCCGAAGCCCGTGATCGTGCGTCTGTCCGACTTCAAGTCGAACGAGTACAAGAAGCTGATCGGCGGTTCGCGTTACGAGCCGGACGAGGAAAACCCGATGCTGGGCTTCCGCGGCGCGTCGCGCTATATCGCCGACGACTTCGCGCAGGCGTTCGAGATGGAATGCCGTGCACTGAAGCGCGTGCGTGACGAGATGGGCCTGACCAACGTCGAGATCATGGTGCCGTTCGTGCGGACCGTGAAGCAGGCGGCGCGCGTCGTCGGCCTGCTCGAGAAGTTCGGCCTGAAGCGCGGCGAAAACGGCCTGCGCCTCGTGATGATGTGTGAAGTCCCGACCAACGCGATCCTCGCCGAAGAGTTCCTGGAACACTTCGACGGTTTCTCGATCGGCTCGAACGACCTCACGCAGCTCACGCTCGGCCTCGACCGCGATTCGGGCATGGAACTGCTGGCTGTCGACTTCGACGAGCGCGACCCGGCCGTCAAGTTCCTGCTGAAGCGTGCGATCGATACCTGCCTCAGGATGGGCAAGTACGTCGGCATCTGCGGCCAGGGCCCGTCCGATCATCCGGACTTCGCGCAATGGCTGACCGACGAAGGCATCGTGTCGATCTCGCTGAACCCCGACACGATCATCGATACGTGGCAGGCGCTCGCCGCCAACCGCAAGTAACGATCCGTCGCGCAACTTCGGCGAAAGGGCGGTCCGCCGCGCTTTCGTTGAAGGCAAAATGCAAGGTTCGTGCTATAAACACCCCGGTAAGCACCGGGGTGTTTTTTTTCGTCGGTACTCGCCGGGCAGTTCGAATGGTTCCGACCGCCCCGGGAGCGCCGACCGCTTCGCACAGCTGCGAGCGCAGCGAATATAGTGAGCATCGGGGACGTTTTTCTGGAGACCATAATGATGTCGGGGCATCTGTTCTGGTGGGTCGGGGTGGGCGTGCTGGTCGTCGCCGAGTTGCTGACGGGCACGTTCTATCTGCTGATGATCGCGCTCGGCTTTCTCGCAGGCGGGTTGTTGCAACTGGCCGGTTTCGCGCCGCACGTGCAGTTCGGCGCGGCGGCCGCGGTCGCGATCGTCGCGATGATCGTGCTGCGTCGCTCGGGGCTCGGCCGCAAGCAGAAGCGCGACACGTCGACGAATCCCGACGTCAATCTCGATATCGGCTCGACCGTCACGGTCGACGCGTGGCGTGACGGCCGCGCGCGCGTGCAGTATCGCGGCGCCGACTGGGACGTCGAGCTCGCGCACGGCGAGCGCGACGATGCGCACGTGTACCAGGTGAGCGCCGTGCGCGGCAATCGCCTCGTGGTCGTGGCGAAACCCGCGGGCTGACCGTCCGCTGATACAACAAGGAGGAAATATTCATGGATTCGCTGATCATCTGGGTTGTCCTGCTCGTCATCGCGATCGTGATCGTGTCGAAGACGGTGAAGATCGTGCCGCAGCAGCATGCATGGGTGCTCGAGCGCTTCGGGCGCTACCACGCGACGCTGTCGCCCGGTCTCAATATCGTGCTGCCGTTCGTCGATCGCATCGCGTACCGGCACGTGCTGAAGGAAATTCCGCTCGACGTGCCGAGCCAGGTCTGTATCACGCGCGACAACACGCAGTTGCAGGTCGATGGCGTGCTGTATTTCCAGGTGATGGATCCGATGAAGGCGTCGTACGGGTCGAGCAACTTCGTGCTCGCGATCACGCAGCTGTCGCAGACGATGCTGCGCTCGGTGATCGGCAAGCTCGAGCTCGACAAAACCTTCGAGGAGCGCGATTTCATCAACCACAGCATCGTGTCGGCGCTCGACGACGCCGCGGCGAACTGGGGCGTGAAGGTGCTGCGCTACGAGATCAAGGACCTGACGCCGCCGAAGGAGATCCTGCACGCAATGCAGGCGCAGATCACCGCGGAGCGCGAAAAGCGTGCGCTGATTGCCGCGTCCGAAGGCCGCAAGCAGGAGCAGATCAACCTCGCGTCGGGTGCGCGCGAAGCCGCGATCCAGAAGTCCGAAGGCGAGCGGCAGGCCGCGATCAACCAGGCGCAGGGCGAAGCCGCCGCGATCCTGGCGGTGGCCGAGGCGAACGCGCAGGCGATCCAGAAGATCGCGAACGCGATCCAGTCGCAAGGCGGGATGGATGCGGTGAACCTGAAGGTCGCCGAGCAGTATGTCGGCGCGTTCTCGAATCTCGCGAAGCAGGGCAACACGCTGATCGTGCCGTCGAACCTGTCGGATCTCGGCACCGCGATCTCGTCGGCACTGACGATCGTCAAGAGCGCGGGGGCGGCGTCCGGCGCGAAGGGCTGAGCCCGACGATCGAGGCGCGCGCGGCTGCCGCGTGCGCATCGTCGTGCGGCGAATCGTCGCGCAGCCGGGTGACCCGCCGGCGCGATTCAGGGAGTCCAAAGCAACACGGCCCGCTTCGAGCGGGCCGTGTCGTTTGTGATGAACGCTGTGAGCGGTCAGGTGCCGGCGCGCATGATGCGGGCCTTCTCGCGTTCCCAGTCGCGTTTCTTCTCGGTTTCGCGCTTGTCGTGCAGCTTCTTGCCCTTCGCGAGCGCGATGTCGCATTTCACGCGACCGCCCTTGTAGTGGAAGTTCAGCGGCACGAGCGTGTAGCCGCGCTGCTCGACCTTGCCGATCAGTTTCTTGATTTCCTCGCGGTGCAGCAGCAGCTTGCGCGTGCGAACCGGGTCGGGCTGGATGTGCGTCGAGGCTTCGGGCAGCGGGCTGATATGGGTCCCGATCAGAAAGATCTCGGCGTTCTTCACCACGACGTAGCCTTCCTTGATCTGGCCGCGTCCGGCGCGCAGCGCCTTGACTTCCCAGCCCTCCAGCACGAGCCCCGCCTCGTAGCGTTCCTCGATGTGATAATCGAAGTGCGCTTTCCTGTTGTCGATGATGCTCATGAAAGGATCGGGCCAACTCGTTTAAAATCACGATTTTAGCAAAGCGGGGCGAGAATCGCCCGGCTTGGCGCTCCTACTTTAAGCGATGCCGCGCGATTTATGGCAGATGTCCAGAAAACCGTATTGATCCGTCACTCGGCGGAACAGATGTTCGACCTCGTCACCGACGTGGCCGACTACCCCAATTTCCTGCCCTGGTGCGGCGGTGTCGAGGTTCGCCGTCAGGACGAGAGCGGAATGGAAGCGCGCATCGACATCAACTTCAAGGGCATCAAGCAGCATTTCGCGACGCGCAACACGCAGCAGCGCCCGACGCGGATCGACATGGAGTTCACCGACGGTCCGTTCAAGAAATTCACGGGCTCGTGGCGTTTCACGGCGCTGCGTGCCGATGCATGCAAGATCGAATTCGCGCTGCACTACGAGTTTTCGAGCATCCTGCTCGAGAAGATCATCGGGCCGGTGTTCAGCCACATCGCGAACACGTTCGTCGATTCGTTCGTGAAGCGCGCGGACCAGCGCTACGGAAAGGGGTGACGCGATGCTGTCGATCGAAGTCTGCTACGCACTGCCGGACCGCCAGACGCTGATTCCGCTGTCGCTGCCCGAAGGCGCGACCGTGCGCTCCGCAATCGACGCGAGCGGCGTGCTCGCGCTGCACCCGGAGATCGATCTCGCGCAGGCGAAGACGGGCGTCTACGGCAAGCTCGCGTCGCTCGATGCGCCGCTCGTCGATCACGACCGCGTCGAGATCTACCGTCCGCTGATCGTCGATCCGAAGCTCGCGCGCCAGCGGCGCGTCGACAAATCCCGCCGCGACGGCTCGATCGAGGGCCGCAAGTGGATGCACAAGGACGCGCGCTGACGCGTTGTTCGCTCGGATTGGTCTGATCAAACGCCGCGGCGCTCAATGGGCCGCGGCGTTTGCGTTTGCCGACGCGCTGCCTGCGCTGCCCGGCGTATCGCCGTGCCGTCGCACCGAGCCGTATACGCCGGCGAGCAGCAGCACGAGCGCGGCGATCTCGAGTGCGTGCGGCATCCGCTGGTCGTACACGAACGCGTACAGCATCGCGAACACGGTTTCGAACACGATCAGCTGACCCGACAGCGTGAGCGGCAGCCGCTTCGACGCGGCGTTCCACAGCCCGTTGCCGAGCCACGACGCGCCGATCGCGAGCACGAGGTTCAGCAGCCAGAACAACTGCCAGCGCGATGCCGGGACGGCCGCCTGCACCATGCCGGCCGGCAGCGCGAGGATCGCCAGCCAGCAGAGCCCGCCGAGCAGGCCCGTCACGACACCCCACAGCACCGACCATTCGTTGCCGCCGAAGCGATGGTGGCGCTGCAGGTAGCGCGCGTTCGCCACCGCATACCAGGTCCAGCTCGCGAGCGCGCCCGCCGCGCAGGCGATGCCCGCGAGCTTCTGGGCGAGCGTCGTGGCGTGCGCGGCTTCGGACGTAAACAGGTCGACGTTGATGCAGACGATGCCCGCGATCACCAGCGCGAGCGGGGCGGCGAGCCGCCGCAGCGGCACGGCGCCGTGGTCGCCGAGGCCCGCGAGCGTGACGGTCACCGGCAGCACGCCGACGATCAGCGAACTGGGCGCTATGCCGATCAGGTGCACGGCGCCGGACAGCAGCATGTAATACGCGACGTTGCCGATGACGGCGAGCTTCGTCAGTGCGACGAGATCCTCGCGGGTCAGCCGTGCGAGCAGCGAGCGGGCGGCGGGCAACGCGGCCGCGAGCGATACGAGGCCGTACATCGTGTAGCGGCCGGCGCTCAGCAGCAGCGGCGAGAAATCGGTCAGCAGCCGCGGAACGAGAAACACCATGCCCCACAGGGCGCCTGCCAGGACACCGTACACCACGCCGCGCTGCATCGACCGCTCCGAACACATGACTGAGGTGCGCGCATCTTAGCGATGCCGTCGCGGCGGCGTCTTGTTCATTCCTGCACTCGGGGCATGGCTCGGCGCGTCGAGCGGCTGCGACGGGCGGCGAATCAGTCCTCTGCCGGATCGGGTATCGCCGCCGTGCCGTCGGTGGCGGCACGCGCGCGCGCCGGGCGGCGCACGGTCCGCAGCTTGCCGCTGTTGCCGCCGCCGCAGTAGAAGCGGTCGTGACCGTCGGATTCGAGCCCCGAGACGCCGACGCCGGCCGGCATGTCGATCTGCTCGAGCACCTGGCCCGTGCGCGGATCGATGCGCCGCAGGTCGCTCTGGTCGGCTTCCCACGTGCCGTGCCACAGCTCGCCGTCGACCCACGTCACGCCGGTGACGAAGCGGTTCGATTCGATCGTGCGCAGCACGGCGCCCGATTGCGGATCCACCTGATGAATCTTGCGTTCGCGGTACTGGCCGACCCACAGCGTGCCTTCCGCCCACGCGAGCCCCGAATCGGCGCCGCCGCCGGGCGCCGGGATCGTCGCGAGCACGCGGCCCGATTCGGGGTCGATCTTCTCGATGCGGTCCTCGACGATCTGGAACAGGTGGCGGCCGTCGAACGCGGTGCCCGCGTGTGCGGCGACGTCGAGCGAACGGACGATCGTGCCGCGCTCGGGGTCGAGCGCATTGAGCTTGTCGCCGGACGCGTACCACACGTGCTGTCCGTCGAACGTGACGCCGTGCACGCCGTCGACGCCCGGAAACGGGCCGTACTCGCGAAGGATGTCTGCAGGGGAGCGTTTCATGTTCGTCACCTCGTCGTTCGGTGAGGCCATCCTAATCGCCCGGCAGCGCAACCGGGAGTAACAAGGTCGTCGCGAATCCGGGCAGCGGCGGCGTCATCCAGCGGCGCGCGCGTCCGCGGCCGAGCGCCTGCACCTTGCCGGTTGCCGCGAGCGCATCGAGCGCGCGCTGCACGGTGCGCTGGCTGGCGCCAAGTGCGAGCGCCAGCGCGGAGCTCGACCACGCTTCGCCGTCGGCGAGGAGCGCGAGCACGGCTGCGTGGCGATCGTCGACCGGGCGCGCGAGGACGACGGTTTCGCGCACGCCGAGCGGTTCGAGCGCGAAGCCGCGCGGCGTCGCGACGACGTTCGCGAGCGGGCGCAGCACCGCGCGCAGCCGGCCGATCTCGACGCGCAGCCGCGCGCGATGCGATTCGTCGGCCTGTTTCGTGCGGAACGCGGCGGCGACGAGCGCGTTTCTCGACACGTCGGCCGGCCACGCCTCGCCGAGCGCACGGGCGAGCACGAACAGCACCGGACGCCGCGCGAGCGACACGGTCGTGCGCGCATCGCGCACCGTGTGGCGGCACGCGTCGACGACGAGCGCATTCGACTCGAACAGCGTCTCGACTTCGTCGAGCGGCACGAGCCGCGACGTGCCGCGTGCGATGAGCCGCGCGGCCGGTGCGTCGAGCACGCGCGCCGCGGTGTCGACCTCGGCCGTCAGCGCGGCGATGCCGGCGGCGCGGGCGGCTGCCTGCGCCCGGGCAAGCGCCGCACGGGCCGCGTGCGTGCGGATGCGGCGCATCGCGATGCCGGCCGCGATCAATTCATGGGCGGCGCGCGACGCGGGCGGCAGCGGCGCGGGATCGAGATGCGCGAGCAGCCGCTCGGCCTCGTCGAGCTGGCCGATCAGCAGCAAGCGGTGCACGCCGAGATAGCGGGCATGCGCGGCGTTCGCGCGGTCGCCGTGCGCGACGAGCGTCGCGCAGGCCGCATCGAGCGCACGCGTCGGCCAGTGCAGGTCGCGCGACGCGAGCGCGATCTCGGCTTCGGCGACGACGCAGCGCGCCCGCGCAACCGCTTCCTTCGCGCCGAATGCACGGGCGGCGCCGCGCACGAGCGCCCGTGCGCGTTCGAAATCGCCGAGCTGCGCGAGCGCGATCCCGCGCAGCGCGAGCGCCGGCGCATCGTCGCGCAGCGCGACGCGGTTCAGCGCACCGAGCGCGTCACCGGCCGCGAGCGCGCGCGCGGCCGCCGTGATCAGTGAATCCATCCGAATCCCGACACACTTGTCACTCCCTTCGGTCCGATGCCCGGCACTAATCTAGCACCACGCACACGGCCCCGTACGCCGTGCCCGGATACCCATCGGAAGGAGGAACCCGCAATGACGACCCATCTCACCGGAACCCGCGACGAATGGCTGGCCGAACGCCGCGCGCTGCTCGACGCGGAAAAGGCGCTGACGCGGCAAAGCGACGAACTCGCGCGGCGGCGCCAGGCGCTGCCGTGGGTGCGCATCGACAAGACCTACCGGTTCGATACCGAGGAAGGGCAGGCGACGCTCGACGACCTGTTTCGCGGCCGGTCGCAGTTGCTCGTCTATCACTTCATGTTCGGTCCCGACTACAAGGCGGGCTGCCCGTCGTGCTCGGCGCTCGCCGACGGCTTCGACGGCTTTGCCGTGCACCTGGCGAACCACGACGTGACGCTCGCGGCCGTGTCGCGCGCGCCGCTCGCGAAACTGCTCGCGTACCGGCAGCGGATGGGGTGGACGTTCCCGTGGGCGTCGTCGGTCGGCAGCGATTTCAATTTCGACTTCAACGTGTCGTTCACCGAAACGCAGCAGCGCGCGGGCGACGTCGAATACAACTATGCGCGGGCCGGCCATGCGATGGACATGGATCCGCCGCCGGCGCCCGTCGTGCAGTTCGCGGCCACGTGCGGCACCGACGCGGCCACGTATTCGCTCGACCGGCCGGGGATGAGCGCGTTCGTGCGCGAGGACGGCGCCGTCTATCACACGTATTCGACCTACGCGCGCGGCCTCGACGGGTTGTGGGGGATGTACCAGTGGCTCGATCGCGCGCCACGCGGTCGCAACGAGGCCGGCCCGTGGTGGCGCCGTCACGACGAGTACGCGCGCGGCTGAGCGGGCCGGCGACGGGCGGGAGCGCGCGATGACACGGCCGACAACCGGCGAGACGGCCGCCGATCCGCGCGCATTCGGCGCGGTGGCTGTGGCCGTGTTCGCGGTCGCCGCGATGGCGACGCTGGCGCAGCACGCGTCGATGGCCGCGATGGGCGGCGACCCGATGCCCGGCGATTGGATGGCCTCGGCCGTATGGCTGCGGCCGTGCGGCCAGGGTGTCGCGCGCGCATTCGCGGCGTTCGCCGGAATGTGGGGCGCGATGACGGTGACGATGATGCTGCCCGTGCTCGCGCCGCAGCTCTGGCATTACTGGCAGCGCATCGGTCCGCAGACGGCGCGGTCGGCATGGCTCATCGTCGTCGCAGGGGCGGGATATTTCTCGGTCTGGATGGCGCTCGGGGCGCTCGTGTTTCCGGCCGGTGCCGCACTGACGACGGCCGCCGCCCGGCTGCCGTCGCTCGCCCGTGCGCTGCCGTTCGCGGCCGGCGCCGTCGTGCTGGCCGCGGGCGCGTTGCAATTCTCTAGATGGAAGGTGCGCCGGCTGGCGTGCTGCCGGCACACGGCGGCACACGCGCACCGGCCGCGGCCGGCGGTCGTCACGGCATGGCGGTACGGCGTGCACGCGGCCATCCGGTGCGGCGCGTGTTGCGGGAACCTGATGGCGGTCGCGCTGGCGGCCGGCATGATGGATCTGCGCGTGATGGCCGCCGTCGCGGTGGCGATCGCCGCCGAACGCGTGGCGCGGGCCGGCGGACGCGTCGCGCGGATCGTCGGTTGCGGGGTGATGGCGGGCGGCATGGTGATGATCGCCCGAGCGGCCGGGCTGGCGTGAGGCGGGGCAGGCAAGCCGCTTCGGCGGCGTGGCGCCGGACTGTACGCGGCCGCCGCCGTCGCGGCCGTGTGGCCCCGCCGCGACACGGGCACGTGCCGCCCGGCCGCCGGTTGCGCGAATGGCTCGATGCGGCGGTGAAACGAAAAGCGATCGAAAACGAACCGAACGACGATCCGAACGATTCGGCCCCCGAACCGCCGAAACCGGCTAAGCCGTTGTTCGTGTTGTGAAAATTCGCGGCGCTTCGCGTATAATTCGCTTTTGCGCCCATAGGATTTGCCATGCGTCTGATCCAAAAAGCACTCACTTTCGATGACGTGCTCCTCGTTCCCGCCTTCTCCGACGTTCTCCCGCGCGACACCAGCCTCAAGACCAAGCTGACCCGCAACATCTCCCTGAACATGCCGCTCGTGTCCGCCGCGATGGACACGGTCACCGAAGGTCGCCTCGCGATCGCGATGGCGCAGCAGGGCGGCGTCGGTATCGTCCACAAGAACCTCACGCCGGCCGAACAGGCCCGCGAAGTCGCGAAGGTCAAGCGTTTCGAGTCGGGCGTCGTCCGCGACCCGATCACGGTGCCGCCGCAAATGAAGGTGCGCGACGTGATCGCGCTGTCGCGCCAGCATGGCATCTCGGGCTTCCCGGTCGTCGAAGGCCCGCAGCTCGTCGGCATCGTCACGAACCGCGACCTGCGTTTCGAAACGCGCCTCGACGAGCCGGTCAAGTCGATCATGACGCCGCGCGAGCGCCTCGTCACGGTCAAGGAAGGCACGCCGCTCGCCGAAGCGAAGGCGCTGATGCACAGCCACCGCCTCGAGCGCGTGCTGGTCGTCAACGACGCGTTCGAGCTGCGCGGCCTGATGACCGTCAAGGACATCACGAAGCAGACCGAGCACCCGGACGCGTGCAAGGACGAACACGGCAAGCTGCGCGCAGGCGCGGCGGTCGGCGTCGGTGCGGACAACGAAGAGCGCGTCGAGCTGCTGGTGCAGGCCGGCGTCGACGTGATCGTCGTCGATACTGCGCACGGTCACAGCAAGGGCGTGCTCGAGCGTGTGCGCTGGGTCAAGCAGAACTTCCCGCACGTCGAGGTGATCGGCGGCAACATCGCGACGGCTGCCGCCGCGAAGGCGCTGGTCGAATACGGCGCGGACGCGGTCAAGGTCGGTATCGGCCCGGGCTCGATCTGCACGACGCGGATCGTCGCGGGTGTCGGCGTGCCGCAGATCAGCGCGATCGCGAACGTGTCGGAAGCGCTGAAGGGCACCGGCGTGCCGTGCATCGCCGACGGCGGCGTGCGCTTCTCGGGCGACGTGTCGAAGGCCCTCGCGGCCGGCGCGAACGCGGTGATGATGGGCAGCATGCTCGCGGGCACCGAAGAGGCGCCGGGCGACGTGTTCCTGTACCAGGGCCGCCAGTACAAGTCGTACCGCGGCATGGGTTCGGTCGGTGCGATGAAGGACGGCGCGGCAGACCGTTACTTCCAGGACAACTCGGCGAACATCGACAAGCTCGTGCCGGAAGGCATCGAAGGCCGCGTCGCATACAAGGGGTCGGTCAACGCGATCCTGTTCCAGCTGGTCGGCGGCGTGCGCGCCAGCATGGGCTACTGCGGCTGCAAGACGATCGACGAGCTGCACGAGAAGGCCGAATTCGTCCAGATCACCGCGGCGGGCATGCGCGAGTCGCACGTGCACGACGTGCAGATCACGAAGGAAGCACCGAACTATCACGTGGACTGAGCGCCGATGAAACCGCTGCTGCGAGCCGTGCTGATCGTCGATGCCGTGCTGCTGCTGGCGTTCGGCGTGCTGTTCGTGCTGACGCCCTGGCAGGCGCTGTTCAACGCGCTGCAACTGGCGAACATCCAGCCGGCGATGCTCGGTCAGGCGTTCGGCATTGCGCTGCTCGGGCTCGCGTGGCTCGCGTGCCATGCGGCGCTCAACGGCGACCTCACGGCGCCCGTCGCACGGGCGGTCGGCCATGTGTACTGGCTGACCGGCGTGCTGACGATCGTGTGGTCGATCGGCACCGGCAGCGGGCCCGCGCTCGCGGCCGCCGGCCGGGTGCTGTCGGCGCTGGCCGGGGTCGCGCTGATCGTGCTGGGCCTCGGTGGCGTGCGGCTCGCATCGGCCGTGCGCCGGCGCGAGAAAGCGCAGGCGCTCGAGGGCCGGGACGCGAAGCGTCCGGTCGAACCGGCGCCGGCCTCCGCAGCGCAGCCGCGGGTCGAGCCGGTCGTCAGCCGTCCGGTGGCGCCTTCGGCGCCGGCCGCGGCGGCCCCATCGGCCGCATCCGACCGCGCGTCAGGCAGCGTCGCGTTCGACGCGCGCCCGCCGTCGCAGGATTGACCGGCGATGCGTCGCGCGTGCCGCCTGCCGCCCGACGCCGCTGTCCATGCTTTTGACGCAGCGCTTCGTGCGCTGCTTTTCTTATTCTCTTCATCCCGTCCGCAGCCATGCACGACAAAATCCTGATTCTCGACTTCGGTTCGCAAGTCACCCAACTGATTGCACGGCGCGTGCGTGAAGCGCACGTCTACTGCGAAATCCATCCGAACGATGTGTCCGACGACTTCGTCCGCGAGTTCGCGCCGAAGGCGGTGATCCTGTCGGGCAGCCACGCGAGCACGTACGAAGACCATCAGCTGCGCGCGCCGCAGGCCGTGTGGGATCTCGGCGTGCCGGTGCTCGGCATCTGCTACGGCATGCAGACGATGGCCGTGCAGCTCGGCGGCAAGGTCGAGTGGAGCGACCATCGCGAATTCGGCTACGCGGAAATGCGTGCGCACGGCCATACGCGCCTGCTCGACGGCATCGAGGATTTCACGACGGCCGAAGGCCACGGGATGCTGAAGGTCTGGATGAGCCACGGCGACAAGGTGGCCGAGCTGCCGCCGGGCTTCGCGCTGATGGCGTCGACGCCGAGCTGCCCGATCGCCGGCATGGCCGACGAGGCGCGCGGCTACTACGCGGTGCAGTTCCATCCGGAAGTCACGCACACGGTGAAGGGCCGTCAGATCATCGAACGCTTCGTGCTGCAGATCGCCGGCGCGAAGCCCGACTGGATCATGAAGAACCACATCGAGGAAGCCGTCGCGAAGATCCGCGAGCAGGTCGGTGACGAGGAAGTGATTCTCGGCCTGTCGGGCGGCGTCGATTCGAGCGTCGCGGCCGCGCTGATCCATCGCGCGATCGGCGATCAGTTGACCTGCGTGTTCGTCGATCACGGCCTGCTGCGCCTGAACGAAGGCAAGATGGTGCTCGACATGTTCGAGGGCCGCCTGCATGCGAAGGTCGTGCACGTCGACGCGTCCGACCAGTTCCTCGGCCATCTGGCCGGCGTGACCGATCCGGAAGCGAAGCGCAAGATCATCGGCCGCGAGTTCGTCGAGGTGTTCCAGGCTGAAGCGAAGAACCTGTCGAAGGCGAAATGGCTCGCGCAGGGCACGATCTACCCGGACGTGGTCGAATCGGGCGGCACGAAGACGAAGAAGGCGACGACGATCAAGAGCCACCACAACGTCGGCGGCCTGCCAGAAACGCTCGGCCTGAAGCTGCTCGAGCCGCTGCGCGACCTGTTCAAGGACGAAGTGCGCGAGCTGGGCGTCGCGCTCGGCCTGCCGCCGGAGATGGTGTACCGCCATCCGTTCCCGGGCCCGGGCCTCGGCGTGCGGATTCTCGGCGAAGTGAAGCGCGAATATGCGGAGCTGCTGCGTCGCGCGGACGCGATCTTCATCGAGGAACTGCGCAATACGACCGCGACCGCGCAGGATGCGGCGGCCGGCCTGTGCGGCGAGGCCGATGTCGGCAAGAGCTGGTACGACCTGACGAGCCAGGCGTTCGCGGTGTTCCTGCCGGTCAAGTCGGTCGGCGTGATGGGCGATGGCCGCACGTACGACTATGTGACGTCACTGCGCGCGGTGCAGACCACCGACTTCATGACCGCACACTGGGCGCATCTGCCGTACGCGCTGCTCGGCCGCGCGTCGAACCGGATCATCAACGAAGTGCGCGGGATCAACCGGGTCGTGTACGACATCTCGGGGAAGCCGCCGGCGACGATCGAGTGGGAGTGATCCCGCGTCCGGCATAGACCGGCACCAAAAGAGCATTAAAGTCCCTCTAAGCCCGCGTAAATGCGGGCTTTTTTGCGTTTTCAGCCTAGCGCCTCAGCAGATCGTCAGTAATGGCCAGACCGTCGATGCCGGGGGCTGGGCGCGGTTGACGCACGACGTGCGCCGGCAGTTGCGACAGGACCGGAGGCGGCTTCGATGCAATGCGCCCGGCACCAGCCAGGAAGTGGCCAGCCGACATGGCCTGTCGCTACGCGGCGTGAGCACCGCCCGACGGTCTCTGCAGTCGCGGCCGGCACAGGTACGAGACAGGTGGCGGGCGTGCGCCAGGTCGGCCGAACAGGCGCTCACCGAGCGCCGCGATAGTGATCCCTGATGAATACCGGAAGATCATTTGACGGTGGCGCAAAAGGCACCTGATACATCATGTCGCCGACAAAACCGCGGTGGTAGGTGGCGTGATTGACGACATGCAGCACGATTTGCTCGCGGGTCATGACGCCTTCTCCTCCCCCCACAAACTCGAAATGAACGGCTTGCGCGAGATCCTCGTCCGACCAGGTGTCGACAAGATCGATGTACCAGCGGTCCATTTCCTGAACCGCTTTCCAAAGATCGGAAACGGCAGGTGTATGGTCGGTGTTGCGCGAGGTGTAGGTGTGTTTCTTTCCTTGCAGATGATGTCTGAAAATGTCGTCAACTACATAGGCATGGTTCAACGTATGCACCATGTTTCCGAACCGCGTCGGTCGCTGTCGAAGGGCTTCGCCGGCCGGCAGGTCCATCACGCTCTTGAACGTCAGTCCATTCGCCCAGCACTTGTAGCGCACCAGCATTTTCAAGGTGTCTGATGCCACGGCGGGCAGTGTGGTGCGAGCGGTGGTTCCGGATGGCGCCATCGGGTTCTGCGGGAGGGCAGACATGCTGAAACTCCTTGCGTGTTTTCGAATGTCAGAACGATGCTCGGGTTGATCCGGTGTTGTCGCGCCACACCGGCAAGCAGTCTTGCGAGCACGCTGTTCAGCGTATGGCGCGACCCGGACGGGCGTTATGTGCGCCCGCCCGAACATCAAGTTGCCGCTCTCTCGTTTGCCTGTTCAAAGGCCGCGGAGCCGGCCTTCGACATGGGTGCGCGTCCTGCCGCCGACCCAGATCTGGCCAGCCTCATCGCGGGTCAAATGAATGCGGCCATGGCGGCCGACGCGTGTCCCCTGGGCGGCGACGTAGTCGTCCTCAACCGCACCTGTCGCGAACAGCCACTGCGCCATTGAAGCATTGAGGCTTCCAGTGACCGGGTCTTCGACGATAGCGCCCAGATGGTTGCTGAAGAAGGCGCGCACCTCGAAGGCGGCATCGCCGCCTGCTGCATGAGGGCCAATCACACCGACATCGATCCGGCCGGGCCAATTGCGGAGCGGATCGACGGCAAGCACTGTCTCCGCCGATGCCAGCCTGATGCCCAGCCATCCGGGGCCATTGTCGATCCAGGCGGCATCAACGATATCGGCGGATTCGATCCCCAGCAGGCGCCGAGCCTGCTCCACTGCATCCTGTGTCGGCGCGCCGGAGCGGATCAGCGGCGGGGCGGCGAAGGAAAGCCGCTCGTGATCGCGTCGAATCGGCACCAGCCCGGCTCCGCATTCCTGGACGATTTCCGCTGCGCGCTTCGGCACGCGGCCCGTCGAGAGCCACGCATGACAACTGCCGAGCGTCGGGTGCCCGGCAAAGGGCATTTCCCTGTCCAGCGTGAAGATCCTGACCCGGTAGTCGGCCTCAGGATGCGTGGGTGGCAAGAGAAAAGCGGTCTCGGACAGGTTGAGCCACCGCGTCAGCCGCTGCATGTCATCCGTTGCCAACGCATCGGCACCGATGACGACCGCCAGAGGGTTGCCCGAAAGCGGCCCGGCGCCGAAGACATCGACCATATGGATCGCAAAGCTCATGACATCGCTCTTTCAATTCAGATCAGTTCGTGATGGCGTCGACAAGCCGGGATATCAACGTTGCCAGGCAAGCAGTTCGACTCCCGCAACGGCAAACACCGCGGATAGCGTCCCTTCAATCCAGCGCCGGAGTCTGGCATACAGGGCGATCATCGGAGCGGTCGAGAAGAGGACCGCATAACCACCGAACACGATGACGCCGAGGAACGCGCAACCGCCGATGATCGCCGGCAAGATACCGCCGGGGGCGTTCTCCCGAAGCCCAAGGGACATGATTGCCATCCAGGCCAGAACCGCCTTCGGGTTTCCGATATGCATCAGAATGCCCTGGCGGTAGAGCCACCGATAGCGAGGTGTCGAGCGTCCCGGTTCCGTCTTCGCGAAGTCGGAGCCCGGTTTCAGTGCCGACCTGCCCGTGCGGAACGCCAGATAGAGCAGATAGACACCACCGACCATCTTGATGACGATAAGCGCATCGGCATAGGCCGTCAGCACGGCGGAAATGCCGGTCGCCGCCAGGATCGCCCAGAAGAGTGAGCCCGTGATGACGCCGGCCGCCAGAACGAGGGCCGGGAGACGGCCGTCACGCATCGCCGTTCCCATGATCGCCATGTTGCTCGGCCCGGGACTGGCGGTCGCGATGAGATAGGTGCCGTAGGCGAGTGCGATCTGACTGGCGATCATTCGATTTTCTCCAGAGCGGCGGGGCGTCTCCAGCGTTAGCGCTGGAGGTCTCCGCGATGAACGATATGGACCTTGTTGCCGTCAGGATCGCGTAGATAGGCGCCGAAGTAGCCGTCACCGTAGTGAGGGCGTAACCCGGGTGCGCCGTCGTCCGTCCCGCCGTGCTCGAGACCATTCGCGTAGGCCGTGTTCACGGCTTCTTGCGAGGGGGCCAGAAAAGCGACCATGCTGCCGTTGCCGATGGTCGCCGGCGCGCCATCGTAGGGGAGGTAGACATAGAAGCGCGGCAGCGGCGTTTGACCGTTTACCCAGCAAAGCGCTGCGGGCCCGCCATCGGACATGACGATGCGACGCTTCAGTCCGAGCGGAACGAGCACCGCGTCATAGAAACGGCCTGCCCGCCCAAGATCACGCGCCCCAACAGTTACATGGCTGAACATTTGACCCTCCACGCGCCCGTCGTGGCGATCGGGCGCTTCCAGAAATGCATGTTACCCTTGTTGTTTATATAAATAGTGTCACGTGACACTAATATCTAGGCGGCGAACATGCTCCTGCAATCCCCCTGGTCGCCACGGCTGGCCGACATCGAGGCGAATACGGCCGAGCGGCTGGTCCTCGCCCTGGCCGACGACATCATCGAGGGGCGGCTGACGGGAGGCGACCGTCTGCCCGCTCATCGCGATCTCGCGTTGAAACTGGGAATCGGCCTTGGCACGGTGACGAAAGCCTATGCCGCGCTTGAACGGCGAGGCCTGACGCGCAGCATCAAGGGTCGGGGAACCTTCGTGGCGATCCGCCAGGCGCACCATGATCGTCAGATCGACCTTTCGTCCAATGTGCCGCCGGCCATGCTCGACGCGCGCCTGCTGGCGCGCACATTGACGGGGATCGCACGCAAGATCGATGCGGACCATCTCAATCTCTATGCCCCGCCCGCTGGACATATGGAGCACCGACGTGTGCTGGCCCGCTGGCTCGAAA
Source organism: Burkholderia sp. BCC0419 (assembly GCF_902830285.1). Taxonomy (NCBI): domain Bacteria; kingdom Pseudomonadati; phylum Pseudomonadota; class Betaproteobacteria; order Burkholderiales; family Burkholderiaceae; genus Burkholderia; species Burkholderia sp. BCC0419. The sequence continues at coordinate 1,367,387 of NZ_CADESR010000001.1, forward strand.
CGCAGGGCCTGATGGTGGAGCCGTCGCATCTGGTGCTGACGAGCGGCGCCCGCCAGGCGCTGTCATTGGCCTTCGAGCTTGCCTGCGGCTCGCAAGGGCTGCTTCTGACCGAGCGGATTACCTATCCCGGCGCGATCGCGCTGGCTCGGCGCAACGGATATCGGCTGCAAGGCGTCGCGACCGACGCGCAAGGGATGGTTCCGGCGGCACTGGCGGACGCACTCGACGGCACCGCATCGACCGGCAACAAGGCGGTCTATCTCACGCCGACGCTGCACAACCCGACCACCGCGACGATGGGCATGGAACGAAGGCAGGCCATCGCGGATATTTGCCGCCGGGCGGGCGCGTGGATCATCGAGGACGGCGTCTATGCGTCGGCAGAGCCGGCTTTGCCACCGCTTGCGGCGTTGGCGCCCGAGATCGCCTTTCATGTGAACGGGTTGTCCAAATCGCTTGGCCCCGGTTTGCAGATCGGCGTGCTCGCGCTGCCGGCCGGACTCGACGACGCAGCGGAAGACACACTGCGAGACCTGCCCATGGCTCCGTCGCCGCTCGCTTGCGCGGTGGTCGAGGAATGGTTGGCCACCGACGTCATCTCCTCGATCCAGCGGGATCTGCATCATGAGGCGCGGCGTCGATCCAATCTGGCCGTCGCTCTCCTCGGCGCGAGCGAACTGGTCTCGCATCCTGGCGCCTACAACGCGTGGCTGCCGATGGAGCGTGACGCTGCCAATCATTTCGCATCCGTTGCTGCGGCGATGCGTATCAAGTTGACTCCTCCGGAATCCATGATGGTGAACCCGGAAGATCGGGCGAGCGGGATTCGACTTTGCCTCGGCGGCTCGTCGTTCGACGATCTGACAGAAGCGCTGACGCTTCTGGCAGGGCTGCTGAAGCAGCGCGCTTGACGCTACCGGGCGGGCACCGTACCTATCCAGCGGTAGCGCGCCGCATGCAGGCGCTGGCCCCCGCAGCGCCAGGCAGGATCCGGCTTGTATCGATATCGGCAGCCCAGGCTACCTTGCCGGGATGGCGGCCGCCAGCGGCAAGCGCGCTGCGAACATCCCCCCGCATCATCTGGAGCGGTTCCCGTGCCGTCGCCGCTCACGCGTGCGGGCGCACGAGCGAACGCAAGTACATCGGCACCTTGGCCTTGGTCGTTGCCTGGACACGTGACATCAGCGCGTGATCGATGCGATCCAGCCCGTAAGTCCGCGAAATGTCCTGCTGCAAGCGGCACCACAGATGACCGGCCATCTCGGCATCGACCATTGCCCGGTGCGCGCGGCCCGATTGCGGCAACCGCAGCATCTCGGCCAGGCTCGACAGGCGGTGACTCCGGGCATCCGGGTAGATGCGCCTCGCCACCAGCATCGTGCACGCAAAGGAATGATCGGCCGACATGTCGAGCAGCCCGAGTTCAGACTGCCAGAAGCGCTTGTCGAAGCCGGCGTTGTGGGCCACGACCGCATGCTTGCCGACGAACGCCGCCGCTTCTTTCATGACTTCGGACGCCGGCGGCGCAGCAGCGATCATGTCGTTCGTGATGCCGGTGAGCGCGACGACATCGGACGGGATGCGTCGGCCTGCATTCATCAAGCTCTGGAAACGGTCGACGACTTGCCCGTCGCGCAGCAGGATGACGGCAATTTCGGTCGCGCGGTCGCCCAGATTCGGCGACAGCCCGGTTGTTTCGAAGTCCAGTACCGCGACGGTTTGCATGGTTGAATTCGGGTACGTCATCAGAGGGTGTCGAGTTTGGCCGAGAGGGTAGCATCTTCGGGCGCGCGAACGGCGGGTTCATCGCGCGGCGAGCGGGCCGGCTGCCGATTGACGATAATGAAAATCTCGCTCCAGGCCTGTCGGACATGCTGCCGTGACTCAACTGACGCTACCCGGATTCGATGCGCCGCCGCCGGTCCCTCTGCACCGCTTCTTTTTCGCCGTGATGCCGGATCCGGCCGCGGCGGGGCGCATTGCCGGCATGGCCAAAAGCATGCGGCTGGAGAAGGACAGCCTGGTGGGCACCGAGCGTCTGCACATCACGCTGGGCTCTCTAGGCGACTTCGCTTATGTGCCGGACGCTACGCTTGCGCTGGCCCGTGCGGTCGCGGACCGCGTGGATGTGCCGTCTTTCTCCGTGAGGTTCGACAAGATCATCAGCTTCAACGGGCGGCCCGGTCATCAGCCGCTGGTGCTGATGGGGCGGGCCGGTCTGGAAGACTTGATCGACTTTCGACGGCAGTTGCGACGTGCGCTCAAACAAGAGGCGGGGCTGAGCATTCTTCCCGCGAGTTTCACCCCGCACGTGACGCTGCTGTATGGCGCACAGAGGCCCGATGAGTATCGGATCGAGCCGATTACCTGGACCGTGTTCGACTTCGTCCTGGTCGATAGCTGGCTCCGCAAGTCGCACTACGACGTGTTGGGGCGCTGGCCGCTGACGACCGGCAGCCCCTCGGGATGATTGTGATGCCGCAAGTGTGGTGTCGTTTTCAGCGCATCCGGAGCGGGCCGATGCAGTGTCCCGTTCTCGCCCGAACTCCGGCTCAGTCCCGATCGCCCTGCCGATAACAAAGATGAATCAGCGGATAAGGCCGACCTTGTCCATCCCGTGCCGATCGCCCGCAGCGCTCGAATCCGAGTCGTTCATAGAATCCCGCCGCCGCCTGGTTCTGTTCGTTGACGTCGGTCGACAGGTCGGGATGGCGCTTGAGCGCTTCCTCGACCAGCCGCCGCCCGACCCCCGCACCATGGTGGGCGGGATCGACGAACAGCGCTTCCATGTGGCTGCCGTCGAGCAGCATGAAGCCGATCGGACGATCGCTCTCGTCGACGGCCAGATCGAGCGGTGCGCCCGGCAGAAACGCGACGACCTCGGATTCGATCGAACGACGATCGTCGTCGCTCAGGAAGTGATGCGTGGCATCGACGGCATTGCGCCAGATATCCAGTACGCGTGTGGCGTCAGCCTCGGTGGATTGTCGAATTCTGATCATGGTTTGATGTGTGGTGATCCGGCGCTCGGCAGGTAGCCGGCTCCGTGACGGAGCGAACGCATCGCGGTGATGCGCAAGCGACAGCGAAGTGTCAGGCGCTTGGCGGACGCGCGTTGCCCAGCGCCGCCGCCCGCTCGATCGCCCGTCGCGCGACGTCGCGCCCGCCCGCGCTCATCGGCAAATCGTCGCGGTCGAGCATCGTCGATGCCGAACCAGCGCGCGTCGAGCGCGTCGGCGGCGGCGGTCGGCATGCCGCGCAACCATCTGCACAGCACCGCGACCATGACGAAATGCTGGCGCACGGCGCCGTGCGCATCGTAATCGAACGCGTCCAGCGCGGTAAAGGCGTCGAGCGCCTCCACGTCGACCCGTCGTTTCTTCCGCGATCTCGCGCACGACCGCATCCGCGAGCGGTTCGTCCGGCTCGATCTTGCCGCCGGGGAAGCCCCAGCAGCCTGCATCGGGCGGATTCGCGCGGCGCACGAGCAGCGCGTCGCGCTCGCGCAGCACGATGCCGATCACGGCGGGAACGGGGCGCAACGGTGCAGCGTGGCCGGGTGCGGACATGGTTGTGCCTACCCGCCGGTGGGAACGAATACGTGGGCGTGCACGCGGCTCATCGCGCGTCCCCGGTACGCTGTTCGATCGCACGAATCACGGCGACCATGTCGGCCGCGCCATGTCCGGCCTGCTCGGTTTCGGCGTAAAGCGCGTGGCAGATGTCGAGCAGCGGCGACGCGATGCCGATGCCGCGCGCGGATTCGGCGACGAGGCGCGCGTTCTTCAGCACGTCGGTGATCGCGGCCTGCACCGAGAAATCTGCCGCGACGAGCTTGCCGAGCTTCACGCGCGACACGTCGCTCGCCATCGGGCCGGCATTCAGCACGTCGGCGAAGCGCGCGAGGTCGATACCGTGACGTTGCGCGAAGTGCGTGGCTTCGGCGAGACCGGTGACCATCGTGATCAGGAACAGGTTGACGGCGAGCTTCATCGTCAGCGCCGACGGCACGTCGCCGCACACGAAGCTGTCGCGGCACAGCGGCTTCACGAGCGCGCGGACGGCATCGACGTCGTCCGGCGCGCCGGCCAGCATCACGACGAGCTGACAGGCTTCGGCCGGCTTGCGCGAGCCCGATACGGGCGCCTCGACGTAGCGGCCGGACGCGGCGGCGATGTCATCGGCGAGCGCGCGCGAGTAGTCGGGCGCATTCGTGCCCATGTTGACGATCGTGTGTCCGCCGACGCGGGCGGCAAAAGCGGGCGAGCCGCGCGCGAGGGCGGCATCGATCGCCGCGTCGTTCGCGAGCATCAGGATCACGGTGCGGCAGGGCACGAACACGTCGTCGATGTCCTCGGCCACGCGTGCGCCGGCGTCGCGCAGCGCGTCGTCGCTGCCGTGCGAACGGCTCCACACGACGAGCGGCGTGCCGGCCCGCGCGAGATTGAGCGCCATCGGCGTGCCCATCACGCCGAGGCCGACGAATCCGACTGCGGTTTGCATGGTGCGGCTCCAACGGTAGGTGGCGACGATCGTGGGCGTCAGTATCGCAGCGTTTTCGCACGCCTGCCATCTGGCATCTGGCCCGCGCGACCGCGGAAGCCGCGTCGTCGCCGCTACACGAGGTCCGCCAGGTACGGCCACGGATAAATGCCGCGTGCATGGCCGTCGCCGAACAGGAAGCGCACCCCGTAGCCGAGCGCTTCCACGCCGTCGAGCTTCAGGGCCGGCCGCACGTCGATGCGGCCGCCGTCGAGCCGAATCTTTCGGCATTCCGCACACGGGCAATCGCAGCGCAACCGCGCATAGTCGATGCGTTGCGTCGCGCCGTCGGGCCAGTGCAGCGTCAGTACGCGTGCCGGGTGATCGAGTGCGATTTCGGTCGGCGCGATCATCGCGACGCCTCGTCGATCTGTCCGATCGCGATCCGCACGGCCTTGCGTACTTCGGGGTCGCGATCGTCGAGCGCGTCGTGCAGCGCGGGCAGCGTCGCCCGGTCGCGCAATTCGCCGAGCGCGAGCGCGGCTTCCTTGCGCAGATTGCTGATCGCATGCGAGAGCAGCGCGACGACGGCCGATGCCGCGGCCGCATCGCGCAATTGCCCGAGTGCGCGTACGGCGCGCACGCGCACTTGCCAGTAATCGTCGTCGAGCGCGGCGACGAGCGGGTCGCGCGCAACGGTGACGCGCAGCTTGCCGAGCGTGGCCGCTGCTTCCTCGCGAACCTGCCATTCGGCGTCACGCAGCGCCGCGAGCAACGCGGTGACGACGGCCGTATCGCCGGCAGATGCAAATCCAATTGCACCGACCGCGGCGCGCCGCACGTCGGCATCGGCGTCCGTGGTCGCGACGCGCGCGAGCGGCGGCAGCGCGCGGCCGTCCTTGAGCCAGCCGAGGACGACGACCGCCTCCGCGCGTACGGCAGCGGCGCTCGCATCGAGTGCGCGCAGCGCGGGTGTGAACGCGTCGGGGTCGCGCAACTCGCGCAAGCCGCGCAGCACGGCGCCGCGTACGAACGGCTCGGGCCGGTCGGCCCACCGGCACAGCACGGCGCCCGATGCGGCATCCTTCAGTTCGGACAGGCTCTGCGCGGCAGTTGCGCGCACGCCATCGTCCGGATCGAGCAGCGCGTGGCACAGCGCGTCGACGACATCGGGCTGTTCCCATGCGTCGAGCACGCGCGCGGCCTCGCTGCGCACGTCGGCCGACGGGTCGTCCCGTAGCGTCGCGACGAACGACGGCACGAGTTCGGGCGCTTCGAGATCGGCGAGTTCGAGCAACGCGATGCGGCGCACCGATGCATCGGCTGCGGCGAGGCGCGCGACGAGCGCGGCATGATCGGCGGCCGGCACGCCGGGCAGCGGGAACGCGGAGGAAGAAGTGGTCATGGAAAAAGTCGGTGCGGTGAATGGGCAGGTACGCGCGCTCAGGCGGCGGCGCGCAACAGCGCGAGACAGCGGCGCTTGATGTCGACGAACGCGGGCTCGGTCGTGCTGTCGTCGGTGCGGGGCCGCCCGAGCGGCACGCGGATGTCGGCGACGATGCGCGCGGGCCGCGGCGACAGCATCAGGATGCGGTCGCCGAGAAACAGCGCTTCGTCGATATCGTGCGTGACGAACAGCACGGTCGTGCTGATGCGCGACCAGATGTCGAGCAGCAGCGTCTTCATCATCTTCAGGCCGAACGCGACGTTGTCGATCACGCGCTTCCACGGAAACAGCGTGAGTCCGGTTGCGGGGGAGCGGTGCACGGCTGGCGCGCCGTGTCAGCGCAGCAGGTAAGGGATCTCGACCTTGACCGCCCCGGTCGGGCAATCGCGTTCGCACGGCATGCAGTACCAGCATTCGTCGAACTGCATATAGGCCTTGCCCTTGGTGACGTCGATCGCGAGCAGGTCGAGCGGGCACACGTCGACGCACACGGTGCAGCCCTTGTCGGCGATGCACAGCGACTCGTCGATCGTCACGGGCGCGCTGCTGCGCTGGAAGATGTCGTGCGGGGTATGGGGCATGGCAAGGTTCCTCAAAGGGCGGCCGCGAGCGCGGCCGGTTCGCGGATGCGCAACTGCGCGTAGGCGCCGCGTTCGTCGTCGGCAAGCGGCACGACGTACGGTTCGACCGGCCGCTTCTCGCTGCGCATCGCGCCCGCGGCATCCTTGCGCAGCCACGTGTGGCAGAACCATTCGGCGTCGTTGCGATGCGGAAAATCGACGCGATGGTGGTACAGGCCCCAGCGGCTCTCGGTGCGGAACAGCGACGCGCGCGCGGCCATTTCCGCGCAGTCGCGGATCGCGCGCACTTCGGCCGCGCGCATCAGTTCGTGCGGGTTATCGGCCTTTATTTCTTCGATATCCTCAGTAATTCCGTCAAAACGTTGCAGCCCGATTTCCATCTTGCGCGTCACCTTCGGCGGTTGCAGGTAGTCGTTCACCATGCGGCGCAGCTTGTACTCGACCTGTGCCGGCGCGAGGCCGCGCTCGCGCAGCAACGGCGCAAGCACGCGCGAGCGCTCGGCATCGACCTGCTGGTCGTCCACCGGCACGTGGTCGCGGCCGGCCGCGTAGTCGGCCGCGTTTTGCCCGGCGAACCAGCCGTACGTGAATGCGCCGAGCATGTAGTTGTGCGGGACGGCCGCCATGTCGCCGGCTGCGTACAGTCCCGGCACGGTCGTCTCCGCGCGCGCATTCACGTACACGCCCGATGCGCTGTGCCCGCTGCAGAAGCCGATCTCGGAAATGTGCATCTCGACCATCTGGCTGCGGTAGTCGGTGCCGCGCCCCGCATGGAAGCGGCCGCGGCTCGGCCGTTCGTTCGTGTGCAGGATCTGCTCGATGGTCCGGATCGTTTCTTCCGCGAGATGGTCGAGCTTCAGGAACACGGGGCCGTTGCCGCTCTGCAGTTCCTGGTAGAACTCCCACATCATCTGGCCGCTCCAGTAGTCGCATTCGATGAAGCGTTCACCCTTGCCGTTCGCGGTGAAGCCGCCGAGCGGGCCCGTCACGTATGCGCAGGCCGGGCCGTTGTAGTCCTTGATCAGTGGATTGATCTGGAAGCATTCGAGGTTCGCGAGCGCGGCGCCCGCGTGATAGGCCATCGCGTAGCCGTCGCCCGCGTTGGTCGGGTTCTCGTACGTGCCCATCAGGTAGCCCGATGCCGGCAGCCCGAGGCGGCCGGCCGCGCCGCAGCAGAGGATCACGGCCTTTGAGCGGATCACGTGGAAGTCGGCGGTGCGGCAGTCGAAGCCGAGCACGCCGCTCGCGCGACCCTGCGCGTCGGTCAGCACGCGCGTCGCGACGATCCGGTTGGTGATCGCAATGCGTGCGCGCTTCAGTTGCCGGTACAGTACCTTCTTGATGTCGTGTCCTTCCGGCATCGGCAGCACGTACGAGCCCATGTGATGGACCTTCTTCACCGCGTAATCGCCGGTGCCGTCCTTCTCGAACTTCACGCCCCAGCGGTCGAGCTGCTCGATCGTCGCGAAGCTGTGCGTCGCGTACGCGTACACGGCCTCTTGATCGACGATCCCGTCGTTGGCGATCGTGATCTCGCGCGTGTACTGCTCGGGTGTCGCATGACCGGGAATCACCGCGTTGTTCAGGCCGTCCATTCCCATCGAGATCGCGCCGCTGCGTTTCACGTTGGCCTTCTCGAGCAGCAGCACGCGCAGCGACGGATCGCGCTCCTTCGCCTTGATGGCCGCCATCGGGCCGGCCGTGCCGCCGCCGACCACGACGATGTCGTATTCGTGCACATGGGTATTCATCGCGGGTTCCTTGCAGGTTTGCGCGCCTTCTGCCGGTCGACGCGCAACCGGTACTGGAAGGCGTCGCCGCGGAAGTAGAGATATTCGTAGTCGATCGGCGCACCCGAAGCGTCGTGCGTGAGGCGCTCGATGCGCAGCACGGGGCTGCTTTCCTCGACGTGCAGCGCGTCGACGATTTCGTCGTCGGCGAGGATCGCGTCGATCGACACGTCGGCATGGCCGAGCGGGATGCCGCAGTCGTTCTCCAGGATCAGGAAGATGTCGCGGGTCGCGAGATCGGCGCCGGCGAGGCGCTTGCCGAGCGCTTCGGGCACCCAGGTCTGTTCGAGCGACACGGGTTCGCGGTTCAGCAGCCGCACGCGATGGATCTCGACGAGCGGCGCGCCTTCGGGCACGTTCAGCTTCGTCGCGAGATGGCGATCGGCCTTCACGGTGCGCAGGCTGCGCAACTGGTTGACGATCTCGTAGCCCATCGACGACATCGCCTCGGCGAACCCCTGCAGCGACGTCACGTTCTGGAACGCCTTCGGCTTCGACACGAATGTGCCCTTGCCGTGCAGCTTGAACAGCAGGCCTTCCTTCTGCAGGTCGCCGAGCGCCTGGCGCACCGTGATGCGGCTGACGTCGAACATCGCGCAGAGCTCGTGCTCGGACGGCATCCGGCTGTGCGGCGCATAGGTGCCGTCGAGAATGCGCGCGCGCAGCGTGTCCTTGATCTGCACGTAGAGCGGGGCCGCGGACAGCGGCACGACGTTGGATGGGGTCATCGGTCAACTTGTTATGACAAGATGGGGCGAGTGTAGCCAGCGCAAGTGCGCGCCCCAACCAACCATTTCTGCTTTCGAATTTCCCGTTGCGGAAAAGCGGGGCGGCAGGTGGCGGGGCGACCGGGTGATCCGCCCTTGCGAGCCGCGCGGAATTGCCGACAATAAAAAATCCACGGCCCATGCGCCGCGCATGTCGATTTCCCGATGGGTCGCCCGTCGTATCGATATCGACCGGGCAGTGCGCCGCGCCATGCGGCCGGCACCCGGTTGCCGCGAATGGCGCAACGAGCGAGGAGATGCCCCATGACACGCCACATGCCGGATTCCCGATACCGCTGGGTGATCGTCGCCGCGGGCGGCCTGATGGGCTGCGTCGCGATCGGCGCGATGTTTTCGTTACCGGTGTTCCTGCGGGCCATCGCGCACGATACGGGCTGGTCGATGACCGGCATTTCCGCCGCGATGACGCTCGGCTTCATCGCGATGGCGTTTGCGAGCATGGCGTGGGGCAGCCTGTCGGACCGCGTCGGCACGCGGCCGGTCGTCATCGCGGGCGCCGTGCTGCTGTCGGCGAGCCTGGCGCTGGCGAGCCGCGCGCCGTCGCTGCTCATGTTCCAGTTGACCTTCGGCCTGGCCGTCGGCAGCGCGACGGCCGCGATATTCGCGCCGATGATGGCGTGCGTGACCGGCTGGTTCGACACGCACCGCAGCCTCGCGGTATCGCTCGTGTCGGCCGGCATGGGGATGGCGCCGATGACGATGGCGCCGCTGGCCGCATGGCTCGTGTCGGTGCGCGACTGGCGCACGTCGATGCTGCTGATTGCCGCGCTGGCGGCCGTCGTGATGATTCCGGTGTCGCTGCTGGTGCGGCGGGCGCCGGCGCTCGACGCTGCACCCGCGCACGCGACGCCTGCGCCCGCGTCCGTTGGCGCGCCCGCCGCGATGTCGGTCGCGGATGCGCTGCGCTCGCCGCAGTTCATGGTGCTGCTGCTGACCAACTTCTTCTGCTGCGCGACGCATTCGGGCCCGATCTTCCATACGGTCAGCTACGCGGTGACCTGCGGGATTCCGCTGATCGTCGCGGTGTCGATCTACAGCGTCGAAGGGCTCGCGGGCATGGGCGGCCGGATCGCGTTCGGGATCCTCGGCGACCGCCTCGGCGCGAAGCGCATGCTGGTCGCCGGGCTGCTCGCGCAGGCGCTCGGCGCGCTCGGCTACTACTTCGTGCGCACGCTCGACGGCTTCTACGCGGTCGCGACGCTGTTCGGCTTCATCTATGCGGGCGTGATGCCGCTGTATTCGGTGCTCGCGCGCGAGAATTTCCCGCTGCGGATGATGGGCACCGTGATCGGCGGCTGCGCGATGGCCGGCAGCCTCGGGATGGCCGCGGGCCCGGTCGCCGGGGGCCTGATCGTCGATGCATTCGGCAGCTACGGCTGGCTGTACCTCGGCTCGTTCGCGATCGGGATCGGCGCGTTCCTGATCGCGACGATGTTTCGCCCGTTCGCGAAAGCGCGATCGGAAACGATGGCTGCGTAATGGGGGAACGGAGGCGGGGCGCGTCGCATTTTCGCTGGATCGGCAGGGTCGCCGCATCGTCGTGGATAAAAAAATTGGGTCCGGACATCGCCTCCGTCCGGAAGCGTCCAAACGGCGCTCAGCCTGCTGCGGCGCAGCAGAGCGGCAAGTGACGGCGATCGGCGCGCATGCGCGGCGATTCGGCCCCTAAAAATGCAATATCGAGCATATATTCGAAGGGCCTGTCATACCGGCGTCACCCTGCTAGAATTCGGCCTGCCGCATTGTTCCGATTGACTGATGAGACTGCTTGACGCCCTGGTCGAACAACGTATTGCCGCCGCCGCCGCGCGGGGAGAGTTCGACGATTTGCCGGGTACCGGCGCGCCGCAGGCGCTGGATGACGACCTGCTCGTGCCCGAGGAGGTGCGGGTGGCCAACCGTATCCTGAAGAACGCGGGCTTCGTGCCGCCGGCCGTCGAGCAACTGCGCGCGCTGCGCAACCTGCACGACGAAGTGCAGGCGGTCAGCGACCGTGCCGCGCGCTGCCGGCTGCAGGCGAAGATCCTCGCGCTCGACATGGCGCTCGAATCGCTGCGCGGCGGCCCGATGGTGATGCCGCGCGACTACTGCCGGCGCATCGCGGAACGCCTGTGCGAGCGCGGGCTCGACGACGCGCCCGCCGAAGCGGGGACGATGTGACGTCCGACGCGCTGCACGACGCAGCCCGCTCGGCAGCCGCCCCGGCCGCTGACCCCGCCGCCGATTCTCCCGTTCACGACACCGCGCCCGTATCGGCGCGCGACCTGCATTTCATGCGTCTTGCGCAGGCCGCCGCCGAAGAGGCGCGCGCGGCCGGCGAAGTGCCGGTCGGCGCGGTGCTCGTGCGCGGCGACGAAGTGATCGCACGCGGCTTCAACCATCCGATCGGCGGGCACGACCCGTCCGCGCATGCCGAAATGGCCGCGCTGCGCATGGCCGCGCAGCAGCTGCAGAATTACCGGATGCCCGGCTGCGAACTGTACGTGACGCTCGAGCCGTGCCTGATGTGCGCAGGCGCGATCATGCATGCGCGCATCGCGCGGGTCGTCTATGGCGCCGCCGACCCGAAGACGGGCGCGTGCGGCAGCGTGATCGACGCATTCGCGAATCCGCAGCTCAACCACCACACCGAAGTGACCGGCGGCGTGCTCGCCGACGAATGCGGCGCCGCGCTGAAGTCGTTCTTCGCCGAGCGCCGTCGCGCGTTGCGCGAAGCGCGGCTCGCCCGCGACGCCGAATCCGGCGCGTCATAGGCGCTCCCGCCGCGCCCGGCGTTCCGGGCGTGCACGGTTTTCGTGAACCGGACACGGTTCGGACCCTCTAAGCAGGTTTGACGACCCCGACACCTTTCGCCATGTCCTTCCAGCCCGCCGCGTCCTACACCATCCGCCTGCTGGCGCCGTCCGGCTATCCGCACGACCCCGACGCGATCAACCGCGCGCTCGAGCGCCTCAGCACCGCGCAGCAGCGCATCGAGAACATCGAGGCGACGCAGCGGCGCTTCCAGCGTTTCGGCGGCACCGACGGCGAGCGGGCAGGTGACCTGAACCGCCTGGCCGATCCCGAGCGGCCGTTGCCGGACATCGGGCTCGCAGTGCGCGGCGGCTACGGCGCCGCGCGCATCCTGCACGGGCTCGACTATCGCGGGCTCGAACGCCGGCTGCGCGACCAGCCGGTCGCGCTCGTCGGTCACAGCGACTTCACGGCGATCCAGCTGGCGCTGTACGCGAAGGCGCGCATCAAGACGTTCGGCGGCCCGATGCTGTCGGCGGATTTCGGCGCGGAAACGCCGAGCGACTTCACGATGCAGCATTTCTGGCAGACGCTGACGCAGCCGAGCACGACGATCGTCGCCGACGCACCGCAGGTGCAGACGGTGAACGTGACGGGCACGCTGTGGGGCGGCAACCTCGCGATCCTCACGTCGCTGGTCGGCACGCCGTACATGCCCGACATCGAGGGCGGCATCCTGTTCATCGAGGACGTCAACGAGCAGCCGTTCCGGATCGAGCGGATGATCTATCAACTGCACCTGTCGGGGCTGCTCGCGCGCCAGCAGGCGCTCGTGCTCGGCCAGTTCACCGGCGCGCGGCCGTTCGAGTACGACAACGGCTACGACATGCAGGCGATGATCGACCAGGTGCGCGCGGTGGTCGGGATTCCAGTCGTCACGGGGCTCCAGTTCGGCCATGTGCCCGACCTGCTGACGCTGCCGTTCGGTGCGCACGCGCAACTGGTTGCGAATGCGCACGGGTTCCGGCTCACGCTGTCGGACTATCCGCATCTCGGCTGATGCCGGCGCGATCGATCGAAAGGCGGGTTTCCCCGCCTTTTTCTTTAGGTAAATGCGCAACTAACGGTCCATATTTTTCGTCGACGCCCACGCGATCTTCGTCTGGTTTTGCACCATTTTTGTCAACAAAATAGCCGGGAGGGTATACGACGAGAAGGGCCTCTGTCTTGCTTGTCAGGCTTGTCGTGCATGGATTTTGTGCGCGCTGCACCGAATGGGGACACGCCATCGCACGCCGGTTGTGCGGAATCCCGCAAAAGAATTGTTGACAATCTTTATGTCCATCCTAGGATGAGGACCATCACGCGATGCAGATCATGAACGAGCCCGATTCCCATCCATCCGGTGCAGCCGGTCCCGAAGCGATCGCCGAGCGGATCCGCACCGCGATCCTCGAACATCGGCTCGCGCCCGGCGCGAAGCTGACGGAGGCGCAGCTCTGCGACGTATTCGGCGTGAAGCGCGGGACGATCCGCCAGGCGCTCGCGCAGCTCGCGACCGACAAGCTGGTCGAGCTCGAGCCGAACCGCGGCGCGTTCGTCGCGAGCCCGACGCTGCAGGACGTGCACGAAGTGTTCGAGATGCGCCGGATCATCGAGCTTGCCGTGGTCGAACGGCTCGCGACCGGCCCCGGCGCCAGGCGGCTGAAGGGCGTCGCGGCGCTGATCGACAAGGAGCGCAAGGCGTTCGAGCGACACGACTTCGCGGCGTGGATCCGGCTGTCGGGCGAATTCCATACGGCGCTCGCGACGCTGATGGGCAATGCGACGCTCAGCGAGTGCCTCGAAGGGCTCGTCGCACGCTCGACGCTGATGTCGGCGCTGTACGAATCGCACGGGCGCAGCCCGTGCTCGTGCGACGACCACGACGAGATCCTCGCCGCACTGGAGGCGGGCGATCCGAGGCAGGCGGTGACGCTGATGGCGCGCCACCTGCAGCATGTCGAACTGAAGATGCTGGACCGGCCCGCGCCAGGGCAGGTCGATTTGCGCGAAGTGTTCGGCGGCGCCTGAGCGGCGACGCGAACCCGGCCGCGCGCCACACGACGAGCGCAATGCAGGCCTGCGGTGTTTGCCGCGGGCCGCTGGTCCGACTCCGGGCGACGATCCGGAGCGATATCGATGACGGTGGAGCGGCCACCCGGCCGCGTCAAGGAGAAGTCATGGCTCAGTTCAGTGTGGCGCACGACAGCGCCTATCCGGCGGAAGAAGGCGGCGAGGGCGGTGGTCCGGCACTGCCGGATGGTTATAGTGAACGTCTGTACAACGAAGATTTGGCACCCCTTAAAAATCAGACATGGGGCGCGTACAACATCTTCGCGTTCTGGATGTCGGACGTGCACAGCGTCGGCGGCTACGTGTTCGCGGGCAGCCTGTTCGCGCTCGGGCTGACGAGCTGGCAGGTGCTGATCGCGCTGATCGTCGGCATCGGCCTCGTGAACGGGCTGTGCAACCTGATCGCGCGGCCGAGCCAGCAGATCGGCGTGCCGTATCCGGTCGCGTGCCGCGCGACGTTCGGCGTGCTCGGCGCGAACGTGCCGGCCGTGATCCGCGGGCTGATCGCGATCGCGTGGTACGGCATCCAGACTTATCTCGCGTCGAGCGCGCTCGTGATCGTCGTGCTGAAATTCTTCCCGCAATGGCTGCCGTATGCGGACGTCCATCGCTACGGCTTCCTCGGGCTGTCGGCGGTCGGCTGGGCCGGCTTCATGCTGCTGTGGGTGCTGCAGGCGTTGGTGTTCTGGAACGGGATGGAGACGATCAAGAAGTTCATCGACTTCGCGGGCCCGGCCGTCTACGTCGTGATGTTCATCCTCGCCGGCTACATGGTGTGGCGCGCGGGCTGGCGCAACATCGGCATCAACCTCGGCGGCGTCAAGTATCACGGTGCGGAAGTGATTCCGGTGATGATCACGGCCGTATCGCTCGTCGTGTCGTACTTCTCCGGGCCGATGCTCAACTTCGGCGATTTCTCGCGCTACTGCCGCTCGTTCGGCGACGTGAAGCGCGGCAATTTCTGGGGGCTGCCGGTCAACTTCCTCGCGTTCTCGCTCGTCACGGTGATCACCACCGCCGCGACGCTGCCGGTGTTCGGCGAGCTGATCACCGACCCGGTCGCGACGGTCGGCCGCATCGACCATCCGACCGCGGTGATCCTCGGCGCGCTGACGTTCACGATCGCGACGATCGGCATCAACATCGTCGCGAACTTCGTGTCGCCCGCGTTCGACTTCTCGAACGTCGCGCCGCGCCTGATCAGCTGGCGCGCGGGCGGGATGCTCGCGGCCGTCGCGTCGATCTTCATCACGCCGTGGAACCTGTTCAACAACCCGGCCGTGATCCACTACACGCTCGACGTGCTCGGTGCGTTCATCGGTCCGCTGTACGGCGTGCTGATCGCCGACTTCTACCTCGTCAAGCGCGGCCGCCTCGTGCGCGACGACCTGTACACGATGTCGGAAAGCGGCGCCTACTGGTATACGGGCGGCGTGAACCGCCGCGCGCTGGCCGCGCTGCTGCCGGCCGCGGTGATCGCGGTCGTCTGCGTGATGGTGCCGGGCTGGCAGGACGTCGCGAATTTCTCGTGGTTCATCGGCGCGGGGCTCGGCTTCGTGTTCTACCGGCTGCTCGCGAGCGCGAAGGCGTAAGGAGCGTGCGATGAAGATCCGACTGATCAATCCGAATACGACGCAGCGGATGACCGACGCGATGGGCCGCTGCGCGCGCGAGGTCGCGGCCGCCGGCACGGAGGTCGTGGCCGTGAGCCCGCCGATGGGGCCGCCGTCGATCGAAGGGTATTACGACGAGGCGTTCGCGACGCCGGGCCTCCTCGCCGAGGTCGCGCGGGGCGAGCGCGACGGCTGCGACGCATACGTGATCGCGTGTTTCGGCGATCCGGGCCTGTATGCGGCGCGCGAGCTTGCGCGCGGGCCGGTGATCGGCATCGCCGAGGCCGCGATGCACGCCGCGAGCGTGCTCGCGCCGGGCTTCTCGGTCGTCACGACGCTCGCGCGCACCTGCGGGATGGCGTGGCACCTCGCGGAGCGCTACGGGATGAAGCGGTTCTGCCGCAACGTGCGCGCGACCGACGTCGCGGTGCTCGAACTCGACCGGCCCGGCTCGGCCGCGCGCCGGATCATCGTCGACGAATGCCGGCGCGCGCTCGACGAAGACGGCGCCGACGCGATCGTGCTCGGCTGCGCGGGGATGGCCGAATTCGCGCACGAGATCGAGCAGCAGATCGGCGCGCCGGTGGTCGAGGGCGTCACGGCGGCCGTCAAGTGGGCCGAGGCGCTCGTCGCGCTGCGCCTCGCGACTGCGAGGCGCGGCGACTACGCGCGGCCGCTGCCGAAGCGCTACGACGGCGCGTTCGCCCGCTTCAGCCCGCCGGACGGGGATGCAGCGGAACCGGGCCCGAATTTGCCGCAACCGCACATACACACCGTCTGACACGCACTATCTGCGCCGCTGTATGGGCGCGTATGAACGTTTTCGCTACACTGGGCCGTCATCGCATCGGCTCGTGCGGCCGGCCTCCGGCACCCGCGCGGTCGATGCGAACCCATTACTTCAGCCCGCTCGTTGAGCCGGCTTTCGTTGCACTTCGAACCATGCCACTCGATCCCAACTATCCTCGCGACCTGATCGGCTACGGCCGCCATCCCGTTCAGGCGAACTGGCCGGGGCGCGCCCGCGTCGCCGTGCAATTCGTGCTGAACTACGAGGAGGGCGGCGAGAACTGCGTGCTGCACGGCGATCCGGGCTCCGAGCAGTTCCTGTCCGAAATCGTCGGCGCGGCCGCGTATCCGGACCGCCACATGAGCATGGAGTCGATCTACGAATACGGGTCGCGGGCCGGCGTGTGGCGCATCCTGCGCGAATTCGAGAAGCGCGGGATGCCGCTGACGGTGTTCGGCGTCGGCATGGCGATCGAGCGTCATCCGGAGCTCGCGCGTGCCTTCGTCGAGCTCGGCCACGAGATCGCGTGCCACGGCTGGCGCTGGATCCACTACCAGAGCATGACGCCGGAACTCGAAGCCGAGCACATGCGCCTCGGGATGGAAGCGATCGAGCGTGTGACGGGCGAGCGCCCGCTCGGCTGGTATACCGGCCGCGACAGCCCAAACACGCACCGCCTGGTCGCCGAATACGGCGGCTTCCTGTACGACTCCGACAACTACGGCGACGACCTGCCGTTCTGGATGGACGTCGAAGTGTCGGGCGGCCGCAAGTCGCCGCAACTGATCGTGCCGTACACGCTCGACACGAACGACATGCGTTTCGCGACGCCGCAGGGC
The DNA here is from genome assembly GCF_902830285.1 of Burkholderia sp. BCC0419. Classification (NCBI taxonomy): domain Bacteria; kingdom Pseudomonadati; phylum Pseudomonadota; class Betaproteobacteria; order Burkholderiales; family Burkholderiaceae; genus Burkholderia; species Burkholderia sp. BCC0419. Next base: position 1,384,565 of record NZ_CADESR010000001.1, read on the forward strand.
TTCAACACCGGTGATCACTTCTTCGACTACCTGCGCGATGCATTCGACGTGCTGTACGCGGAGGGCGACGAGGCGCCGAAGATGCTGTCGATCGGCATGCACTGCCGGCTGCTCGGCCGGCCGGGCCGGTTCCGCGGGCTGCAGCGGTTCCTCGATCACATCGAGCAGCACGATCGCGTATGGGTGACGCGCCGTGTCGATATCGCGCGTCACTGGCGTGAGCATCATCCGTATCAGCCCAATCATCGAAACGAAGGGAAAGCATGAAGGCGATGCGCTACACGTTGGAACAACTGAACACGATGGCGCCGAGCGCATTCGTCGCGGCGCTGTCGGGGATTTTCGAACATTCGCCGTGGGTGGCCGAAGTCGCCGCGGGCGAGCGGCCGTTCGCGAGCATCGACGCGCTGCACCAGACGATGTCGGATGCGGTGGAAACCGGCGGCGAAGCGCGCCAGCTCGCGCTGATCAACGCCCACCCGGAGCTGGCCGGCAAGGCCGCCGTGCGCGGCGAGCTGACGGCCGAGTCGACCCGCGAGCAAAGCGGCGCGGGCCTCGACCAGTGCACACAGGAAGAATTCGACAAGCTGCTGACGCTGAACCGCACGTATCGCGAGAAGTTCGGCTTCCCGTTCATCCTCGCGGTGCGCGGCTACGACCGCCACGGCATCATCGCGAACTTCGAGTCGCGCGTGAATCATTCGCGCGACGAGGAGCTGCGCGCGAGCCTCGACCAGATCTACCGGATCGCGCGCTTTCGGCTCGACGACCTGATCGACGCCTGACACCGCCGCCTGACACCGCAATACGGCCAGCTGCGTCGCAGCGGCCCGATCGCCTCACTGAAACAAGGAAACATCATGGCTGTTCCGCTTCTCGATCCGAACGCACCCGATTTCACGCGGCGCTACGTGAATCTTGCCGACCCGCGTCTCGGTGCGCAGGCGCTCGAGGCCAGCGACGATTTCTTCGCGCCGAAGGACCGGATGCTGAACCCCGAGCCGGCCGTCTTCATCCCCGGCAAGTACGACGACCACGGCAAGTGGATGGACGGCTGGGAAACGCGCCGCAAGCGCACGACCGGCTACGACTGGTGCATCGTCAAGCTCGCGCGCCCGGGCGTGATCAAGGGCTTCGACATCGACACGAGCCACTTCACCGGCAACTTCCCGCCGGCCGCGTCGATCGAGGCCGCGTTCGTGGCCGACGGCGCGCCGACGCAGGCGACCGAGTGGGTCGAGATCGTGCCGTCGACGACGCTGCAGGGCAACAGCCATCACTACGTCGAAGCGAGCGACACGCGGGCGTTCACGCACCTGCGCGTGAACATCTACCCGGACGGCGGCATCGCGCGCCTGCGCGTGTACGGCCAGCCGCAGCTCGACTGGGCCGGCGCGAGCGCGACCGAGCAGTTCGACCTCGCGGCGATGGAAAACGGCGGTTACGTCGTGGCGGCGAACAATCAGCACTTCGGCGTCGCGTCGAACCTGCTGCTGCCGGGCCGCGGCGTGAACATGGGCGACGGCTGGGAAACCCGCCGCCGCCGCGAACCGGGCAACGACTGGGCGATCATCGCGCTCGCGCAGCCGGGCGTGATCCGCAAGATCGAAGTCGATACCGCGTTCTTCAAGGGCAACTACCCGGATCGCTGCTCGATCCAGGCCGCCTATGTGTCGGGCGGCACCGACAGCTCGCTGATCACGCAGTCGATGTTCTGGCCGGTGCTGCTCGGCGAACAGAAGCTGCAGATGGACAAGCAGCACTACTTCGAGCAAGGCATCGCGTCGCTCGGCCCCGTCACGCACGTGCGGCTGAACATCATTCCGGACGGCGGCGTGTCGCGCCTGCGTCTGTGGGGGACGCTCGACAAATGAAGACGCTTGCCATCGAACCGCTGACCAAGGAAGCGTTTGCGCCGTTCGGCGACGTGATCGAAACGGAAGGGGCGAAGCAGATCCCGATCAACCTCGGCACGACGATCCGCTTTCACGATCTCGCGAAAGTCGACGTGACCGATGAGGGCGGCCGCACGCTCGTCAACCTGTTCCGCGGCCAGCCGCGCACGCTGCCGTTCGAAGTGAAGATGCTGGAGCGGCATCCGCTCGGCAGCCAGGCGTTCGTGCCGCTGAACGACCAGCCGTATCTCGTCGTCGTCGCGCCCGCGGGCGATCTCGATCCGGCGAAGATCCGCGCATTCGTGACGAGCGGCTGGCAGGGCGTCAACTATGCGAAGGGCGTGTGGCATCACCCGCTGATCGCGCTCGGCGGCGTGAGCGACTTCATCGTCGTCGATCGCGGCGGCGACGGGCTGAACCTGAACGAGCAGGATCTGCCGGAGTCGCTGTGGCTCACCGAGGATGCACTGGATGCGCTGACGGCCTGAGTCAGGCTGATCGTCTGTCTGTCGAAACCCGCGCAATCCGCGCGGGTTTTTTTATGTGCGGTTGTTTTCTCGCGAATCAGGTCGACGCGGCCTTGCTCCTGTCGCGCGAACCGTTGCCGCCGCGCCGCCGGTTCGTAACCGGCGCATGCTGCGCCATCAGCTCGGCGACCCAGTCGACGAACACGCGCAGCTTCGCGCTGACGTGCCGGTTCGGCGGGAAGGCGACATACATCGGCATCGGTTCGAGTTGCCATTGATCGAACAGCGGCACCAGCTCGCCATTCGCGCGATACGCGGCGGCCATGTAATCGGGCAACCACAGGATGCCGAGCCCCGCGAGGCCGGCTTCGAGGTACGCATTGCCGTCGTCGACCGCGAGCACGTAGCGCCCGCGCACGTGGACCTGTTCGCCGTCGCCTGCCATCGCAAACGGCAGCGCCTTGCCGGTGCGCGCCCACAGAAAGCCGACCACCCGGTGATGCGTGTCTTCGAGTTCGCCCGGATGCGACGGCGTGCCGGCGCGCGCGAGATAGGCGGGTGACGCGTACACGCCGAGCCGCAGGTCGCCGATGTGGCGCGCGACCAGCGAGCGGTCGGTCGGCTCGCCGCCGCGCACGACGCAATCGACGTTCTCGCCGATCACGTCGACCACGCGATCGCTCACGCCCATGTCGAGCTGGATGTCCGGATAGCGCGCATGGAACGCGGGCAGTGCGGGGATCAGGATCAGGCGCGCGAACGGGCTCGGCACGTCCACGCGCAGCCGCCCGCGCGGCGACGCCGACGCCGCGGACAGGCTCGTTTCGGCATCGTCCATGTCGGCCAGCAGCCGCACGACGCGCTCGTAGTACGCGGCGCCGTCGGCGGTGACGACGACCTTGCGGGTCGTGCGATTGAACAGCTTCACGCGCAGCCGTGCTTCGAGCTGCTGCACCAGTTGCGTGACGGTGGTGCGGCTCATGTGCAGCGTGTCGGCTGCCTTCGTGAAGCTGCCGGCTTCCACCACGCGGGCGAACGCCTGCATTGCGTCGAATCGATCCATCGGGTCCAGGCTCCGCGTCGGTCGCAGATTGTTTGGCGTGACCAAACAGTGTTGGACAGGGTTGCCGGTTTATCCGCCGCGCAACGGTCCTTAAAGTGCCTTCATCGTTGATGCATGGGCATGCCGCCCCACAGACCGATGGAGGTGTCGAATGGCAAAGCGTAGCGTAGTTTTTCCGCCGGGTCGCCAGGCGCTGTATGACCGCAACCGTTATTCGCCGGCGTTGCGCTCGAACGGCTTCCTGTTCGTGTCCGGGCAGGTCGGCAGCCGCGAGGACGGCTCGCCCGAGCCGGAACTGGGCGCGCAGGTCCGCCGCGCGTTCGACAACCTGAATGCGGTGCTGCGCGCGGCCGGCTGCACGTTCGACGACGTCGTCGACGTGACGGTGTTTCTCGTCGATCCCGAAAAGACGTTCGAGCGGGTCTGGGAGATCGTGCCCGAATACTGGGGCGATGCCCCGCATCCGACGCTGACCGCCGTCGGCGTGACCTGGCTGTACGGCTTCCAGTTCGAGATCAAGATGATCGCGCGGTTGCCGGAGACGGCCGGCGCGTAGCGGGGCGCCCGCCGGTGCGCATCACGGCGCGACGGGCGGTTCATGTTCATACGCGCGATCTCGCCGACGGGCGACTCGTGCGGCTGTTCGACGTGAGTGTCGAGGTGGCGCCCGCGCTTGCGTATCACGTCGTATATCCGCAGCATACGCAGCACGATCCGCGCATCGTCGCGTTGCGCGGCTGGCTCGCGGACGAAGTCGCGATGGTGCGCGCGTAGTGCGTGCTATCGTGCCCGCATCGCCACCCTACGACGTCCGGTTCCGGGCGTGTTCCTCCGATGAGCCAGCCTGAAAACGACCTCGCGGTCCTGCTGCGCACGATGCAGCCCGAACTGCATCCGGGCGCGTTCGCATTCATAGCGCTGCCGAACGACGCAGACGTATCGTTATCCGAAGTGATCGCGACGTTCCGCGAAGCGGAAGGGCTGACGGTCGTGGTCGACGAGGAAACGGCCGCGCGTCGCGGCTGGCCCGTGCTGTTCCGTGCCGCGTGGATCACGCTGACCGTGCATTCCGACCTCGCGGCCGTCGGCCTCACGGCGGCGTTCGCGCGGGCGCTCGGCGCGGCGGGCATCAGCTGCAACGTGATGGCCGCCGCGTACCACGATCACATCTTCGTGCCGTTCGACGACGGCCCGCGCGCGCTCGATGCGCTCGCCACGCTTCAGCGCGGTGCGATGCGCGGGTAGGGGGTAACGGCTGGCGGACGGTGCAGTCGGGACAGGCAAAAAAACGGGCCCGTCACCGGGCCCGCGAACGGAGAGGATTGCGCCGGCAGTCAGTGGCCGACCGCGGGCGCACGGCGGCTTACTTGACCGCGCCGCCCTCGAACCACGCGGCGAGCTTCGTCCGCTCGTCGTCGGTCATGTGCGTGACGTTGCCGATCGGCATCGCCTTCAGGCGCACGGCCTGGTCGTAGATACGCTGTGCGTTCTTCGACACTTCGTCCGGCGTGTCGAACATCACGCCCGCGGGGGCGCTGCCCATCAGCGTCGGCTTCGACGAGTGGCACTCGACACAGCGCTGCTGCAGGATCGGCATGATGTCGTTGATCACGATCTTCGGCGCATTCGCGGCCTGCGCTTCCGGCGCGACCGGCTTCGGCATCGTCCACACCAGCGCGCCCGACAGCAGCGCGACGCCGCCGATCGGCAGGTACCACAGCTGCTTGCCGCGGTGACGCATCACGAAGAACTGGCGAATCAGCGCGCCGGCCAGCATGATCAGCACGAGCACGACCCAGTTGAACTTGTTCGTGTACGTCATCGCATAGTGGTTCGACAGCATCGCGAACACGACCGGCAGCGTGAAGTACGTGTTGTGCACCGAACGCTGCTTGCCGCGCTTGCCGTAGATCGGGTTCGGTTCCTCGCCCTTGAGCATCTTGTCGACCATCTTGCGCTGGCCCGGGATGATCACGAAGAACACGTTCGCCGACATGATCGTCGCGAGCATCGCGCCGACGATCAGGTAGGCGGCACGGCCCGAGAAGATGTGGCATGCGAGGTACGCGGCGACCACGACGTAGAGGCCGACGCAGATGCCGAGCACGCGGTCGTTGGTGCCGAGGATGCGGCACAGCGAGTCGTAGACGATCCAGCCGGCGGCGAGGAAGCCGAGTGCGGAGGCGACGGCGACGACCGGGCCCATGTCGAGCACGTTCTTGTCGATCAGGTACGTGTTCGGTGCGAGCAGGTACAGCACGAAGAACAGCGTGAAGCCCGACAGCCACGTCGTGTACGACGGCCACTTCGACCAGTGCAGGTCATCGGGCATTTCCGGCGGAGCAACGGTGTACTTCTGCATGTTGTAGAAACCGCCGCCGTGGACGTGCCACAGCTCGCCGAACACACCGCGCTTGCGCTGGTTCGGGTCGGTCGGTGGTTTCAGGCTGTTGTCGAGCGCGACGAAATAGAACGACTCGCCGATCCACGCAATGGCGACGATGACGTGCAGCCATCGCAGCGCGAGGTTCAGCCAGTCGGTGATGAAGCCTTCCATGAAACTCCTCCAGACTCAGATCGTTTGTCTTGATGCAGGCGCTGATTCGTCTGTCAGCTGCCGCGATAGGTGCTGTACGACCACGGCGACACGAGCAGCGGCACGTGGTAGTGCGAGCCGGTGTCGGCGATGCCGAAGCGCAGGACGACGCGGTCGACGAAGCGGGGTTCGGGCACCTTCACGCCGAGCGCCGCGAAGTAGTCGCCGGCATGGAACACGAGTTCGTATTCGCCGGCGGCGAGCGCCGCGCCTTCGAGCAGCGGTTCGTCGCAGCGGCCGTCGCTATTGGTCAGCACGGTCTTGATCGCGCGGCGCGATTCGCCGTCCAGCGCGTAGAGGTCCACCTTGATGGCCGCGCCGGGGCGACCGTGCGCCGTATCGAGTACGTGGGTAGTGAGCTTTCCCATTCGTTGTGTCCTTGTGTGAATGCGAGGTTCGGCGGCGACTCGATCCATGACTGTGCGGCGGATCGAGGCTCCACGTCACGTGGCTACATACCCGTCGGCGAGAGTGAAGCGAGCGCCGTGCAGGCATTGTAAAAAGGTTCCCCGCGCAAATACGGGCGCGATATCGAAGATAATGCGCCGCGCATGAGCGGCTGTCGACGGCCCGCCGGATACGGCTTCGCGCGCCGATTTCGGGTGCCCGGCGGGGCGTCGGGCGGCGTACCATACCGAATCCCTGAAGGGCGGTATTCCGGATCGCGCATTGTGCGCGGCGCGCGCTTGGGCGATCCTCCCGCCGTGCGCGTCGGCCCGTGGCCGGCGCGTACCCCGAAGACGGCGAGCACGCCGGGTAACCGGGCCAGGGCGTTCGAACGGACGCAGGCACCGGCGCGTGCCGCGATTCAGCGTTCGAACGGCTGTGTGACCGCCTCCAGGACAGCCCCTGGAGGTAGACCGACGCGGAGAACGCATGAATCTCGAGCAGCACGCTGGCGCACGCGCGCCGAACCCCTCTTCATCCCGCCCGACGACCCTGCTGGTCAAGCACGCCGACGTGCTCGTGACCATGGACGACACGCGCCGCGAACTGCGCGACGCGGGGCTCTACATCGAAGACAACCGGATCGTCGCGGTCGGCCCGACCGCCGAGCTGCCCGACACGGCCGACGAAGTGCTCGACCTGCGCGGCCACCTCGTGATCCCGGGGCTCGTGAACACGCACCACCACATGTACCAGAGCCTCACGCGCGCGGTGCCGGCCGCGCAGAACGCCGAACTGTTCGGCTGGCTCACGAACCTGTACCGGATCTGGGCGCACCTGACGCCCGAGATGATCGAGGTGTCGACGCTCACCGCGATGGCCGAGCTGCTGCAGTCGGGCTGCACGACCTCGAGCGACCATCTGTACATCTACCCGAACGGCAGCCGGCTCGACGACAGCATCGCCGCCGCGCAGCGGATCGGCATGCGCTTTCATGCGAGCCGCGGCGCGATGAGCGTCGGCCAGCGCGACGGCGGGCTGCCGCCCGATTCGGTCGTCGAGCGCGAACCCGACATCCTGCGCGACGCGCAGCGCCTGATCGAGACCTATCACGACGAAGGGCGCTACGCGATGCTGCGCGTGGTGGTCGCGCCGTGCTCGCCGTTCTCGGTGAGCCGCGAGCTGATGCGCGACGCGGCCGTGCTCGCGCGCGAATACGGCGTGTCGCTGCACACGCACCTCGCGGAGAACGTCAACGACATCGCGTACAGCCGCGAGAAGTTCGGGATGACGCCCGCCGAATATGCGGAAGATCTCGGCTGGGTCGGCCACGACGTGTGGCATGCGCACTGCGTGCAGCTTGACGATGCGGGCATCGGCCTGTTCGCGCGTACCGGCACGGGCGTCGCGCACTGTCCGTGTTCGAACATGCGGCTCGCGTCCGGCATCGCGCCGGTGAAGAAGATGCGGCTCGCGGGCGTGCCGGTCGGCCTCGGTGTCGACGGTTCCGCGTCGAACGACGGCGCGCAGATGGTGGCGGAGGTGCGCCAGGCGCTGCTGCTGCAGCGGGTCGGTTTTGGACCCGACGCGATGACCGCGCGCGAAGCGCTCGAGATCGCGACGCTCGGCGGCGCGAAGGTGCTGAACCGCGACGACATCGGCGCGTTGAAGCCCGGCATGGCCGCGGATTTCGCCGCGTTCGACCTGCGTCAGCCGCTGTTCGCGGGCGCGCTGCACGATCCGGTCGCGGCGCTCGTGTTCTGCGCGCCGTCGCAGACGGCGTACACGGTGGTGAACGGGAAGGTGGTGGTGCGGGAAGGGCGGCTCGCGACGCTCGATCTGCCGCCCGTGATCGAGCGTCACAACGCGCTTGCGCACGCACTCGTCGACGCATCGCGCTGAAGCCGTGCTGAAGCCGTGCGGCCGCCGCGTGGCCGGCCGTCGCTGCGCCGCGCCGTGACGGCGCGGGCGGCGTAGGCGGTTATGCCGTTACGCCTCGATCAGCGTGCGGGTGGCTTCGGCGACGAGGCTGCGCAGCCAGCGCACTTCATCGGAGTAATGGCAGCGCTCGTGCCACAGCTGGTAGTACTGCATCGGCGGGAAATCGAGCGGTGCCGGCACGACCGACAGCGGCAGGAACTTCGCGTAGTGATCGGCGAACAGCCGCGTGGTCGTGAAGATCAGGTCCGACTTCACGAGCACGTAAGGCGCGAGGTTGAAGTACGGCAGCGTGACGACCACGTGGCGCTTGAGCCGTTCGCGCGCGAGATGCACGTCGATCGCGCCGCGCTGGCCGACCGAGTACGGCGTCGGCGCGAGATGCGGCGCGTTCAGGTACTGGTCGAGCGTGAGCCCGCCGCGCTTCGCGAACGGGTGCGTGTTGCTCATCAGGCAGACGATTTCGTCGACGAACAGGTTCGACAGGTGCAGCTGCTCGGGCGGCTCGGGCCAGTTGCCGACGACGATGTCGAGCTTGCCGTCTTCCAGCGCGAGTTCGTAGTCGAACGCGGGGCCGAGCGAGTGGAACTCGAGCGTCGCGTTCGGCGCGGCCAGGCGAAAGCGTTCGACGACGGTCGGCACGAACAGCACGTTCAGGTAGTCGGGGCAGCCGATCCGGTAGCAGCGGATCGACGTGGCCGGGTCGAAGTTGTGCTGCTGGAACTTGATGCGCTCGATTTCACGCAGCGCGTTCTGCACCGGTTCGAGCAGGCGCAGCCCGTATTCGGTCGGCACCATGCCGGATTTGCCGCGCACCAGCAGCGGATCGCCGGTGATGTCGCGCAGGCGCCGCAGCGCGGCGCTGATCGCCGGTTGCGACTGGTTCAGTTTGACGGCCGCGCGCGTGACGCTGCGCTCCATCAACAAGGTGTGCAAGACGCGCAAGAGGTACGTGTCGATCGCCTCGCGTTGCTGACTCATGTTATCTCCGGTTTATATGGCTGGGCTGATCGAGGGGTCGGTCGGGTATATCGTTTTTAATATGAACGAAAATCAGCGTCAAGCGATGGATACCCGCAGGCAGCCGCCGGCCGGGCTGCGACAAGGGGCCCGAACGGGGCGAAATGCAGGCGGGCGCGACGCCCCGCGGATGCGCATTGCACGCATCCGGTAGTGGGGCGGCGCGCGTGACGCGCGCGGCGCGTCAGTCGTCGATGCGCATGCCGACCTTCAGCGTGACCTGCCAGTGCACGACCTGGTCGCCTTCGATGTGGCCGCGCGTTTCGGTCACCTGGAACCAGTGCAGATTGCGCAGCGTCTTGCCGGCTTTCGAGATCGCGTTGCGGATCGCGTCGTCGCTCGATTGCCGCGACGAACCGGTCAATTCGATCATCTTGTACACGTGGTCGCTCATGATGCGCTCCCTGGGACGTTCGTATGGTGGGCCGGTGCAAGGCGCGGTCCCGCTACGGTTCCACAACGGTGCCGTGCGTGCCCGGCTTCTTGAGTGATAGGTATGATGGGCGGCAAGTGCAACCCATATCGGAGACGAGGAACATCGTGGAAGTCGGATTTTGCGGACCGGGATTGATGGGCGCGCCGATGATTCGGCATTTGCTGGCGGCCGGGCATCGCGTCAGCGTGTGGAATCGCTCGCGCGCCAAGGCCGACGCGCTGGTGAAGGACGGCGCGCAGGTGGTCGGCACGCCGCGCGAGCTGGCCGGGCGCGTCGATACGGTATGCGTGTGCGTGCTCGACGGTCGTGCGGTCGGTGATGTCGTGTTCGGTGAACACGGGCTGCTTTCCGGTGACGCGAGCGCGCGCCGCCTGCAGCGCATCGTCGATCATTCGAGCATTCCGCCGGCCGCCACGCGCGACTACGCGGCGCGCGCGGCCGCACTCGGGGTCGGCTGGGTCGATGCGCCGGTGTCCGGCGGCGTGCCGGGCGCGCAGGCCGGCACGCTCGCGGTGATGGCCGGCGGCCGCGCGGCCGATCTCGATGCGGTGCGTTCGCTGATCGATACGTATGCGTCGCGCATCACGCACATGGGCGACGCGGGCGCAGGCCAGACGGCGAAGCTGTGCAACCAGGCGATCGTGACCGCGACGGTCACCGCGATCGCCGAGGCGGTGGGCCTCGCACAGGCGAGCGGTATCGACGCCGCGCGTCTGGCCGAGGCGCTGGCCGGCGGCTGGGCCGATTCGGTGCTGCTGCAGACCTTCGTGCCGCGCATGACGTCGGGCGGTCATCCCCCGATCGGCGCGCTCAGTACGTTCCAGAAGGATGTCGATGCAATCGCCGACGCCGCGCGCGACACGGGCGCGGTGATGCCGGTGTCGGCCACCGTGCAGCAGGTGCTGAGGCTCGGCGCCGCGCAGGGGCTCGCCGGCGCCGATTTCGCCGCGTTCATCGACATCGTGCGGCCGAACAACGGCCGTCGGCAGGCATCGTGACGGGCAAGCGGGACGCGTGAATGGCAGATGGGCCGCCCGGAGGCGGCCCATCGAATGACTGGCGGATCAGCCGAGCGAGCGGGGTGTCGTGTCGCCCGCGTTCTGGCGGCCGAGGCCGCCGCGCAGGCTCGCTTTCGTGCCTGCACCAAACTCGGGCAGGATGCGCGCACGCGCACGGCTTGCGAACACGAGGAAGCCGAAGCCGTTCGCTTCGTACCAGTATCCGCCGTTCTCGAGGCCGTCGAGCGGCTGCTCGAGCGCGTTGGCGATCGACTCGATGCAGCGCTTGCGCAGCTCGGCAATGGCCGGATAGGGCGGCTGCGCGCCGCGCACGCTGCACAGGAGCACGTCGAGGCCGGGCAGCACGTGCGCATAGAGGACGGGTTCGTCCTGCGCGCGGGCGCGGGCAATCTTGGTGTCGAGCTGGGCAAACGGTTTCGAGTGGCGCAAGACCGCGAGGAACGACTCCTGGCCATCCTGCGGCGCACGCCGACGTTTTTTCGGGAAGGACATAAACACTCGCCTCAAAAACAATTGCAAGAAATGCGGCACTTTCATGCGACCCACTCCCGGCTATGTACGCCGCATGTCGATCCTTTATAGCACACGAAAATGCTGCATTCGTGCAGTACGACGATCAATGTCTCCCGTCGACCTGCTCGCCATGATCGACACAGCCAGCGTCTTGGCGCCCGTACTGTCGTTTAGTCTCCATCATAGACCTGCTTTTCCCGCGCGTGCATTCGCTCGTCACAAAAAAATGAGATGAGCCGCATGCGGCGGTGCATCGCGGGCGCAATAAAAAGGCCCGCACGGGGCGGGCCTGGCTGGCGGAGCGTGTAGCGATCAGCGCTGCTTGAGCGAATCGCGGATCTCGCGCAGCAGCACGGTGTCTTCCGGCGTCGCGGCCGGCGCGGCTTCGTCCGGCTTGCGCAGCTTGTTGATGAATTTCACCATCAGGAAAATGATGAACGCAAGGATCACGAAATTGATCGCCACGGTGATGAACGAGCCGTAGCCGAATGCGGCGACCCCCGCGGCCTGCAGGTCCTTGAACGAATCGGGATTACCCTTGAACGACGAGGGGATGGTGCCGAGCAGAACGAACTTGTTCGAGAAATCCAGACCGCCGGTCAGCACGCCGATGACCGGCATGATGAGGTCCTTCACGACCGAGTCGACGATCTTCGAGAACGCGCCGCCGATGATCACGCCGACGGCGAGATCCATCACGTTGCCCTTGACGGCGAACTCCTTGAATTCCTTGATGATGCTCATGAGCGGCTTTCTCCTGGTTGGGGCGAGGGGAGGCGTGCCGCGACGCGCAGGATTGCTTTGCGTCGGATGACGGTCGGTGGCACGCCGATGGCCGCATGATAGCGAACGTGCCCCATTGCCGGTAGCCCATCTTGAAATGATTGACAAATCCGCGCGTCGGCGCGGCCGGTCATGCAGCTGGGCCTGGCGTGCGTGGCCGGGTGTCGACACGCAGGTCGACGCCCGGTGCGCGGGTGCTCAGGTGTTGTCGTCGGTCCAGCCGTCGTCGTTGCTGCCGAGGTCCATCCCGCCGCCGCCGCTGCCGTCGCTCCAGTTCGAATCGTCGCCGCGGCCGAGATCGACGTCCGGGTCGGCTTCCTGCCGGCGGTGCTCGCCGTCGACGATCACGTCGCGTTCGACCACGCGCTCGCGGCCGCCGGACATCGCTTCGCCGAGCAGCACGCCGGTCAGCAGCCCGCCCATCCCGCCGCCGAAACCGCCGCCTTGCTGGATCACGACGGGCGGCTGCTGTTGCGGATAGGGTTGTTGCGGCGGGTAGGGCTGTTGCTGATACGGCTGGCCCTGGGCGCCCGTCATGCGATCGGCTTCCTGCGCGTACACGGAGCCGCTGCCGTTCGCCGGCGCCGCGGGCTGCGCGGCCGGGTCGGGGCGGCCTTCGACGCGCGCCTTCACGCTGGCGTGACGCTGTTCGAGTTCATCGACGCGATACGGCGGCACCGGATTCTTGCCGTTCGACAGCGTCTCGACGAGCGTGCGCGCGTCGTTCTCGATCGCCTCGAGTTCGCCGGTCAGCGCCGCGGCGCCGGGCGCCGTCGACAGTTTCGCATCGAGTTTCAGCGGCCGGATGTCGTTCAGCACGTCGGTCGCGCGCTTGAGCTGCGTGCGGCGTTCGTCGTCGGCGCGGCTGTTGTCGGCCGTGCGCGCGCGCCGCAGCGTCCAGCGCAGCACCAGCGCGATCACGGCGACGATCAGCCCGAGGCCGATCCACATACTGGTAGACGGGCCGTGCTTTTCGGCCGGCGCGACGGCGGGGGCGAGCCCCGGCTGCAGCGTGCCGGCCTGCGTGGCCGACGGCGTGTTGCCGCTCACGCGCGCGGCGTCGGCGCGAATGCGCGACTCCGTCTGCGCGAAGCGCGACGCGTCGGTGAACTTCAGTTGCGGATCGAGCGATTTCGCGCGCTGCAGTTGCGCGAGCGCGTCGGACGCGCGGCCTTCGCGGTCCAGCACCTGCGCATACAGGTAGCGCGCATGCGCGTTGTTCGGATGGGCGTCGATGACTTGCGACAACTGCGTGTCGGCTTGCTGCCAGTTGCGCTGCGCGATCGATTGCTCGACCTGCTGCAGCGACGGGACCGCAAACGCGGCGGACGACAGCAACATCAGCGACAGGCCGAGTGCGGCGAGGGATTTCTTCATGGTCGAACCGGGCGCAGGCGCCCGTCTCCTGACGATCGGTTCGCGCCGCGCCCCCGGGCCGGGGCGCGGCGCGGTTGCCCGCGTGGCGGTTACTGCGCGGGCGTATCGAGCTGCTTCTTCAGCGCGGCGAGGCGATCTTCCACCGACGGGCCCTTGTTCAGCGCGGCGAGCTTGTCGTCGAGCGCCTTGCCGCTCGCCGTGTCGGCCGAATTGATGCGCGCGTCCGAGCGGGCGTTCTGCAGCGCGACCTTGTCCTCGAGCTTCTGGAAATCCTCGGACAGGTTCTTGCCGCCGATGCCGCCCAGCGCGCTGGCGGCCACGTCCTTCGCCTGCGCGATTTCCTGCTTGGCCTGCAGGATGTTCGAGCGCGCATTCAGGTCGTTGCGGCGCTGGCGCATGTCGGCGATCTGCCCCTTCAGCTTCTCGACCGACGGCTCGAGCGTCGTCAGCTCGGCCGCGAGCGCATCGCGCTCGGCTTCCGCGTTCGACTGGGCCGCGAGCGCCTCGCGGGCGAGCGCTTCGTCGCCGCCTTGCAGCGCGCGCTTCGCGCCGTCCTCGTACTTCTTCACCTTGTCGTCGGCCGCATCGCGCTTGCTGCGTTGGGTCGCGACCTGTGCCTCGATCTCGATCAGCGAATTCTCGGCACGGCCGATGCTGTCGTCGAGCTCCCGCACGATCTGCCGTGCGTCGCGCGACGGATCCTGTACCGAATCGGCCGCATCGTTCAGCAGGCCTTTGATCGTGCGCGAAATAGAGTCGAAAAGCGACATGAAATCCTCCGTGGTTGAAAGGCGCCGCGTGACCGCGGCAGTGCCCGCTGCGAGCCGGTTCCGACCCGCGTGAGCCGGCGGATATTACACCACCGGTTCACTTAAATACGGCTTAAACGCGCGAGTTCAAGCGCCTCGCGCATCAGGACGCCCAACCTTTCGTGGCTGAAAGAAATTCGCCTGTGTGTGCCGTATTGCGTGTCCATCATAGGCCGAGGATGCCGACAATACGTGCCGGAAATCACGGCATTGCGGGAATTTTTACAAAAAATCGCGAAGGCCCCCGGTCGATTTCATTAAAATGCGCTGTCACGTCGCGGGAACGGATCGCCGCGCGGCGGGGTCTGTCGACGTGACAGCCGCATCTCGATGCACCCACTCTGATTCATCCGCTTGCATTTCCGCATGCGTCCGAGGGCGCCACGTACGCCCGCCATTCCGACATGCCAATTATCAAACGACTGCCTTCTTCTTCCGACAGGAACGAACCCCACTACACGCTGCGCCGTTCGCCGTCCGGAGCCTATTACCCCGATGACGACGATCACGACGACGGCCGCCGCGCGCAGCAGCGCAGCGGCGGTGGCGGAGGGCGCCGCCGCACGTTCGGCTCGCGCGTCGCGCTGTGGTTCGTCGGCCTGTTCGCGACGCTGGCGGTCGTCGGCGCGCTGATCGTCGGCTACGCGCTGGTCGTGATGGCGCCGCAACTGCCGTCGCTCGATGCGCTGACCAACTACCAGCCGAAGGTGCCGCTGCGCGTGTTCACCGCCGATCACGTGCTGATCGGCGAGTTCGGCGAGGAGCGCCGCAGCCTCGTGCGCTTCCAGGACATTCCCGACGTGATGAAGAAGGCCGTGCTCGCGATCGAGGACTACCGCTTCTACGAGCACGGCGGCGTCGATTTCCTCGGCATCCTGCGCGCGGGCGTGGCCGACCTGATGCACGGCGGCGCGCGCCAGGGCGCGAGCACGATCACGATGCAGGTCGCGCGCAACTTCTTCCTGTCGAGCGAGAAGACCTACACGCGCAAGATCTACGAAATGCTGCTCGCGTACAAGATCGAGAAGGCCCTGACGAAGGACCAGATCCTCGAGCTGTACATGAACCAGATCTATCTGGGCCAGCGTTCGTACGGCTTCGCGGCCGCGGCGCGCGTGTACTTCGGCAAGGACCTGAAGGACATCACGCTCGCGGAAGCGGCGATGCTCGCGGGGCTGCCGAAGGCGCCGTCCGCGTACAACCCGGTCGTCAATCCGAAGCGCGCGAAGGTGCGTCAGGAATACATCCTGAAGCGCATGCTCGACATCGGCTACATCACGCAGCCGCAGTACGACGAAGCGATCAAGGAAGAGATTCACGTGCGCACGCCGGGCAACCAGTACGCGGTGCATGGCGAGTACGTCGCCGAGATGGTGCGGCAGATGATGTACCAGCAATACAAGGACGAAACCTATACGCGCGGGCTGACCGTCACGACGACGATCAACTCGGCCGACCAGGAGGCCGCGTACCAGGCCGTGCGTCGCGGCATTCTCGACTACGAGCGCCGTCACGGCTATCGCGGCCCCGAGGCATCGATCAATCTGCCGGCGGCCGGCGACGAACGCGACGAGGCGATCGACGACGCGCTCGCCGATCACCCGGACAACGGCGACCTGCAGTCGGCGGTCGTGCTGTCGGCATCGCCGAACGCGGTCGAGGTGCAGTTCGTCGGCGGGGCGACCACGACGATCGGCCCGGCCGGGCTGCGTTTCGTGTCGGCCGCGCTGGGGGCCCGCGCGAACAACACGCTGCGCATCAAGCCGGGCTCGGTCGTGCGCGTGCTGAAGGACGGCAAGACGGGCTGGCAGGTCGTGCAGCTGCCGCAGGTCGAAGGCGCGCTCGTCGCGATCGCGCCGCAGGACGGCGCGATCCGCTCGCTCGTCGGCGGCTTCGATTTCAACAAGAGCAAGTTCAACCACGTGACGCAGGCATGGCGGCAGCCGGGCTCGTCGTTCAAGCCGTTCATCTACTCGGCGTCGCTCGACAAGGGGCTCGGGCCGGCGACGATGATCAACGACGCGCCGCTGTACTTCCCGCCGAGCGTGCCGGGCGGCACCGCATGGGAGCCGAAGGACGACGACCAGCCGGACGGCCCGATGACGATGCGCACCGGCCTGCAGCGTTCGAAGAACCTGGTGTCGATCCGGATCCTCGCGTCGATCGGCACGCAGTATGCGCAGCAGTACGTGACGCAGCGCTTCGGCTTCGATCCGGCGAAGACGCCGCCTTACCTGCCGATGGCGCTCGGCGCGGGCCTCGTGACGCCGCTGCAGCTCGCGACCGGCTACGCGGTGTTCGCGAACGGCGGCTACAAGGTCGATCCGTACCTGATCGCCGAAGTCGACGACGCGCGCGGCCAGCCGCTGCAGAAGTCGCAGCCGGTGGTCGCGGGCGGCACGGCGCCGCGCACGATCGAAGGCCGCAACGCGTACGTGATGAACAGCCTGCTGCATTCGGTCGCGACGGCCGGCACGGGCGCGGGCACCAACGCGCTGGGCCGCAACGACCTGCAGGGCAAGACGGGTACCACGAACGACGCGAAGGACGGCTGGTTCGCCGGCTATCAGCAGTCGCTCGTCGCGGTCGCGTGGATGGGCTTCGACCAGCCGAAGAGCCTCGGCAGCCGCGAATTCGGCGCGCAGCTCGCGTTGCCGATCTGGGTGAACTACATGCGCACCGCGCTGAACGGCGTGCCCGAACAGCAGATGCCGATGCCGGACGGCCTGACCTCGATCGACGGCGAGCTGTACTACGCCGATCGCACGCCGGGCAACGGCTTCGTCGCGAACGTCGACATCAACCCGGCCGAGAACGCGATCAGCGCGAACGACGCACTCGGTTCGGCCGGCGCGGCAGGGCTGGCGCCGCCGCCCGTCACGCCGCAGGAGAAGCAGCAGATCATGGACATGTTCGAGAACAAGTAAGCGGTACGCTGTTCTTCATTCATGCGACGGGCGCCTTCGGGCGCCCGTTTTTTTGCGCGCGGCCGGCAGCGGACGACCGTGAATCAGAACGACGCGCAGGCCGGCACCACGATCATGCCGACCGATTGCTGGTGAAATCGCTGGACGTACGCTTGCCGGATCGCGGCGAGGCGTGCGCGCGTGTCGGACGTATCGTCGGCGATGATACGGATCACGAAGCTGTCTTCGCGCGTGACGCCGCCGGTCGTGCGGTCGCGCCACTGGCCATGCGTGTCCCAGTAGGTGAGGCCGTCGGGGAAGCGCGGCGTGACCGTGTCGGCGAGGAATGCCGCGCGTTCGGCATCGGTGACGGGGCCGCGCCCGGCGATGTCGCGCCCGAACAGCAGGTCGGCCTGCAGCATGCGGCTTTCGCCCGGTTGCGTGCAGGACGCAGGTTGCGCGCTGGAAATGGACGAGGGTGGTGCCGCGCAACCGGCGAGCAGCGCGAGCGCCGCCGCGCATGCGGCCAGCCGTCGCATCTGCCCATTTCGTGACGATCGACCTTCGCGCGCGCAAAACGCTGCGCACTCAACCACTTGCGTGCGTGTCCGGCGGGTTATCAACAGGGCTGTCAACATAATCTGGGGATAACCCTAGGGTCTGTTTACATATGGAACGCGCATGCGTTGCCACGAGAACGGCCGCTCGCGAGGCGCGCGACGCCGCGAATACTGGACGTATTCGCAAGGAGCGCAACGCGGCGAGCGGCCGTTCTCGTGGCAACCCCAAATTTAAAAAACATGTCACGGGAATGCCCGAAATCGCCCGTATGGCGGCGTCGCTCGTCGCTTGTTTGGCGCGGCCAAACGGCGCTCCTCACTTCTTGCCCTACGCCCCGAAGGAAGTCCCCTTGGGGGACGGGCGATTTCGGGCATTCGCATGTGCGTTCCATATGTAAACAGACCCTAGGGTCTGCGCACGCGCGCTGCGCGATCAGTGCTGCAGTTGCGCGTGCGCGAGATGCATGCCGAGCGTGGCGGGATCGGTATTCGTGCCCGACAGCAGCACGCCGACGCGCTTGCCCTGCAGCGTTTCGCGCAGCGGGCCGAGCAGCGCGGCGAGCGCGGCCGCGCAGGCCGGCTCGACCGACAGTTTCAGGTGCGAGAACAGGAACAGCATCGCGGCGCGCAGCGCGTCGTCGGAGACGGTGACGATGCGGTCGAGGTGACGCCGGCACAGCTGGTAGCTGTATTCCTCGGTATGCGGCGCCATCAGCGAATCGGCGATGGTCTGCATCGCGCTCATCTTGATCGTGTGATTGGCCGCGAAGCTGCGGCTCATCGCGTCGGCGCCTTCCGGCTCGACGCCGTACACGTGCACGCGCGGGTTCGCGAGCCGCAGCGCGGTCGCCATGCCGGCCGCGAGCCCGCCGCCGCCGATCGGCACGATCACCGCGTCGAGGTCCGGCGTCTGCGTCGCCCATTCGTAGCCGAGCGTCGCGGTGCCGAGGATCGTGTGATAGCCGTTGAACGGATGAATGAAGAAGCGGCCTTCCTCGGCCTCGATGCGCCGCACGAGATCGAACGCCTGCGACGCGCTGCCCGCCAGCACGACTTCCGCGCGGTACTGCTTGCACTGTGCGATGCGGGTCGGGCTCGCGGTATGGAACATCACGACCTTCGCGCTGCTGCCGAGCCGCATCGCCGCATACGCGACGGCCGCCGCATGATTGCCGGCCGACACGCAGGTGACGCCGGCGTTCTTGCGGCCTTCGTCGAGCGCGAGCAGGTGCGTGAACGCGCCGCGCGCCTTGAAGCTGCCGCTCGCCTGCAGCAGCTCGAACTTGAAGTTGACGTGCGTGCCTTCGAGGGAGGGCAGGTCGGCGCGCTCGAATACGGGCGTGCGCGCGACCCACGGTGACAACGCGAAATGCTGCGCGGCGATTTCGTCGAGCGTCGGAATCGGCTCGCCGTCGATCGTCGTATGGGCAGTGCCCTGTTGTTCAGTCGACATGACGTGGCGGGTGGCGGAGTGGGCCGGCCCGCACACGCGGGCCGGCGTGGCGGGAGGCAGTCAGTGTGCGTCGACCGACATGCTGCGGATGAACTTGCGCAGGAACTGCTCGCAGCCGGCGAGCTGCGCGAGCTCGACATATTCGTTCGGCTTGTGCGCCTGCTCGATGTTGCCGGGCCCGCACACGACGCTCGGGATGCCCGCGCGTTCGAACAGGCCGGCCTCGGTGCCGTACGCGACCTTGCGCTTGTCCTGGTCGGCCGTCAGCGCGCGCACGAGCTGCGTGATCGCGGCCTGTTCGGTCGCGTCGAGGCCGGGCGCCGCGGCGATCTTCGAGAACTCGATCGCGGCGTTCGGATGTTCGCGCAGCATCTGCGGCAGCAGCGTTTCCTGCGCATACGCTTCGATGCGCGTGAAGATCTGCTCGGGATCGAGCGTCGGCAGGTTGCGGAACTCGAAGTCGAAGCGGCACTCGGCCGGCACCGTGTTGATCGCGTTGCCGCCCTGGATCGTGCTCGTCTGCGCGGTGGTGAACGGCACGTCGTACAGTTCGTCGAACGGGCCTTCGGCGCGAAAGCGCTCGGCGATGTCGCGGATGTGGCAGATGAGGCGCGCCGCATACTCGATCGCGTTGAGCCCCTTCGGCGTCAGCGACGAATGCGCCGCGTGGCCGCGCACGCAGCAGCGGTACGCGTTGATGCCCTTGTGCGCGATGATCGGCCGCATGCTGGTCGGCTCGCCGACGATGCAGCCGGACGGCTGCACGCCGCGCTTCACGAGATCGGCGATCATCAGCGGCGCGCCCGCGCAGCCGATTTCCTCGTCGTAGGACAGCGCGAAATGGATCGGCTTCGCGAGCTTCGTCGCCTGCATCTCGGGCAGCAGCGCGAGCGCCGCGCCGATGAAGCCCTTCATGTCGCAGGTGCCGCGGCCGTACAGGCGGCCGTCGCGGATTTCCGGCGCGAACGGGTTGCTGTCCCATTGCTGGCCGTCGACCGGCACGACGTCGGTGTGGCCCGACAGCACGATGCCGCCGTTCGTCGAACCGTCGTGCGCGGGCACGGTGGCAAACAGGTTCGCCCAGCCTTCGCGCGGATCGTGCGTGATCGTCGACGCGATGCCCTTCGCGGCGAGCGCGTCGCGCACCGTTTCGATCAGGCCGAGGTTCGGCACGCGGCTCGTCGTGTCCATCGACACGAGTTGCTTGACCCAAGGCAGGCTGACGAGCGATGCGTCGCCTTCGGGTGCGGCGGACGGCGCCGTCGCGTCGAGAGTGGACATGGCAAAACTCCGTCTGATGAATGGGAAATCATACTCAAAAACGCGCCGGCCCGCCTTCGTCGGGCGCGATGCGGTGCAGCAACGTCGCGCCCGTCAGGATCGCATCAACGGGCCGCGACGGCTGCTCCCTGTTTCGGGGCGAGCGCGCGCAGCGTTTCCTTGATCGTCGACACGCGGATCGCGAGGTCGGGCGAGCGCGTCTCGATGCGCAGCTTGTCCTGGCCCGCGAGCTTGATGTGACGATGCTTCTGCACCATCTCGATGATCCGCATCGGGTCGATCGGCGGGTTCGGCTCGAACTGCAGCCCGATCGCGACCTCGCTCGCATCGATCTTCACGATGCCGAGCGGCTTCGCGGCGATCCGCAGCCGGTGCGTCTCGACGAGCGCGTGCGCTTGCGGCGGCAGCTTGCCGAAGCGGTCGATCAGTTCCTCCTGGATGCCGTCGATCGCGTCGCCGTGCTCGCAGTTCGCGAGCCGCTTGTACAGCGACAGCCGCTCCTGCACGTCCGCGCAGTAGTCGGCCGGCAGGATCGCGGGCGCATGCAGGTTGATTTCGGTCGTCGCGGCGAGCGGGGCGGTGAGGTCGGGCTCCTTGCCGTTCTTCAGCGCCTTCACCGCGTCGTTCAGCATGTCCGTATAGAGCTGGAAGCCGATCTCGTGGATTTCGCCCGACTGCTTGTCGCCGAGCACTTCGCCGGTGCCGCGGATCTCGAGGTCGTGCATCGCGAGATAGAAGCCCGAACCGAGTTCCTCCATCTGCTGGATCGCTTCCAGCCGGCGCTGCGCCTGCTTGGTCAGCGACTGCGGATCGTGGACCAGCAGGTACGCATAGGCCTGGTGGTGCGAGCGGCCGACGCGGCCGCGCAACTGGTGAAGCTGCGCGAGGCCGAACTTGTCCGCGCGGTGCATGATGATCGTGTTCGCGCTCGGCACGTCGATGCCGGTCTCGATGATGGTCGTGCACAGCAGCACGTTCGCGCGCTGCGCGACGAAATCGCGCATCACGCGTTCGAGCTCGCGTTCGTGCATCTGGCCGTGCGCGATCACGATGCGCGCCTCGGGCACGAGCGCCTCGAGCATCGCCTTGCGGTTCTCGATCGTCTCGACCTCGTTGTGCAGGAAGTACACCTGGCCGCCGCGTTTCAGCTCGCGCAGCATCGCCTCGCGGATCACGCTTTCTTCCTCGCGGCGCACGAAGGTCTTGATCGCGAGCCGCTTCTGCGGCGCGGTCGCGATCACCGAGAAGTCACGCAGCCCCTCGAGCGCCATCCCGAGCGTGCGCGGGATCGGCGTCGCGGTCAGCGTCAGCACGTCGACTTCCGCGCGCAGCGCCTTCAGCGCTTCCTTCTGGCGCACGCCGAAGCGGTGTTCCTCGTCGATGATCACGAGGCCGAGGCGCTTGAACTGCACGTCCGACGACAGCAGCTTGTGCGTGCCGATCACGATGTCGACGCTGCCTTCGTTGATCTGCGCGATCGCCGCGTTCACTTCCTTGGTGGTCTTGAAGCGCGACAGCTCGACGATCCGCACCGGCCAGTCCGCGAAGCGGTCGGCGAAGGTCTGCGTGTGCTGCTCGGCGAGCAGCGTGGTCGGCGACAGCAGCGCGACCTGCTTGCCGCCCAGCACCGCGATGAACGCGGCGCGCAGCGCGACCTCGGTCTTGCCGAAGCCGACGTCGCCGCACACGAGGCGATCCATCGGCTTGCCGCTCGTCATGTCGCCGATCACGGCCGCGATCGCCGCGGCCTGGTCGGGGGTTTCCTCGAAGCCGAAGCTTTCCGCGAATTTCACGTAGTCGCGCGGATCGAGCGAGAACGCATGGCCTTCTCGGGCCGCGCGGCGCGCGTACAGGTTCAGCAGCTCGGCGGCCGTATCGCGGATCTGCTGCGCGGCCTTGCGCTTCGCGCGCTCCCACTGGCCGGAGCCGAGCGCGTGCAGCGGCGCGCTGTCGGGATCGGCGCCGCTGTAGCGCGAGATCACGTGCAGTTGCGCGACGGGCACGTAGAGCTTGCTGTCGCCCGCGTATTCGAGATGCAGGAATTCGGTCTCGCCTTCGCCGAGATCCATCGACACGAGGCCCATGTAGCGGCCGATGCCGTGCTGCGCGTGGACGACCGGGTCGCCGACCTTCAGCTCCGACAGGTCGCGCACCATCGCGTCGACGTTGCTCGCCTGCTCCTGCCGGCGGCGGCCCGCGCGGCGGCCGAGCGCGCCGTACAGCTCGGTCTCGGTGACGATCGCATAGCCTTCGCCCGGCACCGCGAAGCCGTTCGCGAGCGGCGCGACGCCGAGCGCGAAGCGTTCGTCGCTCGCGAGCCAGCCCGCGAAGTGGTCGTTCGACGCGGGGCGCAGGTGGTGTTCGGCCAGCAGTTGCAGGATCGTCTCGCGGCGGCCGGCCGATTCGACCGTCAGCAGCACGCGCTTGCCCGACGATTCGACGAACGTGCGCAGCGATTTGAGCGGATCGTCCGAATGGCGGTCGACCGTGAGTTCGGGCAGGGCGGTCGCCCAGCCGCCGGCCGGCTGCGCGGGCAGCACGACGCGCGCGAACGGCTTCGCGAACGCGAAGAAATCCTCGTCGGACAGGAACAGCCGCTGCGGCTCGAGGATCGGCCGCTCGCGATCGTGCGACAGGAACGCGTGACGCTGCTTCGTATCGGCCGTGAAGCGGCGGATCGACGCTTCGAGATCGCCGGTGAACACGAGATGCGCGTCCTGCGGCAGATAGTGGAACAGCGTGGCCGTCTCGTCGAAGAACAGCGGCAGGTAATACTCGATGCCGGCCGACGGCACGCCGTTGCCGATGTCCTTGTAGATCGGCGCACGGCTCGGGTCGCCTTCGAAGGTTTCGCGCCAGCGGCTGCGGAAGGCCGTGCGCGCGGCTTCGTCGAACGGGAATTCGCGGCCGGGCAGCAGACGCACGTCGCGCACCGGGTAGAGGCTGCGCTGCGTGTCGGGATCGAATGCGCGGATCGAATCGACTTGGTCGTCGAACAGGTCGATCCGGTACGGCAGCGGCGAGCCCATCGGGTACAGGTCGATCAGCGAGCCGCGCACGCAGTATTCGCCGGGCCGCACGACCTGGCTCACGTGCTCGTAGCCGGCCAGCGTGAGCTGCGCCTTCAGCTTCGCCTCGTCGAGCCGCTCGCCCTGCGCGAACGCGAACGTGTACGCGGCCATGAACGACGCCGGCGGCATCCGGTACAGCGCGGTGGTGGCGGGCACGAGCAGGATGTCGCAGCGCCCCTCGCCGAGGTCGTGCAGCGTCGCCAGGCGCTCGGACACGAGGTCCTGGTGCGGCGAGAACGTGTCGTACGGCAGCGTTTCCCAGTCCGGCAGCAGGCGCACGCGCGCATCGGGCGAGAAGTAGCGGAGTTCCTGCGACAGCCGCTGCGCGTCGACCGCGTTCGCGCAGATCACCGCAAGGAGCGGGACCGCGTCGCGGTTGTCGGCGAGATAGCGGGCGATGGCAAGCGCGTCGGCGGAGCCGTGCGCGCCGTCGAAGGCGAAACGCTGGCCCGGTTTGACGCGGGCGACGGGCGAGGCGAACGGGGTGGAAGCGTTGTCTGGCATAGGGACGGCAGGGGTGGCGGGCACGGCGCGGCGCGGCGCGCCGGTCGAGACGAAAGACCTATTATAAAATCCGCTTCTCGATTTCATCTTTCCGGCGTTTCCCCTTGGTGACTCCCCGACTTTTTGCCCTGATTCCTTGCGCCGGCACGGGCAGCCGTTCCGGCTCGGCCGTGCCGAAGCAATACCGCACGCTGGCCGGCCGCGCGCTGCTGCATTACTCGCTCGCCGCGTTCGACGCGTGCAGCGAATTCGCGCAGACGCTCGTCGTGCTCGCGCCCGACGATTCCCATTTCGACGCACGCCGCTTCGCGGGCCTGCGCTTCGCGGTGCGCCGCTGCGGCGGCGGCTCGCGGCAGGCGTCGGTGCTGAACGGGCTGCTGGAACTGGCCGAATTCGGCGCGACCGACCACGACTGGGTGCTCGTGCACGACGCCGCGCGCCCCGGCATCACGCCGGAGTTGATCCGCACACTGGTCGCGACGCTGAAGGACGACCCGGTCGGCGGCATCGTCGCGCTGCCGGTGGCCGATACGCTCAAGCGCGTGCCGGCCGGCGGCGACGCGATCGCGCGTACCGAGTCGCGCGACGCGCTGTGGCAGGCGCAGACCCCGCAGATGTTCCGCATCGGCATGCTGCGCGACGCGATCCTGCGCGCGCAGCGCGAAGGGCACGACCTGACCGACGAAGCGAGCGCGATCGAATGGGCCGGCCACACGCCGCGCGTCGTGCAGGGCAGCCTGCGCAACTTCAAGGTCACGTACCCGGAAGATTTCGCGCTCGCGGAAGCGATTCTCGCGCGCCCCGCGAACGCTTCCTGACTTTCACCTCATCTCAAACCGGATTACGCATGGACTTCAGAATCGGACAAGGCTACGACGTGCACCAGCTCGTCGAAGGGCGCCCCCTCATCATCGGCGGCGTGACGATTCCGTACGAGCGCGGCCTGCTCGGCCACTCGGACGCGGACGTGCTGCTGCACGCGATCACCGACGCGCTGTTCGGCGCGGCGGCGCTCGGCGACATCGGCCGCCATTTCTCCGACGCGGACGCGGCGTTCAAGGGCGCGGACAGCCGCGTGCTGCTGCGCGAGTGCGTCGCCCGCGTGAAGGCGGCCGGCTTCGCGATCCAGAACGTCGACAGCACCGTGATCGCGCAGGCACCGAAGCTCGAGCCGCATATCGACGGGATGCGCGCGAACATCGCGGCGGATCTCGGGCTGCCGCT
The DNA here is from genome assembly GCF_902830285.1 of Burkholderia sp. BCC0419. Classification (NCBI taxonomy): domain Bacteria; kingdom Pseudomonadati; phylum Pseudomonadota; class Betaproteobacteria; order Burkholderiales; family Burkholderiaceae; genus Burkholderia; species Burkholderia sp. BCC0419. The sequence goes on from NZ_CADESR010000001.1 coordinate 1,409,867, forward strand.
CGAGCGCGTGAACGTGAAGGCGAAGACCAACGAGAAGCTCGGCTATCTCGGCCGCGGCGAGGGCATCGAGGCACAGGCCGCCGCGCTGCTGGTGAAGCAGGGCGGCTGACGTCCGGCCGTGGCGGCGCGCGGTTCGCGCCGCACGCCGCGTCGCCAGAATGAAAAATGCCACGCGAATGCGTGGCATTTTCGTTTGCAGCCGGCGCCGCTCACGGCCGCGCGGCCGGATCGCTCATTCGCCTTCGGCGGCGATCACCTGCGCGGCGGCGTTGATCACCGACGCGATGCGGCCGACGTCGCGCAGCTGCGTCGTCGTCATCCCTTGCTCGTTCTTCAGCAGCGCGTAGTGCGACTTCACGCAGAAGTGGCACTTGCCGACGATCGACGCGGCGAGCGCGTACATCTCGAACTTGCGCTTGTCGACGCCACCGTGCGTCGCATACGCGCCCATCCGCAATTCGGCGCGCTGCGTCTTCAGGTCGGCGTCGTCGGCCATCTCGACATACGGATACCAGGTGTTGTTCATCCCCATCAGCGCGGCCGCGGTCAGCACGGCGTTCGTCTCTTCGGGCGACAGCACGCCGGCTTCGCGGATCGTCTTCACGAGCACGGTGCTCTTCGCCGCGATCGCCGCGGCCAGCGCCACGCCGACCGCATCGGTGCCTTCGAGCGACGAGCGCGAGATCGTGCCGTCCAGGTTCAGGCGGATGTCCTTCGCGTAGTCGGGGATACGCGCCTTAATCGAGTCGATGAATTCCATTGATATCTCCTATGGGTTGGCCGTTAAAAAAGCCCGCCGGCAGACGTGCGCCGCGGGCTTCGTGCATCGATGCGCTTACAGCGTTGCGCCGCCGACTGCACGGTTGCACGGGCACAGTTCGTCCGTTTGCAGGCCGTCCAGAATGCGCAGGACTTCTTCCGGGCTGCGGCCGACGTTCAGGTTGTTCACCGAAACGTGCTGGATCGTGTTGTCCGGATCGACGATGAACGTTGCACGCAGGGCCACGCCGGCTTCCTTGTCGCGCACGCCGAGCTGGTCGATCAGCTCGCCCTTGACGTCGCCGAACGAGTAGTGGTTCAGCTTGTCCAGATCCTTGTGCTCACGGCGCCATGCGAGCTTCACGAATTCGTTGTCCGAGCTGCCGCCGAGCAGGACCGCGTCGCGCTCTTCGAACTGCTTCGTCAGCTTCGCGAACTCGACGATTTCCGTCGGGCACACGAACGTGAAATCCTTCGGATAGAAGTAGATGATCTTCCACTTGCCCGGGAACGACGCTTCGGTGACGGTCTCGAACGCCGACTGGCCGTTTTCCTCGTGATTGTTGAAGCCCGGCTTCGCGGCTACGACGGTGAATGCTTCGAGTTTATCGCCCACGGTTTTCATGCGGATACTCCTGTGTGAGTTGGGAAGAAGACTGAGTCAAGCTACCTCGGTGCTGCAACGGTGATGTGACAGCATGCGGAACACTGTAACACTATTAACGGGGCGCTTCAATAGATTTTGACTAACGACCCTCATAGCTTTTGTCAACCGGGTCGATAGTGTGGCGCGCAAGATGCGTGCGCGCGCGTGTCACGCGGTCGCACGCGCCTTGCCGGCGCCAGGGAATTCGAGCGTGACTTCGAGGCCGGCTTCCGGGTCGCGGTTGCGCAGGCGCAGCGCACCGCGATAGCGGCCGACGAGCCGCAGCACGATCGCCATCCCGAGGCCCGTGCCGTCCGCCTTGGTGCGCGCGGTGTCGACGCGGTAGAACGGCCGCATCACGAGCGGCAGTTGATCCTCGGGGATGCCGGGGCCTTCGTCGCTCACCGACAGCTCGACGCGCGCATGCGACACGCGCGTCTCGAGCGTGATGCGCGAGATGCCGTCCTGCGTGCTCTGGCCGTACTTGCGCGCGTTCTCGACGAGGTTGCCGATCACGCGCCGCATGTCGGTCTCGTCGGCTTCGATGATCGCGCTCGGCGCGAGCCGCGTGCGGATCTCGACGCCGTCCTCGCCCGACACGCGCGCGGCGACGTCCTGTGCGACCGACGACAGGTCGACGGGCTCGGGCTTGCGCTGCGACGGGCGCGCGTAGTCGATGAAGGCCGCGATGATGCGGTCCATCTGTTCGATGTCGTCGACCATCGCGTCCTTGGTCGCCTGGTCGGACGGGCTCATCTCGGTTTCGAGCCGCAGCCGCGCGAGCGGCGTGCGCAGGTCGTGCGAGATGCCGGCGAGCATCAGCGCGCGATCGGCCTCGAGCTGTTCGAGGTCGCGCACCATCTGGTTGAAGCTGCGATTGGTGTCGGCCGCGACGCCCATCCCGCGCTCGGGCAGCGGCTCGGGCGCCTGGCCCGAACCGACCTGGCGCGCGGCGAGCGCGAGCCGCGAGAACGGCCGGTTCACGAGGCTCGTGATGAACGCGGAGCCGAACAGCGACAGCGCGAGCGCGAACAGCCCCCAGCCGGCCCACTGCAGGCCCGTGACGTTGTCGAGCTGGTCGCGGTCGAGCGCGACCCAGTAATCGTCGTCGTCGATCTTGAAGCTGATCCACACGCCGGGAATGTCGTTGACCGACTGCGCGATCACGGTATCGTCGCCGAGGCGGCTGCGGATATCGTGTTCGATCAGGCGGTTCAGCGATTCGTCGGGCTGCAGCTTGAACTTGTCGGTTTTCTCGCGCGGGTACACGCGCACGCCCTCGTTGCTTTCCAGATCCTGCAGCAGCGCGCGCCGCAAGTCGGGATCGGAATAGAGCAGGGCGGTGCGCGTGAGCTTCACGACCGCGACGAGCTGGAGCGCGACGCGCTGCGCACGCGGCTCGCGCTCGATCACGCGAAAGCTCTGGAACCACGCGGCGAGACTGACCGAGATCAGCAGCGCGATCAGCAGGAAGGTGCGCCAGAACAGCCCGCCGAACGCGAGCTGCAGAAGGCGCCGGTCGATACGCATGGGACGGGCCGTGGGCGGGGCGAAACCGGGAATGAAAAAGCTCAGGCGGCGCCGTCGGGAATGAACACGTAGCCGAGGCCCCAGACGGTCTGGATGAAGCGCGGGCTGCCCGGATCCGGTTCGATCAGCTTGCGCAGGCGCGAGATCTGCACGTCGAGGCTGCGGTCGAACACTTCGTATTCGCGGCCGCGTGCGAGCTCCATCAGCTTTTCACGCGACAGCGGCTGGCGCGGGTGGCGCGCGAACACTTTCAGCACCGAGAATTCGCCGGTGGTCAGCGGAATTTCCTGGCCGGACTTCGTCAGCGTGCGCGTGGCGAGGTTCAGCGAGAATTCGCCGAACTCGAACACCTCGGTGGTTTCCGACGGTGCGCCCGGCAGTTCGGCCGGCGCCTGGCGGCGCAGCACCGCATGAATGCGCGCGACCAGTTCGCGCGGGTTGAACGGCTTCGGCAGGTAATCGTCGGCGCCCATCTCGAGGCCGACGATGCGATCGACGTCTTCGCCCTTCGCGGTGAGCATGATGATCGGCGTGCGGTCGTTGCTGCCGCGCAGCCGGCGGCAGATCGACAGGCCGTCTTCGCCGGGCAGCATCAGGTCGAGCACGAGCAGGTCGAAACGCTCGCGGACCCAGAGCTTGTTCATCGCCGTCGCGTTTTCCGCGACATAGACGTTGAAACCCTGTTCGCCGAGATAGCGGCGCAGCAGGTCGCGCAGGCGAGGGTCGTCGTCGACGACGAGAATCTTGGAGGGGTTTTTCGTTTCCATGATCGGCATCTTATCGCGAATGGGAATTGGCGCACGGCCGCGTATTTTCGTGCGTTACAGTCGGTTACAAAATTTACCCGTAGTGTCGCGCGGAGTAAAGGCAGTCTATAGAGACTCCTTTACTCGAAGCCGAAATTCGGTAGATACTCCCCTGCACTCAATCTTTCATCTTTGCACACCCGAATTCCGCAGGGTTTTTCAAGTACCAGAGGTAGCCGGTTGCCGCGTGACGAAGGGAACAAATCGACCAAAGAAGCGAGGACGGTCATGCGATCTGCCCGGATTGCACTGATGCTGACGATCGCGCTTGCCGGTCCGTATGCGTCGAACTTCGCGTATGCGCAGCGCCCCGAGCAGGGCGCATCGTCGCGCAAGCTGCCGCGCGGCAAAGCGCCGCAACCCGATCGCGCCGCCGAGATGACGGTCCGTTCCGCCGTGCCTCCCGATCTCGAACAGCGCCGCCGCGACGGGCACATGACGCCCGAAGAGCGCCACCTGCTGCGCCAGCACATCGAAGACGCCGTTCGCGAGTTGTACAAGCGCTGAAGCGTGCCGTCGTTCGCCCTGCACGGAAATCCCCGCGCGGAAAGAATTCGTAGCACTTTTTCCGTCAACTTTCGGCTGCCGAATGCCGTTGTACGGGCATCCGCACCGCCGGTGCGTTCCGGGAGTCCCTGACGATGAAAGCGAACGCTGCCGCACCGGCGCCGTCGCCTGCCATGCAGTCGCCGCTCGATGCCGACGACGCGCTGTTTTTCCTCAGTCGCACCGGTTTTTCTCCCGCGCCCGCCGAGGTCGCGCGCATCGTCGGCATGACGCGCGCGCAGGTCGTGGCCGATACGCTCGGCAGCGCGCGCCGCGAACCCGTCACGACATGGCCCGACTGGCTCGCCGAGCTGCCGCCGACGCGCGCGCAGCGCCAGGCGCTGACGCCCGACATGCGGCGCGACGAGCAGCGCGAGCGCAATCGCCGCTACGATGCGTTGCGTGCGGCCTGGGTCAACGAGATGGTCGCGACGCCGTCGCCGCTCACCGAGCGCATGACGCTGTTCTGGCACGGGCATTTCACGTCCGGACAGGACAAGGTGCCTTACCCGCAGACGATGGCCGCGCAGAACGCGCTGTTTCGCCGCGAGGCGCTCGGCAACTTCGGCACGCTGCTGCACGCGGTCGCGAAGGATCCGGCGATGCTGCAGTATCTCGACGGCGCGAGCAATCGCAAGGGCCGTCCGAACGAGAATTTCGCACGCGAGGTGATGGAGCTGTTCACGCTCGGCGAAGGGCATTACACGCAATCCGACGTGACCGAGGCCGCGCGCGCGATGACGGGCTGGACGGTCGATCCCGACACGCTGCGCTTCGCGGTGCGGCCCGAGTGGCACGATACCGGCGACAAGACGATCCTCGGCGAAACCGGGCCGTTCGACGGCGACGGCTTTCTCGACATCCTGCTGAAGCGGCCGGGCACCGCGCGCTTCATCGCCGGCAAGCTGTGGCGCGAGTTCGTGTCCGATACGCCGGAGCCCGGCGCGCTCGACGCAGTGGCCGAACGGTTTCGCGCGAGCGGCTACGACATTCGCGCGGCGCTCGCCGCGCTGTGGTCGACCGACGCGTTCTGGGATCCGCGCAATCGCGGCGTGCTGGTCAAGTCGCCGGCGGAATTCGTGGTCGGCTCGGTGCGGCTGTTCGACGTGGCGTACGGCGATCCGCAGATGCTCGCGGACACCGTGCGCACGCTCGGGCAGAACCTGTTCTATCCGCCGAATGTGAAGGGCTGGCCGGGCGGCGCGCTGTGGATCAACAGCACCACGCTGCTGTCGCGCAAGCAGTTCGTCGAGCAGCTGTTCCGCGCGACCGAGACGGCCGGCATGCGCCCGCCGGCCCGTGCGATCGCGCCGCCGCCGAACGCGCATGCGCGCGCGATGCCGGTGGCCGACGCGGCGTCCGGCACCGGCCTGCGCGGCACGCCCGCGAAGCCGGCGCGCGGCGGCCTGCGTTTCGACCTCGAGCGCTGGCTCGCCCAGTATCGGGCGCGGCCGCAGGCGATCGCGGGATTGTCGACCGAGCTGCAGTTGCAGCACGCGGTGCTGCAACTCTCGCCGGTCGCGGCGATCGACACGGATTCGACCGGCAGCACGTATCTCGAGGCGCTGCTGATGGATCCGGCCTATCAACTGAAATGATGCAAACGACGACGAAGCGGGCGGCCGCCGCGGCAAAGGCGCCGGGCGGCGAACCAAAGGATGTGCGATGAACCGACGTGATTTTCTGACGCTGACGGGCGCTGCGGCGGCGGCCGGCGTGTCGATGTGGCAGGCGCCCGCGATGGCGGCTGCCGCGCCGCAGGCCGGGCGAAAGCCGGCGGCCGGGTATGCGAACGTGCTGATCCTCGTCGAGCTGAAGGGCGGCAACGACGGCCTCAACACGGTGGTGCCGTACGCGGACCCGCTGTACTACTCGTTACGGCGCAGCATCGGCATCAAGCGCGAGCAGGTGCTGCAACTCGACGCGCAGACGGGGCTGCACCCGTCGCTCGCGCCGCTGATGCCGTTGTGGCACGACGGGCAGGTCGCGGTCGTGCAAGGCGTCGGCTATCCGCAGCCGAACCTGTCGCATTTCCGTTCGATCGAGATCTGGGATACCGCGTCGCGTTCGGATCAGTACCTGCACGAAGGCTGGCTCACACGCACGTTCGCGCAGGCGCCCGTGCCGCCCGGTTTCGCGGCGGACGGCGTCGTGCTCGGCAGCGCCGAGATGGGGCCGCTGTCGAACGGCGCGCGCGCGATCGCACTCGTCAATCCCGCGCAGTTCATCCGTGCGGCCCGGCTCGCCGAGCCGTCGTCGCTGCGCGAGCAGAACCCGGCGCTCGCGCACATCATCGACGTCGAGAACGACATCGTGAAGGCGGCCGACCGGCTGCGCCCGCGCGGCGGGATGCGGGAATTCAGGACGGCCTTTCCGGCCGGTGCGTTCGGCACGTCGGTCAAGACCGCGATGCAGGTGCTGGCCGCGTGCGAAGCGTCCGGGCCCGGCGCGCAGGACGGTGTCGCGGTGCTGCGCCTGACGCTCAACGGCTTCGACACGCACCAGAACCAGCCGGGGCAGCACGCCGCGCTGCTCAAGCAGTTCGCGGAAGGGATGAGCGCGATGCGCGCGGCGTTGATCGAACTCGGGCGCTGGAACGAGACGCTCGTGATGACGTATGCGGAATTCGGGCGGCGCGTGCGCGAGAACCAGAGCAACGGCACCGATCACGGCACGGCCGCGCCGCATTTCGTGATGGGCGGCCGCGTGGCGGGCGGGCTGTACGGTGCGCCGCCGGCGCTCGGGCGGCTCGACGGCAACGGCAACCTGCCGGTCGCGGTCGATTTCCGCCAGCTTTACGCGACCGTGCTTGGGTCCTGGTGGGGGCTCGACGCGACGCGCGTGCTGCAGCAGCGTTTCGACACGCTGCCGCTGCTGAAGGCGTGATGCGCGCCGCTTAGCGGCGGCGAACGGCGCGCCATGCGGTCCACAGCTTGCGGATCGGCGTCAGCGCGATGCGCTGGTGCAGCACCTGGTAGCCGTCGCGCGTGATTTCGTCGAGCAGCGCGCCGGCCAGCGCGATCTGCGCGCGCAGCGTGCGCTGCGCGCGGCGTTCGGCGGCGGGAATCGCCGCATCGGCCGCCGCGAGCGCCTCGCGCGCACGGGCCGTCTGGAATTGCAGTAATTCGGTGAAGGCGGGGCTGTAGCGGCGGTTCAGCAGATCGGCGGCGGTCACGTTGTAGCGCTGCAGTTCGTCGATCGGCAGATAGATGCGGCCGTGGCGCGCGTCGTTGCCGAGCTCCTGCACGAATTGCGCGAGCATCAGCGCGCGGCCGACGTCCGCGGCCCACGGCTGCGGGGCGGCCGGGTTCGCCGAACTGGCGCGCGCGACCAGCGACGCGAAGGTGCCGCCGACCTGCGCGATATAGCGCTGCAGATTCGCGAAGTCGAGGTAGCGCGCCTGTTCGAGGTCCATCCCGTAACCGTTGACGAGCGTGCGCAGCGCATCGGCCTCGGCGGCGATCGCCGGGTGATGCTGCGCGAGCGCCTTCGTGACGGGGTGCGACGGCTGCCCGTCGGCGAGTGCCGCGAGTTCCTTGTGCCACCACGCGAGCTTCGTGTGTCCGATGGTCGGATCGCTGGTTTCCTTGACGGTTTCCTCGAGTTCGCGGCGCAGCGCGAACAGCGCGGTCAGGCGCGGCTGCGTGACGAGCGGCGCCTGGCGCAGCGCGTAGTAGACGCTGGAGCCTGCGGGGGCGGCCTTTTGCTGACAGTAGTCGTCGAAGTTCACGGGCTGAATCGGGTGGGGCGGGTTCGGGGGACGCGCGGCGGCGCGCTGCCGAAACGTCGAGCGCGGCATTCTAGCACCGCGGCACGACGGGCGCCGGCGGGGCGAGACAAGGCCGCCCGGATCGGGTAGAATCTCGCGCTCGCCTGATCGGGCGTGCCGGTTTTCGGGCCGGCGTGAAGTCCCGGGCGCGTGGAGCACGCATCTTGCGTCCGCGCGGTCAGGCGACGGAAATGCGCGTGAGTGGCGAAATTGGTAGACGCACCAGGTTTAGGTCCTGACGCCCGCAAGGGTGTGCCGGTTCGAGTCCGGCCTCACGCACCAGAAGTCGAACGCGCCCCCGTCAGGGGCCGTTCGCGAAAAAGCGCTGCCGGTCGGCTGACCGCAGCGCTTTTTTGTTGACGCCGGTTTCCTCGCCCGGCATCCGGACCTCGCCCGACAAACCGGCCGCGTGTAATATCGTGCTCACTTTTCATACCAGCAGCACGACGACACCGAGGGGCCGCCGATGAAATACACCGTACGCATCCCGATTTCCGTTCTGGCGCTGATGCTGGCCGCACCGGCCTTCGCCAATACGCCTGCCGACAATATCGCCTGGAGTGCCAAGCCTGTGAAGACGGTCGCGTCGTCGTCGGCATGCACCGCGTACTCGGGGCGCGCGATGTCGGGCAACGGCCAGCCGCTGTCGACCGAGGGTGTGCTGAAAACGCTCGGCACGTTGGCGGCCGGCGCCGCGCTGGGTGCCGTGGCCGGCGGATATCAGGGCGCAGCCCCCAATCCGTGCCCGCGTCCCGGCCTGTGACTCGCTTGCAAGCGGATCGCGGAGCGCACCGCTTCAGTTGAAACAAGCGCGATACGAAGCGCCGCGCGTCGCCCGACCGCGGCGCTTCGTCGTTTCCGGCGCGCCTATTCCCAGAAGCTGCGAATCGCGACGGCCACGATCACCGGCACCGAGAACACCAGCGGAATCGCGAAATACTGCGCTTCGCGATCGACGATCCAGCTATAGATCACCCACGCCGCGCCGATCGCGAACGTGATGAGGCCGACCGTCACGGCGGCGATGTTCAGGGCCAGCTTCGACGGCTGGCGGCGCGTTTTGGCGTTGTCGTTGTTATCGCGCGGGGACGATTTCATCGGAAGAGTGCGGCCTCGGGCCGGAACAGGGGTAAAGACACAGGAAACCCCATCCGCATCGATCGCGCAAGGGCCGGCGCATGCCGGCCCGGTATCGTTCGTCAGCGCGCGTTACAACCCGAACGACACGGCCAGTTCGTCGAGCAGTGCGCGCTGGAACGCGACGAACCGCTCGCCCGGCTGCTGTGCGATCGCCAGGTCGAGCATCGGATCGGCGACCTCGGTGCGCAGGCCGGCCAGTTCCTCGACGATCGCGAGCCCGCAGAACGGCACGTACGCCTCCGAATAGCCGCCTTCGTGAACGATCACCAACCGCCCGCCGCAATGGCGTTGCGCGGCTTCCTTTACCGCGCGGGTCATGAACCGGTAGCTGTCGGTATGCAGCTGCATGCGCGCGAGCGGATCGACCGCGCTCGCGTCGAGGCCGCTCGCGATGACGATCAGCTCGGGCCGGAAACGCGCCAGCGCCGGCAGCACGATCCGCTCGAACGCATACCGGTATGCATCGTCGCCGCTGCCCGCGAGCAGCGGCACGTTCAGGTTCGCGCCGACGCCCGCGCCTTCGCCGCGATCGTCCGCGCCGCTGTAGCCGGGCGGGAAGCAGCGGTCCTGGTGCAGCGAGATCGTCAGCGTATCCGGATCGTCGTAGTAGATCGACTGCGTGCCGTTGCCGTGATGCACGTCCCAGTCGATCACCGCGACGCGCTCGATGCCGTGTTTCGCGCGCGCGGCCTCGGTCGCGATCGGGATGTTCGCGAGCAGGCAGAAGCCCATCGGGCGGTCGCGCAGGCAGTGATGGCCGGGCGGCCGCGACAGCGAGAACGCATTCGCCGCGCGCTCGCCGACGACCGCATCGACCGCCGCGATCGCGAGGCCGGCCGACAGCGCGGCGATCTCGTAGCTGCCCTTGCCGAATGGCGCGAGATCGCCGAGGTCGCCGCCGTTCGCGTCGCTCAGCGCGCGGAACGCGTCGAGATAGTGCGGCGGATGAATGCGCAGCAGGTCGGCCGTCGTCGCGGGCTCGGCGCCGCGCAGGTCGAGCTGCGTGGCGAGGCCCGACGCCTGCACGAGCGACAGGAAGCGGCGCTTCGAATCGGGCGATTCCGCGTAGCCGGCGCTCGACGGCGGCTGGACCCAGCCGCCGACCGGGAAGAACAGCGCGTGCGTGCCGCCGGTGTGCCAGAAAGTGCGTTCGTCGGTGAAGAAGGCAGTGCGATTCATGGATGCGTGACCTGTCACGGTTGGGATGAAACGGAAGAACGGCGATCGATGTGGCGCAGCGCGGCGAACGACACGATCGCGCCGGCCGTCGCGGCTGCGAACAGCGCGCGCATCGTGCCGCCGGTGTCGAGCATCAGGCCGGCCAGCAGCGGGCCGGCGGCGAGCCCCGCGCCGATCACGAAGTTCAGCGTCGCGACGAGGCGGCCCGACGTGTCGATCTGCGCGACCGTGGCGAGAATGAACGGCAGCACGAAGGTCCACGCGAACTTGAACGCGAAGATCGCCGCGCTGTAGCCGCCGGTGTGACGCATCGCGGCGAGCGCGACGAGCGACGCCGCGAGCAGCGCGTAGCCGGCCGCCAGCATCGCGCGCCGCGCGAGCCGGCCGCCCGCGCACGACGCGAGCGCCGCGCCGGCGATCCCCATCACGCTCGCGATCGCGAGCACGTTGCCGGTCGACTGCGGATCGAGCCCGGCCTCGGCCGCCGCGCGGCTCGCGAACGTCCACACGCTGCCGATCGCGAGATAGAACGTCAGCACCGCGCCGATGGCGAGCACGACGAAGCGTCGCGGCGGCGGCGGCGCGTCGCCGCGGGCCGTGTGCGCGGATGCCGTCCGCGTGCCGAGCGACGACGGAAAGCCGCGCGACAGCGGCGCCGCGAGCAACGCGAGCACGGCGAGCGCGACGTACAGCGCGCGCAGCCCGAACGCGGCGAACACGTGCGGCAGCACGAACAGGCCGACCGCGCCCGCGATCAGCTGGCCGACGACCCACAGGCCGTACACGCGGTCGCTGTTCCTGCTCGTCGCCGCGCTCGTCATGCAGAGCACCATCAGCGAGCCGCCGCCAAGAGCGGTGACGGCGCGCAGCGCGAGCAGCGCGGCGAAGCCCGGCATCCACAGCGCGGTCAGCAGGTTGCCCGCGCCGAACAGCGCGATGGCGAACGCCGCGACGCGGCGCGCGTCGACCCGACCGAGCCACAGGTACGACGGCACGGTCGCGAGGCTGAACGCGCCGAGTTCGACGAAGAAGTACGTGCCGATCTGCGACGCGGACAAGCCGAGCTGCGTGGCGAGCTGACCGGCGACGGCGGGCGCCACAAGGAGCAACAGCGGCGTGATGGCCGCGAACACGACGAGCGCGACGAGCGTCGAGCGCGCGAACGTCGACGCGCGGCCGTCGGGCGAGAGGGCGGCATCCGGGGACAGGGTTTTCATGGCGGGATCTCGTTGAGGGAGTCAGAACAGGTGGTACATGCCGACCATCGCGCCGAACTGCGACGCGCCAGCGAGTGGCGTCGGGTCGTATTCGTAGACGGTCTGTGAACTCTGGCCGCCGTTTCGCGCATAGCCGACGTTCACGTAGGCAACGGTGCGTTTGGACAGCGCGTACGTGGTGCTCGCGATGAACAGCGTCGGGTGGCCGATCGCCGGCGTGCGCGAATCGGTGTGGTAGACGCCCGCGTTCAGGCCGATCCCGTTCGACGTCAGGTAGCGCGCACCGCCCCAGACGATCGTGCGGGCCGCGTCGAGGTCGCCGGTCAGGCGTTCGACGCCTGCATGGACGGTGAGCGGCAGCGTGGCGAATGCATAACGCGCGGCGAGCGTGCCGAGTTCGCGACGCCGCGCGGACGCATCGGCCGCCGCCGATACGTCGCCGTGCGCCTGATGCAGCACCGCGCTCACCGACAGGCCGTTGCTCGTGTACTGGCCGCCGAGCTCGAGCACACGGCCGGCGCGCGTATTGCCGGCGACGCCGGCGGTCGCGGCGAGCGCCTCGACGTCGAAGCCGGCGAAGGTCGGCGACTGGTATTTGACCGAGTGATCGATGAAGTTCGCGTTCATCGGCACGAGCACGCCCTGGCCGCTGTACGACCCGTACCAGAGCGGGTCGTAGAACAGCGTCTTGTCGAACAGCACGCTGAACTGGCGGCCGAGCGTGACGGTACCGGCCGGCCCCGCGATGCCTACGTATGCGCCGCGGAAGAACGCGTAGCCGGGCACGGTCGCGGTGCCGTCGTTGAGGTTCAAGCCCTGTTCGAGCTTGAACAGCGCCCGCCAGCCGCCGCCGAGATTCTCGTGGCCCTTGATCCCGATCTGCGAAGGCAGGATGCCGTAGTTCTGCAACCGCACGGCCGAGTGGCGCCCGTCGGCGTGCGTCAGGTATTGCACGCCGGCGTCGAGCGCGCCGTACAGCGTGAGGGCGGACTGCGCCTGCGCGGCGGCGCCGCACGCGGCAAGCGTCGCGGCGGCCGCGGCCGTGCGGATGAAGCGGGGTGTCGTCACGTGGGGCTCTCCATACCGTCCTGCATCGGTGTGTCGTGGGTGTTGTCGCGACGCAGTGTCCGCAGCGGGAAAACCGTCGAACAGTCGTCCAGATGAACGGTGCGGAAAACCCGCGGTGCGCGGCGTGAACGCCGCGCGATGCCGCCGCGCGCCGTGCTGCGCAGCAGCAACGCGCGGTGCACCGTTCAAATGGATGGGGCTGGCGAGCGTTCCGGCGCCGTGGGCCGCCAAAAAAGCCGCTCGCTATAATCGGCCGGTGTCGTTGCGCGCATCAGCAGCCCGACCGGACAGGAGAGCGGAAAGTGAGGATCACGACGGATATCGGGCAGGATCTCGACGCGCTGCGCGACGTGCCGGCCGCCATCGCGCTCGACGAATTCGCGTGGCCGCCGCTGCCGTCCCGGCGCGCCGATTTCGATGGCGTCACGCGTGGCGACGCGGCGCAGCGCGAACTCGGGCTGATGCTGCTCGACCTGTACGCGGTGGCCGCGCAATCCGCCATCGGCGAATTCGAATACCGGTTCTTTTCGCTGCTGCAGGCGCTCGTTCCGTTCGATGCTGCGTGGACGGGCGTCGCGACCCATGTGCCGACCGGCCCGGTGATGCACAACAGCTTCTTGTACCGGTTGCCGCATGCGTTCTTCACCGACTGGAAGCGCGTGCGCGATTGCGATCCGCTCGCGCACCGCACGCTGCACGGCGCGCACGGCCGCGCGGTGCGGCTGACGGTCGTCGAGCCGGGGCTCGATGCGCGGTTTCGCGACTGGTGCGTGAAGTACGGGCTCGCGCAACTGATGTGCGTGTGTACGCTCGATCGCCGCTTCGGCCTGACGACGTTCATGTCGATCTATCGCCAGGGCCTGAACCGGCCGTTCAGCGACGGCGACGCGCGGCGTTTCGAGGAAGTGATTCCGCATCTGGCCGCCGCGCTGACGATCAATCGGGCCGCGCAGCTCACGCGCGAGCGCGCCGACACGGTCGCGCCGGCGGCGCGTGCGCTGTGCGACAACTTCGGTGTGCTGCACCATGCCGATCACGGTTTCGACGACGTGCTGCGCACCGAATGGCCGGCCTGGGCCGGCGCACGCGTGCCGGAGCCGCTCGTCGCGCACCTGCGGCGCCAGTCGGGCCAGCCGTTCGTCGGCGACGCGCTGCGCATCCAGTGCGTGCCCGTCGCGGGGCTGTTCCAGATCGAGGCGCGGCCGCGCTCGCTGCTCGACCGGCTGAGCCCGCGCGAGCTCGCGGCGATCCGCTATTACGGCGCCGGGCGTTCGCACAAGGAGGTCGCGCAGCAGATGGCGATCTCGCCGACGACCGTGCGTCACTACCTGCGCTGCGCGTACCGCAAGCTCGGCATGCACGACAAGAGCCAGATCGCCGGCGTGCTCGGCGCGACGGGCGGCGCGACCGATGACGACGCGTTGGAAGCCGGCGGCATGCCGCGCTGACGCGCACGAACCCGTGCCGCACGGCGTGCGCTGCGTTGCCGGAATGGTTGTGCCCGCAACCATTGAGCGTTATGCTCGTCAGCTCCCAGGAGACGGAATTCCATCATGAACGACACGAATTCAGGGTCGGTGCGTGCGGCGGTGGTCGGGGTCGGCGCGATCGGCGGATTGCTCGCGGCCGCGTTGTCGAGAGCCGGCATGACCGTGAGCGCATATGCGCGCGGCGCGACGCTCGATGCACTGAATGCGCACGGCGTGCGCGTGATCGACGAGGCCGGCGCAACCGTGTCGGTGCCGGTGCGCGCAAGCGACGATGCGGCCGCGCTCGGCGTGCAGGACTACGTGGTGATCGCGCTGAAGGCGCAGGCGCTGCCGGCGCTCGCCGCGCGCATTGCGCCGCTGGTCGGGCCGGATACGGTGATCGTCGCGGCGATGAACGGGCTGCCGTGGTGGTTCACGCACGGGCTCGAAGGGGCGATCGACGGCGTGCCGCTCGATGCGGTCGATCCGGCCGGCGCGGTGTCGGCCGCGTTGCCGCCCGCGCAGGCGATCGGCTGCGTCGTGCACCTGTCGTCGAGTACCGACGCGCCGGGCGTCGTGCGGCGCGGGCGCGGCAACCGGCTGATCGTCGGCGCGCCCGATCCGCGGCTCGACGTGGCCGCGGCACGGTTCGCCGCGGCGCTCGCGGCCGGCGGTTTCGACGTCGAGTCGACGCCCGCGATCCGGACCGAGATCTGGACGAAGCTGTGGGGCAACATGAACATGAACCCGCTGAGCGCGTTGACCGGGTCGACGGCCGAGCAGTTGCTCGACGATCCGTTCACGCAGGATCTCGCGTTGCGGATGATGGAGGAGGCGGCAGCGATCGGCGCGAAGCTCGGGTTGTCCACCGGGATGAGCGGCCCCGAGCGGATCGCGGTCACGCGCAAGCTCGGCGCATTCAAGACGTCGATGCTGCAGGATTTCGAGGCGGGGCGCTCGCTCGAGATCGGGCCGATTCTCGGCGTGTTTCCGGAACTCGGCCGCAAGCTTGGCGTGCCGACGCCATACTGCGACGCGGTGCTCGGATTGTTGCGTCAGCGCGCGACGAACAGCGGGTTGTAGTGCGCCCGAGGCCGCTGAATTCGCAGCCGTCGGCAACACGACCACGCGACACGCGCTTCGCGCGATGCCGCCACATGATGCAAAACGGGCCGCCCGGATCGCGCGTGACGCGACCCGGGCGGCCTGTCTGTCTGATTCATCGGATCAATACTGCCGGCAGCGCTCGGCCATCCGGCGAACTGGCGACGCCGGAGCCGACGCGCGGCTCAGTCGTCGCGGTCGACTGCGTGCGCAACGACCTTGTCGAGCAGCCGCTCGAACGTCTGGCGTTCGCTGTCGGACAGGCACGCGAGCAAGCCGTCGTTCCACTTGCGCACGATCGGCATGATCTTGCGATGCAGCGCGCGGCCGTCGGTGGTCAGCGCGATCAGCACGATCCGGCCGTCTTCCTCGCTCGCGCTGCGCTCGAGCAGCCCCTGGCGCAGCAGCGCTTCGGCCGCGCGGCTTGCCTGGCTCTTGTCGAGATTGGTGTGGCGCGCGAGATCCATGATCGAGAACGGGCCGAACGCGCCGACGGCGGCGATTACGCGCGCCTCGGGCAGCGAGATGTCGAGCTTGTGCCGGTACACCTCGCCGATCCCGCGGTCGGAGCGCTTCGTGAGCGCATGGAGGCGATAGGTCAGAAACTGATCGAGCCCGGCTTGACGGCCTTTCATGTCGAATCCTGAAGAAAAAGGGCGGGCCCGATTGTTCCTGTATCGCGCGCTCGGGTCAACGGTCAGTGTGCACCGTACTTCAGGCGTGTCAACTGTTCTGCCTCGTTCGCGAGCAGGTTGGCCGCGTCGCGGATCGCGACGTCGAGCGTGATCGGCCCGGGAGCGGGCGAAAAGCAGCCGGAGAAATGCTCGGACAGGCGCGGCAGCGCGGCCGGGTCGACCGCGCCCGACAGCAGCGATGCGGGTACGCCGGCGGCCTGCGCGTGCCGGCACGCGATGAACGGTGCCTTGCCGTGCAGCGTCTGCACGTCGGAGCGGCCTTCGCCGGTGATCAGCCAGTCGGCGCCGGCCAGGGCGGCGTCGAGCCCGACCTGACGCGCCACCACTTCGGCGCCGGCCTCGAACCGTGCGCCCAACATGTGCAGCGCGAAACCGAGGCCGCCCGCGGCGCCCGCGCCCGGCAGATCGCGGCCGCGGCGGTCGAGCGCGGCTTCGAGCAGGTCGGCGAAGCGGGCGAGGGCCGCATCAAGGGTCGCAACCTGTGCGGCCGCCACGCCCTTTTGCGGACCGAACACGGCGGTGGCGCCATGCGCGCCCGTCAGCGGGTTGTCGACGTCGGACATGCCGACGAATTCCGTTTCGTTCAGGCGCGGATCGAGCCCCGACGCGTCGATGCGCGCGATGTCGGCGAGCCGCGACGGCACCGGCTCGACCGGCTGGCCGCCCGCGTCGAAGCACTGCAGGCCGAGGCCCGCGAGCAGCCCGGCGCCCGCGTCGTTGGTGCTGCTGCCGCCGAGCGCGACGAAGAAGCGGCGCACGCCGTCGTCGAGCAGCGTGCGGATCGCCTCGCCCATCCCGCGCGTGCTGCGCGCGTCGACCGGCACGCTCATGCCGACCGGGTCGGTAATGCCGACGACCTCGGCCGTCTCGACGATCGCGGTGCGCGCATCGATCACGCCGACCGCCGCGTCGCGTGCCGCCAGCGACGCGCCGGCCACCCGCAGCGTGCGCCGCGTGCCGCCGCCCGCCAGCATCGCGTCGAGCGTGCCTTCGCCGCCGTCGGCCATCGGGCAGCAGCGCACCACGGCGTCGGGCCGGGCGCGGCGAACGCCGGTGGCGATCGCGTCCGCGACCTGCTCGGCGGAAAGCGAGCCTTTGAACGAATCGGGCGCGATGACGACGACAGGCGCGGACGGGTGGTGCGGCATGGTGTCTCCGGAGGGCTTTATTGGTGTGAAGAATGAACGGTGGTGCCACGACGGTGGCTCACACGCTATCGGAGCTTACAGGATGGCAGGCCCGGGGTGGATACGCCGTTCGGCATAGCGGCGATCCGCGTGCATGAGCGTGCAACGGGCCGTCGACAGGGTGCGGACACACGCGTGTCGCGCTGATCTGGCGGTACGAGGAAAATTGTTTGCTAGAATAGTCGATTCTTCCGGCCAAAGCCGTGCTCCGAGCCGCTTGCGCTAGCCATCCGGCGCGTGCAGGGATGGCGTGGCGCTCCGGCGCGGCGTGTGAGTGCGACGCACCCATGTGATGCACCTCACGCTGCAGGCAGGCACGGCAAGGAAAACCCGATTCGCTCGAATAATTTTAGGACGATTGAAGCCATGGCTAACGTTGTTGAGAACCTCGGCAAGCTTGAACGCCGCGTGACGATTTCTTTGCCGAAAGACACCGTGCAGAAGGAAATCGACGCCCGCATCCAGAAACTCGCGAAGACCGTGCGCATGCCGGGTTTCCGCCCGGGCAAGGTGCCGGTGAAGATGGTCGCCCAGCAATACGCGGGTCAGGTCGAAGCCGAAGTGCTGAGCGACAAGATCGGCCAGGAATTCTTCACGGTCAGCCGCGCGGAAAACCTGCGCGTCGCCGGCCAGCCGAGCTTCGAGCCGAAGCAGGAACAGGCTGAAGACGCATACGCGTTCGACGCGACGTTCGAGGTCTACCCGGAAGTGAAGATCGGCGATCTGGCGACGGCTGAAGTCGAGCGCTCGACGACGTCGATCGGCGACGCCGAAATCGACCGTACGCTGGACATCCTGCGCAAGCAGCGCGTGCACTTCCACGCACGCGGCGAAGCCGGCGAGCACGGCGACGGCGGCGCGGACACCGCAGCGAAGAACGGCGACCGCGTGACGGTCGACTTCGTCGGCAAGATCGACGATGTCGCGTTCCAGGGCGGCACGGCCGAAGATTTCCCGTTCGTGCTCGGCGAAGGCCGCATGCTGCCGGAATTCGAAACGGCAGCGCTGGGCCTGAAGGTCGGCGAACAGCGTACGTTCGACCTCAAGTTCCCGGACGACTACCACGGTGCAGACGTCGCCGGCAAAACGGCGCAGTTCACGGTCACGATGAAGAAGATCGAGTGGCCGCACCTGCCGGAAATCGACGCTGAATTCGCGAAGTCGCTCGGTATCGAAGACGGCGACCTCACGAAGATGCGCGCCGAGATCAAGGAAAACCTCGAGCGCGAAGCGAAGCGTCGCACGCAGTCGATCGTCAAGAACCAGGTGATGGACGCGCTGCTGAAGATTTCCGAACTCGACGTGCCGAAGGCGCTGATCGAGCAGGATCAGCAACGTCTCGTCGAAATGGCTCGCCAGGACCTGGCGCAGCGCGGCGTGCCGAACGCGAAGGACGCACCGATCCCGGCCGAGATGTTCGCCGACCAGGCGGAGCGCCGCGTGAAGCTGGGCCTCGTGCTGGCCGAGCTGGTGAAGTCGAACGGCCTCGAAGCGAAGCCGGAACAGATCCGCGCGGAAGTCGACGAGTTCGCGAAGAGCTACGAAGACCCGAAGGAAGTGGTCCGCTGGTATTATTCCAACCAGCAGCGCCTCGCCGAGATGGAAGCGTTCGTCGTTGAAAGCAACGTCGTCGACTTCGTGCTGGGCAAGGCAAAGGTGACGGACAAGGAAGTGAGCTTCGAGGCACTCGCGAGCGCATCGGCGCAAGCGTAAGTGTCGCTCTAGCGGCGTGCCGGCTGTCGGAGCGACGGCCCGCACGCCGTTTTTACGTCAAGCGCACGGTTGCCATTAATATGGCGATTGAGCGGGCGGCTTCCTTCCGTTCAATTTTCCATTCGAACAAGGTTCATTGAATGATCACTCGCGCTGAATTGCTGGACATGCTTGCTTCGAACGCGCCGCAGGGTTTCGAGGCGCAAGCGCTGGGGCTGGTGCCGATCGTCGTCGAAACGAGCGGCCGCGGCGAGCGTTCGTACGATATCTATTCGCGTCTCCTGAAGGAGCGCCTGGTGTTCATGGTCGGCGAAGTGAACGACCAGACCGCCAACCTCGTGGTCGCGCAATTGCTGTTCCTCGAGAGCGAGAATCCCGACAAGGACATCAGCCTCTACATCAACAGCCCGGGCGGCTCGGTGTCGGCCGGGATGGCGATCTACGACACGATGCAGTTCATCAAGCCGGACGTGTCGACCCTGTGCATGGGCCTCGCGGCCAGCATGGGCGCGTTCCTGCTCGCGTCGGGTGCGAAGGGCAAGCGCTTTGCGCTGCCGAATTCGCGCGTGATGATTCACCAGCCGCTCGGCGGCGCGCGCGGCCAGGCATCCGACATTGAGATCCAGGCACGCGAGATCCTCTACCTGAAGGAACGGTTGAACAACCTGCTCGCGCAGCACACGGGCCAGGACGTCGAGCGCATCGCGCGCGACACCGACCGTGATAACTTCATGTCGAGCGAGGACGCGAAGGCGTACGGGCTGATCGATCAGGTGCTGTTGAAGCGCCCGTGAGCTTAAACGGGGTGCCGCCCCGATTCGCGCGGCGCCCCCAAACGTCCCGAGTGCCCCTGAGCATCTGCGGCAAGCGCATCCAGCCGGCTCCGGTCGCGCCCTAGGCGCGGCGTTCGGAGCAATCGGCGTATCATGTCATTTACCTGTCCGGAGGCTCTACATTCATGGCGGACAAAAAAGGTTCGAACAGCGAGAAGCTGTTGTATTGCTCGTTTTGCGGGAAAAGCCAGCATGAGGTGAAAAAACTCATCGCGGGCCCGTCGGTGTTCATCTGCGATGAATGTATCGACCTCTGCAACGAAATCATTCGCGACGAGGCGGCTGCCGCCGGCGTCGAGGCCACCCTGTCCCGGTCGGATCTGCCGAGCCCGCAGGAAATTCGCGACATCCTCGATCAGTACGTGATCGGCCAGGAGCGCGCGAAGAAAATCCTCGCGGTGGCCGTGTACAACCACTATAAGCGCCTGAAGCATCTCGACAAGAAGGACGACGTCGAGCTGTCGAAGAGCAACATCCTGCTGATCGGCCCGACGGGCTCCGGCAAGACGCTGCTCGCGCAGACGCTCGCGCGGTTGCTCAACGTGCCGTTCGTGATCGCCGATGCGACGACGCTGACCGAAGCCGGCTACGTCGGCGAGGACGTCGAGAACATCATCCAGAAGCTGTTGCAGAACTGCAACTACGAGGTCGACAAGGCCCAGCGCGGGATCGTCTACATCGACGAAATCGACAAGATCAGCCGCAAGTCGGACAACCCGTCGATCACGCGCGACGTGTCGGGCGAGGGCGTCCAGCAGGCGCTGCTGAAGCTCGTCGAGGGCACGATGGCGTCGGTGCCCCCGCAGGGCGGCCGCAAGCACCCGAACCAGGATTTCATCCAGGTCGACACGACCAACATCCTGTTCATCTGCGGCGGCGCGTTCGACGGTCTCGAAAAGGTGATCACCGATCGTACCGAGAAGACCGGCATCGGCTTCGGCGCGACGGTCAAGAGCAAGCAGGAACGCGACGCGGGCGAAGTGCTGCGCGAAACGGAACCGGAAGACCTGATCAAATTCGGTCTGATCCCCGAATTGATCGGCCGCCTGCCGGTGGTCGCGACGCTCGGCAAGCTCGACGAAGCCGCGCTGATGAAGATCCTGGTCGAGCCGAAGAATGCGCTCGTCAAGCAGTATCACAAGCTGTTCGCGATGGAGCGCGTCGAGCTGGAAATCCGGCCGGGCGCGTTGCAGGCAGTCGCCCGCAAGGCGATCCGCCGCAAGACCGGCGCGCGCGGTTTGCGTTCGATCATCGAACAGGCGTTGCTCGACGTGATGTACGAGCTGCCGACGATGAAAGGGGTCAGCAAGGTCATCATCGACGAGAACGTCATCGATGGGGACGGCAAGCCCTTGCTGATCTACGAGGACACGCCGAAGGTGGCGGGTTCGAACTGACCGGCTTGCCGACGATGTTCATCGAAAAAGGCCGTTCATGAGTCCGTGGGCGGCTTTTTTTCGTTTATCTTGTGGGTAACTCTGACTCGACACGCGGTGGTTACTTTCTTACCGAATATTTCCCGCACTTGAAGGCTTGCAATTCGTTGTGGCGGCCTCAATTACCGAACAATTGATTCCACTCATGGGGAAATGAAAATGTCAGGCACCCAACTTCTCCCGCCGGAACGCATCACGCTCCCGCTGCTGCCGCTGCGGGACGTCGTCGTTTTCCCGCACATGGTGATTCCGCTCTTCGTGGGCCGGCCGAAATCGATCAAGGCCCTCGAAGCAGCGATGGAAGGCGGCAAGCACATCATGCTCGTCGCCCAGAAAACCGCGGCCAAGGACGAACCGACCGAAAAGGACATGTACGAGGTCGGTTGTATCGCCAACATCCTGCAGATGCTGAAGCTGCCGGACGGCACCGTGAAGGTGCTCGTCGAGGGCCTGCAGCGCGCGAAGGCGTTGTCGATCGAAGAACAGGAGACGCAGTTCTCCTGCGAAGTGATGCCGCTCGAGCCCGATCACGCCGACAGCGCCGAAACGGAAGCGCTGCGCCGCGCGATCGTGTCGCAGTTCGACCAGTACGTGAAGCTGAACAAGAAGATCCCGCCGGAGATCCTCACGTCGCTGTCGGGCATCGACGAAGCGGGCCGTCTCGCCGACATGATCGCCGAGCGCCTGCCGCTGAAGCTCGACCAGAAGCAGCACATCCTCGAGATGTTCCCGGTCATCGAGCGCCTCGAGCACCTGCTCGCGCAGCTCGAAGCCGAGATCGACATCCTGCAGGTCGAAAAGCGCATCCGCGGGCGCGTGAAGCGCCAGATGGAAAAGAGCCAGCGCGAGTACTACCTGAACGAACAGGTCAAGGCGATCCAGAAGGAACTGGGCGAAGGCGAGGAAGGGGCGGATCTCGAGGAGCTCGAGAAGCGCATCAACGCCGCGCGCATGCCGAAGGAAGCCAAGAAGAAGGCCGACGCCGAGCTGAAGAAGCTGAAGCTGATGTCGCCGATGTCGGCGGAAGCCACCGTCGTGCGCAACTACATCGACACGCTGATCGGCCTGCCGTGGCGCAAGAAGAGCAAGGTCAACAACGACCTGTCGAACGCCGAGCAGGTGCTCGACGAGGATCACTTCGGCCTCGAGAAGGTCAAGGAACGGATCCTCGAGTATCTCGCGGTGCAACAGCGCGTGGACAAGGTCAAGGCGCCGATCCTGTGCCTCGTCGGGCCTCCGGGCGTCGGCAAGACCTCGCTCGGCCAGTCGATCGCCCGTGCGACGAACCGCAAGTTCGTCCGGATGGCGCTCGGCGGCGTGCGTGACGAAGCCGAGATCCGCGGCCACCGCCGTACGTACATCGGTTCGATGCCGGGCAAGATCCTGCAAAGCCTCGCGAAGGTCGGCGTGCGCAATCCGCTCTTCCTGCTCGACGAAGTCGACAAGATGGGCATGGATTTCCGCGGCGATCCGTCGTCGGCGCTGCTCGAAGTGCTCGATCCGGAACAGAACCACACGTTCGCCGACCACTACATCGAAGTCGACTTCGACCTGTCGGACGTGATGTTCGTCGCGACGTCGAACTCGCTGAACATCCCGCCGCCGTTGCTCGACCGGATGGAAGTGATCCGTCTGTCGGGCTACACGGAAGACGAGAAGGTCAGCATTGCCCAGCGTTACCTGCTGCCGAAGCAGAAGAAGAACAACGGGCTGAAGGAAGGCGAGATCGACGTCACCGAGCAGGCGATCCGCGACATCATCCGCTACTACACGCGCGAAGCCGGTGTGCGTTCGCTCGAGCGCGAAGTGTCGAAGATCTGCCGCAAGGTCGTGAAGATGCTGCTGCTGAAGAAGGCATCGGGCGCGATCAAGGTCGATGGCGAGAACCTCGACACGTTCCTCGGCGTGCGCAAGTACGACTTCGGCCTCGCGGCGAAGGAAAACCAGGTCGGTCAGGTGACGGGCCTCGCGTGGACGGAAGTCGGCGGCGACCTGCTGACGATCGAAGCCGCGGTGATGCCGGGCAAGGGCAACGTGATCCGTACGGGTTCGCTCGGCGACGTGATGAAGGAGTCGGTCGAGGCTGCGCGTTCGGTCGTGCGTTCGCGTTCGCGTCGTCTCGGTATCAAGGACGAAGCGTTCGAGAAGCAGGACATCCACATCCACGTGCCGGAAGGCGCGACGCCGAAGGACGGTCCGTCCGCCGGCGGTGCGATGACGACCGCGCTGGTGTCGGTGCTGACGGGTATTCCCGTGCGGGCCGACGTCGCGATGACGGGCGAAATCACGTTGCGTGGCGAAGTGCTGCCGATCGGCGGGCTGAAGGAAAAGTTGCTGGCGGCTCACCGCGGCGGCATCAAGCTCGTGCTGATTCCGGAAGAGAACGTGAAGGATCTCGCGGACATTCCGGACAACGTGAAGAACGCGATCGAGATCGTGCCGGTCCGCTGGATCGACAAGGTGCTGGAGCTCGCGCTCGAGCGTTCGCCGACTCCGCTGCCGCCGGAAGAAGAAGCGAAGGCAGCGGCGCCGGTCGGCGAGGCGGCGAAGGATGCCGGCTCGACGGAAGTGGTCAAGCACTGAGGCCCTGCTGAGCACCGTCGTTGCTGACGGTCGTTCACGAAACCCGCGGCGGTGTCCGCGGGTTTATTTATGCGCCTCGGAATTGTGCGAGCCCGCCGTGCGTTAAAAAAATTCATGCGCAGGCTTGGCAAAATGATCGGGGATGAATTAAACTTGCGGGCTCGCTGATTGTTGATGCGGAAACGCAGATCGCAGTCAGAACGAATCGGAAACGGGTGCTTAGCTCAGCTGGTAGAGCGGCGCCCTTACAAGGCGTAGGTCGGGGGTTCGAACCCCTCAGCACCCACCAGTTTCCCGATTCAGCCAGACCAAGGAGCGGTAGTTCAGTCGGTTAGAATACCGGCCTGTCACGCCGGGGGTCGCGGGTTCGAGTCCCGTCCGCTCCGCCAGAAATGAAAAAGCCCGCCTCGTGCGGGCTTTTTCATTTGTATTGTCGGTTGCGCCCGCGGGCGGGCGCGTGACTGCGGAGTGGAGGAAGCCGCCTGCGCGGCTTCCGGCGGGATTCGAAGGGCTGCGCTTGCAAGCGCAGCCGCGGCCTGCGGGAGGTAGGCGAGTCCCGTCCGCTCCGCCAGAAAATGAAGAAGCCCGCCTTGCGCGGGCTTTTTCATTTGTATTTCCGGCTGCGCCTGCCCGCGGCACGTCTGCTTTTTTCCCGTCCCACCCCGTATGTTGTAATATCGGTCGTTTTGTCCAATTTTCCCGTCACGCATGCTCGATTTCTTCCGTAATCACCAGCGCCTGATGATGGCGCTCCTGCTCCTGATCGTATTGCCGGGGCTGGGTTTCGTCGGGATCCAAGGCTTCCGCGGCTTCTTCGACGACAGTGCGAACGTCGCGGCAGTCAACGGGCACAAGATCACGCGGGTCGAATTCGACGGCGCGTTCCGCCAGCAGATCGACCAGGCGCGCCAGGCGCTCGGCGGCCAGTTCGACATCAAGATGTTCGACACGCCCGAGCATCGCAAGCAGGTGCTCGACGGCCTGATCCAGCAACGCGTGCTGGCCGACGAGACGCAACGCCTGCACCTGACCGCGTCCGACAACGCCGTGCGCGACGCGCTGATGAGCGACCCGATGATCGCGTCGCTGAAGAAGCCCGACGGTACGATCGACGTCGAACGCTACGCGCAACTGCTGTCGTTCCAGGGGATGACGCCCGAGCAGTACCAGGAGCGCGTGCGTTACAGCCTCTCGCTGCAGCAGATTCCGGCGAGCATCGTGTCGAGCGCGTTCACGCCGAAGAGCCTCGCGCAACGCCTGTCCGAACTCGCCGCGCAGCAGCGTGAAGTGCAGGCGCTCGTGCTGAAGACGAGCGATTTCGCAGCGAAGGTCCAGCCGACCGACGCGCAGCTCACCGCGTACTACGACGCACACAAGCAGGGCTTCGCGACGCCGGAAACCGCGACGATCCAGTATCTCGTCTATTCGCCGGCCGCAGCGGCCGCGAGCGCGCAGCCGACCGAAGCGGACATCAAGAAATTCTACGACGACAACCCGACGCACTTCCGTAGCGAAGCACAGGTGCGCGTGAGCCACATCTTCATCGCCGCGCCGGGCAGCGCCAGCGCGGCCGACAAGGCAGCCGCAAAGGCGAAGGCCGAGCAACTGCTCGCCGACGTGAAGGCGCATCCGGACCAGTTCGCGCAGATCGCGCAGAAGAGCTCGCAGGACGCGCCGTCGGCAGCGAAGGGCGGCGACCTCGGCTTCATCACGCGCGGTTCGACCGCGGGCGGCAAGGCGTTCGACGATGCGGCGTTCTCGCTCAAGCAGGGCGACGTGAGCGGGATCGTGCAGTCGGATCTCGGTTTCCACATCCTGAAGGCGACCGAAGTGAAGCCGGCGGTCGTCAAGCCGTTCGCGGAAGTGAAGGACCAGATCGCGGTCGACCTGAAGCAGCAGTACGCATCGAAGGCGTTCACGGACAACGCGGAAGGCTTCACGTCGACCGTCTATGAAAAGGCGAAGACGCTGCAGCCGGCCGCGGACAAGTACAAGCTGACGATCCAGACGGCCACCGTCACGCCGACGCCGAATCCGCAGTTGCCGCCGACGAGCCCGTTGAACAATCCGAAGTTCCTGGCCGCCGTGTTCGCGAATGACGCGGTGAAGAACCAGAACAACACGCAGGCGATCGACGTCGGCAACAACACGCTGATCTCGGCGCGCGTGACCGAGCACAAGCCGGCTGCCGTGCCCGCGCTCGACACGATCAAGGACGTCGTGCGCCAGAAGGTCATCGCCGAGCAGGCCGCGGAACTCGCGAAGAAGGACGGTGCGGCGAAGCTGGCCGGGCTGCAGAAGTCGAAGTCGACCGACGGGTTCGCGGCCGCGCAGAAGGTGTCGCGCACCCAGTCGCAGGGCCTGACGCCGGCTGCGCTGAGCGCCGTCTACAAGGTCGATGCGAAGACGCTGCCGGCCTATGTCGGTGTCGATCTCGGCGCGGACGGCTATGCGATCTACCGTGTGAACGCGGTGATCCCGGGTTCGGCGGTCGATCCGCAGCAACTGGCGGCCGCGCAGCAGCAGATGGCGCAGGTCGACGCGCAGAGCGAAGGCGAAGCGTATCTCGCCGCGCTGCGCGATCGCTCGAAGGTGAAGCTGTACGGCAGCACGACGGCCAGCCAGCAGCAGGACGGCGACAACTGAACATCGTTTCGCCCGCAACCATCAAAAAGCCCCGCTTGAAGCGGGGCTTTTTGTTTTCCGGTGTACGGCGGTCAGCCGCGTGGCTTGCCGAGCAACGGCTTCAGTGCCAGCCACACATTGTCGAGCAGGACGCCCTGGGCCTGCTGCGCGGGATGCATCTGGTCGGCCTGGAACATCTCGGGCTTGTTCTCGATGCCGGCCAGCAGGAACGGCACGAGCGGCACGCCGAGGTCTTTCGACAGCCGCGTATAGACCGCGTGGAACTTCTGCGTGTAGTCGGGGCCGTAATTGGGTGGCACGTACATGCCGACCAGCACGACCTTTGCCTGCGCACGCCGCGCGCTCGCGATGATGTCGCGCAGGTTCTGCTCGGTCGTCGCGAGCGGCACGCCGCGCAGCGCATCGTTCGAACCGAGCTCGACGACGACGATCGACGGCTTGAGCCGCTGCAGCACCGCGGGCAGCCGCGCGCGGCCGCCGCTCGTGGTGTCGCCGCTGACGCTGGCGTTCGCGACGCTATAATCGATTCGCTCTGTCGTGAGTCGTTGCCGCAGCAGCGACACCCAGCCGGTGTCGCGCGGCAATCCGTATTCGGCCGACAGGCTGTCGCCGAGCACGACGATCACGGGCGGGCTCGATGCCGGCGCCGTCGCGGCGCGTGCGGGCACGGTGACGGCCAGCAGGGTGCCCAGCAGCGCGGCGGCCGCCGCGCGTCTTTTCCAGCGGAATGTCGTGTCCATGTTCAAGATTACCGATCCGATCATCGAAGTCCATGACGTGTGCAAGCGGGTTGCCGATGCAACGGGCGAGCTGACGATTCTCGACGGCATCACGCTCGCCGTGCAGCCGGGCAGCAGCCTCGCGATCGTCGGCGCGTCCGGGTCGGGCAAATCGACGCTGCTCGGCCTGCTTGCGGGGTTGGACAGCGCGACGAGCGGCACGGTTCGCCTGCTCGGCCGCGCGCTCGACCAGCTCGACGAGGACGAACGCGCGGCACTGCGCAACGGCGCGGTCGGATTCGTGTTCCAATCGTTCCAGCTGATGCCGCATCTGACGGCGCTCGAGAACGTGATGCTGCCGCTCGAACTGCAGGGCGGCATCAGTGCGCGCGATGCGGCCGACCGCGCCCGGGCGCTGCTCGTGCAGGTCGGCCTCGGCGAACGCACCGCGCATTATCCGAAGCTGCTGTCGGGCGGCGAACAGCAGCGCGTCGCACTCGCACGCGCGTTCGTCACGCGCCCGGCGATCCTGTTCGCCGACGAGCCGACCGGCAGCCTCGACGCGGCAACCGGCCACGCGGTCATCGACCTGATGTTCGAACTGAACCGCACGCATGGCGCGACGCTCGTGCTCGTTACGCACGATGCCGAACTCGCGCGCCGCTGCGCAACGACGGTCACCATCGACGCCGGGCGCATCGTCGCGCCGCAAGCGGCTTCGCGCAACGCGTGAATATTCGTGCCGGCCGCGCAGGGTGGATCGCGCGGCCGGCACGGGCATGACGCCGTCGCGTCAGTGCTTCAACGCTTGAGCGCCGCGCGGGCGCGCTCGATCAGCGCCGTGGTCGACGAGTCGTGCTTCGCCGGGTCGACCGATTCGGCCGACAGGTCGGCTTCGACGACCTTGCCGAGAATCTTGCCGAGCTCGACGCCCCACTGGTCGAACGGATTGATGTCCCATACCGTCGCCTGCACGAGCACCTTGTGCTCGTAAAGCGCGATCAGCGCGCCGAGCGTGCGCGGCGTCAGCGCATCGACGAGCAGCGTCGTGGTCGGCCGGTTGCCGGGGAACGTCAGGTGCGGCGCGAGCGCTTCCTTGCCGGGCCCGGCGACCTGGCGCGCTTCTTCGAGCGTGCGGCCGAGCATCAGCGCCTCGCTCTGCGCGAAGCAGTTCGCGAGCAGCTTCGGGTGATGGCTCGCGAGCGGATGCTCGGGCGTCAGCACCGCGATGAAGTCGATCGGCACGATCGTCGGCCCCTGGTGCAGCATCTGGAAGAACGCATGCTGGCCGTTGGTGCCCGGCTCGCCCCACGTGACGGCCGACGTCGGGTAGTCGACGAAGGCGCCGTCCAGGCGCGCGGATTTGCCGTTGCTCTCCATTTCGAGCTGCTGCAGGTACGACGGCAGGTAGTGCAGCGCTTCCGAATACGGCGCGACGAGATAGCTCTGCGAACCGAAGAAATTCCGGTACCAGATGCCGATCAGGCCGAGCAGCACCGGCAGGTTGCGCTCGAGCGGCGCTTCGCGGAAGTGGCGGTCCATGTCGTTCGCGCCGGCCAGCAGCTCGTCGAACTGTTCCGGGCCGACCGCGATCATGATCGACAGGCCGACCGCCGACCACAGCGAATAGCGGCCGCCGACCCAATCCCACATTTCGAACACGTTCTCTGCGGCGATGCCGAACTTCACGACTTCGGCCGGGTTCGCCGACACGCCGACGAAGTGCTTCGCGAGCGCGTCCTCGGGGCAGCCGCGCGCGACGAACCAGTCGCGCAGCGAGCGTGCGTTCGTCATCGTCTCGAGCGTCGTGAAGGTCTTCGACACGATGATCGCGAGCGTTTCCTCGGGGTCGACCTGTTCGAGCACGCGCGCGAGATCGGCGCCGTCGACGTTCGACACGAAGTGGGTCGAGATCTCGGGCGTCGCGACGTGGTGCAGCGCATGCACGACCATCTTCGGCCCGAGATCGGAGCCGCCGATGCCGATGTTGATCACGTGGCGGATGCGCTTGCCCGTATAGCCCGTCCACGTGCCACTGCGCACGGCGCGCGCGAACGTCGCCATCTTCGCGCGCTCGGCGCTCACCTGCGCGTGGAACGGCGCCTGCGGGTCGGTCGCGCGCAGCGCGGTGTGCAGCGCGGCGCGGCCTTCGGTCGGGTTGACGATCTCACCCGCGAACATCGCGTCGCGGCGCGCTTCGACGCCCGCGTCGCGCGCGAGCTGCACGAGCAGGCGCAGCGTTTCGTCGTCGATGCGGTTCTTCGAGAAATCGGCCGCGAGACCGCCGCCCGGAATCGTGAAGCGTTCGGCGCGGGTCGGCGCGCGGTCGTTTTCCGGCGCGAACCAGTCGCGCAGCCGCGCGTGGCGGATCTGTTCGAAGTGGGATTGAAGGGCAGTCCAGGCGGGGAGCGATTTCAGCGTCATGGCGGTTCGAGTGAAGCGTGAATCGGGAGGAATGCCGCGCCGGCTCATCGGGATCGGAAAGCCGGCGGACGAGAAGGCCCGCCGTGCGGCGGGGCAGTCAGTATAGCGGCGTTACGTGTCGGCGCGCGGCGACGGATAAAAAAGGCGATTGATCAGCGTGCGCGCCATTGGCGCGAGCTCGCCCGCGGTGAGCCCGGCCGGGCCGGTGCCGTTCGCGGTCAGCGTGTCGGCCGCGAGGCCGTGCAGATAGACGCCGGCCAGCGCGGCTTCGTACGGCGCGACCCGCTGCGCGAGCAGCGCGCCGATCAGGCCGCCGAGCACGTCGCCGGTGCCGCCGGTGGCGAGCGCCGCGTTGCCGGTCGGGTTGATCGCCACCCGCCCGTCGGGCGCTGCAATCACCGTGCCCGAGCCTTTCAGCACGACGATGCTCGCGTAACGTGCGGCGAGCGCCTGCGCGGCCGCGACGCGATCGCGCTGCACGGCTGCCGTGTCGCCGCCGACCAGGCGTGCGGCTTCGAGCGGATGCGGCGTCAGCACGCACGGATTGCCGCGCGCGCCGCGCGTGGCGACGGCGGCCGCGAGATCCGCGTGCGTCGCGACGAGGTTCAGCGCGTCGGCATCGAGCAGCGTCGCGATGTCGTGCGCGAGCACGTCGCGCACGAGCGTTGCCGCGGCTTCGCGTGTGCCGAGCCCGCAACCGGCCGCGATCGCGGTCATCGCGCCGAGATCGAGGGTGTCGGCCGGATGCAGCATCAGTTCGGGGAACGGCGGGTCGTACGGCGGCGCGCCCGCGCCCAGGAAGCCGACGTGCACCTTGCCGGCGCCCGCGAACAGCGCGGCGCGGGCGGCAAGGATCGGCGCGCCGCACATGCCCGTGTCGCCGCCGAGCACCGCGAGGCTGCCATACGTGCCCTTGTGGGACGCGAAGGCGCGCGCGGGCAGCGCCGCGGCGAACCGCGCGGGCGCGTTCAGCACGATGGCCGGCGCGGCGGGCGGCGCGACGTCGAGCGACGCGACGTGGATTGCGCCGGCGAGATCGCGGCCGTCGCCCGTGTAGAGGCCGGGCTTCGCGCCGATGAAGGTGAGCGTGTGGGTGGCCGCGACGGCGACGCCCGCGCCGACGATCCGGCCCGTGTCGCTGTCGAGCCCGCTCGGCACGTCGAGCGCGAGCACGCGGCCGCCGCTGCGCGCATGGGCGGCGATGCGTGCGGCCTGCTCGGCGAACGTGCCGTCGAGCGCGCGGCCGAGACCGATGCCGAACAGCCCGTCGACGACCCACGCATAGCCTTCCAGCGACGCGGGCGGGGTGGCCGACAGCGGCACGCCCGCCGTGCGCGCGAGACCGAGCGCCCATTGCGCGTCGTCCGGCTTGACCGGCACCGGCATCCACGCATGCGTCGCGACGCCGAGCTGCTGGAGCTGCGCGGCGGCCACCAGCGCGTCGCCGCCGTTGTTGCCGGGGCCCACCGCGAACCAGACCGGGCGATCGTCGCCGGCGACGCGCTCGGACAGCCAGCGCGCGGCGGCGGCGCCCGCGCGGCCCATCAGCGTGTGCGGCGGCAGCGCGGCGGTTGCGTCGGCTTCGGCCGCGCGCAGGTCGGCGACGCGCAGCAGCGCGATCGGGTCGGAATCGGGAAGCGGGCGGGTAACGGTCATCGCGGGATCGTGGCGGCTGGCAAGGATGCCGCCACGGGTCGGCCCGCGGCGGTCAGGTCGTGAAGCGGCCGGCGCTCAGCGCGGCGAGCGTGTCGGCGGGCCAGTGCTGGACGTTGCCGCCCAGATAGTCGGTCACCACTTTAGCAGACCCGCACGCGAGGCCCCAGCCGGCCGGGCCATGGCCGAAATTGACGAACACGCGCGGATGCGGGGTCGGACCCACGACGGGCAGGCCGTCCGGCGACAGCAGTTGCATGCCTCGCCACGACAGCGCGGCCGAGATCTTTGCAGCACCGGGCACCCAGTCATGGACGGCCTGGCCGAGCAGCGCGAGCGCGGCCTCGGACAACGGTTCGGCGAGCGGCTTCGCGGTGTCGGCGAGACTTTGCAGCACGGCGGCGCCACCGACGCGCAGCCGCTGGTGGGTGCGCGTGATCGAGATCCGCTTGATCGAATCGATGACGCAAAGGTGCGGCGAGTGTTCTTCGTATGCGACGGGGGCGGTGAGCGTGTGGACGCGCACCGGGTGCAGCGGCAGGCGCCAGCCGAGCCGTTCGAGCAGCGCAATGCTGCCGGCGCCGGCGGCGACCACGATCGCGTCGGCGGAAATCACGTCGACCTCGCGCGCCTTCGCCGCGCTCCGGTTGCCCGGCGGCACGAGCTCGACCGCGGCCCGGCCGTTGTCGACGCGGATCGCGGCGACGTCCGCGCCGAAACGGAACTGCACGCCGTGCTCGTCGAGCGTCTGCTTGACCAGTTTCGCGAACAGCGGGCAGTTGCCGGTGCGCTCGGTTTCGAGCAGCACGCCGCCGGCAAAGCCGGGCTCGGCCGGCACCGACGGTTCGAGCGCCGCGCATTCGTCGGCGGTGAGCGTGCGGTACGGCTGGTCGAGCGTGCGCAGCAGGTCGAGCGCGGGTTGCAGCGCGTCCCAGTCGCGCGGCTCGCGCACGACGTGCAGGATGCCGGGTTTCTGTTCGAATTCGAGCTCGAGGCGCGCCTCGATATCGGCGAGCGTGTCGCGCGACACGTCGATCAGCGGGCGCAGCCGCGCGTACTGCGCGGCGAACGCGTCGGGCTCGCGCAGCGTGCCGAGCTGCTTGACGAAGTGGCGCACGCCGCCGTTGAAGCCCGGCTTGTAGACGATGCCGCTGTCGCGCGGCTGGCGCTGGCGCATGAAGGTCGGGCCGAACCAGACGTCGAGCGGGCTCGGCAGCAGCGCGCCGCCGTCGCCGTAGGTCGCGCCTTGCGCGACGGTCGCGTGGCGTTCGACCACGCACACGCGATGGCCGGCCGCGCGCAGCTGGTAGGCGGTGGCGACGCCGCTGATTCCGCCGCCGATGACGATGACATCCATTGGATTGCTTCGATGACCGACGGCGCGCACGCCGCCCGGTGAGAATTCGCTGAGGGCCCGGGCCCGGTGAACCCGGAATGATAGCGCCAAAAGTGCGCGAACCGGCGCCGGCCGAGCATGGGCCGTGCGGTCGCGCCACGGTGGCCGGCGCGCGGGCCCGCGCAGGCCGGCCCGGCGGGCGGCCGTGCGCGCCGCGCGCCCGGGCACCGGTGCGGTGCATGTGGACTACCGATCGGCCGGTCTTGGGCGGCCGACTTCCGGGTATAATTACGGCCTTCCTTTCGCCCCACGTCGCCACCTCGCGCGACTCATCGACGTCAGTCCAGCCCATGGCTCACTTCTCGTGTTTTCCCGGCGCTTCGGCCCTCTCCGATTTCCGTCAAACCCGTCTGCTCGACACGCTCAGGCAAATCGACGCCAACATCGTCGCGGTGCGCGGCCAGTTCCTGCACTTCGTCAATGCGGCCGAGCCGCTGTCGGCCGACGACAGCGCGCGCATCGATGCGCTGATGCACTACGGCGCGCCGTTCCAGCCGGCGGGCGAGAAGGGCGCGACTGAGACCTTCGTCGTGCTGCCGCGCTTCGGCACGGTCTCGCCGTGGGCGAGCAAGGCGACCGACATCGCGCAGCACTGCGGCCTCACGCAGGTGCGCCGCATCGAGCGCGGCGTCGAATTCACGGTCACGCTGAAGTCGGGCCTGCTCGGCGGCAAGAAGGCGCTGTCGGACGACGCGCGCGCGGCCGTCGCTGCCGCGCTGCATGACCGGATGACCGAAAGCGTGATCGCGGCGCGCGACGACGCGAAGCACCTGTTCGACGAACTGCCGGCCAAGCCGCTCGCGAGCGTCGACATATTGGGTGTGGGCCGCGGCGCGCTGGAGCGCGCGAACGTCGAGCTGGGCCTCGCGCTCGCCGACGACGAGATCGACTACCTGGTCGACGCGTTCCGCAAGCTCGAACGCAACCCGACCGACGTCGAGCTGATGATGTTCGCGCAGGCGAACAGCGAACACTGCCGCCACAAGATCTTCAACGCGCAGTGGACGATCGACGGCGAGGCGCAGGACATGTCGCTGTTCGCGATGATCCGCAACACCGAGAAGCTGAACCCGCAAGGCACGATCGTCGCGTATTCGGACAACTCGTCGATCATGGTCGGCGCCGAAGCCGAGCGCTGGTTCCCGCGCAAGGCTGGCGCGGCCGGCGAGCCGGGCGAACGCTACGGCCGCCACACCGAGCTCACGCACACGCTGATGAAGGTCGAGACGCACAACCACCCGACGGCGATCTCGCCGTTCCCGGGGGCGGCGACCGGTGCAGGCGGCGAGATCCGCGACGAAGGCGCGACGGGCCGCGGCGCGCGTCCGAAGGCCGGCCTCACGGGCTTCACCGTGTCGAACCTCGACCTGCCGGACGCCCGCCAGTCGTGGGAAAACGCGCGCGACGCGGCGCAGCCGGTGGCCGAGCGCAACCCGAACGAAGCGCACGGCCCGTACGGCCGACCGGACCGCATCGCGTCGCCGCTGCAGATCATGATCGACGGCCCGCTCGGCGGCGCCGCGTTCAACAACGAATTCGGCCGCCCGAACCTCGGCGGCTACTTCCGTGTGTACGAGCAGAACGTCGGCGGCACGGTGCACGGCTATCACAAGCCGATCATGATCGCGGGCGGCCTCGGCAACATCGCGGATCAGCACACGCACAAGCACGACGTGCCGGCGGGCTCGCTGCTGATCCAGATCGGCGGCCCCGGCATGCGAATCGGCATGGGCGGCGGCGCGGCGAGCTCGATGGCGACCGGCGCGAACACGGCCGAGCTCGACTTCGACTCCGTGCAGCGCGGCAACCCTGAAATCGAGCGCCGCGCGCAGGAAGTGATCAACGGCTGCTGGCAGCTCGGCGCGGAAAACCCGATCCTGAGCATCCACGACGTCGGTGCGGGCGGCCTGTCGAACGCGTTCCCCGAAATCGTCGACGGCGCGGGCAAGGGCGCGCGCTTCGAACTGCGCAAGGTCGCGCTCGAGGAATCGGGCCTGTCGCCGCGCGAAATCTGGTCGAACGAGGCGCAGGAGCGTTACGTGCTGGCGATCGCGCCGGCCGACCTGCCGCGCTTCGAGGCGATCTGCGCGCGCGAGCGCTGTCCGTTCGCGGTGGTCGGTGTCGCGACCGACGAACGCCAGCTGAAGCTCGTCGACGACGAAGCGACGGGTGCCGACGAATACCCGGTCGACATGCCGATGGAAGTGCTGCTCGGCAAGCCGCCGCGCATGCACCGCGACGTCGTGCGCGTGAGCACCGAGCGTGCGCCGGTCGACGTGACGGGCATCGCGCTGTCGGCAGTCGCGCTCGACGTGCTGAAGCACCCGACGGTCGGCAGCAAGTCGTTCCTGATCACGATCGGCGACCGTTCGGTCGGCGGTACGTCGGTGCGCGACCAGATGGTCGGCCCGTGGCAGGTGCCGGTGGCCGACTGCGCGATCACCGCGCTCGACTACGCGGGCTTCAAGGGCGAGGCGATGACGATGGCCGAGCGTACGCCGCTCGCGGTGATCGACGCGCCGGCATCGGGCCGCATGGCCGTCGGCGAAGCAATCACGAACATCGCGAGCGCGCCGATCGCGTCGCTCGACAAGCTGAAGCTGTCGGCGAACTGGATGGCCGCGTGCGGCACGGCCGGCGAGGACGCCGCGCTGTTCGACACGGTCAAGGCGATCGGCATGGAGCTGTGCCCGGCGCTCGGGATCGGCATCCCGGTCGGCAAGGACTCGCTGTCGATGAAGACGAAGTGGGACGAGCAGGGCGTCGCGAAGGAAGTCGTGTCGCCCGTCTCGCTGATCATCTCCGCATTCGCGCCGGTCGAGGACGTGCGCCGCCATCTCACGCCGCAACTGCGCCGCGTGGCGGACACGGGCGACAGCGTGCTGATCGCGATCGATCTCGGCCGCGGCAAGAACCGGATGGGCGGCAGCATCTTCGCGCAGGTCACGCAGCAGGTCGGCAATGCGACGCCGGACGTCGACGACGCGGAAGACCTGAAGCGCTTCTTCAACGCGATCCAGTCGCTCAATGCGCAAGACAAGCTGCTCGCGTACCACGACCGCTCGGACGGCGGCCTGTGGGCGACCGTGTGCGAAATGGCGTTCGCGGGCCATGCGGGCGTATCGCTGAACGTCGACATGCTGACGCTCGACCCGAACCACGAATCCGACTACGGCGACGCGAAGGACTGGGCGAAGCAGACGAGCGGCCGTCGCGACGACCGCACGCTGCGCGCGCTGTTCTCCGAAGAGCTCGGCGCCGTCGTGCAGGTGCGCGCGTCCGACCGCGACGCGGTGCTCGGCGCGCTGCGCGAGTTCGGCCTGTCGACGTGCTCGCACGTGATCGGCACGGTCAACGATCGCGACGTGATCGAGGTGTACCGCGACGCGAAGAAGATCTGCGACGCGCCGCGCACCGAACTCCATCGCGCATGGAGCGAAGTGAGCTGGCGCATCGCGCGCCTGCGCGACAACCCCGCCTGCGCGGATGCCGAATACGACGCGCTGCTCGACGCCGCCGATCCGGGCCTCTCGCCGGTGCTGACGTTCGATCCGGCCGACGACATCGCCGCGCCGTTCATCGCGACGGGCGCACGGCCGCGCGTCGCGATCCTGCGCGAACAGGGCGTGAACTCGCATCTGGAAACCGCGTATGCGTTCGACCGCGCAGGCTTCGACGCGCACGACGTGCACATGAGCGACCTGCTCGCGGGCCGCGCGACGCTGGCCGATTTCGCGGGCGCGGTCGCGTGCGGCGGCTTCTCGTACGGCGACGTGCTGGGCGCGGGCGAAGGCTGGGCGAAGACGATCCGTTTCAACGCGAACCTCGCCGACATGTTCTCGGCCTTCTTCGCGCGCCCCGATACGTTCGCACTCGGTATCTGCAACGGCTGCCAGATGCTGTCGAGCATCGCGTCGATGATCCCGGGCGCGGAAGCCTGGCCGAAGTTCACGCGCAACAAGTCCGAGCAGTTCGAGGCGCGCTTCTCGTTCGTCGAAGTGGAGAAGTCGCCGTCGATCTTCTTCGCGGGCATGGAAGGCTCGCGGATTCCGGTCGCGGTCGCGCACGGCGAAGGCTATGCGGACTTCTCGCAGCAGGGCGACATCGATCGCGTCGCGGTCGCGATGCGTTACGTCGACCACCGCGGCGAAGCCACCGAGCGCTATCCGTTCAACCCGAACGGCTCGCCGGCCGGCATCACGTCGGTCACGACGGCCGACGGCCGCTTCTCGGTGCTGATGCCGCACATGGAGCGCGTGCATCGTACGGTCGCGATGAGCTGGCACCCGGAAGGCTGGGGTGAGGCGAGCCCGTGGATGCGGGTGTTCCGCAACGCACGCCGCTGGATCGGCTGATCCGGATGATGTTCGACCCGAACGCGCCGGTCGAGGTCGTCACGCTGCGTGATGAACGTGCGAGCGAGGCCGATGCGATCGGCCGTGTGATCCGTGCGGCGTTTGCGGGCGAGCCGCAGGGCGGGGCGTTCGAGCAGCGTATCGTCGAGACGCTGCGCGCGGACGGTGCGCTGAGCGTATCGCTCGTCGCGGAGCGCGACGGGCGTATCGTCGGGCACGTCGCGTTCTCGCCGGTCGCGATCGGCGGCGAGCCGGCCGGCAGCCAGCCGTGGTACGGGCTCGCGCCGCTCGCGGTGCGGCCCGATTGCCAGCGGCAAAGCATCGGCGCGGGGCTCGTGCGCACGGGGCTCGACGCGTTGCGGCGGCTCGGCGCGCACGGCTGCGTGGTGCTCGGCGAGCCGGCGTATTACGCGCGTTTCGGGTTCGAGCCGCACGGCGACATCGTGTTTCCGGGCGCGCCGCCCGAGTATTTCCTCGCGCTGCCGTTCGACGAATCGGCCCCGCCGCCGTCGGGCGAAGCGCGTTATCACGACGTGTTTTATCCCGCGTAGCGAACGCTGCGAGCGGGCAATGCCTGGCACGGGAAAAGCCGCTCTTCGGAGCGGTTTTTTATTGCGCGTCGGCTGAACGCCATCGCGTCGCGACACACCTGTTCGTGCGCGCCAAAAGAAAAAGCCGCTCCGAAGAGCGGCTTTCGATGCGCGTGCGACGCGCGCCGGCGTTACTGGATCTTGGCCTGCTGGCGCAGACCTTCCTCGAACGCCTGCAGCTTCTGCTGCACGAGCTGCTGCGCGATCTGCGCCTTCACCTGGTCGAACGGCGGCGGGGCGATGTCGCGGATGTCGTCGACGCGGATGATGTGCCAGCCGAACTGCGTCTTCACCGGCGTGTCGGTCATCTGGCCTTTCTGCAGCTTCTGCGCGGCCGCCGCGAATTCCGGCACGTACGCCTTCGGATCGGACCAGTCGAGATCGCCGCCGTTCTTGCCCGAACCCGGATCCTTCGAGTATTGCTTCGCGAGATCCTCGAACTTCGCGCCGCCCTTGATCTTCGCGATCAGGTCCTTCGCCTGCTGCTCGTTGTCGACGAGGATGTGGTGCAGGTGATACTCGCGGTTGCCGCCCACGCCCTTGACGAGTTCGTCGTAGCGCGCCTTCACTTCTGCGTCGGTCGGCTGGTTCTTCTTCAGGAAGCTCTCGATCATCGAGCGCAGCACGACGGTCTGCTGCGCGACGGCGACTTGCGCCTTCACGTCCGGACGATTCGGGATGCCTTCGCGGATCGCTTCCTGCATCAGGATTTCGCGGTTCACCAGTTCCTGGCGCACGGCCTGTTGCAGTTGCGGGCCGTCGGTCTGGCCTTGCTGGACGAGCTGCGCGACCATCGCGTCGGCGCGCGACTTCGGAATCGGCGTGCCGTTGACGACGGCGATGTTCTGGGCAAATGCAGGTGCCGCTGCAAAAGCAGCCGCCGCGACCCACAGGCGGGGGGATTTCAGGATCATCGGGAATTCCTAATGAGACTAGATTGAAGATTCGTTGAATTCTTCGGGCGTGTAAGCCACGATCGCGAGCGCGTGAATGCCGCGCTGCATCGCATCAGCGAGCGCATCATACACCAGCCGATGCCGCGCGACGCGCGGCTTGCCCGCGAACGCGGACGATACGATCGTGACCGTGAAATGACCGCCGG
The DNA here is from genome assembly GCF_902830285.1 of Burkholderia sp. BCC0419. NCBI lineage: Bacteria > Pseudomonadati > Pseudomonadota > Betaproteobacteria > Burkholderiales > Burkholderiaceae > Burkholderia > Burkholderia sp. BCC0419. Next base: position 1,448,432 of record NZ_CADESR010000001.1, read on the forward strand.
CAGCCGCGCCGGCATGGCCTGCGTGCTGCGCGCTGTCGTCGCGCACGGTGAGCGACTGCGGTGCGAGCGACGCGGTCAGGCGCGCTTCGATCAGCGCGATGCGTTCGTCGGGGGAGGCGTGGAGAAAGGTGTCGCTCATGTCACTCGTCCTTCAGGTACTTGGTGAGCCACAGGCTCTGCAGGATGATGAATACGACCATCGCGCCCGTCGTACCGAACAGCTTGAAGTTCACCCATTGCGATTCGGTGAAGTTGTGCACCACGTACAGGTTCGCGACGCCGAGCACCGCGAAGAACAGCGCCCACGCGAGGTTCAGCTTGTCCCACACGGGGGACGGCAGCGTGAGCTGCTTGCCCATCATCTTCTCGATCAGGTTCTTGCTGAACGCATAACGCGCGGCGAGCAACCCGATCGCAAACAGCCAGTACAGCACAGTCGGTTTCCATTGAATGAATTTCTCGTCATGCAGGACGAGGGTGGCGCCACCGAACACGACGATCACGCCGAGGCTGACCCACAGCATCGTGTCGACCTTCCGGTGCCGGAAGGCGACCCATGCGACCTGGGCCAGCGTCGCGACGATCGCGACGGCAGTGGCGGTAAAGATGCCCCAGACCTTGAAGGCGACAAAAAACAGGATGATCGGAAACAGATCGAACAGGAATTTCATGGCGCTCGCAGCTGCGTGACGGGCCGCTGGCGCGGCCTGTCATCGTTGTAGGGACCCGCCAGGCATCGCCGTCGCGGATCGGGGCGGCCAGCCTGGGGCTGGCTGCCTCGGCGATCCGCCCGGCGCCGCTCATTCGTTTTCGGGTCGGGACTCGAAGTTTAACGCAGCCGAATTGATGCAGTACCGCAAACCGGTCTGGTCGCGCGGGCCGTCCTCGAAGACGTGGCCCAGATGCGCGCCGCAGTGATTGCAGCGCACCTCGACGCGCACCATCCCGTGCGAGTAGTCGACCTTCTCGTCGATCACCTCGCCGTCGAGCGGCTTGAAGTAGCTGGGCCAGCCGCAGCCCGAGTGGAACTTGGCGCCGGATTCGAACAGCGGCGTGCTGCAGACGACGCACTTGTAGATGCCGGCATCCTCGGTGTCGGTGTATTCGCCGGTGAACGCGCGCTCGGTCGCCGCGTGCTGCGTGACCTCGTACTGCATCGGCGTGAGCCGGCGGCGCAGTTCGGCGTCGTCCTTCTGGTACGGGAAGGTTTTATCGTCGGAATCGTGTGACATGGGGGTTCTCCTGATCGGTCGGTCGAGATGCGCGGGTTGCGGGCTCAGGACGAGCAGCTCACTTCGAGCGAGCCGGCCCAGTCGGGCGGCAACGCCGCGTACGCTTCATGCTCCGGTTGTTCGTCGAACGGGCGGCGCAGGATCTGCGCGAGCCGCTCCACTTCCGAAAAATCCTTTTCCTTCGCGCGCCGGATCGCGACTTCGGCCAGATGGTTGCGAAGCACGTATTTGGGGTTCGCGCGGTTCATTGCAACCGCGCGAGCCGCGTCGTCGCGCGTTTCCTCGGACAGCCGCGCGCGGTAGAGGTTCGCCCATGCGTCGAACGCTTCGCGGTCGATGAACAGGTCGCGCACGGGCGCGTCGCGGCTCGCGTCGTGCTTCGAGAGCTGCGCGAGCCGGCGGAACGTCAGCGTGAAATCCGCGTGGCTCGCATGCATCGTCTCGAGCAGCTTGTTCGCGAGGTCGGCGTCGTGCTCGCGTTCGAGCTCGAGGCCGAGCTTCGCGCGCATCGCGCGTTCGAGCGCGGGACCGAAGCGTTCGGGGAATTTCGCGAGCACGGCCTGCGCGTCGTCCACCGCGCGCTCGGCGCGCGCATCGTCGTCGGCGATGCCGTGCTGCAGCCCGATCAGCGGCAGCAGCGCCTGCGCGAGGCAATAGCAGTTCCAGTGCGCGATGCGCGGCTGCATCCGGTACGCGTAGCGGCCGCCGGTATCGGAATGGTTGCAGATGTGGTTCGCGTCGAATGCGTCGACGAAGCCGAACGGACCGTAGTCGATCGTCACGCCGAGGATCGACATGTTGTCGGTGTTCATCACGCCGTGGCAGAAGCCGACGGCCTGCCACTGCGCGACGAGGTCGGCCGTGCGCAGCGTCGCGGCTTCGAGCAGCGCGAGGTACGGATCGGCCGCGTCGCGGCAGGCCGGATAGAAGCGGTCGATCACGTGATCGGCAAGCTGGCGCAGCAGGTCCGGGCGATCGTTCGAGAAGAAGTGCTCGAAGTGGCCGAAGCGCACGAAGCTCTCCGACACGCGCGTGACGACGGCCGCCGTCTCGATCTCCTCGCGCACCACCGGCTGATCGGAGCCGATCACCGTCAGCGCGCGCGTGGTCGGGATGCCCAGGTGATGCATCGCTTCCGAGCACAGGAATTCGCGAATCGACGAGCGCAGCACCGCGCGGCCGTCGCCCATCCGCGAGTACGGCGTGCGGCCGCCGCCCTTGAGCTGCAGTTCGTAGCGCCGGCCGTCGGTGCCGGGCAATTCGCCGATCGTCAGCGCGCGGCCGTCGCCGAGCTGGCCGGCCCACACGCCGAACTGATGGCCGGAATAGACCGACGCGTACGGCATCGCGTGCGCGGGCCAGTCGCGCGTCGGGTTGCCGGCGAACAGCTCGGCGAAGCCGGGCTGCGCGGCGATCTCGGGCGGCAGGTCGAGCAGTTGCGCGACTTCGTCGGAACAGCCGACCACGTACGGCGCGGCAAGCGGCGCGGCCGGCAGCCGCGTATGAAACGCGTCGCCGAGCGTGACGAACGCGCGTTCGGCGGGCGCGCCGAGCGTCGCGGCGAGGTCGGGCAGGGTGTCAGCCGCATCGGCTGCGCTTCGGGAAAACGACATGTTGAGCGCCTCTGGGTAAGCCGATATTGTAAGGCGGCGCCGCGCCGCCCGCATGGCGGCCCGCGCACCGCGCGCCACGCCCGTCCGGGGCCGCCGACAGGCGCGCAGCGGGACTGCTTCCGTCCGGAAACAGCCCCCAGGCTGGTCACCGATTCGCATCCTCAGGGAGAACAAGACGATGGGTAAGCCGTTGCTGGGCCAGATGATGGATGTGCCGCTGCTGGTGTCGTCGCTGATTTCGCATGCCGCGCGGCACGCCGGCGACACGGAGATCGTGTCGAAGCGCGTGGAAGGCGACCTGCATCGCTATACGTACCGCGATTGCGAGCGCCGCGCGAAGCAACTGGCGCAGGCGCTCGCACGGCTCGGCGTCGAAACCGGCGAGCGCGTCGGCACGCTGGCGTGGAACGGCTACCGGCATCTGGAGGCGTATTACGGGATCGGCGGGATGGGCGCCGTGTGCCACACGATCAACCCGCGCCTGTTTCCCGAACAGATCGCGTACATCGTCAATCACGCGGAAGACCGCTACGTCCTGTTCGACATCAATTTCGCGCCGCTGGTCGACGCGATCGCGCCGCAATGCCCGCACGTGAAGGGCTGGATCGCGCTGACGGACGCCGCGCACCTGCCGTCCGGCGCCACGCCATTCCTCTGCTACGAAACGCTCGTCGAAGCCGAGGACGGCCGCTATGACTGGCCGCGCCTCGACGAGCAGCAGGCGTCGGGGCTCTGCTACACGTCCGGCACGACCGGCAACCCGAAGGGCGTGCTGTATTCGAATCGTTCGACCGTGCTGCACGCGTACGGCGCCGCGCTGCCCGACGCGATGAACCTGTCCGCGATGGACGCCGTGCTGCCCGTCGTGCCGATGTTCCACGTCAACGCATGGGGCCTGCCGTACGCGGTGCCGCTGACGGGCGGCAAGCTGGTGCTGCCCGGCAAGGATCTCGACGGGAAATCGCTGTACGAGCTGATGGAGGCCGAGCGCGTGACGTTCTCCGCGGGCGTGCCGACCGTGTGGCTCGGCCTGCTGAACTACATGCGCGAAGCCGGTGTGCGTTTCTCCACGCTGAACCGCACGGTGATCGGCGGCTCCGCGTGCCCGCCCGCGATGCTGCGCACGTTCGAGGACGAATACGGCGTGCGCGTGATCCATGCGTGGGGGATGACCGAACTGTCGCCGCTCGGCACGCTCGCGAAGCTCAACTGGGCGCAGTCGCAGCGGCCGCTCGACGCGCAGCGCCGGCTGCTCGAGAAGCAGGGGCGCGTGATCTGCGGCGTCGACATGCGCATCGTCGGCGACGATGGCCATGAGTTGCCGTGGGACGGCGTCGCGTTCGGCGAACTGCAGGTGCGTGGGCCATGGGTGATCGATCACTACTTTCGCGGCGACGCGTCGCCGCTGTCGGACGGCTGGTTTCCGACCGGCGACGTCGCGACGATCGACCCCGACGGCTTCCTGCAGATCACCGACCGCAGCAAGGACGTGATCAAGTCGGGCGGCGAGTGGATCAGCTCGATCGACATCGAGAACGTCGCGATCGCGCATCCTGGGGTGGCCGAAGCCGCCTGCATCGCCTGCGCGCACCCGAAATGGACCGAGCGGCCGCTGCTCGTCGTGGTGCCGCGCGAAGGCGCGAACCTGAGCCGCGACACGCTGCTCGCGTTCTACGAGGGCAAGGTCGCGAAATGGTGGATTCCCGACGACGTCGTGTTCGTCGAATCGCTGCCGCATACCGCGACCGGCAAGCTGCAGAAGCTGAAATTGCGCGAGACGTTCCGCGACTACGTATTGCCGACGGCGGTGTGCGAGCCGTAACCGCAGCGCCCGGGCTGGCGACGGCCTGCGAACCGGTCGCCCGATGCCGGTCGCCCATGCCGGTCACCCGGTCCCCGGATCGGGAACGAAATTCAAATTGAACGACCGTGCTTTTTCGTTGTATGCTGCCTGCGTTCATCCGGACATGCGGCCGTTCGACCGCGCACAATGAAGCGCAGCCAATCCGGCGCGCGATGCATGGAGGCAGGCAGATGGCAGTGGATTACTCGACTCGCGACGGCGTGGCCGTCATCACGCTCAACAATCCGCCCGTCAACGGGCTCGGCCTGTCGACCCGCCAGGGCGTCATGGACGCGCTCGATCGCGCCGCGCAGGATCCGTCGGTCACGGCCATCGTGCTGACCGGCGCGGGCCGCGCGTTCTCGGGCGGCGCCGACATCACCGAATTCAATACGCCGAAGGCGCTGCAGGAGCCGACGCTGCACACCGTGATCCGCGCGGTGGAGGCGAGCGCGAAGCCGGTCGTCGCGGCGCTGCACAGCGTCGTGATGGGCGGCGGCCTCGAGCTCGCGCTCGGCGCGCATTACCGCGTCGCGGCGCCCGGCGCGCAGGTCGCGCTGCCCGAGGTGAAGCTCGGCCTCTTGCCGGGCGCGGGCGGCACGCAGCGCCTGCCGCGCGCGGTCGGGCTCGAAACCGCGCTGAACATGATCGTGTCGGGCGCGCCGGTGCCGTCGGAGCAGCTCGCGAAGAGCGGGCTGTTCGACGAAATGGCCGACGGCGACCTGCTCGACGCGGCCGTCGCGTTCGCACGCAAGGTCGGCGCGCAGAAGGGGCCGCATCCGCGCGTGCGCGATCGCAAGATCGTCCACGAGAACGCGGCGGGCTTCATCCAGTTCGCGCGCAATTCCGCACGGGCCGCCGCGCCGAATTTCCCCGCGCCGCACAAGTGCATCGACGCGATCGAGGCCGGCGTGCTGAACGGTTTCGACCAGGGCAGCATTGCCGAGCGCGAAGGTTTCGTCGCGTTGATGATGACGCCGGAAAGCCGCGCGCTGCGCCATGCGTTCTTCGGCGAGCGGGCGGCGAGCAAGATTCCCGACGTGCCGGCCGATACGCCGCTGCGCGAGATCCGCCGGGTCGGCGTGATCGGCGCAGGCACGATGGGCGGCGGGATCGCGATGAACTTCATCAACGCGGGGCTGCCCGTCACGCTGCTCGAGACGAAGCAGGACGCGCTCGAGCGCGGTATCGCGACGATCCGCAAGAACTACGACGCGCAGGTGAAGAAGGGCAAGCTCACGCAGGAGAAGCTCGACGCGCGCATGGCGCTGATCGCGCCGACGCTGTCCTACGATGACCTGAAGGACGCCGACCTGATCGTCGAAGCCGTGTTCGAGGAGCTCGGCGTGAAGGAGCAGGTATTCCGCAAGCTCGACGAAGTCGCGAAGCCGGGCGCGATCCTCGCGTCGAACACGTCGACGCTCGACGTCGACAAGATCGCGGCGTTCACGAAGCGTCCGCAGGACGTGGTCGGCATGCACTTCTTCAGCCCGGCGAACGTGATGAAGCTGCTCGAGGTCGTGCGCGGCGCGCAGACCGCGAAGGACGTGCTCGCGACCGTGATGGCGGTGGCCAAGAAGATCCGCAAGACGGCGGTCGTGTCGGGCGTGTGCGACGGCTTCATCGGCAACCGGATGATCGAGCAGTACATCCGCCAGGCGCTGTTCATGCTCGAGGAAGGCGCGCTGCCCGCGCAGGTCGATCGCGCGATCGAGAAGTTCGGCTTCGCGATGGGGCCGTTCCGGATGAGCGACCTCGCCGGCAACGACATCGGCTGGGCGATCCGCAAGCGGCGCTACGTCGAGCAGCCCGACCTGCAGTATTCGAAGATCGCCGACCGCCTGTGCGAACAGGGCCGCTTCGGCCAGAAGACGGGCGCCGGCTGGTACGACTACGTGCCGGGCGATCGCAAGGCGAAGCCGTCGTCGCTCGTCGACGAGATGGTCGTCGCGTATTCGAAGGAGCGCGGCGTCGAGCGGCGCAAGATCGGCGACGACGAGATCGTCGAGCGGCTGGTGTTCGCGCTCGTCAACGAAGGCGCGAAGATTCTCGAGGAGAAGATCGCGTCGAAGGCGTCCGACATCGACATGGTCTACCTGACCGGCTATGGCTTCCCGCTGTGGCGCGGCGGCCCGATGCTGTACGCGGACGCGGTCGGCCTCTACAACGTCGAGCGCGCGATTCGCCGCTATGCGGCCGCGCCGAACGGCGACGCCTGGCAGCTCGCGCCGTCGATCGCGGAACTGGCGAAGGCTGGCCGCGGGTTCAACGGCTGACGACGCCGCATCGCGGCGCGGCCGATCCTGTCTGGAGACACGCAATGAAACGCACCGACGACGTCCTGCTCGTGATCGACGTGCAATACGACTTCATGCCGGGCGGCGCGCTCGCGGTGCCCGACGGCGATGCGGTCGTGCCGGTGATCAACGCGCTCGCGCAACGCTTCGACCAGGTCGTGCTCACGCAGGACTGGCACCCGCGCGAGCACGTATCGTTCGCGGCGAACCACCCGGGCCGCGAGCCGTTCTCGACGCTCGCGCTGCCGTACGGCGAGCAGGTGCTGTGGCCCGTGCACTGCGTGCAGGACACCGACGGCGCGGCGCTGCATCGCGACCTCGACATCCCGCACGCGCGGCTGGTGATCCGCAAGGGCGGCGACGCGCAGGTCGACAGCTATTCCGCGTTCGTCGAAGCCGACCGCACGACGCGCACGGGGCTCGCGGGCTATCTGCGCGAACTCGGCGCGAAGCGTGTGTGGTGCTGCGGGCTCGCGACCGACTACTGCGTCGCGTGGTCGGCGCTCGATGCGCGCGCGGCCGGTTTCGAAGCCGCGGTGATCAACGATGCGTGCCGTGCGATCGACCTGAACGGGTCGCTCGCGCACGCATGGCAGCAGATGCAGGCAGCGGGCGTCGCGCATGTGACGTCCGCGGGCGCGCGCCCGGCGGCGTAGCGCATTCCCCATCCGATTCAGGACATGAAGCAGGACCGAAGGAGACTCGCATGACCGAAGCCGTAATCGTATCGACCGCACGCACGCCGCTGGCGAAATCCTGGCGCGGTGCCTTCAACATGACGCACGGCGCGACGCTCGGCGGCCACGTGGTCGCGGCCGCGCTCGAACGCGCGAAGCTCGACCCGGCGCGCGTCGAGGACGTGATCATGGGCTGCGCGAACCCCGAAGGCGCGACGGGCGCGAACATCGCGCGGCAGATCGCGCTGCGCGCGGGCTTGCCGGTAAGCGTGCCGGGGATGACGGTGAACCGTTTCTGTTCGTCGGGGCTGCAGACCATCGCGCTGGCCGCGCAGCGGATCATCGCGGGCGAAGGCGAGGTCTACGTGGCCGGCGGCGTCGAATCGATCTCGTGCGTGCAGAACGAGATGAACCGGCACATGGTCCAGGAAGGCTGGCTCGTCCAGCACAAGCCCGAGATCTACTGGAACATGCTGCAGACCGCCGAGAACGTCGCGAAGCGCTACGGCATCTCGAAGGAGCGGCAGGACGCGTACGGCGTGCAGTCGCAACTGCGCGCCGCGGCCGCGCAGGAAGCCGGGCGTTTCCGCGACGAGATCGTGCCGATCACCGTGCTCGCGGGCATCGCCGACAAGGCGACGGGCCGCCTGTTCACGCAGGAAGTGACGGTATCGGCCGACGAAGGCATCCGCCCCGACACGACGCTCGAAGGCGTGTCGAAGATCCGTTCGGCCGTGCCGGGCGGCGTGATCACCGCGGGCAATGCGAGCCAGTTCTCGGACGGCGCGTCGGCGTGCGTCGTGATGAGCGCCGAGGCCGCGCGGCGCGACGGGCTGCAGCCGCTGGGCGTGTTCCGCGGCTTCGCGGTGGCCGGCTGCGAGCCGGACGAAATGGGCATCGGCCCGGTGTTCGCGGTGCCCAAGCTGCTGAAGCAGGCCGGGCTGAAAGTCGACGACATCGGCCTGTGGGAGCTGAACGAGGCGTTCGCGGTGCAGGTGCTGTACTGCCGCGACACGCTCGGGATTCCCGGGGACCGCCTGAACGTGAACGGCGGCGCGATCGCGGTCGGTCATCCGTACGGCGTATCGGGCGCGCGCCTGACCGGCCATGCGCTGATCGAAGGCAAGCGGCGCGGCGTGAAGTACGTGGTCGTCACGATGTGCATCGGCGGCGGGCAGGGCGCGGCCGGCCTGTTCGAAATCCTCTGATCTTTGACCGGCGGCCGCCGCGGCGGCGCTTCGGCGCCACCGCTGCGCCGCCGCAGCGAATCGGCGCGGCCGACACGCCATTCGAAACAATCGGGAAGCAAACGGCATATACCCGGCAATGCCGTTTCCCCTGACTTGTCAAACGAATTACCCCTCCTATACTTGCTCTGACATTTGCCTTTCGGCATGATGGGCCGGATCGTGTGTCGCGCGATCCGTGCCGCGAAGATTCGAACCAACGCAGCAGACCGACCGGGGATCGAATGAGTACGACCTATGCAGCCGGGGAACCGCCGCGCGTCGTCAGCGCGGCCGCGAGGCTCTACGCGAAATGCCTGCTGGTCGGATTCGCGTTGCTGCCTGCGTATCTGATTGCCTATCTGTGGTTCTTCAGCGACCGGAGCGTCGTGTTCGAGAACCACGCCTTCCATGAAATCGCGATCGCGGCGGCGACGCTCGAAGGCGCGTTCGTCACCTACGTGACGTGGGTGTGCTACCGGTCGTCCGGCGAGCCGCTGCTGCGCTGGCTGACGCTCGGCTTTCTCGGCTTCGCGATGATCTATTCGCTGCACGGTGCATTCACCGGGATGGCGCACCACAATATCTGGCTGTTCCTGCTGTATGGGCCCGCGTCGCGGTTCGTGATGTCGGCGCTGCTGCTTACGGGCCTGCTGTCGTATTCGCGTCCGCCCGACCGGATCGACAAGCGCACGAGCGTGCGGACGTGGCTGCCGTGGATCGTGTTCTTCCTGATCGTCAACGTGGCCGTCGCGTACGTCGCGTATTCGCCGGTCGCCGGCGCGCCGGGCACGCGGCTGTCGATGGAGGGCGGCGCGCTGGTGTTCTCGCTGCTGAACGTGTGCCTGCTGCTCGCGCGGCGGATCCGCTCGCCGCTGATGGTGATCTACGGCGTGTCGATCATGGCGTTCGCGCTGTCGTCGCTCGCGTTCATCCTCGGCAAGCCGTGGAATCACATGTGGTGGCTCGCGCATGCGATCTTCGCGGGCGGCTTCTTCCTGCTCAGTTACGGCGTCGTGCAGGCGCTGCAGACGACGCGCTCGTTCTCGGCGATCTACAGCCAGGAAGACCTGATGAGCCGGTTGTCGGAATCGATGGCGCGCGCCGAAAGCGCGCTGCAGGAACTGCGGCGCACGAACCAGAAGCTCGAGTACATGGCCGCGACCGACCCGATGACGGGCGCGTCGAACCGCCGGCAGTTCATCGCGCAGGTCGAGCGCGAGATCGTGCGGGCCGAGCGCGAGGGCACGCCGTTCTGCCTGCTCGCGCTCGATCTCGACAATTTCAAGAACATCAACGATGCCTACGGGCACCAGATCGGCGACGAGGTGCTGCGCGGCGTCGTGCGCCAGTGCCTCGAGGCAATCCGGCCGGCGGGCGCGCTCGCGCGGGTCGGCGGCGAGGAGTTCATGGCGCTCTTGCCGGAGATGCCGCTCGAGGGCGCGCGGATGACGGCCGAGCGCGTGCGTTCGTCGATCGCGAGTGCGCCGTTCGGGCTCGACTTCAAGCGCGTGCAGGTGACGGTCAGTGTCGGCGTCGCGCAATACGGCGTCGACGGCAGCACGGTCGATGCGCTGCTGCGGATGGTCGACGAGCGGCTGTACCAGGCGAAGCGGGAAGGGCGCAACCGCGTGGTGTCGCGGTAATCCGCATTCCACCGACGCCCCGGCGGCGGGCGCGCCACCGGGGCTTTGCAGGCCAGTGCCAGTGCCGGTGCCGGTCGGCACGCGGCCGGTGACACGCTAGCGCGACGCCACCGCCGTCGCCTGCTTCGGTTGCCCGTCCTGCATCGGCTGCGACGCCTGCCACCAGTACTTGCCCGCGCGCTGCTGCGGATCGCGGATCGCGAGATACGTCGTACTCCAGAGCTGAGCCGCGTTGGCTTCGGTCGCATCGGCGCTCCGCGTGCCGAATGCGTCGGTCTGGTACTTGCCGTTCACGTAGGACCACGTCCACATTTCCGACGTACGCATGTCGCGCCCGTTCGAGATCACCTGCCAGATCGTCTGGCGCGCCTGCGTGAGCAGCGTGCGTGTCGTGGCCGACAGGTCCTGGCGCGCAAGCTGGCGATCGAGCCCGGCTACCCACATCGCCTGCTGCCACGACCAGATCACCGTGCCGTGATATGCGGAGCTCGTGAACTTCGGCCACAGCGACGCGTTCGCATACGCGGGGTTCGCGATCAGCATCCCGACATCGGTCACGAGCCCGGTCGGGAACGGCCGCGTGACGTCGGCGACGATCCGCTGAAGCTGATCGTCCGGTGGCGTGCCGAACAGCAGCGCGAAGCCGCCGTCGGAATTCATCACCGGAATCGGGTTGCCCTGCTGGTCGAGCGACAGCGCGTAGAAGGCCAGCGGTGCGTTGGGCGCGGCGCCGGCCGGCACGCCGGCGGACGGCGCATAGGTCGACACGTCGGTGGCCGCCTGAGCGGCCGGCACGCTGACCTGGAACAGCGGCGGCGCCTGCGTTTCCCAGGTGGCCGCCTGGTTCGCCGTGTTGGCGAGCGTCGCGCGCTGCCCGGCATCGAGGTACGGATCGAGCAGGCCGCGGGCGAGGAACGCGTTCGCCGCGCGCAGTGCGGCCGGCACGAGCACCGCGTTCACGTCGTACGGGTAGACGCCGCCGCCGAGGCCGTCGGTGCTGTCGCGCCAGTTGCCGACGATTTCGCCGGGCCGCAGGTGGATCAGGTTCGCGACCGACGGCTGCTGCGCGAACGGCTGCGCGGTCGTCGCGACGTGCAGCAGATTGACGACGAGGCGGCTGCCGTTGGTCTGCCCGTCGCTGCCGCGCTGCGCCAGATACGCAGCCGCGCGGGCCTGGCCGCGCGGATCGTCGACCAGCCACGCGGCCGCGATCGGCGCGAGCAGGTAGTCGCTGTCGATCATCTTGTAGTCGTAGGTCGGTGTCGCATCGTTCGGCCGCCCGTTCTTCTGGTTGTCGACCAGCGCGAATTCGCCGATGCCTTCCTCGTGCGCGACCTTGCCGTCGGCCGACAGGCGGCTCAGCACCGACGACAGGCCGGCCTCGATCGCCGCGGGTTCGAGCACGGGCATCAGCATCCGGACCGAGATCAGCGTGTCGCGGCCGAAGTAGGTGTCGTACTGCCACGAGCCGGCCAGCAGCTTGTCGTTGAAGCTCAGGAATTCGAGCACGTTCTGGCTGACCGGGTCGGGATTCACGGACGGGGCGAACAGGTCGGCGTGCGTGATCGGCGACAGCGGCGTCTCGCCCGATAGCGCATCGATGTGCAGCTTCAGCGTGTGCGAGCCCGCCGGCGCGCTCAGCACGAGCTTGCCGCCCGCTGCCGGCGCGATGCTGCCGCCGTCGCGCAGCGTGATGCGCAGCGCATAGCCGGGCGCGCCGTCGAGCCGGTCGCGTTGCCATTGCGCGGCGCTGCCCTGGACCGTCGGCGCGGTGAGGATCTGCTGCGGAATCGTCGCGCCGCCGTTGAAGTCGCGCAGGAAGCGCACGTTGCTGAGCACGCCCTGGCGGATCGTCAGCGTACCGGTGTCGACCGACACGTCGGCGCCGATGCCGTACAGCGGGCGGCCGTGTGCGTCCGGGGCCGACAGCGCGGACGGCGGCGTGTCGAGGCTCCAGTTCACCGGCTGCGCGGTGTCGTCGAACCACAGCCCGGTGCCGCTGTTGCCGGCGGGGAACACCACGAGCAGGCGCGGCTTCGTCGACGAGCGCACCAGCAGGTGCGCGGCGACCTTGTCCTGCCGGTAGAACGCGTTGATCTGGCCGCCGGTGTCCATGCGGAACGACAACGCGGCGGTGTTCGACGGCGGGCTGTTCGATTTGACGTCGTCGTCGTTGCAGGCCGACAGCAGACCGGCGCAGACGAGCCCGAGACACAGCGACTTCGCAAGGCGATGCATGTTGATGTCCCTCCTGATGACTGGCGATTTTTATCTGGATGTTCTAATCGGCGGATCTTGGGTCCGTTTGATCCCGGTTTGCATTCATTCTGGCGAATGACGGGAATTAATCGGGGTGTTGCGATTCTTCGAAAGGAAAATGGGTTGGCAAATAACCGAATGGCCGATCAATGCCGAATGCTGAAAACAGCAGGGGTGACGCGCCGATGCCCCGCGGGAAAGGCGATGCGAAAGGCCTTCGCGCAGGCGAGTGACGAATCCGGGGCAGCGAAGAAAACGATACGTAAGCCGTCGTAGGCGATTCTAAATTTACGGGAAAGTCGAAGTCAATAATGTTTTTTGTTTTCGAATATTGAATTGCAAAACCGGTCGCAATTATTACCCGTCGCGCCGGTAAAATGTGCGATTTAATGGATTCGGATTAATGCACTCCGGATATCCGGTGGCGAAGCGATCGGCAATGGCGTATCGCGCCGGCGATTGATGCCGGACAGGAAACGAATCGCCGCATTGTGTCGACCAGGGTCGTGACAGGCCGGCATGCGCCGCAACAGCGCGCGCGAAGCTCAGCAATCCGCGTTCCTGCGCATGCCCGCACTACGAGGCATCGTCGCCTGATCTCGAACGACCCAGGACGAAGTGCGGCGCGCTGTCGCCTTCGGAGCTTCGCCGGCTGAAGCAGCTTGAGGAAGAGAACGCGAAGCTCGAGCGGCTCGTGGTCGATCTGTCGCTGGACGAGGCCATGCTGCAGGATGTGCGTTCAAAAGTTCCGAGGCATTCCCGGTGCCGTGAACGGGTCACGGACCAGCGTATCCGCGCAAGCCAGCGGCAGAGCTGCGCGTCGTTGCAGATGTCCCACACGGTCTACCGTTACGAGTCGGTCGCGCGGAATCAAAGCGCGCTGGAGATGCGCATCGAGGCAATCACGGAAGGGGGGGCATTACGGCGCGCCCCGCGTGTACGGGATGCTTCGCCGGGAAGGCGGGCGAGACAACCGTAAACGCGTCGAACGCGTGTATCGGGAGGCAAAAGCCCGCTACGAGCGGGCAACTTTTCGCGCTGGATATTTATAATCGCGCACGACGGAGCTTTTCCGTTCGCGCTGGGCGCGAATATCGGCCCAACTGATTTAGTATGAGCAATCTGCGCTCGACGGGAGAGGCGTTCATTCGCCGTGAGGAGACCCATGCATCCCCGTAAGACTGCCCCTTACGTCATCGTGGCAATTGCTTCCGTGATCGCATGCGCTCTCATGGCACTCTGCGTGCTGCAACTCTTGCAGAGCCGCGACGACGCGATGGAGCGTGCAAGGGAAACTTCACGCAACCTCGGACTTGTCGCCGAGCGCGACATCGAACGCAATATCGAGTTGTACGACCTGTCTTTGCAAGCGGTCATCCATGGGTTGCAGCGCCGCGATGTGATGGACGCTTCGCCCAGTCTGCGCCGTGCGGTGCTGTTCGATCACGCCATGACCGCACAATTTCTCGGTTCGATGCTCGTGATGGATGCGGGCGGCAATATCATTCTGGATTCGGGCTACGACGAGCCGCGCAAGGGCAATTTCGCCGATCGCCGATACTTCACGGTCCACCGCGATAATCCGAACGTCGGACTCTATATCAGTGACCCGTTCGTATCCCGTTTGCGTGGAGGCATGCTCAGTATCGCGCTCACGCGGCGGATTTCGAACCCCGATGGATCGTTTGGCGGCATTGCCGTTATCGCGGTCAATCTTGAATATTTCCATCAACTCTTCGCCGGGCTCTCGCTTGGCAAACATGGCTCGATTTCGCTGATCGGCGAAGACGGCAAGATGGTGATGCGTCAGCCGTACGATGTGCATACTATCGGCCGCGACCTCAGCAAAGCCGCAACGTTCCGGCGGTTTCAGACCGCGCGAGAGGGCTCCTTCTCTGAAACCTCATCGATCGACGGCGTGCGCCGCCTGTACTACTTCAAGCATTTGCCGAAACTGCCACTGATCATCATGGTGGCAGAGGCCGAGCAGGACATTTACGCTGCATGGCGGCAACGTGCGATCACGATCGGCGGACTGGTCGCGACGTTCGGGGTGGCGTTTATCGCGCTGTCCCTTCTGCTCGGTTCGCAGCTGCGGCGCCGTATGCGGGCCGAGTCGGAACTCGTGCTGCTCGCTCGGACGGACGGTCTCACCGGCCTGAGCAATCGCCGCAGCTTTGGCGAGGTACTGGACCAGGAGTGGCGTCGCGCACGACGTGCGCATTCCGTTTTCTCGCTGCTGTTCGTGGATGTGGACCGGTTCAAGGCTTACAACGACACATACGGTCATCAGGCCGGGGACGATGCGTTGGCGGCTGTCGCGCGGTGCATCGGCGAGAATATTCGCCGGCCGGCCGATACGGCGGCGCGTTATGGCGGAGAGGAGTTCGTCGTGCTGCTCCCTGACACGCCACAGACCGGAGCGGCGCAGATTGCCGAGCGGATCCGTGCGGCAATCGATGCGTTGGCCCTTGAGCACGCTGGCAGCGAATACGGACGTGTCACTGCGAGCATTGGCCTGGCGTGCTGGATGCCGGATCAGGAAGGGCAGCCTGATGCCGTAATCAAGGCGGCTGATGAGGCGCTGTACTACGCGAAGGCGACCGGTCGGAACAAGGTCGCCGCCCTACAGCCGGCGGATTGACGGAGATCGCTGCATTGCGCCTCCCGTCAGACTCACGCCAGCGGTGACCGAAGCGGTTTGCGCGCGGATTCGCAAGCGTCTTGCAGACCGACCGTGGGTATGCGCCGACCGCGAATACGTTCTCCTTTGGGGCCCTTCTGTATCGGTATCGCCAGAGCGTCGAACCTGGCGGACGCACCTCAAGATACGGTCCATTGCCGTCGGCAAGTTTGGCAGGCTTGTTGGCTGCCTTCGCTTGTCGGATCTTGATGTCGGTAAGTGGCACGGTGAAAAAAGCGGGTATCGTCCCTGAAGATTTCAAACGATGCCTGCTTTTTTCGACTGGGCGCGATTTCGAGCGAACGAGAGCGAACGGCGGGCGGGCGTAAGATGCCCGACTGGTAAGGGCCTCTGATACCCCCTTTTTTTGCAGGCTGGCAGCGAACCTAATGCCACTCAAAATTCGGGCGCAGAGCTATACGGTGTTCCATATTTCGACTATTATCGAAATATGGAAACGAACCAAACCATCGCTGCGCTTGCAGCGCTCGCGCATGAGTCCCGGCTCGCCGTGTTTCGCGCGCTCGTCCAGGCCGGGCCGGAAGGCATGTCCGCCGGGCAGATTGCCACGTTGCTGGACGTGCCGCCGTCGTCATTGTCCTTCCATTTGAAGGAGCTGGCGTATGCGCAGCTCGTGACGAGCCGGCAAGCAGGCCGCTTCGTGTTCTATTGCGCAAATTTCGCGACGATGAACGGTTTGCTGGCGTACCTCACCGAGAACTGCTGCGGCGGTCATCCCTGTTCGCCGGTGTCGGCGTGCTCGACGCCCGGTAGCTGCCGATCCTGACGCGCATTCGCGTGCATCGCCAATGACCACGAACGTACTGATTCTCTGCACCCACAACGCTGCCCGCAGCGTGCTGGCAGAGGGCATGCTCAATTTATGGGCCGCGACGCTCGGCAAGGACGTCCGGGCGTACAGCGCCGGCAGTGCGCCGAGCGGTCGCCTGAACCCGTTCGCGCTGGAGGCGTTGACAAACGCCGGCGCCGACGTCGACGGATACCGCAGCAAAAGCTGGGACGAATTCGTCGGCGACGGGGCGCCTGAGATGCGTGTCGTCATCACGGTGTGTGATCGCGCGGCAGCCGAAACGTGCCCGTACTGGCCCGGCAGCCCCGTCAAGGTCCATTGGGGTTACGCCGATCCGTCGAATGCGGTCGGTGGTGACGAAGGCAAGCGACTTGCCTTCGACCTTACGCGTCAAGCGATCGGCTATCGCATGTTGCAGTTGCTGGCGTTGCCGCTCGAGCGCATGAGCAATGCCGAGCTTCAGGACGCGTTGACCGATATCTCGCGAAACTGACGCCCGTACGACGGCCCGCCGGCGTGAGCGGCGGGCGACGCCTTCGAGACCGGACCCCGTCCAATGACCCCGTACAACGCCGCCCCGCCGAGCAAGGCCGCTGCCAAGCCGGCCATCAATTTCTTCGAACGCTACCTCACTCTCTGGGTCGCGCTGTGCATCGTCGCGGGGATCGCGCTCGGCCGGCTGCTGCCCGGTTTGTTCCAGCAGATCGGCCGGATGGAATACGCGCAGGTCAATCTGCCCGTCGGGCTGCTGATCTGGGTGATGGTCATCCCGATGCTCGTCAAGGTCGACTTCGCCGCGTTGCACGAGGTACGTCGACACGTGAAAGGCATCGGCGTCACGCTCGTCGTGAACTGGCTCGTCAAGCCGTTCTCGATGGCCTTCCTGGGCTGGCTGTTCATTCGCCACCTGTTCGCACCGATGTTGCCGACGGACCAGCTCGATAGCTACATCGCGGGCCTGATTCTGCTGGCCGCGGCGCCGTGTACGGCGATGGTGTTCGTGTGGAGTCGGCTCACGGGTGGCGATCCGCTGTTCACGTTGTCGCAGGTCGCGCTGAACGACAGCATCATGGTGATCGCGTTCGCACCGCTGGTCGGGCTGCTGCTCTGCATGTCGGCGATCACTGTGCCGTGGGCGACGCTGCTCACGTCGGTCGTGCTGTACATCGTCATTCCGGTGATCCTTGCGCAGGTGTGGCGCACGCGCCTGCTCGCCAAGGGCATGGCCGCATTCGATGCCGCGATGGTGACGATCGCGCCTTGGTCGATCGCCGCGCTCCTCGCGACGCTCGTACTCCTGTTCGCATTTCAAGGCGAGGCGATTCTCGCGCAGCCGCTGGTGATCGCGCTGCTCGCGGTACCGATCCTGATTCAGGTGTTCTTCAATTCGGCACTGGCCTACTGGCTCAACCGCGCGGTCGGCGAGAAGCACGGCGTTGCCTGTCCGTCGGCGCTCATCGGTGCATCCAATTTCTTCGAGCTGGCCGTCGCAGCGGCGATCAGCCTGTTCGGATTTCACTCAGGCGCCGCGCTGGCGACCGTCGTCGGCGTGCTGATCGAGGTGCCGGTGATGTTGCTGGTCGTGCGTGTCGTCAACCGGTCGAAGGGCTGGTACGAGTGCCGGGCCTGAGCACACCGGGGAATCTGCACATGACTGACGATATGAACGATTTACCGCAACTCGACACCGAACTGTTCCGCGTGCCGGATGCAGCCCAATTGCGGCCGGCAACGCCGTCGACCCATCCTCCCCGGATTCTGCTGCTCTACGGCTCGCTCCGCGAGCGCTCGTTCAGCCGCTTGCTGGTCGAGGAAGCGGCGCGCTTGCTCACGGCGATGGGCGCCGAAGCCCGCGTGTTCAATCCGAGCGGACTGCCTCTACCCGATGACGCGCCCGACCGTCATCCCAAGGTTGTCGAGCTTCGCGAACGCGTGATGTGGTCGGAAGGGATGGTGTGGTGCTCGCCGGAGCGGCACGGCGCGATGACGGGCATCATGAAGTCGCAGGTCGACTGGATCCCGCTGTCGGTTGGCGCCGTGCGGCCGACGCAGGGCAAGACGCTCGCGGTGATGCAGGTCAGCGGCGGTTCGCAGTCGTTCAACGCGGTGAACCAGATGCGTGTGCTCGGACGCTGGATGCGCATGCTGACCATCCCGAACCAGTCGTCGGTGGCGAAGGCTTTCATGGAGTTCGACGAAGCGGGGCGGATGAAGCCATCCGCTTATTTCGATCGCGTCGTGGACGTGATGGAAGAATTGGTCAAATTTACGTTGCTGACGAGAGACATCGGCCCGTACCTGGTCGATCGGTACAGCGAGCGGAAGGAGAGCGCCGAAGCGCTTTCACGGCGTGTGAACCAGCGAAGCATCTAGCATCTGACCGAAGGAACGAAGATGGCGATCCGTTGCGCCGCT
Source organism: Burkholderia sp. BCC0419 (assembly GCF_902830285.1). NCBI lineage: Bacteria > Pseudomonadati > Pseudomonadota > Betaproteobacteria > Burkholderiales > Burkholderiaceae > Burkholderia > Burkholderia sp. BCC0419. The sequence goes on from NZ_CADESR010000001.1 coordinate 1,467,134, forward strand.
GTCGGCGACTTGCCGTCGATCGAAGCATTGCTGTGCCGCACGCTTCAGGGATCTGCTGGCAACCGCACCTGATGTGCGGTCTCGATCCCTCTGTCCGGCCGCCAGCCGTCCTGCACAACAACGTAGTGAGGGACGGAGTATCGAGACGGCGGTCAACCAAACTGTGACGTCAGCCATCCCTCCGCCCATTTCGTTGCGTACGCAACTGCATCGTCACGACGCTCGAAGGCCGCCAAATTGCCGCTGGTGTGGACTTCTCGCTCCGCTCCGTCAACGAGTGTCGTGGTAATCCTCACGTGTGCGACGTACTGCCGATCGGCCCTGCGTGGTGTCGGATCGATCCGGAATCGTGTCGAATTGAAGCGCACTTTCTCCTCCAGACGTGGTCGTCGTCGAGAATCGCTGTCGACCCATTCGAGCCGATCATCGAACCCATCACCTCGGCGGCTTGCTGCTGTTGCCCGCATGCTCGTCCCAGTGCGAGAGGGGCGCTATCCGACCTGTTCTCGAAGGTATCCGCGACGGCGGCCACCCGTCATCGTCAAGTCGCGGGCATGACACGCGGGCGCGGGCAACGCCCTATCGCCTGGGGTGCTTCATTTCCTCGGCTTCCACGACCGCGAGGCGTTCTTCGCTTGCGGAATCGGATTCCATGGCTTCGTCGATCGATGCCAACGCATACTCGCACGCGAGCTTCGTTTCCTCGACGTCAGGATCGGGCGCCTCGTCGTCGCTGGGCGGCGGGGACAGCATGTCTCCCAGCATCATTGCCAGTTCCGGGGTGTCCCATGGTTCCCCCCTTTGTTCCTTCTTCTTGATGTAATGCCGGATTTCAGCGTCTTGCTCTGGCGAGAGTGGAAGGTGCCGAAACGTGTTGCGTGGATTGGCGTCGATCATGATGTTGCTCCGAAGTTTGAATCCGACTCGCTCGAACGGCCTCCCGGATTACGCGTGCACAGGAAAAGGGTGCGAAACAAGGTGCCTATTTGCGGCGGCGCGAATCCTGGATTCGTCCGAGACGCCCCAAAAGCTCGTCCACCTGGAGTTCGAGGATCCTGTTTCGCTCGGATTGCGTGCGAAGTTTGTTGAGCCTGACTCGCCAATACGCCGGATCGCTGACAGACGATCTGTTGATGAAGGCATGTCGGGCCTGCTCAAGCAGTCCGATCGCTCGCCTGATATGGACCAATTCGCGTTCCGCATCGCAGTACCCGCTCATGTTTGCCGCCTTTTGATTACGTTTTGCCTCTTGACGCGCTGCCCCGCGAGAACACTCGAGTTCACGGCGCAGAAGCCGATTGCGAGCAGGGGCACTGCCGCACGACGGGTGTGGTAGGAGGCGGGAAGATTGTGCGCAAACAGGGGCGGCACAAAAACTGGGGAGAGGGGTGAGCCGTCAATCTGCACATGGGGCTCGGATGAAACCATCATACGCGCATCGCCGATGACGCAACGGTTTTATTTCGGCTGCGACGCGACGTACTCGTATCCGATGTCGTCGTTCGTGATCGCCTATTTCTAAAGACTACGAACAAACAGGGCGAGCCGTTCGGGGGGCGAGCGCAGGGGAACGAGCCACCGCCGGTCCGGGCGGTGCGGGTGCCGGATTCGCCGGCCGATATCCGTCGTCACGTGCGGGCAGCGATCCGCTTGCAGACCGGGTGATCGCGATACGCGCGAGAGCGCCTTCGGCAATGCAGGGCGGAGAAATCCGCGTCGCCCTGCGTTGCCTGTTCCCCTGTATAGTGGGCTTCCCCCTGTGGAGTGACCAACATGCCGGCATACCCGTTTCTTCTCTACAAGGGGTACGAACTTCATCCTCTTGTCTTCTCCCGCACGTTCATTCGCTTCGACAGACATTCCCGTTACGCCGAAGGGTATGACATCGCGGTGCGAATCTGTCGTCCGGCCTCGATGGCAAGCGCTCCGGCAAGCCGCGTTTTTCGGCTGAACCAGCCCCATACATTCTCCGATTTTGGCGTGGCGAGGCGTGCTGCCCGGCAGCAGGGAAAGGACATCGTCGACGGAAAGGTGAGCGGAGCTTCAGTCGTCGACATGTGAAAGCGTTGCGGGCGTACGCGGGCAATTGTCCGGCGCTGCTGCTGCCGGCCTGTTTCACCATCGTTTTTTTTCGGAAGAATCGATCCGCGGTGGAAAGCGGCGGACCGCACCTCGGCGTGAAGTGACGAGCCCGGCGCAGGGCTTCTTCCAGACCGGTCCCGGCCGTGCGTATCAACGTCGATGTGCTTGCGTATTGCTCGCGGGCCGCGATGCGGGCTGCGCACGGGTTCGCAGTGGCTGAAGCGAACCCCGCGCTGGTTACCGGCTGCCCTCTGACTCTCAACGGAGCGTCTCATGTATCGGATGATCGTGTACCGTGGATTCGAGATCCATGTCGAACTCAGTCAGGCCGCAGTGGATCTCTACGACGTCACGTTTCAGATCAAGGGCGCCGACAATCTTCGTATCGTGGGTGAGCGCGGAGGCAAGATTTCGCTGCACAACGGCCCCTATACCCGCCGGTGGGCGTATCTCATCGCTGAAGCCGCCGGGCGCGCGGCAATCGACGTGCTCCTTGGCGTGATCGCCGTCGACGGTCACCCCCTCGCTTGACGGAGGGGGCGTCTACCGTTGCGCGGTAATATCGTCGTTTTCAGGTTGTCGGCCGGTTCCGAATGGCGCGAGACGGATGCGGGATCTGCATCGGCCCGCCGTCCTGGAGATCAACGGCGGATATTCGTCGATCGCGAATAAATTCTCCTTCCCGGCAATCCTGTATCGGTAGCGCCAGAGCTTGGCGCCTGATGGACGAACCCCAAGATACGATCCATTGGCGCCGGTAAGTTTGGTAGGCTTGTCGCCTGTGTTTACTCGTCGGATCTTGACGTCGGCAAGTGGCACGACGAGACGCGGGCGCCGCCCTTGAAGATGGTAGGCGATACCCGTTTTTTCTCGGCCGAGCGCGATTTCGAGCGAATGCGAGCGAACGGTGGAAGGGCGGAAAGCGCCCGACTGGCAACGGTTGCAGGCGAAGCGCCGAACCAACACGAACAGGAGCGAACGAAGTGATCAGACATATAGTCATGTGGAAGTTGAAGGAATCGGCGGAAGGCGCGACACGTGCGCAGAACGCGCTGAAGCTGAAGGAGAAGCTCGAAGGCTGCCGTGATCTCGTGCCGGGCACCCTGCAGATCGACGTCGGCGTGGCGACGCCGGGCCTCGACGCGACCGCCGACATCGTGCTCGTCTCCGATTTCGCCGACAAGGCCGCGCTCGACGCGTACCAGGTGCATCCGGTTCACCAGGAAGTGAAGAAGTTCGTCGTCGCGGTGGCCGAATCGCGCGAATGCGTCGACTACATCGTCGACAACGCACGATGAGCGACGCGGCAACTCCGACGGAAGGCCCGTCGATCGAAAGCCCGTTCGTCGATCTGCTCGGCGTGCAGCTCGTGTCCGCGAAGGATGGCGCGAGCGAGATCGTGCTGCCGCTCGAGGAGCGCCACATGAACACGTGGAGCATCGCGCACGGCGGCGTCACGATGACGCTCGCCGATATCGCGCTCGCGATGGCGGCGCGCAGCCTGACCGACGACGGCGTCGGCGTCGTCACGGTCGAGATGAAGGTGAACTTCATGCAGCCGGGCCGCGGCGAGTTGCGCGCTTACGGGCGCGTGATGCACCGCTCGACGACGATGGCCTACTGTGAAGGCGAAGTGCGCGACAGCGACGGCAATTTCGTCGCGAAGGCGCTCGGTACGTTCAAGTACATGCGGCGGCTCGCGGTCGGCCGCGACATCAAGCGGCAACGCTCGCGCACGGCACCGGACGCCCAGCCCGGCCCGAGCGACGCGTAAGCGCCTGCACGCACGGCCCTGTCTCTTCGATGAGGCAGGGCCGTTTGTTTTTGGAGGACGGGATGCCGGCACACTGCGCGCCGCGCCTGTCCGACCCCCGCGTGGCATCATGTCACGCTTGTCCGTTCACGGCGCCGCGCCGGCGCCGTCCACACCGATGCCGCTGAATCCGAAGATCGCCCAGGTGCTCGACATGATCGAGCGCGCGAAACGTCCGTCGTATCACCACCAGACGCCGCAGCAGGCGCGCGCCGCGTACGAGAAAAGCGCGCCGATCCTCGACGTCGCGCCGGCGCCGATGCATTCGGTGGAGGAGTGCGTCGTGCCGACGCGCGACGGCCGCACGATCGGTGCGCGACTGTATCTGCCGGTCGCGCCGAGCCTGGCGGAGCCGCTGCCCGCGCTCGTGTACTACCACGGCGGCGGCTTCACGGTCGGCAGCGTCGACACGCACGATGCGCTGTGCCGGATGTTCGCGCACGATGCGCAATGCGCGGTGCTGTCGGTCGGTTACCGGCTCGCGCCCGAACACAGGTTTCCGACCGCGGTGAACGACGCGGACGACGCGTTGCAGTGGCTGCATCGCGAGGCCGCCGCGTTCGGCATCGACGCCGCGCGGCTGGCGGTCGGCGGCGACAGTGCGGGCGGGACGCTCGCGACGGTCTGCGCGGTGCTCGCGCGCGACGCCGGCATTCGCGTTGCGCTGCAACTGCTGATCTACCCGGGCGTGACGGGTTACCAGGACACCGAATCGCACGCGCGGCACGCCAACGGCTACCTGCTGACGCAGGACACGATCCAGTGGTTCTTCACGCAATACGTGCGCGATCGGGCAGATCGCGACGACTGGCGTTTCGCGCCGCTCGACGGCACGCGCGATGCGCCGTCGTTCGCGGGTGTCGCGCCGGCATGGATCGCGACGGCCGAATTCGATCCGCTGAGCGACGAGGGCGCCGCGTACGCGGACAAGTTGCGCGCGGCCGGCAACGCGGTCACGCTGGTCCGTTATCCGGGGATGATCCACGAATTCTTCAAGATGGGCGGCTACGTGCCGGAGGTGCGGGCCGCGCATGCCGATGCGGTCGCGGCGCTGAAGGCTGCATTCGACGAGGTTTGACGGCGAGCGCCCGACGGCGCGCATGCCGCAGGAGAGCTGCGATGACGAATGGCGCGGGCGGGGTGGAAACGGGCGACTGGACGGTACTGGGCGGCGACGCTGCGCGGATCCGCGACGCGGTGTTCGTGCGCGAGCAGCAGATTCCGCCGGAATGGGAACTCGACGACGACGATCCGCTGTCGCTGCATGCGGTCGCGTACCGGATCGACGCAGCGACCGGGCTGCGCCGCGCGGTCGCGACGGGCCGGCTGCTGCCGTCCGGCACGATCGGCCGCGTCGCGGTGCTGGCCGACATGCGCGGGCAGGGTGTCGGGTCGGCCGTGCTGAATGCGCTGCTGGACGCCGCGCGGCGCCGCGGCGAAGCCGTCGTGCGGCTGTACGCGCAGGATTCGGCGGTGTCGTTCTATCTGCGGCACGGCTTCGCGGCGGTCGGCGAACCGTTCGTCGAAGCCGGCGTGCCGCACGTCGAGATGGCGCGCGCGCCGTAGCGCGCAACGCGTGCGTTCAGCGCGGCCGCGCTGCGTCGATATCGAACGTGAACGCGCGCTCGAACGCGCCCGGACGGACGGTCCGGTGCGAGCCGTCGTCGTCGCTGCGCTCCTTGACCTCGACCGTCAGCCGCACGCCTTCCTTCATCGTGACGCGCAGCGCGGTGGTGCCGCGCGTGCCGTATTCGGGCGTTTCGATGAACGCGGCCGACAGCGCACGCTCGCGCTCGATCGGAATGCCCGTGTGCGGCAGTGCGTCGTCGTCCGCGACGTGCGGGTCGCGCATCAGCGCGATCAGTTCGTCGAGCGACGGGGTCGGATTGTCGGTGAGCAGCGTGCCCAGCTCCGCGCGCTTGCGCACCACTTTCGGCCAGGGCGTGTCGAGCCGCGCATTCGACAGCGCATGCACGCCCGGCGCGATCGCGACGGGCGCGGCGACACGGCTTTCGCCCTCGGGCGCGCGGTTGCAGAACCACGCGAGTTCGCGCCGGTGCCAGTCGCCGACGAGCAGGTTGAAGCCGTTGTACACGGCCGCATGCTCGGCAAGCTGCGTGAGGTAGTCGAGCGGCGCGACGGACGTGCCGCCGAGAAAGTCGGATACCAGCTTGCCGCGGGTCGGCGCGCCCGCGCGGATGTCGAATGGCGCGCGGTAGTTGGTCAGCGCGGCGAAGCGGCCGTCGCGCGATACGCCGAGCCACGTGCCGCCCGCTTCGAGATCGCGGCCGGCCAGTACGCCCGGCACGTCCTCCCACCACGAGAGCGGCGCGCTGGTCCGGCGAAAGAACTCGTCGCGATTGGCGGCGAGGGTAAAGACGGGACCGGCGGCGGCATCGGGCTGCCAGTCGAAGGCAATCAGACACATCGGGCGAATCTCTCGCAGGAAACATCGGGCGCCGGCTGCGACTCGCGAGCCGGCGCCCGAACGGGTTGTCAGTGCATCACGCTTCGGTCGGCCACGCGTACGGCAGCGCGTCGAATGCGAGCGCCGGGCCGTCGGCCGAACCGACGTGCACCGTGCCGCCGTCGAGCGCGGCGAGCTTGATCTCGACGAGCGCGTCGACGCCGCCCGCCGGCGCGGCCGCCGCGTTGACGATCATCCCGCACGGCTGGCCCGGGTCGTCGCTGTGGAACAGCTCGACGCCGGCATGCACGGTATCGGTCTCGCCGGCGACGTGCGCGAGCGCGGTGCGGCGCTTGATCGTGCCGCGGTACTGGCTGCGCGCCACCACTTCCTGGCCCGGGTAGCACCCTTTCCTGAAGTTAACGGCACCGATCACGTCGAAGTTGACCATCTGCGGCACGAACTGTTCGACGGCCGGCTGCGTGATGCGCGGCTCGCCCGCGCGAACGTCGAGCCAGTCCCACACGGCGGGCGACACGACCGGCAGCGTGCCGGCCAGCGCGGCGAGGCGCGCATCGACTTCGGCGCGCGGGCCGATCCACAGATAGCGCTTGCGGCCGGCCGCATCGGGCACGCGGATCAGCGCACCGGCCGGGCCGTCGACCTTCACGTGCACGCCGTCGGGCAGCGCATCGAAGATGCCCGACAGCGCCTCGCGCACGTCGCCGACGAAGCCGGCCACCGCGAGCGTGTCGCTCGCGTCCGTCAGCTTCGCCTTCGCGCGCAGCACGAACATCGACAGCCGCTTCTGCACGGCCGGCTGCACGTCCTTCGACACGAGCAGGCGCACGCCGTGGCCGGCGCGCCACGTGAGGAACGACGCGAGCAGGCGGCCCTTCGCCGAGCAGTACCCGGACAGCCGCGCGCTGCCGGCATCGAGATGCTCGATGTCGTTGGTGAGCTGGCTGTGCAGGAACGTCGCGGCGTCGTCGCCGGCCACGTCGATCACGCCGAACTGCGGCAGCGGCATGCAGGCGCCCGGCGCTTCGAAATCGGCGGCGGACGGGCGGGGGAAAACGGGGAGCGAGGCAGATGAGGCCTGGGCAGCCGGTGAAGCGAACGGTGTGCTCATGGAATGAGGGAACAGTCAACCCTGACTTTGACGGAGGCGAGCAAGTATTATATGGGTCTTACCTGAGTCACGTTTCCATGTCCCTACTGAAGAAATGCGCCGCGACGATCGTGGCGCTGGCCGTCGTTGTGGCCGCTGCCGGCGCGGGCGGCGGGTATTACTGGGCGACCCGGCCGCTGTTGCTGGGCTCGGCATCGCTCGACGTCACGATCAAGCCGCGCAGCAGCGTGAAGAGCGTCGCGTTGCAGCTCAAGCGCGGCGGCGTGCCGGTCGAGCCGCTCGCGTTCGTCGCGATGACGCGCGTGCTCGGGCTGTCGAGCCGGCTCAAATCGGGCAACTACGAATTCAAGACCGGCATCACGCCTTACGACGTGCTGCAGAAGATCGCGCGCGGCGACGTGAACGAGTACGTCGCGACGGTCATCGAGGGCTGGACCTTCAAGCGGATGCGCGCGGAACTCGACGCGAACCCGGATCTGGCGCACGCGACGGCCGGCATGAGCGACGCCGAGCTGCTGCGCGTGATCGGTGCGTCGGACAGTGCCGTGCAGCGCGGCAGCGGCGAGGGGCTGTTCTTCCCCGATACCTACCTGTTCGACAAGGGCACGAGCGACCTGAACATCTACCGGCGCGCCTACCGCCTGATGCAGACGCGCATCGACGAGGCATGGGCCGCGCGCACGCCGGGGCTGCCGTACAAGACGCCTTACGAAATGCTGACGATCGCGTCGATCGTCGAGAAGGAAACCGGCCACGCGGCCGACCGCGCGTTCGTCGCGGCCGTGTTCGCGAACCGGTTGCGCATCGGCATGCCGCTGCAGACCGATCCGTCGGTGATCTACGGGCTCGGCGACGCGTACGACGGCCGTCTGCGCAAGCGCGACCTGCAGGCCGACACTCCTTACAATACCTACACCCGACGCGGGCTGCCGCCCACGCCGATCGCGTTGCCGGGTGTCGCTGCGCTGCAGGCGGCGATCAATCCGGCCCCGACGAGCGCGCTCTATTTCGTCGCGAAGGGCGACGGCACGAGCGTGTTCTCGGACACGCTCGGCGACCACAACAAGGCCGTGGACAAGTACATACGAGGTCAATAATGGCGAGCGGTAAATTCATCACGTTCGAAGGCATCGACGGGGCGGGGAAGACCACCCACCTGTCATGGTTCTGCGAACGCCTCCAGGGCCGGCTGGCCGCGGCCGGCCGGCAGGTCGTCGTCACCCGCGAGCCGGGCGGCACGCAGCTCGGCGAGAAACTGCGCGAGATCCTGCTGAACCAGCCGATGGATCTCGAGACGGAAGCGCTGCTGATGTTCGCCGCGCGGCGCGAGCACCTCGCGCTCGTGATCGAGCCGGCGCTCGCGCGCGGCGACTGGGTCGTGTCGGATCGCTTCACCGACGCGACGTTCGCGTACCAGGGCGGCGGCCGCGGGCTGCCGCGCGACAAGCTCGAGACGCTCGAGCGCTGGGTGCAGGGCGGTTTCCAGCCCGACCTCACGGTGCTGTTCGACGTCGCGCCGCAGGTCGCGAGCGAGCGCCGCGGCGCCGCGCGCATGCCCGACAAGTTCGAAAGCGAGTCCGACGCGTTCTTCACCCGCACGCGCGCCGAATACCTGCGGCGCGCGGAAGAGGCGCCGCATCGCTTCGCGATCGTCGACGCGACGCGCTCGATTCCGGAGATCCGCCAGCAGCTCGAGCGCGTGCTCGCCGCGCTGTAACCCGCAAGGAACGCACCCCATGATCTATCCGTGGCAAACCGACGACTGGAACCGCCTGCAGCAACTGCGCACGCAATGGCCGCATGCGCTGCTGCTGCACGGTCAGGCCGGGATCGGCAAGCTGCAGTTCGCGCAGCATCTCGCGCAGGGCTTCCTGTGCGAATCGCCGCAGCCGAACGGCGAGCCGTGCGGCGCCTGCGCGGCCTGCAACTGGTTCTCGCAGGGCAACCATCCGGACTACCGGATCGTGCTGCCCGAGGTGCTGGCGGGCGAGGCGCCGGGCGCGGCGGACGACGCGAAGCCGGCCGACGCGGACGAAGGCGGCAAGAAGACGCGGGTGCCGAGCAAGGAAATCAAGATCGAGCAGGTGCGCGCGCTGCTCGACTTCTGCGGGGTGGGTTCGCACCGCGGCGGCGCGCGCGTCGTCGTGCTGTATCCGGCCGAGGCGCTCAATGTCGCCGCGTCGAACGCGCTGCTGAAAACGCTGGAGGAGCCGCCGGCCGGCGTCGTGTTCCTGCTCGTGTCGGCGCGCATCGACCGCCTGTTGCCGACGATCATCAGCCGCTGCCGCCAGTGGCCGATGACCGTGCCGGCGCCGGAGGCGGCCGCCGCGTGGCTCGCGGCGCAGGGCGTCGACCACGCAAGCGCGCTGCTCGCCGAAGCCGGCGGCGCGCCGCTCGCCGCGCTGGCGCTCGCGAGCGACGAGAACCGCCCGCTGCGCGACTACACGCTCGGGCAACTGGCCGCCGGTGGGGCTTGCGATCCGTTCGCATGCGGCGAGACGCTGCAGAAGCTGCCGGTGCCGCTGGTGCTCGGCTGGCTGCAGCGCTGGCTGTACGATCTGCTCGCACAGCGGATGGCCGGTGCGCCGCGCTACTTCCCGATGCACGCGGCGGCCCTTGCGCGCTGCGCGGAAGCGGTCGACGCGAACGCATTCGCGCGCTTCATGAAAGCCGTGACGCGGCAGCGGACGGTCGAGAACCATCCGCTCAACGCGCGGCTCGTATTCGAGGAATTGTTTCTCGGATATCGGGAAATGTTTGCTTGATCCGGCATTGTTTCCGATGGGTTACGAAACGATGAACGGATCACGCGGGGGCGCGACCGGGGCTGGCCGGCCCGCCCACGCTGCCCGGTGCCGCATGCCGGCGGGCGCATGAGCGTCCGTCTCACGTATTCAGGAAACACGATGTTCGTCGACTCTCACTGCCACATCAATTTCAAGGGCCTGGCCGACCGCCTGCCGGCCGTTCTCGAGAACATGCGCGAGCACGACGTCACGCACGCGCTGTGCGTGTCGGTCGATTTCGAGACGCTGCCCGACGTGCTCGCGATCGCCGAAGCGCACGACAACGTGTACGCATCGGTCGGCGTGCATCCCGATCACGAGGACATGCACGAGCCGACGCTCGCGGAGCTCGTCGAGCTGGCCGCGCACCCGAAGGTCGTCGCGATCGGCGAAACCGGCCTCGACTACTACCGTCTCGAAGGCCGCTCGATCGCCGACATGGAATGGCAGCGCGAACGCTTTCGCACGCACATCCGCGCGGCGACCGCGACGATGAAGCCGCTGATCATCCACACGCGTTCGTCGTCGGAGGACACGCTGCGGATCATGGCCGAGGAGCGCGCGGACGTGCCGGGCGGCGTGATGCACTGCTTCACCGAGCCGTGGGCCGTCGCCGAGCAGGCGCTCGCGCAGAACTTCCATATCTCGCTGTCGGGCATCGTCACGTTCAAGAACGCGACCGACGTGCAGGACGTCGCGCGGCGCGTGCCGCTCGACCGGCTGCTGATCGAAACCGACTCGCCGTACCTCGCGCCGGTGCCGTATCGCGGCAAGCCGAATGAACCTGCGTACGTCAGCCATGTCGGACGCTTTATCGCATCCGAGCGCGGGATCGCCGTCGAGGCGCTCGCCGATGCGACGACGCAGAATTTTTTCCGGCTGTTCAAGATCGCCCGCTAACGACGTGCGCGCAGCCGACAACCCAGGGAAGGAGCCCACAACAATGACGAAGCCGACCAATCATCTGCCCAAACGCGCACTCGTTGCGGCCGCATTCGTCGCGAGCGGGCTGTTCGCCGCCGCCGGCGCGCAGGCCGAGTCGCTCGACGCGATCGTCAAGGCCGTCAAGTTCGACGACATCGCCGATATCGGCAAGCAGCTCAAGAGCGGCAAGCTCGATCCGAACACGCTCGCGCCGAACGGCGACCCGATCCTCGTGATCGCCGCACGCGAGAAGTCCGACAAGGTCGCGGCGGCGATCGCCACGACGCCGAACGTCGATCTCGAGAAGGAAGACAAGGCCGGCGAAAACGCGCTGATGCTCGCCTCGCTGAACGGCGACCTCGACCTCGTCAAGCTGCTGATCGACAAGGGCGCGGAAGTCAGCAAGAAGGGCTGGGCGCCGCTGCACTACGCGGCGACCAACGGTCAGGACGCGGTCGTCAAGGTGCTGCTCGACCACGACGCGTACATCGACACCGCATCGCCGAACGGCACGACGCCGCTGATGATGGCCGCGCGCGGCAACCATGCGTCGACGGTCACGCTGCTGCTCGACCAGGGCGCCGATCCGCAAGTGAAGAACCAGCTCGGCATCACCGCGCTCGAGTTCGCGAAGCACTACAACGCGCCGGACGCGATCGGGATCCTGAGCAAGCGGACGACGCGTATCGGTGCGGCGACGCCGGCAGATGCTCAAAAGAGTGCAAAATAACGGCTTTTGGTGCGGCGGCGCCTGTCCGTCCGGCCGGCTTCCGGCCGGCGTGGGGCATCCGGCGCCGCACCGGCCAACGCAGCAGGCGGTCTCCGGCCGCATTGACATAAGGAACACCATGTTGCGCGCAATGTTTTGTGCCGCGGCGTTTGCCGTGCCGTTGTCGGCGGCGGCTTTCACGGGCGCGGATCTCGACCGGCTGTGCGCGAAGACGGACGTCAAGTCGCGGGCGTCGTGCGCGGCCTATATCGAAGGCGCCGCCGATGGCGTCTACAACACGATCGATGCGATCGGCGGCACCACGGGGCCGCGCGTCGGTCAGTACTTCTGCCTGCCGCCCGACATCCGGGCGCAACAGATGACGGACGCGGTGCGCAAGTACATCGCGGAAAATCCGAAGCTGGCCGACTACAACGCGAGCACCGCGGTGTCGCTCGGCCTCGGCAAGGCGTTTCCCTGCAGGAGCGGCAACTGATCTGACGCCGTGTCCGGGTGCGTGCGTGGCCCGGACGTCGCCGACGCATCCAGGACGAAGCCTGTGCGCTTCATCACTCGAGGGCGCCGATGATTTCAATCGAGGAACTGCAGCGCATCGCCGATGCGCCGTTGCATTCGTGGCTCGGCACGCTGGGCGTGTCGGTCATCGTCATACTGGTCGTCGCGGTCGTGCACCGCCTCGGCGCACGCATCGTCAAGCGCGTCGCGCAGCCGTATCCGCTGATGAGCGCGATCCTGCGCTACGTCGACAAGCCGTCGCTCGTCGTGCTGGCGCTGCTGGCGCTCGAATTCCTGTGGGTTCAGGCGGACGACGGCATGTCGTTCGTGCGCGGCATGCGCACCGCGGCCGCGGTCGGCTCCATCGTGTCGCTCACGTGGCTGCTGGTGCGGCTCGCGGCCGGCGTCGGCGACGCGATCATCCAGGCCCATCCGATCGATACGGCCGACAATCTCCAGGCGCGGCGCATCCATACGCAGGCCAAGGTGCTCGTGCGGACCGTGATGGTGCTGATCGTGATCATCGGCGCCGGCGCCGCGCTGATGACGTTCCCGAACGTGCGACAGATCGGCGCGAGCCTGCTGGCATCGGCCGGTGTGGCAGGGCTGGTCGCCGGTATCGCCGCGCGGCCGGTGCTCGGCAACCTGATTGCCGGGTTGCAGATCGCGCTCACGCAGCCGATCCGGCTCGACGACGTGGTCGTGATCCAGGGCGAGTGGGGGCGCATCGAGGAAATCACCGGCTCGTTCGTGTCGGTGCGGCTGTGGGACCAGCGGCGTCTCGTCGTGCCGCTGCAGTGGATCATCGAGAATCCGTTCACGAACTGGACGCGCAGCAGCGCGGAAATCATCGGCAGCGTTTACCTGTCGGTCGATTACCGCACGCCGCTCGCGCCGCTGCGCGAGGAACTCGCACGGCTCGTCCACGCCGCGCCGGAATGGGACGGCCGCGTGCAGGTGCTGCAGGTGACCGACGCGACGGAGCGCACGATGCAACTGCGTGCGCTCGTCAGCGCGGCCGATTCGTCGTCGTGCTGGGATCTGCGCTGCCGCGTGCGCGAAGGGCTGATCGCCTATCTGCAGAACCGCTATCCGCAATGCCTGCCGCGCAGCCGGATGGAATTGTATCCGCACGAATCCGCGCCCCACGCGCCGAATCCCGAACGGCCGCACGCGCGGTCGCCCGCCGCCAGCACGGCGGCCAACACCGCAGCCGACCCGCAGGCCGTCGACGGCCGCTGAACGCGGCCCGGCGCCTGCCTGCCATTCCCCGTCGCCCATTCCCCATTCCCATGACCGCGCTGAAGACGCTCGCCATCGCCAATTACCGCTCGCTGCGCGAGCTGATCGTGCCGCTCGCGGCGCTCAACGTCGTCACGGGGCCGAACGGCAGCGGCAAGTCGAGCGTGTACCGCGCGCTGCGGCTGCTCGCCGATACCGCGCAGGGGCGCGTGATCCCGTCGCTTGCGCGCGAGGGCGGCTTGCCGTCGACGCTGTGGGCCGGCCCCGAGCGCTTCTCGCGCGCGATGCTGGCCGGCGAGGAGCCGGTGACGGGCACGGTGCGCAAGGGCCCGGTGAGCCTGAAGCTCGGCTTTGCGTGCGACGATTTCGGCTATTCGATCGATCTCGGCCTGCCGCTGCCGAGCCGCTCGCAGTTCGCGCTCGATCCGGTGGTCAAGCGCGAATGCATCTGGGGCGGCGCGTTGCTGCGCCCGTCCACGCTGCTGGTCGACCGGCAGGGCGCGCAGATCCGCGCGCGCACCGCATCGGGCGACTGGCAGACGATTCCGCAGCCGGTCGCGAGCTTCGACAGCATGATGACCGAGTTCGCCGATCCGACCGGCGCGCCCGAGATGATCGCGGTGCGCGAACGGATCCGCTCGTGGCGCTTCTACGACCATTTCCGGACCGATGCGCAGGCGTCGGCGCGCCAGTCGCACATCGGCACCCATACGCCGGTGCTCGCGGACGACGGGGCCGACCTGGCCGCCGCGCTGCAGACGATCCGCGAAATCGGCGACGCGGCGGCGCTCGACGCGGCGATCGACGACGCGTTTCCCGGCGCGTCGGTCGAGATCGACAATCCGGGCGGCCGCGGCCGCTTCGACGTGCTGATGCGCCAGCCGGGGCTGCTGCGGCCGCTGGCGGCGGCCGAGCTGTCCGACGGCACGCTGCGCTACCTGCTGCTCGCGGCCGCGCTGCTGACGCCGCGGCCGCCGGCGCTGATGGTGCTGAACGAACCGGAGACGAGCCTGCATCCCGATTTGCTGCCGGCGCTCGGCCGCCTGATCGCGCAGGCCGCCCGGCGTTCGCAGGTGCTGGTCGTGTCGCACGCGGCGCGGCTCATCGCGACGCTCGAGCGCGAGGCCGGCTGCGAATCGCTGGTGCTCGACAAGCAGCTCGGCGCGACCGCGCTCGTCGACGCCGATTCGCGCGACCTGCCGGCCTGGAAGTGGCCGTCGCGTTGACAGGCCCGATGGCGCGCTTGGGGCCGCGATCGGCGGCCGGCGCCGCCGGATCGGCCCGGCCGGGCCCGATGCGAGGCGGTCGGGTCCGCTCAGCCGAATGTATCCGGTCTGTAACAACCCCCAAAAAATGAAAGACCGGCGGTTCCGCTCATCGGGATCGCGAATAATAATGAGATATCCGGCTGGCGCCACGCCGGCCGGCGCTGCATGGACGCGGGGCGGGCGCGCGCAAGCGCGGGCCGCCGCCGGCCGTACCGCAACGGACAGGACACAGGAGACGTGGACCATGAGAATTGCCCAGATCGCCCCGCTGACCGAATCCGTGCCGCCGAAGCTGTACGGCGGCACGGAGCGCGTCGTGTCCTACATCACCGAGGCGCTCGTCGAGCTCGGCCACGATGTGACGCTGTTCGCGAGCGGCGATTCGACGACGCGGGCGAAGCTCGAGCCCGTGTGGCCGCGCGCGCTGCGGCTCGATACGTCGATCCGCGACCGGGTCGCGCCGCACATGCTGCTGATGGAAACGGTCGCGCGCCGCGCGAAGGATTTCGACGTGCTCCATTTCCACATGGACTACTACTCGTTCTCGGTCTTCAACCGGCAGGAAACGCCTTACGTGACGACGCTGCACGGCCGGCTCGACCTGCCCGAGCAGCAACCGGTGTTCGACACGTTCAACACGGCGCCGGTGATCTCGATTTCCAATGCGCAGCGCCAGCCGTTGCCGCAGGCGAAATGGCTGACGACCGTCTATCACGGGCTGCCCGATACGCTGTACATGCCGCAGCCCGTCCAGCCGCGCTATCTCGCGTTCCTCGGCCGCATCTCGCCGGAAAAACGCGTCGACACCGCGATCCGCATTGCCCGCCAGTGCGGGCTGCCGATCCGGATCGCCGCGAAGATCGACGCGGCCGACCAGGAATACTTCGACTGCGAGATCAAGCCGCTCTTCGCGCTGCCGCACGTCGAATACATCGGCGAGATCGCCGATCACGAGAAGGCCGAATTCCTGTCGGGCGCGCATGCGCTGCTGTTTCCGATCGACTGGCCGGAGCCGTTCGGGCTGGTGATGATCGAGGCGATGTCGTGCGGCACGCCGGTGATCGCGTTCAACCGCGGCGCGGTGCCCGAAGTGGTGGACGAGGGCGTGTCGGGTTTCATCGTCGAGGACGAAATCAGCGCGGTGGCCGCCGTAAACCGGCTGCACCTGCTGCCGCGTGCGCGCGTGCGGCAGCGCTTCGAGGAACGCTTCACGTCGCGCCGGATGGCGCAGGAGTACGTGGACGTGTACCAGTCGGTGATCCGCGCGCAGAAGCGCTCGCGCTTCAAGGTGATCGACTCGACGACCTGAACGGCCTGACCCACCTGACCGCCTTGGCGCACGGCGCCGGCGGATAAAAAAACGGCGATGCCCGCAAGGACATCGCCGTTTGCGCATGACCCGCGCGCAGCGCGCGGGCAGTGCGTCAACGTCAGATCTTGAGCTTCGTGACCTTCGTGCCGTTGATCGACACGTCGCCCATCAGGCCGGCGTTGGTCAGCACGACGACCTGGATCGGTGCGGTGGCCGTGTTGGAGTCGACCGCGCCGTTCGCGCCCATCTTCACGAGTGCGACCGATGCGCCGGCGCCGGCTGCCCAGCCGTCCGAGCCGCGGAATTCGTCGAGCGCCTGCTGCGTCATGAACAGGAACACGATCGCCTTCGACTGCGCGCCGGCCTGCAGGCCGACCGACAGCGACGACGTGTTGTAGTAGCCGACCGTGCTGCCGCCGACGCGCAGCGCGCCGTTGCCGGACTGGCCGCCGACGATGAAGCCGGCCTGGAGCACTTCCGGGAAGACCAGCACGCCGCGCGATTTCGCGACGAGCTCGCGTGAACCCTTGACCGTGGAGTACATGCGCGACAGCGTGGCGTCGACGCTCGCGTCGATCGACTGGCGCTTGGACGCGTTGGTCGCGGCGTTGTCCGGCTTGTCCGGGGTGGTGGTGCAACCGGTGAGCGCGAGGCTACCGACGATGAGTGCGGCGGCGGCTTTCAGGACAAGATTCCGTTTTTGCATCGTTGTTCTCCATCGGATGATGTTCGGAGTGAGTCTCGCTCAAGGAGCGGATCACGTCGGCAGTTATATCACAGCGGATTACGGCCTCTTTTCGTTGCCGCGTGAAAAAGCGTCAAATCGCGCGGGGGTGTCGCGGCGCGCCAACGGACGAAGCGGCGCCGACGCGCGACGCGCGCCCCGCGCGTGGTCTGCGAGCGGAGAATGCGGCGGTCGGGCAGAGGGCGGCGGCGCCTGGGGCGCGCGCCAGGGTCAGTGCGTGACGGGCGGAACGGGCGGTTTGATCGGCGGGCGGCGCAGCGCGCGGCGGATCAGCGCGATCACGACGCCGCACGCGAACAGGAACGCGGCCGGGACGACCCAGTAGCCGACGAACGCATGCCACAGATAGCCGGCGAGCGTATTGCGGCGCACCACGTATTCGTCGCGAGCCGCCTGCTGGCGCGGCGCGTTGGCGGCGAGCACATCGGCCGGGCAGCCGGCCGCGCGCGCTTCGTCAGGATCCCCGTGGCACTTCGCGGTGGCGCCGGCGGCCTGCTGCGCGTCGGTGAGCTGCCAGGTGGTCAGCGCGAGCTGCAGGTCCGCCTTGTTGTAGGCCATTTCCTCGCGGATCTCGCGCACGGCGATGATCGCGACGGGCACCGCCCAGAACACGATCACGATCAGCCAGCGGCGGAACCAGCGGTGTTGTCTCCATGCCATCCAAGCCTCCGTTTGACGCGCGTGCGCGTCCGTCTCGAGGGCGGCCCGATGGCGCTTCTTGGTCTTGGGTGGGCCGCGTTGCAGCCATCATAGAAGAAAACGCGGCGAATTGCCGCACCATATGGCGGCGCCGGGCCGGCAGGCGGAAAAACGGGGCGGGAAAGACTGGCATGCGCGCGTCGATGCGCGTGCAACGAAAACAAAAATGCCGCGCCCGCCGAAGCGGGGCGCGGCATTCAGACGGGAGCGCCGAAACTCAGGCGGCCGGCTGGCTGCTCAGGCAGCTCTTCATGAACGTCTTGCGATCGTCGCCCTTCTTGCCGGTGGCCTGCGTGTTGCACGCCTTCATCTTTTCCTGCTGCGTCATCGCCTTCGCGGGCTTCGTCGACAGGCAGTCCTTCATGAACGCCTTGCGTTCATCGCCCGTCTTGCCGGCTGCCTGGGTGTTACAGGCCTTCATCTTGTCCTGCTGGCTGTTGGCCGCGAAAGCGGGGGAAGCCAGCATGCCGCCGAGCAGCACTGCGGCTACGAGCGATTGGATTTTCATTTCGACACTCCCATGGGGTGAATTGCGTTTTATATCGACGCCGTCACGAAGCACGACGCAACGGGAACAGGGCCGCATCGCACCGCGCGCTCCGATTATGGCAAATCAATGTGAAAACACCAGAACGGCATTTCTATAACGCGGCGGCCGGCATGGCCGTTGACGGCGTGCGCGCGCCGGCGATCGGGACAAACCATGACACGGGGCGTTTGCGCCCCGTTGAACGCGCGTGACCTGACGGATGCCGGCCGCGAGCCATTACAATCGCGGCCATGAATACTCAGAATCCCGCATCCCCTCCGTCGGCGACGCCTCTGCCGCGCATCGCCGTACTCGCCACCGGCGGCACGATCGCCGGCGCCGCGCCCGACGCAGCCAGCACGGCCGGCTACCAGGCCGGCGCGCTCGGCGTCAATTTCCTGGTCGACGCCGTGCCGGCGCTCGCGTCGGTCGCCCGTATCGACGCGGAGCAGGTCGCCAGCATCGACAGCAAGGATCTCGCGCTGCCGCTGTGGAACACGCTCGCCGCGCGGATCGACGTGCTGATGGCCGACCCGGCCATCGATGGCATCGTGATCACCCACGGCACCGATACGCTCGAGGAAACCGCGTATGCGCTGCATCTGGTCGTCCGGGGCGACAAGCCGGTCGTGCTGACGGCCGCGATGCGGCCGGCCACCGCGCTGTCGTCCGACGGCCCGCTGAACCTGCTGAACGCGGTGACGGTGGCCGCGCATCCGGCCGCGCGCGGGCAGGGCGTGCTGGTCGCGTTCAACAACCGGATCCACGGCGCGCGCGATGTCGTGAAGACGAGCACCTATGCGGTCGACGCGTTCCAGTCGCCGGAGCTCGGCGCGCTCGGCTGGGTGCAGGACGGCCGCGTCGAATTCGCGCGGCGCGTCACGCGCACGCGCGACACGCAACTGGCGATCGCCGCGATCTGGCCGCCGGTCGAAGTCGTCGCGAGCTATGCGGGCGTGACACGCACGGCCGTCGATGCGCTCGTCGCGGCCGGCGTGCGCGGGCTCGTCGTCGCGGGCACCGGCAACGGGTCGATCCATGCGACGCTGCAGGCGGCGCTCGCCGATGCGGTGAAAGCGGGCGTGACGGTGGTCCGTGCGTCGCGCGTCGGTTCGGGGCACGTGATGCGCAACGGCGCCGCGAGCGACGATGCGCTCGGTTTCGTGAGCGGGGGCTCGCTGCACCCGTTCAAGGCGCGCGTGCTGCTGATGCTCGCGCTCGCGAACGGCATTCAGGATCGAGATGCACTGCAGCGCGCGTTCGATACGCTGTGACGGATGGCCGCCGCTCGGGCGGCGCGTAGCGCGCATAAAAAATGGCAGGCCAGTGGCCTGCCATTTTTGCGTCAGTGCTGCGCGAACGCTCAGGACTGCGGCGGAATCACCAGCTTCTGGCCCGGATAAATACGGTCCGGGCTCGACAGCATCGGCTTGTTCGCCTCGAAGATCGCCGGGTACTTGTTCGCGTCGCCATACACTTCCTTGGCGATCGCCGACAGCGTGTCGCCCGGCTTCACATCGTGGTACTGGACTTCCGGATCGTCCGGCTGCAGATCGTCGTCGTTGACGCCTGCGACGCCTTGCACGTTGCCGGCCGCGACCTTGACCTTCGCCTTCGTGTCGAGATCGGCAACGCTGCCCGACAGCGTGACGGTGCGCGATGCGCCGTCGAACGAGACGGTCAGGTTCGACGTGTCGAGACCTTGCGAGTTGATGTAGTTCTTGATCGCATCGGCCGCGGTCTGGTTCGCGGCATTCGGATCTTCCGCCGCTTGCGCGTCGGCGTGACCCAGCAGTTTTTCACCCGCCTCTTTGATAAACGAAAGAAGACCCATCGCTGTACTCCCTAGGTGGTTGAAAAAGAAAACGCGCCGTGAAGTGGTGAAAAAAACACCGCGCTGGACACGGTCACCGGAGTGAGCGCAAGCGCGGCGGATTTCTCGAAAGGCGTGGCGAAAGTGTAGGCGTTCATCGCGACGATTGCATGAAAAATCGCACGCTCGAACGTAAAGAAATGTAATACGCGAAATCCGACAGGCGGACACCCGACGACGACGTCTGACCGACCAAGGCTTCCCCGGCGCCGCCGGGTGCCGCTGCGGACCCCACCACGCCGCTCTCAGCCCAGAGCGGCGTTTTTCGCCCCGTCCCGCATGCGTTTCAGCGATGCCGGGCGGGGCGCCCCACCGTGATGCGCGCAGGTTCGCGCATCGATGCGACCGGCCGCGGCCGAGTCGCGTGTATGCGTCGCGCGCCTCCGCCATCGCAGCGAAAACGCGCGTTGTGACATCCGCGTTACGCGGCCGGCGTCTGGCCGATCTCGAAGTTCGACATGATCTCGAGCGCGCGCACGAGTGCCGAGTGATCCCATGCCTTGCCGCCGTGCGATGCGCACACGCTGAACAGCTGTTGCGCGCTCGCGGTGTGGGGCAGCGCGAGGCCGAGCTTGCGTGCGCCGTCGAGCGCGAGGTTCAGGTCCTTCTGGTGCAGCTCGATGCGGAAGCCCGGATCGAACGTGCGCTTGGTCATCCGCGCACCGTGCACTTCGAGGATGCGCGACGCGGCGAAGCCGCCCATCAGCGCCTGGCGCACGCGCTCCGGATCGGCGCCCGAGCGGGCGGCGAACAGCAGCGCTTCTCCGACCGCCTCGATGTTCAGCGCGACGATGATCTGGTTCGCGACCTTGCAGGTCTGGCCCGCGCCGTTGTCGCCGACGAGCGTGATGTTCTTGCCCATCTTCTCGAACAGCGGCTTCGCGCGCTCGAACGCCTTTTCCGGGCCGCCGACCATGATCGTCAGCGTCGCTTCGCGTGCGCCGACTTCGCCGCCGGACACCGGCGCGTCGAGGTAGTCGCAGCCGAGTGCATTGATCTGCTTTGCGAATGCTTGCGTGTCGAGCGGCGAGATCGAGCTCATGTCGATCACGAGCTTGCCGGCGGTCAGGCCCTTCGCGACGCCGTCGTCGGCGAACAGCACGTTCCGCACGTCGGGCGTGTCCGGCACCATCGAGATGATGATGTCGGCGTGCTGCGCGACTTCGGTCGAGTTCGCGACGACCTTCGCGCTCGCGCGCAGGTCGTCCGGGACCGGGAACGCACCGTTGACGACGAGCTGGTGGTCGCCCTTGAGCAGGTTGCGCGCCATGTGCGCGCCCATGATGCCGAGGCCGATGAAACCGATGGTTGCCATGTGAAAGTCTCCTATAGGGCTGAAAACGGGAAGGGCGCGACTCAGGCGGCGCGACGCGCCGAGCCCGGTGCGCAGCCGGCCACGCCGTGCAGCCAGCCGAGGCCTTCCGTCGTGGTGGTGCGGGGCTTGTATTCGCAGCCGACGTAGCCGGCATAGCCGAGCCGGTCGAGCAGTGCGAACAGGAATGCGTAGTTGATCTCGCCGGTGCCCGGCTCGTTGCGGCCCGGGTTGTCCGCGAGCTGGACGTGGCCGATCGATGCGAGGTTGCGTTCGATCGTCGCGGCCAGTTCGCCTTCCATGCGCTGCATGTGATAGATGTCGTACTGCAGGAACAGGTTGTCCGAGCCGACCGCGCGGATCACGTCGAGCCCTTCGGACGAGCGGTTCAGCGCGAAGCCCGGGATGTCGAAGCTGTTGCACGGCTCGACCAGCAGGCGGATGCCTTCGCGCTTGAGCGCATCGGCGGCGAAGCGCAGGTTGTCGACGATCGTCACGAACGTCTTGTCGCGCGCCGTGCTCGCCGACGGGATGCCGACGAGGCAGTTCAGCTGCGGCACCTTCAGCGCCTTCGCGTACTCGATCGCACGGCCGACCCCTTCCTGGAATTCGCCGACGCGATCGGGCAGGCACGCGATGCCGCGCTCGCCCTGATCCCAGTTGCCGGCGGGCAGGTTGTGCAGCACGAGGCGCAGGCGGTGCGTCTCGAGCCGTTCGGCGAGTTCCTCTTTCGCGTACGGATACGGGAACAGGAACTCGACGGCGTCGAAGCCCGCGTCCGCGGCCGCCTTGAAGCGGTCGAGGAACGGCACTTCGTTGAACAGCATGGTCAGGTTTGCAGCAAACTTCGGCATGAGCTAAGCCTCTTCGGTCGGTCAGTCAAAAAAGTCGTGCGGTTCAGTCGAGCATCGAGATCGCGGTCGGGGCGTGCTCGGCCTTTTCGGCGAGGTCCTCGAATTCGTTGATCGCGTCGATTTCGGTGCCCATCGAGATGTTCGTCACGCGCTCGAGGATCACTTCGACGACCACCGGCACGCTGAACTCTTCCGCGAGCGTTTGCGCCTGACGCAGCGCCGGCTCGATCTCTTCCGGCTTGAACACGCGCAGCGCCTTGCAGCCGAGGCCTTCCGCGACGGCCACGTGGTCGACGCCATAACCGTTCAGTTCCGGTGCGTTGACGTTGTCGAACGCGAGCTGCACGCAGTAGTCCATGTCGAACGCGCGCTGCGCCTGGCGGATCAGCCCAAGGTACGAGTTGTTCACGACGACGTGCACGTACGGCAGCTTGAATTGCGCGCCGGCGGCCAGCTCCTCGATCATGAACTGGAAGTCGTAGTCGCCGGACAGTGCGACGATCGGGCGGCTCGGATCGGCCGCACGCACGCCGAGCGCGGCGGGAATCGTCCAGCCGAGCGGGCCGGCCTGGCCGCAGTTGATCCAGTTGCGCGCCTTGAACACGTGCAGGAACTGCGCGGCGGCGATCTGCGACAGGCCGATCGTGCTGACGTAGCAGGTATCGCGGCCGAACACCTTGTTCATCTCTTCGTACACGCGCTGCGGCTTGACCGGCACGTTGTCGAAGTGGGTCTTGCGCTGCAGCGTGCGCTTGCGTTCCTGGCATTCCGAGGCCCACGCGCTGCGGTCCTTCAGCTTGCCGGCGGCCTTCCATTCCCGTGCAACCGCCACGAACAGCGCGAGGGCGGCCTTCGCGTCGGACACGATGCCGAGATCCGGGCCGAACACGCGGCCGATCTGCGTCGGCTCGATGTCGACGTGCACGAACTTGCGGCCCTTCGTATAGACCTCGACGCTGCCCGTGTGGCGGTTCGCCCAGCGGTTGCCGATGCCGAGCACGAAGTCGGACGCGAGCATCGTCGCGTTGCCGTAGCGGTGCGACGTCTGCAGGCCGACCATGCCGGCCATCAGCGGGTGGTCGTCGGCAATCGCGCCCCACGACATCAGCGTCGGGATCACCGGCACGCCGACCGTTTCGGCGAACTGCACGAGCAGGTCTTCGGCCGCCGCGTTGAGCACGCCGCCGCCCGACACGATCAGCGGCTTGTCCGCGTCGTTGAGCATCGCGAGCGCCTTCTCGATCTGCGCGCGGGTGGCCGCGGGCTTGTAGACGGGCAGCGGTTCATACGTGTCGATGTCGAATTCGATTTCGGCGAGCTGCACGTCGATCGGCAGGTCGACCAGCACCGGGCCCGGACGGCCCGAGCGCATCAGGTGGAACGCCTGCTGGAACACGCGCGGCACGAGCGCCGGTTCGCGCACGGTGACGGCCCACTTGGTGACCGGCTTGGCGATCGACTCGATGTCGACGGCCTGGAAGTCTTCCTTGTACAGGCGGGCACGCGGCGCCTGGCCCGTGATCGCGAGGATCGGAATCGAGTCGGCGGATGCGGAGTAGAGGCCGGTGATCATGTCGGTGCCGGCGGGGCCCGACGTGCCGATGCACACGCCGATGTTGCCCGGCGCCGCACGCGTGAAGCCTTCGGCCATGTGCGACGCGCCTTCGACGTGGCGCGCCAGCACGTGGCTGATGCCGCCCGACTTGCGCATGGCCGAGTAGAACGGGTTGATCGCGGCGCCCGGCACGCCGAACGCGGTCTGGATGCCTTCCTTCTCGAGCACGAGTACGGCTGCGTCGACGGCTCTCATCTTGGCCATGAATGTCTCCTTGGATGGTGGAATCTTGCGAATCGGTCTGTTGAGGACACTTTAGGGATGCAGGAAAGGTTTGATAAGATCCGCCGAAGTCGCTTATTTCGAAACTAAAAGTATGGAATGACGGCCGGACGGGGCTTCCCGCCGGTGTCGGAGCCGGGACGGAGACAGGAGATGGATCGTTTCAAGCAGATCGAGACGTTCGTGCGGGTGGCCGATGCCGGCAGCCTCGCGGCGGCGGCACTCGAGGAGGGCGTGTCGCCGGTGGTGCTCGGGCGGCGCATCGACGCGCTCGAGAAGCGCCTCGGCGTGAAGCTGATGTACCGCTCGACGCGGCGGCTGGTGGTCAGCGAGGAGGGCGCCGCATTCCTCGAGCGCTGCCGCGGGCTGCTCACCGAATGGGATCAGGCCGAGAACGAGCTGGCCGCCGGGCGGCGCGCGGTGAGCGGACACCTGATCGTGTCGGCGCCGGCCGCGTTCGGCCGCAAGCACGTCGCGCCGCACGCGCCGGGCTTCCTGGCCGACAAGCCGGAGATGCAGCTGTCGTTCAACCTGACCGACCGTGTCGTCGATCTCGTACGCGAGGGCTACGACCTGTCGATCCGGATCGGCGGCGCGGTCGACCCGAACTTCGTCGCGGTGAAGCTCGCGTCGAACCGGCGCGTCGTGTGCGGCACGCCTGAGTATTTCCGCAAGCACGGCCGGCCGAAGTCGCTCGACGACCTGTTGAAGCACAACTGCCTGGCCTTCAACCTGCAGGGCGGGCAGAACCGCGGCTGGTATTTCCAGCGTCACGGCAAGATCGCGACGATGCGCGTGACCGGCAATCTCGACTGCAACGACGGCGAGCTGCTGCACCGCTGGGTGGCCGAAGGGCTCGGGCTCGGCTGGCGCTCGACGTGGGAAATCGCCGCGCAGCTCGAAACGGGCGAACTGGAGACCGTGCTCGACGAATACGCGCTGCCCGACTACGACATCCTCGCGGTCTACCCGCAGCAGCGCTACGTGCCGGCGCGCGTGCGCTATTTCATCGACTACCTGCGCGCCGCGTACGCGCGTCCCGGCTACTGGAGCACCACGCCCTAACCGGCTGGCCGCCCGGCCGTCCGGCGATTTTTACGCTTCATGCGCGCGGCGCGGGAATAAACTCGACGCAGCAGCGGTAAGGTCATCGAGCGCGCACGTTGCCGGTCTGTCCGGGCGCCGTGCGCGGAACGGGCGCGGCGTCGGCCGCCGGGACCAGGGAGGCCATGTGGGGCAAGCCGGACAGGCGGTCGATGAACGGGCGGCGAACGATGCGGTCGCGCGCGGCGAGCGATTTCGCGCGCTCGTGCTACCGCATCTCGACGCCGCGTACAACCTCGCGCGCTGGCTGAGCGGCAGCGCCGGCGATGCGGACGACGTCGTCCAGGACGCGTGCATGCGCGCGCTGCGCTTCGTCGATTCGTGTCGCGGCGACAACGCGCGGCCCTGGCTGCTGACGATCGTGCGCCACACCTGGTACACCGAGTGGCGGCGGCGCACGCATGCGCACGAGGTCGCGCTGCCCGACACGCTCGACGACACCGACGTACCCGACGACTGGCAGCCGGCGACGGAGGATCCGCTCGCGCACCTGCTGCGCGGCGAGAACGTGCGGCTCGTGAATGCGGCGCTCGCGAAGTTGCCGCCCGAATACCGCGAGGTGCTCGTGCTGCGCGAGATGGAGGACCTGAGCTACCGCGAGATCGCGGCGATCGCGGACGTGCCGGTCGGCACGGTGATGTCGCGGCTCGCGCGCGGGCGGCGCAAGCTCGCCGCGCTGCTGGGCGACGCGCCGGCGTCGGCGACCGAAGGCCGGCCGGGCCGTGCGCCGGCGGGCGGAACCGCATCGGAGGCTATCGATGGACTGTAACGAAGCGCGAGCGTTGCTGGACGCGGACGTCGACCGCGAGCTGTCGGCGCCCGATGCGTTGCGGGTCCAGCAGCATGTCGAAGGGTGCGATGCGTGCCGTCGCGAGCGTGCGCGGATCGTCACGCTGGTGCAGGCGGTGCGGCAGGCCGATTATCACCGCGCGCCGGACGCGCTGCGGGCGAGCATCCTCGCGCGCCTGCCGGCAGCGGCCGACGCACGTGCCGATGAGTCGTCGCGGACCGAGCCGCGGCCCGAGCCCCAGTCACCGCCGCCGCGGCGGCCGCGCGGGCGCGACTGGTTCTCCTGGCTGACCGGGCGTGGCGGGGCGGCACGACCGGTGCCGGCCGGCACCGGGCCGCGCGTGGCCGCATTGCCGGGCCTCGGCTGGGGTGTCGCGTTGCTGATGGCGCTCGCGGCGGCGGGCGGAATGGCCTGGTCCGCCCGCCATGCCGACACCGACCGAACGGTCGACGAGCTCGTCGCGAGCCACGTGCGGGCCGACCTGTCGGCGCGCGACATCGACGTGATCTCGACCGACCAGCACACGGTCAAGCCGTGGTTCAACGGCCGGCTCGACTATGCGCCGCCGGTCGAGGATCTCGCCAGGAACGGCTTCGCGCTGGTCGGTGGCCGGCTCGACTACGTCGGGCGTCGCCGCGTCGCGGTGCTCGTCTACCGCCACCGGCAGCACGTGGTCGACGTCTACGTGCAGCCGGCCGGCGAACGGCCGGCGGCCCCGTACACGACCGTGTCGCAGGGCTATGCGCTCGACCGCTGGAACGCGGCCGGGATGACGTGGTGGGCCGTGACGGACGCCGAGCCGTCGGCGCTCGCGGCGTTCCGGACGGCGCTCGACGCGCGGCTTGCGGGCACGCACGGCGAATGACCGTGGCGGCGGGGCCGGCGCGTTGGTGTTCCGACCCCGGCGTCAGAAGGCCCGAACGGTGGCCGGTTGCCCCGGCATACCTGTTCAAGTCTTTGAAAACACGGCCGAATCCGTTTGCAAATCGTCGATTGGCCTTGCATGCGCCCCGTAACCGGGTTAGAATCTTCGGCTTCTCACTTGCCACACCGGTTCAGACGCCCGGGTGGCTTTAATCCACAAGGAGTGTGTAATGCGTCATTACGAAATCGTATTCATCGTGCACCCGGATCAGAGCGAGCAAGTGCCCGCGATGATCGAGCGTTACAAGACCACGATCACGTCGCACGGCGGCCAGATCCACCGTGTCGAAGACTGGGGCCGTCGCCAGCTGGCCTACATGATCGAGAAACTCGCGAAGGCTCACTACGTCTGCATGAACATCGAGTGCGACCAGACGACGCTCGACGAACTCGAACACGCGTTCAAGTTCAACGACGCCGTGCTGCGCCACCTCATCGTCAAGATGAAGAAGGCCGAAACCGGCCCGTCGCCGATGATGAAGGAAGTTCAGCGCGAAGAAGCCAAGAAGGCGGCTGCAGCTCAGCCGACCGAAGCGCAGGCTTAAGTTCGTCACTCATTAAGCCATCAAGGAGCGCGTCACTCCCGTGAACAGGTTGCAATTGAAGGCAAGCGTCGTCGAACGCGCACCGGTGCGATATACGCCGGCGGGTGTTCCGATCGCCAGCGCCACGTTGCATCACCGCACGGAAGTCGTCGAAGCAGGCATTCCCCGTCAGGTCGACATGACGATCGACGCGGTGGCGGCCGGTGAGGCGAGCGGCAAGCTGGAAAGTCGTGAAATGGGCGTCGAGACGCTGTTCACGGGCTTCCTGGCCAAGAAAAGCCGCAACGCGAGAACCTTGGTGTTTCACATCACTGCATTGCAGGACATTGGAAAGGACTGAAATCATGGCCCGCCCGACTGGTAAGAAATTCGACAAGCGTCGTCAGCAACAAAACCCGCTCTTCAAGCGCAAGAAGTTCTGCCGTTTCACGGCCGCAGGCGTCGAGCAGATCGACTACAAGGACACGGATACGCTGAAGGACTTCATCGGCGAAAACGGCAAGATCACGCCGGCTCGCCTGACGGGTACGAAGTCGCACTATCAGCGTCAGCTGGATACGGCAATCAAGCGTGCGCGTTTCCTCGCGCTGCTGCCGTACACCGATCAGCACAAGGCGTAATCAGGCGACGCAATAAGGAGAATTCGAATGCAAATCATTCTGTTGGAAAAAGTCGCCAATCTGGGCAACCTCGGCGACATCGTCAAGGTCAAGGACGGTTACGCTCGCAACTTCCTGATCCCGAACCGCAAGGCTCGCCGTGCAACGAAGGAAGCGATCGCCGAATTCGAAGTGCGCCGCGCTGAACTCGAAAAGATCGCCGCTGAAAAGCTGGCAGCATCGCAGGCAGTCGGCGAGAAGCTGAACGGCCAGACGTTCGAAGTCACGCAGAAGTCGGGCGTCGACGGCCGTCTGTTCGGCTCGGTCACGAACGGCGACGTCGCGGAACTGCTGAAGAAGGCAGGCTACGAAGTCGAGAAGCTGCAAGTGCGCATGCCGGAAGGCCCGCTGAAGATGATCGGCGAGCACAACGTCCAGGTCGCGCTGCACACGGACGTCGTCGTCGACGTCACGATCAACGTGATCGGCGACCACGCGTAAGCGTATGCAAGCTTTCCGGGCGGCTTCCGCCGTCCGGACAAGGGCAGGCGCCCGGGCAACCGGGGCCTGCCTTTTTTATTGCCCGCTCGCCGGCAAGCGGTGGTAGCGCTGCCGCCATCTATTCGCGATAATCCCAACCCATGAACGCGCCGCAAGATCCCCAAATCGAATCGCTGAAAGTCCCGCCGCATTCGGTCGAAGCCGAACAGTCGGTGCTCGGCGGCCTGTTGCTCGACAACGCGGCATGGGACCGGATTGCCGACTTCCTGTCGCAGGGCGACTTCTACCGCTACGACCACCGGATCATCTACGAGCACATCGGCCGCCTGATCGCGTCGACGCGCCCGGCCGACGTCGTGACCGTGTACGAAGCGATGGTCACGTCCGGCAAGGCCGACGACGTCGGCGGGCTCGCCTACCTGAACGCCCTCGCGCAGAACACGCCGAGCGCGGCGAACATCCGCCGCTACGCGGAAATCGTGCGCGATCGCGCGGTGCTGCGCCGGCTGGTGTCGGTCGCCGACGAGATCTCGGCCGACGCATTCAACCCGCAGGGCAAGGAAGTCCGCCAGCTGCTCGACGAAGCCGAATCGAAGGTGTTCTCGATCGCCGAAGAGGGCGCGCGCGGCAACCAGGGCTTCCTCGAGATCGGCCCGCTGCTCACGCAGGTGGTCGAGCGCATCGACACGCTGTATCACACCGCGAACCCGAGCGACGTCACCGGCACGCCGACGGGCTTCATCGACCTCGACCGGATGACGTCCGGGATGCACGGTGGCGAGCTGATCATCGTGGCTGGAAGACCGTCGATGGGTAAAACGGCCTTCTCGATGAACATCGGCGAATACGTCGCGGTCGAGTACGGGCTGCCCGTCGCGGTGTTCTCGATGGAAATGCCGGGCACCCAGCTCGTGATGCGTATGCTCGGCTCGATCGGCCGGCTCGACCAGCACCGGATGCGTACCGGCCGCCTGACGGACGAGGACTGGCCGAAACTGACACACGCGGTGCAGAAGATGAGCGAGGCGCAGCTCTTCATCGACGAAACGGGCGGCCTGAACCCGATGGAATTGCGCTCGCGCGCGCGGCGTCTGGCGCGCCAGTGCGGCAAGCTCGGCCTGATCATCGTCGACTACCTGCAGCTGATGTCGGGCTCGTCGCAGGGCGAAAACCGTGCGACCGAAATCTCGGAAATCTCGCGATCGCTGAAGAGCCTCGCGAAGGAACTCGACGTGCCGGTAATCGCGCTGTCGCAGCTGAACCGCGGCCTCGAACAGCGTCCGAACAAGCGTCCGGTGATGTCCGATTTGCGCGAATCGGGCGCAATCGAGCAGGACGCGGACGTGATCCTGTTCATTTATCGCGACGAAGTCTACAACCCGGACAGCCCAGACAAGGGCACGGCCGAAATCATCATCGGCAAGCAGCGTAACGGTCCGATCGGTCCCGTTCGCCTCACGTTCATTGGGCAATACACGAAGTTCGACAATTTTGCCGGAGCGCAGACCTTCTACGGCGAGTAACGCCGGTTGTAAAGTCCTAAATCGCCAAACGTTGTATCCAATCCCGGCGCGCGCATGTGCGCGCGTCGCGGCGCGACCGAAAACGGTACAATGTCGCCCGTTTTCGTGACAGTAGTTTGACAATCTCTCAGGAATCCCATGTTCGGTCGATTCATGCCCACCGAGGGCAAGTTCTTTGAACTCTTCAACGCGCACGCGAAGCACATCGTTTCCGGTGGCCGCGAGCTCGAACTGCTGATCGACAATCTCGCCGACGCCGAGATTCACAAGCAAAACGTGCAAATCGCCGAGAAGGCCGCCGACAAGCTCACGCACGAGGCGATCGATCTGCTGCACAAGACCTTCATCACGCCGCTTGATCGCGACGAGATCCACAAGCTGATCACGACGATGGACGACATCCTCGACCTGATGGAAGACGTCGCGACGGCCGTGTCGCTGTACGACGTGCGGTCCGTCACGTCCGAGGCGAGCCAGCTCGCGCACATCGTCACGCAGTCGGCGCAACACGTGCAGCAGGCCGTCGGCTTGCTGTCCGACATGAAGCAGTCGGCACAGATCCTCAAGCAATGCGAGGAAATCGACCGCTGGGAGTCCGAGGCCGACCGCGTACTGCGCGCGGCGATGTCGAAGCTGTTCCGCGAGGAAGACGACGTGAAGACGCTCATCAAGCTGAAGGCGATCTACGAGCTGCTCGAGGAGATCACCGACAAGTGCGAGGACGTCGCGAACATCATCGAAGGCATCGTGCTGGAAAACGCCTGAGCGGACCACGATGCATTCGATACAACTCGCCCTATGGATGGTCGCGACGCTGGTACTCGTCGCGCTCGTATTCGACTTCATGAACGGCTTTCACGACGCGGCGAACTCGATCGCCACCGTCGTGTCGACCGGGGTGCTGAAGCCCCAGCAGGCCGTGGTGTTCGCGGCCGCGTTCAACGTGATCGCGTACTTCATTTTCCACCTGAAAGTCGCGCAGACCGTCGGTAAAGGCACGATCGATCCCGAGATCGTCGACCATTACGTCGTGTTCGGCGCGCTGGTCGGTGCGATCGGCTGGAACGTGATCACGTGGTACTACGGGATTCCGTCCAGCTCGTCGCACGCGCTGATCGGCGGCCTCGTCGGCGCCGCGCTCGCGAAGTCCGGCTGGAGCGCGCTGAACATCGACGGGCTGCTGAAGACGATCGCGTTCATCTTCATTTCGCCGCTGCTCGGTTTCATCCTCGGTTCGCTGTTCATGCTCGGCGTGTCGTGGCTGTATTTCCGTACCGCGCCCAGCAAGGTCGACCGGCGCTTCCGCCGGCTGCAACTGCTGTCGGCCGGCCTGTACAGCCTGGGTCACGGCGGCAACGACGCCCAGAAGACGATCGGTATCATCTGGATGCTGCTGATCGCGAGCGGCTACGCGTCGGCGACCGCCGATGCGCCGCCGGCCTGGGTGATCGGCGCGTGCTACCTGTCGATGGGCCTCGGCACGCTGTTCGGCGGCTGGCGCATCGTGCGCACGATGGGCCAGAAGATCACGAAGCTCAAGCCGGTCGGTGGTTTCTGCGCGGAAAGCGGTGGCGCGATCACGCTGTTCATCGCGTCGTTCCTCGGCATTCCCGTGTCGACCACGCACACGATTACCGGTGCGATCGTCGGTGTCGGCGCGACGCAGAAGCTGTCGGCTGTGCGCTGGGGCGTGGCCGGCAACATCGTGTGGGCGTGGGTGCTGACGCTGCCGGCGGCCGCGCTGTTCGCGGCCGGCGGGTGGTGGCTCGGACGCCAGATCTTCTGAGCGCCGACGCTGCCGGATCGACATGAAATGCGCCGCAAGCCGAAAGGCTGCGGCGCATTTTCTTTTGGGGGCGCGGAAGGGGGGGCGGCGGCGAGGTGGATGCCGCCAACGTCATGACGGTCGGGGTTCGAAACCGGTCAGTAACTGCCGTTCGCGAACCGCGCGATCGGATCGTCTGCCGTACTGGTGCGCGGGCTGACGGGCGCGGATTGCGTCGATGCACGCAACACCTGCACGGGCGCGGGCTCGATACTGCGTGCGGGCGTCGACGCGGTGGCGGCCGGCGGTTCGGCATCGAAGGCGGCGGCCTGGGCGGCCGTCAGCGCGGTCGTCGGAATCTGCGTGCCGACTTCCGCCGGCGCGGCCGGTGCTGCATTGGCCGTCGTCGCGGCCATGGCGTCAGCCACGGATGTCGCCTGCTGCTGGGCCGCCTGCATTTGCGGTGGCGGCGGTTCGTACGGATCGGCGGCCGGTGCTGCCGGTGCAACTGCGGCGGCCGTCACGACCGGCGTGGTCAGGGTGGCCGGAGCCGGCGCCTGCGTCGCTCTCGCTTGCGACGGCGCATACGCGGGCTGCCGCGGCGCGGCGGCGGCCGTCACGACCACCGGAGCGGCCGCGACCGCCGGCGGATTGCGCGGCTCGTCGCGCTTGGCCTCGTAGGTCGGCGCATCGAACGGCGTCGGGGCCGAGCGCGGCGGCGCGACGCGGCGAATGCCGTCGAATCGCTTGGCCCAGTACGGGTTCGTCAGGTAGTCGAGCCGGACGGTGCCGCCCGTCGACGGCGCGTTGACGAAGCGCAGCTTGCCGACATAGATGCCGACGTGCGAATGCGGCCGCCCGGTCGTATTGAAGAAGATCAGGTCGCCCGGCGCGATCTCGTCGGGTTCGACCGACACGCCGCGGCCGCTCATGTCGGCGGTCGTGCGCGGCAGGTTCACGTCGGCCGCGCGGCCGATCACGTAGCGCACGAGCCCGCTGCAGTCGAAGCCGCTCGTCGGCGTGTTGCCGCCCCAGCGATACGGGACACCGACGAGGCTCATCGCCTGGATCGAGATTTCTTCCTGACCGACGCTGTGGTCGACGAATTTCGGGAAATTGGCGGGCGCCGGGAAGGCACGCGGCGTCGTGATCTTCATGCCCGAAGCGGAACGCGATGCCGACTGCGGCGGCACGCTGGAGCAGGCCGCAAGCAGGGAGACGACGGCGACGGGAACCCAGATTCGAAGCATGGCAAGGCGGGCGAGCGCGGCGCGCTCGCGAATCGTATGACAACAGATAGACCCGATGGTAGACGCTCCGGCGGGGCTTAAGCAACCATTCTTGAGAATTTACTTGAAGTTTCGCGCGTAAACTGCGTTGTTGCGTGACGAAGCGTTACTTTTGTCTTCGACCCCAAATAAAAACGGCGCTCCGGAAATGGAGCGCCGCGTGGCGTCGAAAGCCGGCCGATCGGCTGGCTGGCGCGTTACAGGATGTCCGACGCGTAGTCGGCGAGCCGCGAGCGTTCGCCGCGCGCGAGGGTCACGTGGCCGCTGTGGCCCCAGCCCTTGAAGCGGTCGACGACGTAGGTCAGGCCCGAGCTGCCTTCGGTCAGGTAGGGTGTGTCGATCTGCGCGATGTTGCCGAGGCACACGATCTTCGTGCCGGGGCCCGCGCGCGTGACGAGCGTCTTCATCTGCTTCGGCGTCAGGTTCTGCGCCTCGTCGATGATCAGGTACTTGTCGACGAACGTGCGACCGCGCATGAAGTTCATGCTCTTCACCTTCAGGCGCGAACGGATCAGCTCCTGCGTCGCGGCACGACCCCATTCGCCGGCAGCGTCGTCGGTCTTCTGCAGCACTTCGAGGTTGTCGTCGAATGCGCCCATCCACGGCTGCATCTTCTCTTCCTCGGTACCGGGCAGGAAACCGATGTCCTCGCCGACGGGCACGGTCGCGCGCGTCACGATGATCTCGTTGTAGCGCTTGTCGTCGAGCACCTGCGCGAGGCCGGCCGCGAGCGCGACGAGCGTCTTGCCGGTGCCGGCCTGGCCGAGCAGCGTGACGAAGTCGATCTCGGGGTTCATCAGCAGGTTCAGCGCGAAGTTCTGCTCGCGGTTGCGCGCGGTGATGCCCCACACGTTGTTCTTGTGGTGGCTGTAGTCGCGCAGCGTCTGCAGCAGCGCCGTCTTGCCGTTCAGTTCGCGGACGATCGCGTGGAACGTCGGCTCGCCGTTCTGCGGCTCCAGATAGACGAACTCGTTGACGAGCATCGACGCGACGAGCGGGCCGGTCACGCGGTAGTACGTGGTGCCCGTCTTCGTGTCCTGCCAGCTCTCCATGCCCTTCGCGTGCCTGGTCCAGAAGTCCTGCGGCAGTTCGCGCACGCCGTTGTACAGGAGGTCCGAATCCTCGAGCACCTGGTCGTTGAAGTAGTCTTCCGCGGGCAGGCCGAGCGCGTGCGCCTTGATCCGCATGTTGATGTCTTTCGACACCAGCACGACCTGGCGATCGGGGCGGTCGCGCTGCAGCGCGCGCACGACGCCGAGGATCTGGTTGTCGGCCTTGCCTTCGGGCAGGCCTTCGATCGGCGCGATGTCGGCGAGCTTCGTCTGGAAGTACAGGCGGCCGAGCGCGTCGCGGCTGCCGAGGCGCGACAGCGGAATGCCGGCCGAGATCGGGCCGCCGTCGGCGACGAGCGCGTCGAGCGTGCGGCTGACCTGGCGTGCATTGCGCGCGACTTCGGACATCCCCTTCTTGTGGTTGTCGAGTTCCTCGAGCGTCATCATCGGCAGATAGACGTCGTGTTCCTCGAAGCGGAAGAGGCTGCTCGGGTCGTGCATCAGCACGTTGGTATCGAGCACGAACAGTTTCTGCAGTTCGGCTTCGGCGGGCTTGCGGCCGCGCGACTTCGTCGCGGCGCCGGCGCCGCGCGCGGGCGTGGCGGCCGGTTTGTCGGCGGCCGGCTTGTCGTTGCGCGCGACGACCGGCGCCGCGGGTTCGGCGGGCGCCTGCAGCGGCTGCAGCAGTGCGGCCGTCTGCCTGGTCTTGCGGCCGCGTGCGGGTGCGCTCGCGGCCTCGGGCGCCGAAGACGCGACGGCGCGCAGCGGCGCGGCCGTGTTCGCGGCTTCGATCATCGGTTGGGCCACGCTGGCCGGACCATAGTCACCGGCTGTGGATGCGTCCCCTTCGGCGGATTTCTTCGCGGCTTTCGCGGGCCGCGCTTTCGCCTTGTATTCGTCGGGCGGCAGCAGGCTGCCGAGCTTGCTGGGGGGAGTAGGCAAAGGCATGGTGTCCCTCGGGAGGAATCGTGTCGCATGAAGTGCGCCGCTGATCGCATCCTGCGTGACGTAGACGCATGCAGTTTGCGCGCGGTGGCGCACAGGATTTTCGTCTAGCCGGTTCGCCTAAGTGTCGATCAGCTCCTCGATACGGTAAGGGCCGGACCGGGGAGGGCCGGCGCGCGATCCATAAAAAAAGCCGCTGCCCCGTCGACAGGGACATGCGGCTCGGCTGATGCCGTCGTGATGCGCGTCAGGTGCCGGGAAGCATTGCAACGGGCACCGGCGCAGCTACGAGAAATATGGGGCGAACTGGCATTCATTGCGGCCCAATATAACGCGCCTCAAAGCGCTTGTACAGCCTTTAGCACGTCGTCCACGTGACCCGGTACCTTGATGCCGCGCCATGCCTGGCGGAGCACGCCGTCGGCGTCGATCAGGAACGTCGAGCGCTCGATTCCGCGCACTTCCTTGCCATACATTTTCTTCATCTTGATGACATCGAACACCGCACACAGCGCTTCGTCGGCATCGGAGATCAGCGGGAACGGCAGTTCGAGCTTGGCCTTGAAATTGTCATGCGAGCGCAGGCTGTCGCGCGACACGCCGATGACTTCCGCACCGGCTTTCTTGAACTTCGGATAGAGATCGCGGAACTGCAGCCCTTCGGTCGTGCAGCCCGGCGTGTTGTCCTTCGGATAGAAGTACAGCACGAGCTTCTTGCCCTTCAGATCGGACAGCGAAATGTCGCCGCCCGTGGCCGGTGCGGTGAAATCGGGAACTTGACGGTCAACTTCGACAGACACGTGTTTCTCCTGTTGTTATGGAAGGGCGCCGCTGCGGCGGCGCGGTTCGGCGGGGCGTCGCGGCAGCGCGCTGCGGCGACGCCGGCTCGCGCGCGAACTCAGTCGGGCTGGACGATCAGTTCACCGGAGCGGCCGGGGATTTCGCCCCACGTGACAGGGTACGATGGCAGCGAGTCGCGGTCCAGCGTCGCGTGGTAGTCGCCCATCGTCGCAAACGTGTGGCCTTGCGCCCGCCAGCCGGCGAGCAGTTGCTCGAATACGGGCGCGAGCTTCTGGCCTTCCAGTTCCGCATGCAGCGTGAACACCTGGTCGTGCGGATTGGTTTCGGTGAACTTGAGGAGGTGCGCGGCGACGTTGTGCGTGTCGACGCCGTCGATGCCGAGCACTTCGTCGAGCGTCGGCAGCGTGGTCGGCATCTGCACGTGCGACAGCGTGCGGCCGCCGACGACGGGCAGGTACGGCGAGTGGCCGCGACCGTCGGATGCGTAGCGCATCCCCCATGCGTCGATCTGCTCGAACGCGGCGTCGTTCATCTGCCAGCCGGCCGCGCCGTGCGTGACGGGCGGCGTGCCGAAGATCTCGATGAAGCGCGCGTGACTCTTCTGCATTTCACGCGCGGTCCAGTCGCGATCGCGTACGCGCACGTTGTCCTGCCAGTACACGTGATCCCACGTGTGGATCCCGCATTCGAAGCCGGCCTCGTGAATCGCGCGCATGTCGGCGATCGCACGGCGGCCGATGTCGGGGCCCGGCAGCAGCACGCCGTACATCAGCTGCTTCACGCCGTAGTGTTCGACCACCGACGTGCGCGACACCTTCTTCAGGAAGCCCGGGCGGAACACGCGCCGCAGCGCCCAGCCCGTGTGATCGAGCCCGAGGCTGAAGAGGAAGGTCGCGCGCGCATTGAAGCGGTCGAAGATGCGCGCGAGGTTCGGCACGCCTTCGCGCGTGCCGCGCAGCGTGTCGACGTCGATCTTGAGGACGATACGAGCCAAGCGAGCGTCCCGGTCAGCCTTGCTGTTCGACGAGCGCGCGCGCGTCGGCGACGTGGCCGCGATACGCTTCGAAGATGTTGCGCAGCGCGTCGTCGAACGTCGCCTGCGGCGCCCAGCCGAGCTCCTGCATCGTGTTGTCGATCTTCGGCACGCGGTTCTGCACGTCCTGGTAGCCGTTGCCGTAGTAGGCGCCGGACGTCGTTTCGACGAGCTTCACCTGCTTGGCCGAATCGGCGTACTCGGGGAATTCCGCGGCCAGTTCGAGCATCTTGTGCGCGAGCTCGCGAACCGAGAAGTTGTTCTTCGGATTGCCGATGTTGTAGATCTTGCCCGACGCGACGCCGTCCTTGTTGTCGATGATCTTCATCAGCGCGCTGATGCCGTCGCCGATGTCGGTGAACGCGCGCTTCTGCGAGCCACCGTCGACGAGGCTGATGTTCTCGCCGCGCACGATGTGGCCGAGGAACTGCGTGACCACGCGCGAGCTGCCTTCCTTCGGCGTGTAGATCGAGTCGAGGCCCGGGCCGATCCAGTTGAACGGACGGAACAGCGTGAAGTTCAGGCCTTCCATCCCGTAGCCCCAGATCACGCGGTCCATCAGCTGCTTCGAGCACGCGTAGATCCAGCGCGGCTTGTTGATCGGGCCGTAGGTGAGCGCCGACGCGTCCGGGTCGAACTGCTCGTCCGAGCACATGCCGTAGACCTCGGAGGTCGACGGGAACACGAGGTGCTTGCCGTACTTGACGGCCGAACGCACGATCGGCAGGTTCGCCTCGAAGTCGAGTTCGAACACGCGCAGCGGCTGCTGGACGTAGGTGGCCGGCGTGGCGATCGCGACGAGCGGCAGGATCACGTCGCACTTCTTCACGTGATACTCGACCCACTCCTTGTTGATCGTGATGTCGCCTTCGAAGAAATGCATCCGCTCGTGGTTGACGAGGTCGCCCAGCCGGTCGGTCTGCATGTCCATGCCGAACACTTCCCAATCGGTGGTTTCAAGAATGCGCTTCGACAGGTGATGGCCGATGAAGCCGTTCACACCCAGGATCAGGACTTTTTTTGCTTTCATGAATGACGGGAAGAATGAATGAACTGCGCGAATTCCGCGGGCGTCACGACGGTTTCGCTGCCGTCGCGCTGCTGCCACAGCTCGAGAATGGATAGGGCGCGGCTGTCGCCGCAGACGCCGAATAGCGCATTATCGCTTACGTGCAGGCCGGGCGGCAAATCTGCTGCGGCGGCCGCTGCCGCGCTGCCGGGCGCCGCGAGGCGCGCGCGGGCGATCACGAAGCGCGCGCCGCCGATGTCCGTGAATGCGCCCGGATACGGGGGCGCGACCGCGCGCACCAGGTTGTAGACCTGCGCGGCCGGCTTCGACCAGTCGACGCGGCCGTCCTCGGGCTTGCGCCCGCCGTAGTAGCTGCCGGTCGCGAGATCGTTCGGCAGGTGCGGCGCCTCGCCCGCGAGCAGCGCGGGCAGCACGCGCCACAGCGTCTGCTCGGCGGCCACCGTGACCTTGTCGAACACCTGCGCGGCCGTGTCGTCCGGCAGGATCGGCACCGCGGTCTGGGCGATGATCGCGCCCGCGTCGGGCTTGGCGGCCATCTCGTGCAGCGTCGCGCCGGTCTCGGTCTCGCCGTTCAGCACGGCCCAGTTGGTCGGTACCCGACCCCGGTATTTCGGCAGCAGCGAGCCATGCATGTTGTACGCGCCGCGCGGCGCGATCGCGAGCAGGTCCACCGGCAGCATGTGCCGGTAGTAGAACGAGAAGATGAAATCGGGCTGCGCGTCGGACACCGCGCGGCGCAGTGCCGGATCGACGGGATCGGCCGGCGTGACGACCGGAATGCCGTGTTCGGCCGCGACGGACGCGACGCTGCCGAACCAGATGTTCTCGTTCGGATTGTCCTCGTGCGTGACGACCAGCGCGACGTCGACGCCGCGCGCGAGCAGCACCTGCAGGCATCGCACGCCGACGTTGTGATACGCGAAGACGACCGCGCGCGGCTTCATTGCACGGCTCCTGGGCGGTGCGCGGCGGCCGGCACCGGCGGCACGCCGTCGTGCTGCTCGAGCACGGCCTGGATCAGGTAGCGCGGCCGCGCGCGCACCTGCTGGTAGATGCGGCCGACGTATTCGCCGAGCAGGCCGAGCGCGAAGATGATCACGCCGAGCAGGAAGAACGTGATCGCGAACAGCGTGAACACGCCTTGCACTTCCGCGCCGACGATGAAGCGGCGCACGAGCAGCAGCAGGAACAGCGCGGCGGAGCCGAGCGACAGGATCACGCCGATGAATGACAGCCACTGCAGCGGCACGACCGAGAAGCCCGTCACGAGGTCGAAGTTCAGCCGGATCAGGCTGTACAGCGAATACTTCGATTCGCCCGCGAAGCGTTCCTCGTGCGCGACCTCGATCTCGGTCGGGTTCTGCGCGAACGTATAGGCGAGCGCGGGGATGAACGTGTTGACTTCGCCGCACACGTTGATCGTGTCGATGATGCGGCGGCTGTATGCGCGCAGCATGCAGCCCTGGTCGGTCATCTTGATACGCGTGATGCGCTCGCGCAGCCGGTTCATCATCTGCGACGCCTTGCGCCGCCACAGGCTGTCCTGGCGCTGCTTGCGGATCGAGCCGACGTAGTCGTAGCCCTCGCGCATCTTCGTGATCAGCTTGCCGATTTCCTCCGGCGGGTTCTGCAGGTCGGCGTCGAGCGTGATGACGATCTCGCCGCGCGACTGCGCGAAGCCGGCGAGGATCGCCATGTGCTGGCCGTAGTTGCCGTTGAGCAGCACCACGCGCGTCGTGTCGGGCCGTACGTGGAACTGATCGGCGAGCATCGCGGCCGAGCGGTCGCGGCTGCCGTCGTTGATCAGGATCACTTCGTACGACGTGTCGAGTGCGTCGAGCGCCGGATACAGCCGCGCGAACAGCGCGGCGAGGCCGTCTTCCTCGTTGTACACGGGGATGATGACCGATACTTCGGGCCGGCCGGCGTCCAGGTGCGCGGCGCCCGGATGCCCGGCGCCGGGATGCCCGACGCGTGCTTCAAGGTGACTCATGTACGCTTATTTTCCGTATTGTTCGCAAATCTGATTGACGGCGTCGACCACGCGACGCACGTCGCCTTCCGTCATCTGCGTAAACAGCGGCAGCGTGACGGTCGACGCGCCGTACCGTTCGGCGTGGGGGAACATGCCCTCCTTGAAACCGCGCGCACGGTACAGCGTGAAAAGATGGATCGCCGGGTAGTGGATGCCGGTGCCGATGCCGCGTTCCTTCATCTGCGCCATGAATTCGGCGCGCGTGATCGTCAGCCGCTCGAGCGGCAGCGTGACCAGGAACATGTGCCAGTTGCCGTTCTCGAATTCGGCGACCGGCAGGCCGACGCCGAGCTTCACGGCCGCGCCGCCGTCGAACGCGGCGAAATACGCGCGGGCGAGTGCGCGGCGCTGCGCGGTGAAGCGCTCGATGTGCGGCAGCTGGCCGAGGCCGACGCGCGCGGCGACGTCGGTCAGGTTGTACTTGCCGCCGAGCACGTCGCAGTCCATCCCGTCGAAGCCGGTGCGGGTGATGCCCTGCAGCCGGTACTTCTGCGCGAGTACGGCTTCGTCCTCGTTGTTCAGCACGAGCGCGCCGCCTTCGATCGTCGTCAGGTTCTTGTTCGCGTGGAAGCTGAACGACACGATGTCGCCGATCGCACCGATGCGCTTGCCGTGCCACGTCGAGCCGAACGCCTGCGCGGCATCCTCGATCACGCGCAGGTTATGCGCGCGGGCGATCGCGTACAGGCGGTCCATGTCGACCGGCAGGCCGGACAGGAACACGGGGATGATCGCCTTCGTGCGCGGCGTGATCGCCTGCTCGAGCTTGTCGAGGTCGATGTTGCGCGTGACGGGATCGATGTCCGCGAACACGGGCGTCGCGCCCGTTTCGATGATCACGTTGCTGGTCGAGACCCACGACGCCGGCGTCGTGATCACCTCGTCGCCGGGGCCGACGCCCGCGATGCGCAGGCCGATCTCGAGCGTGCAGGTGCCCGAGTTGAATGCGCGGACCGGACGGCCGCCGCAGTACTCGGACAGCGCGGCTTCGAATTTCTGGCACTGCGGGCCGGTGGTGATCCAGCCCGAGCGCAGCACGTCGACGACGCCCTGGATAGTTTCCTCATCGATCTCGGGGCGGGTGAACGGCAGAAACGGAGCGGTAGTCTGGCTCATGAACGCGTTGGGCCTGTAATGGCGTGTAATAAAAGGGTCGGGCGATCCGTCCGAAACCGGCATTAAACACCGGTTGGCGGATTCGTACCGTGATTTTTTGTAGGCGGACGCTTAACGCCGCGGGCCGCGCTCAGCTGCGCGCGAGCACGAGCACGCCGATCAGGATGATGCCGATGCCGACCAGCCGCTGGACCGACAGCACCTCGCCGAACAGGTACCACGCCGCGAACGCGTTGACGACGTAGCCGAGCGACAGCATCGGGTACGCGATCGACACGTCGACCCGCGACAGCCCGACGATCCACACGACGACGCTCAGCACGTAGCAGCCGAGGCCGCCGATGATCGGCAGCTGGGTCGCGATCTTGAACCCGACCGGGATGATGTTCGCACGGCTGAATTCGAAGTGTCCAACGGCGTTGACGCCGGCTTTCAGCAGAAGTTGCGCACAGGCGTTGAGCATCACGCCGGTGATGATGCAGACGAACGAAACGGGATTCATGCGGGGGACGTCCTTACGATTGCGGTTTCTCGACGATCACGCGGCGGTTGTCGCGCGCGATCACGCGCATCGGCACGCCTTCCTTGACCAGCGTGTCGTACTGGCCGGGCCCCATGATCGCGAGCGCATGGGTGTCCTGGTTCCAGCGCGTGATCCATTCGCCGACGGTCGGGATCCACTTGTTCGGCTCGACCGAGATCCCGAACGCGAGCTCGTCCTGGCGCTGCACCATGATCGTCGTGTGGCCCATGTAGAACGGGAACGTGTGATCGAGCATTTCGACCGAGTAGAACGGCGTATCGGGCGGCAGCTTCGCCAGTTCGGCGCGCACGGCCGGCGCGAGCAGCGCGCCCGAGCTGTAGCGGCCGAACTCGTCGTGCCCGCTGCCGCCGATCGTGCCGAACGCGAGCCACGCGGCGCCGAATGCGGCGAGCGCGGCGGCCACCCCCGCGCGGCGGTTCAGCCACGCGGCCGTGAGCGTCAGCGCGGCCGCGACCGCGAGACCGGCGTACAGCCACATCTGGAACGCGCGGTACAGCGCGTTCGGCGTGCGTGCGTCGCCCTGGTACGCGAGGAAGATGATCCCGAACGCCGCGGCGACGAAGAACACGAGGTAGCCGAGCAGGTGGCGGCGGAAGCGGTCGGCCGTCATCAGCGGCAGGTACGCGCCGATGATCAGCGCGAGCGCCGGCGCGACCGGCAGCACGTACGAGATCAGCTTCGAATGCGACGCGCTGAAGAACAGGAAGATGAACGCGCTCCAGATCAGCAGCACGAGCATCGGCGCGAAGCCGTTCGGCTGGCGCGGCATGCGCAGCGCATGGCGGATGCTCTGCCACGCGACCGACAGCCACGGCAGGAAGCCGACCAGCAGCACGGGCACGAAGTAGTACAGCGGGCCCGGGCGGTTCTGTTCCGGGGTCAGGTACCGGCGGAACTGCTGGACGACGAAGAAGAAGTTGAAGAACTCGGGGTTGCGCTGCTGAACGAGCACGAACCACGGCGTGACGATCGCGAAGAAGATCACGAGGCCGCTGACCAGGTACAGCCGCTTCCACAGCGCCCAGTCGCGCGCGATCAGCGTATACAGCACCAGCACGGCGCCGGGCAGGATCAGGCCGACGAGGCCCTTCGACAGCACGGCGAACGCCATCGCGGCCCAGCACGCCCACATCCAGCCGCGCACCGCGGCCGGGCGCAGCCCGGGCCGC
The DNA here is from genome assembly GCF_902830285.1 of Burkholderia sp. BCC0419. Lineage (NCBI taxonomy): Bacteria > Pseudomonadati > Pseudomonadota > Betaproteobacteria > Burkholderiales > Burkholderiaceae > Burkholderia > Burkholderia sp. BCC0419. The sequence continues at coordinate 1,509,939 of NZ_CADESR010000001.1, forward strand.
TGCGCGAGCAGCAGCGAGCAGAGCGACAGCGCCATCCAGAACGCGAGGCCCATGTCGAGCGCGTTGAAGTGGCCCATCAGGTTCCAGTACGGCGAGCTGGCGAGCACGACGGCCGCGAGGAAGCCCGACAGCGGGTTGAACAGGCGCGCGCCGGTGTAGCCGACGAGCAGCACGCCGGCGAAGCTCGCCACCGCGGTATAGAGGCGCGCCTGCCATTCGCCGATGCCGAACCACGCGAACGTCAGCGCGTTCAGCCAGGTCTGCAGCGGCGGCTTCTCGAAGTACTTGTAGCCGTTGTAGCGCGGCGTGATCCAGTCGCCGGTGACGAACATCTCGCGCGCCATTTCCGCATAGCGGCCTTCGTCGCTCGGGATCAGGTGGCGCAGCCCGAGCGGCGCGAACCAGACGATCGCGAGCGCGACGAGCAGGAGGACGAGCGTGATGCGATTGAGCGGTAGCCTCGACGGCGTATCGTTCATGGGTTTTCAGCCTGTTTGGTTGTTGTGACGGGCCGCCGGCTGGGTGCGCCGGGGGCGGGCGGCCTGGCCGGGCGATCCGGGGATCGACCCGCTGCGCCGGCCCGAGTTTTACCGCATCGGGGATTAACGTTCAATTAAGAGCGCGGCGGCGACTTTGCGGCCCTCGGCCATCAGGATGTTGTAGGTGCGGCAGGCGGCCTGGAAATCCATCGTCTCGACGCCGATCCGCTTCGCGGTGAGCGCCGCGACGAGCCGCGGGTGCGGAAAGCGCAGCCGCGCGCCGCTGCCGAAGATCACGAGTTCGGGCGTCGGGTCGAGCAGCATCGCGAAATGCTCGGGCGCGAGCGCGTCGAACGACGACACGGGCCAAGCCTGGACCGGCGCGCCGGGCAGCACGATGACGCTCGTTTCATGGCGTTCGAGATTGACGTCGACATAATCGGGGCCGTAGCCGGTGACGGTGTTGAGCGCGCCGCTCGTGTCCTGGTGCAGTTTCAAATCGGTATTCCGCGGTTCCGTAGGGGAATGGGTTGCAGGGCCGTACGGGCCCGGCTGGGCCGGTTTCGCGCCCTCGGACACGCGCGGACGCCCGACGGCGCGGGCCCGGCGCGGCTATGGTGCATTGCGAAAGTCGGCCAAAATCCGCTAAATTATAACTTTTTGGTCGCCTGCGGGCGCCACTTGCGTCGTGCGCCGCCACAAGCCGCGTCCGACCGCCGCTTTTTCCCAGTCTAGACAGCGCGCACAGACCGGCCGCTTTCCAGTTTTGATCCCGTCCCCCCGGCCGCAAGGCCAACCCAGGAACCGTGTCGTCGTGAAACCGATTCAGAAGTCGAACAAGCTGCTCAACGTCTGCTACGACATCCGTGGCCCGGTGCTCGAGCACGCGAAGCGCCTCGAGGAAGAAGGCCACCGCATCATCAAGCTGAACATCGGCAACCTCGCGCCGTTCGGGTTCGACGCGCCGGACGAGATCATCCAGGACATGATCCGCAATCTGCCTGCATCGTCCGGCTATTCGGATTCGAAGGGCGTGTTCTCGGCGCGCAAGGCCGTGATGCACTACACGCAGGAAAAGGGCGTCGTCGGCGTCGGCCTCGACGACATATACATCGGCAACGGCGCGTCCGAGCTGATCGTGATGGCGACCCAGGCGCTGCTGAACGACGGCGACGAAGTGCTGCTGCCCGCGCCCGACTACCCGCTGTGGACGGCGGCCGTGAGCCTGTCGGGCGGTACGCCCGTGCACTACGTGTGCGACGAGCAGAACGCGTGGATGCCCGATCTCGACGACATCCGCAGCAAGATCACGCCGAACACGAAGGCGATCGTCGTGATCAACCCGAACAATCCGACCGGCGCGCTTTATTCCGACGAATTGCTGCTCGAGCTGCTCGAGATCGCGCGCCAGCACGGGCTGATCGTGTTCGCCGACGAGGTCTACGACAAGATCGTCTACGACGGCCTCGAGCACACGGCGATGGGTGCGCTGTCGGAGGACGTGATTACCGTCACGTTCAACAGCCTGTCGAAGAGCTATCGCTCGTGCGGCTATCGCGCGGGCTGGATGGCCGTGTCGGGCCTCGGCGGCGACAACCGCCGGCGCGCGAAGGATTACCTCGAAGGGCTCGGCATCCTGTCGTCGATGCGCCTGTGCGCGAACGTGCCCGGCCAGTTCGCGATCCAGACGGCGCTCGGCGGCTACCAGAGCATCAACGAGCTGATCGTGCCGAGCGGGCGCCTGTACAAGCAGCGCGAACTCGCGTATGACATGCTGACGTCGATCCCGGGCGTGACCTGCGTGAAACCGCAGGCCGCGCTGTACATGTTTCCGCGCCTCGACCCGAAGCTCTACCCGATCCAGAACGACCAGCAGTTCATTCTCGACCTGTTGCTCGAGGAACGCGTGCTGCTCGTACAGGGCACGGGTTTCAACTGGGCGACGCCGGACCACTTCCGCGTGGTCTTCCTGCCGAACCTCGACGACCTGACCGATTCGATCAACCGGATCGCACGCTTCCTCGACGGCTACCGCAAGCGCCATTCGGTCTGAGCGGGCAGGGCCACACGGCACTCACTACTTCTTACTCATCGATCACACGCAGCATGGAACCGATCAAAGTTGGCCTGTTGGGCTTCGGCACCGTCGGTAGCGGCACCTTCACGGTGTTGCACCGCAACCAGGAAGAAATCAAACGACGCGCGGGGCGCGGCATCGAGGTCGCGCGCATTGCCGTGCGCAACCCGGCCAAGGCGCAGGCTGCGCTCGGCGCGCACGCCGGCACCGTGCAGATCACCGACGATTTCAACGCAGTCGTCGACGATCCGTCGATCGCGATCATCGCCGAGATGATCGGCGGCACGGGCATCGCGCGCGAGCTCGTGCTGCGCGCGATCGCGAACGGCAAGCACGTCGTGACGGCGAACAAGGCGCTGCTCGCGGTGCACGGCACCGAGATCTTCGAAGCCGCGCGCGAGCAAGGCGTGATGGTCGCGTTCGAGGCAGCCGTTGCCGGCGGCATCCCGATCATCAAGGCGCTGCGCGAAGGCCTGACCGCGAACCGCATCCAGTACATCGCCGGCATCATCAACGGCACGACGAACTACATCCTGTCGGAAATGCGCGACCGCGGGCTCGACTTCGCGACCGCGCTGAAGGCCGCGCAGGAACTCGGCTACGCGGAAGCCGATCCGACCTTCGACATCGAAGGCGTCGACGCCGCGCACAAGGCGACCATCATGAGCGCGATCGCGTTCGGCGTGCCGGTGCAGTTCGACCGCGCGTACGTCGAAGGCATCAGCAAGCTCGACGCGACCGACATCCGCTACGCGGAAGAGCTCGGTTACCGGATCAAGCTGCTCGGCATCGCGCGCCGCGCCGCAAACGGCATCGAGCTGCGCGTGCACCCGACGCTGATCCCGGAAAAGCGCCTGCTCGCGAACGTCGAGGGCGCGATGAACGCGGTCGTCGTGCACGGCGATGCGGTCGGCACGACGCTGTACTACGGCAAGGGCGCGGGCGCGGAGCCGACCGCGTCGGCCGTCGTCGCGGATCTCGTCGACGTCACGCGCCTGCATACGGCCGACCCCGAGCATCGCGTGCCGCACCTCGCGTTCCAGCCGGACAGCCTGTCCAACACGCCGATTTTGCCGATCGAGGAAGTGACGAGCGGCTACTACCTGCGCCTGCGCGTCGCCGACCAGACCGGCGTGCTGGCCGCCATCACGCGGATCCTCGCCGAATCGGGCATCTCGATCGACGCGCTGCTGCAGAAGGAATCGGAGCAGATCGACGGCGCGAACGGCGAGACCGACATCATCCTGATCACGCACGAGACGGTCGAGAAGAACGTCAATGCGGCGATCGCGCAGATCGAGAGCCTGGCGACGGTGGTCTCGAAGGTAACGAAGCTGCGCATGGAAGCGCTGAACTGAGCTGAGGACGACATGAACTACATCTCCACGCGCGGCGCCGGCATCGGCGAGCGCCATACGTTCTCCGACATCCTGCTCGGCGGTCTCGCGAAGGACGGCGGGCTTTACCTGCCGGCCGAGTATCCGAAGGTGTCCGCCGCCGAACTCGTGCGCTGGCGCACGCTGTCGTACGCGGATCTCGCGTTCGAGATCCTGTCGAAGTTCTGCGACGACGTGCCGGCCGACGACCTGCGCGCGATCACGCGCCGCACGTACACGGCTGCCGTGTACAGCAACACGCGCCATGGCGAGAACGCGTCCGACATCACGCCGCTGAAGACGCTCGGCACCGAGCACGGCACGGCGCTGTCGCTGCTCGAACTGTCGAACGGCCCGACGCTCGCGTTCAAGGACATGGCGATGCAGTTGCTCGGCAACCTGTTCGAGTACACGCTCGCGAAGCACGGCGAAGCGCTGAACATCCTCGGCGCGACGTCGGGCGACACGGGCAGCGCAGCCGAATACGCGATGCGCGGCAAGGCCGGCGTGCGCGTGTTCATGCTGTCGCCGCACAAGAAGATGAGCGCGTTCCAGACGGCGCAGATGTTCAGCCTGCAGGATCCGAACATCTTCAACCTCGCGGTCGAAGGCGTGTTCGACGATTGCCAGGACATCGTGAAGGCCGTGTCGAACGATCACGCGTTCAAGGCGCAGCAGAAGATCGGCACGGTCAACTCGATCAACTGGGCGCGCGTCGTCGCGCAGGTCGTGTACTACTTCAAGGGCTACTTCGCGGCGACACAGTCCAACGACGAGCGCGTGTCGTTCACGGTGCCGTCGGGCAACTTCGGCAACGTCTGCGCGGGCCACATCGCGCGGATGATGGGGCTGCCGATCGCGAAGCTGGTGGTCGCGACCAATGAGAACGACGTGCTCGACGAGTTCTTCCGCACCGGCGCGTATCGCGTGCGCAGCGCCGAGCACACCTATCACACGAGCAGCCCGAGCATGGACATCTCGAAGGCATCGAACTTCGAGCGCTTCGTGTTCGACCTGCTCGGCCGCGATCCGGCCCGCGTGATGCAACTGTTCCGCGACGTCGAGGAGAAGGGCGGCTTCGATCTCGCGGCGAGCGGCGATTTCGCGCGCGTCGCCGAATTCGGTTTCGTGTCGGGCCGCAGCAGCCACACCGACCGCATCGCGACGATCCGCGACGTGTTCTCGCGTTACGACACGATGATCGATACGCATACGGCCGACGGCGTGAAGGTCGCGCGCGAGCATCTGGAGGCCGGCGTGCCGATGGTCGTGCTCGAGACGGCACAGCCGATCAAGTTCGGCGAGACGATCCGCGAAGCGCTCGATCGCGAGGCCGAGCGGCCGGCCGCGTTCGACGGGCTCGAGGCGCTGCCGCAGCGTTTCGAGGTCGTGAAGGCCGACGCACAGCAGGTGAAGGACTTCATCGCCGCGCATACGGGCGCATGACGCAGCACCGGGCCGCGGGTTGCAAGCCCGGCGGCGCAGGACGGCCGGAATGCCGATTCGTCGCACGGATCGGGGTTCCGGCCGTTTTGTTTGGCGGCGGCACGGCGGGCGCGGAGCCGGCCGGGCGCATGCATGCCGTCCGATGCCGCGCGGAACGCGAAACAAGTGTCAGTGCCGCGCGTGCGCGCCGATCACAGTTCTCGCATGTCGGCCATATCGCGCGTCCGCGCGACGGCGTCGCTACAATGATGTATTGAATCCAACGATCCCCGATTCCATCGATGTCGAACCCGAATCCCGCGGCGCCGCGCGCGCCGATGCTGTCGACCGCCGAAGCGCTCGCCGCGCTGCTCGATGCCGCGAAGCCGCTGCCCGGTGCCGAAACCGTCGCCACGCTCGACGCGCTCGGCCGCGTGCTGGCGGCCGACGTGAGCTCGCCGCTCGATGTGCCGCCGATGCATACGAGCGCGATGGACGGGTATGCGGTGCGTGTCGCCGACCTGCTGCACGGCGATCGGCGCTTGCCGGTGTCGCAGCGCATTCCGGCCGGGCATCCGGCCGCGCCGCTCGCGGCCGGCACGGCTGCGCGGATCTTCACCGGCGCGACGGTGCCGCCCGGCGCCGACGCCGTCGTAATGCAGGAGCAGGCATCGGCCGACGGCGACGCGGTCGAGATCCTGCACACGCCGAAGGCCGGTGAATGGATCACCGCGCAGGGCGCGGATATCCGTCAGGGTGCGGTGATCCTGCCGGCCGGCACGCGGCTCACGCCGCAGGCGCTGGGTCTCGCCGCATCGGTCGGTTGCGCGCAGTTGTCGGTCGCGCGGCGGATTCGCGTCGCGGTGTTCTTCACCGGCGACGAACTGACGATGCCGGGCGAGCCGCTGAAGCCCGGCGCGATCTACAACTCGAACCGCTTCACGCTGCGCGGGCTGCTCGAGCGGCTCGGCTGCCACGTGACCGACTACGGGATCGTGCCCGACTCGCTGGCCGCGACGCGCGACACGCTGCGCGAGGCGGCCCGCGATCACGACGTGATCCTGACGAGCGGCGGCGTATCGGTCGGCGACGAGGATCACGTGAAGCCGGCGGTCGAGGCCGAAGGGCGGCTCGCGCTGTGGCAGATCGCGATGAAGCCCGGCAAGCCGCTTGCGTACGGCGCGGTGCGCCGCGGCGACGAGCGCGCCGACGCGCATTTCATCGGGCTGCCCGGCAACCCCGTCTCGAGCTTCGTCACGTTCCTGCTGTTCGTGCGGCCGTTCCTGCTGCGCCTGTCCGGCGTGCGCGACGTCGCGCCGCGCGCGTTGTCGCTGCGTGCCGATTTTTCGCAGAGCAAGGGCGACCGGCGCAACGAATTCCTGCGTGCGCGCGTCAATGCGGCCGGCGGCCTCGACCTGTTCCCGAACCAGAGCTCGGCCGTGCTCACGTCGACGGTCTGGGGCGACGGCCTGATCGACAATCCGCCGCAGCACGCGATCAGCGCAGGCGAGACCGTGCGTTTCATTCCGTTTTCCGAATTGCTGTCGTAACGCGACGGCTTCCCGAACCATGAAGATTCAGCTGAAATTTTTTGCAAGCGTGCGTGAAGCACTGGGCGTGGCCGACGAAGAAGCCAACGTGCCGGACAGCGTGACGACCGTCGGCGACGTGCGCGCGTGGCTGCGCGTGCGCGGCGGCGCGTGGGCCGACACGCTCGCCGAAGGGCGTGCGTTGCGGATGGCCTGCAACCACGAGATGACCGACCCCGACACGCGGCTCACCGAAGGCTGCGAGGTCGCGTTTTTCCCGCCGGTGACGGGCGGTTGAGGGGACGGCGATGGCAACGGTACGAGTCCAGACCGACGATTTCGATCTGAATGCCGAAGTGGCGGCATTGCGTGCGCGCAACCCGAAGATCGGTGCGGTCGCGTGCTTCGTCGGCACGGTGCGCGACCTGAACGAAGGCGATGCGGTCGCCGCGATGGAACTCGAGCACTATCCGGGAATGACCGAGAAGGCGCTCGAGAAGATCGCGGCCGAGGCCGGCCGGCGCTGGCCGGGCATCGACGTCGCGATCGTGCATCGCGTCGGCAGGCTGCTGCCGCTCGACCAGATCGTGATGGTCGCGACGGTCGCGTCGCACCGCGGCGACGCGTTCGCGTCGTGCGAGTTCGTGATGGACTATCTGAAGACCGAAGCGCCGTTCTGGAAGAAGGAAACGACGCCGGACGGCGAGCGCTGGGTCGATGCGCGCAGTACCGACGACGCCGCGCTCGCGCGCTGGGGCGTCGAGTCGGGCAACACGCCGCGCTGAGCGCGGCGCGCGGACGATGCGGCGATGTGCCGCATGCGCGCCGTCGTCGCGCGTGACGGGCGTTACGCGTCCGGGTCGACGCTGCGCCCGATGATCTTGGTCGGAAACGGCTCGCCGCGGGCGCGCGACGGCAACGCGTGCGGATCGTCGCCCGCGTCGCGGCGGCGCGGCGCGATCGCGTCGAGCAACGCCTGCTGCTCGGGCGGAATCCGGTAGTCCCAACCGAACCGGCTCAACTGCAGGCTCTGCGCGATCCGCAGTGCGGGCTCCATGAAACGGATCGCCGCGGGCGGCGCGTAGCGCGCCTCGACGGTCTTCAGGAACAGCGACAGCCAGCGGCTGAAATGGGCCGGCTCGATCCCGTCGAGCGGCTGGTGCGCCTGCTGCACGTTGCCGCGATAGCCCTTGGTGCCGAGCACGAGGCTCGACCAGAACGTCACCATCTTCGGCAGATGATCGTCCCAGCGGCCGGCCAGCTTCGCGTCGAACACGGGCCCGAGCAGCGGATCGGCGCGCACGCGGTCGTAGAACGCGTAGACGAGATCGCGGATGTTGTCTTCGGTCGGCTCGGCGTCGCGGGGGCGGGCCGGTGCGAGTTCGGGTGAGGCGGGCAGGGCAGTCATGACAAAAAGGGGCCGGTGGATCGGGGCGGCGGCGCGGGCGACGCGCAGGACGCCGGCCGGATTTTGACGCAAAATAGCGTCCTGTAACCCCTGGAAAACGTGTAAATATCACGCATCTTATTGTGCGCACGCGATCCCGGCAACCTGGGGCTGTGCCACGGCACCCTCCATCGGCCCTGCACGCATCGCGATCCGCCCGGCTCACGTCATCGGGGCACGATCGATCTTTTCCGTATTCGCTCATGAGACTCACCGACTACACCGACTATTCGTTGCGCGTGATGCTGTACCTGGCCGTGCGCGGCGAGGGGCTGGCGACGATCCAGGAGATCTCGGACGCCTACGGCATCTCGAAGAACCATCTGATGAAAGTCGTCCAGCAGCTCGGCGAGCTGGGCTGGGTCGACACCGTTCGCGGCCGCAACGGCGGGTTGCGGCTGTTTGCCGATTCGCTGCAACTGACGGTCGGCCAGGTCGTGCGGGCGACCGAAAACGACTTCGCGCTGGTCGGCTGCTTTTCGCCCGACGGCGGCGAGTCGCGCGGCTGCGTGATCGAGCCGCAGTGCCGGCTGAAGGGCGTGCTGGCGGCCGCGCGCGATGCGTTCTTCGCGGAACTCGATCGTCACACGCTCGGCGAACTGGCCGAGCCCGCCTCGCCGCTCGCGGCGCTGCTCGGCATCCGTCCGGTCGCGCTCGTGCGGGCCGCGCCGGTGCCGGACGACGCGCCGGCCGCCGCCGAGCCGTCGTCCAAGGCCCACTGACACGCAGGCGCTGCGCACCGCACGCCCATCCCAGCACGCCGCCGGACCGTTCTCAGGCGATCCGGCAATTTTTGCGCTGAATCAACCCGAATTTCGCTTGAAAGCCGCATAACCATCCTCATCTTGGTGTTAATCGAAAATTGGAGGTCTCGACTAAATGAGAATCGACAAGCTCACCACCAAGTTCCAGGAAGCACTCGCGGACGCGCAAAGCCTTGCGGCAGGCCGCGACAATCAATACATCGAACCCGTTCACGTACTCGCGGCGCTGGTCGCGCAGCAGGACGGTTCGGCCCGCTCGCTGATGTCGCGCGCGGGCGTTCACGTGCAGGCGCTGCAAGGCGCGCTGAACGAAGCCATTTCGCGCCTGCCGCAAGTGACGGGCACGGGCGGCGACATCCAGATCGGCCGTGAGTTGGCCGGGCTGCTGAACCAGGCCGACAAGGAAGCGCAGAAGCTCAACGACACGTTCATCGCGAGCGAGATGTTCCTGCTCGCCGTGTCCGACGACAAGGGCGACGCCGGCAAGCTCGCGCGTCAGCACGGCCTCACGCGCAAGGCGCTCGAAGCCGCGATCGCCGCGGTGCGCGGCGGCTCGCAGGTGCACAGCCAGGATGCGGAAAGCCAGCGTGAAGCGCTGAAGAAATACACGGTCGACCTGACCGAGCGCGCCCGCGCGGGCAAGCTCGATCCGGTGATCGGCCGCGACGACGAAATCCGCCGCTCGATCCAGATCCTGCAGCGCCGCACCAAGAACAACCCGGTGCTGATCGGCGAGCCGGGCGTCGGCAAGACCGCGATCGTCGAAGGGCTCGCGCAGCGGATCGTCAACGGCGAAGTGCCCGAGACGCTGAAGGGCAAGCGCGTGCTGTCGCTCGACATGGCCGCGCTGCTCGCCGGTGCGAAGTATCGCGGCGAGTTCGAGGAACGCCTGAAGGCCGTGCTCAACGACATCGCGAAGGACGAAGGCCGGACGATCGTCTTCATCGACGAGATCCACACGATGGTCGGCGCGGGCAAGGCCGAAGGCGCGATGGATGCGGGCAACATGCTGAAGCCGGCGCTGTCGCGCGGCGAGCTGCACTGCATCGGTGCGACCACGCTCGACGAATACCGCAAGTACATCGAGAAGGATGCCGCGCTCGAACGCCGCTTCCAGAAGGTGCTCGTCGACGAGCCGAGCGTCGAGGCGACGATCGCGATCCTGCGCGGGCTGCAGGAGAAGTACGAACTGCACCACGGTGTCGACATCACCGATCCGGCGATCGTCGCCGCGGCCGAGCTGTCGCATCGCTACATCACCGACCGCTTCCTGCCCGACAAGGCCATCGACCTGATCGACGAAGCCGCTTCGAAGATCAAGATGGAAATCGATTCGAAGCCCGAAGAGATGGACAAGCTCGACCGTCGACTGATCCAGCTGAAGATCGAGCGCGAAGCCGTGAAGAAGGAGCAGGACGAAGCGTCGCAGAAGCGCCTGCAGCTGATCGAGGAAGAGATCGAACGCCTCGGCCGCGAGTATTCGGATCTCGAAGAGATCTGGACCGCCGAGAAGGCGGCGGTGCAGGGCAGCGCGCAGCTCAAGGAAGAGATCGAGAAGGTGCGGGCGGACATTGCGCGGCTGCAGCGTGAAGGCAAGCTGGAGAAGGTCGCCGAGCTGCAGTACGGCAAGCTGCCGCAGCTCGAGGCACAGCTGAAGCAGGTCACGCAGGCGGAAGAGCAGGAGCAGCACAACCCGACGCGCCCGCGCCTGCTGCGCACGCAGGTCGGCGCCGAGGAAATCGCGGAAGTCGTGTCGCGTTCGACGGGCATTCCCGTGTCGCGGATGATGCAGGGCGAACGCGAGAAGCTGCTGCACATCGAGGAAAAGCTGCACGAGCGCGTGGTCGGCCAGGACGAGGCGATCAGCGCGGTGGCCGACGCGATCCGTCGTTCGCGCGCGGGTCTCGCCGATCCGAACCGTCCGTACGGCTCGTTCCTGTTCCTCGGCCCGACGGGTGTCGGCAAGACGGAGCTGTGCAAGGCGCTGGCGTCGTTCCTGTTCGACTCGGAAGAGCACCTGATCCGCATCGACATGAGCGAGTTCATGGAGAAGCACAGCGTCGCGCGGCTGATCGGCGCGCCGCCGGGCTATGTCGGCTACGAGGAAGGCGGCTACCTGACGGAAGCCGTGCGCCGCAAGCCGTACAGCGTGATCCTGCTCGACGAGATCGAGAAGGCGCATCCGGACGTGTTCAACGTGCTGCTGCAGGTGCTCGACGACGGTCGCATGACCGACGGGCAGGGGCGTACGGTCGACTTCAAGAACACGGTGATCGTGATGACGTCGAACCTCGGCTCGCAGGTGATCCAGGCGATGACGGGTGCGCCGCAGGACGAGATCAAGGACGCGGTGTGGCTCGAGGTGAAGCAGCATTTCCGCCCCGAGTTCCTGAACCGGATCGACGACGTCGTCGTGTTCCATGCGCTCGACCGCAGCAACATCGAGTCGATCGCGAAGATCCAGCTCGCGCGCCTGCACGACCGGCTCGCGAAGCTCGACATGGCGCTCGACGTGTCGCCGGCGGCGCTCGAACAGATCGCGAAGGTCGGCTACGATCCGGTGTTCGGCGCGCGGCCGCTGAAGCGCGCGATCCAGCAGGAGATCGAGAACCCGGTCGCGAAGCTGATCCTCGCCGGCCGCTTCGGTCCGAAGGACGTGATTCCGGTCGACGTCAACGACGGCACGTTCGTGTTCGACCGCGTCGTGCACTGAGCGCCGTTGATCGACGCATGCCTGGTTCGCGCCCGGTTCACGCCGGGCGCGCAAAAACAAACACCCCGCCTCGGCGGGGTGTTTGCTTATGGAGCGGCCGAACGGGCCGTCCGGTCGCGGCGGGCGCTCAGGCCTGCTTGTTGCCGCCGAACATGCCGGCGAGCTGCGTGAGCGTGCCGAGCACGTTCGACGTATCGATCTGACCGCCGGCCGGCACTTCGCCGTTCGGCGTCGCGCCGTTGACGACGTGCGGCAGCACCTGCGCGAGGATCGACGAGGCCTGCGACGGATCGATGCCGACCTTGCTCGCGAGCGAGCCGACGATGTCCGAGCCGAGCACGTTCTGCAGCGTGTCCGGCGAGATCGGCTGGTTTTCGCCGGTGCCGACCCACGAACCGATCACCTCGCCGGCGCCGCCGGCCTTGAACTTCTCGATCAGCCCGTTCAGGCCGCCCGGCTGGTTGTTGATGAATTCGAGCGCGGTGGTGATCAGCGCGCTTTGCGAGTTGCCGCCGGCCTGGCCGCCGATCAGACCGCCAACGATGTCGAGGAGACCCATGGTTCTTCACCTTCACTGAAAAGGGCGCCGTGACGACGGCGCCCGTTGAACGAATGCCGCGCGCACGCCGTCGCGCGCGCGGCGCACATCAGGCGCCCGACGCCGCGGCGGCGGAGGCTGCCTTGTCCTTCTTGCTCTTCTTCTTCGAACCCTTCGTCGCCTTCGTGGACGACGCGGCCGCCGGTGCGCTCGCACCCGCGTCGGCGGATGCCGCGGCAGCCGCTGCCGCCTTTTCCTTCTTCGATGCGCGCTTGGTCTTGGCCGGCTTGGCGGCCGCTTCCGGTGCGCTCGCCGCCGGCGCGGGCGCCGCGGTCGTCGTGCCGGCCGTCGCGGCCGTGGACGTCGATGCGGTGCCTGCCGACGTCGTGGTCGACGGGGTCGCCGACGTCGTCGCGGCCGGCTTCGACAGCTTCACGCCCTTCGGCGGCGTCGACGCGCCGCCGATCGTCAGGCCGTTTTCCTCGAGATGCCCGACCGACTTGGTACCGAGGCCCTTCACGCGGTTCGCGAGATCGTCGGCGTCCTTGAACGGGCCGTTCTTGGTGCGTTCGTCGATGATCGCCTTCGACTTCACGGGCCCGAGACCCTTCACGGATTCGAGCGCGGCCTGGTCAGCCGTGTTGACTTCGACGGCCGCGGCAAGGCCGGCGGCGAGCGACAGCGATAGCGCGACGAACAGCATCAGCAGCTTTTTCAGCATGGCAAAGGCTCCCTGGTTCTGACGGATGAATGACCGTTGTAACGGACGACGGGGCGCGAGGTGGCCGGGCGTCGCCGTTAAGCATAGGACAAATGCGTGCCCTTTTTGAGACAGGCTGACCGAATCTTGCTGAAGGCTTGCGGTGCTGTAAAGGCCGAAACCGGCGCCGGGCGCCGATTTTGACCATTCTTTACGGTGTTGCCGGGTATCGCGGGGAAACGCGACGCTGGCCGTTCGACAACGCTTGACTTAGAGTGAACTCTAACTCCTAACCTTGTTCCTGCCATGTCGAAAACCGTATCCCAACCCACCGCCGCCGGTCCGCTGACGATCGGGCAAGTCGCCGAACGGACGGGCGTGTCGACGCATACGTTGCGGTATTACGAGCAGGCCGGCCTGCTGCGCGCGATTTCGCGCACGGCGGCCGGGCACCGGCTCTATGCGCCGGCCGACCTTGACTGGCTGGCCTTCGTGATGCGCCTGAAGGCGACCGGCATGCCGATCGCGCAGATGCAGGCGTTCGCGGTGCTGCGCGAGCAGGGCGAGTCGACGTTCGGCGCGCGGCGCGACTTGCTGGTCGCGCATCGCGACGCGGTGCGCGCGCATATCGCGGAGCTGCAGGCGAGCCTCGATGCGATCGGCGACAAGATCGCGTACTACGAGGCGCAGGAACGGGAAACGGAACGACGGGCGAATCCTTCTCACTCTTTATCGGCACAGGACGGACACGATGGAACGACTCGTTGAAGATCGCTACACGCGCGGCTGGAACAAACTGAAGGAAATCGACGGCGAAGCGGGCGAACGCGTGATCGCGGCGCTGGCGCCGATCGCGCCGGACTTCGGGCGGCTCTTGGTCGAGTTCAGCTTCGGCGATATTTACAGCCGGCCGCAGCTCGACCTGAAGGCGCGCGAAATCGCGACGATCGCCGCGCTGGCCGCGCTCGGCAACGCGCAGCCGCAACTGAAGGTGCATATCGAGGGCGCGCTGAACGTCGGCTGCACGCGCGACGAGATCGTCGAGGTATTCATGCAGATGGCCGTGTATGCGGGGATGCCGGCCGCGCTCAACGCGCTGTTCGCCGCGCACGAAGTGTTCACGCGGCGCGACGAAGCGGCCGGCGTGGCGGACAACGCGAACGAAGCGGCCGGGCAGCCCGCATGACGAAGCGTGCGCCTGCGCGTCACGCGCGGTGCGGCGCGACGATCCGGTACTTCGCGATGCGCCGGTACAGCGTCGCGCGCGACATGCCGAGCGCGCTGGCGGCCGCGTCGGGCCGCCAGCGATGCGCGGTGAGCGCGGCGACGATGCGGCCGCGTTCGTCGTCGGGCAGCGCGCCCGCCGGGGCGCCGCCGAGTTGCGCGGCGAGGTCGGCCGGCAGGTCGCGCCGCGTCACGCGCGCGGCGTCGCACACCGCGCACGCATAGCGCAGCACGTTGCGCAGTTGCCGCACGTTGCCCGGCCATGGGTACGCGGCGAGCTGTTCGGCGAGCGTCGCGTCGAGCGTGAGCACGTGGCCGGTCGCCTGCGCTTCCTCGGCGAACACCGCGGCGATCACGTCGCGCACGTCCGCGCGTTCGCGCAGCGGCGGCAGGTCGAACGTCGCGCCGCTCAACCGGTAGTACAGATCTTCGCGGAACGTACCGTCGGCCACCATCCGCGCGAGATCGCGGTGGGTCGCGCAGATCACGTCGAGATCGACGCGCACGGGCGTATCGCTGCCGAGCGGCACGACTTCGCCGTCGGCGAGTACGCGCAGCAGGCGCGTCTGCAGCGCGAGCGGCATGTCGCCGATTTCATCGAGAAACAGCGTGCCGCCGTCGGCGAGCGCGATCTTGCCGCGCGCGCCGTGCTTGCGTGCGCCGGTGAACGCGCCGGCCGCATAACCGAACAGTTCGCTCTCGATCAGCGCTTCCGGCAGCGCGCCGCAGTTGACGGCGACGAATGGCCGCGTGCGCCGCGCGCCGGCGTCGTGGATCGCGCGGGCGAACACTTCCTTGCCCGCGCCGGTTTCGCCGAGCACGAGGATCGGCAGCCGCTTGCTCGCGACGCGCAGTGCGAGTTCGGCCTGTTGCGCGATGCGCGGGTCGCTGCTGTTCAGGAACGGCGTCAGCGCGCCGACGTGACGCGGCGCGGCGGTGCCCGGGCGGCGCGATGCGGCGCCGGGTTCGCGGCCGGCGCGCCGTAGCGGCGCACGCAGCCGCGCGTAGAGCGGGGCGCCGGTCGCGCGCAGCCGCAGCGCGACGATCGCATCGAGCCGCGCGGCGTCGCGCAGCGGCATCTCGGTCGCATCGAAGATCTCGTCGATATGGCGCGGCTCGCGCAGCGCCGGCAGCGCGTCGCGCGCGTGCCGGTTCGCGGCGACGATGTTGCCGCATTCGTCGAACGCGATCAGCCACTCCGGCTGCGCCTCGACGTAGTGACGGTTCGGATGTCCGAACAATATCCAGTGCTGCGCGGTGCTGTGCACGAAGTAGCCGTCCTCGATCAGTGCCGCGCTTTGCCGCACGAGCTGGTAGACGAGGCGCTGGCTGTCGCGGCCGTCCGGCGAATGCACGGCCGACGCATCGAGCACGCCGATCAGTTCGCCGCCCGGCGAGAAGATCGGCGCCGCGCTGCACGTGAGCGTCGTGAATGCCGCGCGAAAGTGATCGGTCTTGTGCACGGTGATCGGCGCGAGATCGGTCAGCACGCTCGCGACGCCGCAGGTGCCTTCCTCGCTTTCCGACCAGCACGAGCCGATGTGCAGCCCCGCATGACGGAAGTCGTTGCGGCGCTCGCGGTCGATCCGGTAGTCGATCGTCACGCCGTGCGCGTCGGTCAGCATCACGCAGTAGTCGGCCACGCGAATCATGTCGTGCAGCCGCGTCAGGCACTGGCCCGACGCACGCAGGAAGGCTTCTTCCTTGTCGCGCACTTCGCGCAGTTCCGCCGCGGTCAGCACGCGCGGGCCGATCGACGAAGCGGGGTCGAGACGGTAGCGTTCCAGCGACCGTTGCCACGACGACACGAGGCGCGTGGAATCGGCCGGCGCGGGCAGGCGTCCGGCGAGCGCGCCGAGTACACGGTCGGCGTGCTGGGCCTGGGGGACGGCATAGGGCATGGTCGGCTCCGGTTCCGGACGGCGGGGATGTCGCTGTTCTTGTAGCACATCCGGTCCGGCGGATCACATTGCATCGCAGCACGCGGCGCGCGTGAGACGGTCGTCTCACCGGTATCGCAGCGTGTCTCGCGCAGTTGAGACGGCCGCACGCGTGGCGTGCGGCCGTCGTCCGGCGGGGCGTTACATGCGCGGCGCCGCGCGAACGCAGGGTTTGCGGGCAGAACGCCGCGCATGCGCAGACGCCGCGACGATCGCGTCGTCGTATCGACGACGTGAGACGTCCCACTGAATTCAACGCGCGCCGCATCGTCACGGCCGCGCATCCCGAGCACGCGCATGCCCGCCGCACCAGTGCGGACGCGGGTTTCGCGGCCATCGTACGCACGATGGCACGCCGCTTGCAGAGATGATGGGCAAGCCGGCGCGATCGCGTCGGCGACGACGATCCGCCGCCCGTCGATGGCAGCGGACGAAACAGGCGGGGCCGACGCGCATGCCAATGCGCCGGCCCCGCCGACTGGATGGAGACAAACCCGTGACGACGCCCGTTACCGTCGGCGTGATCGCGAACCCCGCATCGGGGCGCGACATCCGCCGCCTCACGACGCATGCATCCGTGTTTCCGACCGCGGAGAAGGCGAACATGATCGTGCGCCTCCTGGCCGGCCTCGGCGCGATGGGCGTCGAGCGCGTGCTGACGCTGCGTGACCGCACGGGTATCGCGACGCTGCTGCTGCGCGCGATCGACACGCATCGTGCGGTCGCGCCGCACGAGCGCTGGCCCGAGGTCGAATTCGTCGACCTGCCGATCACCGATACCGTCGCCGACACGCAGGCTGGCGCCGCGTACCTGCACCGGATGGAGGTGTCGCTGATCGTCGTGCTCGGCGGCGACGGCACCCATCGCGCGGTGGCCGCGCATTGCGGCGCGACGCCGCTCGTCGCGCTGTCCACCGGCACCAACAACGCGTTTCCCGAACATCGCGAGGCGACCGTCGCCGGCGTCGCCGCAGGGCTCGCTGCGACCGGCGCCGTGCCGGCCGAGGTCGCGTTCGTGCGCAACAAGCGGCTCGTCGTGCGCTGCGTCGCGGGCGCGCAGCCGGGGCGCGAGGAGATCGCGCTCGTCGACGTGTGCGCCGCGCGGCAGCGCTTCATCGGCGCGCGCGCGATCTCCGGCTCCGACGACATCGACGCGCTCTACCTGACGTTCGCGGAACCGGACGGCATCGGCCTGTCCGCGCTCGGCGGCGCATGGGCGCCGCTCGAACGCAGCGCGCCGCACGGGCTCGCGATGCGCTTCGCGGAAGCCGGCAAGTCGGCCGGCACGCCGCTCGTCGCGCCGATCGCGCCGGGGCGCGTCGACCGCGTCGTGATGCGCAGTTGCGAGCGGCTCGAACCGGGCACGTGGCACGCGATTCCATTCGAGCGCGGCACGCTCGCGTTCGACGGCGAGCGCGAGATCGAGGTCGCGCGCGGCGATCGCTACGAGATTGCGCTCGACTGGCGCGGGCCGTTGACGGTCGACGTCGGCCGCACGCTGCGCTACGCATCGTCGCGGCAACTGCTGCGCGATGCCGGTGCGTGGCACGACTGATATATCGGTTTTACGAACGACGTTTCGCCATCCATAACGATCATCAAGGAGACATCGCCATGACAGCCCCACTCGAAGGACAGGTCGCCATCGTCACGGGCGGCGCGCGCGGCATCGGGCGCGGCATCGCGCTGACGCTCGCCGGCGCCGGTGCCGACATCCTGCTGGCCGACCTGCTCGACGACGCGCTCGACGCCACCGCACGCGAGGTGCGCGCGCTCGGTCGCCGAGCGGCGATCGCGAAGGTCGACGTCACGCAGGCCGCGCAGGTCGACGCGATGGTCGCGCAGGCGCTCGCCGACCTCGGCGGTCTCGACATCCTCGTGAACTGCGCGGGCGTGATCAGCATTCATCCGGTCGCCGAACTGAACGAGCGCGACTGGGATTTCGTGATGGACGTGAACGCGAAGGGCACGTTCCTCGGCTGCCGGGCGGCACTGGCTCACCTGAAGGCACAGGGGCGCGGCCGGATCATCAACGTCGCGTCGATCGCGGGCAAGGAAGGCTTTCCGAATCTCGCGCATTACAGCGCATCGAAATTCGCGGTCGTCGGCTTCACCAACGCGCTGGCGAAGGAGCTTGCGCGCGACGGCGTGACAGTCAACGCGATCTGCCCCGGCATCGTCCGTACCGACATGTGGGACCGGCTGTCCGACGAATGGAAGACCGACGGCGAATCGGTCGAGGAATCGTGGCAGCGGCACCAGTTGACGCTGATTCCGCAGGGCCGCGCGCAGACGCCGGAAGACATGGGCCGGCTCGCGCTGTTCTTCGCGACGATGGACAACGTGACGGGCCAGGCCGTGAACGTCGACGGCGGCTTCACGTTCCACTGACGGCCACAGGCCGTGCAATCCGCCGCCGCGGTATGGCCGGGGCGGCATTCGCAGTCAGACCTACCCAGGAGACATACATGACCGCTTCGACACAGCTCAGCAGGGACACGCTGCTGGACGCCTATCGGCTGATGCGCACGATCCGCGAATTCGAGGAACGCCTGCACGTCGAATTCGCGACCGGCGAGATACCGGGCTTCGTTCACCTGTATGCGGGCGAGGAGGCGTCCGCTGTCGGCACGATGCTGCACCTCGGCCTCGACGACTACGTGGCCACCACCCACCGCGGCCACGGCCACTGCATCGCGAAGGGCGTCGACGTGCACGGGATGATGGCCGAGATCTACGGCAAGAAGACGGGCGTCTGCCACGGCAAGGGCGGCTCGATGCACATCGCCGACCTGTCGATGGGGATGCTCGGCGCGAACGGGATCGTCGGCGCGGGCGGCCCGCTCGTGTGCGGCGCGGCGCTTGCGGCCAAGCACAAGAAGACGGGCGGCGTCGGCGTGTGCTTCTTCGGCGACGGCGCGTCGAACCAGGGCGTGATCTTCGAATCGATGAACCTCGCGTCGGTGTGGCGGCTGCCCGCGATCTTCGTCGCCGAAAACAACGGCTATGCGGAAGCGACGTCGTCGAGCTGGTCGGTCGCGACCGACAACATCGCCGATCGGGCGAACGGGTTCGGGATGCCGGGCGTGATCGTCGACGGCTTCGACTTCTTCGCGGTGCACGAGGCGCTCGGCGAGGCCGTCGAACGTGCGCGCAACGGCGGCGGCCCGACGCTCGTCGAGGTGAAGTTGACGCGCTATTTCGGCCACTTCGAGGGCGATGCGCAAACCTACCGTGCGCCGGGCGAAGTGCAGAAGCTGCGCGACGAGAAGGACTGCCTGAAGCATTTCGAAACCCGCGTCGTGCGCGCCGAAGCGCTGACCACCGACGACCTGCGCGCGGTCGACGCCCAGGTGAAGGCGCTGATCGACGACGCGGTCGCGCAGGCGAAGGCGGCGCCGCTGCCGGATGCCGCCGACCTGCTGGCCGACGTCTACGTGTCGTATCCGTGAGCGCGGCCTGACCCAGCAGCCGGCACGGCGAACCGAACATTCCAGGAGACAGACATGGCAAGGAAGATCACTTATTCGCAGGCGATCAACGAGGCGCTCGCGCAGGAAATGGCGCGCGACGACAGCGTGATCGTGATGGGCGAGGACAACGCGGGCGGCGCGGGCGCGCCGGGCGAGGACGACGCATGGGGCGGCGTGCTCGGCGTGACGAAGGGGCTGTTCCACAAGTTTCCGGGCCGCGTGCTCGATACGCCGCTGTCGGAGGGCGGCTACATCGGCGCGGCGGTCGGCGCGGCCGCGTGCGGGATGCGGCCCGTCGCGGAACTGATGTTCATCGATTTCATGGGCGTGTGTTTCGACCAGATCTTCAACCAGGCGGCGAAATTCCGCTACATGTTCGGCGGCAAGGCCGTCACGCCGGTCGTGATCCGCGCGATGTACGGCGCGGGCCTGCGCGCGGCCGCGCAGCACTCGCAGATGCTCACGTCGCTGTTCACGCACATCCCGGGGCTGAAGGTCGTGTGCCCGTCGACGCCGTACGACGCGAAGGGGCTCTTGATCCAGGCGATCCGCGACAACGATCCCGTGATCTTCCTCGAACACAAGCTGCTCTATACGCGTGAGGGCGACGTACCGGAGGAATCCTACGCAATTCCGTTCGGCGAGGCGAACGTGATGCGCGACGGTGACGACGCGACGATCGTCACGTACGGCCGGATGGTGCATCTCGCGATGGACGCGGCCGCGAAGCTCGCGAAGGACGGCATCCAGTGCGACGTGATCGACCTGCGCACGACGTCGCCGCTCGACGAGGAAACGATCCTCGAAAGTGCGGCGCGCACCGGGCGCGTGGTGGTCGTCGACGAAGCGAACCCGCGCTGCTCGATCGCGACCGACATCGCCGCGCTCGTCGCGCAGCGCGCATTCCATTCGTTGAAGGCGCCGATCGAACTGGTCACCGCGCCGCATACGCCCGCGCCGTTCGCCGGCGTGCTGGAAGACCTGTATATCCCGTCCGCCGATGCGATCGCGCAGGCGGTACTCAAGACGAGGAGCTGACACGATGTCGATTCACATGATCACGATGCCCAAGTGGGGGCTGTCGATGGAGCAGGGGCAGGTCAACGGCTGGCTGAAGGCGATCGGCGAACGCGTGGCGAAGGGCGACGAGGTGCTCGACGTCGAGACCGACAAGATCTCGTCGGGCGTCGAATGCGCATTCGACGGCACGCTGCGCCGGCAGGTCGCGCAGGAGGGCGAGACGCTGCCCGTCGGCGCGCTGCTCGGCGTCGTCGCGGCCGCCGATGCGAGCGACGCCGACATCGATGCGGCGATCGCCGACTTTCAGCGCGATTTCGTGCCGAGCGCGGCTTCCGACGAGGCGGCCGGCCCGCAGCCCGAGAAGGCGCAGATCGGCGGCCGTACGATTCGCTTCCTGAAGCTGGGCGAGGGGTTGGGCACGCCGGCCGTGCTGATCCACGGCTTCGGCGGCGACCTGAACAACTGGCTGTTCAATCACGCGGATCTCGCCGCACACCGGCCGGTGTGGGCGCTCGATCTGCCCGGCCATGGCGAATCGGGCAAGGCGGTCGACACCGGCAGCCTCGACGAACTGGCCGACGCGGTGCTCGCGCTGCTCGATGCGCAGCACATCGAGCGCGCGCACCTGATCGGCCATTCGATGGGCGGCGCGGTCGCGATGACGGCGGCCGAGCGCGCGCCGCAACGCGTCGCATCGCTCACGCTGATCGCGAGCGCGGGGCTCGGCGCCGACATCAACCGCGCGTACATCGACGGCTTCGTCGCCGGCAACAGCCGCAACACGCTGAAGCCGCACCTCGGCGCGCTGTTCGCGGACGACGCGCTGGTCACGCGGCAGCTCGTCGAGGATCTCGTCAAGTACAAGCGGCTCGAAGGTGTGCCGGCCGCGCTGGAGAAGATCGCGCATGCCGTGTTCGACGGCGCGACCCAGCGCCGCGTGTTCCGTGAGCGCATCGCGTTGCTCGCGCCGCGCACGCTCGTGATCTGGGGCGAGCGCGACCAGGTGATTCCCGCGCAGCATGCGCAGGGCTTGCCGGACGGCGTGCGTGCCGAGGTGATCGCCGGCAGCGGGCACATGGTGCAGATGGAGGCGGCCGCCGACGTGAACCGCCTGATCGTCGCGTTCCTCGGAGACTGACGATGGCCGCCGCGCTCGAACGATCCAGCCTCACGGCGCTCGGCCAGCCCGGCGCGCGAAGTCGCGACAAGCTCGCGCGCATTCCGGTGCGCGTCGAGCCCGCGGCCGGCGCGGCGCTGCCGAAGCCGCCGTGGCTGCGCGCGCGGCCGATGATGAGCGCGGCGGTGGCCGACATGGCCGCCGTGCTGCGCGAGCATCGGCTGCATTCCGTCTGCGAGGAGGCGATGTGTCCGAACATCGGCGAATGCTTCGCGCAGCGCACCGCGACCTTCATGATCATGGGCGGGCTGTGTACGCGGCGGTGCCCGTTCTGCGATGTCGCGCACGGCCGTCCCGAGCCGCTCGATCCCGACGAGCCCGCGCGGCTGGCCGACGCGGCGGCGGCGCTCGGGTTGCGCTACGTCGTGATCACGTCGGTCGACCGCGACGACCTGCGCGACGGCGGCGCTGCGCATTTCGCCGCGTGCATCGCGGCGGTGCGCGCGAGCGTGCCGGGCATCGGCGTCGAGGTGCTGACGCCGGACTTCCGAGGCCGCGCGGCACGTGCGCTCGACGCGCTGTCGTCGGCGTGGCCCGACGTGTTCAACCACAACATCGAGACGGTGCCGTCGCTGTACCGGGCGGCGCGGCCGGGCGCCGACTATCGCGGCTCGCTCGAACTGCTCGCGCAGGCGAAGGCCGCGCGGCCGACGCTCGTGACGAAATCGGGATTGATGCTCGGGCTCGGCGAGCGCGACGACGAGGTGCGCGACACGCTGCACGACCTGCGCGCGCACGAGGTCGACGTGCTGACGCTCGGCCAGTATCTCGCGCCGTCAGCGCACCATTTGCCGGTGCGGCGCTACGTGAGCCCGGATGCGTTCGCCGCATGGCGCGACGAGGCGCTCGCGCTCGGTTTCAGGGAAGTCGTCGCCGGCCCGCTCGTGCGGTCGTCGTATCACGCGGCCGACGTGCTGGAGGACGCGTAGCGCGCCGCGCGTCAGGCCGCGGCCGCGGCCGCGGCGGTGGCGTGCGCGCGGCTGATGTGACGCAGGTACAGCACGAGCCCGGCGCCCGCCAGCATCAGGCTGACCGTGTTCGCGAACCAGAAGCCGCGCGCGCCGGTCAGCCACGTGGGTGCGATGCCGCCGACGTCGAAGCCGAGCAGGTAGCCGCCGCTGAGTCCGACGCCCCACAGCGCGACCGCATAGATCACGGTCGGCACGATCGCCACCTTGTACGCGCGCAGCACGAACGCCGACGTGACCTGCAGCGCATCGAACACGTGGTAGCACGCGACGATCGCGACGAGCGGCATCGCGGCCGCGGCGACGGCCGGGTTCGGCGTATAGCCGCCGATGATCAGCGGGCGCAGCGCGAACACGAGCACGCCGTAGGCGGCCGCAATGCCGCACGCGAACATCACGCTGTGCCGGCCGAGCAGCCGGGCTTCCTCGGCGCGTCCGGCGCCGAGCGCGCGCGCGACCAGCGTCGACGCCGCCACGCCGATCGACAGCGGCGTCATGTACAGCACCGCGCCGATGTTGCCGGCGATCTGGTGGCCGGCGAGCGTCGTCGTGCCGAACTGCGCGATGAACAGCGCCATGCACGTGTACGACGTGACCTCGATCAGGTACGACAGACCCATCGGCACGCCGAGCTTCAGGATCGCCTTCTGGCGCGCCCACACGGGCCAGCAGAAGCGCGAGAAGATCGCCAGCGGCGCGAACACGTCGAGCCTCGCGAGCAGCGTGTAGCCGATCAGCGCGAGCGCCCAGTTGATCAGCGTGCTGGCGAGCCCGCAGCCGGGGCCGCCGAGCGGCGGGACGCCGAAGCCGCCGAAGATGAACCACACGTTCAGCGGAAACTTGAGCAGCAGCGCGCCGATCTGCAGGATCATCGCGAGCCGCGGCTTGCCGGCCGCGTTGGTCAGCGCATTGTAGATACGGAATACGAGGCTGGCGGGCAGCCCGTACGACAGGATGCGCAGGTAGTCGACGGTCCGGTCGTGCAGCGCGGCGGGTGCGTGCGCGACGCGCAGCAGCGGTTCGGGAAAATGCAGCAGCAGGAAGCCGGGAATCGCGAGCAGCAGCGCGAGCCACAGCGCCTGGCGCACTTCCTCGCCGATCTCGGCATAGCGCCGCGCGCCGTACAGTTGCCCGGTGATCGGCTGCAGCGCGGACAGGATGCCGGTCAGGCCGATATAGATCGATACGTAGATCGACGAGCCGAGCCCGAGAGCGGCGAGATCGACGGCCGAGTAGCGGCCGACCATCGCGGTGTCGATCACGCCGAACGCGATGATCGCGAGCTGGCCGACCAGCACCGGCCACGCGAGACCGACGATCCGGCGGATGTCGCCGAACATCGTCAATCGGCCGCCCGGCGGCGCGGCGGACGCCGCTTGACGGGCGTCTTCGGCCGTTCGATGCGCTCGTACAGGCGGAAGCGCTCGTCGCGGTCGGCGACGCGGCGGCCTTCCCAGACGAGACGCCACACGTATTGCGACATCGCGCTCGGCTCGCCGAAGTCGGCGCGGTCCTGGCGCAGGATCACGTCGCAGTCGCCGGAGAAATCGAAGTGCATGTTGCCGAAGTACGCGAAGGTCGCGATCTGCGCGTCGCCGAGCCGCACCGGCGAAATGCACTCGTAGTCGGACGGCAGGTGCACGGCGATCTGTAGCGCGACATCGCGATAGGTGCGGCCGTAGTTGACGATCGGCAGCCACAGCGTCATCAGCAGCACCCACATCAGCGTGGTGCCCGCGCTCGACAGCACGACGCTGCGCCACAGCACCTTCGGCTGCCGCGAGACGCGCCAGCGCACGAGGAAGCACCAGCACACGGTGACGATCACCGCGCAGATGAACGACAGGATCTTGAAATGCGGCTCGTAGCCGGGCACGAGGCGCGCGAGGTTGCGCGCGAGCGGATGCGGGAAGCCGGTGAGCGATGCGAGCCACACCAGCCACACGAAGGTGCCGAGGATCGTGAAGCTCAGCACCGCGAACCAGTCGATCGCATTGATCGCACCGCGCTTGAGGGTCGGCAGCGCGAACGTCGCGAGCACCGCGAGCGGCGGCAGCAGCAGCATGTACATGCGGTTCGACTGCTGGCTTTGCAGGATCACGAGCGCGACGAGCGGCACGGCGACCGACAGCGGAATCGCGATGTGCGCACGGCGGCGCATGCCGGCCCAGCTCCACCACGCCCAGATCGCGAGCGGCCACGCGGGCCACGTGAACAGCGGCAGGTTCTTCGCCGCATAGCCGAGCACGGCCGTCGGCGGGCCCGAAAAGCGCATCAGGCTGCCGTGGATCCACTGGTTGAAGAACCACGCGGCGTCGTCCGGCGCCGCGACGAAGGCGGCGAGCGGCCACAGCGCGAAGATCGCGGCCGCGAGCGGCACGCCGACCAGCGGCAGGCGCAGGTTGCGCATCTCGGGCGTGACGAGCCACAGCGCGGCTGTGCCCGCGAGCAGCGCGACGACCAGCACCGGGTTGCCGGACAGCGCGACGAGGCCGATCGCGAGGCCCCACCACAATGCGCCTTGCAGCGGCTTGTCGATGCCGCGCACGATCCCGTATACGAGCATCGCGATCCACGCGAACTGCGCGAGCTGCGGCGTCGTTTCGTGCCCGCGTTCGGCGAGGCCGAAGCAGGCGACGAGCACCAGCAGCGCGCCGTCCGCGAGCGTGCGGCCATAGTCGCGCGGCTCGGGCTCGCCGCCGAATGCGTATTTGAACGGTTGAACCTCGGCGCGCCGGCCGAGCAGGTAGGCCGCGTACCAGACGAACGCGCACGCGAGACAGAACAGCACGCCGGTATCGACGCGCGACGCGTTGCTCGCGTCGACCCACGGGCCGAGGCCGCGGATCGACAGCGCGCCGAGCCAGTAGCCGAGCGGCGCGTCGGTCGTGATGAACTTGCCGACCAGGTTCGGCAGCAGCCAGTCGTGCCAGCCGCCCTTGGCCATCGTCCACATCACGCCGAAGCCCGCCGCGTCCTCGTTTTTCCACGGGTCGCGGCCGAACAGGCCGAACGCCGCGTAGACGAAGCAGAGCGTGAGCAGCAGCCAGCGCGGCAGCGCACGCGTGGCGGAGGCGGTGAGACGGACGACAGGCTTCATGCAGATGAGCGATTTGTTATGGGCGGGCGGCCGGCGCGATTGCGCGCGGTCGAGCCGGTTTCGAGCATCCGGCATTGTAGTCGCGCCCGCTGTTGTGCGTCAGGTCGTTTCCCGGGCGCCGGACGGCGCCTTTTGGGCGAGCAGAGACAAAAAAGGGCAGCCTGGGCTGCCCTTTCGTGCGGTACCGGTGCGTTGCCACCACCGGATCGGTGCAAAGCTTACTTTGCTACCGCCTTGCCGTTGGCGCGTGCGCCGAACTTGTTCTTGAACTTCTCGACACGGCCTGCCGTGTCCATGATCTTTTGCTGACCCGTGTAGAACGAGTGCGATTCCGACGACACTTCGATCTTGGCGAGCGGGTAGGTCTTGCCGTCGAGTTCGATGTTTTCGCGCGTCTGGATCGTCGAGCGCGTGATGAACTTGAAGCCGTTCGACATGTCTTGGAAGACGACTTCGCGGTAATTCGGGTGGATGCCTTCTTTCATGGTCTTTCCTTGGTGAGAGCGGTAGCCAACCCGCCGCTTGCCGTGCCGGCGTGCGCAAATTTGCGTATCACCAGACGACGCCAAGCCCGGCGCGAGCCACTTGCCTAAGGTCGAAAAACGGCGATTATGCCAGAAAATCAGACGGTTGACGAATAATTTTCATGGTGCGTCGAGCGCGCCGGTGCCGGCCGGATCCTGCCGGTAGTAGCGCGCGAGCAGCCGGTACAGCTCCGGAAATTCGGACTCGAACGCCTTCGGCCGCACGAACAGCGCCTCGCTGCACACCGCGAAGAATTCCGACGGGTGGTCGGCCGCATAGGGATCGATCAGCGAGTCCCGCTCGAAGCGCGCCCATGCGCGGTCCGGCACGGCGTCGACGCGCGCGCAGAACTGGTCGTATGCGTGTTCGAACACGTCGGCCCACGCCTGCGCGTCGAGGTGCGGCGCATGCCAGCGGCGAAACAGGGGCGGATAGCCGTCGGCCGCGCCGTTGACCATGTCGATCTTGTGCGCGAACTCGTGGATCACGACGTTGTACGCGTCCCGGCCGTCCGTCATCTGCGCGTCTTCCCACGACAGGATCACGGGGCCGCCTTCCCATGCCTCGCCGCTCGCATCCTGCTCGACTTCGTGGACGACGCCGTCCTCGTCCTGCACGGTCTTGCGGATCACGAATTCGCCCGGATACACGACGACGCCGACCCAGCCATCGTACAGCGACAGGTCGAGATTCAGCACGGGCAGGCAGGCCTGCGCGGCGATCGCGACGATCATCGCGTCGGTCAGCTCGAGCCCGTGCGCGGTCGAAAACGATTTTTTCGCGACGAACAGGCTCGTCAGCTCGCGCAGCCGGCCGAGCGCGTCGGGCGGCAGGGTAGCGAGGAACGGCAGGCGCTCGACGGTTTCGTGCCACAGCGCGTCGGGAATCGGGTGGCTGCGCAGCGCGCGGTCGCGGCGGCGGTCGTCGAACCAGCGGGTCAGTTTCGAAAGCATGGAGGCGGCGGACGAAAATCCAAAGCCTGTCTTTTAACTCAATCGATCTGTTTTTGCCATGCCGCGAAGAGGCCGCCGACGAGCGCGATGCCCGCGAGGAAGTAAAAGCCGTCGAGCGACGCGAGGAACGACGCCTGTTGCGCGACCATCCGCGCGATCGACGCGATCGCGAGGCCGTGCGCGTCATTCAGCGCGTAACCGGCTGCCGCATAGCTGCGCGTCAGCGCATCGACGGTCTGCTGGAACAGCGGATCGAACACGTTCGCGCGCTCGACGAGCCGCGTCTGGTGGACGGCCACCCGGTGCTGCTCGACGATGATCACCGACGAGGTCGCGAACGAGATCGTCAGTTGCCGCACGATGTTCTTCAGCCGGTAGCCATGCGTGTATTCGTCGATCGCGAAGATGCGGAACGTCAGGTTCGCGACCGGCAGCACGATGAACAGCAGCAGCAGCCCGCGCAGCAGCAGCGGGATGATCAGCGCGGCGTCGCCGACCTGCGGCGTCATCCGCGTCATCCACAGCGCAGCCGTGATCGCGATCGCGAACCCCGGCACGACGAACCATTTCTTGTGCGTGATGAACTTCGCATAGCGCAGGTACGCGAACAGCGCGGTGGCCGAGATCAGCGACATCGTGCCGACCAGGCGCCCGGCGTTCTCGACCGGATAGCCGAGCCCGCCCTCGAGAAACCGCGACGTCAGGTAACTGAAGCCCGTCGTCTCGTAGTAATAAAACATATAGAGCAGCAGCCCGATCTGGAACGTGCGCTCGCGAAACGCGTGCAGCCGCACGAGCGGCGTCGGGTGATGCCACTGGTGATACGCGAACCACGCGAGCGCGCCGAGCCCCGCGATCGTCAGCAGGATCAGCATCGGCGAGCCGCTGTAGAGCTGGTAATGCACCTGCTGCAGCACGATCTGCAGCGCCCCTTGCGCGAGCGCGAACACGACGTACGGCCAGAAGTGTCCGGAACCGCGTTCGTCGTCCGGCGTGCGGCCCGAATCGGGCAGCGTGAGCAGCGCAAGGATCGCGAACGCGATGCCGGCCGGCGCCGTGCACGCGAACAGTGCGCGCCACGTCGAATGCGCGACCAGCAGCCCGCCGACGATCGGCGCGAGCGCGCTGCCGAGCAGGATCATGATCAGGAACGCGCGCGTCGCGGGCGGCCGTTCCTGCGGCTTGAAGCTGATCTGGATCAGGATCCGGCACGCGCCCATCATCGGGCCGACGAAATAGCCTTGAAAGCCGCGCGCGAACGCGAGCTCCAGCGACGTGTCGGCCAGCGCCGCCGCGATCGCGCCGAATGAGAACATCAGCATGCAGCCCGCGACGTAGCGGCGATGGCCGAGCCGGTCGACCCACCATTGCTGCTGCAGGATGCCGAGCACGGCCGTGACCGCGTAGGCGCTCGACGACCATACGAGTTCGTCGGGCGACGCGTTGATGCCGCCCGCGATGTAGCTCGCGAAAAATGAGAAGACGGCGTTGTCGAAGTAGTCGAGGCCGGTGACGAGCGCGAGCGCCCATGGAAACAGGTCCGCGCGCAGGTTCGCGCGGCTCCACAGCGGCGGCGGCCCCGGCGCCGCGTTCATTCGCGATCCTTGCGTGCGCGCCGTGTGCCGGCTTCGGCCCGCCGCTGCGCGATCAGCGCATCGGCGTTTTCGCCGGCGAGGCGCCGCTCGACGTAGTCGATGTCGTGCTGCAACTCCTTGCGCAGCGCGACGGCTTCCTTCAGCTCGCGCTGGACGGCCGCGATCCGCCGGTCGAGCGTACCGATCTGCTCGGCGAGGCCGGCGCGGATGTCGCGCAGCGATGCCTCCGAATAGCGGCGCCGGCCGTCGCCCGTTTCTTCCAGCGGGCGCTTCAGCATTTCGGTGATGCCGTGCAGCGAGAAGCCGAGCGCGCGCAGCCGCAGGATGCGCGCGAAGCGCTCGAGGTCGGCTTCGTCGTAGAGGCGGTAGCGGCCTTCGCTGCGCGACGGCGTGACGAGCCCGCGCTCTTCGTAATACTTGAGCGTGCGCGGCGTGACGCCGAGCCGCGACGCGGCGTCGCTGACGGTCAATAGCGGGGTGGAGGCATCGTTCGGCATCGGGTGCGGGGGATTCGGCGGGACAATGGCGCGATTATAGATCAACCTGTACGTTCACGTTCAGGTTGGAATCGAAAAACGGCCGCCGGGCAGGATGCGCAGGCGGCCGTGTTGCGGAGCGAGGGCGATCAGCCGCCGCGGCGCATCAGGTCGAAGAACTCGGAGTTGCTCTTCGTCTGGCGGATCTTGTCGAGCAGGAATTCCATCGCCTCGACTTCGTCCATGTCGTGGATGAACTTGCGCAGCACCCAGATCTTTTGCAGGATCTCGGGCTTGATCAGCATTTCCTCGCGGCGCGTGCCCGACTTGTTCAGGTTGATCGACGGGTACACGCGCTTTTCCGCGAGACGGCGCTCGAGGTGCACTTCCATGTTGCCGGTGCCCTTGAACTCTTCGTAGATCACGTCGTCCATGCGGCTGCCGGTTTCGATCAGCGCGGTGCCGATGATCGTCAGCGAGCCGCCTTCCTCGATGTTGCGCGCCGCGCCGAAGAAGCGCTTCGGGCGCTGCAGCGCGTTCGCGTCGACACCGCCCGTCAGCACCTTGCCCGACGCCGGGATCACGGTGTTGTACGCACGCGCGAGACGCGTGATCGAGTCGAGCAGGATCACGACGTCGTGCTTCATTTCGACGAGGCGCTTGGCCTTCTCGATCACCATTTCGGCGACCTGCACGTGGCGCGTGGCCGGTTCGTCGAACGTCGAGGCGATCACTTCGCCGGCGACCGAGCGCTGCATTTCGGTCACTTCTTCCGGACGCTCGTCGATCAGCAGCACGAACAGGATCACGTCCGGGTGGTTCTGCTTGATCGCGTGCGCGATGTGCTGGAGCATCACGGTCTTGCCGGACTTCGGCGACGCGACGAGCAGGCCGCGCTGGCCCTTGCCGATCGGCGCGATCATGTCGATGATGCGGCCCGTGACGTTTTCCTCGCCGCGCATTTCGCGTTCGAGCGACAGCGGCTTGTTCGGGTGCAGCGGCGTGAGGTTCTCGAACATGATCTTGTGTTTCGAGGCCTCGGGCGGCTGCCCGTTGACTTTGTCGACCTTCACCAGCGCGAAGTAGCGCTCGCCGTCCTTCGGCGTGCGGACTTCACCTTCGATGGTGTCGCCGGTGTGCAGGTTGAAGCGGCGGATCTGCGACGGGCTGATGTAGATGTCGTCGGTGCTCGCGAGGTACGACATTTCCGGCGAGCGCAGGAAGCCGAAGCCGTCCGGCAGCACTTCGAGCGTGCCGTCACCGAAGATCGTCTCTCCCGTCTTGGCGCGCTTTTTGAGAATGGCAAACATCAACTCCTGCTTGCGCAGGCGGTTCGCGTTTTCGATCTCCAGGCCATTGGCCATTTCGATCAGTTCGGACACGTGCAGAGACTTGAGCTCGGATAAATGCATACGGAGAACCCGCCAGGGAGGAGAAGCGACGAAAGAAAATAAGGGAGGAGGGCGAGCGGAAGCGCTCAGAGACTTAATGCGTCTTGTCGACGTTTTTTAATTCTAGCATAGGCCGATTCGCGCTTGAGCGAGCGATCGGCGGCTTGACGACGGACGTGTTGCCGACTGACAACACGTCCGCGGAACTGCCGGTATTACAGGTGGCTGTCCAGGAATGCGGTGAGCTGCGACTTCGACAGCGCGCCGACCTTCTGCGCGGCGGCCGCGCCGTTCTTGAACAGGATCAGCGTCGGGATGCCGCGCACGCCGAATTTCGCGGGCGTGGCCTGGTTGTCGTCGACGTTGATCTTCGCGATCTGCAGCTTGTCGCCGTAGTCCTTCGCGACTTCGTCGAGGATCGGGGCGATCATCTTGCACGGGCCGCACCATTCGGCCCAGAAATCGACGAGCACGGGCTTGTCGGACTTGACGACGTCCTGTTCGAACGATGCGTCGCTGATGTGTTTGATCTGTTCGCTCATTGGGTCAATACCTCTTACGGTTCGGGGACTGCCTGCTTGCGCGTTGCGGCGTACCGGCCGCCGTAGGCTGCCGGCCGCTGCGGCAGGTCACTCCGCCTTTCCGGAAGGGAGGGGCGTAAGCGCTGCATGCCGCGGCTCGCGGGTCGTTCGGGCGTCATATTAGCCTAAATTGCTATCTGCTGCGGGCGGCGATAGTAGCCGCTACGCGAGTAGGGGTACGACGCGACGTTCGACCGTCGTGCCATGCAGGTGGAGGCCGGTCCGCCAATTACAAGGGGGCGGGCCGCATACAGCGCGTGCGAAGGGGCGACGCGCCGGTTTGCCCGGCGATATTCGCATTGATGCGAACAAACGGTCGCATTCGTCCGGAAGCGGTGATAGAATATGCCGTGACGGGCCTCCTCGCATGGTGGGGCGGTGAACCTGGTCAGGTCGGGAACGAAGCAGCCACAATCGTTTTCTGCCAGTGCCGAGGGTTGGGCTCGTCACCTTCCTTCTCGCCCCGTTCGCAGGGCGTTTTTTATTTCTGCGTCACACTCCGTTCGACCTGCGCCTTGTCCGTCTTCCGCACCGTTTCGCGTGTCGGCGCGACGCAGCGTTACTGATACAATTTCCCGATGACCTATCAAGTTCTCGCACGCAAGTGGCGTCCGAAGGATTTCGCTTCGCTCGTCGGCCAGGAGCACGTCGTCCGGGCGCTCACGCACGCGCTCGACGGCGGGCGTCTCCATCACGCCTATCTGTTTACCGGAACCCGCGGTGTCGGCAAGACGACGCTGTCGCGGATCTTCGCGAAGGCCCTCAACTGTGAAACCGGCGTCACGTCGCAGCCGTGCGGCGTGTGTCGCGCCTGTCGCGAGATCGACGAGGGCCGTTTCGTCGACTACGTCGAGATGGACGCGGCGAGCAACCGCGGTGTCGACGAGATGGCCGCGCTGCTCGAGCGCGCGGTGTACGCGCCCGTCGATGCGCGCTTCAAGGTCTACATGATCGACGAAGTGCACATGTTGACGAACCACGCGTTCAACGCGATGCTGAAGACGCTCGAGGAGCCGCCGCCGCACGTCAAGTTCATCCTCGCGACCACCGATCCGCAGAAAATCCCCGTCACCGTGCTGTCGCGCTGCCTGCAGTTCAACCTGAAGCAGATGCCGGCCGGCCACATCGTGTCGCATCTCGAGCGGATCCTCGGCGAAGAGCAGATCACGTTCGAGCCGCAGGCGCTGCGCCTGCTCGCGCGCGCCGCGCAGGGCAGCATGCGCGACGCGCTGTCGCTGACCGACCAGGCGATCGCCTATTCGGCGAACGAGGTGACCGAGTCGGCGGTGTCGGGCATGCTCGGCGCGCTCGACCAGACTTACATGGTGCGCCTGCTCGACGCGCTCGCGGCCGGCAACGGCCCGGAAATCCTCGCGATCGCCGACGAGATGTCGCTGCGCAGCCTGTCGTTCTCGACCGCGCTGCAGGATCTCGCGAGCCTGCTGCACCGGATCGCGTGGGCGCAGTTCGCGCCGGGCTCGGTGCTCGACGAATGGCCGGAAGCGGCCGACCTGCGCCGTTTTGCGGAGACGCTGAGCGCCGAACAGGTGCAATTGTTCTATCAGATCGCGACCGTCGGGCGCGCCGAGCTCGGCCTGGCGCCGGACGAATACGCCGGTTTCACGATGACGCTGCTGCGGATGCTCGCGTTCGAGCCGGCCGTTGGCGCCGGCAGTGCGCCGGGCGGCCAGCCGTCCGTGCCGCCGCGTGCGGTGCCGGCCCCGCGCGCGGCCGCAGCGCCGGCCGCCGCTGCGGCGAAGCCGGTATCGGCGGCGCCCGCTGTCGCAGCGCGTCCGCAAGCCGCGGCGGCGCCTGTTGTACCGGTTGTACGTTCGGCGCCGGCGCAGTCCAGCGATGAAGCCGAGCGGCCGACCGCCAGGCCGGCTGCCGTCCAGTCACCGGCAGAGGCAGCAGCACCGGCCCCGGCAGTGGCCGACGCACAAGCTATCGAGCCGCCGCAGCCGGAAACGAAGGCGGCACCCGCAGGCGACATGCCGCCTCCCGCGCGCAAGGAACCTGTGCCGCCTGCCGTTGCCGCCGCGCAGCGAAACGACGAACCGGCTCCGCAGGCCGAACCGGCACCGCGCGCTGCATCGCCCGAGCCGGCCGCCGCGCGTCCGGCGGCGCGCGCAGGCGGCGGTGCCGCCGCCGCGCTCGACGTGCTGCGCAATGCAGGGATGCGCGTGTCGTCGGAGCGCGGGCGCGCAGGCGCTGCAGCGAAGCCGGCGGCGTCCCAGCCGGCCGCCGAGAAGCCGGCCGCGCCGCGTCCGGCCGTCCAGGTGCCGACGCCGCGTGCCGCAGCCCGTGCGCCGCAAGCAGCCGATGCGCGCCAGCCGTCGCCGCCGTGGGAAGACATCCCGCCCGACGACTACGTGCCGCTCAGCGCCGACGAGATGTTCGGCGGTTCCGACGACGGCTTCGTGCCGGTGTTCGACAGCGGTCCCGACGATGTGCGCGTGACGCCGAAGCCGGCGGACGCGCGTCCGGCCGCGCCGATCGACACGCGCCCGTTGCCGCCCGCGATCGCGCTCGATCCGATCGGCTTCGATGGCGAGTGGCCGGCGCTGGCTGCGCGGCTGCCGCTGAAGGGTGTCGCGTACCAGCTTGCGTTCAACAGCGAGCTGACGGCCGTCGATGCGACCGCATTGAAATTGTCCGTGCCGGTGCCGCAGTATGCGGACGCCGCACAGGTGGCGAAGCTGAAGGCCGCATTGGCCGATGCGCTCGGCAAGCCGGTCGAGGTGAGCGTCGAGGTCGGGCCCGCCCGGCGCACCGCGGCGGCGCTCGATGCAGCCGCGCGCGCGGCGCGCCAGCGCGAAGCCGAGCAGGAGATTCACGGCGATCCGTTCGTCCAGCAGCTCGTGCGCGAGTTCGGTGCGCGCATCGTCGACGGATCGGTGCGCCCGCTCGCCGATTCGGCGCCGGACGGCGCGCCGCCGACGCTGCATTGAACTGACCGCCCCGCGACAGGCACAATCACGCCCCGCACACATTGGCCGGCACGCGCCGCGTGCCGGTTTTCACACGATCAAGAAGGAGTATTCCCATGTTGAAAGGCAACCTCGCCGGACTGATGAAGCAAGCGCAGCAAATGCAGGAAAACATGAAGAAGATGCAGGAGCAGCTTGCGCTCATCGAAGTCGAAGGGCAGTCGGGCGCCGGCCTCGTCAAGGTGACGATGACGTGCCGCAACGAAGTGCGCCGCGTGTCGATCGACCCGAGCCTGCTCGCGGACGACAAGGACATGCTCGAGGATCTCGTCGCCGCTGCGTTCAACGACGCGGTGCGCAAGGCCGAAGCAACGTCGCAGGAAAAGATGAGCGGGATGACGTCGGGCCTGCCGCTGCCCCCGGGCTTCAAGCTGCCGTTCTGAGCGCGGCGTCCTTGCCAGTGTTTGCCGCCGTATGAAACAGCCGTCCGCCCTGTCCGCTCTCGTCGAAGCGTTGCGCGTGCTGCCCGGCGTCGGGCCGAAATCCGCGCAGCGCATGGCGGTTCACCTGATGCAGCACGACCGTGAGGGTGCGGAGCGGCTCGGCCGCTCGCTGCTGTTCGCGACCGAGCACCTGCAGCACTGCGAGAAGTGCAACACGTTCACCGAAGCGCAGATCTGCGAGGTCTGCAGCGACGAGGAGCGTGATCCGACGCTGCTGTGCGTCGTCGAGACGCCTGCCGACCAGATCATGCTCGAGCAGACGATGACCTACCGCGGGCTGTATTTCGTGCTGATGGGCCGACTGAGCCCGCTCGACGGAATCGGCCCGAAGGAAATCCATTTCGACCGCCTCGTGCGGCGCGCGTCCGACGGCGTCGTCAAGGAAGTCGTGCTCGCGACCAACTTCACGAACGAAGGCGAAGCCACCGCCCACTACCTTGGCCAGACGCTGAAGGCGCGCGGGCTGGCGGTCACGCGCCTCGCGCGCGGCGTGCCGGTGGGCGGCGAGCTCGAGTACGTTGACGCCGGCACCATCGCCCGCGCGATGCTCGACCGCCGCACGATGTAAGTCGGGCGCCGCCGCCTGCCGGCGGCGCCGTTCCTCATGCCAGGGAGACACATGAGCACCAGCCAGGGCCCGCTCGCGGGCGTCAAAGTGCTCGAATTCGGAACGCTGATCGCGGGGCCGTTCGCGTCGCGGCTGTTCGCCGAATTCGGCGCGGAAGTGATCAAGATCGAGGATCCGAACGGCGGCGACCCGCTGCGCAAGTGGCGCAAGCTCCACCCGGAGCAGGGCGGCACGTCGCTGTGGTGGTCCGTGCAGGCGCGCAACAAGAAATCGGTCACGCTGAACCTGAAGGCCGATGCCGGCAAGGCGATCGCGCGGCAGCTCGCGAGCGAGGCCGACATCGTGATCGAGAACTTCCGTCCGGGCCTGCTCGAAAAGCTCGGGCTCGGCTACGACGTGCTGTCGGCCGACAATCCGGGCCTCGTGATGGTGCGCCTGTCCGGCTACGGGCAGACGGGCCCGTACCGCGACCGGCCCGGCTTCGGCGCGATCGCCGAATCGATGGGCGGGCTGCGCCACATCACCGGCTATCCGGATCTGCCGCCGCCGCGCATCGGCATCTCGATCGGCGATTCGATCGCCGCGCTGCACGGCGTGATCGGCGCGCTGATGGCGCTCCATCACCGCAAGGTCAACGGCGGCGCGGGGCAGGTGGTCGACGTTGCACTGTATGAAGCCGTCTTCAACATGATGGAAAGCGTGGTGCCCGAGTACGGCGTGTACGGGATGGTACGCGAGCGCACCGGCGCGTCGCTGCCGGGCATCGTGCCGTCGAATACGTATGCATGCCGCGACGGCAGCATCGTGATCGGCGGCAACAGCGATCCGATCTTCAAGCGGCTGATGAAGGCGATCGGGCGCGACGACCTGGCCGACGATCCCGCGCTCGCGCAAAACGACGGGCGGGTGCCGCGCACGCAGGAAATCGACGACGCGATCGCCGCGTGGCTCGCGCCGCGCACGATCGACGAGGCGCTCGTCGTGCTCAATGCGGCCGACGTGCCGGCCGGGCGCATCTACAGCGCGGCCGACATGTTCACCGATCCGCAGTTCGTCGCGCGCCAGATGATCCAGCGTTTCAAGCTGGCCGACGGCACCGACATTCCGCTGCCGAACATCACGCCGAAGCTGTCGGACACGCCGGGCGAAACGCGCTGGCTCGGGCCCGAACTGGGCGAGCACACCGACGAGGTGCTGCACGGCCTCGGCTACGACGCGCAGGCGATTGCCGCGCTGCGCGAGGCGGGCGCGATCTGAGTGCACCCGGCCTGGCGCTTCGCGCCGGGCCTTCCGACGAAGGGTTCCCCGAGGAGATTTTCTCCGGGCGGAAAACCCGGCGGCCCGGTGTTTTCCCCGGTGTGCGGAACGACGCCGCGCAATGCGGCGGCGCATCGCGTGCCCATGCGTATACCCGCCCGTCCGCAGCGCCGGACTGTCGCTCTCGCGCCATCTTTCCTCGGTTACAATCGCCGGATGCGAATCCTACTCAGCAACGACGACGGCTATCTCGCCCCCGGTCTCGCCGCGCTCAGCGAAGCGCTGCAGCCGCTGGCCGAGCTTACGGTGATCGCGCCCGAGCAGAACTGCAGCGGCGCGTCGAATTCCCTCACGTTGTCGCGGCCGCTGTCGGTGCAGCGCGCAGCGGGTACGGGTTTCTTCTACGTGAACGGCACGCCGACCGATTCGGTGCACGTCGCGCTGACGGGAATGGCCGACGCGAGGCCGGATATCGTTGTGTCCGGCATCAACAACGGCCAGAACATGGGTGAAGACACGCTCTATTCGGGGACAGTTGCGGCCGCCACCGAAGGCATCATGTTCGGTGTGCCGGCCATCGCGTTCTCGCTGGTCGACAAGGGCTGGGCCCATCTGGCCGACGCCGCGCGCGTCGCCGCGGAAATCGTCGCGCACTACCTCGCGCATCCGCTGCCCGGCCAGCCGCTGCTGAACGTCAATATTCCGAACCTGCCGTACGACCAACTGAAGGGCTGGAAGGTCACGCGCCTCGGCAAGCGTCATCCGTCGCAGCCGGTGATTCGCCAGACCGACCCGCGCGGTGAGCCGATCTACTGGATCGGCGCCGCGGGCGAGGCGCTGGACGCCAGCGAGGGTACCGATTTCCACGCCGTCGCAAACGGTTTCGTGTCGATCACGCCGCTGCAGCTCGATCTCACGCATACGCAGATGCTGCCCGCGACGCGCGAATGGGCGCGCGCCGGAGGGCGGGCTTCATGAGCGGCGAGCGCGCGAAGCGGTTCCCGCTCGCGCTCGAAGATCTCAAGCGAGCGCCACGCAAATCGGAAGGTCGGGCCGGTGAACGCCAGGCGGCGGGCGCGATCTCGAAGGCCACCGACAAACCCGCAACCGTGCTGAAACCGGTTGCGGTGAAGCCGGCCGCCGTACGGGCGCCGCTGCCGGGTATCGCCGCCGCGAAGCCGGCGACCGCACCGAAGCCGACCGCGCTGAAGCCTGCGCTGCCGAAGCCGGCAGCGCCGAGCATCGCGCCGGCCGGCGCGTTCGCGCTCACGTCGGAACGTGTGCGCGAGCGGATGGTCGAACGCCTGCGCGCGAACGGGGTAACCGATGCGCGCGTGCTGGACGCGATGGCCGCGGTGCCGCGCCACCTGTTCGTGGATCCGGGGCTCGCGACGCAGGCCTACGAGGATTCGGCGTTGCCGATCGGCCACCAGCAGACCATTTCAAAGCCGTCGGTCGTCGCGCGCATGATCGAGCTCGCGATGGCCGGCCGCACGCTCGAGCGCGTGCTCGAGATCGGCACCGGTTGCGGCTATCAGGCCGCCGTGCTGAGCCACGTGGCACGCGACGTGTATTCGATTGAACGCATCAAGCCGCTTTACGAGCGCGCGAAGCTGAACCTGCGGCCGCTGCGCGTGCCGAACATCCGTCTGCACTACGGCGACGGGCGTGTCGGCCTGCCGTCCGCGGCCCCGTTCGACGCGATCGTGATCGCGGCGGCGGGGCTCGACGTGCCGCAGGCGCTGCTCGAGCAGCTCGCGATCGGCGGGCGGCTCGTCGCGCCGGTCGGCGCGCAGAGCGGGCAGCACCAGGTGCTCACGCTCGTCGAGCGCGTCGCGCACGCGCAATGGCGAGAGTCCCGGCTTGAT
Organism: Burkholderia sp. BCC0419; assembly: GCF_902830285.1. Taxonomy (NCBI): domain Bacteria; kingdom Pseudomonadati; phylum Pseudomonadota; class Betaproteobacteria; order Burkholderiales; family Burkholderiaceae; genus Burkholderia; species Burkholderia sp. BCC0419. Next base: position 1,548,536 of record NZ_CADESR010000001.1, read on the forward strand.
CGCGTTTTCTTTGTCCCTTTAAAATCCGGAGTGATTTGAAACCGATGAGTATGTTGCGCGCGATGCAAAACAACCGATCCAGGGAACCGCTCACGCTCGCCCAGCGCGCGATCTGTGTGGCTGCGTTCTCCACGCTACTGGCCGCCTGTGCGACGCGGCTCGACAACGCGCCCGTCGTCGACCGCTCCGGCACGCTCGGCACGACCGCTGCCGCACAACCGGCGGTGCCGCTCGGCCCGCCGCCGCCTGGCTTCTACCGTGTGAAACCGGGCGACACGCTGTACCGGATCGCACTCGAGAACGGGCAGAACTATCGCGACATCGCGTCGTGGAACAATCTGACCAACCCGAACCAGATCGAAGTCGACCAGCTGCTGCGCGTGGCGCCGCCGGGCGGCGCCGCGGTCGCGGGCGCGCCGGCCACCGCGCCGATCGCCGGTGGTGCGGTCGCGACCGCACCGCTGAGCAGCGGTCCGGCCACGCCGGCCGCGGGCACGTCGTCCGCGCTCGCCGCCACGCCGCCGGCTGCGGCAAGCGGATCGAGCGATACGGCGGCCGCGCCGAGCGGCCCCGTGACGTTCGCGTGGCCCGCGCGCGGCCCCGTGCTGAACGGGTTCGACGATGCGAAGAACAAGGGTGTCAATATCGGCGGGACGGCCGGCGAGGCCGTGAAGGCGGCGGCCGACGGCCGCGTCGTTTACTCCGGCAACGGTCTGCGTGGCTACGGCAACCTCATTATCATCAAACACGATGCAACTTACCTCACGGCGTATGCACACAATCGCGCTTTGATGGTAAAAGAGGGGGACGCGGTAACGAAGGGGCAGAAGATCGCCGAGATGGGTAACAGCGATGCCGACCGCGTGATGCTGCATTTCGAGGTTCGCCGGCAGGGTAAGCCTGTCGATCCGCTGAAGTATTTGCCGCCTCAATAACCGAGACGACCATGCCGAAATCGAAGCGCCACGAGCCGCAAGCCGAGTCTGAGAAGATCAGTCGTGCCACGCAAGCATCGGTGGGGCGAGTGGGTGCTTCGACGGACGACGAGGACGACGTCGCGGAAAACGATCGTGATCTCGAGGCACGCGACACCGAGGCCGAGGGTGGCGACGACGAGCGCGAAGGCCGCCAGGAAGCAGCGCCCGACGTCGACGATTTCCGCACGCTGCTGCAGGCCGAGCTCACGGCCGATACGATCCAGCATTACCTGAACCGCATCAGCGTGAAGCCGCTGCTGACCGTCGAGGAAGAGCAGCGCTATTCGCGCCTGGCGAAGGCCGGCGAATTCGAGGCGCGGCAGGTGATGATCGAGCGCAACCTGCGTCTCGTCGTCAGTATCGCGAAGGGGTACCTGAACCGCGGCGTGCCGCTGCTCGACCTGATCGAGGAAGGCAATCTCGGCCTGATGCACGCGATCGAGAAATTCGACCCGACGCGTGGTTTCCGTTTCTCGACCTACGCAACGTGGTGGATCCGGCAGAGCATCGAGCGGGCGATCATGAACCAGGCCCGCACGGTGCGCCTGCCCGTGCACGTGATCCGCGAACTGAACCAGGTGCTGCGCGCGAAGCGCCACCTCGAAAAGAATTCGATGTCGACGGGCGAGGCGGCCGAACGCCGCGAAGCCAGCATCGACGACATCGCCTATCTCACCGGCAAGACCGCCGAGGAAGTCACCGATATCCTCGCGCTCAACGAACACACGGCGTCGCTCGACGCGCCGCTCGACCTCGATCCCGCGAGCAGCCTGCTCGACCTGCTGCCCGACGACCAGAGCCAGTCGCCCGACGCCGAGGTGCAGCACCGCGAGCTCGAAACGCTGACGCGCGCGTGGCTGTCGCGGCTGTCTGACAAGCACCGGCACGTGATCGAGCGCCGCTTCGGCCTGAACCACATCGAACCGGCGACGCTCGAGGAGCTCGCCGACGAGATGGGGCTCACGCGCGAGCGCGTGCGGCAGATCCAGCAGGAAGCGCTGGTGCGCCTCAAGCGGTTCTTCGCCTCCAACGGCGTGCGCAAGGACGCCGTTCTGTAACCAATGACTCCGATTCTTGTTTTTGACATCGAGACGATTCCCGATGTCGACGGCATTCGCCGTCTGGAAGACCTGCCCGCGACGCTCGACGATGCCGCGGTGGCCGAACACGCGTTCGCCGCGCGCCGCGAGAAGACCGGCAGCGATTTCCTGCCGCACCACCTGCAGCGGATCGCGGCGATCTCGTGCGTGTTCCGCGACAACAACGGTTTTCGCGTGCGCTCGCTCGGGACACCGCAGGACGACGAAGCCACGCTGATCCAGTCGTTCTACCGCGTGATCGAGAAATACACGCCGCAGCTCGTATCGTGGAACGGCGGCGGTTTCGATCTGCCGGTGCTGCATTACCGCGCGCTCGTGCACGGCATTCCCGCCACCCGCTACTGGGATCTCGGCGAGGACGACCGCGAATTCAAGTGGAACAACTACATCGCGCGCTATCACTCGCGGCATACCGACCTGATGGATGTGCTCGCGATGTATCAGGCGCGCGCGAACGCGCCGCTCGACGCGCTGGCGAAGCTGTGCGGCTTTCCGGGCAAGCTCGGGATGGACGGCAGCCAGGTATGGCCGGCGTTCCAGGACGGGCGGATCGACGAAATCCGCAACTATTGCGAAACCGACGTCGTCAACACGTACCTGCTGTATTGCCGGTTCCAGTTGATGCGCGGCGGCCTGACGCCGAGCGAGTACGCGGACGAGATCCTGATCGTGAAGAACGCGCTTGCGCAGGAACCGGCGCCGCACTGGGTCGAATACCTGGCCGGCTTCGCCGCGTAGCGCGGGCGGCCTGCGCGGCAACCGGCGCGATCAGGCCAGTTCCAGCAGCACCGGCTGGTGATCGGACGCGCGTACGTCGCCGTCGATCTCGCAGCGGACGACGCGTGGCAACAGCGTGTCGGTCACGAACACGAAATCGCACGCGAGCGGCCCCTCCGACCATTGCACCGTATCGTAGACGCCGGCCGTCGGCGGCGGCGTACGGCCGGGATGCCGTGCGACCCATGCGTCGACGAAACTCGGCGCGTCGGCCATCGGCTCCAGGAAACGCCGGTACGCGTCGCTGCCGAATGCGCTGTTGAAATCGCCGCAGACGATCGCATCGCGCGGTTGTCCGGTCGCGCTGAACGGCCCCTCGGCGGTTTCGGCGGGAGCGGGTTGTTCCGCGTGCGCGCAGGCTTCGCGATGCCGGTCGCGCAGCGCGTCGACCTGCGCAAGCCGCTGGCGCGCCGAGTAATATTCCAGATGCGTGGTAACCACGCGCAACGCCCCGAAGGGCGCCTGCAACTCGATGTCGAGCGCGACGCGCGGCATCGACGGCGCGCCGGCGTCGGCCGGCCACGGCAGCGATTGGCGCAGCACGCGCCCGACCGGCAGCCGCGTCGCGATCGCGTTGCCGAACTGGCGGCGCGGTGCCTCCGGCCGGATCGCCGGCAGGTCGGCGCCGATGGCGTCGACGATCGTATAGCCGGGCAGCAGCGCCGCGAGTTCAGCGAACTGGTCGGTGCGTGGCCGGCCGGGCAGTGCGTCGAAGCCGCGTGTGACCTCCTGCAGGCACAGCACGTCGAAATCGCCGAGCCGGCGGATGGCCGCGACGGTACGGGAGAGATCGACGACGCCGTCCGCGTCTCGACCCCATTGGATGTTCCAGTCGATCAATCGCATGGTCGAATCTCCTGAGATTCTTTCCGGCGAGCACAACCCGTGCCGCCGGTCGGCCGTGCGCGGTGCGTTGCATCCGTGCCGGCGGCGCGGTGGCGGGGTATCTGTCTGCGGACCATTCTCGCGCCGCGCAGCGCGCCATGCACATCGGCATCGACGCTTGCGCGACGAAAGCGGGCGACGGGGGCCTTCGTCGTCTACAATCTCGCCTTCTTCAACGTTTGTCAGGAAAAGCTGGTGTCCGAAGCCGTCCCCACTTCTGCGCGCAAATCGAAAAACGCGCCCGTCGCGCCCGGGCCCGCCCCGGTTCTCGAGATCGAATCGCTCGACATGGAAGCGCGCGGTGTCGGCCGCACGATGACCGAGGACGGTCAGCCGGGCAAGGTGATCTTCGTCGAAGGCGCGCTGCCGGGCGAGCGCGTGACCTATTCGAGCTATCGCCGCAAGCCGAGCTACGAGCAGGCGACGGTCGTCGACATTCTGCGCCCGAGCGTGATGCGCACGCAGCCGAAATGCAAATTCTTCGGCACCTGCGGCGGCTGCTCGATGCAGCATCTCGACATGCGCGCGCAGGTGGCGGTCAAGCAGCGCGTGCTCGAAGACAACCTGTGGCACCTGGCGAAGCTGCGCGCGGAAACGATGTTCGCGCCGATCCACGGTCCGTCGTGGGGCTATCGCTACCGGGCGCGCCTGACCGTGCGCAACGTCGCGAAGAAGGGCGGCGTGCTGGTCGGGTTCCACGAGAAGAAGAGCAGCTATGTCGCCGACATGACGAGCTGCGAAGTGCTGCCGCCGCACGTGTCGGCAATGCTCGTGCCGCTGCGCCGGCTCGTCGAGGGGCTGTCGATTCGCGACCGGATGCCGCAGATCGAACTCGCGGTCGGCTCGGCCGTCACGGCGCTCGTGCTGCGGGTGCTGGAGCCGATCAACGCGGACGACGAAGCGCTGCTGCGCGCGTTCGCGGACGAGCACAACGTGCAGTTCTGGCTGCAGCCGAAGGGGCCGGACACGGTGACGCCGTTCTATCCGCTCGACGTATCGCTCGATTACACGCTGCCGGAATTCGGCATCCGCATGCCGTTCAAGCCGACCGACTTCACGCAGGTCAACCATCAGATCAACCGCGTGCTGGTGGGGCGTGCGCTGCGCCTGCTCGCGCCGTCGCGCGACGATCGCGTGCTCGACCTGTTCTGCGGGATCGGCAACTTCACGCTGCCGCTCGCGCGGCTGTCGCGCGAAGTGATGGGCATCGAGGGCAGCGACACGCTGACCACGCGCGCGCTGGCGAACGCACGCGAGAATGGTGTCGACGGCCACACGACGTTCGCGTGCCGGAACCTGTTCGAAGTGACGGGCGACGACCTCCGTGCGCTCGGCGCATTCGACAAGTTCCTGATCGACCCGCCGCGCGAAGGCGCGCTCGCGGTGTCGAAGGCGCTGGCCGAGATCGCGCAGAGCGGCGAAGGCCCGCTGCCGAAGCGCATCGTCTACGTGTCGTGCAACCCGTCGACGCTCGCGCGCGATGCGGGCCTGCTCGTGCACGAGGCCGGCTACCGGCTGAAGGGCGCCGGGGTCGTGAACATGTTCCCGAATACGTCGCACGTCGAATCGATCGCGCTGTTCGAGCGCGACTGAGCCGGGTGGCGGACGTAAAAAAACCGGCCCGCGGGCCGGTTTCTTCATGGTGCGCAGCGAACGTCAGTTGCGGTTGCCGCCGAAGATGCCGAGCAGCGCGAGCAGGTTCGTGAACACGTTGTACAGGTCGAGGTAGATCGCGAGCGTGGCCGAGATGTAGTTCGTCTCGCCGCCGTTCACGACGCGCTGGACGTCGAACAGCATGTAGGCCGAGAAGATCGCGATCGCGAGCACCGACACGGTGAGCATCAGTGCCGGCAGTTGCAGGAAGATGTTCGCGACCGACGCGAGCAGGATCACGATCACGCCCATGAACAGCCACTTGCCGAGCCCGGAGAAGTCGCGCTTGCTGACGGTGGCGACCGTCGCCATCGTGGCGAAGATGATGCCGGTGCCGCCGAACGCGAGCATGATCAGCGACGGCCCGTTCGAGAAGCCGAGGATGAAGCTCAGCAGCCGCGACAGCATCAGGCCCATGAAGAACGTGAAGCCGAGCAGCACGAACACGCCGGCCGCGCTGTTTTTGGTCCGCTCGATCGCGAACATGAAGCCGAACGCGATCGCGAAGAACGCGAGCAGGCTCATCATCGGGCTCGTGGCCGCGAACAGCGAGAAGCCCGTCGCGACGCCGACCCAGGCGCCCAGCACGGTCGGCACCATCGACAGCGCGAGCAGCCAGTACGTGTTCCGCAGCACGCGGTTGCGAATCTCGGCGGTGCTGACGGAACCGCCGCGGCCGAAATTGTACGGATAGTCGTTCATGGTTTCTCCTAACATTGAACGCGTGGGCGTCCGGGGCCGGTTCGGCGCGCGCGATGTGCGGCGCAGCAAACCGGGGCAGCTATGGCTAAGATACGTTCCGTGCCGCGAGGTTTCAATGGCTCGGCGGAACAAAACATATGGATTCTGAACCTTTCATTCGTGTAAGGGTTCAATCGCAATGATACACGGGATCGTGCTACAATAGCGGATTCATTTGAACCTGTAACTTCTTAATTTTTTGGAGTTTTTATGGCAATCGAGCGCACCCTGTCGATCATCAAGCCGGATGCGGTGGCAAAGAACGTGATCGGCCAGATCTACAGCCGTTTCGAAGGCGCCGGCCTGAAGATCGTCGCATCGCGCATGGCACACCTGTCGCGTGCAGACGCAGAGAAGTTCTACGCAGTTCACGCAGCGCGTCCGTTCTTCAAGGATCTCGTCGATTTCATGATCTCGGGCCCGGTGATGATCCAGGTTCTGGAAGGTGAAGGCGCGATCCTGAAGAACCGCGACCTGATGGGCGCGACGGATCCGAAGAAGGCGGAACAGGGCACGATCCGCGCCGACTTCGCCGACAGCATCGACGCGAACGCCGTGCACGGCTCGGACGCTGCGGAAACGGCAGCGGTCGAAATCGCGTTCTTCTTCCCGGAAATGAACGTTTACTCGCGTTAAGCCCTGGCTGACAGCAAGTAGGCAGGATTCAGCGCACGCGGCAAGGCAGCACATCATGACGAGCGAAACTTCCGTCAATCTTCTCGACTTCGACGCCGAGGGTCTTGTCGCGTACTGCGGCAGCCTGGGCGAGAAGCCGTTCCGCGCCAAGCAGTTGCAGCGCTGGATCCACCAGTACAACGCCGGCGATTTCGACGGCATGACCGATCTCGCGAAGTCCCTGAGGGAAAAACTCAAGGGCCGCGCATCGATCGTGATGCCGGATATCGCCAGCGATCACGTTTCCACCGACGGCACGCGCAAGTGGCTGATCGACGTCGGAAACGGCAATGCGGTCGAAACCGTGTTCATCCCGGAAGAGACGCGCGGCACGCTGTGCGTGTCGTCGCAGGCCGGGTGCGCGGTGAACTGCCGCTTCTGCTCGACGGGCAAGCAGGGCTTCTCCCGCAACCTGTCGACCGCCGAAATCATCGGCCAGCTCCGCATGGCCGAATTTGCATTGCGAGCGTCGCTGGGCCGCGCGCCCGGCCCGAACGGCAAGGCCGAACGGGTCGTCACCAACGTGGTGATGATGGGCATGGGCGAGCCGCTCCTGAATTACAGCGCGGTCGTGCCCGCGATGCGGCTGATGCTCGACGACAACGCGTACGGCCTGTCGCGCCGTCGCGTCACGCTGTCGACGTCCGGCGTGGTGCCGATGATGGACCGCCTCGGCGCCGAGTTGCCGGTCGCGCTGGCCGTTTCGCTGCATGCACCGAACGATGCGCTGCGCGACGAGCTGGTGCCGCTCAACAAGAAGTATCCGCTTCGCGAGCTGATGGCTGCGTGCCAGCGTTATCTGAAAGTCGCGCCGCGCGACTTCATTACTTTCGAATACTGCATGCTCGACGGCGTCAACGACACCGAAGCGCATGCGCGCGAACTGCTGGCCGTCACGCGCGACGTGCCGTGCAAGTTCAACCTGATCCCGTTCAATCCGTTTCCGGAATCGGGCCTCATCCGCTCGAAGCCGGAGCAGATCAAGCGCTTCGCGCAGGTCCTCATCGACGCGGGTGTCGTCACCACCGTGCGCAAGACGCGCGGCGACGACATCGACGCCGCGTGCGGGCAACTGGCCGGCGCGGTGAAGGATCGTACGCGCCTCGCGGAACGAACGGGCGCAGCAGGAAAAATCATCGAAGTTCGGGCAGTTTGACGGGGGCACCTGGCCGGGGTGCCCGAACCCTTTGGCGGTGCAACACGCGAATAGCGATCGGTCGCGGCGCCTCGGCGCCGCGCATGGTACGGACCGTTGCGGGTGCCGGCCGGCGGGAGCCGGCGGCAGCCGCCAGTGAAGAAGAATCGACGCGAGGACAAGGATGAGTGAGCCGCAGCCGTCTAACGGCGCAGAGACGAATGCCGCGAAACCGGCACCGGCGGGACTGGAATCGCTGGCGGCGGTCGGCAGCCGGCTGGCGCAGCTTCGGGAGACGAAGGGCTGGTCGGTCGACGACGTGTCGGCGCGACTCAAGGTCGCACCGCAAAAGCTCCGGGCGCTCGAGGCCGGCGACATCAGCCATTTGCCCGGCGTGACGTTCGCGCTCGGGGTCGTGCGCAGCTACGCGAAGATGCTCGGCGTCGATCCGGAACCGTTCGCGCAGGCGCTGCGCCGCGAGCGCGGGGTGCCGGAAGTCGACCTGTCGATGCCGGCGTCGTCGGGCACGGATCTGCCGCGCGGCCGCGTGTCGATTCCGCTGGGCGGCTCGTCGCGCCACCATCCGTGGCTGTGGGGAACGGGGATCGTCATCGTCGCGGTGGTCGCCGTACTGATGTGGCACACTGGCGGCGATTCGTCGAGCCTGCTCGCGCGCTTCAAGGGCGGCGACGCCGAACATGCGTCGGCCGCGAGCGCGGCGGCGGCATCGTCGTCTGCCGAAGAAGCGGCCACGAACGGCGCGTCGGCGGCGGTGGCGAATGAGGTTCCGGCCCCAGCTGCTGCCTCGGCTGTCCCGGCGCAGGCGATCGCGCCGGCTGTTCCGGCACCCGCGGCCCCGGTCGCGACGGCGGCGGCATCGCAGCCCGTGGCGGCAACGGCAACGGCAGCGGCGAGCACGGCCGCGCCGGCCCAGCCGGCGAGCGTCGTGGTCGCGGCAGGCCAGTCGACGGTCGAACTGAAGGTCAAGCAGGATTGCTGGTTCAGCGTGCGCGACAAGAACGGCAAGGAGCTGTTCTCGGCGCTGGTGCGCGCCGGCGAAACGAAGCAGGTTGCCGGTGACGGGCCGTTCAAGGTCACGATCGGCAACAAGGCCGGCCTCGACGCGGTTGCGTTCGACGGAAAACCGGTCGATCCGGCAAAATATTCGGCAGCGCGGGGTAACGTGGCGCGGTTCACGTTGCCCTGACGTCAAGCGCCGTGGCGAAGGCTTGCCGTCGATATCGGCAGGCCGTGAGGGCACGGCGCTTTTTCAATTCATGCGCCGCGTCGCGGCGCATTCCGCGTAAATGGATCTATCGATGCAATCCGAAGCTCAATCCCCACGCAGCAGTCAGATTTGTTCAACCGAGCCGGTGTTCGGCGGGCATCAGCCGCGCCGTGTATCGCATGCGGTGGATGTCCGCTGGGGCGGGCAACTCGTGACGATCGGCGGCGCTGCGCCGGTGCGCGTGCAGTCGATGACGAATACCGACACGGCCGACGCGATCGGCACGGCGATCCAGATCAAGGAACTCGCGAACGCGGGCTCCGAACTGGTGCGCATCACGGTCAACACGCCCGAAGCCGCGGCCGCCGTGCCGGCGATTCGCGAGCAGCTCGACCGGATGGGCGTGACCGTGCCGCTCGTCGGCGATTTCCACTACAACGGCCACCTGCTGCTGCGCGACTACCCGGGCTGCGCGGAGTCGCTGTCGAAGTACCGGATCAACCCCGGTAACGTCGGTCAGGGCGCGAAGCGCGACACGCAGTTCGCGCAGATGATCGAGGCCGCGGCGAAGTACGACAAGCCGGTGCGGATCGGCGTGAACTGGGGCAGCCTCGACCAGGACCTGCTCGCGCGCATGATGGACGAGAACGGCGCGCGGGCGCAGCCGTGGGACGCGCAGAGCGTGATGTACGAGGCGCTGATCCAGTCGGCGATCGGCTCGGCCGAACGCGCGGTGGAGCTTGGCTTGGGCCGCGACCGCATCGTGCTGTCGTGCAAGGTCAGCGGCGTGCAGGACCTGATCGCCGTGTACCGCGAACTCGGCCGCCGCTGCGGCTTCGCGCTGCATCTCGGGCTGACCGAGGCCGGCATGGGCTCGAAGGGCATCGTCGCGTCGACGGCGGCGCTCGGCGTGCTGCTCCAGGAAGGGATCGGCGACACGATCCGCATCTCGCTGACGCCGGAGCCGGGCGCGTCGCGCACCGGCGAAGTGATCGTCGGCCAGGAAATCCTGCAGACGATGGGCCTGCGCTCGTTCGCGCCGATGGTGATCGCGTGCCCGGGCTGCGGCCGCACGACGAGCACGCTGTTCCAGGAACTCGCGATGCAGATCCAGACGTATCTGCGCGAGCAGATGCCGGCCTGGCGCAAGGAATATCCGGGCGTCGAGAAGATGAACGTCGCGGTGATGGGCTGCATCGTCAACGGCCCGGGCGAATCGAAGCACGCGAACATCGGCATCAGCCTGCCGGGTTCGGGCGAGAACCCGGCCGCGCCCGTCTTCATCGACGGCGAGAAGGTCAAGACGCTGCGCGGCGAGCGGATCGCCGAGGAATTCCAGCAGATCGTCAGCGACTACGTCGCACGCAATTACGGCCGCACCGAGGCCCTGAACTAATTCGTCCACACACACGAACGATGACTGAACAGAAACGCAAGATCGAGAAGCTCACCGGCGTCAAAGGCATGAACGACATCCTTCCGCAGGATGCCGGCCTGTGGGAATTCTTCGAAGCTACCGTGAAATCGCTGCTGCGCGCGTACGGCTACCAGAACATCCGCACGCCGATCGTCGAACATACGCAGCTCTTCACGCGCGGCATTGGCGAAGTCACCGACATCGTCGAGAAGGAGATGTACAGCTTCACCGACGCGCTGAACGGCGAGAACCTGACGATGCGCCCGGAAAACACCGCGGCCGTCGTGCGTGCGTCGATCGAGCACAACATGCTGTACGACGGCCCGAAGCGGCTGTGGTACATCGGCCCGATGTTCCGTCACGAGCGTCCGCAGCGCGGCCGTTATCGCCAGTTCCACCAGGTCGGCGTCGAGGCGCTCGGCTTCGCGGGTCCCGATGCGGATGCCGAGATCATCATGATGTGCCAGCGCCTGTGGGACGACCTCGGCCTGACCGGCATCAAGCTCGAGATCAACTCGCTCGGCCTCGCCGAGGAGCGCGCCGCGCACCGCGTCGAGCTGATCAAGTACCTCGAGCAGTTTGCCGACGTGCTCGACGAGGACGCAAAGCGCCGCCTGTATACGAACCCGCTGCGCGTGCTCGACACGAAGAATCCCGCGCTGCAGGAAATCGCGCAGAACGCGCCGAAGCTGATCGACTTCCTCGGCGACGAGTCGCGCGCACACTTCGAGGGGCTGCAGCGCCTGCTGCTCGCGAACAACATTCCGTTCAAGATCAACCCGCGTCTCGTGCGCGGCCTCGATTACTACAACCTGACCGTGTTCGAGTGGGTGACCGACAAGCTCGGCGCGCAGGGCACGGTCGCGGCCGGCGGCCGCTACGATCCGCTGATCGAGCAGCTCGGCGGCAAGCCGACCGCCGCGTGCGGCTGGGCGATGGGCATCGAGCGCATCCTCGAGCTGCTGAAGGAAGAGGATCTCATGCCCGAGCAGGAAGGCGTCGACGTGTACGTCGTGCACCAGGGCGAAACCGCGCGCGAACAGGCGTTCATCGCGGCCGAGCGCCTGCGCGACACGGGCCTCGACGTGATTTTCCACTGCAGCGCCGACGGCGCGCCGGCGAGCTTCAAGTCGCAAATGAAGCGGGCCGATGCCAGCGGCGCCGCGTTCGCGGTGATCTTCGGCGAAGAAGAGGTCGCGAACGGCACGGTGGGCGTGAAAGCGTTGCGCGGCGCGGGTGCGGAAGGGGAAAAGAACGTTCAGCAGACCGTACCGGTCGAAAGCTTGACCGAATTCCTAATCAATGCGATGGTTGCATCCGCCGAAGACGGCGACGACTGATCGCGCTGGCATTCGCTCGACAAGAAAAGCCTGAACAGGAAGAAGGAATCGCTCGCCGATGAGTTATCACGACGAACAAGAATCGATTGAAAGTCTCAAGGCGTGGTGGGCCCGCTGGGGCAACCTCACCACGTGGATCGTGCTCGCGGCGCTCGTCGTCGCGGCCGGTTTCAACGGCTGGAACTACTGGCAGCGCCGTCAGGCTGCCGAGGCGTCCGGGCTGTACGAGCAGGTCCAGAAGGCTGCCGCCGCGAACGACAAGGCGACGATGGCCCGCGCGGCCGCCGACATGGAAGACAAGTTCGGCCGCACGCCGTATGCGCAGATGACGGCGCTCGCGGCCGCGAAGACGCTGTATGCGGCCGGCGACGCGGCAGGCGCGAAGGCGCAGCTGCAATGGGCCGTCGATCACGCCAAGGACGACGAGTACAAGCAGATCGCGAAGCTGCGTCTCGCGTCGCTGCTGCTCGACGAGAAGGCGTACGATGCGGGCCTCACGCTGCTGTCGGGTACGCCGGTCGATGCATTCAAGGGCCTCGTGGCCGATCGTCGCGGCGATCTGCTGGCCGCGCAAGGCAAGGCCGACGATGCGCGCGCGGCTTACAAGCTCGCGCTCGACGGCCTGTCGAAGGACGACCAGTCTGCGCGCCAGCTCGTGCAGTTCAAGCTGGACGCGCTCGGCGGCTGAATCCCGGTCCCCTCAACCTCTTAACTCTGCTTCGCTAACCGATGAATTTGCTGAAACGTTACGCTGTGCCCGTTGCCTGCGCGGCGGCTGTCCTCGCTTTGGCGGCTTGCTCGTCGTCGAAGGACGCGCGCCGCGTGCCGACTCCGCTCACCGAGTTCAAGCCCGTCATGGACGTGCAACAGGTCTGGAAGGCGAGCGTCGGCAAGGGCGGGCGCTACCTGTTCTCGCCGGTGGCCGTGGGCGACGCCGTCTATGCGGCGGGCGAAAACGGTTCGGTCGAGAAGATCGACGCGAAGACGGGCCAGACGCTGTGGCGCTCGAAGGTCGGTTCGGACCTGTCGGCCGGTGTCGGCAGCGACGGCAACCTGACCGCGGTCGGTGCGTTGAAGGGCGGCGTGTTCGTGCTGGGCCCGGACGGCAAGCAGCTGTGGAAGACCAGCGTGCAGGGCGAGATCTTCTCGCCGCCGCTCGTCGGCAACGGCCTCGTGGTCGTCCGCACGATCGACGGCCAGGTGATCGCGTTCGACGCGCAGACGGGCGAGCAGAAGTGGAACTACCGCAACCGCGCGGTGCCGCTGAACCTGCGCGTATCGGCCGGCATGACGTTCGCGGGCGACGCGGCCGTGCTCGCGGGCTTCCCGGGCGGCGGTCTGGTCGCGATCAACCTGCAGACGGGCGAGCCGTTCTGGCAGACCCCGGTGTCGTTCCCGAAGGGCGTGACCGAGGTCGAGCGCATCAACGACGTCAGCGGCCCGCCGACGCTCGTCGGCGCGGAAGCCTGCGCGGTGACGTTCCAGGGGCAGCTCGGCTGCTTCGATGCAAACTCGGGCCGTCCGCTGTGGGAAAAGGCGTTCTCGAGCCGCAGCGGCCTCGCGCAGGACGATTCGGTGGTCGCCGGCGGCGACGACTGGTCGGTCGTCACCGCGTACGACGCGGCCACGGGCAACCAGCTCTGGCGCAACGACAAGCTGAAGAGCCGTGACGTCGGCGTGCCGTACCTGCTCGGGCATGCGGTCGTGATGGGCGATTACAAGGGCTTCGTGCACTTCCTGTCGCGCGAGGACGGCAGCTTCATCGCGCGGATGAAGACCGACGGCAGCGCGATTACGGCGGCGCCGGTCCTCGCGGGCAATACGCTCGTCGTGCAGACGAAGGACGGCGGCCTGTACGGGTTCCGCCCGCGCTGACGCGCAGGAAACAGGCGTGGCCGTGGCGCGGCGGGCGGGTCCCGCGCGCCGCGGCTGCGCGACTTGAAGGCGGCCGGCGTTCCCGGCCGCTCGGTATTTGAAAGGCAGTTCGAGACGAAAGACGACGGCGCGCAACGCACGCCGGGCGCGCGCATCCGAGGCGGCGCGAATTCGTGATATTTTCATTCAGCGCAGCCGCCCGCAGCAGCGGGCCTCCCGCTGCTGCGCTTCACCGTAGAAAACACAGATGAAACCGGTCATTGCCCTTGTTGGGCGCCCCAATGTGGGGAAATCCACGCTGTTCAACCGGCTCACGCGCTCGCGCGATGCGCTGGTCGCCGACTTGCCGGGCCTGACGCGCGATCGCCATTACGGCGAAGGGCGCGTCGGCGAACGGCCGTACCTGGTCGTCGATACCGGCGGCTTCGAGCCCGTCGCGAAGGACGGCATCCTGCACGAAATGGCGCGTCAGACGCGGCAGGCCGTCGAGGAAGCCGACGTCGTCGTGTTCATCGTCGACGGCCGTAACGGGCTCGCGCCGCAGGACAAGTCGATCGCCGACTACCTGCGCAAGACCGGCCGGCCGATCTTCCTGGTCGTCAACAAGGCCGAGGGGATGAAGTACACGGCGGTCGCGACGGACTTCTACGAGCTTGGGCTCGGCGATCCGCGCGCGATCTCGGCCGCGCACGGCGACGGCGTGACCGACATGATCAACGAGGCGCTCGAAGTCGCGTACGCGGGCCAGCCCGAGGAAGCGGACGAGGACGATCCGTCGCGCGGCATCAAGATCGCGATCGTCGGCCGTCCGAACGTCGGCAAGTCGACGCTCGTCAACGCGCTGATCGGCGAAGACCGCGTGATCGCGTTCGACATGCCGGGCACGACGCGCGATTCGATCTACGTCGACTTCGAGCGTAACGGCAAGAAATACACGCTGATCGACACGGCCGGCCTGCGACGCCGCGGCAAGGTGTTCGAGGCGATCGAGAAGTTCTCGGTCGTGAAGACGCTGCAATCGATCTCCGACGCGAACGTCGTCATTCTTCTGCTGGATGCGCAGCAGGACATTTCCGACCAGGACGCGCACATCGCCGGCTTCGTCGTCGAGCAGGGCCGCGCGCTGGTGATCGGCGTCAACAAGTGGGACGGCCTCGACGACCACGCGCGCGACCGCGCGAAAGCGGATTTGACCCGCAAGCTGAAATTCCTCGACTTCGCGAAATCGCACTACATTTCGGCCGCGAAGAAGACCGGCATCGGCGCGCTGATGCGCTCGGTCGACGACGCGTACGCGGCGGCCATGGCGAAGCTGCCGACGCCGAAGCTCACGCGCGCGCTGATCGAGGCGGTCGAATTCCAGCAGCCGCGCCGTCGCGGCCCGGTGCGTCCGAAGCTGCGCTACGCGCACCAGGGCGGGCAGAATCCGCCGCTGATCGTGATCCACGGCAACGCGCTCGACGCAGTGACGGAAACGTACAAGCGTTACCTCGAAAACCGATTCCGCGAAACTTTCTCGCTGACCGGGACTCCATTGCGCATAGAGTTCCGTTCGTCGAACAACCCGTACGCGGACAAGGGCTGAAGCACGTCTGCAACGCGCGTCCCACAAGGGCTAGGCCACATGGCCTATGCCCGGGCGGGGCAGGCAAAATCAGCTATAGTGTAGCGATTGGCAGCGGATCTCTTTTTCTTCGCCGCCAATCCAGATCAACCTGCAAAAAAAGATGGAGTACGCCATGAGCAACAAAGGGCAATTGTTACAAGACCCGTTTTTGAACGCACTGCGCAAAGAGCACGTTCCCGTTTCGATCTACCTCGTCAACGGCATCAAGCTGCAAGGGAACATTGAATCGTTCGACCAGTACGTCGTGTTGCTCCGTAATACGGTGACCCAGATGGTTTACAAGCACGCCATCTCGACGGTCGTGCCGGCGCGCCCGGTGAATTTCCACCCGGACGCGGAAGCCTCGTCCTAACCTATTGCAGCGGCCGGCATCCGGTCGCCGCGAGCGACCGATGCCAGCCGCCTTATCTTGACACCCGATAATTTGATCAACGCAGCGCTCGTCGGCATCGATTTCGGCAAGACCGATTTCGAAGCCAGTCTCGAAGAACTCAGTCTTCTCGCCTCCAGTGCGGGGGCCCGTCCCGCCGTCACCCTCACGGGTCGTCGCGCAAGTCCCGATGCCAAGATGTTCATCGGCAGCGGCAAAGCCGAAGAACTGCGGCTTGCCTGCGACGCGCACAACGTCGAAATCGTCATCTTCAACCACGCGTTGGCGCCCGCCCAGCAACGCAATCTGGAGCAGGCGCTTAACAGGCGCGTGGTCGATCGCACGAGCCTCATCCTCGACATCTTCGCGCAGCGTGCCCGCAGCCACGAAGGCAAGCTGCAGGTCGAGCTCGCGCAGCTTCAATACCTGTCGACCCGGCTCATTCGCGCGTGGACCCACCTCGAACGGCAAAAGGGCGGTATCGGCCTGCGTGGCCCCGGTGAAACCCAGCTCGAAACCGACCGCCGGTTGATCGGCGAACGCATCAAGATGCTGAAGTCGCGGCTCGATCGGCTGCGCCGCCAGCACAATACGCAGCGCCGGCAGCGCGCGCGCAGCGGCACGATGTCGGTGTCGCTCGTCGGCTATACGAACGCGGGCAAGTCGACGCTGTTCAATGCGCTGACGAAAGCGCAGGCGTATGCGGCCGACCAGCTGTTCGCGACGCTCGATACGACGTCGCGGCGCGTGTACCTCGGCGACGAGGTCGGGCAGATCGTCGTGTCCGATACGGTCGGGTTCATCCGCGAGCTGCCTCACCAGCTCGTCGCGGCGTTTCGCGCGACCCTCGAGGAAACGATCCATGCGGATCTGTTGCTGCATGTGGTCGACGCATCGAGCGCGGTCAGGCTCGAGCAGATCGAGCAGGTCAACGGCGTGCTGCACGAGATCGGCGCGGACACGATCCGGCAGGTGCTGGTGTTCAACAAGATCGACGCCGTGCCCGAGCTGGCGGCCCGCGGCGACGCGGTCGAACGGGACGAGTATGGTAATATTTCGCGCGTCTTTTTGAGCGCGCGCACCGGTCAGGGTCTTGATACGTTGCGTGCCGCCATCGCCGAAATCGCCTCCGCGGAACACCTTTCCAGCGCGCCGTTACCCGACGCGCTCGATGGCACGTCCGCTGAACCGCACGAAGACCACACGATTTCCGAACACGGGCGCTAACCGGTCCCGGCCGGTTCGCCGGCGTCCAATCTGGTGAACAAACTCTGGTGAACGAATACAACGAGCGGAGTACCTGGCGGCGGATGCGCGCCTTGCTGTCGATCAACGATCCCCGCTGGGGACGCGGCGAAGGCAATGGCAAGGACGGATCCCGCCCCCGTGCGAATGAATCGAAGCGTCCGCAAGGCGGCGACGGCGACGGTCCGCCCGATCTCGACGAGATGTGGCGCAACTTCAACCGGCGGCTGAGCGGCCTGTTCGGCGGCAAGGGCGGCAACGGCTTCCGTCCCGACAACGGCCGGGCCGCACGGGTCGGCGTCGGCATCGTGATCGGCGTGCTGGTCGCGGTTTATGCGGGCAGCGGGCTGTTCGTCGTGCAGGAAGGCCAGACGGGTGTCGTGCTGCAGCTCGGCAAGGTGTCGGGCACGGTCGGCCAGGGCGTCCACTGGCGTGCGCCGTATCCGTTCGCGTCGCACGAGATCGTCGACACGTCGCAGGTCCGCTCGATCGAGATCGGCCGCAACAACGTCGTGCGCCTCGCGAACGTGAAGGAAGCCGCGATGCTGACGCGCGATGCCGACATCGTCGACGTGCGCTTCATCGTCCAGTACCGGATCCGTTCCGCCACCGATTACCTGTTCCGCAGCGTCGATCCCGAGCGCAGCGTGTCGCAGGCCGCGCAGGCCGCGGTGCGCGCGATCGTCGGCACGCGCAGCGCGGCCGACATGCTGAACCAGGATCGCGACGCGCTGCGCGAGCAGCTTTCCACCGCGATCCAGCGCGATCTCGACCGCTACCAGTCGGGGCTCGAGGTGACGGCCGTCACGATGCAGAGCGTCGCGGCGCCCGAGCAGACCCAGGCCGCATACGCCGAAGTCGCGAAGGCGCGCGACGAGCGCGAGGCCGCGAAGCGCGCCGCGCAGGCGTATGCGAGCGACCTGCTGCCGAAGGCGCAGGGCGATGCGGCGAAGCTCGTCGACGAAGCGAAGGCGTATGCCGATCGCGTGGTCACGGAGGCCGAGGGCGACGCGGACCGCTTCAAGCAGGTCTACGCGCAGTATTCGAAGGCGCCGGCGGTCATCCGCGAGCGGATGTACCTCGAGACGATGCAGGCAATCTATTCGAACGCGACGAAGGTGTTCGTCGGCAACAAGGGCGGCAATAGCGTCGTGTACCTGCCGCTCGACAAGCTCGTCGAGCAGGGGCGGCAAAACGCCGCGACGTCGACCGGCGCGTCCGCCGCCGATGCAGCGTCGGCACCGGCGGCTACGGCGCCGTCGGCGGCCGCTGCCGCGCCGGCGAGTGCCGCACCGGCCGCCACCGCGTCGGGTGTCGACGTGCTGCGTTCGCGCGAAGCGTTTCGCAGCCGGTCGCGTGAAGACGATACGAAGTAACGGAGAGCGCAGAACATGAACCGAATCATTGCGCTCGTCGTCGCAATCGTGATCGTTGCCTTCGCGGCATCGTCGACGGTCCTTACCGTCGATCCGCGCCGTGCGGCCGTGCTGTCGGGCCGCGACGGTACGCAGCCGGAACTCGCGGGCCCCGGCGTCCATTTCAAGCTGCCGCCGCCGCTGCAGACGGCCACGCTGATCGACACGCGCCTGCAGTCGCTCGAGTCGTCCGATCCGCTGCAACTGGCAACCGAAGACAAGCACGATCTGCTCGTCGCGTATGCGGTGAAGTACCGGATCAGCGATCCGATGAAATATTTCACCGCGACGGGCGGCGACCCGGCGGCGGCGACCGAACGGCTGTCCGGCGCGTTGAAGAGCGCGCTCGGCGACGCATTCGGCAAGCGCGCGCTCGACGATGCCCTCGGCGGCCAGCGCGCGATCGCCGAGGCGGCGCGCGATGCGGCGAAGGCGAAAGCGTCCGGTTTCGGCGTCGACGTGGTCGACGTCCAGCTGACGCGTGTCGACCTGCCGGCCGCGCAGACGGACGTCGTCTATCAACGGATGATCGGCGCGTTGCGCGATCAGGCGGCCCAGGTGCGTGCGCAAGGCGCGGCCGACGTCGAGCAGATCAAGGCCGACGCCGAGCGCGAGCAGCAGGCCGTGCTCGCGAACGCGTACAAGTCCGCGCAGACGATCAAGGGCGAGGGCGACGCGAAGGCCGCGACGATCGCCGCCGATGCGTTCGGCCGCGATCCGCAGTTCTATCAGTTCTACGCGAGCCTGCAGGCCTACCGGAATACGTTCAAGCGCAACGACATCATCGTCGTCGATCCCGACAGCGAGTTCTTCCGCTTCATGCGCAGCCCGACGGGCGGCGCCGCACCGGCGGCGCCTGCTTCCCGCAAACATTGACCTTGGGGCGCCGCGTCGAGCGGCGCCGTCGTTCGCATGGACCTGGCTGGCTCGTTGTTGCTCGCAGTAGCGCTGATGCTGATCATCGAGGGGGCATTCCCCTTCGTGTTTCCCGTCGCCTGGCGCGACACGTTTCGTAGAATAGCCGAGCGGCCGCCGCATCATATCCGGATCGGCGGGCTGATCGTGATGGTGCTCGGGCTCGTGCTGCTGCTGCTCGCGACCTGACCGGCGCCCCGATCCGGACGGCGCATCCGCCGTTCGTTCCGCCCGATTTCGAAGTTCCGATTCAACTCGCGGCGCGCGTGTCGCGTGCCGTTTCCCGTCGTAGGACCGTACCGATGTCGACCTGGTTACTTCCCGAGAATATCGCCGACGTACTGCCGTCGGAAGCGCGCAAGATCGAGGAGCTGCGCCGCAGGCTGCTCGACCGCTTCCGTTCGTACGGCTACGAAATGGTGATGCCGCCGTTGCTCGAGTATCTCGAGTCGCTGCTGACGAGCGGCGGCGCCGATCTGCGCCTGCGCACCTTCAAGCTGGTCGACCAGCTGTCGGGCCGCACGCTTGGCCTGCGCGCGGACATCACGCCGCAGGTCGCGCGGATCGACGCGCACCTGTTGAACCGTCAGGGCGTGACGCGCCTCTGCTACGCGGGCCACGTGATGCATACGCGTCCGCGCGGCCTGCACGCGACGCGCGAGCAGATCCAGATCGGCGCTGAAATCTACGGCCACGCCGGGCTCGAAGCCGATCTCGAGATCCAGCAACTGATGCTCGATTCGCTGCATCTCGCGGGCCTGTCGCGCATCCGTCTCGACCTCGGTCACGCGGGCGTGCTCGCGGCGCTGCTGGCGCGCGACGCGCAGGCCGCCGAGCGCGGCGAGTCGCTGTACGACGCGCTGTCGGGCAAGGACGTGCCGCTGCTGAACGAACTCACCGACGATCTCGGCGCCGATACGCGTGCCGCGCTGCGCGCGCTGCCGAATCTCTACGGCGACGCGAGCGTGCTCGCCGAGGCGCGCACGCGCCTGCCGGTGCTGCCCGAAATCACGCGGGCGCTCGACGATCTCGCGCAGCTTGCGTCGCAGGCGAAGGGCGTCGAAGTCGCGATCGATCTCGCCGACCTGCGCGGCTACGCGTATCACAGCGGCGCGATGTTCAGTGCGTACATCGACGGCGTGCCGAACGCGATCGCGCGCGGCGGCCGTTACGACCACGTGGGGCAGGCCTATGGCCGGGCCCGTCCGGCGACCGGCTTCTCGCTCGACCTGCGCGAGCTCGCGCGGATTTCGCCGGTCGAGGCGCGTGGCACCGCGATCCTCGCGCCGTGGGCGCAGGACGACGCGCTGGGCGCGGCGGTCGCGGCGCTGCGCGATGCGGGCGAGGTCGTGATCCAGGCGCTGCCGGGCCACGACCACGTGCTCGACGAATTCGCATGCGATCGTTCGCTCGTCGAGCGCAACGGCGCATGGGTGGTCGAACCCCGATAAACAGGTGTTCGCGGGCCGTGCTTCGGCGTGCATATCGTTGAAGCGAAACGGAAAAATTCGGAATCGCCCGCGAACATAGGTAGAATACGTTTTTAACCAGCTAACGAATCAACATGTCTGCCAGCGCAGTGAACGTGACTCCCGGGCGCAATGTCGTCGTCGTGGGAACGCAATGGGGTGATGAAGGCAAGGGCAAGATCGTCGACTGGCTGACGGACCACGCTCAGGGCGTCGTGCGTTTCCAGGGCGGTCACAACGCCGGCCACACCCTCATCATCGGCGGCAAGAAAACGATCTTGCGCCTCATTCCGTCGGGCATCATGCGTGAAGGCGTCGCCTGCTACATCGGCAACGGCGTCGTCCTGTCCCCCGAAGCACTGTTCAAGGAAATCGGCGAGCTCGAAGAAGCCGGCGTGAACGTGCGCGACCGTCTGTTCATCTCCGAAGCCGCGACGCTGATTCTGCCGTACCACATCGCGATCGACCAGGCGCGCGAAGCGCGCAAGGGTGCGGGCAAGATCGGCACGACGGGTCGCGGCATCGGCCCCGCGTACGAAGACAAGGTCGGCCGCCGCGCGCTGCGCGTGCAGGACCTGTTCGACGCGAAGACCTTCGCCGATCGCCTGCGCGAAAATCTCGATTTCCACAATTTCGTGCTGACCCAGTATCTGGGCGGCGCGGCCGTCGACTTCCAGGCCACGCTCGACACGATGCTCGGCTATGCCGACCGCCTGAAGCCGATGGTGGCCGACGTGTCGCGCCGCCTGTACGACGCGAACAACGCGGGCCAGAACCTGCTGTTCGAAGGCGCGCAAGGCACGCTGCTCGACATCGACCACGGCACCTATCCGTTCGTCACGTCGAGCAACTGCGTCGCAGGTGCGGCGTCGGCCGGCGCGGGCGTCGGTCCGCAGAAGCTCAACTACATCCTCGGCATCACGAAGGCGTATTGCACGCGCGTCGGCTCGGGCCCGTTCCCGAGCGAGCTGTACGATGCGGACAACCCGCAGCGTCAGGACCAGATCGGCGTCACGCTCGCGAACGTCGGCAAGGAATTCGGTTCGGTCACCGGCCGTCCGCGCCGCACCGGCTGGCTCGACGCGGCTGCACTGCGCCGCTCGATCCAGATCAACGGCGTGTCGGGCCTGTGCATGACGAAGCTCGACGTGCTCGACGGCCTCGACGAAGTCAAGCTGTGCGTCGGCTACCACGTCGACGGCAAGGACGTGGACATCCTGCCGCGTGGCGCGGTCGATGTCGCGCGTTGCGAACCGGTGTACGAGACGTTCGCCGGCTGGAAGGAAAGCACCGTCGGGATCAACACGTGGGACGCGCTGCCGGCGAACGCGCAGGCATACCTGGCCCGCGTCCAGGAAGTGGCTGGCGTGCCGGTCGACATGGTGTCGACGGGCCCGGACCGCGACGAAACGATCCTGCTCCGCCATCCGTTCAAGGTGTAATTTTCAGATGACGCAGCAAATCACGATGACGGCGGCAGACTTGATGACCGATCCGCGCAACGACGACAAGAACCTGTGGGTGGGCTGGGACGAGTATCACCGTCTGATCGAGCTGCTCGCGCTCCAGGTGCACGCTTCGGGCTGGAAGTTCGACCAGATCCTGTGCCTCGCGCGCGGCGGCCTGCGCGTCGGCGATCAGCTGTCGCGCATCTATGACGTGCCGCTCGCGATTCTCGCGACGAGTTCGTACCGGGAAGCGGCCGGCACCGAGCAGGGCGAGCTCGACATCGCGCAGTACATCACGATGACGCGCGGCCATCTCGCGGGCAACGTGCTGCTGGTTGACGACCTCGTCGATTCGGGCGTCACGCTCGCGCGCGTGCAGGAGCACCTGAAGGAGCGCTATCCGGCGGTCACGGCCGTGCGTTCGGCCGTGCTCTGGTACAAAGGGTGCTCGAAGGTCAAGCCCGACTATCACACGCAGTTCCTGCCGACGAATCCGTGGATTCATCAGCCGTTCGAGGAGTGGGACACGGTTCGTCCGCACAACCTCGAGGCGTGGATCAAGCGCGGTCGCGCGCAGCGCGATGGTTCGGGCGCGTAAGCGGCCGGCCGATCGAAGGAAAGCCTTGTACGGCGCCGCTTGCGGCGCCGTTTTTCGTTGGCGCGCGCGTTGCGCCACGCGGTGCGCGTTGCGGACCCGATAGGCAGGCGGCGCGGCCCCGGCTATGATGGCAGCCCTGCCACAGCTTGCGCGGGATTGCATGCGCAGCGTGGGCTCACGTGGTGTCAGGGCAACAGGGCAGGACGGTATTTCAGGGGGGCGCGAGTAGAATAGCGCTCGTTTTGTCCGACCGGACCCGATTATTACGCTTCATATGAACGACACGACTCAGGCGACCGACGCAGCCCACGCGCATTCGACGCACCAACATTCGATGCGCTCGCTCGCGATAGCGGCCATCGGCGTCGTGTTCGGCGACATCGGCACGA
Organism: Burkholderia sp. BCC0419; assembly: GCF_902830285.1. Lineage (NCBI taxonomy): Bacteria > Pseudomonadati > Pseudomonadota > Betaproteobacteria > Burkholderiales > Burkholderiaceae > Burkholderia > Burkholderia sp. BCC0419. Next base: position 1,571,815 of record NZ_CADESR010000001.1, read on the forward strand.
GCCCGCTGTATTCGCTGAAGGAGGCGTTCAGCCCCGCGCACGGCATTCCGCTGACCGAAGGGTCGATTCTCGGCGTGATCTCGCTGCTGTTCTGGGCGATCATCCTGGTGGTCGGCGTCAAGTACCTGCTGTTCGTGATGCGGGCGGACAACAACGGCGAAGGCGGCGTGCTCGCGCTGATGGCGCTGTCGCTGCGGCCGCTGGACTCGAAAACCCGTGTCGCGGGCGCGCTGATGGCGCTCGGGATATTCGGCGCGTGCATGTTCTACGGGGACGCGGTGATCACGCCGGCGATCTCGGTGATGTCGGCCGTCGAAGGTCTCGAGATCGCGACGCCGCACCTGTCCCATCTCGTGCTGCCGATCACGATCGTGATCCTGATCGCGCTGTTCTGGATCCAGCGGCACGGTACCGCGCTGGTCGGCAAGCTGTTCGGCCCGATCATGGTGCTGTGGTTCGTCGTGATCGCGGCGCTCGGCGTGTACCACATCGTTCGCGTGCCGGGCATCATCGCGGCAATCAATCCGTATTACGCGGCGTCGTTCATGGCCGACCACCTGCTGCAGGCCTACGTCGTGCTCGGCTCGGTCGTGCTGGTGCTGACCGGCGCGGAAGCGCTCTACGCGGACATGGGCCACTTCGGTGCAAAGCCGATCCGGTACGCCGCGTACGGGCTCGTGATGCCGTCGCTCGTGCTGAACTACTTCGGCCAGGGCGCGCTGCTGATCCAGAATCCGAAAGCGATCGAAAACCCGTTCTTCCTGCTGGCGCCCGAATGGGGGCTGCTGCCGCTCGTCGTGCTGTCGACGGTCGCGACCGTGATCGCGTCGCAGGCCGTGATCTCGGGCGCGTATTCGCTGACGTCGCAGGCGATCCAGCTCGGCTACGTGCCGCGCATGAAGGTGCTGCATACGTCCGAGCTCGCGATCGGGCAGATCTACGTGCCGGTCGTGAACTGGCTGCTGCTGGCCGTGATCCTCTGTATCGTCGTCGGCTTCAAGAGCTCGGACAACCTCGCGGCCGCGTACGGCATCGCGGTGACGGCGACGATGGTGATCACGACCGTGCTCGCGTGCGTCGTGATGGTGAAGGTGTGGAACTGGAACCGGCTGCTGGTCGGCGCGATCATCGCGGTGTTCCTCGCGATCGACCTCGGTTTTTTCGGCGCGAACCTGCTGAAGGTCGCGCAGGGCGGCTGGCTGCCGCTCGGCATCGGCGCGCTGCTGTTCTTCCTGCTGATGACCTGGTACAAGGGGCGCCACATCGTCAAGGAGCGCACGGCGGCCGACGGTATTCCGCTCGAGCCGTTCCTGCAGGGGCTGCTCGCGCATCCGCCGCACCGCGTGTCGGGCACCGCGATCTACCTGACCGGCAACGACAAGCTCGTGCCCGTCAGCCTGCTGCACAACCTGAAGCACAACAAGGTGCTGCACGAGCGGACCATTTTCCTGACGTTCGTCACGCGCGATATTCCTTATGTGCGCGACGACAAGCGTCTGACGGCGCGGGATGCGGGCGGCGGCCTGTACATCGCCAAGGCCGAGTACGGTTTCAACGAGACGCCGGACGTGAAGGCCGTGCTCGAGGAATTCGGCCGCACGCACGACATGACGTTCGAGCTGATGGACACGTCGTTCTTCCTCGCGCGCGAAACGGTCGTGCCGACGCATCTGCCGGGCATGTCGATCTGGCGCGAGCGCGTGTTCGCGTGGATGCATCAGAACGCGGCGAAGCCGACCGATTTCTTTTCGATTCCGGCGAACCGCGTCGTCGAACTCGGCACCAAGATCGAGATTTGACCGGCGCGGTGGGGCCGCGCATGCGGCTCATGCCGATCAGGCTGCGCGCCTCGCCGAAGCAATAAAAAAACCCGCCTTTCGGCGGGTTTTTTGTGCGTCGCCGCCTTCGCGTGCTCAGCGCTTCAGCTTCGCGAATGCCGCGGCCATCGCGCCGGCCGGTTCCGGCTCGCGCGAACGCTGCGGGCGGGCGGCGCCGCGCCCCGCGTTGCCGCGATCCTGACCGCCGCGCGACGACATGCCGGGCGCTGCCGCGTCGTCGTCGAGGCGCATCGTCAGCGCAATGCGCTGGCGCTTCACGTCGACGTCGATCACCTTCACCTTGACGACCTGGCCGGCCTTCACGACTTCGTGCGGGTCCTTGATGAACTTCGTCGACATCGCGGACACGTGGACGAGCCCGTCCTGGTGCACGCCGATATCCACGAACGCGCCGAATGCGGCAACGTTCGTCACGACGCCTTCGAGCGTCATGCCCGGCACGAGATCCGAGACCTTCTCGACGCCTTCGCGGAACGTGGCCGTCTTGAATTCCGGGCGCGGATCGCGGCCCGGCTTTTCCAGTTCGGTCAGGATGTCGCGCACGGTCGGCAGGCCGAAACGTTCGTCAACAAATTCCGTCGGCGACAGGCCCGACAGCGCTTCGCGGTTGCCGAGCACGTCGTCGATGCGCTTGTTGATCTTCGCGAGCATCCGTTCGACGACCGGATACGCTTCCGGGTGCACCGACGAGCGGTCGAGCGGGTTCTCGCCGCCGTTGATGCGCAGGAAGCCGGCGGCCTGTTCGAAGGTCTTGTCGCCGAGGCGCGGCACCTTGCGCAGGTGCTCGCGCGACGGGAACGGACCGTTCGCGTCGCGATAGTCGACGATGTTGCGCGCGAGCGTCGCGTTCAGGCCCGACACGCGGGCGAGCAGCGGGGCCGACGCGGTGTTCGCGTCGACGCCGACCGCGTTTACGCAATCCTCGACGACCGCGTCGAGCGAGCGGGCGAGTTCGCGCTGGTTCACGTCGTGCTGGTACTGGCCGACGCCGATCGCCTTCGGCTCGATCTTCACGAGCTCGGCGAGCGGGTCCTGCAGGCGGCGGGCGATCGACACGGCGCCGCGCAGCGATACGTCGAGTTCCGGGAATTCCTTCGCGGCGAGCTCGGACGCCGAGTAGACCGACGCGCCGGCTTCCGACACGACGATTTTCTGCAGGCGCAGCTCCGGGTGTTTCGCGATCAGTTCGCTCGCGAGCTTGTCGGTTTCGCGCGACGCGGTGCCGTTGCCGATGCTGATCAGCTCGGCCTGCGTTTGCGCGGCGATGCGCGCGAGTTTCGCGATCGAGCCGTCCCAGTCGCGGCGCGGCTCGTGCGGGTAGATCGTGTCGGTGGCGAGTACCTTGCCGGTGCGGTCGACGACCGCGACCTTCACGCCGGTGCGCAGGCCGGGGTCGAGACCGATCACGGCCTTCGGGCCGGCCGGTGCAGCCAGCAGCAGGTCGTTCAGGTTGCGCGCGAACACGCGGATCGCTTCGGTTTCGGCCGTTTCGCGCAGTTGCGTGAGCAGTTCGTTTTCGATGTGCGGCTGCACCTTCACGCGCCAGCACCAGCGGCAGACGTCGGACAGCCATTTGTCGGCCGGGCGATTCTGGTTCGCGATGCCGAAATGGCGCGCGATCATCGCCTCGCCGGGATGCGGCACCTGCGCGTCGAGTTCTTCGCCGAGGCCGAGCTTGACCGTCAGCACGCCCGCGTTGCGGCCGCGGAACAGCGCGAGCGCGCGGTGCGACGGCACGGTCTTGATCGTTTCCGCGTAGTCGTAATAGTCGCGGAATTTCTCGCCTTCCTCGTTTTCCTTGCCCTCGACGACGGCCGACGACACGACGCCCTGGTTGTGCAGGTAGTCGCGCAGCTTGCCGAGCAGCTCCGCCGTCTCGCCGAACTGTTCGGACAGGATGTCGCGCGCGCCGTCGAGCGCGGCCTTCACGTCGGCGACGCCCTTGTCGGCGTCGACATACGCGGCCGCTTCGGCCTGCGGGTCGAGCAGCGGGTTCGCGAGCAGCGCCTGCGCGAGCGGCTCGAGGCCGGCCTCCCGGGCGATCTGCGCACGCGTGCGGCGCTTCGGCTTGTACGGCAGATAAAGGTCTTCGAGCACCTGTTTGCTGTCGGCCGCGTCGATCGCGGCGCGCAGTTCGTCGGTCAGCTTGCCCTGTTCGTCGATGCTCGACAGGATTGTCGCGCGGCGATCCTCGAGCTCGCGCAGGTACAGGAGGCGTTCCTCGAGCTGGCGCAGCTGCGTGTCGTCCAGGTTGCCGGTCACTTCCTTGCGGTACCGGGCAATGAACGGAACGGTCGAGCCTTCGTCGAGGAGTTGCACGGCCGCCGCGACCTGGCGCGGCTGGACGGACAGTTCGGTGGCGATGCGCTGTACGATCTTGAGTGCTACGGTTTCCGTCATGTCGTGGATGGTCTGTCTGCCTGCTGGAATCGCGGCGCGGGCCGGCAGGCCCGAAGCGGCGGGCTGCCCGGCGGGCCAGAGGCCGCGGGTGAATGAAGCGGGGCATTTTGCCATAAATGGCGGAGCGTCCAGCCGGGGGTGATAGAATTTGACACATGTCCCGCAGCTTTCCTACGACGTTGCCAACTTCCCGCATTTCTCTCGTCGCGCTCGGCGCAGCGCTCGCCGCGGCTTTGTCTGCCGGGCCTTCCGGCGCATTCGCGCAGGCCTCTGGCGCCAGCGCGCCGGACACCGTCGCGTCCGCGCCCGTTGCCGCCTCCGCCGCCCCGGATTTCGACGCCCGTCAAAAAGTGCTCAATCAACGCTCCGCGGAAAACGATTATCGTTATGCGGTGGCGGAGCACGATTGCTACAGCAAGTTCTTCGTCAACCACTGTCTCGGCAAGGCGCGCGACCAGATGCGCGAGGAGCGGGCGAGCATTCGCCAGGAGCAGCTCGCGCTCAGCGACGAGCAGCGCGCGGTGCGCGCGCAGCAGCGCGACCAGCAACAGGCGCTGAAGCAGGCCCAGAACGCGGCGGAAGCGCCGCAGCGGGCGGCGAACGACGCGGCGAACGCGGCTGCATTCCGCGACAAGCAGGAGCAGAATGCACTGAAGCAGGCGCAGCGCGGCGCGGAAGGGCCGCAACGCGCGGCGAGCAAGCAGGCATACGACCAGAAGCAGGCGGATTTCCAGCGCAAGCTCGACCAGGCGCACCAGCAGGCGGCGCAGAAGGCGCAGGAGCGGGCGGACAACGCCACGCGCTACGAGCAGAAGCAGAAGGAAGCCGCACAGCACAAGGCCGATGTCGAGCGGCGTCAGCAGGAAGCGGCCCAGAAGGCCAAGCAGCAGCAACAGCAGGGGCAGTAACGTGTTGAATTGATCGGGATCAGTCTCGGGCGCGTCGGCACGCCAGCCGTCGCGCTGCTTCGATGAGGAGGCAGGTATGCAAAACCGTCACACGGAACAGCAGCAGGAATTGCACAACCGTTTGGCTGCATTGCAGGAGCAGCACCAGCAGCTCGCTCGGGAGATCGAGCTGAAGGAAGGGCACTCCGACATCGACGACATCACGCTGCACCGGCTGAAGAAGGAAAAGCTGGCGGCCAAGGACAAAATCATTTTGCTGCAATCGCAGCTCGAACCGGATAAGCGCGCCTGAGCGCGGCCTGGCAAGCGCCGGCGCCGCTCGGGCGCTGGACACAGGAACGCTTGCCTTGAATTCACCGCTTGAAGCCACCCCCGATGCCCGGCGTGACACGACGTCCGCCGGGCGCGTTCGTGCGCCCGAAGGCACCTTCGAGCTGAGCCGCAAGCGCGTCGACGAACTCGACACGATCTTCGGCGAAGGCGGGTTGCTGGCGCGCGCGCTCGATGGTTACCGGCCGCGTACGTCGCAGATCGAGATGGCGCGTGCGGTCGCGTCCGCGATGGAAGCATCCGCACGCCGGATGCCCGAGCCCGAGATCTTCGAAACCCGCAAGCGGCCGGCGCGCCGCCTCGGCGACGGCGACCAGGCGGCCGGGCCGGCCGCGGACGACGTCGCGGCAACCGAATCCGACAGCGACGCAGGCGACAACACGCTGATCGTCGAGGCCGGCACGGGTACCGGCAAGACCTACGCGTATCTGGTGCCTGCGATGTTGTGGGGCGGCAAGGTGATCGTGTCGACCGGCACGAAGCACCTGCAGGACCAGCTGTTCCAGCGCGACATCCCGACCGTGCGCAACGCGCTCGCGGTGCCGGTGACGGTTGCGATGCTCAAGGGCCGCGCCAACTACCTGTGCCACTACTACCTGCAACGCACGGCCGACAACGGCCGCCTGCCGTCGCGGCAGGATACCGCGTATCTGCAGGAAATCGTCCGCTTCGCGAAGATCACGAAGAGCGGCGACAAGGCCGAACTCGCAAGCGTGCCTGAAAACGCGCCCGTGTGGTCGATGGTCACGTCGACGCGCGACAACTGCCTCGGCCAGGAGTGCCCGCACTACAAGGAATGCTTCGTGATGCAGGCGCGGCGCGAGGCCCAGCAGGCCGACGTCGTCGTCGTCAACCATCACCTGTTCTTCGCGGACATCATGCTGCGCGACACGGGGATGGCCGAACTGCTGCCGAACGCGAACACGATCATCTTCGACGAAGCGCACCAGTTGCCGGAGACGGCGACGCTGTTCTTCGGCGAGACGCTGTCGACGACGCAGATCCTCGAGCTCGCGCGCGACACGGTCGCCGAAGGCCTGAGCCATGCGCGCGACGCGGTCGAGTGGGTGAAGCTCGGCGGCGATCTCGAGCGCGCGGCGCGCGACTTGCGTCTCGCGTTCGCGAACGACCAGATCGTGCGCATGTCGCTCGCGCAGCTCGGCGACGATCACCCGATGTTCGGTGCGCTCGACGCGCTCGACGTTGCGCTCGATGCGCTCGCATCGGCACTCGCGAGCCAGGCCGAGCGCGCGGAATCGCTCGGCGCGTGCCTGCGGCGCGCCCGCGAGCTGCAGGACCTGCTGGCCGGCTGGGTCGCGCCCGGCGCGGCGGAAGCGGCTGCGCAGGCCGACGCGGCGGCGGCCGGCGGCAACGCGGCCTCCGACGGCGATCCGAACGAGAAGGTGCGCTGGGTCGAGGTGTTCGCGCATACCGTCCAGCTCCATGAAACGCCGCTGTCGGTCGCGCCGATCTTCGCGAAGCAGCGTGCGGGCGTGCCGCGTGCATGGGTGTTCACGTCGGCGACGCTGTCGGTGCGCGGCGATTTCACGCACTACGCGGCGCAGATGGGCCTCAGCTCGCGTCGTTCGATGACGCTCGCCAGCCCGTTCGATTACCAGTCGCAGGGGCTGCTGTACGTGCCGCGCAACCTGCCGCAGCCGTCTTCGCCGGCATTTACCGACGCCGTTTTCGATGCCGCGCTGCCGGCGATCGAGGCATCCGGCGGCGGCGTGTTCATGCTGTGCACGACGCTGCGCGCGGTCGACCGGATCGCGTCTAAGCTGCGCGACGTGATCGAATCGCGCGGCTGGAACACGCCGCTGCTCGTGCAGGGCGACGCGAGCCGCACCGAGCTGCTCGACCGCTTCCGCGCGTACGGCAATGCGATCCTGGTCGGCAGCCAGAGTTTCTGGGAAGGTGTGGACGTGCGCGGCGATGCGTTGTCGCTGGTCGTGATCGACAAGCTGCCGTTCGCGCCGCCGGACGATCCGGTGCTGGCCGCGCGGCTCGATGCGCTGACGAAGAAGGGGCTGAGCCCGTTCGCCGTGCATCAGTTGCCGCAAGCCGTGATCACGCTGAAGCAGGGCGCGGGCCGACTGATTCGTGCGGAGACGGATCGCGGCGTGCTGATGATCTGCGACACGCGGCTCGTCGACAAGCCTTACGGGCGCCGGATCTGGCAAAGCCTGCCGCCGTTCAAGCGCACGCGCGAGATCGCGGTCGTGCAGGATTTCTTCGACGAGCGCCGCTCCGACAAGGGCGCGTGACCGCACGCGCGGCGCTTGTCGCGTGAATGCCCCGGCGCCGCCCGAATGCGGCGCCAATAAAAAACCCGGCTTGATGGCCGGGTTTTTTGTGGGCGCAACGGGTGTTACATCGCGCCGTGCGTCAGAACTGCCACCACGACTTCTTCGAACCGGGGCGCGAATGGCCCGTCACGTACGGGCTGTCGGGGAACGTGCCCGCGAGCACGCGCTTCGTGTCCTCGGCGAGTTCCGGCTGGTTCAGCTTGCCGTACGACAGGATCATGATGTGCAGCGCATCCTCGATCGCCGGCGCGCCCTTGTAGTCCTTGATCGCGAGCTGGGCGCGGTTGATCGCCGCGACATACGCGCCACGGCGATAGTAGTAGTCGGCCGCGTGCACTTCGTGCGATGCGAGCGCGTTGACGATGTAGCGCATCCGTGCGGCCGCATCAGGCGCGTACTTGCTCTTCGGGAAGCGATCGACGACGACCTTGAACGCATCGTACGATTCGCGCAGCGCCTGCGGATCGCGTTCGCTCATGTCCTGGCCGGAGAAGCGCCCGAACAGGCCGAGATCGTCGTTGAAGTGGATCATCCCCTTCAGGTAGTACGCGTACGGGATATCCGGATGATCGGGGTGGAGCTGGATGAAGCGATCGACGGCCTGGTCGGCGGCTGCCGCTTCGTTGTCCTTCCAGTTGCAGTATGCAACGTTGATCTGTGCCTGTTGCGCGAAATGGCCGAACGGATCGCGGCCTTGCAGCGATTCGAAATATTTCGCGCACTTGCCCCAGTCGCCGCCGGACAGTGCGTCCTGGGCCTCTGAGTATAATTTGTTGTTCGACCAGGTAGCCGTCTCGTCCTGCTTCTGCGGCAAGCCGTGGCAGCCGGCGATGAGGGCCGCGGCCGCTACCGCCGCAGCCCGGGCGGCGACGGTTCTGGCCGTGCGTTTGGTCGAATTCATCATGCTCGCATGTCCTAGCTTCAAGTCTCGGTGACCCAGTCTAAATGACCCGTTCAAGTTCGCAGAATGCCCAGCCGGGCACACCAAATCGCGAAGATTATAGCCCAAGCGATCGACCCGCCGACGCTGCGTCGGGGGATTCCCTCGATGACGATCTGGCCGGCGACGCGATGCAGCCGCCCGTGGTGCCGTCCGCGGCGCGCGACGACGCCCCGCGCATCGTCGAAGTGCCGCTGTCGCTCGCGGGCGAACGCCTCGACAAGGCGCTCGCCCAACTGTTCCCCGAATTCTCGCGCAGCCGCCTGCAGAGCTGGATCGAGGCGCAGCGCGTGCTCGTCGACGGCGCGCCGGCGAAGATCCGCCAGCCGGTGCCGCTCGGCGCGAAGATCGAGCTCGTGCCCGATCTGCTGCCCGAGCAGCTCGCGTTCACGCCGGAGCCCGTGCCGCTCGACGTGATCTACGAGGACGACGCGCTCGTCGTCATCAACAAGCCGGCCGGCCTCGTCGTGCATCCGGCCGCCGGCAACTGGAGCGGCACGATCCTCAACGGCCTGCTGCATCGCTACGGCGACGCGGCGGCCGGCTTGCCGCGCGCGGGGATCGTCCACCGGCTCGACAAGGAAACTTCCGGCCTGATGGTGGTCGCCCGCACGCTGGCCGCGCAGACCGACCTCGTGCGCCAGTTGCAGGCCCGCACGGTGAAGCGTCGCTATTTCGCGCTGGTGTGGGGCACGATGCCCGAGGAGGGCACGATCGACGCGCCGATCGGTCGCGACCCGCGCGAGCGCACGCGCATGGCCGTCGTCACGGGCGCGTCGGGCAAGCCCGCACGCACGCATTTCCGCACGGTTGACACATGCCTGTGGCAACGTCAGCCGGTTTCGGCGATTCAGTGCGATCTCGAAACCGGCCGCACGCACCAGATCCGCGTGCATTGCGCGCACGCCGGGCATCCGCTGCTCGGCGATCCGGTCTACGGGCGGGCGCGCGGCAAGCGCTCGGTCGCGCCGCTGCCGGACGGGTTCGCCCGGCAGGCGCTGCATGCCTGGCGGCTCGGCCTCGTGCATCCGGTCACGGGCAAGGCGATGCAGTGGCGCTGCCCGCTGCCGGACGACATGAACGCACTGGTCGCGGCGCTCGGCTTCGGGCAGGGCGACGAGGAATTCGACGACGACGACGGTGTCTACGACGATGACGATTTCGGCGGCGAGTATCACGACGACGAGCCGTACCCGGACGATGAGGAGGAGTGAGTGCCGATGACGAACCTGGCGCCGTTGACGTGGCAGGACTGCGTACAGCCCGACTGGCGGGTGTCGCCGCGCGTGCGCACGCTGATCACCACGCGCGACGGCGGTGTGAGCGAAGGCCCGTACGGGCGCTGGCAGGACGGTACGGCGCTGCCGGGCGGGATGAATCTCGGCCTGCATACCGGTGACGATCCCGACCATGTCGCCGTCAATCGTGCGCGCGTGCTCGCCCTCGCTGGCCAGTCGAGCGCCGCATGGCTCGAGCAGGTTCACGGCGCGCAGATCGTGCGGGCGGACGCGGTGATCGCCGCGGCGCCTGCCGCCACGGCGCCGGTGCAGGCCGACGCGAGCGTCACGGATCAGGCCGGCGCCGTCTGCGTGGTGATGGTGGCCGATTGCCTGCCCGTGCTGCTGTGCGACGCGCAGGGCCGCGCGGTCGGCGCCGCGCATGCGGGCTGGCGCGGCCTCGCGGCCGGCATCGTCGAGCAGACGGCCGCGCGCGTCGCGGCGCTCGCGGGCGGCGCGACGGACACGTTGCATGCCTATCTCGGCCCGGCGATCGGCCCGCGGGCGTTCGAGGTCGGCGCCGACGTGCGCGATGCGTTTCTCGACACGGCTCCGCAGTCGGAGCATGATGAAACCCGTCATGCGTTCGTCGCGATCGACGGCGCGCCCGGCAAGTTTCTTGCCGATCTCTACGCGCTCGCGCGCCTGCGACTCGCGCGTGCGGGTGTGGCGCACGTGAGCGGCGGGACGGCCTGTACGGTCGCCGAACGCGCGCGCTTCTATTCGTATCGGCGCGACCGTGTGACGGGCCGCATGGCCGCGGCAATCTGGCTGGCCGATTGATCGCATGCGCATGCGCGCCGGCTTTGTTGCGTCGCGAAATCGGTTATCTCGATATTGAGGCGGTAATGCGGCGTTGCATGCGCGACTGAATGAAAAATCCCGACGTCAAGTCAAGCAAAATGTTTTATGTTGCGCCGGAACCCTTGCCCCGTCTGTCGTGCGCGGATTATCTCCGCGCAGAAATGTTCAGTGGTTTGACCGGGCGCTTCACATGGGGAAAACGATAATGATAAAAATACCGCACTGCGGCAGAATCTGGAGACGCCTCTCCAGAGCATGACGGCCCGGCTCGCAGCCGGCACGCCGCGCGCGAGCAGGATTTCACGATTGACGCTCACGAATCACCGGTAAGGCAGGTAATGACAGCATCGAAAAATTCGTCGACGTCCGCGCATGCGGGCACTTCCGCGGGCAGCACCGGATTCGATCCGGCCGCCCAGCCGATGCAGCAGATGTTCGAGTCGTGGTTGAACGCATGGCGCGGTTTTGCCGATCCGGCGCGCGCCGCGACCGCATCGGCCTCGGTCAATCCGTTCGCGACATTCCAGTTCCCGACGTCGTTTCCGTTCCAGATGCCGTCGATGCCCGACTTCGGCGCGATGGCGTCGCCGTTCGCGGGGCTGAAGCTGCCGGTTGCCGCGATTCCGCCCGAACGGCTCCAGGCATTGCAGGCCGACTACGCGCGCGACTGCATGACGCTGATGCAGCAGGCGGCCGCCGCGAAGCTCGAGTCGCCGGAGTTGAAAGACCGCCGCTTCAGCGGCGACGCGTGGAAGGCGTCGCCCGCGCATGCGTTCGCGGCCGCCTGGTATCTGCTCAACGCGCGCTATCTGCAGGAGCTGGCCGACGCGCTTCAGACCGATCCGAAGACGCGCGAGCGCATCCGTTTCACGGTCCAGCAATGGACGGCCGCCGCCGCGCCGAGCAACTTCCTCGCACTCAATCCTGACGCCCAGAAATCGATCCTCGAAACGCAGGGCGAAAGCCTGCGGCAGGGGATGATGAACCTGCTCGGCGACCTGCAGCGCGGCAAGATTTCGCAGACCGACGAATCGCAGTTCGTGGTCGGCAAGAACCTCGGGTGTACCGCAGGTGCGGTCGTGTACGAGAACGACCTGATCCAGCTGATCCAGTACACGCCGAAGACGGACAAGGTGTTCGAGCGGCCGCTGCTGATCGTCCCGCCGTGCATCAACAAGTTCTACATCCTCGATCTGCAACCCGAGAATTCGCTCGTCGCGCACGCGCTGTCGAACGGCCATCAGGTGTTCCTCGTGTCGTGGCGCAACGCGGATGCATCGGTCGCGCACAAGACGTGGGACGACTACATGAACGAAGGGCTGCTCGCGGCGATCGACGCGGTGCAGCAGGTCAGCGGCCGCGAGCAGATCAACACGCTCGGCTTCTGCGTCGGCGGCACGATGCTCGCGACCGCGCTCGCGGTGCTCGCCGCGCGCGGCGAACATCCGGCCGCGTCGATGACGCTGCTCACCGCGATGCTCGACTTCACCGATACGGGCATCCTCGACGTGTTCGTCGACGAGGCGCACGTGCAGATGCGCGAGCAGACCATCGGCGGCAAGAACGGTACGCAACCGGGGCTGATGCACGGCGTCGAGTTCGCGAACACGTTCTCGTTCCTGCGGCCGAACGATCTCGTGTGGAACTACGTCGTCGACAACTACCTGAAGGGCCGCACGCCCGCGCCGTTCGACCTGCTCTACTGGAACAGCGATTCGACGAGCCTGCCGGGCCCGATGTACGCGTGGTACCTGCGCCATACCTATCTCGAAAACAAGCTGCGCGAGCCGGGTGCGCTGACCGTGTGCGGCGAATCGGTCGACCTGTCGCTGATCGACGTGCCGACCTTCATCTACGGTTCGCGCGAGGATCACATCGTGCCGTGGCAGACGGCCTATGCATCGACGTCGATCCTGTCGGGCCCGCTGAAGTTCGTGCTCGGCGCGTCGGGGCACATCGCAGGCGTGATCAACCCGCCGGCGAAGAAGAAGCGCAGCTACTGGGTCAACGACGACCTGCCCGAATCCGCGGACGACTGGTTCGCCGCGGCGACCGAGCAGCCGGGAAGCTGGTGGACGACGTGGGTCGAGTGGCTCGACGCGTACGGCGGCCGCAAGGTCGCGCCGCCGGCCCAGCCGGGTTCCGCGCAATTCCCGGTGATCGAGCCGGCGCCCGGGCGCTACGTGTTGCAGCGCGATTGACGAAAACCGGACAGCGGCGCACGCTGTCCGGTGCACCGCAGTTTTTTTTAACAGGGCCGGTAACGATGCGCCGTGTCGTGCGGGCCTGGAGGAAAGGGAAATGACGGATGTAGTGATCGTATCGGCCGCGCGAACCGCGGTCGGCAAATTCGGCGGCTCGCTGGCGAAGATTGCGGCGCCCGAACTGGGCGCGACGGTGATCCGCGCAGTGCTGGAGCGTGCGGGCGTAAAGCCCGAGCAGGTCAGCGAAGTGATCATGGGCCAGGTGCTGACGGCCGGCTCCGGGCAGAACCCGGCGCGGCAGTCGCTGATCAAGGCAGGGCTGCCGAGCGCCGTGCCGGGGATGACGATCAACAAGGTGTGCGGCTCGGGCCTGAAGGCCGTGATGCTGGCGGCGAACGCGATCGTCGCGGGCGACGCGGAGATCGTGATCGCGGGCGGCCAGGAGAACATGAGCGCGTCGCCGCACGTGCTGCCGGGCTCGCGCGACGGGTTCCGGATGGGTGACGCGAAGCTGGTCGACACGATGATCGTCGACGGCCTGTGGGACGTGTACAACCAGTACCACATGGGCATCACGGCGGAGAACGTCGCGAAGGAATACGGGATCACGCGCGAAGAGCAGGACGCGTTCGCGGCGCTGTCGCAGAACAAGGCGGAAGCCGCGCAGAAGGCCGGGCGCTTCAACGACGAGATCGTGCCGGTGTCGATTCCGCAACGCAAGGGCGAGCCGCTGCAGTTCGCGACCGACGAGTTCGTGCGTCACGGCGTGACGGCGGAGTCGCTGGCCGGGCTGAAGCCGGCGTTCTCGAAGGACGGCTCGGTGACGGCGGCGAACGCGTCGGGTCTGAACGACGGTGCGGCGGCGGTGCTGGTGATGTCGGCGCAGAAGGCCGCGGCCCTGGGCCTGACGCCGCTCGCGCGGATCAAGGCATACGCGAACGCGGGCGTGGATCCGAGCGTGATGGGCATGGGCCCGGTGCCGGCCTCGCGCCGTGCGCTGGAGCGCGCGGGCTGGACGCCGGGCGACCTGGACCTGATGGAAATCAACGAAGCGTTCGCGGCGCAGGCGCTGGCGGTGCACAAGCAGATGGGCTGGGACACGTCGAAGGTGAACGTGAACGGCGGGGCGATCGCGATCGGCCACCCGATCGGCGCGTCGGGCTGCCGGATCCTGGTGACGCTGCTGCACGAGATGGCCAAGCGCGATGCGAAGCGCGGGCTGGCGTCGCTGTGCATCGGCGGCGGGATGGGCGTCGCGCTCGCGGTCGAGCGTCCGTAACCGGCCGTCCGTGACCGGTCGTCCGTAACCGGCCGTCCGTAACCGGCCGTTCGCCACCGGCGAACCGAATCCGTGCGCCGGCCGATTGCGGCTTCGGCCGGCGTCACGTGAAGTCAGAGGGGGCTTCAGGCAGCTCTCGAAACCAAAAAATGGAGTGAGATTTATGTCTCAGCGAATTGCGTACGTAACGGGCGGGATGGGCGGCATCGGCACCAGCATCTGCCAGCGCCTGTCGAAAGACGGCTTCAAGGTGGTCGCAGGTTGTGGCCCGAACTCGCCGCGCCGGGTGAAATGGCTCGAGGAGCAGAAGGCGCTCGGGTACGACTTCATCGCGTCGGAAGGCAACGTCGGCGACTGGGACTCGACCAAGGAAGCGTTCGACAAGGTCAAGGCCGAAGTCGGCGAGATCGACGTGCTGGTCAACAACGCGGGCATCACGCGCGACGTCGTGTTTCGCAAGATGACGCACGAAGACTGGACCGCCGTGATCGACACCAACCTGACGAGCCTGTTCAACGTGACGAAGCAGGTGATCGACGGGATGGTCGAACGTGGCTGGGGCCGCATCATCAACATTTCGTCGGTGAACGGCCAGAAGGGGCAATTCGGCCAGACGAACTACTCGACCGCGAAGGCCGGCATTCACGGCTTCACGATGTCGCTCGCGCAGGAAGTCGCGACGAAGGGCGTGACGGTCAACACCGTGTCGCCGGGCTACATCGGCACCGACATGGTCAAGGCGATCCGCCCCGACGTGCTCGAGAAGATCGTTGCGACGATCCCGGTGCGGCGTCTCGGCGGCCCCGAGGAGATCGGTTCGATCGTCGCGTGGCTCGCGTCGAACGATTCGGGCTTCGCGACGGGCGCCGACTTCTCGCTGAACGGCGGCCTGCACATGGGCTGAGCGTCCGCGCTGCGCGGGCCGGATGGCCGCGCAGCCGGGCGTTTTCCGAAGGCCCCCGCCTCCCGGATTCGGGCGGCGGGGATTCGTCACTTGCGCTACGCTGCACTCAAAGGCGTTACATGACTACTACAAAGAAAACGGCCGAACGGCTCATCAAGAAGTATCCGAACCGCCGGCTCTACGATACCGAGACAAGCACGTACATTACGCTTACCGACGTGAAGCAGCTCGTGCTGGAGCAGGAGGATTTCAAGGTCGTCGATGCGAAATCCAATGAAGACCTGACGCGCAGCATCCTCCTGCAGATCATCCTCGAAGAGGAAAGCGGTGGCGTGCCGATGTTCTCGTCGTCGATGCTGTCGCAGATCATCCGTTTCTACGGTCATGCGATGCAGGGCATGATGGGCACGTACCTGGAAAAGAACATCCAGGCGTTCATCGACATCCAGAACAAGCTCACGGATCAGTCGAAGAACCTGTACGAAGGCAACGCGATGAATCCGGAAGTCTGGTCGCAGTTCATGAACATGCAGGCGCCGATGATGCAAGGGATGATGACGAGCTACATCGAGCAGTCGAAGAACATGTTCGTGCAGATGCAGGAACAGATGCAGAACCAGGCGAAGTCGATGTTCAACACGTTCCCGTTCAAGCAGCCGGGCGCGTCGGAGCCGGAGAAGAAGTAAGCGGCGATCCGGCGTGGACGCGCAAAGTGTCGCGCCGGCATCGTGCGGGACGGCAACGGGCCGCGTCGCGGAACGATTGTCCGCACGGAGACATTGCCCGCGAGTGCATGGGCGTTGTCGTGCTGTAGCGCATCAGTGCAAATTAAAACGCACAAGGCCGACCGGCAAAGCCCGGTCGGCCGAATATCAGATAAAGCGCTGATTGTAAAAGATGCCGATGGCCGGAGTTTCAGTCGGCTTATCGAACCGCGAAGCGGCTTGCCGCCGATCCGTTTGCGCAGTTATTTCCGTAAATAAAGATATTTCTATTTTCGGAAAATGCCGAATAGATAATCGGAAAAACTTCCTTGGCACTGAACGAGTAAATACCATCGTTGATGGATACGAGGAGATTGCCGCTCGTATCGGTTTCGATCTTGTCGATCTTGCCTGCCTTGCAAAGCGATTCCGCGGAGGCGTACGAGGATGCAGCAAGTATCATGGCCGAAACGAGGGTGGCCGCGAGTTTTTTCATGGTCTTTCCTTGGTGAATGAGTGGATTACTTGGGTTGTGATGCGGGTCATGCACGGTTCAGCGTTGGCTGGCTGAATAGGTGTCGATGTCTGATCGATGTGGAATATATCGGAGATTAATCGGGTGTTGAGTGAGGGTGGCGGATTTGGCAATGATTTTTTGAGGATTGTTGAGTGTTTTAAATTATTCTTGTGGATTGTGTGTTGTGAGGTCAAATAAGAGCCGAGGGTGATTGGGTGGTTTCGGCAAAATAAATTTATCGATGATTTTTGGTTGTGGTTGGTTTGTGGATTTTTTATTTGCTCAGCCGGATTTTTTGAATAATGGTCTCCGGTATTGAGGCTGGCAGCCGATGCTGCAAAGGGGCATATTCATGTCGCCCGGCAACGGATGGTTGAGCACCTCAACGTCGATCAGTCGGGGTTGACGGTTCATCGACAAACCTGATGCCACCGACGAAGTGCGCAAGGCCATCGACGAGCGTGCCGCCGTGCTGGCCGATCGGTCGGGCAAAGGGCTGATTGCGCTGGCGCGGGCCGAGCGCCAGCGCTCGCGAAATATGCGGGCGGCCCGTTGGCGGGCTTCGAGGCGAACTGCGATTTCATTCCGGGCGATGCGCGGGGCGCACACGTTTCGTATGCGTGTTTCGGTGCGCTACACGTGCAGCATCGTGCACGTAGCTGCAGCCAGAGCGAGGATTGGGCCACCGGTGCGGTTTGTCAGTACCGCGCGGTGAGTGCGGCCGATGGTGGGAAGATTCGCCCGGTGGCGTTCTGCGAGGCGCTGGCGCAGGCATGCGATAACGGGGGCGCGCAGGCTGCCTGCGTGCGGGGACGGTCGATAGCGATAGTCACGCGCCTGCGCCGACAACCGGCCGGCTACAACTCGATGCGGCGCTGTGGCTGATCGGCGATGGCGACGATGCGGTCTGGTTCAACCGGTGCCTGACGGCAGCGACGTATCCGAAGTGAGCATCGGATCGAGTACGGGCCTGCTTCGGTGGACTTTTTGCGATTTCGTCACGGGATTGGATGCGTCACGACTCCGGATCGAATTCGTGTTCGCCATCCGACGGCGGTAGATCGAGAACGAGCTTGACTGCGCTGTAGTTGGCCTTGAGCGAAAACACGCGGCCGATCACGAGAAACGTCTGCTGGGAATTCTCGATCTCGACGAAGTCGCCGGGCTGCGGCACGTGGGCACCCTGGTCGTAGGAAAAGCTCGTGCTGGTTTGCTCACCGATGGCTTCTGCCGCGTGCTCGGTGAATTCGATCGTGATGTGGGTGGTCATGCGAGCCCCGTTGAGTGGATGGAAGAGAGCGATGGCTTCGATTTTCGCATAGCGGCGGCGCGCTTCCGCAGCGATTGTTGCGCGACCGCGGTTGCCGATCGTGCTTGCCTGCCGGTCCACGCATATGCGATCGCAACGACCCGGCCGAAGCCGGGGCGGGAGGGCGGGACGAAGCGGAGCGACCGTTACCTCTCCGCAAACGTCCCCGCTTGCACCAACGTCATCTTGCCGGGGTCCAGGTATTTGCGGATGGCGGCGTTGACCTGTTCCACGGTCAGCGCACGGACACGCTCGGCGTAGGTGTCCAGGTCGCTTAGCGGTTGGTCCTGAAGCACCGTCTGGGCGAGCATGGCGGCCATCTGCCCGGTGGTTTCCATGGCGACCCGCTGGCGACCGATCATGCCGTCCTTGCGCGCATCCAGTTCCGCCTGGGTAATGCCCTGTTTCCACCAGGCGTCCAGCACGCGGCGGGCGCTGGCGATGCCCTTGTCCAGCAGGGGCGGGGCGAAGCTGGTGTTGACGACAAAGCCGCCCTGCATCAGCGAGAGGCCGGACAGGCCGGCGCCGATGCCGTAGGTCAGGCCTTCCTGGTCGCGGACGGTCGCCATCAAGCGGCCGGTGAAGCCGCTGCCCAGGACCGCGATGCCCGCACTCAGGGGCAGGTAGTCGACGTCGCTGGCGCGCAGGTCGATGGCCTGCCCCAGCGCCACGCTGATGGACGCCTTGTCCTTCATCGCGATGCGCTGCGTGTCGGGCCGACTTACTTTGCGTGCCGGCCCCTGCCGTACGAGTGCCTTGCCGCCGCTCCAGCCCGCGAAGGCCTCGATCAACTTGGTCTGCAGGCTTCGAGGGTCCGCGCCGCCCACCACGACCACGGTCATGTGCGCCGGTCCGTAGTACGTGCGATGAAACGCCTTGATGTCCTTCAGCGTGGCGGCGGCAATGGCCGCGAGCATCCGCTCGCGCGGCACCGGTGCGTTGACGTGTGCCTCGGGGTAGATGGCCAGCGACAACGCATCACTTGCCCGTATGCCCGGTACTTCCCCGCTTTGACGGACCCCGGCCTCCAGCAGCGTCTTGGCCTTGGCCAGTTCCTCGGCCTGGAAGGCCGGCAAGCGCAACTGCTCGGCCATCAGGTCGATCAGGGTCGGTAAATCCCTGGTCAGGCTCTTGCCGTACGTGCCGACATAGCCCCCTGCGGTCTGGAACGACAACTGGGCGCCCAGGCTCTCCAGCAGCTTCGAGATGGCTACCTTGTCGCGGCGGGTGGTGCCCGCCTCCAGCAACATGCCGGTCAGCAATGGCACGGCGGGATTGGTCGCCTTGCTGGCCGCGTCGGCATTGCCCAGCGGCATCACCGCGGCAACGGACACCATTTCCCGCGGCGCCATCGGATAGACCAGCAGGTCGATGCTGCCGGCCTGGGCGCGCACCACGCGATCGGCGATGCCCGCCTCAGCGACGACAGGCAACCACAGCATGGCCAATGCCACTACCCATGGGCGCACGCACTTGAAACGAACGCGCATCATGTGGACTTCTCCGGGACGAACCAGCCGGTGGTGCTCTGGTCTTCATTGAGGTACTTGCGGGCCACTCGCTGCACGTCGGCGGGCGTGACCTTTTCCAGTTGCTCAAGCTCGGTGACGAACCGCGTCCAATCGCCCTGTGCGACCGCTTCGCCGAGCCGGGCGGAAGTCTTGCTGACGCCGTCGCGCTGGTAGATTTGCTCGGCCCGGTAAGGCCCCAGCACCCGCTGGATATCCTCGCGAGTCACGCCCTGGGTCTTGATGTGCTCCAGTTCGGCCCAGGCGATTTTCTCGGCCTGGTCGTGTTTGGCATTGGACGACAGGTTGACCGTGATCAGGAACGGCCCGGGATCGCGCAACGCATGGAAGCTGGCGCTGGCGTTCGTCGCGACTTCGGTGTCCACCAGCGTGCGATACAGCGGGCTGGCCTTGCCCTGGCTCAATACCAGGCCCAGCACGATCAGCGCTGCCGCATCGGGATGCACGGCGTTGGGCGCCTTGAAGGCAATGATGACGCTGCCGGTCTCGCCGGCCCGCTTGAGCACCAGCCGCCGCGGCCCCTGTTGCGGGGGCTCCTCGGTGATCATCGCCGGGATCGCATGCGGCGCGCGCTGAATGCCGCCGTAGTACTGCTTGATCCAGCCCAACGCCTGCGCCGGCTGGAAATCGCCGACCAGGATGACCACCGCATTGTCCGGCCAGTAGAAGGTGTCGTAGAAGCTGCGCAGCTTGTCCACGCTGGCATGCTCGATGTCGCTGCGCCAGCCGATGGTCGGATGGTGGTACGGATGCGCCTGGTAAGCGGTGGCCAGCACCTGCTGGAACAACGCACGGAAAGGACGGTTCTCGCCCCGCTCGTACTCGTTGCGCACCACCGTCATCTCGCTGGCCAGATCCTCCGGGCGCAGCAGGAGGTTGCGCATGCGGTCGGCTTCGATGGCGATATAGCCTTCCAGCGCGTGGCGTTCCAGCGTACCGAAGTAGTTGGTGCGGTCCATCGATGTGGTGGCGTTGAAGCTGGCGCCTGCCCGCTCCAGATAGTCGTTCACCGAGTTGCCCCGTTCCTTCGTGTAGTGCCGGCTGCCCTTGAACATCAGGTGTTCCAGCAGGTGGGTGCCGCCGGTGGTGCCGGTGGCCTCGTTGCGCGAACCTACCCGGTACAACACCTGGAAACTGACCACCGGTGCGGCAGGGTCGGGCAGGGCGAGCACCGTGAGGCCGTTGGCGTCCAGGCGGTATTCGTCGATACCGGCCAGGGAGCGCACATGGGTAAAGCCCGGTACCTGGGTGGATTGGGCCATCGCTGTGCCTGCGATCAGCAGGCACAGCGAGAGTCCTGTCCGTATTGAATGCGGCAATGACATTGGACTTTTTCTCGTGAGCACGATGAGCGTGAAGGGTTAGGGGCTGGCCGGCACGGCCAGCGAGGGGCCAGGCGTATTTCGCGTCGCGGCGCACGACCCTCGATGCTACGTGGCATCGGGTTCACCGTGGAATGAGACGGGTTCGAATTTTCGTGGCAAAAAGGAAGAAAGCACGGACGCGAGCGCAGGTGTCGTAACAGCCGGAGCAGGAACTGGCGTGGGGCGATCCGGGTCACGTCGTACCTCTGCGGCAGTCGCTCGCCCCGAAATGAAAGGGTCGCATCAAACTCCGATTCGTGACCCGCCGCCCGTCATGTCGCGTATTCGAGCGGGCGGCCCATGCCGTCGCCAGCCGCTCATTTTGGCTCGCCGCCCCTAAATCGCTGTAAACTCACGCTTTTGCTGCCACGCCCCCACATTCCAGATGTCCCAATCCCCCAAAGTAGGGTTCGTATCCCTCGGGTGCCCGAAAGCGCTCGTCGATTCCGAACAAATCATCACGCAACTGCGCGCCGAAGGTTATGAAATCTCCGGCACCTACGACGGCGCCGACCTCGTCGTCGTGAACACCTGCGGCTTCATCGACGAAGCCGTGCAGGAAAGCCTCGACGCGATCGGCGAAGCGCTGACCGAGAACGGCAAGGTGATCGTCACCGGCTGCCTCGGCGCGAAGTCGAGCGCGAGCGGCTCGAACCTGATCGAGGAAGTCCACCCGAAGGTGCTCGCCGTCACCGGCCCGCACGCGGTGGGCGAAGTGATGCAGGCCGTGCATTCGCACCTGCCGAAGCCGCACGATCCGTTCGTCGATCTCGTGCCCGCGGCCGGCATCAAGCTCACGCCGCGTCACTACGCATACCTGAAGATCTCCGAAGGCTGCAACCACCGCTGCACGTTCTGCATCATCCCGTCGATGCGCGGCGATCTGGTATCGCGCCCGGTCGCCGAAGTGATGCTGGAAGCCGAGAACCTGTTCAAGTCGGGCGTGAAGGAACTGCTCGTGATCTCGCAGGACACGAGCGCATACGGCGTCGATGTGAAGTACCGCACGGGCTTCTGGAACGGCAAGCCGATCAAGACGCGCATGACCGACCTGGTCGCCGCGCTCGGCGAACTCGCCGCACAGTACGGCGCGTGGGTGCGCCTGCACTACGTGTATCCGTATCCGAGCGTCGACGAAGTGATTCCGCTGATGGCCGAAGGCCCGTTCAAGGGCCACGTGCTGCCGTATCTCGACGTGCCGTTCCAGCACGCGCACCCGGAAGTGCTGAAGCGCATGAAGCGTCCGGCGAACGCCGAGAAGGTGCTCGAGCGCGTGCAGAAGTGGCGCGAGATCTGCCCGGACCTGACGATCCGCAGCACGTTCATCGCGGGCTTCCCCGGCGAGACGGAAGAACAGTTCGAAACGCTGCTCGACTTCGTTCGCGAAGCGGAACTCGATCGGGTCGGCTGCTTCGCGTATTCGCCGGTCGAGGGCGCGACCGCGAACGACCTGGACGGCGCGCTGCCGGACGAGGTCCGCGAGGAACGTCGCGCGCGCTTCATGGAAGTGGCCGAGGAAGTGTCGGCCAACCGCATGCAGCGCAAGGTCGGCAAGACGCTCAAGGTGCTGATCGACGAAGTCAGCGAAGAAGGCGGCATCGGCCGTACGGCAGCCGATGCGCCGGAGATCGACGGCGTCGTCTACGTCGAGCCGGCGGTGAAGGCGTCGAAACGCTACAAGGTCGGCGATTTCGTGTCCGTGAAGATCACGGGCGCCGACGGCCACGATCTGTGGGGCGAGGTGTAAGCGATGGCCGCTGCATTTCCGGAGATTCTCGCGCTCGGCGAGGCGATGATCGAATTCAACCAGTCGCAGCCGGGGCGTCCTGAATTCCTGCAGGGCTTCGGCGGCGACACGTCGAACTTCTGCATCGCGGCGGCGCGCCAGGGCGCGTCGACGGGCTTCGTGTCGGCGATCGGCGACGATCCGTTCGGCCGCCTGCTGGCCGACATGTGGGCGGCGGAGCAGGTCGACACGACGTACGTGCGGATCGACCGCACGGCGCCGACCGGCGTGTATTTCGTCACGCACGGCGCCGACGGCCACCAGTTCGACTATCTGCGCGCAGGGTCGGCTGCGAGCCGCTATGCGACGGGCGACCTGCCGCTCGACGCGCTGGCGGCCGCGAAGGCCGTGCACCTGTCGGGCATCAGTCTTGCGATCAGCACGGCCGCGTGCGACGCCGCATTCGCGGCGATCGACCATGCGCGTCGCAACGGCGCGAAGGTCAGCTTCGACACGAACCTGCGCCTGAAGCTGTGGCCGCTGCCGCGTGCCCGTGCGGTGATGCGCGAGGCGCTGCGGCAGACGGACATCTGCCTGCCGAGCTGGGACGACGTCACGGCGCTCACGGGCGCGAACGATCGCGACGCGATCGTCGACGCGATGCTCGAACACGGGCCGCAGGTCGTCGCGCTGAAGCTCGGCAAGGACGGCGCGTATGTCGCGACGCCGCACGAGCGGCGCGTCGTGCCGGGCTTCGCGGTCGAGGCCGTCGACGCGACCGGCGCGGGCGACTGCTTCGGCGGTGCGTTCGTCGCGCGGATCGTCGCGGGCGACGATCCATTCGCGGCCGCGCGTTATGCGAACGCGGCGGCGGCGCTGTCGACGACCGGTTACGGCGCGGTCGCGCCGATTCCGCACCGCGATGCGGTGGAACGCCTGATGCAGGGCTGACGCAAAACGCGCACGCCGGCGCATGCGCCGCGCAAGCTCGCGCGGTGACGCAGGAGCCGGGTCTCGACCCGGCATGGTCCGCGATTGTCGGGCGAATCTGAAGCAAGGAGCAACACAAGGTGGGTCGATATTCGGAATGGCAACGGACGCTCGTCGTCGCGGGTGCGCTGGCAGCGGGCATCGCGATGCCGACGGTGGTCGCAGCGCAGGCGGTCGTACCGGGCGTGCAGCAGGATGAACCGGCGCCGGCGCGGCCGCTGAAGCCGAATCCCGAGTTCGCCCGCCTGCCGCGCTACGAAGGCACGCTCGGCGACCGGCCGATCGTCGTGCATCTCGGCCCGAAGACGGACGAGGAAGGCGTGCACGGCGAATACCAGTTCGCCGACACGGGCGAGGTCGTGCTGCTCGCGGGCGACCGCGACGGCGATACGCTCGAGATCGAGGAGTCGAACGACGGCACGAACATCACCGGCGTGTGGATCGGCCGCTTCGACGCGACGGGCGACCTGAAGGCCGACCGGATGAACTCGGACGAGTCGGATCCGCAGCCGGTCGTGCTGCGTCTGGCGCCGGGCAAGCGCGCGGCGCTGCAGGTGCGCGACGGCCGCGTGCACGAAATCGAGACGGTGCAACCTGCGTACCGACGACTGAGCGCGTGCTGGCTCGGTGTGCGCGGCGCGCATTGTACCGGGCCAAGCGCGCCGATTTTGGCTACTCTAACGACATATTCCGCAACCGAACGGCCTCGTTCCCGGCTCCCCGTCATGACTGCATCCACTCCCAAGCGCGCACTGCAAACCCGCATCGTTCAACCCGACGACGTCATTCCGGAAGGCTTCCGTTCGTTCGTGCCGCCGGTCGCGCGCGCGTCGACGGTCGTGTTCCCCGATCTCGCGACGATGCGCGCGCTGGTCTGGCACGACGACAACCAGTGGCGCTACGGGCTGCACGCGACGCCGACGTCGCTCGCGCTCGCGCAGCGGCTCGCCGAGATCGAAGGCGGCACGCATGCGCTGCTGCAGCCATCGGGCCTCGCGGCGATCATGAACGTCTACTTCGGGATCGTGAAAGCGGGCGACGACGTGCTGATTCCGCATAACGTGTACGGCCCGAACGCCGATTTCGGCAACTGGCTCGCGAACGATTTCGGCATCACCGTGCGGTTCTACGATCCGTTGATCGGCGCCGGCGTCGCCGAATTGATCCAGCCGAACACGCGGCTGATCTGGATCGAGGCGCCCGGCTCGGTGACGATGGAAGTGCCCGACGTGCAGGCGATCACGGCGGCCGCGAAGGCGCGCGGCATCGTCACCGCGATCGACAACACCTTTTCGGCAGGCCTCGCGTTCAAGCCGTTCGAGCACGGCGTCGACATTTCAGTGCAGGCGCTGACCAAGTACCAGTCGGGCGGCAGCGACGTGCTGATGGGCGCGACGATCACCGCGAACGCGGAACTGCACGCGAAGCTGAAGCTCGCGCGGATGCGCTGCGGGATCGGCGTGTCGGTCGACGATTGCTCGCTCGTGCTGCGCAGCCTGCCGAGCATGCAGGTGCGCTTCGACGCACACAGCAAGAGCGCGCTCGCGCTCGCGCAATGGCTGAAGGCGCGGCCGGAGATCGCAGCGGTGCTGCACCCGCAGCTCGCCGACTGCCCGGGGCACGCATCGTTCATGCGTGATTTCAAGGGGGCGGGCGGGCTGTTCTCGGTGGTGTTCGACGCACGCTACAGCGCGGAGCAGGTCGACCGTTTCGTCGAGTCGCTCGAGCTGTTCGCGATCGGCTGGAGCTGGGGCGGCGCGTGCAGCCTCGCGATGCCTTACGACGTCGCGTCGATGCGTCCGGACTGGCCGCATCGCGGCACGCTGGTGCGTTTCTACGTCGGTCTGGAAGACGAAGCCGATTTGCGCGCGGACATCGAGCGCGCGATGCAGGCCGCACTCGGCTGATCGCTGGCCGGCAACGTCCGGCACAAAAACGAAACGCCGGCGCGATGCTCTATCGCGCCGGCGTTTTGCATTGATGGTGCCGCGGGATCAGAACAGTCGCAGCAGCCCGTCGAGGCCGACATGGTCGAACGCGACCGTCGCCGCATCGCGCACGACGGGCTTCGCGTGGAACGCGACCGACAGCCCGGCTTCGGCCATCATCTTCAGGTCGTTCGAGCCGTCGCCCATCGCGATCGCGCGGCTTGGCTCGAGGCCGAGCGACGCGCAGGTCTCGCGCAGCAGGCGCGCCTTCACGTCGGCGTTGACGATTTCGCCGAGCACCTTGCCGGTGAGCTTGCCGTCGACGATCTCGAGCGTGTTCGCATGCGCGTAGTCGAGGCCGAGGCGGGCTTTCAGCCGCTCGGTGAAGAACGTGAAGCCGCCCGACACGAGCAGCGTCTTCATGCCGGCGGCCTTCACGCCGGCCAGCATCGTCTCGGCGCCCGGCGACAGTTGCAGCCGTTCTTCGTACACGCGCTCGAGCGCGTGCGCGTCGAGCCCGGCCAGCAGCGCGACGCGGCGCGTGAGGCTTTCGTTGAAGTCGCGGATCTCGCCGCGCATCGCCGCTTCGGTGATTTCCGCGACCTGCGTTTTCAGCCCGCAGAAATCGGCGATCTCGTCGATGCATTCGATCGTGATCAGCGTCGAATCCATGTCCATCACCGCGAGCCCGAAATCGCCGAGCGTGCGGCCGGCCTCGACGAACCCGAAGTCGAGCGCATGCGTGCCGCAGTATGCGTCGATGTCGAGGCGTTGCGCCGGGCTCGCGTTTTCGACGCGCAGCGCGTGCTCGTCGGTCTGCACGATGCGGGTGCCGCGCGACAGCGCGAGCAGCGGTTTGTGATGGGCGTCCGACAGCGGCGAAAGACTCTGGATGACGAGATTGTGGGTCATGACGGGATGGTAGGGAAGCGAATGAAATGCATGCACGGCCAACGGGCGGCTGCCTGCGAACGAAGGTCCCGTTCGGCTGCGGACCAGTGCGTCGCGATCGCGTCATTGTAGCCGGTTGGTATCGGATAGCTATCGGATAGCTATCGGATACCAGATACCGGACCGCCAGTTGCCGGGATCCATGCGTACGGCGATTCTCCGGTCGATGCCGGCTATCGCCCGTGCGCATGATCCCAGTACGGCGGATCGCCGAAATGCTCGGCCAGGAACGCGATGAACGCGAGCGTTTTCAGCGGCACGTGCGCGCGGCTCGGATAGACGGCCCAGATCGCGACGTCCTCCGCGAACGGGTAGTCGTCGAGCAAGGTGACGAGCGCGCCGCTCGCGAGCAGCGGGCCGACGTCCCAGGTCGACTTGATCGCGATCCCGAAGCCGTCGACGAGCGCTTCGCGGATCGCCTCGCCGTTGCTCGCGACGAGCCGGCCGCCGACCCGCACCGTGAGCGGGCCCTGCGGCGTCGCGAACGACCAGTCGCGCTGGTCGCCGAGGATCACGCACTCGTGCTGCGTCAGGTCGGCCGGATGGCGCGGGGCACCGTGTTTGGCGAGATAGGCGGGCGAGCAGCACAGCACGCGGCGGTTGGTGGCGAGCTTGCGGGCGACGAGCGTCGAATCCTTCAGCGCGCCGAGGCGGATCGCGACGTCGTAGCCGTCGTCGACCAGATCGATGATCTCGTCGGACAGCCGCAGATCGAGCGACACGGACGGGTAGCGGCGCAGGAACACGGGAATCACCGGCGCGACGTGCTGGCGGCCGAACGACGACGACATCGATACCTTCAGCCTCCCGTACGGCTCGCTGCGACCGTGGCCGACCGATGCGCGCGCGGCATCGGCGGCCGCCAGCAGCGCGTCGGCGCGCGCCATGAAGACTTCGCCGTCCTGCGTGAGGCTGATGCGGCGCGTGGTGCGGTGCAGCAGCCGCGCACCGAGCTGGCGTTCGAGCTGCGCGATGCGCGCGCTCGCGACCGCGGCCGACACGCCGAATTCGCGTCCGGCCGCGCTGACGTTCGCGAGCAGTGCCGCACGCACGAACAGCGCGACGTCGAGCAGGTCGAGCGGCTTGTCGGGCGCCGGAATGGGATCAGACCTGGGATCGGACGTCATTATTCTGAAATTCCTGAAAATGTTTCAGGAAATATAGCGGTTTTCTCGAATGATCGGGTTGCCTACGATGGCACGCATGGAGGTTGCGCCGCAGCCTGCCGGATTCCCTGAAAGGAGTATCGAGATGAAAGCCGTTGGATTGACCCGTTATCTGCCGATCGACGACCCGCAAGCGTTGCTCGACGTCGAACTGCCGCAGCCCGTGCCGGGCCCGCGCGATCTGCTCGTGAAGGTCGAGGCGATTTCCGTGAACCCGGTCGACACCAAGGTGCGTGCGCCGAAGCCGCAGGTCGAGGAGACGCCGCGGGTGCTCGGCTGGGATGCGGCCGGCACGGTCGTCGCGGTCGGCGCCGACGTCACGCTGTTCCGGCCCGGCGACGAAGTGTTCTACGCGGGCAGCATCACGCGGCCCGGCGCGAACAGCGAGTTCCACGCGGTCGACGAGCGGATCGCCGCGCTGAAGCCGCGCACGCTCGACTTCGCGGCGGCGGCCGCGCTGCCGCTCACCGCGCTGACCGCGTGGGAAGCGCTGTTCGACCGGTTGCGCGTGTCGCCGCAGGGCGCGGACGCGGGCAAGTCGGTGCTGATCATCGGCGGCGCGGGCGGCGTGGGCTCGATCGCGATCCAGCTCGCGAAGACGCTCGGCAAGCTGCACGTGATCGCGACCGCGTCGCGGCCGGCGTCGGCCGAATGGGTGCGCTCGCTCGGCGCGGACGAGGTGGTCGATCATTTCGGCGACCTGCCCGCGCAGTTGCGTGAAATCGGCCATCCGGACGTCGACTACGTGCTGATCTTCAACGATACGGATCGCCATTTCCCCGCCGCGGCGGAGGTAATCCGGCCGCAGGGCGGCATTTGCACGATCGTCGAGAACGAGAAGCCGATTCCGGTCGAGCTGCTGAAGGCGAAGAGCGCCGCGTTTCACTGGGAGTTCATGTTCACGCGCGCGATGTTCGAGACGCCGGACATGATCGAGCAGCACAAGATCCTGAGCGAGGTCGCGCGGCTCGTCGACGGCGGCACGCTGCGCACGACGCTCGGCGAACAGCTCGGCACGATCAATGCCGAGAACGTGCGGCGTGCGCACCGGATGCTCGAGGGCGGGCGCGCGATCGGCAAGCTCGTGCTGAGCGGGTTCTGAGCCGGCAGCACGCGTCAATAAAGTTGCGGCGCCGCGAACGCAAGCGGGGTAACACCCGATGCGTTTGCGGCGCATTGCATCCCGCTTGGCGGTAGACTGGCAGCGCATCATGCATCGAAAACCGCGCGGCACGCGCGTGCCGCATTACAAGGAGGTCAGCATGAGCCAACGCAGCTTGTCGGTCGCCGCATCGTGGTCGGTCGTGTTCGCGGCGGCGTGCGTCAGCGCGAGCGTATTCGCGGCGCCGCCGGTCAAGGGCAGCCTGAAGGGCGGCGGTACGGGACAGCTCGAATATACCGTCAAGGTCGACTCGAAGACCTTCGGCAATACGCAGGAGACCCGCAAGATCCGCTCGGGCGAGACGGACGATTTCAACTGGAAGTCGGTGCCGCCGAGCGGTGCGGTCGCGATGCCGGACGGCTGCCCGAACGCCGACAACCTGCCGCGCGACGCGAACGGCGCGATGGTGCGGCAGACCCAGGTGCGGCTCGCACCGTCGGTCGACGCAAAGGGTGTCGCCAACGTGCAGTTGAGCTTCCAGGCAGCCGCGCCGAAGGGCACGCGCAGCGTGACGGCCGGCGGCAAGTCGCTGCAGTGTCCGGACGTCGTGTCGGTGAGCCAGGTGAAGTGGGTGTCGATTCCGACCAACGGCGGGTCGAAGTCCGTGGCGATGAGCGACGGTACCAAGGTGACGGTGTCGATCAAGCATTGAGCGGCGCGTGCGGGCCGGCGTTTCGTCCGGTGCGCGCGCAACCGGTTAGATTGGCGGAACGAGCAGTGCGGCACGCGAGCAGGTCGTGCCGTGCCGCCGTTGCAATGCGTCCGCTGCCTGCTCCGCGGTACGGCGCGACGGCCGTGCGACGGCGATGCGTGTGACGTCATGCGGATGTCACGTCATGCTCGCCCGCATCCTGTCCTTCCGGTCAGGACATCCCGATGAAACTTCGCACGTCGCGTGCCGCCGCCGCGCGTCAGTGCGTACGCTCTTCGAGCCGCGACGCGAGAAAGCGGTGATCGGCCGAGAACAGCCGGCGATAGGTCATCAGCACCGCGCCGACGGTGCCGAGCGCGGACGCCGCGGCGATCAGGAACATGATCACGATCTGGTAGCGCACGGCCTGCAGCGGCGACTGGCCGGCCAGCACCTGGCCCGTCATCATCCCCGGCAGGCTCACGACGCCGACCACCGCCATCTGGTTCAGCGTCGGCAGCATGCCCGCGCGCACGGCCTGGCGCGCGGCGTCCTGCGCGGCTTCCCAGCGCGTCGCGCCCAGTGCGAGCGCGGTTTCGACGCGATCGCGCCGCGCGGTGAGTTCTTCCATCATCCGCTCGACGCCGAGCGAGACGCCCGTCAGCGTATTGCCGAGAATCATCCCGAGGATCGGGATCGCATATTGCGGCGCGAACCACGGATGGATGCGGATCACGACGAACAGGCCGACCGCCGCGACGAACCAGCTGCTGAACCAGATCGACGCGATGCTGTCGATGCGCTGGCCGCGGTACGTGCGCTTGCCGCGCCCCGCGCCGGCGAAACCGGCGATCAGCGTCATCAGCGCGGTGAGCGGCAGCACGACGTACCAGTGCGGATGGCCGAACACCCAGCCCAGCACGTAGCCGATCGCGAGCAACTGCACGACGGTGCGCACCGCCGCGAGCGCGAGCTTGCGGCCGAGGCCGAGTGACAGCGCCGCCGAGATCGCGCCGTTGACGGCGACGAGCGCGGCGGCGATGCCGACGTCGACGAGGCTCAGGTCCTGCAGTGCCGGGCTCATTGCGCAGCCTCCGCCGGGGTGGCCGCGTGCAGGACGCCGGCCTGCATCACGAGCCGCATCGTGCCGATCCGCGCGGCCTGGGCCGGATCGTGCGAGATCCACATGTAGGCCCGTGCGTCGGGCGCCGCGTCGAACCACGCGCCGACGAGCGCTTCGATCGCGCGCGCCGATTCGGGGTCGAGCGCGGAAGTCGGCTCGTCGAGCAGCAGCACGTCGGGATCGAGCTGCAGCACGCGCAGCAGCGCGGTAATCTGCGCTTCGCCGCCGGACAGGTCGGTCGCGCGCTTGTCGAGAAAGTCGGCGCCGCGGCCGGCTTGCGCGGCGAGCCCTTCGACGCGCGCGCGATCGAACGCGACGTCGCGATAGATCGCGAGCGAATACGGATAGCGCAATTGCGACTCGACGGTGCCGTCCATTTGCGCGGGGCGCTGGCGGACATAGGCGACGCTGCGCCGGTAGCGCGGAATCGCACTGCGCCGGATTCGACGGCCGCGCCACAGCACGTGGCCGCCGTCGAGCGGGTCGAGCAGCGCGAGCGCGCGCAGCAGCACGCTCTTGCCCGACCCGGACGGTCCCGTGATAGCAATTCGCGATCCCGCGGCGAGGCTGAAATCGGTCGGGGCCAGCAGCGCCTTGCCACTGCTGGCGTCGCGCCGCGTGATGTGCTGCGCATCGATGAGGCCGGTGGAGGAGGTCATGTCACAAATGAAAAAAAGCGTTAATGGCGCCGAGAGGTCGCCGTGTCGTGCGCCATAATACCGATTGAAAAGCCGCAGTTGTCGTGCGCCGTTCGTCCACGCAAGCGGCCCGGCATGGTGCGGCAACACTTCAGAACAACAACGGAACCGCCATGACGCTAACCCGAGCCATCGGCAAATCGGCTGCATGGATCGTCGGTATCGTCGCGGTGCTCATCGCGGCGGCCGGCGTCTTTCTCTTCACGTTCGACTGGAACCGCGCGAAACCGTGGGTCAACGAACAGGTGAGTACGGCACTTGGCCGCCCGTTTGCGATCAACGGCGATCTCAAGGTCGGCTGGCGTCGCCCCGATGGCGAGACCGGCTGGCGCGCGTGGGTGCCCTGGCCGAGCTTCTCGGCCACGCAGCTCGAGATCGGCAATCCCGACTGGGCGACGGCGCCCAAGTTCGTCACACTCGATGCCGCGCACTTCGATCTCGCGGTCCTGCCGCTGCTTGCGCATGAAATCGTCATCCCGTCGATCGACGTCGTGAATCCGGCCGTCGATCTCGAACGGCGCGCGGACGGCAGCAATACGTGGACCTTCCAGTTCAAGCAATCGTCGCAACCTTCGCGGTGGAAGGTGCGGCTCGACAGCTTCGGGTTCGCGAAGGGCACCGTCACGTATCGCGACGCGATCACGAAGGCTGACTTGACCGTCGCGATCGATACGCTCGGCCAGCCGATCCCGCTCGGCGACGTGCTGAAGGAACAGGAGCAGACGTCGCGGGCGGCGTCGGCGCAGCGCGTCGGCAAGCATGGCGCCGCGCAACTGGGCGCGAAGGCCGATGCGGAAGCCGCGTCAGGGGCGTCGGGGGCGAGTGCGGCCGCGGCCTCGGGTGCGTCGGCCGCGAGTGTCGTTGCGTCGGCTGCTTCCGGTTCGTCGGGGCCATCGGCTTCGTCCGCGCCTGCCGCGTCGGCAGCCGCTGCCGCGTCCGGCGCGAGCGGGGCCGCGGCGCCCGCGAAGCCGTCCGGCCCGACCTATGCCTTCGGGCTGAAGGTCGACGGCCGCTACAAGAACGTGCCGATCAGCGGCACCGGCAAGGTCGGCGGCGTGCTCGCGATCCAGGATGCGTCGCGGCCGTTCCCGCTGCAGGCCGACGTGAAGGCCGGCGATACGCGGCTCGCGATCGTCGGCACGCTGACCGATCCGAGGCATCTCGCGTCGCTCGACCTGCGGCTGTGGCTGCAGGGCACGTCGATGTCGCACCTTTACCAACTCACCGGCATCACGCTGCCCGATACGCCGGCGTATGCGACCGAGGGACGCCTGATCGGCAACGTCAAGCCGAACGCGAGCACGTTCCGCTACGAGAACTTCAACGGCCGCGTGGGCGGCAGCGATCTCCGCGGCACGCTCACGTGGGCGCAGCGCGAGCCGCGGCCGAAGCTGTCGGGCGAACTCGTGTCGAACCTGCTGCAGTTCTCCGACCTCGCGCCGGTGATCGGCGCCGACTCGGCCGCGAGCAAGGCCAAGCGCGGCGACATGACGCGCCAGCCGCCGGATCGCGTGCTGCCGGTCGCGGCGTTCCGTACCGAACGCTGGAGCGCGATCGATGCGGACGTGAAGTTCACCGGCCGCAAGCTGATCAAGAGCGCGCAATTGCCGATCACGAACCTGTACACGCACATCCTGCTGCAGGACGGCGTGCTGACGCTCGAGCCGCTGCAGTTCGGCGTCGCGGGCGGCACGCTCGCGACGAATGCGCATCTCGACGGCAGCCGCACGCCGCTCAAGGGGCGCTTCACGCTGAGCGCGCGCCACCTGAAGCTCAAGCAGTTGTTCCCCACTCAGAAGGTGATGCAGACCGCGCTCGGCGAGATCAACGGCGATGCGTCGCTGTCGGCAACCGGCAATTCGCCGGCCGCGCTCGCGGCGACGTCGACCGGCGAAGTGAAGGCGCTGATCACCAACGGCCGTATCAGCCTCCTGCTGATGGAGGCGGCGGGCCTGAACGTCGCGAACGTCGTCTACGAGAAGCTGTTCGGCAACCGCGACGTCAACATCAATTGCGCGGCGATCGATTTCGTCGCGAACGACGGCATGCTCGAGCCGAAGGTCTTCGCGCTCGATACCGATGATGCGCTGATCAACGTCGACGGCCCGATCAACCTGCGCGACGAATCGATCGACCTGAAGATCCATCCGCACACGAAGGGCTTCCGGGTCTTCTCGCTGCGCTCGCCGTTGTATGCGAAGGGCACGTTCAAGAACCCGAAGGTCGGCGTCGATGCGGGCGCGCTCGCGCTGCGCGCCGGCGCGATGGTCGGGCTCGGGCTGATCAACCCGTTCGCGGCGCTGATCCCGCTGATCGCGCCGAGCAACAACCGCGACGTGCCGTGCTCGGAACTGTTCGGGCAGATGAAGGCGCAGGCCGCGCAGAACGCGGCCAAGAAGGCCGGCAAGTGATGCGTGTCAGCGGCCCGCGCGCGCCCACAGCAGCACGGCCTCGACTTCGCGGCCGTCGATCCGCACCGGCGCGACGGTGCCGAGCTGCAGGCGATCGCCGTCGAGCATGACGGCCCGCTGCTGGACGTTGCCGACCCAGTTCGGGAACAGGCTGACGTCCATTTCGTGGGTCAGCGTGCCGTCGTCGGCCACCTGAAAGGGGCCGGAATAAGCGATGTAGCCGCGCGCGGCGGTCGCGCATTCGTCGTCGGTGCCGCCCTGGAGGTCACCGTTTGTGTAGCGCGGTCGGCCGGCGGCCATGAGCTGGGCGGACATGTAGCCGTCCGGCGTATAGAGGATCCAGCCGCGCGCGTCGCGGCCGAGCGGATAGGCGACCGCGCTGCCGTCGCACGGGCGGATTTCGTAGGACACGAGGCGCCATGCGCCGACGAGTTGTTCGCGAAGCTGGCTGGCGAGCATGCGGGATTCCGGTAAGACGGCCGTGGGGGGCGCGTGCCGTCGTGTTGACGGGCCGCCGGGCGGCGGGCCGGAGGGCCTGGAATGCGCTGCCGGGGCCGGTGCGGTCGGCAGTTTCTCCGACACCTGCTAAAATACACGGTTTTCCGTCGATTTCTCTCTTAACGGGACCTGCCGTGCTTTCAACTGCCAACATCACGATGCAATTCGGGCCGAAGCCCTTGTTCGAGAATATCTCGGTCAAATTCGGCGAGGGCAACCGCTACGGTCTGATCGGCGCAAACGGCTGTGGCAAGTCGACCTTCATGAAGATCCTCGGCGGCGACCTCGAGCCGAGCGCCGGCAACGTCGCGCTGGAGCCGAACGTCCGCCTCGGCAAGCTGCGCCAGGACCAGTTCGCGTACGAAGACGTGCGCGTGCTCGACGTCGTGATGATGGGCCACACCGAGATGTGGGCCGCGATGGCCGAGCGTGACGCGATCTATGCGAACCCGGAAGCCACCGACGACGACTACATGCACGCGGCCGAGCTCGAAGGCAAGTTCGCCGAATACGGCGGCTACGACGCCGAGGCGCGCGCGGGCGCGCTGCTGCTCGGCATCGGCATCGAGGAGAAGTTCCACACCGGCACGATGGCTGACGTCGCGCCGGGCTGGAAGCTGCGCGTGCTGCTCGCGCAGGCGCTGTTCTCGAAGCCGGACGTGCTGCTGCTCGACGAACCGACCAACAACCTCGACATCAACTCGATTCGTTGGCTCGAGCAAACGCTCAACGAGTACAACTCGACGATGATCATCATCTCGCACGATCGTCACTTCCTGAACTCGGTGTGCACGCACATGGCCGACATGGACTTCGGCACGCTGAAGGTCTGGCCGGGCAACTACGACGACTACATGCTCGCATCGGCACAGGCGCGTGAGCGTCAGGCCGCGGCGAATACGCGTGCGAAGGAACGCGTGGCCGAGCTGCAGGACTTCGTGCGCCGCTTCTCGGCGAACAAGTCGAAGGCCCGCCAGGCAACCAGCCGCGCGAAGCAGATCGACAAGATCAAGATCGAGGAATTCAAGCCGTCGTCGCGCCAGAACCCGTTCATCCGCTTCGAGTTCGAGAAGAAGCTGCACAACGTCGCGGTGGTCGCCGAGGAGATCACGAAGAAGTACGAGCGCACGATCTTCCAGAACTTCAACCTGTCGGTGCAGCCGGGCGAGCGCATCGCGATCATCGGCGAGAACGGCGCGGGCAAGACGACGCTGCTGCGCTCGCTGCTCGGCGCGCTGCCGCTCGATCACGGCACCGTGAAGTGGTCCGAGAACGCGAATGTCGGCTACATGCCGCAGGACACGTACGAAGAGTTCCCGAACGACATCACGCTGATGGACTGGATCGACCAGTACCGCAAGGACGGCGACGACGAAACGATGGTGCGCGGCACGCTGGGCCGCCTGCTGTTCTCGTCGGACGACATCAGGAAGTCGGTGAAGGTGCTGTCGGGCGGCGAGAAGGGTCGCATGATCTGGGGCAAGCTGATGCTCGGCCGCCACAACGTGCTGCTGATGGACGAGCCGACCAACCACATGGACATGGAATCGATCGAGTCGCTGCAGATCGCGCTCGAGCAGTTCGAAGGCACGCTGATTTTCGTGTCGCACGACCGTGAGTTCGTGAGCGGGCTGGCGAACCGGATCATCGAAGTGAAGACGGATGGGACGTTGTTCGACTTCGGCGGGAATTATGAGGAGTTCCTGACGAGTCAGGGGCAGGAGTAATTGCTCTAGCCTGTACCCAATCTGATGTACCCGGTTGTACCCAAGAGGCCCGCCAAGTCGTACTCGGCGGGCTTTTTGTTGTATCCAGGCCAGCCCCCAGACCGCACCGACTGGCCCACGATCACCGCGCCATCCAGCTATTCCGTCCTCCAGGTACAGGTCGTTGACCTTGGCCAGTGGAGTTGGCGTATCGAACATTCACGGTACATACCGGCCGCGCTCGGCTAGGGCGGTCTTCGCTGCTTCGAGGCAGCACGTTGTGCGCGAACAGTGACTGTTGCGCGTCGAGAATCCTGCTATTCAGGTCGGAAACCTTCGCGGCCATATCGTTGTAATTCAATCGCGGAAGTCGAGCAATAGGGCAAGCGACGTGCAGGGGTACGTCGAGCCGTTGATCGAACGGCTGTCCCCAGACTTGATGCGCAGCCTGTCAAACAGGCACTGCGATAGGTCGTTTCCACTCCGTGATCTGGTTCGGATGCACATCGAACTGCTGCGCCAGTTTGGCCAGCGTGCGCTCGCCCTTGGCAGCCGCCAGGGCCACTTTCGCTTTAAGCGCCGCTGAGCGCATGCGTCGGGTTCGTTTCGTCATTTCCTCGGTTCCTTTGCCTGCATTATCGCTGGCTCAGGCCGTGGCCGCACCATTCA
This sequence comes from Burkholderia sp. BCC0419, assembly GCF_902830285.1. Lineage (NCBI taxonomy): Bacteria > Pseudomonadati > Pseudomonadota > Betaproteobacteria > Burkholderiales > Burkholderiaceae > Burkholderia > Burkholderia sp. BCC0419. Next base: position 1,608,090 of record NZ_CADESR010000001.1, read on the forward strand.
CCCGCTGTCCGGATTTGCACCGCCACCTCGGAGAGCGTCGTTCCTGGCTTGATTTCGAACCGCTTCAGGAGTGGTCCCCGCCCACGTTCGAAAAGCGCGGTAAAAGGAGTTTGGTTCATCGAAGCCAAGCAGGAACGAAATCTCTGCGGCCGACAGCGTAGTTTTTGCCAAATAGTGCCGAGCTAGATCCGCGCGTGTGTGGCTTAGTATCTCCTGATAGCTTGTGCCTTCCGACTCGACTCGTCGCTGGAGCGTTCGCTTACTTAGAGCAAGCTTCCGGGCGATGTCTTCGATCGTAACGAGCCCGCTGGGAAGCCCTTCAAGCAGGGCTGCCCGGACGCGCATCGCGGTCGTCGCCGATGCGTTTAGATCGACGAGGCGCTTGCGTAATTCCGGCTCGAACGCTGCCCACAGTGGTTCGTTTGATGTGACGAATGGACGTGTTGCATCGGCGGCCGAAAACTTGACTTGGTGACGGGTGCCCCGCTTCACGCGTGCTCCGAGAAAATCCTCATATGGTGCCAAGGGGGACGGCAGAACCGTCGTGGTGACTTCGAGCGGCCGCACTGATTCTCGAGTTCCCATGCGGGCGAGCGTCACGCAGAAGAGGAGTTCCAAAACAACCAATGACGCCGGTGGCGACAGCGAACTATCGAGCCATGTCACTTCTACCGTCATAAGGCTGTGTGTCTGCAACACATCCACACGTATCGGCGCGATGAGCCGCTTGAAACGCGCGATGCGCTGCGCAGCGACGAGCAGATTCGGGCTGCAAAGCGCCGCGAACAGTAGCGGAGAGAAGGACTCGCTCCGAACGGCCTGACATACCCGAAGGGGAAACAATGATTCTCCCGACTCGACTTCGATACTGTTCCAAAGCCGATAATAGTCATCAGTTGCGAGACGGACTGATGGCTGTTCGAGAAGGTCATCGGGCAGCCCTGCACGACGCAGCACGTTGGCAGGCACGATCCCGAGGTCCTTCAGAAGCGTGCGCCAAGTGGTATCGAGTGAATATGCCAGCTCTGTCATGGTCTATTCGTTCTATCAAGTCGTGCCGCGTGGCAATCATATTGCGCCATATTCGACTCAGATTGCCACACGGCCGTTTCATTCCTTACGACACGCTCAAGCGCCAAGTCCCAGCAGTGCCTTAATGCTATTGAAGAAGGTGGCGTCATCGGTCTCGCGACGGCTCTTCAACATCTGGATGCCGCCTGCTCCCGCCTCGTAGCGAAGCTGGTCCGTTCCGTCCGTTGCTGCGGCGAATATGACCTCGGCTACTTCTTCAGGCTGCGAGCCTTGCGCCATCATTGGACCCATTGCACTGAGCAGCGACTGCACGAGAGGCTGATATTCGGTGAGGTTCGGATCATTGTTAAAGTCAAAGGAACGCCCACCGAAGTCGGTCTTGATACCGCCAGGCTCAATAATCTTGACGCGGACCCCGAACGCGCCAACCTCGTAGTGCAGCGCTTCGGAAATCCCCTCCACGGCGAACTTTGTACCGTGGTACAGCGTCCCAAGCGGAAGGGCCAATCGTCCACCTACCGATGAGATGTTGACGATGGTGCCACTACGGTTCGAGCGGAAGTGGGGCAATACGGCCTGCGTCGTTGCCAGCAGGCCGAGCACGTTTACCTCAAACTGACGGCGAATTTTCTCGGCAGCCGTTGCCTCGAGGGGGCCGTATGCACCGTAGCCCGCGTTGTTCACCAGCACATCGATGCGACCGAATCTTGCGATCCCGGCATCAACTGCCGAGCGGATGGAAGCGACGTCCTCCACATCGAGGCGTGTGACCAGAGTGCGTTCAAGCTGTGTTAGCTCCGACTCTTTATCGGGTGTACGCATCGTTGCGATTACGTTCCAGCCCTGCGTATGGAAGTGCTTGGCTGCGGCTCGACCCAGTCCCGTTGAAGTACCGGTAATGAGAACAGTTTTGGTCATTTGAGACTCCTTGTGGCAAGGCTTCGACGTTAAGGCTCGGCGCGGGCGTTGTCAGTAGCGACTCGCGCCGTTCTTCAATCGGATCGCGCCATACGTCAGGGCTGAGCCTGCAACGCCAATGCAGGGCACGATGGCTCGTAACGTGCCGTGAGGTACGTCGGAGTAGCAAGGTCAAAAGGTTTTTGTAGTGCGGCGCGAGCCAGCGCCCCAGGAAACGGGGGGCGCCAATGGCACGATCGCTAGGAATGACAGGGCACAGACGGAGGCGGAGACCTGTAGCAGCAGGCTGAAATTGTCCGTCCTGCCCACGGGGTGGCCTGCGCCGGTTCGCGATCGCGCAGCGCTGTCGGCAGGTTACGGGTGATGATCACGCGATGCCCCCGCCACTCGGCCAGCCCCTGTTCGGCCAGGAAGTCGGCGCGCTGTTACATCATCTATGCAAGCCGTCGGCCGGACCGTTCAGTTCAACAACTTACGGCGCGTTATCCGATAGACGCCGGCCGGTGGAAGATTGAAATAGGTGGTGCTGACCCGCAAGGCTTTCAATCCGAGCCTGTCCAGCAGCCGGCGCGATACAGGGCAGCGCGCTCCGTATGTAAACTGGTAGAAGGCACCGTCGAATCGCAAATGATGAAACGCGCCGCGCAAAACGTTCGCCACCTTGCGAGGGGACATGGACAGTAGCGGCAAGCCGCTCACAACCGCGCCAGCCTTGCGCTCACTGAAGACGTCGAGTGACCTCAGAGACGCGGCGTCCTTATGAAGAAGCTTCGCCTTGGGAAACTGCTGGCGCAGTCCGGCCAGGAACTCGTCGCCACTTTCGATCAGGACGAGATCGTCCTCCGCTACGCCCCGGGCAAGCATTGCGCGTGTGAAGACGCCGGTTCCCGGTCCGAGCTCCAGCACAGGTCCGCTAGACGGAGAAATCTCCTGCGTGATGGCGAGCGCAAGATGGTTGCTCGACGGGATGATGGACGCCACCCGCAGAGGATTGGCAAGCCAGGCAAGGAAGAAATCGAAGCTGTCGGGGCGGCGGCAACCGCAACCGCAACCGCCTTTGCCACCCTCCGCTTTTCCAGGGTCGATGTTTGTTTCGCTCATGACGTCTTGTGTCATCGGAGAATTTCCCCCGAGAATGTGCGGCTCCCAAGCCGATCGCTGTTATTCATTATCTGGAGAGCTCGACGCCATCCGGCGTGCCGCTTCTTTCCCACGCCCGAGCCGAATCCCGGGCCTTCCACTGGACCGGCCCGGTATCCCTTTCCGCCGTTATCGCGATATCCTGACGGGAATTCGATGGGTAGTAGTCGACAGGACTGGCTTTTACATCCGACTCCTACGCAAAGGAATTGCTCATCCGCCAGCATATCCACGGTCGTGAACAAGACGGGTTAGGCAATCGATACAATGATCCGATCAAACAGGCGATCCGGCAGAAGCCAGCGCAGGAATAGAACAGGCCTCGCCATGTAGCCCGCGGCGTATCGGGTCCGGGGCTTGGCTACGGTTACCGCCTTGGCGATGGTTTGCGCGATGACCGAAGGGTCCGAGAGCTGCTTGCCGGCGTAGAGCTTGGCCATGCCATCGGCTGCCGTGGCCACCGCCGCAGCATACGCGCCCGACCCGGACGTCTTCCGGAGATGATCGACAGCGATAGCGCCCCATGGCGTTCGAATGCCACCCGGTTCAACGATAACGACATCGACATTGAAGGGCGCCGTCTCAATTCGCAGGGCATCCGACCAGCCCTCGAGCGCGTGCTTGGTGGCGTGATACCAAGCACCGAAGAGCGTATAGATTTTTCCACCGACCGATGTGACGTTGACGATCTTGCCGAAGCGGTTCTCTCGCATTTTCGGCAGGACCAGCTGGGTCAGGCGAGCAAGCCCGAAGATATTCACCTCGAACTGCCGCCGGGCCTCCTCGATGGTCACGTCCTCGACAGCGCCATAGGAGCCATAGCCCGCGTTGTTCACCAGAATGTCGATCCGGCCTTCTCGCTCTAGAATAGTTTCGATGCAGGTTCGGACCGATGTCTCATCCGTGACATCAAGCGGCAAGACATGAATGCCGGCAGCTTCCAGAGGCTTCATCTGTTCAACCCGACGCGCTGCGGCGTAGACGGTAAGTCCATTTTTTTTGAGAAGGCGGGCCGTGGCATCGCCGATCCCCGAGGAGGCACCGGTGACCAATGCGATTCTCGTATTCATTTTCAACTCCGTAATGGCGAGGCTTCGACGTTAGGGCTCGGCGGGAGCGTTGTCAGTAGCGAGTCGCGCCATTCTTCAATCGAAGTGCGCCAAGCATCGGGTGTGGGGCTTGCAGCGACAAAAGAAGGAGACTTCGACGAGAACGAAACGACAAGACACGACCGCGAGTTCGTGAGCGGGCTGGCGAACCGGATCATCGAAGTGAAGACGGACGGGACGTTGTTCGACTTCGGCGGGAATACAGGCCTGTATCGACAGCAATGTCGATGCGGGCTTTTCATATCCGCCGCGGCAAAACCCGGCCACGCCGCGCATGCCTGTTTCCTCTGCTTAATCGACTTCAGGTAAATTACCCACCCAGCGCCACCCATCATTCCCCATTTCGCTCCGGAGCCACCTTCGATGCAGGACCATCCTCTCCCGCTCGACCTGTCCGGCCTTGCGCCCAGCCTGTATGCGCAGGGCACCGAGGAGGGCATCCTGTCGCGCCTGATGGAGCGGATCGCGCCGACCAACCGCTTCTGCGTCGATATCGGCGCGAGCGACGGCCTGCGCAACAGCAATACCGCGCGGCTGCTGCGCGAACAGGATTGGGCCGGCGTACTGGTGGAAGGCAGCGCGTATCGGTTCGGCAAGCTTGCCGCGCACTACGCGGGCGTGGCGCGCGTCCGCCTGCATCACGATCGCGTCCAGCCCGACACGGTCGACCAACTGCTCGCCGATGCGAACGTACCGACCGACTTCGACCTGCTGTCGATCGACATCGACGGCAACGATTACTGGGTGTGGCGCGGCCTGCAGGCGTTTCAGCCGCGCATCGTCGTGATCGAATACAACCCGTACTACACGCCGCCCGAGCGCTGGGTCATGTGCTTCAATCCGGACCACGAATGGGACGGCTCGACCTATTACGGCGCAAGCCTCGAATCGCTCGCGCATCTCGGCAGGCAGAAGGGCTATGAACTCGTCTGCTGCGACGACATGGGCAACAACGCGTTCTTCGTGCGGCGCGACCTGTACCCGCTGCTCGGCATCGCGAACAACGATCCGTCGGTGTTGTTCCGGCCGGCGATGTACAAGCTGCGCTACGTCGGACACAACACGTTCCTGACCGGTCATCCGTATCGGCATGGGCCGGCCGAGCACATCTGAATGGATGCGCTCGCCGTCACCTTCGACGAGATTCGCGATGCCTACGGGCTCGATCGCGGCGGGCCGCCGACGCAGGTCAGTGAGCGGGTGTGGCATCTGCCGACTGACAGCGGCGCGGGCGTGGCGGTCAAGCTCTATGCACTCGAGCACCATGCGCGCGCGGTCAAGGAAACCGCCATCCTCGCGCATCTGGAAAAGCATGGCGATACCCGCTTCCATGTGCAGACGCTCAAGCGCACGACGTCCGGCGCATCGCTGTGGTCGGGGCAGCATTCGCACGCGATGCTGACGCGCTGGGAAGCCGGGCAATTCAAGACCTACGATACGTTCTCGCCAGCCGAATGGGATGCGCTCGGCGCGAGTCTGGCCGCGTTGCACCTGAGCTTCGAACCACTGCATCTGCCGTCGCTCGATACGATCCGCGCGCGGCTGACCTCGATCGATGCGGATGCGGTACGCCGCAGCTTGCTGGATGCACTCGATCGAGCCGATGCGAACGCCACCGACGCCGCGAACCTGCGTCGCTACGTCGAGCTCGCGCTGCGCATGCTCGACCGCTACTATCCGGGCAGCATCGATGCGTTTCCGGCCGAGGATCCGCAGCACCCGATCCACAACGACTACAACCAGTTCAACTATCTGTTCACGGGCACGCTGCCGCCGCTGATCATCGACTGGGAAGCGTCGATCGGCGCGCCTCGCGAATACGAGCTGGTGCGATGCCTGAATCATTTGCCGCTGGAAGCGCCGCACCTCGCGGAAGCGTTCGTGCGTGCCTACGGGCGCGTGCGGCCGGTGAACCCGGCGCACATCGCATGGGCGGTCGATGCCGCATGCTTGCAGCACGCGCTCAAGCTGTGGATCGTGCAAGGCTGGCTCGACGATCCGTCGCGCTTCGCGTCGCACCTGAACGGCGCGGTGACGATGGCGTCCGCGATGGTGGACGCGCGTGGCCATCTGGTCGATTTCTTTTCCCGTTGCGTGGAAGCAGGAAACTGATGTGAGTGCGAACCCGAACAAGATCACGAATCCGCCGCGGCCCGGCGAGCGGCAGCACGTGTTTCCGCCGCCGCTGGATCGCGATTACCGCGTCGAGGACGGGCGGGTCCAGACGCGCTCGCTGGAAGCGCATATCGCCGATCACTGCAACCTGACCTGCGCGGAATGCTGCTCGTTGTCGCCGCTGCTGCCGGAGTGGTACGCGAGCCCCGAATCGATCGAAGCCGATCTGCGCACGGCCGCGAAGGTGTTGCGCCCGCGCATGTTCAAGCTGGTCGGCGGCGAACCGTTGCTGCATCCGGCACTCGTCGAACTGGTCGAACGCGTGCGCGGCACCGGCATCGCGCCCGTGATCTCGGTCACGACGAACGGCCTGAAGCTCGGCGAGATGCCCGACGCGTTCTGGCAAGCGGTGGATGCGCTGACGATCTCGCGCTATCCGAAGCCGGCGCTTTCCGCCGACCTCGTTGCGCATGTCGAGCATCAGGCCGCGCGCTTCGACGTGCGGCTGAACTGGAAGGTGCAGGACGTGTTCACGACGATGAACCGCGCCCAGCCCGGCACGGATCGCGACGAAGCCCGACGCCTTTATCACGATTGCTGGATCCGCGAGCGCTGCCATATGATTCGCGACGGCATGTTCTACACGTGCACGCGTCCCGCGCATTTCCATACGCTGTACAAGGGCGAGAAGGATTTCCAGGCCGACGGCCTGCCGCTGCGCGACGACGCGGGCATGCTCGACGCGATGCTCGCCTATCTGCAACGCGAGACGCCACTCGAAGCGTGCCTGCATTGCCAGGGCGGCAGCGCGCCGGTGGCGCCGCATCGCATCCTCAAACGCATTGAAGTGGACACCTTGAAGGCTCGTTATCCATGATCGTCGGCACGCGCGACCTGTTCGGTTTCGATCGTCTGCACTACCATCCGCGCAGCGGCGTGTCGGCGTCGGGCATCCGCGCCGTGTTGCGGGCGTCGGGGCAACCGACCGGTGCGCCGGACACGGCCGCCATCGCGGGTTACCTGAGCGGCGAGCGCCCGAGTGGCCGCACCGTGCTGCGCGACGTGCTCGCGGTGCCGCCCGGTCATGCACTGATCCGGTCGCCGCACGGGCTGACGGTGGAGCCGACACACGAGCAGCCGCAGCCTGCCGACCTCGACACCGTGCTGCGCGCGTCGCTGCAACGCGCGCTCGACAGCGGCAAGCGCGTCGCGCTGGCGCTGAGCGGCGGGCTCGATTCGGCGCTGCTGCTCGCGTTGCTGCGCGAGCTCGGCGCATTGCGGCACGTGACGGCCTACATCCTCGCGACCGACATGCCCGATTACTGCGAACTCGACGCGGCGCTCGAACTCGCCACGCAGATGCAGGCGAACGTGAAGATCGTGCGCGCGAACGAGGCCGATTTCGTCGCGGCGCTGCCGAGAACGACTCACGCGGTCGAGGAGCCGATGTTCAACCTGCATCCGGTCGCGAAGCTGCTGCTGGCCGACGCGATGGCGGCGGACGGCGTCGAGGTGGCGATTACCGGCGACGGCGCGGATCAGGTATTGCGCCGCGACCGCTCGGCCAACTATCTGCCGCTGTGCCACGCGTTGTTCGACGCCGCGTCGGTCGACCTGCATCCGCCGTTCGTCGATGCCGCCGTCGTCGCGCATCTGACGAGCATCGCGCCCGACCCGGACAAGCAGTGCCTGCGCGATCTCGGTGCGCGCCTGAACCTGCCGGACCGTCTCGTGCACGGCCCCAAGCGCGGGCGGCTCGCGCCGGCGATGGATCTCGCGACGCTGCTCGATCGCGACCGCACGCATGCACTGGCCGACACGCTCGGCCTGGCCGCGCCCGCTTTGCAGGCGGATACCGAACGCGTGCTGTGGACGACGCTGACACTGATCCTCGATCATCTCGATCGCCTTCATCCCGATGCCGCGCATCGCCCAACCTGAGCCGCTCATGAAACGCATCCTGTTCTGCGTGGTGCCCGAGAAGGGCCACGTCAATCCCTGCATCGGCTCGGCCCAACATCTGCGCGCGGCCGGCTGCGACGTCGCGTTCTATGCGCCGGCCGACATCAGCGAACAGCTCGACGGCGCCGGCGACTTCGCGTTCGTCGGGCCGCGCGAGACGCCCGAGCGCCGCGACCTGTCGCGCGGCGCGAGCTTCGCCGCGAACATTCGCGACGCCGACTGGCTGCGGCACTGGATCCGCACGCTGCTGATCGACCTCGCGCCCGCGCAGGTGGACGGCCTCCGCGCGGTGCTGCGCGACTGGCAGCCTGACGTGGTCGTGATCGACCCGCTGCTCTATGCCGCGGCGATTGCCGCCGAGCTGGAAGGGCTGCCATGGGTCTCGATGTCCAATTCGCTGAATCCGGTGCTGCCGGACGATCTCGATTCGGAGCTGCTGCGCACGGTGCGATGGCTCGAACCGGAGCGCACGCGGCTGTTCGCGCGCTACGGCCTCGACGCCCGCTTTCGTGGTTGCGACGTGCTGTCGCCGCACCTGACGCTCGCGTTCACGACCGACGCGCTGGTCGGCGCGCCGCCGCCCGGTGTCGAACTGGTCGGCCCCGCGATGCCGTCGGGCCCGCGCGGCGACGAGACGGCGTTTCCGTGGGAACGCGTCGACGCGGATCGCCCGCTCGTCTACATGTCGCTCGGCAGTCAGCTTTACTACCATCCGGACCTGTTCGCGAAGGTGATCGACGCGACACGCGCGACCTCGGCGCAACTGGTGCTGTCGGTCGGCGAACTGATCGATTCGGATCTGCTGCCGGCCGGCGACGAACGCGTGATCGCGGTGCGTTACGCGCCGCAACTGGCGCTGCTGCGGCGCACGCGCGCGTTCGTCAGCCACGGCGGCGCGAATTCGGTGATGGAGTCGCTCGCGTGCGGCGTGCCGATGCTGCTGTCGCCGTTCTGCAACGACCAGTTCCATTCGGCGCACTTCGTCGAGCGGGCCGGCGCGGGTTGCGTGCTCGATTTGCAGCAGGCAGGCGTCGCGGAAATCACCGATGCGCTCGAGCGCCTGTTGCGTGCCGGATCGTTGCGCGAGCAGGCGGCGCGGATTCGCGACAGCTATGCCGCGCGCGACGGCTCCGCGCAGGCCGCCCGCCTGATCAGCGCACTCGCTTCAGGAAGCCGCCTGGCGACAGCGTCATGAGCACGCGGTCCTCGATGTCGCAATCGACTTCGAACCGGTCGTCGCGGGCAAGGAATTCGCGTGTGGCCGTGGCCGGGTTGTTGCCTCGGCCGTACGGTTTGCCGTCGAACATCGACTCGGGCAGGTATTCCATGATGGTGTCCATCACGATCGCGTGGCTGCCGGGCGTCACGAACGGCGCATAGCATTCGAGTTCGCGCAGCACGTGCGCGTGCGTATGCGTGAGATCGAGGATCGTCATCACGCGCGCGCCGTCGCCGATCTGCGCGCGCACCGACGCGAGCGTGTCGGCCGCGCACGATTCGCCTTCGATCAGCACCATGCGATGGGCGAGCCGGTGCGCTTGCAGGCGCTGCCGGACTTCGTCGCGCAGGCGCGGTTCGATCGCGACGACGCGGCCCGGGTTGCCCGCCAGCTCCAGCATCGACGCGGTGAACACCACGCCGCCGCCCGCGGCGATACCGGTCTGCACGATGCAGTCGGGGCGCTCGCGCCAGATCAGTTCCTGCAGCGCGAGCATGTCGCCGGGCAGATGGAAGAAGCGCTCGCCGAGCCAGCGGGTCTGGAACAGATGGCCGAATTCGGCGGCGCGCGTCAGCCATTCGATGTTGATGTCCCGCATGCGGGCCGAAGGACGCTCTGACATGGTCAATGCAACGAGTAGGAGTGACGTGAAAACGCTGGAACCGTGGCTACACCGGTACTGGAACATCGGGCCGGCGCGCCTGCAGGCGCTGGCGTCGGGCCATACTAACAAAACGTATCTCGTCGAGTGCGAGGCGGGGCGCACGGTGCTGCGCGTGTCGTGGGCCGGCAAGCCGGTCGGGCAGATGCGGCGCGAGGCGTCGATACTCGGTCATCTCGGCGAGGCGCGCACGGCGTCGAAGCTGCCCGCGCTGCCGCGACTGCGACCGACCGTCGGCGCGCAAACCGGCGTGCAGACGCCCGACGGAAGCTGGCTGCATCTGTTCGAGCATATCGACGGCCGTCCCGGCCTGCCGGACGCCCCGCACGCGGGGGCGACCGATGCGATGCGCACGCTCGCGCATCTGCATACGGCGCTGGCCGCGATACCCGCGAGCGAAGCGGCGCCGCTGGCGTGGTTGTCCGCCCGTCATGCGCGCGTCGCGGCGCGCGCGATGCCGTCGCTGCCGGCCGACCTGCGCGACGCTTACGACACGGTGATCCGGCGGATCGGCGCGCATCTCGACGCGGCGGCCTCGTGGCTGACGGGGCCGGTGCATTGGCTGCACGGCGACTATCACGCGGGCAACCTGCTGTATGTCGGCAACGCGGTAAACGGCGTGCTGGATTTCGACGATGTGGGGCAGGGGGCGCAATGGCTCGAGGCGGCGTTTGCGTCGTTCGCGCTGTCGCGCGATGCGGGCCGGGACGATGGCTTCGTGTTCGACCGAGGGCGATGGGTGGCCGGCGTGCAGGCCTATGCGGCGACGCGGCCCGATGCGGCGCCGCAGTGGCTGCGCGACAACCACGACGCGCTGATGGCGCTGTTCTGCGCGGACCAGACGCTGATCCATCTCGAAGCCGCGCAGCGCGGCCTGTGGATGCCGGGGCCCGGCATCGGATTCCTCGGCGGCTGGCGCCGGTTGCTGGACGAGGCGGCGCCCGCCGGTTAGCTGGCCGTCGCGTCAGCGCTGCCGGTTCAGGAACAGCCGCACGGCTTCGACCGTGTTGGGCCGGGCGTCGCCGTGCCGCGATCCGTCGTGCAGGCAGAACAGCACGTCGCGATGCTGCGCCGCGCAGGCGTCGACGTGCGCGCACATCGCGTCGAACAGCGCCTGCGGCGATGGCGCCGGTCGCTGCCAGTCGTCCAGTATCGCGGTCCAGCCCGTGTGTTCGCGTTGCAGGTGCGCGAGCACGGCGGCGCGATCGTCCTGCGGCATCAATCCGTACGGAAGACGCAGCGGGATCGCGTTCGGCGCGGCAAGGCCGGCGCGGCGGTAGACGTCGCGAATCAGCGTATCGGTCGTGTGGATTTCGTCGATCATTGCGGCGTCAGCGAGCGCGCCCGGCCTGGCATGCGAATGGGTGTGATTGCCGAGCCGATGGCCTTCGCGCACGATTCTCGTCGCGACGTCGAGCGCGCCCGCCAGGTGCTTGCCGAGCACGAAGAAGGTCGCCGCGCATGATGCATCGCGCAGCACGTCGAGCAGCGCAGGCGTCGAGGGGCCGGGGCCGTCGTCGAAACTGAGGTGAACGGATGTCATGGGTCGCCCGGGCCGCTCACTGAACCGGCTCGATGGCCAGCGGGCATGTGCCGACCGGACGCAGCCGGGCACCTGTCCATTCGTAGAAGAACCGGGCCGCTTTTGCGTTGCCGTCGTCACAATCGTCGTTGAAGCAGCCGGCGACGATCAGCAGCCTGCTGCCGGCACGGAAGTCGACGCGCTCGTCGTCGTTGCCCATCACGCCCGAGACGGCCTTCACGCCGGGCATCGTGTACGTCGCGCCCGTGTTCTTGTCGACGATCGCGAAATTTCGGCAATCCGTTCCGCAACCCCAGATCGCGACGCGGTAGTGACCGGCAAAATTGGCCGGTTGCGCGAATTCGTCGCGAATGACGGTTCGGTACAGGCGCGCTTCGTTGCTGGTGAGCCGAGGCGCGGCAGCCGGTTTGCGCGGCGCGGGGGCTGTGGCCGGTGCCGGATAGCGGTCGAACGAAGGCGATGCGCAGGCCGCGGCCGCCGTGGCTGCGGGCGCGGCACCGGCGGCACCGGCGCCGGCCATCAGCGCGGTTGATGCGCCCGCGCTCAGCAGAAGTCGATGGGCAAGCGCCACGCGAGTGTCCTTCATGTTCGAGGTGGATGTCGGGCCGCAGCGGCCGAATGGCCGGCGACGACGATTCTATGACGCTTCGCGCGGGCCGGCGACACGGAATGGCGGTCGCGCGCCTGTCGAACCCGCGATGCCGCGCGGAATCTCCCGTCAAGCATTGTCAAATCGCCGCGATATCACGATGCCTGACGTTTCATGCCGGCCGCGAGGCTGTCATGCCCCGGTCGATTGCGTATCCTTGGATACGATTCGCGGTACTCACGCAGTCACAACCGGGAGGCTTTACATGAATGCACGTCTTTACCGCGCGACCGTTGCCGGCGCGCTGATCGGATTGCTCGCGCCGTTTTCGGTCGCCCATGCGCAACTGGGCGACGTCCTGAAGCAGGTCGGCGGTGGTGGCGATTCGGGCGGCAGCGCGGGCGGGGCGCTCGGCAACCTCGGCGGCCTCGGCGGCGCGCTGGCGGGCGGCGGCGGTGCGTCACTGACGCCGGGCAGCACCGGCAACGTCGCGGGCCTGTTGCAGTTCTGCATCCAGAACAACTATCTCGGCGGTGCAACCGGCGGCGGCGCGTCGTCGGTGAAGGACGCGCTGTTGGGCAAGCTCGGCGGCAACGCGTCGTCCGACAGCGGCTATACGAGCGGCGCGAGCGGGATCCTCGACGCAGGCAACGGCAGCAAGCTCGACCTGAGCGGCGGCGGCCTGAAGCAGCAGGTGACCAAGCAGGTTTGCGACAAGGTGCTGACGCAGGCCAAGTCGCTGCTGTAAACGCATCGGCACGCATCGCGCGTGCCGGCACAGGGGCGGTGCGCATGCACCGTACCCCGTCGTCATTCCGGCCGTTACGTTCGTCACGGCGAAAAGCGCGTCGCGTCAGGCGATGTCGCGACCCGCGCGCAGGCGCCGCCTGCGCGGCTCACGCCTGCGCGGCTCAATCGGCCAGCCGCTTGTCCGCGAGCGCCTTGCAGCAGTCTTCGTACACCCATTGCACGAGTTTGGCCCGATAGTCGAGATCGTCGGTATCGACGATTTCCTCGACCGCGTCGCGCGCCCACGACGCGTCGACGAACCCCGCATGCCGCTTCGCGATGTCCTGCGCGAGCGCCGCAAGCCTGGCGACCGACAGCCAGTCGGCCTGGCGGTGATGACGGTCGAGCCAGCGGTGCGCGGCCTGGACCTGGAACGCGGCGTCCGGCCAGGATTCGTTGAGGTAAAACGCGCCGAGGTTGCCGCAGGTGAGCCAGCAAAGCAGCTCCAGGCGGTCTTGCGAGCCGAGGGTATGGGATGCGTCGGACATGGCAGCGCTCACGAAGTGCGTCGATTCCGGGCGGCGCCGGCCGCAACGGGCCGGTGCCGATAATAAAAACATAGCACGATGCAGGCCCGGCCGCGCACCCGGGTGGATGCTGACGTGGCGGTGGCCACACAAATGCGTCGCCAGCATGTGCAACTGGCGGCGGAGCACTGGCGCGAGGGTGCGCCGGTTCTTTCGAACGGCTGTCATTCGTCACACCAGCCACCGAAACGCTCGCTAGAATGTCGGCTTCCCTGGAGGCGGAAAACGATGAAAATCTACGACCAGTTCTACATCGACGGCGCATGGCGCAAACCGGCCGGCACCGGCACGATCGACGTGATCGATTCGGGCACCGAAGCCGTGATCGGCCGGATTCCCGAGGGCGTCGCGTCCGACGCCCAGGACGCGATCCGCGCGGCGCGCGCGGCCTTCGACGCCTGGGCGGCCACGCCGGCCGCGACGCGCGCGGGCTACCTGCGCAAGATCGTCGAGCATCTGCAGGGACGCAGCGAAGAACTCGCACAGTCGATCACCGGCGAAGTCGGCATGCCGATCAAGCTGTCGCGCGCGATCCAGGTCGGCGGACCGATCTACAACTGGAAGGCGTACGCGAAGCTCGCCGAATCGTTCGAATTCGAGGCGCAGGTCGGCAATTCGCTGGTGGTGCGCGAGCCGGTCGGCGTCGTCGCGGCGATCACGCCGTGGAATTACCCGCTCAACCAGGTCACGCTGAAGGTCGCGCCGGCGCTGGCGGCCGGCTGCACGGTGGTGCTGAAGCCGTCCGAAGTCGCGCCGCTCAACGCGTTCATGCTCGCCGAAGCAATCCACGCGGCGGGGCTGCCGGCCGGCGTGTTCAATCTCGTGTGCGGGTATGGCCCGGTCGTCGGCGAGGCGCTGGCCACCGATCCGGACGTCGACATGGTGTCGTTCACCGGCTCGACGCGCGCGGGCAAGCGCGTGGCCGAGCTGGCGGCCGCGGGCGTCAAGCGCGTCGCGCTGGAGCTGGGCGGCAAGTCGGCGTCGGTGATCCTCGACGACGCCGATTTCGCGACGGCGGTGAAGGGTACGGTCAACGCGTGCTACCTGAACGCGGGGCAGACCTGCTCGGCACACACGCGGATGCTGGTGCCGGAAGCCCGCTATGACGAAGCGCGCGAGATCGCGAAGGCCGCGGCCGAAACGTACGTCGCGGGCGACCCGCGGCAGGACGCGACGCGCCTCGGCGCGCTGGCGTCGGCCGCGCAGCAGCAGCGCGTGCAGGCGTACATCCAGCGCGGGATCGACGAAGGCGCGGAACTCGTGACGGGCGGCACCGGTTTGCCGGCAGGGCTCGCGAAGGGCTTCTTCGTGAAGCCGACCGTGTTCGGCCGTGTCGATCCGAAATCGACGATCGCGCAGGAGGAGATCTTCGGGCCGGTGCTGTCGATCATCACGTATCGCGATGAAGACGAGGCCGTGCGGATCGCGAACGATTCGCCGTACGGGCTCGGCGGCGCGGTGTGGGCCGGTAGCGACGAACGTGCGATGCGTGTCGCGCGCCGCATCCGCACGGGGCAGGTCGACATCAACGGCGGCACGTGGAACGGCGCCGCGCCGTTCGGCGGCTTCAAGCAGTCGGGGCACGGCCGCGAGAACGGCGTGTACGGGCTCGAAGAGTATCTCGAATACAAGTCGATGCAGTTGAAGCCGGCGAAGCCGGCCTGAGCGCTGCTCGCGGCCTGAACCGGAAACGGCACGCTCGCGTGCCGTTTTTTTGTTGACGGCCGTCAAGATGCGCAGCGGTGGATCGTCGATCATCGCGGTTCCGATGTTCCGACGAGGTTTCAGATGACCGTACGCACTTCCTTTCCGCCGCTGACGATTCGCGGCCGCACCTTGCTGCCCGTCGTGCAGGGCGGCATGGGCGTCGGCATCTCCGCGCACCGGCTGGCGGGCAGCGTCGCGCGCGAAGGCGCGGTCGGCACGATCGCGAGCATCGACCTGCGCCACCATCATGCGGATCTGCTCGCGCGTTGCCGCGCGCAACCCGATCGCGCGACGCTCGAAGCGGCGAACCTCGACGCGCTCGCGCGCGAGATCCGTCTCGCGAAAACGTACAGCGAAGGGCGCGGGATGATCGCGGTCAACGTGATGAAGGCGGTGAGCGCGCATGCGGACTACGTGCGGGTCGCGTGCGACGAGGGCGCGGATGCGATCGTGATGGGCGCGGGCCTGCCGCTCGACCTGCCCGATCTCACGCAAGGGCACGACATCGCGCTGATCCCGATCCTGTCGGACAGCCGCGGGATCGCGCTGGTGCTGAAGAAGTGGATGAAGAAGGGGCGCCTGCCCGATGCGATCGTGATCGAGCATCCGGCGCACGCGGGCGGGCACCTCGGCGTCACGCAGATCGACGACATGCACGACGGCCGTTTCGATTTCGCGCGCGTGCTCGACGAGACCGCGCAGGTGATGGCGTCGCTCGGCATCGCCCGCGACACGATCCCGCTGATCGTGGCCGGCGGGATCAACAGTCACGACACGGTGCGCGCGGCGTTCGCGGCCGGTGCGAACGGCGTGCAGGTCGGGACGCCGTTCGCGGTGACGGAAGAAGGCGATGCGCATCCGCATTTCAAGCGCGTGCTCGCCGATGCGACGCCCGACGACATCGTCGAATTCGTCAGCGTGACGGGGTTGCCGGCACGCGCGGTGAAGACGCCGTGGCTCGATCGCTACCTGCGCAACGAGACGCGCATTCGCAACAAGCTCGGCGCGCTGAAGCAGCGCTGTCCGACCGCGCTCGAATGCCTGAGCGTCTGCGGGCTGCGCGACGGCATCGAGAAATTCGGCCACTTCTGCATCGACACGAGGCTCGCGGCCGCGCTGCGCGGCGACGTCGCGAACGGGCTGTTCTTCCGCGGCCGCGAAGCGTTGCCGTTCGGCCGCGCGATCCGCAGCGTGCGCGATCTGCTCGACCTGCTGTTGACGGGCAGTGCGACCGAACCTGCGGCAAACCGTCCCACGTTTACGCTGGCTTGACCAATATCAAGATGACGAAAAGACCCTACAGGGAGAATGGAAACCATTCTTTGGGGGTCCGTACCATGCATAAAACGATTCGAACTTGTGTCACCGCAGCCGCCGTCATGGCCGGCGTCGTCGCGATGCCGTCGCTGTCGTACGCGGCGTCGCCGGGCGACGGCATCAACCAGGGTGACGTACTGGTCCGGCTGCGCGCGATCAGCATCCAGCCGAACGAGCGCGCGAGCGATACGCTCGGCGCGATCAACACGGGCGTGAACAACGCGATCGTGCCCGAGCTCGACTTCACGTACATGATCCGCGACTACCTCGGCGTCGAGCTGATCCTCGGCACGTCGCGGCATCAGCTGACGTCCAGCCTCGGCAATCTCGGCGGCGTGGGCGTGCTGCCGCCGACGCTGCTGCTGCAGTATCACTTCAATCATGCGGGCAAGGTGCGCCCGTACGTCGGCGCCGGGTTGAACTACACGTACTTCTACAACAACGGGCTCAACGTCGGCGGGGAGGGCGTGTCGATCAACAAGAGCAGCTTCGGCCCCGCGCTGCAGTTCGGCGTGGACGTGCAGTTGACGAAGAAGGTGTTCATGAACGTCGACGTGAAGAAGATCTGGATGAGCACCGATGCGACGCTCGGCGACAAGGGCATCGGCACGCTGCACATCGATCCGCTGATCGTCGGCGTGGGCGTCGGGATGAAGTTCTAGACGCGACGGAAAAAGAACAGAGTTGGGGTTGGCGGCATGGCGGTCGGCATGCCGCTCTTTTTTTGCGCGGCGGATTTACAGCTTGTCGTACTGGAAGCGCATCGCGGTGCCTTCGCGCGTGATGCGCTCCCACACCGCGCGCTTTTCGTCGTCGCTCAGGAACACCCAGTTCGACACTTCGCCGGCCGTGCGGCCGCAGCCCTTGCAGACTTCGTCGAAGAGCGTCGAGCACACGCCGATGCAGGGGCTGTCGGGGAGGTCGTGAAGATTGGAGGCCATCGAAAGGGTTCGCGCAGTTGAATCGTCAGCCGCCATTTTAATGCATCGCGGCGGCCCGGCCGGATGCGGGCGCCGGCATGCTGTCCCGGCGCGGGAGCGGGACAGTTCGGCCGGCGTCAGGCGCGGGCGCCGAGCGGGCGCACCCGGCATGCGAACGCCGATTCGTCGCGGTCCGTTTTTCCCGGTGGACAGCCGCCGATTACCCGATAGAATTCCTCCGGAACGCCCCGCCGCACGGGCGGCCCCACAGGCCGGCGGCGGGAATCTGTTCCGTTTGCGCGACACCGGCATGATTTTTTTGTGACGGGGCGCGAATGATGGTAGTTTTCGGGGTTTTCGAGGGGCGGCGCGCCATAATGCGCCGCCATGACGAGGCAGAAGGCAGCCGGGCAACGCGTCCGGCCGGAGGGAGAACGGGATGAAAGCAAAGGTAGTGGGCCGGTTCGCAGCGCTCGCGCTGTGCGTGGGTGCATCGGCGGCAGCGGCGAAGGATACGCAGCTCAATGTCTATAACTGGTCGGACTACATTGCGAAGGACACGATCCCGAACTTCGAGAAGCAGGCAGGCGTCAAGGTCCGCTACGACAACTACGACAGCGACGACACGCTGCAGGCGAAGCTGCTGACGGGCAGCTCGGGCTACGACATCGTCGTGCCGACCAGCAACTACGCGGGCAAGCAGATCGCCGCCGGCATCTTCGCGCCGCTCGACAAGTCGAAGCTGCCGAACCTCAAGTACCTCGATCCGCAACTGATGGCGCTCGTCGCCGGCGCGGACCCGGGTAACAAGTACTCGGTGCCCTGGGCGTACGGCACGACCGGTCTCGCGTACAACCTGACGAAGGCGCAGCAGGCGCTCGGCAAGGTGCCGCTCGACAACTGGGACATCCTGTTCAAGCCGGAAAACCTGTCGAAGCTGAAGACCTGCGGCGTGTCGGTGCTCGACGCGCCGGACCAGATGTTCGCGGCGGCGCTGCACTACATCGGCAAGGATCCGATGAGCACGAACCCGGCCGACTACAAGGCCGCTATGGAAGTGCTGAAGAAGATCCGCCCGTACATCACGCAGTTCAACTCGTCGGGCTACATCAACGACCTGGTCGGCGGCGACATCTGCTTCGCGTACGGCTGGTCGGGCGACGTCGTGATCGCGAAGCATCGTGCGATCGAGGCGAAGAAGCCGTACAAGGTCGAGTACTACATTCCGAAGGGCGGCGCGCCGGTGTGGTTCGACGTGATGGCGATCCCGAAGGATGCGAAGAACAAGGAGGCCGCGCTGCAGTGGATCAACTACATCGAGGATCCGAAGGTGCACGCGGCGATCACCAACGCGGTGTACTACCCGAGCGCCAATGCCGAGGCACGCAAGTACGTGCGGCCCGACGTCGCGAACGACCCGGCCGTCTACCCGCCGGCCGACGTCGTGAAGACGCTGTTCCTGCTCAAGCCGCTGCCGCCTGAAATCCAGCGTCTGCAGACGCGTCTGTGGACCGAGCTGAAGTCGGGCCGCTGACGCGAGCCGGAGTGAACCCGCAGTCCATGAAGCCCCTGGTGCCCCCGGGGGCTTTGTTCGTCTAACGCAGGAGAGAAGCAGCACATCATGAATAGCCAGTCGGGCGCGCCGGTCGCAGGCGCGCCGTTCTCCGTTTCCTCCTCCGGCGCCGATGCGCGCGCCGAGAACTTTGTCCAGATCGTCGACGTCGTCAAGAAATTCGGCGACACCGAAGCCGTGCGCAGCGTCAACCTGACCGTGCGCCAGGGCGAGCTGTTCGCGCTGCTCGGCAGTTCGGGCTGCGGCAAGTCGACGTTGCTGCGGATGCTCGCGGGTCTCGAGACGGTCACGTCGGGCAAGATCCTGATCGACGGCGAGGACCTCGCGCAGATGCCGCCGTACAAGCGGCCCGTGAACATGATGTTCCAGTCGTATGCGCTGTTCCCGCACATGTCGGTCGAGTCGAACGTCGCGTTCGGGCTGAAGCAGGAAGGCACGCCGAAGGCCGAGCTGAAGGCGCGCGTCGCGTCCGCGCTCGAACTCGTGCAGATGGGCAAATATGCGAAGCGCAAGCCGCACCAGCTGTCCGGCGGCCAGCAGCAGCGTGTTGCCTTGGCCCGCTCGCTGGTCAAGCGCCCGAAGCTGCTGCTGCTCGACGAGCCGATGTCCGCGCTCGACAAGCAGATCCGCCAGCGTACCCAGATCGAGCTCGTCAACATCCTGAACAAGGTCGGCGTCACCTGCATCATGGTCACGCACGACCAGGAAGAGGCGATGACGATGGCGAACCGCATCGCGGTGATGAGCGAAGGCCAGATCGTGCAGATCGGCTCGCCGAACGAAGTGTACGAATACCCGAACAGCCGCTTCTCGGCCGAATTCATCGGCTCGACGAACCTGTTCGACGGCGTGACGGTCGAGGACGAACCCGATCACGTGTACATCGAATCGCCGGAACTGCCGAGCCGGCTGTACGTGAGCCACGGGATCTCGGGCCCGCTCGGGATGCCGGTCACGGTGTCGGTGCGCCCCGAGCGGATCGCGCTCACGCGCAAGCCGCCCGAAGGCGCGTTCAACTGGGCGCGCGGCCGGATCAGCAACGTCGCGTACATGGGCGGCTATTCGCTGTATCACGTGAAGCTCGACGGGGGCAAGACGGTGATCGCGAACGTGTCGAGCCTCGCGATTTCCGAACTCGACACGCCGTCGCTCGGCGATGAGATCTACGTGCGCTGGAGCGCGACCGCCGGCGTGGTGCTGACGTCATGAACGCGTTCAAGTCCCTGCTCGAGTGGCCGGTGCGGCGCTTCAACCTGACGGGCGCCACGGCGGTCGTCGCCGGGCCGTTCACGTGGCTCGTGCTGTTCTTCCTCGTGCCGTTCGTGCTCGTCGTGAAGATCAGCTTCGCGGAGCTGCAGCTCGGCATCCCGCCGTATACGGAACTCGCGTCGTACGCGGACGGCGTCGTGCACGTCGCGCTGAACCTGTCGCACTACGCGTTCCTGTTCACGGACAGCCTGTATTTCGCGACCTATGTGAACTCGGTGTGGGTCGCCGCGATCACGACGCTGCTGTGCCTGCTGCTCGGCTATCCGATGGCGTATTACATCGCGCGCTCGAACCCGGCCACCCGCAACCTGCTGATGATGGGCGTGATGCTGCCGTTCTGGACGTCGTTCCTGATCCGCGTGTACGCATGGATCGGGATCCTGAAGAACAACGGGCTCCTGAACAACTTCCTGATGTGGATCGGGCTCACCCATACGCCGATCGAGCTGTACCGCACGAACTACGCGGTGTACATCGGGATGGTGTATTCGTACCTGCCGTTCCTCGTGATGCCGCTCTACGCGCACCTCGTGAAGATGGACCTGCGCCTGCTCGAAGCCGCGTACGACCTCGGCGCGAAGCCGTGGAAGGCGTTCGTGCAGATCACGCTGCCGCTGTCGAAGAACGGGATCATCGCCGGCTGCCTGCTGGTGTTCATCCCGGCGGTCGGCGAGTACGTGATTCCGGAACTGCTCGGCGGCGCGAATACGCTGATGATCGGCCGCGTGATGTGGAATGAGTTCTTCAACAACGCGGACTGGCCGATGGCGTCTGCCGTGACCTGCGCGATGGTGCTGCTGCTGCTCGTGCCGATGGCGATGTTCCAGCACTTCCAGGCGAAGGAACAGGGAGGCCGTCGATGAAGCCGAACCGCTACCTGCAGTTCGCGGCGCTGTTCGTCGGCTTCGCGTTCCTGTACATCCCGATCATCAGCCTGATCGTCTATTCGTTCAACGAGTCGAAGCTCGTCACCGTGTGGTCGGGTTTCTCGTTCCGCTGGTATGAGGCGCTCGTCGAGGACGACGAGCTGCTGACGGCCGCGTGGCTGTCGCTGAAGATCGGCGTGCTGACCGCGTTCGCGTCGGTGTTCATCGGCACGTGGGCCGGCTTCGTGCTCGCGCGGATGGGGCGCTTTCGCGGCTTCGCGCTGTTCAGCGGGATGATCAACGCGCCGCTCGTGATTCCCGAGGTGATCCAGGGGATCTCGCTGCTGCTGCTGTTCATCGAGCTCGCGAAGTGGATCGGCTGGCCGGCCGAGCGCGGCGTGTTCACGATCTGGCTCGGCCACGTGATGCTGTGCATCTCGTACGTCGCGATCATCGTGCAGTCGCGCGTGCGCGAGCTGAACCCGTCGCTGGAGGAAGCCGCGCTCGATCTCGGCGCGACGCCGCTGAAGGTGTTCTTCACGATCACGCTGCCGCTGATCTCGCAGGCGCTGATCGCGGGCTGGCTGCTGTCGTTCACGCTGTCGATCGACGACCTCGTGCTGTCGGCGTTCCTGTCGGGCCCCGGCTCGACGACGCTGCCGCTCGTCGTGTTCTCGCGCGTGCGCCTCGGCCTGAACCCGGAGATGAACGCGCTCGCGACGCTGTTCATCATCGCGGTGACGGCCGGCGTCGTGATCGCGAACTTCGTGATGCTGCGTCAGGAACGCAAGCGGCTGGCGGGGTTCGCGACCTGACACACCGGTTGCGGCCGTCATGAAAAACGCCCGGTGCCGACGACGAGTCGGGCCGGGCGTTTTGTTTGTCGGCGCGTGACGATCGCCGGCCGTCGCCGGCGTTCATGCGCCGAACGCGGCCTTGGCCAGCAGCCCGAGCGCGACGCACACGAGCACGGCCGCAAAACCGGCCTGCACGTGCCGCGCGGCGAGGTGGCGCGACGCGCCGCGGCCGGCGGCCATGCCGAGCGCGGTCGCGACGGTGAACCACAGCGTCACGTCGAGCGGCGCGCGCGTGCCCGACACGAGCGTCGCGAGCACGCCGCCGGTGCCGACCAGCGCGATCACCATCAACGACGTCGCGACCACGCCATGCATCGACACGTTCGTGAACTTGCGCAGCATCGGCACGATCACGAAGCCGCCGCCGACGCCGAGCAACCCCGTCATCAAGCCCGTGACCGCGCCGGTCGAAGCCAGCGCGACGCCGACCGGCCAGGACCACACGAGCCGGCCGGTATCGGGATTGATGCGGCCGACGCACAGCGGCGACGCGTCCGCATCGACGGCCGCCTGTCGCAGCGCCTGTCGCAGCAGGCGGCCGGCGACGACCAGCATCGTCAGCGCGAACAGCGTGAGCAGCAGGCGCTGCGGCAGCACGTGCGCGAGCCGCACGCCGAGCGTGGTCAGCGGCACGCCGGCCACGGCCATCAGCAGCGCCGCGCGATAGCGCACGAGCCCGCGGCGAAAGCCTTCGAGCGCGCCGAGCGCGGCGCTGCCCGCCACCGCGACG
The DNA here is from genome assembly GCF_902830285.1 of Burkholderia sp. BCC0419. Lineage (NCBI taxonomy): Bacteria > Pseudomonadati > Pseudomonadota > Betaproteobacteria > Burkholderiales > Burkholderiaceae > Burkholderia > Burkholderia sp. BCC0419. Next base: position 1,630,933 of record NZ_CADESR010000001.1, read on the forward strand.
AGCGCGACGGGCGTGGCCTGCTGCATCGGCCAGCTCATCCCGACGACGAGCGCGGGCACCGCGAGAATGCCGCCGCCGGCGCCGGTCAGACCGAGCACGGCGCCGACGAAGCCGCCGAGTACGAGGGAAATCAGCATGACGTCATCGCGCTCCGGTCAACGTGCGATCGCGGGCTTCGCGAGCCATTCGCGGCCCTTGAGCATCGCCTTCCAGTAGAGCGGCGGCAGCACGCGCTCCTTGAGCAGCCACGCGAGCCGCGACGGGCGCTTGCCGTCGATCAGCCAGGCGGGGAAGGTCGGCGCGACCTTGCCGCCGTACAGGAATTCGGCGAGCACGATCTTGCCGCGCTCGACGGTCAGCGGGCACGAGCCGTAGCCGTCGTACGCGGCGTCGCCGTGCGCGCGGCCCAGCGACGCGAGCAGGTTGTGCGCGACGACGGGCGCCTGCTTGCGGGCGGCCGCGGCCGTTTTCGCATTGGTCGTGTTGGTGACGTCGCCGAGCGCGTAGATGTCTGGAAACTGCTTGTGCCGCAGCGTCGCCGGATCGACGTCGATCCAGCCGGCCGCGTCGGCGAGCGGGCTCGCGCGCACGAAGTCGGGCGCCTTCTGCGGCGGCACGACGTGGATCATGTCGAACGAGCGCTCGACGGTTTCCTTGCCGCCGTCCGGCAGCGCGCGCGAGAACGTCGCACGGCGCGCGGGCCCGTCGATCGCGACGAGGTTGTGGCCGAACGACAGCGCGATGTCGTAGCTTTTCACGTACTCCATCAGCGCGGGCACGTAATCGGCGACGCCGAACAGCGCGCCGCCCGCATTCAGGAATTCGACGTTCGCGGCGTCGAGGCGCCCCGTGCGCCGCCAGTGGTCGCACGACAGGTACATCGCCTTTTGCGGCGCGCCCGCGCACTTGATCGGCATCGGCGGCTGCGTGAACAGCGCATTGCCGCCGCGGAACGCGCGCACGAGCTCCCACGTGTACGGCGCGAGATCGTAGCGGTAGTTCGACGTGACGCCGTGGCGGCCAAGCGTGTCGGCGAGGCCGTCGATCGCGTGCCAGTCGAGCTTGAGCCCCGGGCACACGACGAGCTTGCGATAACCGATGCGCCGGCAGCCGTCGAGCACGACCGCGTGCGCGTCGGGCTCGAAGCCCGCGACCGCGGCGCGGATCCGCTGCACGCCGCGCGGCAGCACGTCGGCCATCGGCCGCGCGGTGGTGCCGGGCTGGAACACGCCCGCGCCGACCATCGTCCAGCCGGGCTGGTAATAGTGGACGTCGGCGGGATCGATCACCGCGATGTCGAGCGATGCGTCGCGTGCGAGCAGGCTCGACGCGACCGCGATGCCGGCCGCACCGGCGCCGACGATCACGATGTCGTGTCGCGCGTCCACGGCCGGAGCGGCATGGGCGCTGCCTTGCGCGAGACGCGGGGCGAGCGCGCCGAGGTCGTAGCCGGCCGCGGCGGCGATCGCGATGAGGTCGCCCGCCGGACGCCGGCCCGCCTGCGACAGCGCCCACAGCGTGGCCGAACGCGTGCCGCTGCGACAGTACGCGAGCACGGGCCCGTCGAGCGACGCGACCAGCGCGCCGAATTGCGCGGCCTGGTCGTCGGTCACCTTGCCGGTATCGACCGGCAGGTAATGCACGTCGATACCGAGCGGCGCGGCGGCCGCGCGGATCTCGGTGATGGTCGGCTGGTCGGCGCCTTCGCCGTCGGGCCGGTTGCAGATGATCGCGCGGATGCCCGCCGCGTGAAGCGCGGGCAGGTCGGCCGCCGCGATCTGCGGCGAGACCGACAGCGTGTCGGTCAGCGTGCGGATGGTCATGTCGGGGTTCTCCGGTGGGGGCGGGGCGTGCGGCTCAGATCGCGTCGAGCGGGATCTTCAGGTAGCGCACGCCGTTGTTCTCGGGTTCGGGCAGGTGGCCGGCGCGCATGTTGACCTGCACGGACGGCAGCATCAGCACGGGCATGTCGAGCGTCGCGTCGCGCGCGGTGCGCATCGCGACGAAATCGTCCTCGGTCACGCCGTCCTTCACGTGCACGTTCGCGCGGCGCTGCTCGGCGACGGTCGTGACGAACTGCACGTCGCGGCCGCCCGGCTGGTAGTCGTGGCACAGGTACAGGCGCGTGTCGGGCGGCAGCGCGAGCACGCGCGCGATCGAGCGGTACAGCGTGCGCGCATCGCCTCCGGGGAAGTCGCAGCGGGCCGTGCCGTAGTCGGGCATGAACAGCGTGTCGCCGACGAACGCCGCGCGCTGCGTCGCGTCGTCCACGCAATAGGTCATGCACGCGGGCGTGTGGCCCGGCGTGTGCAGCGCGCGGATCGTCAGTGCGCCGAGCGCGAGCGTGTCGCCGTCGTCGACGAGCCGGTCGAACTGGCGGCCGTCTTCCGCGAAGCCGGGGCCCGCGTTGAACAGCGTGCCGAATACGTGCTGCACGCGGCGCACGTGCGAACCGATCGCGATCCGGCCGCCGACCCGCGCTTTCAGGTACGGCGCGGCCGACAGGTGATCGGCGTGCACGTGCGTCTCCAGCAGCCAGTGGACGGTCGCGCCGAGTTCGGCGACGCGCGCGATCAGCCGGTCGGCGCTGGCGGTGCGTGTGCGGCCGGATTTTGGGTCGTAGTCGAGCACGCTGTCGATCAGCGCGCACGCGCGGCTCGCCGGATCGAGCAGGAGATAGCTGACAGTGTGGGTCGCCGGGTCGAAAAAGCCTTCGACCGACAGGGCGGGGGCGTTGCTCACGGGGTGTCCTCGATCGGGTTCTGCATCTGCAATCGCGGTCTTTATCTCAAGAAGCATGCCAACCTGCGGCGCGGCCCTGGTCGATGTGGCAGGGCCTTGATTCGGCTCGGGTTTTCGGGGCGTTGGCGGCGTCGAGAATGCGGCAGCGATATCCGGTGGCGGACGAGGACTGCCACAACTGGCAGTGTCATGGCAGAATTGGCAGTCAGCCTGGCAGTCCGTCCGGGCGCCCCTTCGCCGAGCGAGCCGACGCATGAATCCGCACGACACCATCCCGATCGTCCCCGCACCGCGTCACGATGCGATGCCCGACGTGCGCGCGCTCGTCGCGTATCTCGAGCAGGACCCGCAGCCGATGATCGTGGTCGACCCCGACTACCGCATCCTCGCGGCGAACGATGCGTACCGGCGCCAGTTCGGGGTGGCCGGTGTCGAGCACGTGGGCCGGCACTGTTTCCAGGTGTCGCATCACTACGACGTGCCGTGCGACCAGGCTGGCGAGCATTGCCCGATGAAGCAGGCGCTCGAATCGCACGGGCTGAACCGCGTGCTGCATATCCATCACACGCCGCGCGGCCCCGAGCATGTCGACGTCGAGCTGCGGCCGATCTTCGATGCGGACGGCAACGTGATCGCGTATGTCGAGCGGCTGACGACGGTGCGCAGCGCGTCCGCGCAGCCGAGCGCGGAAGGGCTCGTCGGTGGCGCCGACGCGTTCAACGCGGCGCTCGGCGCGCTGCAGCGCGTCGCGCCGTCGATGCTGCCGGTGCTGCTGCTCGGCGAATCGGGCACCGGCAAGGAGCTGTTCGCCCGCGCGCTGCACGAAGCGAGCGATCGCGCGATGGGACCGTTCGTCGTCGTCGATTGCTCGGGGATCGCCGAGACGCTGTTCGAGAGCGAACTGTTCGGCTACGAGAAGGGCGCGTTCACGGGCGCGAACCAGCGCAAGCCGGGCCTCGTCGAAACCGCGCAGGGCGGCACGCTGTTTCTCGACGAAATCGGCGACGTGCCGCTGCCGATGCAGGTGAAGCTGCTGCGGCTGATCGAATCGGGCACGTTCCGGCGCGTCGGCGGCGTCGAGGCGCTGCGCGCCGATTTCCGGCTCGTCGCGGCCACGCACAAGCCGCTGCGCGAGATGATCGACGACGGCCGATTCCGGCAGGATCTGTACTACCGGATCAACGCGTTCCCGATTCCGCTGCCGGCGTTGCGCGAGCGGCGCGGCGACGTCGCGCTGCTGGCCGAATCGATCCTGCAGCGGATCGCGAACGCGCGCGGCAAGGCCGGCGACGCTAATGCCCGGCCATTCATGCTGACCGAGCGCGCGCGGGCGTGCCTCGACGCGTATGCGTGGCCCGGCAACATCCGCGAGCTGCGCAACGTGCTCGAACGCGCGTGCCTGTTCGCGGACGACGGGACGATTCGCGTCGAACATCTGCCGGCCGAGCTCGTCGCGGCAGCGGCGGCGCCGCACGCGCAGGCGGTGGACGCGCGCGGCGTGTCGGATGCGGAGCTGGTCCGTATCGCGCGCGCGTTCGACGGCACGCGCAAGGCGCTCGCCGAGCAGCTCGGATTGAGCGAACGGACGCTGTACCGGCGGATGAAGGCGCTCGGCCTCGGCTCGCGCGAGCGCTGAACGGGCCTGTCGCGCGCGGCTGGCGGCGGCACGCGGCTTTGCCGATAATGGCGCGTTCGATTCCCGCGCTTTCGCCATCGCCGATGAAAAAACATGCCCTCTCGCGTTGCCTGTTGCTTGCAACCCTTGCAATCACAGCGCTGGCCAGCCCGGCGCACGCCGCCGACTACACGTGGACCGATGCGGCCGGCGCGCACGCGGTGACGCTCGCCAGAACCGCGTCCGGCGACGACGTCGAGCTCAAGGTGTCCGCGACGCTCGACGGTCACCCCGACTGGACGGTGCGCGACTACGTGAAGGCATGTCCGGTCGACGTGATTCTCGACGTCGTACCGAAGTCGATCGAAATGCGCGACCTGCTCGGCAACGGCCGCAAGCAGTTCCTGTTCGCGTACAAGATCGGTTGCCGCGGCGACGTGAGCGCCGATCAGGTCAAGTACTTCCTGATCGACGCGGGCACGAAATACGTGCTGCGCGGCGAGGAAACCGTGACGGTCAACGGCAAGTTCGTCGACGCCGGCGCGGCGCCCGTACCGAATGCGGACCTGAAGGCGCAGCCCGCGTTTCTGCGCTACATGACGAAGCACTGGCGCGGGATCAGCGCGCGCAACGACTAGGCGGGCGTCCGGCCAGTGCGCGCGACATGGGCGGATCGACGCTGGTCAAGCATGTTGGGCAATAAAAAATCACAACAAGACGACAATTAATTATCGTTTTACGATAATTATCGACGTACAATCGATGCTCGTTCATTCGTCGTCGAGGAGACGTCATGCATTCCGATCGCATTGCCCGTATCAGCCAGCAGATGGCCACCGTCACGCTGGGGTTCATCGTCTGCATGCTGGTGCTCAACGCTGCGTGCTGGCTGTTTCCATCGCTGGACACAGCGTCGGGGCCCGGCTTCGTCTTCGGCCTCACGGATTCGGTGCTCACGAACCTGCACGTGGACGTTGCCGCGTTCCCGTGGTGGCAGAAGGCGGTCGGCATCCTGCTGTCGAGCGTGCCGCTGATCGCGCTCGCAAACGGCCTTCGTCATCTGCGCGCGCTGTTCCGCACGTATGCGCGGCGCGACTATTTCTCTGCGCAGGCGGCCGGCCATCTCGGCAAGACGGGGCGCGCGATCGGCCTGTGGGTGGTGCTGAGCCTGGTGTGCGAGCCGCTGCTGAGCGTGTGGGCGACGCTGCGCGAACCGGTCGGCCATCGTGTGGTCAGCATCGGCTTCACCATGCCGTACGTGGTCGCGCTGTTCACGGCCGCGTGCATCGCGGTCATCGCGCACATTCTCCGGCAGGCGAGCGAGCTCGACGCCGAGCATCGGCAATTCGTCTGAGGCGCGCGATGACGATCGTAGTCAAGCTCGACGTGATGCTCGCGATGCGCAAGGTTCGCTCGAAGGATCTGGCCGCAGCCGTCGGCATCACCGAGCAGAATCTGTCGCTGCTCAAGCAGGGGAAGGTGAAGGGCATCCGCTTCGCGACGCTCGAGGCGATCTGCCGTTATCTCGACTGCCAGCCGGGCGACCTGCTCGCGTTCAGCGATGACGGCGGCGGCGAGCCCGACTGACGCAGCGCGCACGCGGCGTGTCGATGCGGCGGGGCGCCGTCGGTCGCGTGTCGTCGCGCTGGCTGTCGCGGTGTCCGTGTCGATCCACCTGCTCGGATGGTTCGTGCTGCAATGGGCGCCGACGCCGGCCGGCCCGAAAACGAGCGAGAAGCCGCGGACCGCGCTGCGCGTCGAGTTGATTCCCGCGCGGCCGAAACCCGAGGTGATCGCGCGCGAGATCGGGCGGGCCGGCCCGAGCGCAGGCGGGCGAGGCGCCGTGCAATCGGCGAAACGTGCTGCTGCGGTGGCGAACGCGCGTAGGGCGGCGCGTTCGTCTCCGGATGCGCCGAGTACGCCACACAGGCAAAGCGGGACGACCGCCGACGCACGTGACAACGCCCCGGCGACCGCTGCCAGCCCCGATCTCGACTGGCGTCGCGATCTGGACGCGATCGGTGCACCGCAACGCGCAGCGCGCAGCCCCGCGCAGGCGGCCGTCGGTGCGCTGAGCGCATCGTCAGGCGGCGCGTTGCCGCGCCGTAACACCGTCGACGCGAAGCTGGCTGATGGCATGTCGGGCGCGCGTCGTGCCGATTGCCGGAACGCGTACGCGGGTGCGGGCTTGCTCGCCTTGCCGATGCTCGCGCTGGATGCGGTTCGCGATACCGGCTGCCAATGGTGAAACGGGCGGCACACGGGACACCCGCTTGCCGCCCGCCAGTCATGCGATCAGCGCACCGGCGCCAGTTGCGCCATCGCTGCGCGCACGAAACCGAGCAGCGTGTCGTCGGTCCACGAATCCTTCGTCAGCGCCGGCTCGTTCATCAGCGCCTGGCGGAATTTCGCGTGCGTGGCCGGATCGTGGCCCGCGTAGCTGCAGAACAGCTCGAGCCAGCGCTGCGCGAGCGCGCGGCCTTGCGGCGAATCGGGCTGCGTGCCCGCGTCGATCGCGTCGCGCACGTCGGCCATCAGTTGCGGCCATTCCATCGCGCGTTCGCGGTAGTGCGCCCGCATGAAGCGGATCTCGTCCGGCGCGAGGTACTTCTCGAAGAGCCGCATCTTCGTTTCCGACGAAGCACGCAGGACATAGTCGCGCAACGCGGTCGAAATGCCGATCTTCGACTGCATCGACGGTTCGTGCTCGTGCATCAGGTTCAGCTTCGCGAGCAAACGCGGATCGTTGTTCGTGTCGCGCACCAGCAGCGCCATCCAGCGCGCGGCGAGCGCACGGACGCGCTCGTCCTCGGCGGGCACGCCCGCATCGTGCAGCACACGGACCTCGTCGACGAGCGCGATCCATTCCGCGTCGCCTGCCTGGCTCTTCTGGTACATCGGCAGGCGCGCGAGTTCCGCCTCGGAGAAATATTTGTCGTACACGGTCATCAACTCCAGTGTGGTGAGCCAATCGGCCAGTTCCGGCTCGGTGCCCGCCGCGAGCTGCGCATGCAGGCGCGCGAGCCGCTCGCGCAGCTGCGCGGTTTGCGCGAGCTGGCGGTCGAGCGACGCGATCTGCTTCGCGACGAGATCGACGAGCGGGGTACCGGGCTGGTTCAGGTAGTCGCCGATTTCGGCGAGCGACAGTCCGAAGCGACGCAGGGCCTGGATCTGGTGAGGCCGGGCGATGTCGTCGCGGTCGTACAGCCGGTAGCCGTTGTCGGCGCGCGCCGAAGGCGTCAGCAGACCGATTGCGTGATAGTGATGAAGCGTGCGGACGGTCAACCCGCTGCGTTTCGCCAGTTCTCCCACTTTCAGCCGCATTCGTTCCTCCGTTCGGTGCGCACACTGGAGTCTCGAACGTTACGCTACGTGAGGGTCAAGCGGAAGATCGGCGATCGGACGGGCGTTGCGGGGAGCCGCACGCACGTCCGATCGAAGGGGCGGGTTACTGCGCCGAAGGCGCGGCGTCGGGCGTGGCGGCGCGCGCGTCCTTGCCGGCGGCGCTCGCGGTTTTGCCGGACTTGTCGCCGTTGTCGGCGGGCGGCGTGCCCATCGCCTGGTAAAGCCGCGCGGTATCCGCGAACCGTGCGCCGGTCGCGCGAATCTCGTCGAGCCGCGCATTGCGGTACTGCAACTCGCTCGCGCGCGCGGCCGACGGCGGCAGCGCACCGAGCCGCACGCGGGCGGCCGCGTCGTCGTATGCGCCGCGTGCGGACAGCGCGGCGCGCGACGACGCATCGAGCGCCTCCGCGTCGTGCTCGAGCGCCGCGAGCGAATCGGCGACGTTCTGGAACGCGCCCAGCACCGCCTGCTTGTACTGGTCGACCGCGGCCTCGTAGGTCGCCTTCGCCGCGCGGCGCTGGGCGAGCAGCGCGCCGCCGTGGAAGATCGGCTGGCTCAGCGACGCGCCGACGTTCCAGATCGCGCCGGCGCCCGACAGCATCGCCGGCCAACTGAAGCCGCCTTTGCCCATCGCCGCCGACAGCGACAGTTGCGGGAACATCTGCGCGGTCGCGAGGCCCACTTCGGCGGCGGCGGCCTTCAGCCCCGCGTCGGCGGCCTGGATGTCCGGGCGGCTTTGCAGCAGGTCCGACGGCACGACGACGGGCACCTGCTCGGGCAGGTGCAGATCGGCGAGCGCGAGATCGGCCGGCGGCCGGTCGGGCGTGCGGCCGACCAGCACCGCGAGCGCATGGCGCGCCGAGTCGCGCTGCTGGCGCAGCGCGGGCAGGCTTGCCGCGAACGTGTCGGCGCTTTGCCGGGCATTCAGCGCGTCGCTGCGCGATGCCGAACCCAGCGCATGGCGGCGCTCGGCGTCGTGCGCCTGGTCGTTCGCGAGCGCGACGAGCCGCTCGGTCGTCTCGATCTGCGCATTGAGCACCGACACGGTGATCGACGCGGTCACGATGTTCGCGGCCAGCGCGCGCCGCGCGGATTCGAGCTGGAACGCGCTGACGTCGACGCGTTTCGCGAGCGCGCGGTTCGCGAAGCGCGACACGCCGAACAGGTCGACCGTGTAGCTCGCCTGCAGTTGCCCGACGAACGTGTCGTACAGCAGCGTCGGCGCGCCGAGCGCGGGAATCGGCACGCCGAGCGCACGCTGGCGCGTGGCCTGGCCGACCGCGTCGATCGACGGCAGCATCGAGCTGCCGATCTGTCCGCGCAGTTGTTCGCGCGCGGCATCGAGCGAATGCGACGCCGCACCCAGCGTCGGGCTGTTGCGCAGCCCTTCGTCGACGAGCGCGTTCAGCGCATCGGAACGGTACTGCTTCCACCAGTCCGGCACCGGTTGCGCGCCGACCTCGAACTGCTGCGCCACGCCTTGCGCGGACACGGTCTGCTCGACTTGCGGCGCGGCGCCATAGTGCGCGGGCGATGGCATCGCGGGCGGCTCGCCGCTCGGCGCGAACCACGCGCAGCCCGCGAGCGGGCCGGCGACGCTCGCCGCCGCGAGCAGCCGCACGGCTTTCGTTTTCAGGGTCATCGATCGATCCATGGTCAGGCTCCCGACGGCGCGGCCGGCGTGCTGCCGCCTGGCGGCGGGCCGTCCTGCGGGTCGCGTTCGTCGCGCTTCACGCGGAACCACGTCGCGTACAGCGCAGGCAGGTAGAACAGCGTCAGCACGGTCGCGCTCGTGATGCCGCCCATCAGCGCGGTCGCCATCGGCCCGAAGAAGTTCGAGCGCAACAGCGGGATCAGCGCGAGCACGGCGGCCGCGGCCGTCAGCGTGATCGGTCGGAAGCGCCGCACGGTTGCGCCGATGATCGCGTCGACGCGGCCGTGGCCGACCGCGATGTCCTGCTCGATCTGGTCGACCAGGATCACCGAGTTGCGCATGATGATCCCGAACATCGCGATCACGCCGAGCATCGCGACGAAGCCGAACGGCTGGCCGAACAGCAGCAGCGTCGCGACCACGCCGATCAGCCCGAGCGGCGCGGTCAGCACGACCATCAGCACGCGCGAGAAGCTCTGCAGCTGGATCATCAGCAGCGTGAACACGGCGATCGCCATCAGCGGCATCTGCGCGTTGATCGACGTCTGCGCCTTCGCGCTTTCCTCGACCGAGCCGCCGATGTTGATCTGATAGCCGACCGGCAACTGCGCGCGCAGCGCGTTCAGCTTCGCGTCGACCGCATGCGTGACGTCGATGCCCTGGGCGCCGGCGCGCACGTCCGACTGCACGGTGATGGTCGGCTGGCGGTCGCGTTCCCACACCACGCCGTATTCGAGCGTAGGCGTGAAGCGGCCGAGCGAGCCGAGCGGCACGGGGCCGTTCGGCGTCGGCAGCGCGAGGCCCGCGAGTTTCGCCGGATCGACGCGGTCGGCGCGCGGCGCGCGCAGGTCGACGGCGATCAGCTTGTCGCGCTCGCGATACTGCGTGACGGTCGTGCCGGACAGCGTCATCGCGAGGAAGCTCGACACGTCCTGCGACGTGACGTTCAGCTCGCGCGCCTTCTTCTGGTCGAGCTCGAAGCGCACCGAGCGCTCGGCCGGCTCGTCCCAGTCGAACTGCACGTTCACCGTGCGCGCATCGCCGCGCATCGTCGCCGCGACCTTCTCGGCGATCGAGCGGACCGTCGCGATGCTGTCGCCGCTCACGCGGAACTGCACCGGATAGCCGACCGGCGGGCCGTTCTCGAGCCGCGACAGGCGCCAGCGCACGGCAGGGAACGTGTCGCGCAGCGTGGTTTCGAGCCAGGTCGCGAGCTTCTCGCGATCCTCGACCGATTTCGCGGTGATCACGAACTGCGCGAAGTTCGGCAGTTGCAGCTGCTGGTCGAGCGGCAGGTAGAAGCGCGGCGCGCCGCTGCCGACGAAGCTCACCGAATGGTCGATCTCGGGACGCTTGTCGATCGCTTTCTCGAGCCGCTCGGTCTCGCGCAGCGTCGCCGCGAACGACGCGCCTTCCGGCAGCCGCAGGTCGACCAGCAGCTCGGGCCGGTCGGAGCTCGGGAAGAACTGCTGCGGCACCAGCGAGAAGCCCATCATCGCCACGACGAACAGGGCGCCCGTGATCAGCAGCACGACGAAGCGCCGCTCGATGCACCAGTCGATCCAGCCGCGCAGCCGCCGGTAGAAGCGGGTGTCGTAGATGTCGTGCTCATGATCGTCGGGCAGGTGCGCCTCGTGCGCGTGCCGCTTGCGCTCGGGCAGCATGTGGAAGCCCAGCAGCGGGATCAGCACGACGGCCGCGAACCACGACGCGATCAGCGCGATCGCCGACACCTCGAAGATCGAGCGCGTGTATTCGCCGGTACTCGATTTCGCGAGCGCGATCGGCAGGAAGCCCGATACCGTGACGAGCGTGCCGGTCAGCATCGGGAACGCGGTGCTGGTGTACGCGAACGCAGCGGCGCGCGCGCGGGTGTAGCCCTGTTCGAGCTTCACGGCCATCATCTCGACCGCGATGATCGCGTCGTCGACGAGCAGCCCGAGCGCGAGCACGAGCGTGCCGAGCGACACCTTGTGCAGCCCGATGTCGAACAGGTACATGAAGAGGGCGGTGACCGCGAGCACGACCGGGATCGAGATCACGACGACCATCCCGGTGCGCAGCCCGAGCGACACGAGGCTCACGACCAGCACGATCGCGACCGCTTCGGCGACCGCTTCGAGGAAGTCGTCGACCGAATGCGAGACCGCGTGCGGCATGCTCGACACCAGCGTCAGCTTGAGGCCGGCCGGCAGTTGCGCCTGCAAGTCCTTCGATTCGGCGTCGAGCGCCTTGCCGAGCCGGATCACGTCGCCGCCCGGCTGCATCGTGACGCCGATGCCGAGCACGGCTTTGCCGCTCGTGCCTGGACCGGCCGCGCCTGGACCAGCCATCCGCATTTGCGTGACGGTCGGATCGTCGTAGCCGCGCCTGACGGTGGCGAGATCGCCGAGCCGGAACGTGCGGCCGTTGATGCGGATCAGCGTATCGGCGATCGCGCCGACGTTGTCGAACTGGCCGCTCGGCCGCACGAACACGCGATCGTCGGCGGTCGTCAGCACGCCGGCCGACGAGATGTCGTTCTGCGCGTTGATCGCCTGCCCGAGCTGCTGCGGCGAGATGCCGAGGCGCGTGAGCTGCGCATTGTTGACCTCGATGAAGATCCGCTGGTCGGGGTCGCCGAAATAGTCGACCTTGCCGACGCCCGGCACGCGCAGCAACACGGTGCGCAACTGGTCCGCGTAGTCGTGCAGTTGCGCGGGCGTGAAGCCGTCGCCCTCGAGCGTCCAGATGTTGGTGTAGACGTCGCCGAATTCGTCGTTGAAGAACGGGCCCTGCACGCCGGGCGGCAGCGTATAGCCGATGTCGCCCACTTTCTTGCGGATCTGGTACCAGGTCTCGGGCACGTCCTTCACCGGCGCCGAATCCTTCATCGTGAAGAAAATCAGCGATTCGCCGGGGCGCGAATAGCTGCGCAGGAAATCGATGGCCGGCGTTTCCTGCAGCTTGCGGCCGATCCGGTCGGTCACCTGTTCCTGCACCTGCCGCGCGCTCGCGCCGGGCCAGAAGGTGCGGATCACCATCACGCGGAACGTGAACGGCGGGTCTTCGGATTGCGCGAGCCGCGTGTAAGCGAGGATGCCCGCGAGCGTCGCGAGCGCGATCAGGTAGACGACCAGCGCCTGGTGGCGCAGCGCCCATGCGGACAGGTTGAACCGGCCTTCTTCGTGGGAGACGCTCACGATGCGAAGTCCTCCGGATGCAGCGGCGCGATCGCGCGGACCTTCTCGCCCGCGCTGACCGTATGCACGCCCTGCAGCACGACGCGCTCGCCCGGCTGAAGCCCGTGCGACACGGTGACGGTGCGCTCGTTGAAGCGGGCGACGTCGACGCGGCGCAGTTCGAGCGTGTCGTCCTTGGTGCGCACGACCCATACGGCCGGTTGCGCGCCGTCGTGGAACAGCGCGGTCGCGGGCAGCGTGATCGGCTGCGTATCGCCGGCCGCCGGCGCGCCGTCGAACGCGACATCCGCGGTCATCCCGAGCCGGATCGCCGGATCGGGTGCGCCGAGCGTGAGCTTCACGCGGTAGGTGCGGCTTTGCGGATCGGCGGCCGGCGCGATTTCGCGCACCTTCGCGGCGAACCGGCGGCCCGGCAGCGACGGCAGCGTGACGGTGGCGGCATGACCGGGCGCGAGCGATGCGAGCGCGGCCTCGGGCACGTCGCTGACCACGTCGACGTCGCCCGACCACGCGAGCTGGTAGACCGGCTGGCCGGCCGACACGTTCTGGCCGGTATCGGCCTGTTCGGCGGTGATGGTGCCCGCATGGTCCGCGACGAGCGTCGCGTAGCGGAGCTGGTTCTTCGCGAGCGCAAGCTGTTGCTGCGCCTGGTCGCGCTGCGCGAGCGCCGACGTGTAGCTGTTCTGGGTCTGTTCGAGCTGCGCGGTCGCGATCAGGTTTTCGCGGGCCTGCGCGCGATCGCGGTCGAGCTGCTGCTTCGCGAACGCGAGGCTATGCGACGCGGCATCGAGTTGCGCCTGCGCACTCGCGGCGTTCTTCTCGACGTCGGACGGATCGAGCAGCGCGACGACCTGGCCGACCTTCACCGTATCGCCGAGCCGCACGCGGCGCTCGATGATCTTGCCGGCGATGCGGAACGACAGCGGGGTGGCATAGCGCGGCTGGATGTCGCCGGGCAGCGTGCGCGCGGCCGCGAGGGTGTCGGCCCGTGCGGGCAGCGCGACGACGGGGCGCGGGGCGGGCGGCGCGGATTCTTTCGGATGACAGGCGGCAAGGACGAGCGCGGCGCTGATCAGCAGCGCGGCGCGGGAACCGGAGCGATTCACGAAACCCCCAGGTGAGGTGGAGCGGAACGAAGCCGGCAAGCGCGGCGGGCGCTTGCCCCAAGCGGCGCCGGCACCGGCGCACGCGGACAGACGAACGACATCTTCAGAAACTGTGGCGGATTCTAATACACACCTGTATCTGAATGCAAAGATGAATCTGAAAGGGAAGGGATGCTAGACTGCGCGGCATGAAACCACAGCGCTTAACTCGCGAGCAGAGCCGGGACCAGACGCGCGAACGTCTGCTGAAAGCCGCGCATCGCATTTTTCTGAAGAAAGGCTATGTGGCCGCGAGCGTCGAGGACATCGCGGCGGCGGCGGGCTATACGCGCGGCGCGTTCTACTCGAATTTCCGCAGCAAGTCCGACCTGCTGCTGGAATTGCTGGAGCGCAACCATGAGGAGGTGCGGGCCGACTTCGAGGCGATTTTCGAAGGGGGCGGCACGCGCGAGCAGATGGAATCGATGGCGCTCGCGTATTACCGGACGCTGTTTCGCGACGACGAATACTCGCTGCTGTGGGGCGAGGCGAAGCTGCAGGCGGCGCGCGACGCGAAATTCCGCGTGCGCTTCAACCAGTTCCTGCACGGCAAGCGCGTGCAGATGGCCGAATTCATCGAGCGCTTCGCCGAGCGCTCGGGCACGCCGCTGCTGCTGCCGGCCGACACGCTCGCGTTCGGGCTGATGTGCCTGTGCGACGGCGTGCAGTCGTATTACACGGCCGATCCGCAGCACGTCTCGGTCGACGTGGCCGAATCGGTGCTCGCGGGGTTCTTCGCGCGGGTCGTGCTCGGGCGCGCGCCGGACTGACCGGCGTGGACGGTGCGGCGATGCGCGTCAGCGCTCGCCGGTCATCCGCCGGTAGGCGTCGAGCAGCGACGTCTTGTAGACGACGCCCGCGAGCGTCGGCTCGGCTTCGCTCTCGATCACCGGCAGCCGTTCGCCCTGGAACGCCATGAAGCGTTCGAGCGCGGTCGCGAGCGGCATGTCGGGCGTGAGCAGCGGAAACGGCGTATGCGCGTAGTGCGCGGCCGTCTTGTCGGTCGTGTCGCGCTTGTCGAGCAAATCGGACGTGATGTCCTTCAGCGCGACCGCGCCGCGGAAGCGCCCGGCGTCGTCGGTCACGTACAGGTACTTCACCGGATATTCGAGAAACACGCGCGTCATGTCGGCGACGCTCGCGGTGAGCGGCACGACCGTCTGCGCGGGCTGGATCAGCTCGCGCATCTGCGTGGTGCGCAGCCGCTGCCGCTCCTGCGCGTCCTGGTAGTGGTGCTGCGTGATTTCGTACATCGACGTCGTGCCCGTCGCGCGTGCGACGAAATACGCGAACACGCACGACACCAGCAGCGGCAGCACGACCTGGTAGCTCAGCGTCATCTCGAAGATCATCAGGATCGCCATCAGCGGCGCCTGCGTGGCGCCCGCCATGAACGCGCCCATCCCGACGATCGCGTACGCGAAATACGCGGACGTATGGCCCGGCCACAGCGCGTCCATCGCGAGCCCGAACAGCGAGCCGAACACGGCGCCGACGAACAGCGTCGGCGTGAACACGCCGCCGATCGCGCCCGAGCCGGCCGTCGCGGCGGTCGCGATCACCTTGAACACGAGTACCGCGACGAGCGCCTGCCAGGTCCACGGCGAATGGAGGATGTGGTTCACGACGCTGTAGCCGTTGCCCCACACGTCCGGAATCCATACCGAGATCACGCCGACCACGAGGCCGCCGAGCGCGAGCCGCACGGGCAGCGGCACCGGTAACCGCTTGAACTGCGTCTTCGACGCGTCGAGCAGGTGCAGGAACTGCGGCGCGAGCACGCCGCACAGCGCGCCGAGCACGACGAACGGCAGCACCTCGGGGCCCGTCACGGCCGGAAACACCGGCATCTCGTATGGCGGCCGGTAGCCGGCGAATTCGCGCATCACGATGTTCGCGACGACCGACGCGACAACCATCGGCCCGAAGCTCTCCATCGCGATCGTGCCGAGCACGATCTCCGACACGAAAAAGGCGCCGGCGATCGGCGCGTTGTACGCGGACGTGATACCGGCCGCCGCGCCGCACGCGACCAGCAGGCGCAGGCGCGGCGGATCGAAGTGCACGAACCGGCCGACCAGCGACGCGGCGAGCGCCGCGAGCTGCACCATCGGGCCTTCGCGGCCGATCGAGCCGCCGCTGCCGATCGTCAGCAGCGACGACACGCTGCGCCACAGGCTCTGCCGCACCGGCACGACGCCGTTGCCGAGCGCGACCGATTCCATGTAGTCGGTCTTGGCGGCCTGCTGGTCGCCGCGCGTCGCGAGCAGCAGCACGCAGCCGGCGAGGAAGCCGCCCGCGGCCGGCATCCAGAACCGCACGTACCACGGCAGGCTCTTGGCCATCTGCACGAAGCTGCCGCTGTGCCCCGAGATCAGGCGCTGCATCAGGTCGATGCCTTCGCGGAACGCCATCGTGGCAAAGGCGCCGCCGACGCCGACGATGGCCGACCAGATCAGCATCGTATGGGCGTCCGACAGGCGGAACAGCGTTTGCGCGCGAGTGCGCAGCTTCAGCAGGAACGAGAGCACGGCTGAAAGGGGGCGATGGAAAACGACGCGAAGCATAGCACTGCGCCGCGCCCGCGGGACTCTCCCGTCGGGCTCCCCGTCGGGCTCCCCGTCGGGCTCCCCGTCGGGCTTCCCGTAGGGCGCGGCGCGCGAACCGTCGCGGATAGGCGGCTCAGCCAAACCAGTGCTGCACGGCCCAGGTGATCCCGTAGCCGCCGGCGATCAGCCACACGTACAGGATCAGGCCGGTCATCAGCGCACGCGGGCCGGCTGCGCGGATCTGCGCGACGCGCGTTTCGATGCCGAGTGCGGTCATGGCCATCGTCAGCGCGAAGGTGTCGAGCACGTTCAGCGTATGCGTGACATCCGCGGGCAGCACGTTCAGCGAATTGACGATCACGAAGCCGAGGAAGCCGAGCGCGAACCACGGAACCGCCACCTTGCGCTTGCCTTGCGCGCCGCCGGCCGCGTCGTGCGCCGAGCGCGCCGAACGGGCGAGCCACCAGCCGAGCGCGAGCAGCACCGGCACCAGCAGCATCACGCGCGTCATCTTCACGATCGTCGCGACGTGCGCGACCTGCGGGCTGATGTCGCTCGCCGCGCCGACCACCTGCGCGACTTCGTGGATCGTGCCGCCGAAGAACAGGCCGAGGCCGGCCGGATCGAGGTTCAGCAGCCCGGCGTGATAGGCGAGCGGATACAGGAACATCGACAGCGTGCCGAACAACACGACGCTGCCGACGGCCATTGCGCTCTGGTGCGGCTTCGACTGCAGCGTCGACTCGAACGCGAGCACGGCGGCCGCGCCGCAGATCGCGCTGCCGGCGGCGGTCAGCAGCGCGGCGTCGCGGTCGAGCTTCATCAGCTTCATGCCGACCCAGGTGCCGATCACGAGCGTACTGACGACGACCAGCACCGACACCGTGAGGCCCGGCAGTCCGACCTGCGCGATTTCCTGCAGGCTCACGCGCAACCCGAAGAACGCGACCGCGATGCGCAGCAGCTTGCGTGCGGAGAAGTTGACGCCGGCCGCCCAGCTGGCCGGCATGCCGTCGCGCAGGCCGTTGCCGTACAACGCCCCGGCGACGATGCCGACGATCAGCGGCGACAGGCCGAGCCCCGCAATCGCGGGAAGCTGGGACAGGCTCGTGACGGCGGCGGCAAACAGCGCGACGAACAGCACGCCGTTCAGCTGGCCGCGCCTCGACGGCGCGGCGTGGCTGAGAGGGGGAGTCGGAGCAGTGGACATGGAAGCACCGTGATGGAGCGTGTGGCGATGCTGTAATCCTAATTTCGTTATATCGATATGAAAAATTGTGATTTGTGACGTAAACTATCCGGAAAGCCGATAATTCATCCCCATGACCCCGGATCAACTGATAACGTTCGCCGCCGTCGCCGAGCATCTGAACATCAGCCGCGCCGCCGTGGCGCTGCATCTGTCGCAGCCGGCCGTGTCGGGCCAGTTGCGGCTGCTGCAGGACGAGTTCGGCGAGCCGCTGTACCAGCGCGACGGCCGCGGCATCCGCCTGACGCCGGTCGGCGAACAGCTCGCGCAGTATGCGAAGGCGCAGCGCGACACGTTCGCGCAGGCGCGTGCGTTTCGCGACGCGGTACGCGGGCTGGAAGCCGGCACGCTGCGCATCGGCGCGAGCACGACGCCCGCGAGCTACCTGCTGCCGTACCTGATCGCGGCGTTCCAGCCGCGCGCGCCGCGCGTGTCGATCCAGACGATGAGCGGCAATACGGCCGACGTGGTCGCGGCGCTGCCGTCGCTCGACATCGCGCTGATCGAAGGGCCGCCCGGCGAGGCGCTGCCGCCGGGAACGGCCGTGCACGCGTGGCACGAGGACGAGATCGTCGCGATCGTGCCGGCCGGCCATCCGCTCGCGGCGCCCGACTACGACGCGGGCGTGACGCTCGACGCGCTCGCCGCGCATCCGCTCGTGCTGCGCGAGGCGGGCTCCGCCGTGCGGCAACTCGTCGAGCGCGCGTTCGCGCATGGCGGCGCGCCGATGCGCGTCGCGTTCGAGATCGCGGGGGTCGAGGCCGTGAAGGAGGCCGTGCGCGCCGGGATGGGCGTCGGGTTCGTGTCCGCGATGTCGCTGCGTCACCAGGAGGCGGCGCTGGTGTTGCGCTCGCTGGCGCCCGCGCCGCTCACGCGGCATTTCTCCATTCTCGTGCCGCATGGCGGCGCACCGTCGCGGGTCGCCGCGCAATTCCTCGAAATGAGTCTCGCGCAGGATCTCGCGTAGGCGGCCGAAGCCGCTCCGGGAACACGCATTGCCCGCCGTCGGACGCGTATTTGCGCGCCAAGCAGTCTTAGGGATTTCCTCTATGGCGTGGGTCTGAAGCGAAGCGCACCATCCGTCTCAAGCAAATGGAACCGGTTCCATTCCGGTGAAAAAGGGCAACATGGCAGACATCGTGATCGTGGCGAGCGCATTCGGGATGGACCGGGTGCGCCAGGAGGGCCACAGTGCATTCATCGCCACCGTGGCGGCATCCGGTGCGTCCGGTTTCGAGGTGCGGCGCGAGCTGTTCGCGTCGGACGACGACACGGCGCCCGGCGCGCTGGCCGCGCTCGGTGCGCAAATCGCCGGCCACGGGCTGTGGTCGGTCTATTCGACCCCGGACTCGCTGTATACGGAAACGGGTGCGCTCGATGCCGACGCATTGCGCGACGCGCTCGTGCAAGCCGACGCGCTCGGTGCGCGCTTCGTGAAATTCCAGCTCGGCGGCTTCGCCGGCGACGCGCACGCGGCCGAGATCGTCGCGCTGTCGCGCGGCGCGCGGGCCCGCGTGGTGGTCGAGAACGGCCAGCCCGAGATCGGCGGCGCGTTCGCGCAGTTCCGCGGGCTGTTCGACGCGCTGGCCGATGCCGGCATGCCCGATGCGCTCGGCATGACGTTCGACATCGGCAACTGGCAGTGGCGCGGCGAAGCGCCGCTCGACTGCGCACAGGTGCTCGCGCCGCATGTGGAATACATTCATTGCAAGACCATCGAAGGCGAGGGCGCGCGTCGTTTCGCCGCCGCGCCGGCGCCGAACGATCCGCTCGTGACCGGCGTGCTCGCCGCGCTGCCGCAGCACGCGCCGCGCGGCATCGAGTTCCCGTTCGACGCGGCCGACCTGGCCGGCGATGCCTGCCGGCGCGTCGCGTGGCTCGCGACCGCGTGACGGCAGCAGGATCCAGAGGAGTTCAGTCATGAAAGCAGCACTCGATGTCGTGACCTATGGCGAAGCGATGGCGATGTTCGTCGCGACGGAACCGGGCCATCTCGCGCACGCCGGGCAATTCGCGAAGCGGATCGCGGGCGCCGATCTCAATGTCGCGATCGGCCTGTCGCGGCTCGGCTTCCGGGTCGGCTGGATGAGCCGGGTCGGCCGCGATTCGTTCGGCCGCTACGTGCTCGACACGCTGGCGCGCGAGGGCATCGACGCATCGTGCGTGACCGTCGACCCGCGCTATCCGACCGGTTTCCAGCTGAAGTCGCGCAACGACGACGGCAGCGACCCGATCGTCGAATATTTCCGCAAGGGCTCGGCGGCGAGCCACCTGTCGTGCGACGACTACGTGGCCGACTACGTGCTCGGCGCGCGCCATCTGCACCTGACGGGCGTCGCGCCGGCGATCTCGGCGACGTCGTGCGAACTCGCCTTCCGGCTCGCGCGCGAGATGCGTGCGGCCGGCAAGACGATCTCGTTCGACCCGAACCTGCGCCCGACACTGTGGCCGTCCGCCGACGTGATGGCGAAGACCCTGAATGCACTCGCGACGCTCGCCGACTGGGTGCTGCCGGGCCTGGCCGAAGGTCGGCAACTCACCGGGCACGACACGCCGGCCGACATCGCGGGCTTCTATCTCGCGCGGGGCGCGCGCGGCGTCGTGATCAAGCTCGGCGAGCAAGGCGCGTATTTCCGCACGGCCGACGGCCGCGAAGGCATAGTCGCCGGCGAGCGCGTTGAAAAGGTCGTCGATACGGTCGGCGCCGGCGACGGCTTCGCGGTCGGCGTGGTCAGCGCGCTGCTCGAAGGCCGGAGCGTCGAGCAGGCGGTCGCGCGCGGCAACCGGATCGGTGCGCTCGCGATCCAGGTGATCGGCGATTCGGAAGGGTTGCCGACGCGCGACGCGCTCGACCGGCTCGAAAATGTCAGCAATCACGCCGATCGCTTAGAGGAAACCGTCACCGCGCAATGAGAGGCCGGACACGGCACAATCCGCGGATCCATTTCGTGCTTCATGCACGGTTTTGCATGAGACCGGACGACGCAACGATGCGCCGATGCCGGTCTACTCAGGAGACACTCTGATGGCAGCCAATCTCGCAGCTCGACGCTGGTGGACGATCATGCCGATCGTCTTCATCACGTACAGCCTCGCTTACCTCGATCGCGCGAACTACGGGTTCGCGGCGGCGGCCGGTATCAACCAGGATCTCGGGATCAGCAAGGGCCTGTCGTCGCTGATCGGCGCGCTGTTCTTCCTCGGCTACTTCTTCTTCCAGATCCCCGGCGCGATCTATGCGGAACGCCGCAGCGTGAAGAAGCTCGTGTTCGTCAGCCTCGTGCTGTGGGGCGGCTGCGCGGCACTGACCGGCGTGGTCAGCAACATCCCGTCGCTGATGGCGATCCGCTTCGTGCTGGGCATCGTCGAGGCGGCCGTGATGCCGGCGATGCTGATCTACATCAGCAACTGGTTCACGAAGAACGAGCGCTCGCGCGCGAACACGTTCCTGATCCTCGGCAACCCGGTCACCGTGCTGTGGATGTCGATCGTGTCCGGTTATCTCGTGCATGAATTCGGCTGGCGCCACATGTTCATCGCCGAAGGCGTGCCGGCCGTCATCTGGGCCGTGTGCTGGTGGTTCCTCGTGCAGGACAAGCCGGCCGATTCGTCGTGGCTCAGCGCGCAGGAAAAGCGCGACCTCGACGCCGCGCTCGCGGCCGAGCAGGCGGCGATCAAGCCGGTGCGCAACTATGGCGAGGCGTTCCGCTCGCCGGCCGTGATCAAGCTGTGCGCGCAGTATTTCTGCTGGAGCATCGGCGTGTACGGCTTCGTGCTGTGGCTGCCGTCGATCGTGAAGAACGGCTCCGACCTCGGGATGGTCGCGACCGGCTGGCTGTCGGCGCTGCCGTACCTCGCCGCGACGATCGCGATGCTGGCCGCGTCGTGGGCGTCCGACAAGGTCGGCTCGCGCCGCGGCTTCGTGTGGCCGTTCCTGCTGGTCGGCGCGGCCGCGTTCGCCGCGTCGTACGCGCTCGGCTCGTCGCATTTCTGGATCTCGTATGCGCTGCTGGTCGTCGCGGGCGCCGCGATGTATGCGCCGTACGGCCCGTTCTTCGCGATCGTGCCGGAACTGCTGCCGAAGAACGTCGCCGGTGGCGCGATGGCGCTGATCAACAGCATGGGCGCGCTCGGCTCGTTCGTCGGCTCGTACTTCGTCGGTTACCTGAACGGTGCGACCGGGTCGCCCGTCGCGTCGTACGCATTCATGAGCGCCGCGCTCGTCGCCGCGGTGATCCTCACGCTGTCCGTCAAACCCCAGGCGCGCGATGCGCATCCGCTCGCCGCGCCGCTGCAAGGAAAATGAAACGATGAAGCCCCGTATCGTCGCGTACAAGCCGCTGCCCGATGACGTTCTCGCGTACCTGCGCGAGCATGCGGAGGTCGTGCAGGCCGACGGCGCCGATGCGCTCGCCGCTGCGCTCGGCGACGCGGACGGCGCGATCGGCGCGAGCCTGAAGGTCACGCCGCAGATGCTCGACCGCGCCCCGCGGCTGAAGGCGTGGTCGACGATCTCGGTCGGCTACGACAACTTCGACGTCGCCGATCTCACGCGGCGCGGCATCGTGCTCGCGCATACGCCGGACGTGCTGACCGAGTCGACGGCCGATACGGTGTTTTCGCTGATCCTGGCCTCCGCCCGGCGCGTGGTCGAGCTGGCCGAGTGGGTGAAGGCCGGCCACTGGCAGCGCAGCATCGGCCCGGACCTGTACGGCACCGACGTGCAGGGCAAGACGCTCGGCATCGTCGGGCTCGGGCGGATCGGCGGCGCGGTCGCGCGGCGTGCGGCGCTCGGCTTCCGGATGCAGGTGCTGTACGCGAACCGGTCCGCGCATGCCGAGGCCGAGACGCAGTACGGCGCCCGGCGCGTGACGCTCGACGAACTGCTCGCGCAGTCGGATTTCGTGTGCCTGCAGGTGCCGCTGTCGCCCGACACGCGCCACCTGATCGGCGCGCCCGAATTCGCGAAGATGAAGCGCAGCGCGATCCTGATCAATGCGTCGCGCGGGCCCGTCGTCGACGAAGCCGCGCTGGTCGACGCGCTGCGCGCGGGGACGATCCGCGGCGCGGGGCTCGACGTGTTCGAGCAGGAGCCGCTGCCGGCGGATTCGCCGCTGCTGCAGATGAAGAACGTCGTCGCGCTGCCGCATATCGGCTCGGCGACGCACGAGACGCGCCATGCGATGGCGCGCTGCGCCGCGGAAAACCTGGTCGGCGCGCTGGCCGGCACGCTGCGCACGAATCTCGTCAATCCGGATGCGCTGGCGCACGCCTGAGCCGCTTCCGGCAACCGGCCGGCGCGGTGCCGGCGCCGTTAGAGTCGATGATCTTGGTGCCGGCGGGCTGGCTGCGTTATGATCGCCCGCTCGCGTCGCATCGACGGCCGGCCACGCGGCCGGTAGCGTCGCGCGACGGGCATCCGCGCCAGGTCCGGTGCGGCCGACTGCTGTAGCACGCGACTGGCGGGCGCTGCTCGAGCGCGAAGCACCGGGCCAGCGCAGGCGCCGACGCGCCAGGACAGGGGAGGCCGCCGGTTGGCTTACGTTTCCAACAACAAAGGTCCGTCTGCTCACGAAGCGGCGCAGATCGTACGTCGCGAGGCACGACAGTGACCGATTCGCAACCTTCCACGACGCGTCCGGCGACGATCAGCGACGTCGCGCGCGAGGCCGGCACGGGCAAGACCAGCGTTTCGCGCTACCTGAACGGCGAGACGCACGTGCTGTCCGTCGATCTGCGCCAGCGGATCGAGGCGGCCATCGCGCGGCTCAACTACCGGCCGAACCAGATGGCGCGCGGGCTCAAGCGCGGCCGCAACCGGCTGCTCGGCATGCTCGCGGCCGACCTGACCAATCCTTACACCATCGAAGTGCTGCAGGGCGTCGAGGCCGCGTGCCATGCGCTCGGCTACATGCCGCTCATCTGTCACGCGGCGAACGAAGTCGAGATGGAGCGCCGCTTCCTGCAGTTGCTCACGACCTACCGCGTCGAAGGGCTGATCGTCAATGCGCTCGGCGCCGACGAAGACGTGCTGCGCCCGCTGCGCGGCGCGGGCATTCCGGCCGTGCTCGTCGACCGCACGGTCGAGGGCTTCGAGGCCGACCTGATCGGCCTCGACAACGGCGACGCGATCGAGACGGCGCTCGCGCACCTGGTCGAACACGGTTTCGACGCGATCCATTTCGTCGTGCAGCCGTTCGAGCGCGTCAGCTCGCGGCGCGTGCGCGAGGCCGCGTTCCGCGCGGCGCTGGCGGCGCGCGGGCTGGCGGTGCCGTCGACGATCGTGCTCGACCTGGACGAATCCGATGCGGCCGCGGCGGCGCTCGCCGACGTCGATGCCCGCATCGACGATGCGGCCCGGCGCGGCGTGCGCGCGGCGCTGTTCGCCGCGAACGCGCCGGTCGCGCTTGCAATCGCGCGCCACTTGAGGGCGCGGTTCGGCGCCGCGTGGCAGCAGCAGGCGGCGCTGCTGTCGATCGACGATCCGGAATGGGCCGAGCTGATCGGCATCACGACGATCCGTCAGCCGACCTACGAAATCGGCTACAAGGCCGTCGAATTCGTGCACGAGCGGATCGACGGCGCGGCGGGCGACGTGCGCGTCGCGATGCTGCCCGGCGAACTGATTGCGCGCGCGTCGACCGCAAGCTGAGTATCATTCGGGGCACGCGGCGCGTCAGGTGCGCCGCCCCGAACAAGGAACTACATGACTGTCGCTCCCGTCACGCTGGCGGCGCTGATCGCCGCCACGCTGATCATCGCGCTGCTGCCGCTCGTCCTCTACCGCCTCCTGCGCAAGCCGCTTGCGCTCAACCGCCGCGACACGATCGTCGGCGTCGCCGTCTTCACGCTGTTTGCGATGATCCTCGAGCGCGCGTTCCACGGGCTCGTGCTGAGCCACACGCCCGAGGACGGCTGGCTGACGCAGCCGCTCGCGTTCGTCGCGTACGGCGCGCTCGCGACCGCCGTGTTCGAGGAAGTCGGCCGCTATCTGGGGATGCATGTCCTGAACCGCCGCTATGGCGCATCGGCCGGCGACGGCCGCGGGATCGGCTACGGGATCGGCCACGCCGGCGCAGAAGCGTGGTTCGTCGGCGTGCTGGTGTGGGGCCAGTGGTCGTATCTCGCGTGGCTCGCGAGCCGCGGCCAGCTCGAGACGCAGCTGTCCGACCTGCCGGTCGACACCGTGGTGCGGCTGCACATGATGCTCGCGACGCTGTCGGCCCAGTCGATCCTGCTGTTGCTGCTCGAACGCTGCGCGGCGTTCGCGGTGCAACTGGCGCTGTCGGTGCTGGTGTGGCGCGGCGTGCGGGCCGGCCGAATGGCCGTGCTGCCGCTCGCGATCGTGCTGCATGCGCTCGCGGCGACGCCGACGCTGCTGTATCAGGTGCGCGTGCTGCCGGCCGCGTGGGCCGAGGCCGCGTATTTCTTGCTGGCCGCGATCCTGGTGGTCGTGCTGGTGAAGACGTGCCGGCCGTCGCGTGCGGCGGCCTGACGGGGAAGACGCAATGGACGACTATCTGATCGAATGCCAGAGCGCGGAATTCGATGCGCTTGCGCGCGTGATCTGCGATCTGTTTCCGGAGCAGACGCGCTTCGCCGAAAGCAGCGATGCGCGCGGGCGCTTCCTGTCCGTGCACTGGCTGGCGATGCGGTTCGGCGCGACGCCGAAGCGGATGACGCTCGACATCCGGGTCGTGCCGGCCGCGCTCGCGCGCTACCTGGCGCTCAAGCCGATGCAGCGCGCGCGCAGCCATGCGGTGCTGCATGCGTATACGGAAGCGATGCTCGGGTCGCTCGAAGAGCGGCACGCGGCCGGCGAGGCCGTCGAGTGCGACGCGGAACTCGAACTCGACGAAGACTTTGCGTGAGCGGCGGCGCCGGCCTCGGGCCGGCGCGGTGCGTTACGCGTCGCGGTAGACCTGCGCGAAGCGCTGCGCCTGCACGACACCGTAGTCGCCGGGCGCGTATTGCATCACCCAGTCGCCGGCGACGCCGCGCAGCGTGTCGCCGTTTTCCGAGCGGGCGATCGTAAACGGTTCGTCCATCCGGCGCGCGAGCACGACGGCCGGCCGGTTGCGGTAGGCGCCCGGCGCGCCGTGCGCGAGCGCCGGATCGGCGGGCAGGTATTTGGCGTCGAAGCGCGCGCGCGACACGACCCAGCGGTCGCCGGTCGAGCCGGTGATCAATGCGTCGCCCGCGACATAACGGTTCGGGCCTTCGAGGCTCATCAGTTCGCCGTCGGCGTCCGCGAAGGACACGGCGACGGTTTCGTCCTTGACGACGCGACGGGCCTGCGGATCGGTACGCAGATCGAGTTGCTTGAGTTCGAGCATGGGGAAGGGCGGGAAAGCGGGAAAAGCCGGGAGCTTATCCCGAATTCGGCGCGCCGTGTGACGCGCCGGTCGCCCATAGCGGCGCGGCGCCGTTCGGCCCGGGCGGGCAGCACGGCGCCGGCGGGGAGGGCGTCAGGGCTGCACGGGTGCGCTCGCGGCCGGCGCGGCGGCCGCCTTGCCTTCCTTGCCCTTCGTCTTGCCCTTGCCGCGGTGCTCGCCGCCGTGGTGCAGCCAGCTGCGGAAGGTCGTGTCGGCCAGCGCCTTCTGCTCGGCCGGGAAGCTCTCGTAGAGCGGCGCGAAGGCGTCGGCGAGCTTCTTCGCGCCGTCGGCGTTCGCCTGCGACAGTTCCGCGTACTGCTTCATGTCGTCGAGCGCGGACACGTCGTGCTTGGCCATCCGTTCGCTATAGAGGCGGCCCATCGTTGCGCCGTTGTCGCGCATCGTGTCGGCGAACGTCTTCCATTGCGGCTCCTGCGCCGACGTGATCTTCAACTGGTCGTGCAGGTACTTGATGCGTTGCTCGATGCGCGCTTCGTGGCGTGCCGCGCGCTCTTCGGCGCTCGGGGCCGACGCCGCGGCGGTCGTGGCCGGCGCCTGGGCGGGCGCTTGCGGCTGCGCCGGGGTTTGCGCGAATGCGCTGGCTGCAACGACGAGCGTAGCGAGGGTGAGCGAGATTTTCTTCATGGTTGGCTCTCCGGGGTGGTGTCTTGCGAGCGGGCGCGGCGGCCATTGCCGCCAGCGCGCATCTTGCGTCGCACGCTATTAGTAGCACGTTGCATGCAGCGCGGCAGTGAATGCGACACTTGCTTACATCCGATACGAATCGAAATCGAAGGTTCGAATCCGGGCCATGCCGGTTGGGCGCGCCGGCGTTCGGCGCTATCATCGCGTCACTTTCCACTCCGCCGGCACATGCGTGCCGGCCCAGCGTCATGCGTCCACCCCGCCTCGACCAACTCGACGATCTCGACCGGCAACTCGTCGCGCTGCTGCAAGCCGATGCGCGCGCCAGCGTCGCGGATCTCGCGCGCCAGCTCGACGTGGCGCGCACGACGGTCGTCGCGCGCATCGCGCGGCTCGAACGCACCAACGTGATCGCCGGGTACAGCGTGCGGCTCGGGCAGGACGTGCTCGATGCCAGCATCTATGCGTACGTCGGCATCATCCTCACGCCGAAGTTTGGCAAGGACGTGTTGCGCAAGCTCGACCGGATGCCGGAAGTCCAGCTGCTGTGCGCGGTGAGCGGCGAGTATGACTACGTCGCGTGGCTGCGCGCCGATTCGCCCGAACGACTCAACGACCTGCTCGACCAGATCGGCACGCTCGAAGGCGTCGAGCGCACGACGACATCGATCATCCTGTCGCGCAAGATCGATCGCGGGACGATCGGCGGCTGACCATTCTGTTGCACGCTGCGCCGCGCATGACGGCGCAAGCGCATGCGCGGCGCAGGTTTCGTTGCGTCACGGGCGCCCGGATTGGCGTCGGGTATGTGCCCGCACGCATTCCCGCACGCATTCGTATCGGCCTTCGCCGTCCATCATGATCGGTACGGGCATCCGCCATCATCCTTCCGCGCACTTCGCGCCTCTCTCCCGAATCTCCTTTCGTATTCCGCTTCGACCGCCGTGCGGCACCTGACGCATGGGCAGTTCGTGCGTCAGGTGCCACACCGTGCGTTCTCGCTTTCGTCATTGCGATGCGCAACCGCCAACGGCCGGTTTGCGACAGCGCCTCTACGCGATTTTTAGACGAATGTGTCATTTCGGCGAAATATGTCGTCATAACGTCGAAATTATCGGTCGTTTCGCATCATTCTTCGTCTTGGAACTGATTTTGAGCGTCCCTACACTGTGTTCATGGCTCAACGCCGTCCACAACACCAACCCATCATCAGGAGATAAGCGCATGAAAATCGCCATCGTCGGCGCAGGTCTGATCGGCCACACCATTGCTCACATGCTGCGCGAAACGGGCGACTACGAAGTCGTCGCGTTCGACCGCGACGCGGATGCGCTCGCGAAGCTGTCGCGCGAAGGCATCGCGACGCAGCGGGTCGATTCGGCCGACGCGAATGCGATTCGCGAAGCGGTGAAGGGCTTCGATGCGCTCGTCAATGCGCTGCCTTACTACCTCGCGGTCAACGTGGCCGCCGCCGCGAAGGCTGCCGGCGTTCACTACTTCGACCTGACCGAAGACGTGCGCGCCACCCACGCGATCCGCGAACTGGCCGATGGCTCCGACCGCGCGTTCATGCCGCAGTGCGGCCTCGCGCCGGGCTTCATCGGCATCGCCGCGCACGAACTCGTGAACGGCTTCAGCGAAGTGCGCGACGTGAAGATGCGCGTCGGCGCGCTGCCCGAATATCCGACCAACGCGCTGAAGTACAACCTGACGTGGAGCGTCGACGGCCTGATCAACGAATACTGTCAGCCGTGCGAAGCGATCCGCGACGGCCGCAAGCAGTGGGTGCAGCCGCTCGAAGGCCTCGAACACTTCTCGCTCGACGGCACCGAATACGAAGCGTTCAACACGTCGGGCGGCCTCGGCACGCTGTGCGAGACGCTGTCGGGCAAGGTCGAGACGCTCGACTACAAGTCGGTGCGCTACCCGGGCCACCGCGAGCTCGTCCAGTTCCTGCTGGAAGACCTGCGCCTGTCGACCGACCGCGACACGCTGAAGTCGATCATGCGCCGCGCGGTGCCGTCGACGAAGCAGGACGTCGTGCTCGTGTTCGTCACGGTGACGGGCGTGAAGGACGGCCAGCTGGTGCAGGACGTGTTCACGCGCAAGATCTTCGCGAAGGACGTGTGCGGGATGCACATGAGCGCGATCCAGATCACGACGGCCGGCGCGATGTGCGCGGTGCTGGATCTGTTCCGCGAAAAGAAGCTGCCGCAGAGCGGTTTCATCCCGCAGGAAAAGGTGTCGCTGAAGGCGTTCCTGTCGAACCGCTTCGGCAAGCTGTATGAAGGCGGCACGATGGAGCGCGTGCACGCGGTTGCCTGACCGCAGTTGTCAGACCATTCGCCAGCCTCTGGCACGAGGGCCGTACGACGCCGGGAGCGCAGCAGCGCTTCCGGCGTTGTTTTTTGCGGTAAGCGGTAAGCGGTAAGCGGGAAGGGCGCCTGGCGGCGCGATCAGGCCGGCAGCGGCGGGACGATCGTCGCCGGTTGCGGTGGCGGCACGATGCGGTACAGCAGCGCGTCGATGTCCGCGTCGGACGGCGCGGTGTTGTCGAACATCACGATGCCGTCGCATTCGCGGCCGGTCGGCACGAAGCGGCGCTGCCGGTATTCGTCCCAGTGCGCAAGCTTGTACGCATCGTTCGGGTTGGCGCGCGCGACGATCCGCTGGTGCGCGATATCCTCCGACGTGTGAACCCAGACGACCGTCAGCGTGACGTCCGGCGCGATGCCGAGCCACGCGCGATCGAGGATGCGCCGGTCGCGCACTTCACGCGACAGCGGGCCGACGACGAGCGCGCCGATGCCGAGCGAGAGATTTTCACGGGCCGTGTCGAGCAGGCCCTGGTATTCGGGATCGCGAAGATGTTTGAGGTAGAGCGGGCTGTCGCGGTCGTTCGGATCGTTCGTGAGCGCGCCCATCGCGGCGGCGCTGTAGCGACCGTACAGCGTGTCTTTGTCGAGCAGGCAGAACGCCTCGCCGGTCGCGCGCATCAGCGGCCCGATGAGCCGCTTCGCGAGCGTGGTCTTGCCGGTGCCGGCGTGACCGCAGAAGAACACGAGATGTGTCACGAATACCGGCTCCCCGCCTCCTGGCGCGACGTGTCGCTGCGCTTGTCGTCGCGCGAGAACACTTCCGCTTCCAGCCACATCGCGTTGATGATGCCGAAGCCGAGTGCCACGCCGATGCCGAGTATCCACGAGAAATACCACATAGGTCTGTCTCCTTGACGGTTGAGCCGTACGGTCGTTGTGCAGCGCGCAATGCAGGCCCGGCGCGCCTGTCGCCGTGCCGCGACGCGCGTGCTGCGGTGCACGCAGCCCGATCATGACCAATATCGACGTGCCGCGCAAGCCGGGCCGTCCGTGCAGCAAACCGGTAAACTGATGTGCAAACCGCAACATCGTGGGACAACATGCTGATCAACTGTGCTGCTTACCAGGACGGCCGCAAGCTGGCCGATATCGACATCGACGCCATCAGCGATTACGTGTCGAAGCCCGAATGCTTCGTGTGGGTCGCGCTGAAGGATCCGACGCCCGAGGAAATCGACCTGATGGGCGAGGAGTTCGGATTGCACGAACTCGCGCTCGAGGATGCCCGCAAGGGTCATCAGCGGCCGAAGATCGAGGAATACGGCGACTCGCTGTTCGCGGTGCTGCATACGGTCGAACTCGATGAGGATGACGAATTCAAGGTCGGCGAATTGAACGTGTTCGTCGGCCCGAATTACGTGCTGTCGATCCGCAACCATACCGAGCAGGATTTCCGCGACGTGCGCAAGCGTTGCGAGCGCGAGCCGCATCTGCTGCGAGAGGGGGCGGCGTTCGTGTTCTACGCGTTGATGGACCAGGTCGTCGACCGGTATTTCCCGATCCTCGAAACGCTCGGCACCGAGCTCGAGGAACTCGAGGATCGCATCTTCGCGAAGGCGACGCCTGCGTCGTCGCGCGCGATCATCGAGGATCTCTATTCGCTGAAGCGCCGGCTCGTGCTGCTGTACCAGCACACGGCGCCGCTGATGGAGCCGCTCGCGAAGCTCACCGGCGGGCGCGTGCCGCACGTCTGCAGCGGGATGGCGGCCTACTTCCGCGACGTGTACGACCATCTGCAGCGGATCGTGAAGACGATCGAAGGGCGCCGCGAGATGGTCGTCACGGCGATCCAGGTCAACCTCGGGATGATTTCGCTCGCGGAGAACGAGGTGACCAAGCGGCTCGGCTCGTTCGCCGCGTTGTTCGCGATACCGACGATGATCGCCGGCATCTACGGGATGAACTTCGCGAACATGCCCGAGCTGCACCTGAAATACGGGTTCTACGGCTGCATCGCGGTGATGGCCATCGCCGACCTCGCGCTGTGGTGGCGTTTCAGGCGGGCAGGGTGGCTGTAGCCCGATTTCACGCGGGACGCGGCGCGTGCTTGCCGATCACGACGCGCCACGGCCGCACGCGCCACGATTTCACGAGGCCGTTCTGCACGTACGGATCGGCGCGCGCGAACGACTCGGCCGCCTCCGGCGAATCGCCTTCGAACACGAGCACGGCCTGGTCGGCGGGGTCCGCCAGCGCGCCGGCGAGCACGAGTTCGCCGCGCTCGGTCGCGGCCTGCGCGAGCGCCAGATGCTCTGCACGGAACGGCTCGCGTCGCGACAGGTAATCGTCGACGAGTTCGTAGATCAACTGGTAGTGCATGATCGCTCCGGAAGTCGGTTTCCGCCGCGGGATGGTGGGCGTCCGGCTCAGTATAGGGCACCGGGAAAGCCGTTGGCGGCGTGGTTTGCCGGCGTGACGGCAGGCATTCGTGGGTCCGTTTTTTTGAACGACGTATCCCGGACGGTATCCCGGCGTTTTTCTTAGAACGCAACTAACGGTCTGGTTTCCCGACGTCGGCAAAGTGCCGGCTCATTCGCGTCTACGTAAGCACTGCCTGAAATCTGTCTACAGAAATGAGGGGTCCTTCCAAGCAAATTCCGGGTCCGGATCTCGCATGCCGGCGAGGGACGAGCGGATGAAAAAGGACGGGAGCCGGCTGCCGGGCCATCTGAACCGGGCGTCGCGCGAGGGCGTTTCCATTGGGCCGGAATGCGACCTATGCTGAACGAATCCGGAGCGAACGCCGTTCGCCCGATTCGCCCAGACGAGGTGTGCCATGCCGGTCTCAGCCACCCTGCAGGATTGCCTGCGCCAGAAGTCATCGCGGTACGAAGTCGTGTACCACCCCTATAGCCATACGAGCATGGAGACGGCCGCCGCCGCGCATATTCCCGGCGATCGGCTCGCGAAAACCGTGCTCCTCGAGGACGCCGAGGGCTACGTCGCCGCCGTATTGCCGACGACGCACGCCGTGCGCCTGTCGGATCTCTGGGTGAAGACGGGACGTCATCTCGTGCTTGCCCGGGAGGTCGAATTGCGCGAGCTGTTCAAGGATTGCGACATGGGCGCGCTGCCGCCGGTCTGCATGGCGTACGGAATGAAGACGTTCCTCGAGGAACGCCTCGCGCAGCAGCCGGAAGTCTATTTCGAGGCCGGCGATCACGAAGCGCTGATTCACATGATGCAGGACGAATTCCTGATGCTGATGGAGACGGCCGAGCGCGCGCATTTCTCGCACAGGATGCAGGGGATGATGCTGTCCTGAGCGACGCCGGTCGTTCGTCGACGAAGCATGCGCGCGGGCATTTTCCCGCCGGGTTCGGCGGGGCGGAGATGCCTGTGTGCGCTGAGGGTTGGGCAATGAGTTCATGCTGATGCAGCGGTATCCGGCGTCAGAAAATAGATTCGTTATGCAAATCATTGAGTTGATTCGTCGATCGACAAGTTTTCCAATTTTTATTTGGAATCCTTGATAAAGAGACGATTGGTGCCTCGTCGGAACATCGCGTGAACAGGCCCGGCCCTGGCCCCGCATGACAATGGTCAATCGGCTTCCATCCATGAATGAGTCAACGAAACGCATCCGACAACGCTCGTTTCCGGGGCCGATTCGGTGCGCTGCACTAAATTAGGGATTATTTATGCGCAAATCACTGAATTAGTGCGGCAACCATACAAATCAATTACCAAATCAATGGGAAGTTGTTTAAAGAAGCTTACTAACTCGTTATTCGAGTAGGGCCTCCAAACTTTGTATTTGAGTATCAAATAAAGTTTGACGCCCAGATTTTTTCCTTGCTATCTTCTGCACCCAAGACGAACGGCCTGGCTGACATCGGCGTGTAACGAAGATCCAAGCATCACGAGAAAAAGGTGCCGGTGTCGACGCGGTTGCAATTGCCTGAACGTGCCGGTGCGGGGTAGACGCCGGATAGGGCGGCTATCCCGTCGCGGTTGAAACGATTCCTTGAAATTGAATGAATTTGGATCCGAATTCGATGCTTCCAATTCGGATTTCAAGTTGAATTGAAAATGAAATTTCGCATTGAGGCGGAGACGGAGCCGACCCGGTTCCGGAGCCCGCCATCATCGCGAAACTGGGCGATTCGCTTGGGGGATGGATAGTGGGCATGAAAGTCGAAGAGCATCTGGTTGCTTCGAATAGCGGACTGGCCACGCTGGGGCGTCCGCGGGAATTCGGCAAGAAGCAGCAGAATCCGGTGCGCCGTTTCGGCGGCATCGCAGTCGTCCTCCTGTTGCATGCAGTGCTGATCTACGCATTGCTCAACGGCCTCGCGACCAAAGTCGTGCAGGTGATCCAGCATCCGATCGAAACCCGCATCATCGAGCCGGTGAAGCCGCCGCCACCGCCGCCGATGCCGGTCGTCAAGCTTCCGCCGCCGAAATTCGCGCCGCCGCCGCCGCCGTTCGTGCCGCCGCCGGAAGTGCCGGTGCAGGCGCCCCCGCAGCAGGCGACCATCACGCACCAGTCGGCACCGGTGCCGTCCGCGCCGGCCGTGCAGGCGCCGGTCATCGCACCGCCCGCGCCGCCCAAGCCGGTCAGTCACGAAGTGGGTGTCGTCTGCCCGAATTCGGACTCGATGCGCGCGTCGATGCAGTACCCGAAGGAAGCGCAGGAAAACAACATCACGGGTGACGTGACGATCGAGTTCGTCGTGGATGCAGAAGGGAACATTACGAACGAGCGCGTGGCCCAGTCGGCCGACCCGGTGCTCGATCGTGCGGCCTACAACACCGTGAAGCGGTTCAAATGCGTGGCGCAAGGCCAGGCAGTACGGGTCCAGGTGCCGTTCTCGTTCAACCTGAATTGATGCAGTGGGCGGTCCGGCGGGAGCCGGACCGGGGAAAACCGGCTTGAACTTAAATCGTAAGTTCAACGAAAGAATTGGAGTGGGGTATGACGAAGCGTTCTCTGGCCGCGCTGGCGGCAAGCCTGTTGATGTCCGTCGCTGCAATCGACGGGCTCGTTGCACCGCAACTCGCTTACGCGCAAGCGAGCGGATCCATGACGACATCCGACGCGTCGACACCGGTCGCGGCGCCTGCGCAGGCGACCACCGCCGCCGAGCCGGCCCCGCCCCCGGCGCCGGCCACGACCGAAGCGGTCGAGAATCCGTACGGGCTCGGGGCGCTATGGAAGAACGGCGACTTCGTCGCGCGCTTCGTGCTGATCCTGCTCGTGATCATGTCGATGGGCAGCTGGTACATCATGGTCACGAAGTTCGTCGAGCAGTTGCGGGCGAACCGCCGCGCGAAACTTGCCGACGCACAGCTCTGGAGCGCGCCGTCGCTGGCCGAGGGCGCGAAGCTGCTCGACGAGGCATCGCCGTTCCGCTTCATCGCCGAAACGGCGATCGAGGCGGGCGAGCATCACGACGAGGCGCTGCTCGAAGCAGTGGACCGCAACACGTGGATCGACGTGTCCGTCGAGCGCTCGATCACG
The DNA here is from genome assembly GCF_902830285.1 of Burkholderia sp. BCC0419. NCBI lineage: Bacteria > Pseudomonadati > Pseudomonadota > Betaproteobacteria > Burkholderiales > Burkholderiaceae > Burkholderia > Burkholderia sp. BCC0419. The sequence continues at coordinate 1,665,276 of NZ_CADESR010000001.1, forward strand.
AACGTGTCGAACCGCATGCAGGACGGGCTCGCGTTCCTGGCGACGGTCGGCTCGACCGCGCCGTTCGTCGGGCTGTTCGGCACGGTCTGGGGGATCTATCACGCGCTGACGGCGATCGGGATCGCGGGCCAGGCGTCGATCGACAAGGTCGCAGGCCCGGTGGGCGAGGCGCTCATCATGACGGCGATCGGCCTGGCGGTCGCGGTGCCTGCCGTACTCGGCTACAACTTCCTGGTCCGGCGCAACAAGTCGGTGATGGAGCGGGTCCGCAACTTCGGCGCCCAGCTGCACACCGTGCTGCTGGCCGGCAGCAAGCGTCCCGCTCGCGTGCCGTCGGCCGCCGCGTCGCTCGTGAACTGACCGGCTGACGGAGGCGCGCGATGGGCATGAACGTCGGGCAGGACGAAAGCGACGAGGTGATCGCGAACATCAACACGACGCCGCTCGTCGACGTGATGCTGGTGCTGCTGATCATCTTCCTGATCACGATTCCGGTCGTCACGCACACGATCCAGCTGCAGTTGCCGAAGGAGGTCGTGCAGCCGCTGCAGACCACGCCGAAGAGCGTCGAGATCGCGGTGAACCGCGACGGCGATTTCTTCTGGGGCGAGCAGTTGGTGGATGCGTCGACGTTGCTCGCGAAGCTGAAGGGTGTGTCGCAGCAGCAGCCGCAGCCGAGCGTGCACGTGCGGGGCGACCAGAACACGCGCTACGAGTTCATCGGCCGGGTCATCACGATGTGCGAGCGAGCGGGTATCGCGAAGGTGTCGTTCATTACGGAACCGCCGGCGCGTGGTGGCTAGCCTTGCATGGGGGACGGCGCACGCGCCGATTCTGATTGACCGCTATTGCATGGGACCAGAGTAAGCGCTGAAGCGCTAACTCTGGTCGACCGCGAAGCATGGGATCTGAGTAAGCGCTAAAGCGCTAACTCAGATCGACCGCTATGCATGGGACCAGAGTAAGCGCTAAAGCGCTAACTCTGGTCGACAGGAGCAGACGATGGGAATGAACGTGCCTTCGGGCGGGAGCGGCAGCGAGCCGGAAGTGATGGTCGATATCAACACCACGCCGCTGATCGACGTGATGCTGGTGCTGCTGATCATGCTGATCATCACGATCCCGATCCAGATGCATTCGGTGAAGATGGACCTGCCGGTGGGCACCCCGCCGCCGCCCGCCACACAGCCGGAAGTCGTGCAGATCGACATCGACTTCGACGGTACGACGACGTGGAACGGCGCGCCGGTGCCGAATCGCGCGGCACTCGAGGCGAAGCTGACGGCGGTCGCGCACGAGCCCGTGCAGGCGGAGATCCATCTGCGGCCGAACAAGCTGGCGCCGTACAAGGACGTGGCGGCCGTACTGGCGTCCGCGCAGCGCGTGGGCGCGACGAAGATCGGCCTGATCGGAAACGAGCAGTTCATGCAATGACGGGACAGGCCAACCGATGAACCAGCGACGATGGAAACGGGTGATGGCGCTGACCGCGCTCGGTGCGGCCTGCGTGTTCGGCCGGCCGGCGTGGGCGGCCGACGCGTTGCGGCCCGATGTGGCGAAGCCGCTGGCGGCGGCGCAGGACCTGTATCGCGCGCACAAGTATCGCGACGCGCTCGGCAAGATCGCGCAGGCGGCCGCCGTGCCCAACCGCACGCCGTATGAAACCTACATGGTGGAAGCGACGCGCGGCGCGGCGGCGATGGCGGCCGGCGATACCGGCGTGGCCGCGCAGGCCTACGAAATCGTGCTGAACTCGGGGCGCCTGTCGGGCGAGGACGAGCAACGGACCACGGCGGCGCTCGCGGGGATCTACTTCCAGCAGAAGAACTATCCGCAGGCGATCCGCGTCGCGCAGCGCTACCTGAAGGCGGGCGGCACGGATCCGGAAATGCATACGCTGCTCACGCAGTCGTATTACCTGTCGAACGATTGCAGCCAGGTCGTGAGACAGTTGAAGGCAAGCACGGATGCACAGGTGAAGGCCGGCCACGCGCCGGACGAAGGGCAGTTGCAGATGCTGGCGACGTGTGCGCAAAAGGGCAAGGATGCCGATGCCTATCGCAGCGCGCTCGCCATGCTGGTGGCTTATCACCCGAGCCCCGCGTACTGGGAGGACATGGTCTCGGCCATTCGCGGCAGCCCCGGTTACCTGTCGTCGCTCGACCTCGACATCTACCGGTTGCGCAGGGCGACGGGCTCGTTGACGACGGCCGACGCCTATATGGAGATGACGCAGCTCGCGCTGGTGGCGGGAACGCCGGCCGAAGGCAGGCAGGTGATCGACCAGGGGTTCGCGTCCGGCGTGCTGGGCAAGGATGCGCAGGCGGACCGCGAGAAACGGCTGCAGGCGCTGGCCACCAGGCGCGCGCAGTCAGGCGCGGACGCTGCCGATCCGGTGGCGCCGATCGACGTCGGCATGAATCTGGTGTTCGCGGGCCACGCGGCGCAGGGGCTGTCGATGATGGAGCAGGCGATCGCGAAGGGCGGGCTCGATCATCCCGATGTGGCGCGACTGCGGCTCGGCGAGGCGTACTACGTGGCGGGCGAGAAGGCGCACGCGGTTCAGGTGCTTCGCACGGTGAAGGGCGCCGACGGGTCGGGGGATCTGGCGAAGCTCTGGACGGCGGTGGCATCCCGGTAGCGCAACGCAAGGGCGCGACGGCGTGCGACGCGCACGCGCTCGACAAGCAGCGTGGCGCGGCGGAAGTACAAGTGCTTGACGGTCAGGCATGAAGAGAAAGAGGGGTAATCTTGTTAATTAGTAAACCGAATGAAATATGCGGAGGTCGCGCGGCCATGGGGCGACGGCGTCGAGCCGCACCGCGCGCCGGCTGCACGCAGCGGCAGTGCGCGGCCGGGTATCACGCCGAGCCGGTCGCGTCATCGCATCGGCGAAGGATCGCCGACATCAAACCGGTTTCGACTGCGAGGCTCCGCACTTCCATGACTGTGCCCCCTGATGAGTCGGTTCTGGTCGCCGTATCGCTAGGCAACAAGATCCGGGCGCTGCGCCAGCGCCTGAAGCTCACGCTTGACGAGACGGCCGGGATCGCGGGCATTTCGAAGCCGTTCCTGTCTCAGGTCGAGCGTGGGCGCGCGACGCCGTCGATCACGTCACTGGTCCGGATCGCGCAAGCGCTGGGCGTGACGATGCAGTACTTCATCGACACGCCGACGGAAGCGCGTTCGGTGTGCCGCGGGAACGCGATGCAGTATTTCCAGTTCGCGAACTCGGCCAGCCTGTTCGCCAGGCTGACGAACCTGGTGGATGGCCGCAAGCTCGACGCGATTCTCGTCAGGATGCCGGCGGGGCAGTCGCCGTCCGAGATAACGACGCATTCGGGCGAGGAGTTCGTCTATGTGATGCGCGGGCAGGTCGCGCTGACGCTCGAGGATTGCACGTTCACGCTGAACGAGGGCGATACCGCGCACTACGAATCGACGATGCCGCATGCGTGGCACAACACGGCCGACGAAGAGGCGGTGATCGTCTGGGTCGGCACGCCGAGGCTGTTCTAGCGGAGGCGGCAGGTGCCGCACGCCGCGATGCCGGAGAATTACCCGGCCGATGGAAGACAGAACGCAGTACGGCGCGCGAACAGTTTCGTTGCCGGCAGGGCTGGACTCGTCATCCATCGAATCGGAAGCAGCAGGAAGTGCGCTCATTACATGTAGTAAGTATGACGAATCAAAATATAAAGAGACGGTGATGCTGAGTGGCACGGGTGCCCCGAGGCCGGTCCGTTCGAGTCATTGCAGTCGGAAGAGTGGCTATCGCGGGTTCCGTTACACGGGCACCCAGGACGCGCGAGGAATTCACAAGGTTCCGGCGCGCAGCAGGCGGGGTCTTACTACGAGCGAGAGGGAACAAGATGAAGCAGAGAGTTTTGGCGTTGGCCATCAAGAGGATGGTCTGGGCGGAATTGGCGCTGACGGCCGTGCTGGTGCCGCCGGCGTTCGCCCAGAGCCAGCCGGCGCCGGGCGCCGCATCGATCGCGGATGCGGTCGCGAACGGCGCACTCATGACCGTTGCACAGGCGGACGGTGCGGCGGGCGCTGTCGCTGCCACGGGTGCCTCGGCATCCGGTGCGGCAGCCGAGGCGACGCCTGCCGCGCCCAGCGCGAACGGACAGGGCAAGGTCGCGCAGATCAAGCGGTTCGAAGTGACGGGTTCACTGATCCGGCAGGCCGACAAGGTCGGCTTCAACCAGGTTCAGACCGTCACGAGCAAGGACATCGAGAACAGCGGTCAGACCAGCGTCGCTGACTACCTGCGCAGCACCTCGGCGAACTCGGCAAGCAGCTGGAGCGAAGGTTCGACGAACAGCTTCGCGCCGGGCGGCGCTGGTATCGCGCTGCGCGGTCTCAGCGAGAAATACACGCTGGTGCTGATCGACGGCATGCGGGTGTCGCCGTATGCGTTCGCGGTGAACGGCAGCGATCAGTTCTTCGACCTGAACACGCTGCCGCTCAACATCATCGACCGTATCGAAATTGTCAAGACAGGCGCGGTGTCTCAGTATGGTTCCGACGCAATCGCGGGCGTGGTGAACATCATCACGAAGAAAAACTTTCAGGGTCTTGAACTGGGAGGCAGCTACGGTGGCGCGACGAACGGTGAAGGCGGCCAGGGCACGACGAAGTTCAACATCCTCGGCGGCTTCGGCGACCTGAACGCCGATCGTTTCAACGTGACGGCGGCGCTCAGCTACTACAAGTCGAACGGCATCTCGATCGCCGATCGCGACACGACGCAGAACCAGAACTTCTCCAATTTCCCGGGCGGTCTGTCGAACCAGAGCGTGTCGTACTGGCGCAATCCGGCCACCGGCGCGAAGGTGCCGCTGAGCCCGTGTCCGAACGGAGGCCAGGCCGTGCCGGGCACCGCGGTCGCGCAGGTCAACGGTCCCGGCACGGTCTGTGCAAACAACACCGCGTACGCATCGTCGCTGTCGCCGTGGACTGAACGCCTGAGCGCGAAGGTGCATGCCGACTTCAAGATCAACGACGCGATGCAGGCGTTCGCCGATCTCTGGGAAAGCAACAATACGACGGTCACGAACAACTTCGTCGGCCGCCTCGGTAACAGCACGCAGACCTATGATCCGGCGACGGGCGGTCTCACGCCGATTTCGAACCTGGTGCCGGGCAGCAACCCGTATAACCCGTTTGGCGTGCCGGCCAAGCTGGTCTACGCATTCCCGGCCACGCAGGCCGTGCATACGAGTTCCAACTTCTGGCGTGCCGCGACGGGCGTGAAAGGCTCGTTCAGCACGCCACGCGTGGGTGATTGGGATTGGACAGCGTCCTACACGCATTCTCAGAACACGGTGTCGAACAACTATTCGAACCTGATCAACGCGGCCGCACTGGAAAATATTGTCCAGAACGGCGTGTTCAACTTCGCCAATCCATCGTCGACACCGAACGGGTTGAACGGGCTGTACGGAAGCACGTCGACACAGGCCATCACGAAGCTCGACGCTGTCGACGCGACGCTGTCTACGCCGAACCTGTTCACGTTGCCCACGGGTAACGTCGGCCTGGGTCTCGGTACGCAATTCATGCACCAGAGCCAGTACATCGGTACGGGCGCGGACTACGCGAACGGCACGCTCGTCCAGCCGTCGCTGCAATCGGTCAACGGCGAGCGCAACGTCGCGGCGATCTACTACCAGATCGATATTCCTATCCTGAAGAACTTGACGTTCAGCCAGTCGGGGCGCTATGACCACTACAGTGACTTCGGTGGAGCGTTCTCGCCGCGCTTCGCGTTGCGCTTCCAGCCGATCCGCGAGCTGACGATGTACGGTTCGTACAACCGTGGCTTCCGCGCACCGACGCTGATCGAAAACACCTCGTCGAGGACCTACGGCGCGCAGGGCGCGGTCGATTCGAACGATCCCAACAACCCGAACGCATACAACCTCGTTGAGGAAGTGCAGGCCGGTAACAGCAAGCTGCAGCCGGAGCGGACCAAGAACTACAACATTGGCTTCCAGCTGTCGCCCACCCGCAATACCGATTTCGGCTTCGACTGGTACAAGATCCACATCGACAACGTGATTGGCACGGAAGACATCCAGACGGTGGTCGACCAGAATGATCCGTCGAATGTGATCCGTAACCCGAACGGCTCGATCGCGTATGTGCGGCTGCCGTATATGAACCTGTCGTCGCTCGATACGGACGGCTTCGAGACCACCTTCCGCCAATCGGTGTCGACCAAGATCGGTACTTTCACGCTGTCGGGTGACTGGGCCTACGTGTGGCACTTCAAGATGCCGGTGGGCGGCGAGTCGACCGACTTCGCGGGCAACAACGGTTCGCTGAACGAGCCGTTCGGCGGCAGTTTCCCACGCTGGAAGGGCAACACGAGTCTGAACTGGAACTACCACAACCAATGGAACGCGACGTTGACGTGGATGTTCACGGGGCCGTACAGCCAGGCCATCCTGTCGCCGGGCCAATATCCGAACATGCAGGACAGCGTGGCTTCGTACAGTCAGTTCAACCTGATGGTCAGCTACACCGGCTTCAAGCACTGGACGATTTACGCGGGCATCGACAACATCTTCAATCGTGCGCCGCCGTTCGACCCGGTTTATATGAACGCGAGCTACCAGACGGGCTACGACACGTCGCTGTACACGTATGTCGGTCGATTCGCGCAGGTTGGCGCGACCTACAAGTTCTGATGGCGATTGCGATGCACTGATAGGTTTTAGACCGGCCGCTCCACGTCCACCTCCCCATTTTTTGGAGCGGCCCTTTTTCGCCTGGCGCCACGACGGCCCGCAACCGGGACGTGCGGCGATGCAGTTTGCAGGATCATTTTCAGCACGAACAACCGGTGGGATGCAGGTGGCACGCGGCATCCTGCACAGGAATCTACCGCGCGCAGGCATCGCGCCCGCACGCTTTCGGACAGACCGACCATGAAACTGTTGAAATGGCGATGGGCAGGCGTGCCGCGCGCGGCGCTGTTCGCGTGCGCCGTGCTGCTCGTGTCGGGTAGCGCCATGCCACGTGCGGCGCTCGCGGTGTCGTCGATCGCGCAATACGACCAGCCCAAGTACCTGGCCAATTTTACGCATTTCGATTATGCCGATCCCGATGCGCCGAATGACGGCACGCTCAACTTCGAAAACTACGACGAAGCACAGAGCTACGACTCGCTGAACCCGTTTCTGACCCGCGGCTCGCCCGCGCCGGACATCAAGAACCTGATGTTCGACACGCTGATGCAGCGCAGCTGGGACGAGCTCGCGTCCGAATACGCGCTGATCGCCGACGATGTCGAGGTTGCGCCCGACGGGCTGTCGGCCACGTTCCACATCAATCCGGCCGCGCGCTTCTCGAACGGCGACGCGATCACCGCGGCCGACGTCAAGTATTCGTTCGATACGCTGACGAGCCCGCAGGCATCGCCGCTGTACAACGCGCAGTTCTCGATCATCAAGCGCGCGGTGGTCGTCGACGGTCACACGGTCCGCTTCGAGTTCAAGCACGCGGAGCGCGACGCCGCGCTGATCGCGGGCGACCTGCCGGTGTTCTCGCCGAAGTGGGGGCAGCGCGCGGACGGTACGCGGCCGCCGTTCGACCAGATCGCGAACGTGCCGCCGATCGCGAGCGGTGCGTACCTGATCGAGCAGCGCAGGAACGACAAACAGATCCGATACGTGCGCAACCCGCGCTACTGGGCCGCGAATCTGCCGTCGCGGCGTGGGATGTTCCGCTTCGCGCGCGTGTCGTTCAAGCTGTACCTCGACCAGTACACGGCGCTCGAGGCGTTCAAGGCCGGCGATGTCGACGCGCGGATGGAGTACAGCTCGACGCAGTGGGCGCGCAAGTACGTCGGCAAGAATTTCAGCAATGGCATGCTGAAGAAGGGGGAATTCCCGGACGGCCCCGCGCAGATGCAGGGGTTCCTGATGAACCTGCGCAAGCCGATGTTCCAGGACGTACGTGTGAGGCATGCACTCGCGCTGGCGTTCGACTTCGACTGGATGAGCCGGATGATGTTCTACGGGCAGTATCGCCGCACCAACAGCTTCTGGGAGGCGAGCCCGTTCGCAGCGTCCGGCGTGCCGAGCGCGACGGAGCTCGCGCTGCTCGAACCGTACCGGTCGACGCTGCCGTCGGAGGTGTTCGGCCCGATGATCAAGCAGCCGTCGACGCTGCCGCCGGGCTCGCTGCGCGCGAACCTCAGGCAAGCGCGCGACCTGCTCGCGCAGGCCGGCTGGCACTATCGCGACGGCGCGCTGCGCGACGCGAACGGCACGCCGATGACGATCGAGATCATCGACGACCAGCCCGGCATGGATCGCCTGATCCTGCCGTACACGCAAGCGCTCGCGACGCTCGGCATCCATGCGTACCTGCACGAGATCGACAGCGCGCTCTACCAGAAGCGGCTCGACAATTTCGAGTACGACATGACGACGTATATCTACTCGCCCGTGACGATCCCCGGCGCGGAGCTGACCCGCCGTTTCGGCAGCGCGGCCGCCTCGCAGCCCGGCTCGGAGAACTATCCGGGCGTGAAGTCGAAGGCCGTCGATGCGCTGATCCGCGCGGCACTCGCGGCCAATACGCTCGACGATCTCGAGACGGCCACGCACGCGCTCGATCGCGTGCTGATCAACCTGTACGTGCTGGTCCCGCAGTACTACATGCCGAACGCGCGGATCGCGTACAAGACGACGCTCGGCCATCCTGCGGTCGTGCCGGCTTCCTATCAGTACGAGGACTGGATCATCGACTACTGGTACGGGAAGCGGCCGGCGGTCCAACCCGCTCCGGCGGCCTGACGGAGAACAACCATGCTGGCATACATACTCAGGCGCCTGCTGTTGATGATCCCGACGCTGATCGGCGTCGTGACGATCACGTTCGCCGTCACGCAGTTCGTGCCGGGCGGCCCGGTCGAGCAGGTGCTCGCGCAATTGCGCCACGGCAGCACGCGCGGCGGGGAGGCGGGCGGAGGCGGGGGCGGCTACCACGGCAGCCAGGGTGTCGACCCGCAGCAGATCGAACAGATCCGCAAGCAGTTCGGCTTCGACAAGCCGCCGCTCGAACGCTACGCGCTGATGCTGAAAAGCTATGCGACGTTCGACCTCGGCCAGTCCTACTTCGCGCACCGCAGCGTGTGGGCGGTAATCCGCTCGAAGCTGCCGGTGTCGATCACGCTCGGGCTTTGGACGGTGATCCTCACGTATCTCGTGTCGGTGCCGCTCGGCATCTCGAAGGCAGTGCGCAACGGTTCGCGGTTCGACACCGTGACGAGCGTGCTGGTGCTGACCGGCTACGCCGTGCCGGGCTTCGTGCTCGGCGTGCTGCTGCTGATGCTGTTCGGCGGCGGCACGTTCTGGCAGGTGTTTCCGATGCGCGGGCTCACGTCGGACAACTTCGACGACCTGACGTTGATCGGCAAGACCCTCGACTATTTGTGGCATATCGCGTTGCCGGTGACGGCCTCGGTGATCGGCAATTTCGCGATCGTCACGATCCTGACGAAGAACACGTTCCTCGAGGAAATCGGCCGGCAATACGTGCTGACCGCGCGCGCGAAAGGGGCGCCGGAGCGTGACGTGCTGTGGAAGCACGTGCTGCGCAATGCAGCGATCCCGCTGCTCACCGGGTTGCCGGCCGCGTTCGTCGGTGCATTCCTGAACGGCAACCTGCTGATCGAGACGCTGTTCTCGCTCGACGGGATGGGGCAACTGTCGTACGACTCGGTGATCCGCCGCGACTATCCGGTCGTGCTCGGCTCGCTGTTCCTGTTCACCCTGATCGGTCTGCTGACCAAGCTTATCGCGGATATCTGCTATGTCCTCGTCGACCCCCGTATCCAGTTCAGCCGCCTGGACCACTGATCCAGCGTGCGCGCCGTCGCCGTCGCCGTGGCGGCGCACGTGGCAGCGCTTTCGTGCGCAGCCGCTCGGCTATGCAAGCCTCGCGATCTTCGCGACGCTGTTCGTGCTCAGCCTGTGTGCCGACGGCCTGTCGAACGATCGGCCGCTGCTCGTGCGCTACGACGGGCACTATTACTTTCCGATTGTGAAGGACTATCCGGAGACCGAGTTCGGCGGCGACTTTCCGGCGAAGACCAACTATCTCGACCCGTACATTCGCGCGAAGCTCGAGGCAGGCGGCAATTTCGCGATCTATCCGCCGAATCGCTACCGCTACGACACGATCGACTATTTCGCATCGCGGCCGTATCCGGCGCCGCCGTCGGCGAGCAACTGGCTCGGCACCGACCAGTTCGGGAGGGACGTGCTCGCGCGACTGCTGTACGGGTTCCGGCTGTCGGTGCTGATGGCGTTCGCGCTGACCGTGTCGGGGGTGCTGGTCGGCGTGCTGACCGGCGCGCTGCAGGGCTTCTACGGCGGCCGCACCGACCTGGTCGGGCAGCGCCTGATCGAGATCTGGAGTGCGTTGCCAGACCTGTACCTACTGATCATCTTCGCGTCGATCTTCACGCCGTCGCTGTGGCTGCTGTTCATCTTGCTGTCGATGTTCGGCTGGCTCGTGCTGTCTGATTACGTGCGCGCGGAGTTCCTGCGCAACCGCGCGCTCGACTACGTGAAGGCCGCGCGCACGATGGGACTGTCGAACTGGCAGATCATGTGGCGGCACGTGCTGCCGAACAGCCTGACGCCGGTGATCACGTTCCTGCCGTTCCGGATGAGCGCGGCGATCCTGTCGCTGACGAGCCTCGACTTCCTCGGCCTCGGCGTGCAGCCACCGACGCCGAGCCTCGGCGAACTGCTGCAGGAGGGCAAGAACTACCTCGATGCGTGGTGGATCTCGATCTCCGCATTCGCGGCGCTGGTGGTGACGCTGCTGCTGCTGACCTTCATGGGCGACGCGCTGCGCAACGCGCTCGACACGCGCTCGCGCGGCTCGGCATTCGGCGGGGAGCGATGATGGCGAACGCGTTGCTTCAGATCGACGGGTTTTCGGCGCGCTTCGGCGCGAAGGCGGCCGTGCAGGACCTGAGCCTGTCGGTCGGCCGCGGCGAGCGCGTGGCGCTCGTCGGCGAATCGGGGTCGGGCAAGAGCGTGACGGCGCTGTCGATACTGCGCCTCGCGCAGCAGGCGACGCTGTCGGGACGGATGCTGTTCGACGGCGAGGACCTGCTCGCGAAGACCGAACGGCAGATGCGCGGGATTCGCGGCGCCGACATCGCGATGGTGTTCCAGGAGCCGATGACGGCGCTGAATCCGCTGTATACGATCGGCAAGCAGATCGCCGAGAGCCTGCGGCTGCACGAGGGGCTGCGGCCGGGCGATGCGCGCGAGCGGGGGATCGCGCTGCTGCGGCGCACCGGTATCCCGGAGCCGGAGCGGCGTATCGACAGCTTTCCGCATCAGTTGTCGGGTGGGCAGCGGCAGCGCGCGATGATCGCGATGGCGCTGGCGTGCCGGCCGCGGCTGTTGCTGGCCGACGAGCCGACGACGGCGCTCGACGTGACGGTGCGCCAGCAGATCGTCGATCTGCTGATCGAATTGCAGGAGCAGGAGGCGGCCGCGCGCGGGATGGCCGTGCTGCTGATCACGCACGACCTGAATCTCGTGCGGCGCTTTGCGCAGCGCGTGGCCGTGATGGAGCAGGGCGTGCTCGTGGAGACGAACACGACCGACGCGCTGTTCGCCGCGCCGCAGCACGCCTATACGCGCCGGCTGCTCGACAGCGCGCCGCAGCGGGACGTCGAGCCGGTCGCGGCCGGCGCGCAGACGATTCTCGACGTGCAGGACCTCGCCGTCGATTACCGCATCGCGGCGAAGGGCTGGCGCGCGGTGCTCGGCAAGACGACGTTCCGCGCCGTGCACGATGTGAAGTTGAACCTGAGGCGCGGCGAAACGCTGGGAATCGTCGGCGAATCGGGCTCGGGGAAATCGACGCTGGCGGCGACGGTGCTCGGCCTGCAGCGGCCGGCCGCCGGCTCGATCGAAATCGACGGCATGCCGCTGGACGCGCTGCGGAAGACGGGCGGCAGGCGCGCGCTGTACGGCAGGATGCAGGTCGTGTTCCAGGATCCGTTCGGCTCGCTGTCGCCGCGGATGACGGTCGAGCAGATCGTCGGCGAGGGGCTCGCCGTGCACCGGCCGCAGGTGGCCGGAGTCGCGCGGCGCGCGCGGATCGCCGCGCTGCTTCAGGAGGTCGGCCTGCCGGCCGAGTCGATGCTGCGCTATCCGCACGAATTCTCCGGCGGCCAGCGGCAGCGGATCGCGATCGCGCGTGCGCTGGCGGTGGAGCCGGAACTGCTGGTGCTGGACGAACCGACGAGCGCGCTCGACGTGTCGATCCAGAAGCAGGTGCTGAATCTGCTGACGAATCTGCAAAAGAAGTACAAGCTGAGCTACCTGTTCATCACGCACGATCTCGCGGTGATGCGTGCAATGGCCCACCGGGTCGTGGTGATGAAGGCGGGGCGGGTGGTCGAGGAGGGCGATACGCTCGACGTGCTGGATGCGCCGTCCCATCCGTATACACGCGCGCTGCTTGCATCGTCGATGCTGGCTCCGGTGCACGGCAAACAAGAGAGAACCGATGATTGACGCGAACCGGGCGAAGTACGCCCAGGCCGCCCGCACGCCGTGCGGCGGTGCCGACGGTGATGCCGTTCCGCAGTTCCGCGCCGAAACGCCGGCGGTTCGCTGACGCATGCCGATGCCATCGTTCTTCATCGATCGTCCCGTCTTTGCGTGGATCGTTGCGCTCGCAATCGTCGTCGCGGGCGTGCTCGTCATTTCGCAGCTTCCGATCGCGCAATATCCGCGACTTGCGCCGCCGCGGGTCGTGATCACGGCCGCGTATCCGGGCGCGTCGACCGAGACGGTCGACGGCGACGTCGGCAGCATCATCGAGGAAAGCCTCGACGGCGCCGACGGGCTGCAGTACTACGCGACGAGCAGCGACGGTCACGGCAATCTCGAGATCGACGTCACGTTTGCGCCTGGCACCGATCCGGACATCGCGCTCGTCGACGTCAACAACCGGCTGAAGCAGGTCGAGCCGCGGTTGCCGCAGCAGGTCGTCCAGCAGGGGATCGGCGTATTCAAGGCAGCGAACACGTTCCTGATGCTCGTCACGCTGACGTCGACCGACGGCACGCGCGATTCCGCGCAACTCGGCGATTACCTGAACCGCTACGTGCTGCGCGAACTGAAGCGTGCGCCGGGCGTTGGCGCGGCCGAGCTGTGGGACGCCGGCGAGGCGCTGCGGGTCTGGCTCGATCCGAACAAATTGCGTGAATACGACCTCGGCGCCGATGACGTGATTGCGGCGATCGGCGTGCAGAACGCGACGGTGACGGCCGGTGCGATTGGCGATGCGCCGTTCGTACGCGGCCAGCAGCTCACCGCGACGATCGTCGTCAAGGGACAGCTGACGGCGCCGGAGGAGTTCGGCCGAATCGTGCTGAAGTCGAAGCAGGACGGTTCGGTGGTGCGCGTCGCCGACGTCGCGCGTGTCGAAATCGGTCGCGACGACTACTCGTTCTATTCGCGGCTGAACGGCCGGCCGGCGGCAACCGTCGGCATCCAGCTTGGCCCGCGCGGCAACGCGCTCGAAACGTCGAACGCGATCCGTGCGCGGCTTGCCGAACTGTCGAGGGTATTGCCGCCGGGCGTGGCGATCGAGATTCCGTTCGATGGCGCCCATTTCGTGACGATCGCGATCCGGGAGGTCGTGCTGACGCTCGTCGAGGCGGTCGTGCTGGTGTTTTGCGTGATGTGGCTGTTCCTGCGCGATCTGCGTTACACGCTGGTGCCGACCGTCGTGATTCCCGTCACGCTGATGGGCGCGTTCGTCGCGATGTGGGCGTTCGGACTGTCGATCAACGTGTTCACGATGTTCGGTCTCGTGCTGGCGATCGGCATCCTTGTCGACGATGCGATCGTCGTCGTCGAGAGCGTGCACCGGGTGATGGAGGAGGGCGTGTCGCCGCGCGACGCCACGCGCCGCGCAATGAAGCGGATCGGCGGTGCGATCGTCGGTGTGACTGCGGTGCTGACCGCCGTATTCGTGCCGATGGCGTTTTTTCCGGGCACCGTCGGCGGCATCTACCGGCAGTTCGCGGTGGCGATGATCGCATCGATGCTGGTGTCGTCGTTCATGGCGCTGTCGCTCACGCCCGCGCTGTGCGCGAACCTGCTGAAGCCGGTTGCGCGGCACGACGGCGGAATCGGCCGCGCGCGGCGACGTGGCATCGGCACACGTCTGGCCGACCGCTTCGATGCGGCCTTCGCGCGCGTCGAAACCGGTTATCGCCGCATCGCCGTGTTCGCCGTGCGCCGCACCGGCATGGTCGTGGCGGCCTACGCGGTGCTCGTGATCGCATGCGGGCTGCTGTACTGGATGATGCCGGGCGGCTTCCTGCCGACCGAGGACCAGGGGCAACTGCAGGTGATGATCCAGTTGCCGGCGGGCGCCACGCAGGCGCGCACGCTCGCGGTCGTCGAGCGTGTCGAGGCGATCCTGCGCGCGGAGCCGGCGATCGCGAACGTGACGAGCGTGATCGGCTGGAGTTTCGCGGGCAGCGGGCAGAACGTCGGGATGGCGTTCGTGGAGCTGAAGGACTGGGCGCGGCGCGACGTCGATGCGATGGCGTTGCGCGACCGGCTCAACGGGCATTTCGGCACGATCCTCGACGGCGACGTCGAGGCGTCGCTGCCACCGTCGGTGCGCGGCATCGGGCATTCCGACGGATTCACGTTCCGGCTCGAGGATCGGGGCGGTGTCGGGCTCGACGCGTTGAAGGCGGCTCGCGAGCAGTTGTCCGGACGAGCGAAAGCGGATCCGTTGCTCGCCGCCGTGCATTTCGAAGACCTGCCGGACGCGCCGCGCATCGAACTCGATGTCGATCGTGCGAAGGCGTATGCGCTCGGCGTGCCGTTCGAGCGAATCGCGGGCCTCCTGGGCGGCACGTTCGGCTCGAACTACATCAACGATTTTCCGGCATCGGGCCGGATGCGGCGGGTGATCATCGAGGCCGACCCGGCCGCGCGCGCGACCGATGCGCAACTGATGGCGCTGACGGTGCCGAACCGCACCGGCGACATGGTTCCGTTGTCGGCCATCGCGGCGCCGCACTGGACGGTCGGCCCGGTGATGCTGAATCGCTACAACGGCTATCCGTCGCTCGACATCAGCGGCCGCGCGGCGACCGGCACGAGTTCGGGCGCGGCGATGGCGGAGATGGAGCGGCTCGCCGGCGCACTGCCGGTCGGGATCGGCTTCGACTGGGTCGATGCGGCGCGCGAGGAGCAGGTTGCCGCGCGGCAAACGCCGCTGCTCGTCGGGCTGTCCGTGCTCGCGGTTTTCATGGCGCTTGCCGCGCTGTACGAAAGCTGGACGGTCCCGCTGTCCGTGCTGACGATCGTGCCGCTCGGCATGATCGGCGCGATCGCGGCGGCGCTCGCGCGCGGGATGCCGAACGACGTGTATTTCAAGGTCGGGATGATCACGGTGGTCGGGCTGGCGGCGAAGAATGCGATCCTGATCGTGCAGTACGCGCGCGATCTGGCCGGGAGCGGCGTGCCGCTGCGGCAGGCGGTGATCGACGCGGCCGCCGCGCGATTCCGGCCGATCATGATGACGTCGATGGCGTTCCTGCTGGGCGTCGTGCCGCTCGTGCTGGCGACGGGCGCGGGTGCGGAAAGCCGGCGATCGATCGGCACGGGTGCGTTCGGGGGCGTGCTCGCCGCGACGATGTTCGGGCTCGTGTTCGCGCCGGTGGCGTTTCGGGTGGTGGTATCCATAGGCCGGCGCGGGCGGCATGCAGCGGTGACGAAGCGCGAGGCGCAGCGCGTGGAAACGGCTGGAAATCTGGAGATCGATTGATGGTCGCGACGGGGCGTTGGCGGTGGGATCAAGCGATGACGGGTGGGCGACGCCACGCACGTGCTCGAAGGGCTGCTCTATCAAGAGTCCGATCTGCTGATCGAGGAACACTATACCGACACGGCGGGATTCATCGATCACGTGTTCGGACTGTTTCTATGCCAAGGATTCGTGTCTCCTCTCTGGTAAACAAAAAAGTTCGGACTGGCGAGTACCGGCCGCATGCTCCATTGCGGCGCATGCGCGAGCGGATGAAAAAGCAGCCGAACAGGGAAGACAAGACAACGGTAGCGGCTGATGAACCATATCGCTTTTCATTCGGCACCAACCGAGTGCGCTTAATGTACCTAAACAAAGTTATGTGGTATCAAATATTTTTTGACGCGTCGATTCTGTCCTGCTATGTTCGCGTCCAACGTAAAACTTTGGTAGTGAACGGTAATGAAGATTCCGTGCATTAAGACTTTCAAAGTGAAGAAGTAAAGCAGCCCTTCAACGGGCGACTGCCTTTCCTGGTAGCGCGTCCGCTCTAATTTATGAAGCGCCATGGTGCGAATGTTCCAGGGTGCAGCGTGTATGCAGCCGTTCGATGCACGGAAAGATCGATCCATGTAATTAGAGTTCCTAACTCTATGGGAATGCAGATTCTTTTATTTCAAATTCATTCTTCTTGATAACGGAAGAAATAACGTTGAAAGGAATAAGCAAACGGACGGAATGGTTGTGAGCACCAGATGACGAATCAGGAACGCGGGGCAACGCTATTTAAAGGCCGGCGAATCCCCGTGCATACAAAAAGGTCAGGCCTTGCGACGACAGAGGGGTGTTATGAAACCAACGGCTTTGGGATCGGCAATACGCAGCATCGTATGGGCTGAAGTCGCGTTGACGGCGGCTTTGGGTACCTCCGCTTATGCGCAGACAACGCCTGTCGACGGGAGCGTCGCCGCCGAGCAGACCGGAAGCGCTGCCGCCGCCGCGCCCGCGCCGGCATCGGGCACCGCCGCGGGCGGGCAGACCGTGAAAAAGCTCGACAAGTTCGAAGTGACGGGCTCGCTGATCCGCACCTCCGACAAGGTCGGCCACACCGAAGTGCAGGTCATCACCGCGAAGGAAATCCAGCAAAGCGGATACACGACGGTCGCCGATTTCCTGCGTTCGACCTCGGCCAATTCCGCAAGCAGCTGGGGCCAGACGACGATGAACAGCTCGGCCCCCGGCGGCGCCGGCATGGCGTTGCGCGGGCTCAGCGAGAAATACACGCTCGTGCTCGTCGATGGCCAGCGCGTCGCGAACTATGCGCAGTCGGTGAACTTCACCGACACGTTCTTCGATGTCAACACGATCCCGCTGAACATGGTGGAGCGCGTCGAGATCGTCAAGACCGGCGCGGTATCCGTCTACGGCTCGGACGCGATCGCGGGCGTCGTCAACATCATTACGAAGAAGAACTTTCAGGGCCTGCAGATCGACGGCCAACTCGGCAAGGCGCAGCATCCGGGCGACGGGCAGGGTAACTTCAGCGTACTGGCCGGCTTCGGCGATCTGAATTCGGATCGCTTCAACGTCACCGCGGCCGCCAGCTATTACCGCGATTCGGGCTCGACGCTCGGCGATCGCGACATGACGTCGGCGCAAGACTTCACGCAATATCCCGGCGGGCTGGCAGCGCCGCTCGGGCCGAACCAGCAATCGTACTGGTCGCTGGCGGACGGCTCCAAGGTGCCGCTTTCGCCGTGCCCGCAGGGCAGCAAGACGAGCGCGACCAATTGCACGTACAACCCCGCCGCGTCGACATCGCTCGTTCCGTCCACGACGCGCCTGAACGCGAAGGTGCGCGCCACCTTCAAGATCGACGACAACACGCAGGCCTATGCGGGCTTCTGGCTGAGCCGCGATGAAACCGTCCAGTTGCAGGGACCGGCCTCGATCTCGAGCACGACGAACGTCTACAACCCTGCGACCGGGTCCGTTTCGCCGCTGCCGCGCACCGTACCGGTGAGCAACCCCTATAACCCGTTCGGCGTGCCGACGGCGATCAACCTGACCTTCCCGGGCAACGTCGTGAGGGCGGACACGGTATCGACGTTCTGGATGGCGAACACGGGCGTCAAAGGCTCGTTCGACGCGGGCAGATTCGGCGCGTGGGACTGGTCGGCCGATTACGGGCACTCGCAGAGCACCGTCGATACGACGTATAGCAACCGGATCAACGCCGCGGGCCTCGAGAACATGCTCGCGAACGGCACCTACAACTTCTCGAACCCGGCCGCCACGCCAAACGGCCTGAACGGCGTTTTCACGGACGACGATCAGCAGGCCATCTCGAAGGTCGACAGCGTGACAGCCAAGGCCTCGACGTCGAATCTCTTCACGCTGCCCGGGGGAGCGGTCGGCCTGGGCCTGGGCACCGAGTTCCGCCACGAATCGTCGACGATCAACCCGCAGACGCTCGCGTCGCAGGGCGTATCCGCACCCGCGAACGTGCAGACGGTGGAGGGTTCGCGCAACGTCGCCGCCGCGTTCTACCAGGTCGACATTCCGATCCTGCGCAACCTGACGTTCACGCAGGCGGGCCGCTACGATCACTACAGCGACTTCGGTGGGGCGTTTTCGCCGAGCTTTGCGCTGCGTTTCCAGCCGGTGCAAATGCTGACGACGTATGCATCGTACAGTCGCGGCTTCCGCGCGCCGACCCTCGTCGAAAACTCGCAGGCCGTCTATCTCTCTCACCAAAACCTCGTCGATCCGAACGATCCGAGCGGTGTGCCGACCAAGCACTTCACGACGGAGCAAGTCGCGGGCAATCCGAATCTTCAGCCCGAGCACACGAAGAACTACAACATCGGCTTCCAGCTTTCGCCCGATGCGATGACCGATATCGGCGCGGCGTTCTACAAGGTCCGCATCGACGGAGTCATCGGCACCGACGATCCGAACTCGGTGCTCGTTGCCAACGATCCCTCCCGCGTCGTGCGCAACGCCGACGGGTCGGTGCGTTACCTCGTTCAGCATTTCGTGAACCTTGGTGCGCTCGATACCGATGGTTTCGATCTCAACTTCCGCAAAGCGCTGCGCACCAAGTACGGCACGTTCACGCTCGCAGGCGACTGGACTTATGTGTGGCACTTCAAGCTGCACAGCCCCGGAACCGCGCCGCAGGACTTCGCCGGCAACAACCTTGCGCTGCTGCAGCCGTTCGGCGCGAGCAACCCGCGCTGGAAGGGCAATACGAGCGTGAGCTGGGACTACCGGCAGCTGACCACCACGCTGACCTGGCAATACACCGGGCCATATACGAACGCCGTGGCCGCGGAATTCGGCGACGGCGGTACGGGATCGGTGGCGTCGTACAGCCAGTTCAACCTCATGTTCAACTATCGCGGCTTCAAGCATTGGACGATTTACGGCGGCATCACGAACCTTTTCGACAAGAAGCCGCCGTTCGACGTCGAGTGGCAAGCCGTGCCCGACATCACTGGCTATGACCAGTCGCTCTACACGGACCTCGGTCGCTTCTTCCAGATCGGGGCGACGTACCGGTTCTGACAGAGAGGAGGCCGCCAGGCGGCAACCGGTCCCGGCGCGCGGCCCGCGCCGGGACGACGAAGAATGAGCTGGACCGGCAGCCGGCCTCACTCAAGGTCAAGTGCAAAGGTGCAAGGTTTGAACGCGGGGACGCTTGGCCAGCAGCACCTCGTGCAGTCGATTTATCGTATTTGACATAATCAAAATTATCGATAGTTTGTGTTGTAGTAGCTAGATTGAAATGTCCGCTTTTGGCTACATAGAAATGTCCGCTTTCGGGCCGCGTAAGCTGTCCGGCTGCCGGTTTCCCGGCGCCGGAGGCTGCGATGGCTGCAACGGAGCGGATCACGATGACGATGCGCGAACTGGACCGATCACCGTGAACGATTCACGCAGGCGCGCGGATAACGCGTCGTTCAACCGCCTCGCCCACAAAAATGCGGACAGGCCGAAGCCCGCTCAAATCGCCACCTCCGGCGGCGCCTGCCGAAACAGCCGCGTGATCCAGCACAGATACACCAACCCAAGCGCGAACCACACGACGCCGAGCACGAGCGCCGTCTTCTCGAGGCTGACGAGCAGCCAGATATCGGCCACGGCGCCGATCACCGGAAAGACGATGCCGCCGAACACGCCGATCCTGCGCTCGCCGTGATTGCCGGACAGATACAGTCGGATCACGCACAGATTGACGGCCGTGAACGCGAGGAACGCACCGAAGTTGATGAACGACGTCGACGTCGCGACGTCCAGCTTCAACGCGATCAATCCGACGACGCCGGCCAGTGCGATGTTGATCGCGGGCGTCTTGAAGCGCGGGTGAATGAAACCGAAGATGCGCTTCGGCAGGATTTCATCGCGGCCCATCGCATACAGCAGCCGCCCGACGCTCGCCTGCGCGGAGATGCCCGATGCGAACTGGGCAAGGATCAGGCCGGCAAGGAACACTGTCACGAACAGGTCACCACCGATCATCTTCGCGACTTCGAATGCGGCCGAATCCGTGTCCTTGAACTCGACGCCGGGGTGCGCGAGCTGCATCGTGTACGCGGCGATCACGAAGATCGCGCCACCGATCAGTGCTATCAGCAGGATCGCGCGCGGCATGTTCTTTTTCGGATCGATCGTTTCCTCGGTCAGCGTCGACACGGCGTCGAAGCCGAGGTACGAATACGCGGCGATCGCGGCACCGGCCATCGTCGCGCCGAACGGTACGTGCGGCTTGAAGAACGGCTCCGCCATCGCGATGCCGCCCGCGCCAGCCGCCGCCGATGCGTAGTGCCAGCACAGCACGACGAACATCGCGACGATTGCCAGTTGCACGACCATCAGCACGATGTTGAAGCGCGCGGCCAGTTCGATACCGAAGATGTTCAGCCCGCTCGTCAGCACGATGAACGCGACGATCCAGATCCACGTCGGCACATGCGGAAATGCCGCGTTCAGATAGGCCGCGCCGATCAGCCAGATCACCATCGGCAGGAAAAAATAGTCGAGCAGCGTCGCCCAGCCGATCATGAAACCGACGTGCGGGTTGAACGTCTTGCGCGTGTACGTATAAGCAGAACCTGCGGCGGGATAGAGTCGCGCAAGCTTGCCGTAGCTGAGTGCGGTGAACGCAATGGCCACCAGCGCGAGCAGGTACGCGAGCGCGGCTGTGTCGTCGCTGGCCTTGGCGAGCACGCCGTAGGTACCGTAGACGATCAGCGGCGCCATATAGGCGAGGCCGAACAGCAGCACGGACGGCAGGCCGAGCGTGCGCTTCAGGCGCGCGGGTTCGTGGGATGACGACGCTTGCATGTTATCTCCTGGGCCTTCGGGGCCGATACGAATGCCTGTGGCCGGCATTTCCATGGAATGGCAGGCACGCGCCGGGCGTGACGCCCGCGCGATGCCGCAGAGGGACAATGCGTGAAGCCGGGCTACCCGGCGCGGTGACGGTGCGTGTCGATCATCAGCGCGCGATGCCCGTTCGGCTGTTCGACGGGCGCGAGACCGAGCGCCACGCGTGCGTCGTGCAGATAGCTGTAGTGTTCGCGGCTCGCTTCGAGGAGGGTCAAGTCGAGGCTCGCCTGCACGACGGCTTCGTCGCGGCCGAGTTCGAGCGTGCTCTCGCCAAACGGATCGACCAGGGCGGACTGGCCGGCGAACGTCAGGTCGTCGTCGCCGGAACCGCAGCGGTTCACCATCAGCGCGAACATCTGGTTCTCCATCGCACGCGCCGCGATCGCGCGGCGATGCACGGGCCCGAACGGGTCCATGTTGCCGTTGGTGACGATCAGCAGATCGGCGTCGAGCGCACCCACCGCGCGCGCCGTCTCCGGGAATTCGATGTCGTAGCAGATCAGCAGGCCCACCGTCAGGCCATTCCACGTGCAGGTCGCGAAACGGTCGCCCGGCGTGAAGACGCCGACGTCCGACGCCCACAGATGGGTCTTGCGATAGCGCAGCACGATGTCGCCCTGCTCGTCGACGAGCACCGTGGTGTTGTAGAACTGTCCGCCGTCACGTTCAGCAAGGCCCACCGCGACGGCGACGCCCTTTTGTCGTGCCGCATCGCGTACCGCGGACAACGCGGGACCGTCGAGCGTCTGCGCGACATCGGCGACGTTGTCCCGTGTCGGGAAGCCCGACAGCGTCGTTTCGGGGAACACGACCAGCTGCGTGCCGCCTGCCGCATCGACGCGCGCGATCGTGTCGATCACCTTGCGCGTGTTGCGTGCGACGTCGCCGTCGGTCAGCGCGAGTTGCGCGAGTTCTACCTGCATGAAGCTCACTCCTTCCAATAGCCTTTCATCTGCGTGTCGTATGCATCGAGCATACGACGCCTCGTCGAGCGAAACGGTAGCCGCTGCCGCTGCTTTTTGAAGTGAGGCCGATTATCGGGTTATTATTTTTGACCTGAAATTCCCCGCCAGGGTTACCCTCACCGGAGGACACGATGGACCTCGAATGGCGAGATCTCGCTTTTCATCGGGAGATCGGTTCGGCCATCGACGCCCTCGATGGCCCGCATTTCTGGGCGCGCCTCACGCGCGTGCTAGAACGGCATCTCGATTTCGACAACTGGGTCGCGCTGCGTTTCGCGCGCGATGCCGCGCCGCTCGTGCTTGCCGAACAGGCGATGCCCGACGGCAAGATCGACCTGATGTTCCAGGACTACCTGGCCGCGCTCTACCAGCTCGATCCGTTCTATCTCGCCGCGTTCGAAACGCAGGCGTCGGGCTTCTACACGCTCGCCGACGTCGCGCCGGACAACTTCCGGATGACCGAGTACTACCAGCGTTACTTCAAGAAGAACATCGTCGGCGACGAAGTGCATTTCAACGTCGTGATCGATCGCGATCACACGCTGGGCTTTTCGCTCGGCAAGACGAGCAAGTACGACGACCGCGAGATGGCCTTGCTCACGCTGTACACGCCATGGGTGCTGTCATTGATGCAGCAGCGCCTGCGCTTCGAGACGTTTGCCGTGAAGGAGGAACCGCGTGCAGCTGAAAGTGAGGCACCCGATCCGCAAGCGCGCTTCGGCATGCTCACGGGCAAGAACGGACGCGGCGCATTGACGTCGCGCGAAATCGAGGTGGCGATGCTGTCGTTGAGCGGGTTCTCGTCGCGTGCGATCGGCGAGAAACTGTCGATCTCGTTCGAGACCGTGCGTGCGCATAAAAAGCACATCTACGCGAAGCTCGGTGTCGGGTCGCAATCCGAACTGTTTGCGATGTTCTACGATCGCGGGCGAACGGGGGAATCCGCGTGATTCACCTTGGGCGCCCGCAAGCGCCCTCCTTCACGCTTCGCGCTCGAGTGTCGGGCAGCGCGTATCCAGATCGAGCCGCAGGTCCGTCACGAATGCACTCCCCGGCTGATGGGACAGCCTGAATCCAATGGAACGCGCGAGGCCTTTCATCGCATCGTTCTCGCTCAACATCGTGCCGACCATCTGCCGCATGCCGGAGCGTCGCGCCAGATCGATCAGGCTCGACAGCAGCACGGCGCCGAGCCCTTGCCGCTGCCACACGTCGTCGATCACGATCGCACATTCGACGACATCGGTTTCGCCGTCGTCCATCGCATAGCGCGCGACGCCGATCAGCTGCTCGCGGCCGCTGGCCCAGATCGTCGCGATCACCGCGCCTTCGCGCCGGCGATCGATGCGGGTCCAGCGGATCATGTCGTCTTCGGTGGGCTTGCGTGCCGACATCAGGCGCATGTAGCGGCTGTGGCTCGACAGCCGGTCGACCAGATCGCGTTCGATGTCGAGATCGCCGTGCTCGATCGCACGCAGGAGGATCGGCGTTCCGTCCTTCGCGTCCCAGATGCGCCGGATGCCGAGGGCCGGCGCATCCTGCCCGGCCGTGACGTACGCCGCCTGTTCGAGCGCCATCGTATCCATCATTCCCTCCGACCTTTCCCGCGTGCCGGGCGCGTCGCGACCGGATCGCCGCGTGCCCTGCCCTTGACGCATGGCTTCCATTATCGGAACGGTCGCCTGTCCGATAAATGCATGGCGGGCGACTTCACAGTTAGCCGCGCGGAAACAATGGACCGGCGACGTGGAAGCGACTGCTGCTGCAGGTGGCCGAACCGCGGCAAACGCTCGCCGTGCTGTACCGGATGCGAGACCCGCTGCAGCGCGAATGCACACATGCGCTGGTCGATGCGACCGCACACGGTGTCGCGCCCGCGACGGCGGACGTGCTGGCGGTGCTGCTGGCGTGGATGAACGCGCCGGATTGACGGCGCGCGTTCGCTTCCCTGCCCTTCGAATCGACGTCGCGTCCGATGTCAGGCGCGTTTTTGAAATGGTCAGTTTGATTTGTAAATAATGCTATTGTGATAAGAAAAGTTATCCAGATAGAGTCGTCGATTTATCCAACTACGTGTTACGCGACAGAAAAATCAGGTCGTCAAACCACCGGAAAATCGGGTCCCACGGTGAGATCGCGCCACGCTTCGACATTCGCGTGCGGCGCATCGAGACGCTTAGGCACGACGTCGAGCGCCGATTGCCGAACCGCAGACGCAACGACGGCGTATCCGGGCCCTGCGCGGCGATCACCGCGCCGAGCGCCCGAACCACATCGGCCAGGATCCACCGCACCGTCCGGTTGGCCGCCGCCGTGGTTCATCAGGATTGGGATCGCCTGAAAGCCTTGTCCCACAAGGCGCTACACATTCCAGATACATTGAAATACAAAATATCGCATGCGATTTAATCGAATGCGCTTGACGTGAGTGATCGTCAGGCGGAAACTGCATCGCATGCGATCGAATCGCATCTGAAACAAACCTCAACTGACGGAGCAAACGATGAGCAAGATCGACAAAGTGCTGTACACGGGCAAGACGCATACGACTTCCGGCGGTCGCGACGGCGCGGCGCGCAGTTCCGACGGCCGCCTCGACATCCAGTTGTCGTCGCCGGGCAGCGCCGGTACCGGCACCAACCCGGAACAACTGTTCGCAGCCGGCTGGTCGGCCTGCTTCATCGGCGCGATGCAACTTGCGGCGCGCGCCGCGAAGGTGACGCTGCCGGCCGATCTCGCGGTCGACGCCGAAGTGGATCTCGGCACGGCGGGCAACGCGTACTTCCTGCAGGCCCAGCTGAACGTGAGCGTGCCGGGGCTCGAGCGCGACGTCGCACAACGCATCGTCGACGCCGCGCACCAGACCTGCCCGTATTCGAAGGCGACGCGCGGCAACATCGACGTCGACATCCGGATCGCCTGAACGTTGCATCGGGCGGCCGAGCGCCGCCCTCCCGAATTCCCGATTCCTTTTCTATCGAGGTGAAAAATGAAAGTCCAATCGTTCGCTGCCCTGCTCGTCGCTGTTTCGGCTGCCGTTGCTGCTCCGGCGTTTGCCAATGAATCCACCGTGACGCGTGCGCAGGTGCGCGCCGAACTCGCGCAGCTTCAACAGGCCGGCTATCCGCTGAACCGCGCGACCGACGCCACCTACCCGAACGATCTGCAGGCCGCGCTGACGCAGATCCACGCCGGCGACGCCGTCGCAGCCAACGCGGCGGCTTCCGGCTACGGCAGCGACGGCGACACCGCGACGCAATCCGGCCGCCGGCATGCCGTCAGCGTGGCCGAGCGCTCGGTGTACTTCGGTCACTGAGCACCACGCTTGATACGTGAACCCTGATTCCTTTTATTCCTGATTCCATTTTGTCGAGGTGAATGATGAAGACCCAACTGATTGCCGCCCTTCTCGTTGCCGTGTCGGCCTCCGTCGTCGCACCGGTTTTTGCCGGCGAAAGCAGCGTCACGCGTGCGCAGGTTCGTGCGGAACTGGCCGCATTGCAGCAAGCCGGCTACCAGCCGAATCGCCCCAATGATCCGCACTACCCGGACAATATCCAGGCGGCGCTGAACCGGATTCGCGACAACGGTGCGGTCGCGGCCGATACGCAGGCAGCCGGTTACGGCAGCGATGCAGCCGGCGCCACGCAGGCCGGCAGCCGCGGTGCGATTCGCACGGCCGAGCGCTCGATCTATTTCGGCCATTGAGTTCGGTACGGCGAATTCGGTCGCTGAAGCTCCTCATATAAAGCGCATGCGATGTAATCGCGTGCGCTTTTTCTATTTGTTTTGTCCGGGTCTGCATCGCCAGCGCTACCTGTCCGGCCCATCCAGGATTATTCTGTGCGGCACCTCAACTTCCACCAAGGAGCCGCGATGTCGGACGCCACGACCGGAAACGCGACAGGCGATGCGCACGTGCTCGACCGGGTCGTCTGGAATGCGCTCACGGGCAGGCAGCGCCGCTTTGCGCTCGGCGAGGGCCGTGCGGTGCGGTTCCCGACAGCCATCGCGCCGTTTGCCGCGATCGACGACACGAGCCCGGCGTCGTTCGACGCACTGCGCGAGCTGATCGTCGCACACGGGCCGGCGGCGCTCGTCACGCCGGACGAGATCGAGCCGCCAGCCGGCTTGTCGGTGATCCGGCGCGCGACGTTGCTGCAAATGACCTGGCAACGGACGTTCGATCCGACACACGAATCGGAACCTGTCCCGCTCGGCGAAGCCGACGTGCCGGACATGCTCGCGCTGACCGCCGCCGCGCAGCCGGGCCCGTTCGGCCCGCGCACGTTCGAGCTTGGCCACTACATCGGCGTGCGCAATGACGGCCGGCTGGCCGCGATGGCCGGCCAGCGGATGCAGGTGGACGGATATACCGAGATCAGCGCCGTCTGTGTGGATGCCGCGTTTCGGCGGCAAGGGCTGGCGGCTCGGCTGATCCGGTCGTTGATCGCGACGATCGGCGCGCGTGCGGAAACACCGTTCCTGCATGTCCTCACGACGAACCAGGTGGCGATCGAGCGCTATCTCGCGCTCGGTTTCGTCGTCCGTCGCGAGATGCACCTGCTGGTGTTGGGCGATGCGCACGCATGACAACGCGGCCGGCGCGATTCACGCGTCGGCCGCTTATCGTGCCTGAGGGCTTTTATGCTTCGGTCGACCGGATCAGGTTGCCGCGCAGCGTGACGATTGCCTTCTGCACCTTCGCGAATTCGTCCGGCTTCAGCCCGGTGGCTTCGACCAGGTTCATGTCGAGCCCCTTCTCGCGCACGCGGCGACCGCTTTTCGTCAGGCTGACGAGCACCTGGCGCTCGTCGGACGGATCGCGGTGCCGCTCCAGGTAGCCCATCGCCTCGAGCTTCTTCAGGATCGGTGTCAGCGTATTGGATTCGAGGAACAGCTTTTCGCCGAGCTGGCCGACGGTCTGGTTGTCCTGCTCCCACAGCGCAATGATCGTGATGTACTGCGTATACGTGAGACCGAGCTCGTCGAGGATCGGCTTGTACGCCTTGCCGAACGCGAGGTTCGCCGAGTAGATCGCAAAGCACAGGAACTCGGACAGCTTCGGCGCGGCAGGCGACGGGGTTTCGGTCGGTTTCATGGACTTCCTCCAGCGACTTGAACGGTCGCAGACGATCGCATTATATATCGCATGCGATCTTATCGGAAGCATGATAATCGGTGTCGATAGGCTGACGCGCCGCGCGCTCAGCCCAGTTTGCGACGCTTGCCGGTTTGCTGACGGCTGACCGACAGCAACGTGCACTGCACCGGATGCGCGATTTCGGTCGCGAGCCCGCCGGCGGCAAACAGCAGGATCATCAGCCAGCGTTTCATGCGTCCTCCACGATCGAGAGGCTCGCACCATCGGCGACCGTCGCGTCGAGCGCATACGGATCGACGCCATCGAGGCAACCGAGATTGACGCGCCAGCACGCCGGATCCTTGCGGGTCTGGTGGAACGGATAGACGCCGCACCGGCTGCAGAAATAGTGGCGCGCCGTGTGCGTGTTGAAGCGATAACACGTCAGTGCGCCCTCGCCTTCGACGATTGTCAGGTTGGCGGCGGCGAACATCGGGCTCATCAGCGCGCCGCGCCGGCGGCAAAGGCTGCAGTTGCAGCGGACGGCGGGTGCAATGGCAGCCCTGACTTCGAATTTGACGGCCCCGCAATGGCAGGACCCTTTGAACCAGGTGGCAGACATGATGGACTCCGAAGCGGTCATGCCTGCTTTATAGCGAACCTGCGCGCGGGCGTTGTATCGCACTGTATCGGCGGTCGGCGCAGATACAGGACATTGCAAATCCGCGGCGCGCGGCGACAGATATCGCATTTCCGGTTTCACCCCTAGAATAGCGGCCGGGGAAACCGCATCCAGGGCCGTCAGCGTGCAGCGTTCATCGAACGCTTCGCCGACATTCACGCGGTTCCGCCGAATAACGAACAACATCATTACAACACTCATGAAAAGAAGAACATTTCTCGCGCTGCCCGCCGTGGCGGCGTCCGGCATGCTGGCCGGCTGCGCCGATTTCGGTCCCGTCACCAAGGAATGGATGAAGGATTCGAAATACGACGAAACGTTGTCGACCTTCCTGATTACATCCGACGGCAAGCAACTCGTCGTGCTCGGCAAGCGGTATCACTACATCTTCGAGATGCCGCCGGGCCTCGCGACTGTGCTCACCGCGCCTTATCGCCCGAAGCTCCACACGGCGTTCAGCGATTTCGAGGCGCATGGCGACAAGGTCACCGGTCATTACACGATGATGCTGGACTACGCAGATGCGCCGACCGGCTCCGACACGCGCGAGCGTGCGCTTGCGGACGGTTTCAAGAAGGACTCGGGCCGCCTGGAGTCGGAAGGCACGATCAGCGGCAAGCGCTACCTGCCGAACGATGTCACGCCGTCGGCGGTCCCGCAGGCGTTCAATCACGCGTATGGCGTCACGGTGACTGAGAAGCTGTCGGCCGTCGGCAAGGGCGCCAAGCTCGCCCTATCGCCGATCACGATGGCGGCGGACGGCGCGCTGGGCCTGCTTGGTCTCGCGCTGTTCCCGATTGCGCTGACGGTGTTCATCGTGATGGCGAGCTAGGATCGCCGCGTCAGACTTCGTAGCGCACCGCATGCGCTTCGGTCGGCAGCGGCAGATCCCAGCGCAGCAGCATCGCCTCGAGCGCACGGTTCGTCAGCGACGTGTCGCGCCGCGCATTGCGGCGCAACAGCTCCGCGCGCGGCCGTTCGAGGTAGACGAGCGTCACGTCGGCGCCGTACGCATACAGCAGGTCGAGCGTCTTCTTGCGCATCAGCGGCGACAGGTTCGTCGCATTCCACACGAACGGCCGCCGGTCGCGCAACAACGCCTTCGCGGCATCGACCGCATGGTGCGCGACCGCGCCCTCGTTGCGGCCGTGACGCAGCCCCAACGCATCGCGCGCATCGTCGAACGACACGACCGGCAGATCCGGATGATGCCGCGCAACCCACGTGTTCTTGCCCGATGCCGGCAGGCCCGCCATCACCACGACCGGCGAGCCCGGCGTGCGGAACAGCGGATAGTCGGGATGCACGTCCGCGCCGCGGAAATAGCTGAGTGCGGTATGCGCGTCGGCGAATGCACGCGGCTGGCCGTAACAGCCGTCCTCCCGCGCCAGTTCGCGCCACAGCTCGATGTTGTCGAGCACGCGCTGCGTGTCGTTGCAGATGCGGCCACGGATGTCGGCTTCGGCGAGCAGGCACAGCAGCGGCAAGCTGACCTGCCACGACAGTTCGCGCGCGATGAACTCCGGCGTGCCGCGGCGCGAGCCGCTCATCGCGAAGAACGGCACCTGGTGCACGGCGATCATCCGGCAGATGGCCTCGCGCACCGCGAACGGCACGCCGGCATCCCACAGCGCGATGCGCGCATCGATCGCACCCTTGCGCGAGTGGCCGGGATGGCCGATCGCACCGGTGACGGGATCGACGACCGTCGTGCTCGACTTGGCGATGTCATGCAGCAGCGCGGCCAGGAACACGATTTCCTGGTCGGCGCGCGACGCGGCCCGATAACCGGGCAGCGCCAGCAGCGCATCGATCACCATCATCGTATGTGTCCACACGTCGCCTTCGCCGTGATGCGCGGGCTCCTGCGGGGTCGTTTTCGCGTGTTCGAGCGCGGGGAACGCCGCGAGGCACGCGCGATAGTCCGGCTGCTGGCCGGGCGCAGGCACGAGCGCCTGCAGATGTTCGTACTTCATGATCTGGACTCCTGTCGAAGCGGCATGTGGCCGCTTCGCATTCATGGGTTCGGATGTGCTGCCGGGCTCGACGCCCACGTCACCGTCGGACGCGGCGCATACAGGTCGACACCCGGCGCGAGCAGGTTCGGGATGAACGGCTGCTCCGAGTGATGGCGCGCGGAAGCGAGAATCGCCTGCACGAAATCGTGGCGCACCCATTTCAGGCGCGCGGTCGTCGTATCGTCGGTCTCGACCTTCACGTAGAGCCCTTCGGACCGCTCCGACTTGTCGCACTGCTGCCAGGCACGCGCGAGGTCGAGCCCCTGCCGCCGCACGGTGTCCTCGAACGCGCGGCGCCAGTCCGGCGTCTTCGCGAGCGACGGACCGAGCAGCGCCTTGAGGTCCGCGAGCCGCGCCGGCGCGACACCTTCGTACAGCACGGGCACCGACAGCACCGGTCCGTCGGCGAGCAGCGCGCGCCGCGCGGGCGTCGACAGGAAGCGGCCCGTCGCGCGGTCGAACACGTCGAATTCGAAGAAATGATGCGGCAGCGCATCGTAGAACACCGCGTGCTTCTTGCTCATCGTCTCGCCGTACATCACGTAGCGATCGCCGAGGCGGTCGAGCAGCCAGCCGGCATGGGCCGCTGCCCAGGTCTTCACGAAACCGAACTGCCGCTCGCGGCCGCCGCCGGCCAGATAGTGGCCGCGCGACTGCAGCAGCAGCTCGCCTGCCGGGCTGAAGCTGATGCCCGTGTTCGCGCCGTCGAGCTTTTCCTCGACGACGAGGTGCGCGCCCGCGAGGGTGCGATAGGGAACGTGGTCGTGACCTTCGTCGCCGTCCTGCAGGCGCGAGCCTTCAAGGTGCGGCGTGCGCGGGTAGCGGGCGAGGTCGAGCGATTGCGCGTAGGCGCGAAAATCCAGCGTCATGGTCTTTCTCCGGAAACAGGGAAAAAGCCGACGACGTGAACGAACGGATTGGAGTGCGTTGCGGTGTCAGTGCGAGTCCGGGCGCGGCCCTGCGATCACCGTTCCGGCGCGATGGCGCGAACGGAAACGGGCAGGACGACACGCGGCCGGGACGGCAGTCGTCGGCGTATCAGGCGAAGGGACGAATGATTGCGGGCACTTGGATCACCGGTTCGATGAGGGTTCAGGGATGAAGCAGGCGGATGCTACGAAACGGTTTTGGCGGTGTCAAGCGCGACCGGGTGTGTCCGTTGTGGTCGTCCGAACGCATTGAACGCCTGCTGCGACGCGCGGCACGCGTGATCGGTACGGGAATGATCTGGAATCCTATATGTGTGTTTTTCGCCACATCACGCGCCGAATCGAGCGGCGACCTCGCGCTGCCCGCGCCATGGGCCACCGTTCTTCCTTTTCATCGAACGGAAACCTCCATGGGCACTTCCATGCAATACCTGGCCGAGCGCATCACGCTGTGCGCTTGCGCTACCACCTGGATCGAAGTGAGGCCACCATCCGGCAACTCGAACAGGCTGCCACCCTCCCCGGCATGCGGCGCGTCGCCGGCATGCCCGATCTTCATCCCGGACGCGGCTACCCGGTCGGCGCCGCGTTCTTTTCCATGGGCCGGCGGTATCCGGCGCTGATCGGCGGCGATATCGGCTGCGGAATGGCGCTCTGGCAAACCGCGCTCGATGCGCGGCGCATCAGTGCGTCGAAACTCGCGATGCGGGTTCGGAGCACGTGAAGACGTGACGGCGCACTGTGAACAGCAAGGCGCAGCGGGATCGGAAGAATCGGGAAGGTGGTGCTCAGAAGGAGTGTTCAGACGCGCGACCGGAACCGGTGCGCGTGAGCGCGCGATGCGCGCCGCCGGCGCGTGTCGGCCGTCGGCCGCGCGTCGGCGGGAATCAGCGGGGATGCGTCAGCGGGGGGCGAGACTCAGTAAGCGGACATCTCGACGCAAGGATCGACCTTGGACGGCGAGCAGATGACCGAATACTTGGCGCTTTCGCGCATCAGCGCTTCGCCTTCATGCAGGGCGATCTTGATCTCGGGGTGACGCTCGTACGCGAGGAAGGCGGAGCAGACGACCGCGGACATCACGACCAGGGAAAACACAAATTTTTCAAGGGATTGGAAACGTTCGGGCATGGTTCGACCTTTCTTCTAGGCCGACATTATAACCAAGAATAAGGGTTTTCCCTATATGCGCGCCGGCATACCGAGGATCGCTCCGGTCGTCCCCCTTTCGTCGTCATTTCGCGCTGGCGGCCCCGCAGCGACGCCGGCGCCGTTCAAGGCCGACCGTGCGGTTCCGCCACGTCGGGAGACCGCAGCGGAGACGGATGAATGCCGAGGCGGCCCACGCCGAGGTCTGCCCGGCTCAGCGACGTGTGCTCGAACCGCTGGAACGACTCGGCAATGTGCTTGCGCAGCAGCGCGACGTCCCACGGCTTGATCAGCAGCTTCTGGACGGACCCGTTGCCGGCCGCGTCGGCGATCGACGTCCCTTCGCCGTAGCCCGACAGCAGGATGCGCACGATGTCCGGGTACAGCGCCTTCACACGCTGCAGCAGGTCGATGCCCGACACGCTCGGCATCCGGAAGTCCGACACGATCACGCCGACGCGATGCTGGGCGAGCAGCTCGAGCGCTTCGTCGGGATCG
Organism: Burkholderia sp. BCC0419; assembly: GCF_902830285.1. NCBI lineage: Bacteria > Pseudomonadati > Pseudomonadota > Betaproteobacteria > Burkholderiales > Burkholderiaceae > Burkholderia > Burkholderia sp. BCC0419. Next base: position 1,697,828 of record NZ_CADESR010000001.1, read on the forward strand.
GTGGTGGCGAGTATCTCGTAGCCGTCGCGGCCGAGCGCCTGCCGGAGCATCTGCAGGACCGCGCGGTCGTCGTCCACCAGCAGCAGCGTCCGGTGCAGCAGTTCGCGCTGCCGGCAATGCTCGGGAAGCTCCGAGCCGGCGGACAACATGTCGGCGATCTCGTCGCCGGTGACCGGATGGCTGAAGTAGTAGCCCTGCATCGAATGGCAGTGATGCCGGTTCAGGAACGACAACTGCGCTTCCGTCTCCACGCCCTCGGCCACCGTCTCCATGTGCAACGACTCCGCCATCGCGATGATCGAGCGCGTCAACGACGCGCCTTCCGCGCTGGTGGTGACGTCGCTGAGGAACGACCGGTCGATCTTGACGACGTCGATCGGCAGGTCCTTCAGGTACGACAGGCTCGAATAGCCGGTGCCGAAGTCGTCCAGCGACAGCACGACGCCGAGCGCCTTCAGCTCGCGCAGCGTGTGCGCGATCGCGTTGCAGTCCTGCATCAGCACGCTTTCGGTCAACTCGAGTTCGAGCGAGTCCGGCGCGAGACCGGTTTCCTCGAGCGTCGTGCGCACCATGTCGGCCACGTCCTGCTGCCGGAACTGGCGCGCCGACAGGTTGACGGCGATCCGGATCGGCGGATGCCCTTCCCGCCGCCACGCGACGGCCTGTGCGCACGCGGTGCGCAATACCCATTCCCCGATCGGCAGAATCAGCCCGCTTTCTTCGGCGATCGGGATGAAGCGGTCGGGCGGAACAATGCCGATCCCCGGACGCCGCCAGCGAATCAGCGCCTCGACGCCGCTGATCTGGCCGGTCTTGAGATCGACCTTCGGCTGGTAGTACAGCTCGAGCTCGCCGTTCGCGACGGCCTGATGCAGCGCGGTTTCGATGACGGCCTGCTCTTCCACGCGCGCGCCCAGTTCGCGTGTATAGAAACTGTAGCAATTGCGCCCGCGCTCCTTCGCGCAATACAGCGCGGCATCGGCCGTCTTCAGCAGCGTCTCCGCGTCCGTGCCGTCGGTCGGGTAGAGACTGACGCCGACGCTGGTCGTCACGTGCAGGTCGTGGCCGTCGAGCACGAACGGCGCGATGAAGGTGTCCAGGATCTTGTGGGCGATCGCGTCCGCGTCCGACGCCGTCGCCAGGTTGACCAGCATCACGACGAACTCGTCGCCGCCGAGCCGCGCGACCGTGTCGCCGTCGCGCACCGAGCTCTTCAGACGCGCGGCGACGACCCGCAGCAGTCCGTCGCCGACCGAGTGGCCGAAGCTGTCGTTGACGTGCTTGAAGCGGTCCAGGTCGAGCACCATCACCGCGATCAGCTGCCCGGTGCGGCGCGCCTGCGACATCGCCTGCTCCATCCGGTCGCTGAGCAGGTTGCGGTTCGGCAGGCCGGTCAGCGCGTCGTGGTTGGCGAGGTATTCGATGCGGCCCTGCTGCATCTTGCGTTCGGTGATGTCCTGGACGATGCCGCGCAGGATGATCGCGTGACTCGGATCGCGACCGGATTCCGCCTGGTGCAGCACGCAGCGCTCGGTGCCGTCCGCATGGATCAGCCGATGCTCGAGCGAGAACGCGACGCCTTCGGTGCGCAGGCTCGTGTACGATTGCACGAGCAGCGGCTGTTCGTCGGGCGGCACGGCCTGCACGAGGCGCTCGAAGGTCGGCGGCGTGCGGGCGGCGTCGAGCCCGAGAATCCGGTACAGCTCCGGCGACCAGTAGCCGTCCGTCCGCCCGGCCTGATACTCCCAGTTGCCGAGATGCGCGAGCGCCTGCGCATGGGTGAGGCTGACCTCGGTGGTCGCCAGCTTTTCGACCGCCGCGGCGGCGCGCAGCAGATAGCGGATCCGGTAGCCGAGCAGCTTCCACCGCATCGGCTTGGACACGAAGTCGGTCGCGCCGGCGTCGAATGCACTGGCGATCGATGCGTCGTCGTCGTTGCCCGTGAGCATGACGATCGGCACGCGGCGCCCTTCGGGCATGGCGCGCAGCGTGCGGCAACAGTCGAATCCATCGCCGCCCGGCATCTCGACGTCGAGCAGCACGACGGCGGGACGATGACGCAGGAACGCGTCGATGCCGTCCTGCGGCCCGGTCGCTTCCTCGACGCGGAACCCTTCGGGTTCGAGGGTCTCCACGACCAGCATGCGCGTCATCACGTCGTCATCGATGATCAGAATCGCCGGCACATCGGCCTGTTCCTGGTTCACGACCGTCCTCCTGTTCATGCCGCATCGCGATCGCCATGGCGATCGGCCGGCCTCCGTTCAACTGTCGACGCGCTCCGCCATCAGCGCGGCGTGCGCTTGCCCGAATTCCGCGTCCGTGCCGGCGACCAGTTCCACCGCCGCGTTCACGTCGGCGGCGCGCGCCAGCCGCTCGATCTCGCGGCAACGCGCCGACAGCAGGTGCGCGCCGACGTTCGCGCTGCTCGATTTCAGCGTGTGGGCGGCCAGCTTCAGCGCATCGGCGTCGCCCGCGTCGACCGCCGCATGCATGTCGCGGATCAGCCGCGGCGCATCCGCCGTGAATTGATCGATGATCCGCGTCAGGACATCCGGGCGGCCCGGCCGCTGAAGCGCGCGCAATGCATCGAGCGCCTTGTGGTCGATCACGCCTGCGTCGTCGTCCGGATCGGGGGCGCCGCCCCCACCCGCTTCCGGACTCGTTTCGATGCCGCCGGCGGTCACGGCCGCATCGCTTTCGGTGGCCGGCGCGCATGCCGCGCCGCCGACATGGCGCGCGAGCGTCCGCAGCAGCGCATCGCGGCGGAACGGCTTGCCGAGATAGTCGTCCATGCCGGCGGCCAGGCAGCGCTCCCGGTCGCCGCTGAGCGCGTTGGCCGTCAACGCGATGACCGGCATGCGCGGCGCACCGGCTTCGGCTTCGCGACGGCGCAACTGCCGCGTCGCCTCGAAGCCGTCGAGCCTCGGCATCTGGCAGTCCATCAGAACGACGTCGAATACGTCGTCCGCCAGCCGGTTCAGGGCCTGCTCGCCGTCGTCGGCCACGGCGACCTGATAGGCGGTGTCCTCCAGCATCGCGAGCGCGATCTGCTGATTCACGACGTTGTCCTCCACCAGCAGCACGCGCGCCGGGATCGCGTCGAGCGGCCGGCCCGCGCCGGCGTCGTCGGCCACCGGCTCGGCCGACGTCAGCCGCGGCGGCATCACGTGCATCGCCGACGCGATGGCCATATAGAGGTTGACCCCATGGAGCGGCTTCGTCAGCCGGGCGGCGATGTCGAGTTCGCGCGCGATCAGGACGCTGTCCATCATCTCGAACGCGGTCAGCGTGATGATCCTGAGCGCACGCAGCGACGGATCGTGGCGGATGTGCTGCACGAGCGAGATGCCGTCCATGCCCGGCATCCGCACGTCGACGATCGCGAGATCGAACGGTGCGCCGTCGGCGACCGCCGAGCGCAACTGCGACAGCGCGTCGTCGCCGCCGATCGCCGTGGCGACGCACAGCTGCCATTCGATCGCATGTTCGAGCAGCACGCTGCGATCGGTTTCGCTGTCGTCCACGATCAGCACCTTCAGGCCGGCGAGCGACGGCCTTGCCGCCGATGCGACGCCGACCTCGCCGGACGCCGGCTCGAACGGAGTCGTCACGGTAAACACCGAGCCCTTGCCGGGCGTCGATTCGAGCGTGAGCGCGCCGCCCATCATCTCGGCCAGCTGGCGGGAAATCACGAGGCCGAGCCCGGTTCCGCCGTATTTGCGCGCGACCGAGTTGTCGGCCTGCTGGAACGGCCGGAACAACTGCGCGGCCACCTCGGGCGCGATGCCGATACCGCTGTCGGCGATCGAGAACACGAGGCGGCCGTCGTCCGCATACGATGCAGTGAGCGCGACGTGCCCGTGCTCGGTGAACTTGATCGCATTGCCGAGCAGATTCATGAGCACCTGGCGCAACCGCACCGGGTCGCCGCGCATCCATTCCGGAACGGTGTCGCCGCGCTGGTACACGAGCGCAAGCGCCTTGCGTTGTGCGTTGGGCTCCAGCAGCGCGACGACATCGTCGAGCAATTGATGCAGATTGAAATCGATGCGTTCCAGCGTCAGCTTGCCGGCCTCGATCTTCGAGAAATCGAGAATGTCGTCGATCAGGACGAGCAGCGTCTGACCGGATCGATACACGGTGTCGACGAACTTGCGCTGCTTCGACGTCAGCCGCGTGCGCTGCAGCAGTTCGGTCATGCCGAGCACGCCGTTCATCGGCGTGCGGATCTCGTGGCTCATTCGCGCGAGAAACTCCGATTTCGCCGAATTCGCGGCTTCGGCCGTAGCGATCGCCGCCTGCAAATCGACGTCGCGGCGCTCGATTTCGTCGAGCATCATGTTGAAGCCGGCGATCAGCGCCGCGACTTCGTCGCTGCCTTTGTGCGCCATGCGCAGCGACAGGTCGTTGCCGCTGCGGATGCGCGCCATCGTGCGCGTCAGGTTCGACAGCGGGCGGGAGATCGACGTGCCGAGCCGATGACTGATCACCAGGCCGCCGATCGCGAGCAAGAACGATACCCCTACGATCATCAGGAACGCGGTCGCCACGGCCCGGTAGACGTCCGATACGATGCCGCGCTGCTGAAGGTCGACGCGCACGGCCTCCTGTTCGGTGTAGGCCGCGAGGCGATTGGCCGTCGTGTCGACGTCCGCGACGATGCGCTGCATGGCCACGTCGTTGGACAGCATGTCGGACTTCACCGCGAGGATGCGGCGCGCGGAGCCGGCCAGCTCCGTGGTCAGCGCAACGACATCCTGTGCGCGCTTCGCGTTGCCCGGGCCGTCTGCGGCGAGCGCATCGCGCAGCGCGCCGGCGGACGCGGTCAGCGTGACGACGTTCGTGCGCAGCTCGTCGTCGGCGCGCTTCAGGCGCTCCACGCTGTCGCTTTGCGCGACCATGCGCAGGTCGAACGCCAACGCGTTGATGCCGCCGTTCACCACCGCCGACAGCGACGCGATCCGCGCGGCGCGGCGCCGGAATTCGATCGCTTCGTCGAGGCGCTGTCGCGCCTTGACGATCTGCAGCGCGAACGGGTCCGCGATCTCCGCGAGCTTCGCGTCCAGCGCATCGAGCGACTGCAGCGCCTTGTCCTCTTTCGTCCGGTAGCGGGTCGCGACGGACGGCTCCGCGAACATGGCGCCGCGCAGCGCGACGAGGCCTTCGTGGTCGTCGAGGAGGTCGGCCGCCACGCGCCCGAGCGCGCTCGTCACGCCCTGCGCGGTGGCGGCATCGAGGTTCGGCGCCGCGATCGCGAGCGCATGGCGTGCGCCGTCGATGGACGCCTGCATGCGTTCGCGCAGCGGCGCGAGCCGGTATCGGTTCGGCGCGACGTCGACGCGGCCGGCGACGGTGATGATGTCCTTGACGTTCGTGCGCACCTGGTCGAGCGCATGAATCGTCCGGTTGTACGCGGTGTTGGCCGCGAGCGCGTCGCTCACCGCGGCATCGGCATCGTCGTCCAGCCGCGCGGTTTCCTTGCCGATCTCGGTCAGCAGCGTGGCGCCCCGCGCCTGCACGCGCTCGATCAGCCCGCGTTCGGCGGCGAGTTGCGCATCGCCCCGCAGCCGCTTGTCGACGCCTTCGTTCATCGACCCGAGCATCGTCCGCAGGTCGGCGGACGGTTCGTCGATGCCGTGCCGGTCGATCGCGCGCACGGCGGCCGTGATACCCGTGATCCGCTGCAATTGCGTATCGATCTCCGCCGACGACTGCTGCCGTTCCGTTGCATCCTGCGCCCGCTCGAGCCGGTTGAAATCCACGGCCAGTTCCGCGTACGCGCGCTGGAGTTCGTTACTGCGCACCTGCAAGGGCAGCGATTCGGTCGTCAGCGTGCGCACGCCGGACGCAATTCCGTGCACCGCGATCAGGCTGGTCGCGGAAATCGCCACTGCGCCCAGCAGCATCAGGCTGGTGCTGGTGACGAGCTTCGCCTTGATGTCCATGCAGCCCTCCAGGACCGGGATGGCCTCGCGCGCGGCCATCCGGCCGGTTATCTGGCCGATGCGTCCAGCGGCGTGACGCGGCCGTGTGCGATTTCGGTGAGGAACACGTCGTCCAGCGCCTGGTGATCGTCGGCGCCCAGGGTCACCGCCAGGCCGCCCAGGTCGAGATCCCGGATCGATTCGAGCGCCTGCTTCAGCGTGGCCCGCGTCGGTGCCGGGCCCGCGCGTTCCAGCCCGATCAGCGCGAGCTTTGCGTCGAGGCAACCCTCGATGTGCACCACGCCGACGTGCTCGTCCGGAAAGCGCTGTGCGATCAGCCGCGCGCAGTCCCGGACAACCGGGCGCTCGTTCTGCGGCAGCGGCACGACCTGCGAGATCAGCGTGCCGTTCCCTTCGTCGCCGAGCAGGCGCAACAGATCGTCGGCGCCGACGAACGACACCGCCGCGAGCCGCGCCGTGAGGCCTTCGCGGTGCGCCGCGCGAATGAAGGCGGCGACCGGCGTATACGGGCCGACCATGATGACGACGTCCGGCCGAGCGTCGAGTACGGCCGCGAGGCCCGTGTCGACCGCCGTCGTGCCGCGGCGGAACGTGCCCGTGGCGACGACCGCCAGGCCGTGGCGCTGCAGCGCGAGCTGCGTGCCCGCCAGCACCGCGAGCCCGAAGCCGTCGTCCTGATAGAACACCGCGAAGCGCTTGGCATGGTCGTGCGCGATCAGATGGTCGACCAGCGCGCGCGTTTCGTCTTCATAGCTCGCCCGGATGTTGAAGACTTCCGGAATCACCGGCTTGCGCAGCGCCATCGCGCCGCTGAACGTGCCGACGAGCGGAATGCCGACGTCCCGGATGATCGGCAGCACCGCGGTGCTCGTCGGCGTGCCGACATAGCCGAACAGCGCAAGGACGTTGCGCCGCTCGATCATGTCCAGCGTGTTGTCCACCGTCCGGTCGGGTTCGTAGCGATCGTCGGCGACGACGAGATCGATCTTCCTGCCGTGCACGCCGCCATGTGCGTTCGCGTCGTCGAAGACGGCTTGTGCGCCGATCATCAGCCCGTGTCCGAGGCCGGCGGAATTGCCCGACTGCGCGTTGACCATGCCCAGGCGGATGGTGTCGTCGGTCACGCCCGGTTCTGCCGCGAAACCGGTGCCGCGGCCGGTCAGCGCGACGCAGCACGCGATCAGCGCCAGCGTCCGCCTGAAGCCGGGACGGACGAGCGCGGGCCATCCATTCGACGACCCGATACCCGAACACATCCGTGCGACAGACTCGCTCTCGTCCATGCTGGGCTCCCCTCCGGCACCCGGTTATCTTGATCTGATGGTGCGCCCCGCCGCATGTCGCACCGCTGCTGGGGTACGTGTCGATTAGTCATATATATAGTTTGCATCCCTTGCGACTGCAAGCCGGAGGAGCGGATGGACGCTGTTTGTCGGGAGGGTCGCGGATGTTGCACTGCTGCGGCGGAACGCAGCGACGCAGAATTGCGTTTTCCGGAATTTCGATTCGCTTTTCAATGCGTCGATTCGTTGCGGAAATCGGCTCATACGAGCCGGGACGCGCGCGGGGGCGCGCGTAGCCGGTGCGGCTGTGTCCTCAACGATAGGGACTGCGATCGATTACTGCGGCGCCGATGCCCCGCTGGCCGCATTGCCGGGCCATGCCTTGCCGATCTTGTCGATCAGCGACTTGGCGGCGCCGGTCGCGATGGCGGCGTCGACGCCCGACGTCTGCCACGAACCGTCGGCGGCCTGCACGAAGGTCAGGTTCGCACGCGACGGCGCGTAATCGGCATTGCGCCACGTGACCACCACGTCGCATGCGTACGTGCGTTCGCCGACCTTCCTGCAATCGCCGTCGGGCTTCGCCGAGATCACGTCGGCCGATACGGGCAGCGGCTGGCCGAACAGCGCGTTCAGGCCGCCGTGGTTTTCCGCTTCGAGCGCGCGGCGCACGGCGGCGTCGACGTCGCTCGATCCGGGACCGTCGTGGAGCAGGTTGCAGGCGGCAAGCAGCGTAGCGGCACAGCCGAGCGTCAGCAGCGTGGGAAACTTCATGGCTATCCGTGAATCGGGTGAACGTCGGGCGGCAGGCGGCGATGCCTGAGAATGCATCGCCGAGCCGGTACGCCGCGTAGTCTGCAACGTCCGCGCGTCGTTCGCGGTATCCATTTGTAACCAATTGCACGGATGCATACGGAACGACGGGCGGCACGCTGCCCCGCCGCCGTTCGCACCGACCGCCGCGTTTACTGCCGTTCCTGCTTCACGCGGCTGACGAGTTGGGTCGGACTGACGAACTGCAGCGCGATCACGACCCACACAAGGGTGATGGCCATGTAGATCATCGCCATCGCGTCGATCGACTGCGGCGCGCGCACGCCGGTCGAGAACACCGCGTAATACAGCGCGACGACGAGCGTCTGCGTGCTCGGGCCCGCGGTGAAGAACGTCAGCTCGAACAGCCCGATCGTGCGCACCAGCACGAGCAGCCCCGCCGCGAGCATGCCGGGCACCAGCAGCGGCAGCAGCACGTAGCGGAAATAGCGCCACGTGTTCGCACCGAAGATGCGCGCGGCGGCTTCCAGGTTCGGATCGATCTGCTCGACGAACGGCGTCATGACGAGGATCACGAACGGCAGCGCCGGCACGAGGTTCGCGAGGATCACGCCCGGCAGCGTGCCCGCGAGCCCGATCTTGTACATGACCGTCGCCATCGGAATCCCGTACGTGACGGGCGGCACCATCAGCGGCAGCAGGAACACCAGCAGCGCGAAGCGCTTGCCGCGAAACTGCACGCGCGCGAGCGCATACGCGGCCGGCACGCCGAGCGCGATCGACAGCAGCACGACCGCGCCGACGACCTCGACGGTCACCCACAGCACGCTCGCGAGCTGGAAGTCTTCCCACGCCTTCGCATACCAGTGCAGCGTGAAGCCCTGCGGCAACGGCGTGCCGAACCAGCGCGTCGCGACCGAGTTCACCGCGACGGTCGCGATCAGCAGCATCACGTTCAGCAGGAAGAACGCCATCAGCCCCCAGACGAGCGCCTTCCACGCGCGGCCGGCGAGATGGCTTCTCATCGGGTGCGGTTTTCCCGTGTCGACGGGGCGCGCGTCGGGTGCGTCGTGCTTCGGCGGCCACGTGCGAGCGGCATGATTGTCGGTCGCCATCAGCCCTTGCCTCCCGTCACCGCGCCCGTATAGAAGAAGCGGCGCGCGCCGAGCATCGATGCGACCACCAGCAGCTGCACGAAGCCCATCACGATCGCGATCGCCGACGCGAGCGAATAGTCGTAGCTCTCGAACGCGGCTTCGGCCGCCGCGATCGAGATCACGCGCGTCGGGCCGGCCGGCGCGCCGAGCAGCACGGCCGACGGGAACACCGAGAACGCCTGCACGAACGACAGGCACGCGGCCATCGTGAGCCCGGGCACGAGCAGCGGCAGGTAGATCTGGCGAAACTGCTGCCACGGGTTCGCGCCGAGCGTCGCAGCGGCACGCGCGAGCGTCGGGTCGATGCCGCTGATGTACGACAGCATCAGCAGGAACGCGAACGGAAACCCCGACACGATCAGCGACAGCAGCACGCCCCAGTAGTTGTGCGTGAGGCGCACTTCGTCGGTGTACAGGTGCAGCCCCTGCAGCGCCTGCGGGAACCATCCGTTCGGCCCGAAATACGTGAGCATCCCGTCGGCGACGAGCACCGTGCCGAGCGTGACGGGAATCACGAGCAGCGTCGTGACGAACTTCTGGTACGGCGAGTTGCGGCGCAGTGCGAACGCGACGGGCACCGCGATGCCGACGTTGAGCAGCGTCGCCGGCACCGCGAGCTTCAGCGTGACGAGCACGGTCGGCCACATCGCGGTGTCGGTGAAGAACTGCACGTAGTTCGCGAGCGCGCCGCCGCCGTTCATCGGCTGGAACGACAGCACGAGGCCGTACGCGAACGGATAGATGAACAGCGCGGCGATGAACGCGAGCGCCGGCGTGACGAGCCAGGCTTTCGCGTCGCGCAGTGCGCGGCCGGTCGCAAGCGTGCTCATGCGGCCTCCGGGCGAGACGCCGCCGCGCATGCCGTCTGGCGCAGCCCGTTCATGGCACGTCTCCCGCATAGACCAGCGTGCGCGCCGGCGCCACGCGCAGCCGCAGCGGTTCACCTTCCGTGAACTCGCCGGCCACACGGGCCCAAATCGCGCCGAACGGCGTGATCGCGCGGATCAGCGAGTCGCGGCCGCCGTACTCGACGGTCTCGACGGTCGCGTCGAACGCATTGTCGGCGCCTTCTTCCGCGCGCTCGATGTCGTCGGGGCGCAGCGCGACCACGACCTCCTTCGCGTCGAAACCGGCCATCGGCACGCCCGCGAGACGCACGCCGCCCGACGCGACGTTCACGTAATCGCCGGCCATCCCTTCGAGCGTAAACGGCAGCACGTTGCGATAGCCCATGAAGCGCGCGACATGCAGATTGTGCGGGCGCGTGTACACGTCCTTCGGCGACGCGACCTGCTGCACGACGCCCTCCTTCATCACGACGATGCGGTCGGCCATCGACAGCGCCTCGTCCTGGTCGTGCGTCACGTAGATCGTCGCGCGTTCGAGCTGCGTGTGGATGCGGCGGATCTCCGCGCGCATCTCGATGCGCAGTTTCGTGTCGAGGTTCGACAGCGGCTCGTCCATCAGCACGAGCGGCGGCTCGATCACGATCGCGCGCGCGATCGCGACGCGCTGCTGCTGCCCGCCCGACAGTTGCCCGGGCAGCTTGCCTTCGTGGCCGACGAGCTGCACGAGCTCGAGGGCCTGCTGCGCGCGCCGCCGCGTTTCCTGCTTCGGCACGCCGCGCATCTTGAGGCCGAAGCCGACGTTGTCGAGCACCGACATGTGCGGAAACAGCGCGTAGTTCTGGAACACCATCCCGAAGCCGCGACGCTCGGGCGGCAGCACGTCGATGCGCGTGTCGTCGAGCCAGATGCCGCCGCGCGTGAGCGGCTGCAACCCGGCGATGCAGTTCAGCGCGGTCGATTTGCCGCAGCCGGACGGGCCGAGCAACGCGATGAACTCGCCGCGCCGGATCTCGAGGTCGAGCCCGTTCAGCGCGGCGACCTGCGCGCCTTGCGCATTGGTGAAGCTGCGGGACACGCCGTCGAGCCGCAACCGTTCGAAACTGTGCTTCATTACGCGAACTCCGTCGGCGCGGGCGCCGCGGCGCCCGCGGGTTCATGCGTCATTTCGACTTCTGCGAACCGATCTCGCGGTCCCACTTCTGGAACGCGGCGACCATCGCCTGCGCGTTGAGCGGCTGCACGTGCGGGCGATCGGCGAGCAGCTTCGCGTACTCCGGGCGACCGAATTTCCGGATCACTTCCTGGCTGTGCGCCGGCGCCATCTCGAGCGTCACGCCTTTCACCGCCGGGCCCGGATAGAAGTAGCCGTCGTCGTAGGTCATCGCCTGCTGCGCCGGTTCGAGCAGGAAGTTCATCAGCTTGAACAGCACGTCGAGCTTGTCCTTCGGCACGCCCTTCGGGATCACCATGTAGTGCGCGTCGTTCACCCACGTCATGTTGTCGAACGCCTGGATCCGGAATTCGGCCGGCACGATGCCGAGCGCGCGCGGGTTGAGGTCCCAGCCGGTGACGGTCACGGTCATGTCGCGCGTGCCTTCGCCGAGCTCCTTCATCACCGCCGACGTGCCGCCCGGGTAATACGGCACGCATTCGTTCAACTGTTTCAGGAACGCCCAGGTCTTGTCCCAGCCGTTGATCGGGTCCTGCGGATTCTTGTCGCCGAGCACGTACGGCAGCCCCATCAGGAACGTGCGGCCGGGGCCCGAGTTCGCCGGGCGCGCATAGATCAGCTTGTTCGGGTGCGCCTTGCACCAGGCGAGCAGTTGGTCGGGCGTCTTCGGCGGGTCGCTGACCTTCGCCGGGTTGTATTCGAGCAGCGGGCCGGCCGGCATGTAGGTGACTTCGAGGCCGAAGCCCTGCGCCACATCCTGCATCTTGCGCGGGCCGGGCGCGTACCTGTCGAGCACGCCGGGGAAGGCGGCCGCGTTGTCGGGCAGGAGCTTCTGCCACAGGTTCTGCTCGATGCCGGCAGCCAGCGCGTCGGTGCCCGTCAGCACGAGGTCGATGTCGGAGCGCCCTGCCGCCTGCATCGCCTTGATCTTGCCCGGCAACTGCGGCGCGGGTGCGTTCGTGAACGTGACGTTCGCGACGAGACCCGGGTTCTTCTCCTTGAACGCCTCGATGGCCTTCTGCGTGAGCTGCAGATTGCCTGCGACGTCGACGATGTTCAGCGATACGGGGGCGGCAACGGCCGCGGCGGCCGACAGCGTGAAGCCCAGTGCGAGTGCGATCCGGCGGACACGGCGAGCGATCGGGGTGGTGTTCATGTCTCCTCACTTCGGTCGGTGGATGGGACCTTTCTTGTCAGGAAATCATGACGGCGTTATACGATGTCGGTCAACAAAAAACCACGGAATGCGGGGGCGGGACTTTCCCTGACAAAAAGCTTCCGTTCGGTGATGAATTGCGCGCTGACCAAGGTCACGGCATCGATGGCGTAGTAAGTGTTAGGACATCGTATCTCGCCGGGCGGCGAAACGGAATCGAGTCGGGGCCGTTTGGCGGCCCGTCGGGGACGGAAGGCGCGCCAGTGGCTCGATCAGCTCCGGTGCGCGGTGGATGGATCTTCAGTCAGGCCGCGCCGAGCGCCGCCACTTCGCCGATCAACCGCTCCGCATCACACCACTCGCCATACCCGGACGCCGGGTTGAGGTGCCCGACCTCGCCGAGATCGACGAGCCGACTGCCCCACCCTGCTGCCAGTGCTCTGGTGCGCTCGAAGCGCGCGAGCGGATCGTTGCGGCTCGCAGCCACGATGCTCGAAAACGGCAGCCGCCCCGTCGGTACCGGGGTCCAGCCGTGCGCGGCGAGCGCCTCAGGCGTCGGATAGCCTTCGGGCATCGGCGTATCGAGATCGGCCGGCGCCGCGAGCAGCGCACCATGAATCGCGCGCGTGGCCTGCCGCGCCCAGTGCGCGACGATCATCACGCCCGCACTGTGCGCCACGAGCATCACCGGGCCGTCGATGGCGGCCAGCGCCGCATCGAGTGCTGCGACGCGCGCGGCGCGGCTCAGCTTGTCGGCGTCGAGCGGCGCGACAGAGCGCGTGTTCGGCAAGCGTCGTTCGAGATGCGTCTGCCAGTGATCTTCGACATGATCGCGCAAGCCGGGCACGATCAGGATGGTGGGTGCGGTCGCCAGGGTCATGCAGCCTCCAGGAAGCGTCAGGAAGAAGGTTCAGGAAAGTCGTGTCGCGCGCCGTTCGCGTTCGACGCGCGCGAGATCGGCCGCGTAGCTCGCGCGCCCGACCGCAAACAGCACGGCGGCCGCGAGCGGCACGACCGGGATCCATTGCAATGCGCCGACGAGCCCGGCGCGGTCGGCCGCCCACCCTGTGAGCAGCGGGCCCGGCGCCATGCCGAGCAGGTTGTTCGCGAGCGTGAGCGTCGCGAACGCCGACGCGTGGATCGCGGCCGGCGTGAGGTTCGCGACCATCGCGCCCGATGCGCCGGACGCGCCCGCGCCGACCAGCATGCCCGCGCAGATCAGCGCGAGCTGCAGCGGCCCCGGTGGCAGCCGGAACGCGACCGCGAGGCAAACGCCGGTGAGCACGCAATACGCGATCGCGGTCAGCCATTTGCGCGAGCCGTCGGCCCGCCCGACGCGGTCGGTGACGATGCCGCAGCCGACCATTCCGACGCCGGCGAGCAGCACGAAGCCGGCCGCGAGCACGGCCGCGCGGTCGGGCGCCATCGCGTAGTAGCGGTTCAGGTAGCTCGGCAGCCACGCGAACAGCGCGCCGGGCACGAACAGGTGCAGCCCGCTGCCGACATACGCGCAGATCACCGAGCGCGATGCGAACAGCCCCGACATCAGCGCACGCACGCTGCCGCGCAGGTCGCGTGGCGCATCGGCATCGGGCCGGCACGGTTCGACGCGGCATGCCGCGAGCCGCCGTTCGGTTACTACGCAGCGGTACGCGACGAGCAGCACGATGCCGAGCGCGGCCATCACGCCGAACGACCAGCGCCAGCCGAGATGCGCGCCGACCAGCCCGCCGAGCGCCATCCCGAACACGGACCCGAATGCGCCGCCGGCCATGAACGCGCCGGTCAGCGTCGCACGCAGCCGGGCCGGAAAGATGCTGAGGATCAGCGCGACGCCGACGCTGCCGTACGCGGCTTCGCCGAGCCCGACGAGGCCACGCGCCACGAGCATTTCCGCGTAGTTGGTCGACAGCGCGCAGCCGAGCGTCGCGACGCTCCACAACGCGGCCATCAGCACGATGCTGCGCACGCGCCCGAAGCGGTCGGCGAGCACCGACAGCGGAAACGTCAGCAGCCCGACCAGCAGCGCGACGACGCCGGACAGCGAACCGAGCTGCGTGTCCGACAGCGCCCACGCGTGCTTGAGCAGCGGAAACACCGCGTTGAGCACCTGCCGCGACATGTAGTCCGACAGCAGCAGCCCGACGGTCAGCCCGAACACGAGCCACGCATACGCAGGTGCGCGACGCTCGGTGGCCGTCAGGTCCTGCAGCGACGGCTCGACGTGATGAATCAACATGCGTGTCTCCTCCGGCACTGGGGCGGCAACGCGCCCGGCGCGGCTTGCGCGGCCCCGCTCCGTTTCGCGGAGCTTGCCTCGCGCAATACCGATACGCGAGGATGGGTGCCGCGCCACATCGATCGGCGGGCGGCGCTCGCGGGCCGCCCGGATGCGCGGCGCGTCAGGCCGCGCGCAGCGGCACGCTCACCTGGCCCGGCCGGCGGTTCGGCGCCATCCCGAGCTGCGCGAGCGTCTCGTCGACGCCGTCGTACTGCACGCCGATCCGGTAGATCGCCTTCGCCTCCTTGCCGGTCGCGATCTCGCGGCCGAGCTCGCGCGCGATCCGCACGCACTGCTCGACCTGCTGCACCGACGTCATCCGGTTGCCCTTCTGGTCGATGATCGTGTCCTCGATCCCGCAGCGCGGATGCAGGCCCAGCGCCATCGCGACCGTGTTGATCGGCAGCACGTTCTTCATCAACGATTCGAGCGTGATGCACGCGCCGTCCGGGCAACGCCGCACGAATTCCATGAAGTTGTACGGATTCGGGCCGTCGAAGCCGCCGCCGATGCCGACCCACGTGACGTTCAGCGGGCCGCGATAGACGCCGCGGCGGATGATCCGCTCGAGCGTTTCGAGCGCGTGCATGCCGGTGAGCTGGAAATGCGGCTGGATGCCGGCCGCCTGCAGGCGGCGCAGGTGTTCGTCGACCCAGCCGGGGCCGGCCGGCACGGTCATCTCGCGGTACGCGTCCCACAGCGCGGCTTCGTTCAGCGACGTGCCGGCGATGTCCTTGCGGCTCATCAGCTCGGTAATGTTCATCTGCACGGTGTTGATCGCGACCGTCACCTGGTCGGGCTTCGGCGTCAGCTCGGCGAGCATGTGGCGCGTGTCGTCGGACAGCCATTTCGCTTCGGCGCCGTCGCCTTCCGGCGCGAACGAGATCGAGCCGCCGACCTGCAGGATCATGTCGGGCACCGCTTCGCGCAGCCGGCCGAGCAGCTCGTTGAATTTCGACAGCCGCTTGCTGCCCTTGCCGTCGAGTTCGCGCACGTGCAGGTGCAGCACCGTCGCACCCGCGTCGTAGCAATCGACGGCCTTCTGCACGTGCTCGTCCATCGTCACCGGAATGTCTTCCGGAAAATCGGCGGGCATCCATTCGGGGCCGTACGGCGCGACCGTGATGACTACCTTGTCCTGGTTTTCCGGGTGCAGCGAATCGTCGAGAAATTGCATGTCGTCCTCCAGTGGGAATCGTTGTGTTTCGGGCGTACGACCGTACAGGCGTGCGTATCCCACCGCGCCGGGCGGCGGGCCCGGTGCGTTGCGTTGCGTTGGGTCGAGAATCGGTTACGGTGCGGGGGCGCTGAGGTCAGAACGGCACGTCGCCGACGATGCCCGCGCGCTCCATCCTGCGCACGCACGGCGGGTAGTCCATCACCGCGTAGTGCTGGGTGCTGCGGTTGTCCCAGATCGCGACGCTGTTCTTCTTCCAGCGCCAGCGCACCTGGTATTCGGGGATATAAGCCTGGCTGATCAGGTAGTGCAGCAGCTGGCCGGCGCCGGGGTTCGCGTCCTGCCCGAAGCGCACGCGCCCGGGCGTGTGGAAGTTCGTGAAATGCGTCGTGAACGCATTCACGTACAGCACCTTCTCGCCGGTTTCGGGGTGCGTGCGCACGACCGGGTGCTCGGCGTCCGGATACTGCGCCTTCAGCGCGAGGCGCTTGTCGATCGGCATCGCCGCGCCGAAGCTCGCCTCGATGCTGTGGCGTGCACGCAAGTCGTCGATCTGCTGCTTCACGTGCGCCGGCAGGTTCTCGTATGCGAGCACCATGTTCGCCCACATCGTGTCGCCGCCAACCGGCGGACCGTCGATGCAGCGCAGCACACAGCCGAACGGCGGCGCCACGCGCCAGCTCGCATCGCTGTGCCACGCATTCTCGTAGCGGTCGTTCGGCTGGTCGGGCGACTTGTAGATCCGCACGAGCCCCGGGTGCTCGGGATCGCTGCCGGCGACCGGATGATCCTCGAGCTCGCCGAAGCGGCGCGCGAACGCGACGTGCTCGGCGCGCGTGATGTCCTGGTCGCGCAGGAACAGCACGCGATGGCGCAGCAACTGCGTGCGGATCTCGGCGAACAGGCCGTCGTCGTGCACGGCGTCGGCGAGGCTCACGTCCAGCAGTTCCGCGCCAATCGCGCAGGTCAGGGGTTCGACTCGCATGCGCGCCTCCTCAGACGATGAATACCGACGAACCGGTCGTCTTGCGCGATTCGAGATCGCGGTGCGCTTGCGCGGCGTCCTGCAGCGCGTAGCGCTGGTTGATCTCGATCTTGATGCGGCCGGCCGCGACGTGTGCGAACAGTTCGCCGGCCAGGTCGTTCTTCTCGGCCGGATCGGCGATGTAGTCGGCCAGCGCCGGGCGCGTCAGGTACAGCGAGCCCTTCATCGCGAGGCGCTGCGGATCGAACGGCGGGATCGGGCCCGACGCGGTGCCGACGCAGACCATCAATCCGCGCCGCTTCAGCGAATCGAGCGAGCCTTCGAAGGTGTCCTTGCCGACGCTGTCGAACACGACGTCGACACCGGCGCCGTCCGTCAGCTCGCGCACGCGCTTCGCGACGTCCTCGCGGCTGTAGTCGATCGTATGGTCGCAGCCGTGCGCGCGGGCGATCGCGGCCTTGTGTTCGCTCGACACGGTGCCGATCACCGTGAGCCCGAGCAGCTTCGCCCATTGCGACACGATCAGCCCGACGCCGCCGGCGGCCGCATGCAGCAGGATCGTGTCGCCCGGCGTGAACGCATGGATGCGGCGCAGCAGGTAGGCCGACGTGAGGCCGCGCATCGTCATCGCGGCAGCCGTTTCGCACGCAATACCGGCCGGCAGCCGGACGAGCGGCGCGGCCGCGATCAGCCGCTCGGTGCTGTACGCGCCGAGCGTGTTCAGGAAGCCCGTGTAGGTCACGCGGTCGCCGACGGCGACGTTCGTCACGCCCGGGCCGACGGCCTCGACCACGCCGGCCGCCTCGACGCCGATGCCGGCCGGCAGCGGAACCGGATACAGGCCGCTGCGGAAATACGTGTCGGCGAAGTTCAGGCCGACCGCCTCGTGCCGCAGGCGCACCTGGCCGGGGCCCGGCTCGCCGACGTCGACCGCCTCCCAGCGCAGCACGTCGGGGCCGCCGGTTTCATGGAATCGCACTGCATGTGCCATCTTGTTCTCCGTCAGTCGTCAGTCCGATGCGCGTCGCGCATCGGCGGGTTCGTTCGTGCCCGGCGTCGTCGCGGTTGCGTCGTCCGCCGGCGGTTGGTCCAGTCCGGCCCAGTCGGCGTCGCCGAGGTAGCGCCGCGCGGCCGGGAAAATCACGCCTTCCATCCGCCCCATCTGCTCGAACGCGCCGTGCGCATAGCGGGCCAGCGCGGTGTCGAACGCGGCCGACGGCAGCCCGTCTTCGGCGAGCCGGGCGAGCGCGCCGAGGGCGTGCGTGTCGCGCTGCCGCTGGCGGTCGAGTTCGTCCAGTTCGGCCGCGACGCACTCCGTCCGAACGCGCAATGCCGCGAACAGCCGTGCTTCGTCGGCCGTGCCGAACCGGGCGTTCTGCAGCGCGGCGAGCGACGCCAGCGCACGCCGTGCGTCAGCCGCTTGCCGCTGCGGCGCGTGCGCGGCGTCGCCGGACGCCATCAGCGCGTGCAGCAGCACGCCGACCATGCGATGCGCATCGAGGCAACGCGCGATCACGCGCGCCGCTGCGGGCGCCCGGTGCGACGGGCAGACGAGCACCGGCACGCCGCTCGTCGCGAGCAATTGCCGCCGCCGGGCGCAGGCCGCCGCATCGGCATCGGCCGGCAGCGCCGCGACGCCGATCAGGTCGCAGTCGAGTTCGGCGGCCAGCGTGCCCGGTGATGCGTCGCCGCTCACCGGGTGGCCGGCCCCCGGATGGCCGGCCCCCGGATCGCCGGCCGCCGGATGGCCGGCCCCCGCGATCGCATGGGACAGGCCCTGCGCCCGCGCGGCGGCTTCCACTTTCGCACCGTGTTCCGGCAGCCGCGCTCCGGATAAACGCGAGTCCGGCGAGGCGGTGGGCAGCACGAACGTGACGCGGGCACCGACCGCACGTGCCAGTTCGAGCGCATCACCGATCGCGTCGATGCCGCCGGGCGCGCCGTCGACCGTCACGAGCAGATGGCGGTACATCGTGCCGCTCCGCTTATCCGGCGGTCGGCGCGCTGCACTGCGCGCCGGTCGATACGATCTTCATGGCTGCCCTCCTCGTCGTGTTCGTCATGCATCGGAATCCATGCTATCGGCGCCGTGCCGGCGCGGCCCCACTCGCCGCGGGGGGGATTGACGCGCGAACGCGGTTCGACCGATCCTTCCCCCACGCCCACCCCGGACGCTGGCCCGCAAGGCCCCGCCGGACTCCACTGCTGCCCCGATGGCCCACCCACCCGATCGCGCCGACGCGCCCCCCACCGAACTGGTCCTGAAGACGACCGCGCCGCGCGTGCCGGCGCAGTTGCTCGCCCGCGCGCGGCTGAGCCTTGCCGCGCCGGCGTTCGACGGCCGCCCGGTCACGCTGGTGCAGGCGCCGGCCGGTTACGGCAAGACGTCGCTGCTCGCACAATGGCGCCGCGAAACCGTCGCGCTCGGCCGCGCGGTCGTGTGGTTGTCGGCCGACGAGCGCGACGACGCGCCGCGG
This sequence comes from Burkholderia sp. BCC0419, assembly GCF_902830285.1. NCBI lineage: Bacteria > Pseudomonadati > Pseudomonadota > Betaproteobacteria > Burkholderiales > Burkholderiaceae > Burkholderia > Burkholderia sp. BCC0419. The sequence continues at coordinate 1,717,085 of NZ_CADESR010000001.1, forward strand.
CTGCTGCAGGGGCTCGTGCAGGCGGTGCGAACCGGCTGCGCGCGGCCGGGTTTCGGGCGGTTGATCCCGGGCGGCGCGGCGCGTGCGCTGGATGGCCTGACCGCGTGGCTGGCCGAGGTCGCGCAACTGTCGATGGAAGCGCTGCTGATCGTCGACGACGCGGAGCGGCTGCCGGCCGCCGGCCTCGATGCGCTGACCTACGTGCTGCACAACGCACCGCAGAACCTGCATGTCGCCGTCGCGGCGCGGCGCGGGCTCGATCACGCGGCCGGCGACCTGCTCGCGGGCGGCCAATGCACGCTGGCGGGCCCCGACTGGCTGCGCTTCACGCTCGACGAGACGATCGCGCTGGTCGGCGCGCGCTTCGCGCAACGGGTGGATGCCGACGCGTGCGCGCGGCTGTTCGAGCGCGTCGACGGCTGGCCGCTCGGGCTGCAGCTCGCGATGGCCGCGATGGCGCGCTCGGCCGATCCGCGCCAGGCAGTCGATGCGCTCGCCCAACGCGTGGACGGTACGCGCGACCGGCTCGTCGAGCTGCTGCTCGCGAACCTGTCGGTCGACGACACCGCGTTCCTGACGCGCACGAGCATCGCCGATCGCCTGCATCCGTCGCTGTGCGCGGCGCTGCTCGACGATGCGCATGCGCCCGACCGTCTCGCGCGGCTGGCGCGCGACACGCCGCTGTTCATCGCCTCGGACGATTCGGACTGGTGCCGGCTGCATCCGCTCGTGCGAGACACGCTGCGCGATCGGCTGGCTGCGCGCCCCGCCACCGAGCGCAACGCCCTGCATGCCCGCGCGGCCGCTTGGCTCGACGCACACGGAATGACCGAGGAAGCCGCGCGCCACGCGTATGCGGCCGGCCAGTTCGAGATCGCGTACGCGCTCGCGCAGCGCTGCCTCGAGGATGCGATCAAGCAGGGCCGCATCAACGACGTGCTCGACTGGCTCGCGCTGCTGCCCGATACGGAGCTCGACAAGCGCCCGACGCTGCGGATCGCGGTCGCGTGGGCACTGGCGCTCGGCGAGCGCCACGTCGAGGCGCAGCGCCAGATCGCGGGCATCCTGGCCGACGACGGCACGCCGGCCGCGATGCGCTACGAATGCGCGCTGATCCTCAGTGCGGCCGCGTATTACGCCGACGAAATCGACCGCTTCGTCGAACTGTTCGAGCCGTGGGCCGACTTCACGCCGCCGGCGGCGACGTGGCTCGCGCAAATGCACGCGAACCGGCTGTCGGCGCGCGCAATCATCGTCGGCGAACCGGCGCAGGCGCGCCGTTTCCAGCAGGCCGCGCCGCGCGGCGAGACGGCGGCCGGGTTCGGCTACGTCGCGCGCTGGGGCGAGCTGATCACCGGCCTGAGTTATCTGCGCGAAGGCCAGATCCGGCTCGCGGACGACGCGCTGTCGCCGGCGCTGGCGCGCGCGGAAGCCGATCTCGGGCGGCGCCATCCGTTGACCTGCATGCTCGCGGCGATGTGCGCGGCGATCACGTACGAGGCCGATCGCGTCGACCAGGCCGCCGCGCTGCTCGCGAACCGGCTCGACGTGCTCGAACACGCGGGCACGCCCGATACCGTGCTGCTCGGCTATCGGACGGCCGCGCGCATCGCGCTGCTGCGGGGCGTCGAGCATCGCGCGATCGACCTGCTCGAGGCGCTCGACGCGATGGGTGTTGGCCGCCGGCTGCCGCGCCTGTCGGTCGCGAGCCTCGCCGAGCAGGTGCGCATTCACGCGGCGCGTTATCGCGAGGCGACCTGCCATGCACTGGTCGAGCGGATCGATGCGATCGCCGCGGCTGAATTTCCCGCGCACGGGCCGCTGTGGCGGCGCCCCGTCGTGCTGCTGCAGGCGACCGCGCATGCGTATGCGGCGCTTGCCGCGCGTCGCTGGGACGACGCGTGCGCGGCGCTCGACGAAGCCGCCGTGCTGGCCCGCGAAATGAGCCTGGGCCGCGAGCGCATCGAGATCATGGCGCTCAGCGCATTCGCGCTCGAGCAATCGGGGCACGGCGGCCGCGCGTTGCTCGACGAGGCGATGAACCTCGCGGACATGTTCGGGCTCACGCGCACGCTCGCCGACGCGCATCCGGCCGTTGCCGACTGGGCGCGCCGCGTCGGCGACGAGGCGGCCGCCGGTGACGGCCCCGCGCGACACGCGCTGCCGCAGCCGCGCATCGTGCCGCCGGCCCCGCGTGGCGCGGCGAGCCCGCGTGCGGTGCCGAGCGTCGTGCTGACGCCGAAGGAGCGCGCGATCCTCGAACTGCTCGCGCGCAACCTGTCGAACAAGGAGATCGCGGTCGCGCTCGCCGTCGGCGAGGAAACCGTGAAATGGCACCTGAAAAACCTGTTCGGCAAGCTCGACGCGAGCTCGCGCAAGCATGCGGTGCGCCGCGCGCTGGTGCTCGGGCTGCTTGAAAGCGCGCCTTGATGCCGGCCTGAACTGCCCGCCCGTGGCAGCGTAGCCGGCGATCCCCCTCCGATTCTCCGCAACCCTGCCCCCCGCGCATGGGGGGGAGCGGCTGCCTGCCGTTGCGTAGTCTTTCCGCACGGCTCGCGCCGGCGCCGCATGTCGCGCCTTCCCGCTGCCTCGATGCTTCCCCGCTTTACCCGGATGGGCTCGATCCCGTCCGGTCCATGACGATCCTGGAGACTTCGATGAAGACGAAACTGGCCGTGCTCGCGGCGCTTGCCGGCTGTTCGGCGCTCGCCCATGCGCAATCCTCCGTCACGCTGTACGGCGTGATCGACACGGGCCTGCTGTACCAGAGCACGTCGGCCGCGTCGTTCAGCCCGAGCGCGCCGAACACCGGCAAGGTGTTCCGGATGAAGGACGGCGGCATCTATTCGAGCTTCTGGGGGATCAAGGGCAGCGAGGATCTCGGCGGCGGCTACAAGGTCAACTTCAAGTTGCAGGGTTCGTTCGACAGCGGTACCGGCAGGCTGCAACTGAGCGACACGCCGGGCGCCGTCGCGATCTTCAACCAGGTCGCGTCGCTCGGCGTGTCGGGCCCGTTCGGTTCGTTCACGGCCGGCCGCCAGATCGTGCCGATGATCTACGCGATGGCCGACACCGACGTGCGCAACGCGCAGTTCTTCGGCAGCGTGCTGACCGCATGGCTCGGCCTGAATACCGCCGCGGGCTGGCCGGGCACGAGCACCAACGGCTCGATCGGCGCGCTGTACGACAGCAATGCGCTCGTCTACCAGTCGCCGACGTTCGCGGGCGCGTCGATCGCGCTCGAATACGCGCCGGGCGGCGTCGCCGGGCAGTTCCAGGGCGGCACGCGCGAATCAGTCGTGCTCAGGTATGCGAACTACGGGCTGAATGCGTCGGCCGTCTACTACAACGGCCACGACACGAATCCGGCGCCGGGCGTCGCGCCGACCGGCATCGACAACAATCGCTTCGCCTACGTCGGCGCGAAATACACGAACCGCGATTTCTCGGTGTCGGCGTCGTACGGCAACGGCAGGAATCCGTCGCATGCGGACAAGGTGAACCTCGACATGCTGTCGGCAGGTGTCGGCTATCGTTTCACGCCCGCGCTGCAGGTGAGCTCCGCCGTGTACTACCAGAAGGACCGCAACCGTTCGGAAAACCGCTCGACGGCGATCGTGCTCGCGGCCGACTACAGCCTGTCGAAGCGGACGATGGTCTATGCGCAGGTCGGCCACGTGAACAACCGCGGCACGATGGACCAGATGCTCGTGTACGGGCAGCCGGTCGCGCCAGGCGTCGGCACGACGGCCGCGATGGTCGGGCTGCGGCACAACTTCTGACGGCATCGGGCCAGGCGGCGCGGGCACGTGCGTAGCCGGCGCCAGCATCGATTCCGGGGATCGGCTACAGTGGGCGTCTTCGGCGCGCTCCGGCCCGCCGCCGCGCCGTGGATCGTGTTTGGGCGCGGCAGCGCGAACGCAGCGCGGATCATTCACTTCGACGAGCGAACCTTCATGCCCGATCTGTCCGCCTTCCCGATCACGCAAAAATGGCCGGCCCAGCATCCCGACCGTCTCCAGCTCTACTCGCTGCCGACGCCGAATGGCGTCAAGGTGTCGATCATGCTCGAGGAAACGGGCCTGCCGTACGAGCCGCACCTCGTGCGCTTCGACACGAACGACCAGTTGTCGCCCGAATTCCTGTCGCTGAACCCGAACAACAAGATCCCCGCGATCATCGATCCGAACGGCCCCGACGGCAAGCCGCTGCCGCTGTTCGAATCGGGTGCGATCCTGATCTATCTCGCGGACAAGACGGGCCAGCTGATCCCGAAGGATCTCGCGGGTCGCTACGAGACGATCCAGTGGGTGATGTTCCAGATGGGCGGCATCGGGCCGATGTTCGGCCAGGTCGGCTTCTTCCACAAGTTTGCCGGCCGCGATTATGAGGACAAGCGCCCGCGCGACCGTTACGTCGACGAGTCGAAGCGCCTGCTCGGCGTGCTCGACGCGCATCTCGCGAACCGCCAGTGGGTGATGGGCGATAGCTACACGATCGCCGACATCGCGATCTTCCCGTGGGTCCGCAACCTGGTCGGCTTCTACGAAGCAGGCGATCTGGTCGGGTTCAGCGAATTCCGGCACGTCAAGCGGGTGCTCGATGCGTTTGTTGAGCGGCCGGCTGTCGCGCGGGGGCTCAATATCCCGGCGCGCGGCTGATCGGTTACGCGGGCGCACCACGTGCGGCCCGCGACCTGCGACGCCCGCCGCATTGTGCGGCGGTTTTTGGGGGGTCATCGCGAATTTTTGGGGAGCGCTGGGAAGACTGTCGGTGTTTGGCCAATTTCTGCCTCTCGCCTGAGCCGTGCAGTGGTCACTTGAACGGCTAGTTCACTTCGAAACCCGCCCAATGCGCGACGCGCTTGTGGCCAAAGCCGACGTTGCCGAAGACTGAGGTTCGCGTCAGCAATGCGGCAAATCGCCGTCGGTGAGCTTCTCGCATGAGCAGACTCACGCTCGCGCCCCATTGCGACCTTCGTCTCGTCGATCTCGTGGTCCGCAAGCGGTCACTCTCTGCAGATTCGGAGGGCCTGCTATCGGTGCAACATTTTTCCCACAGCGACTTGGCGTCGATTGTCTCGCAACAAGTCAAGAGTCTCCAGCCTGATTCGAACCGCACTACGAGATACACCGTACTTTTGCATCAATCGTCCCGTTATAAAATCGTAATTTTGTATGTTGCACGGCTGATCGTCCACGTACAGTGAGCCAAATCCTTTATCCGATAACCCGATTGTCTGAAGGAGGTTGTTAAAATCGGCAATAATTTGGGCGCGCGGCAAGAGTATGCTTGAAGCCATGTAATTAGCTTGAAATTCGAGGCGTGAAATTGCCGCGTCATTCAGACCTGCACGGTGTAGAACGAAGTCGTCGTTATCACAAGATTCGCTTATCAGATATCGACCGTGATCAAGGAAGTAGTGCGCCATCTCGTGGGCCAATGTGAACCGTTCTCGGCCTCGGTTTGGCTCCTGTTGCGCGTAGACATCGATGATCGGTGGATCAAACGTGATGCGTCCTAGTGCATCCTGCCCTGCGCCCGAATTGACCACTGGGTGGTTCAGCCGCAACTGGAGTCCAGTTCGTTCAGCCTCCAGCCTGCAGATTTCTTGAAGCGCGACTTCACCGTCGGCGTAGCCGATTCTCGATAGGACGGATGCACCCATCTCTTCAATTGCTCCTTTTCCAACGAAAGCGACTTCTTCCAAGTCGCGTCGTAGGTTCTTCAATTCTCCTATGGCTACGCCCGGCGCCGATGTAAGGTCAGAAAAAGCATCGTCAATAAATTCCCACAGCGAATTAGTCAGCCGCCTAGGCGATTGAAAATAGAAATCGAACGATGAGCTCTTGAACGTTTCGTCGGAAAGTCCCAGTTCAACATTCCCATTTGAATCAGCGTTTCTTCGAACTGTCGTTGACGGTGAGCGCCTCAATTCCCATTTAAAATTTTCTGGCCCGAAATAACGTGCAAGGCCAATTCCCTTGGCCTTTGCAAACTCAAGCGCACCCCTTTGAAATGCCGCTGTACTGACCACCACAGCCTTTGTGTTCGCGGCTCCGACTTGTTGAACCTTTGTGAAGAATTCTTCGATATCATCAACCGGTACAGCATGTGAGTATCGCTTGCACTCAATGAGAAGCAGCATTGAATATTCCTGCGCCCCGGGAAAGTACAGTTCGATTGCAATATCAAAGACAATTTCCGAACAGCGATCGCGCGAATGGTAGCCTTTTTTTGAAAAAAGCTTGCAGCATTCTCTTTTAAACGGAAGGCGCTCAGCGTCTATTTCTGTTCGAAACAGCTCAAAAATACGTTTCTCGAATTCGTCGCCAACCCGTGTTGTATTTTGCAGTGTGCTCATCTAACGAAATCCGAAGAGTGGGGCCGCCACATTCTAGTTCGGCGCAGCGATTCGAAGTCTAGATGCAACTTTAGCGATTCTCTCACGCGTCGGCAAATCGTACGTCTTTGGCCATGAACGTCGGTGATACACGAGGGAAGTCTTCGGTGCGCGTGTATGAGATATCGGACATGCAGATGTCCGTGGCGACGATAACGATACGGACGGCGTCACTTGGTTTCTCGGTGTATCTGTCTAGGCCTTCGCTGAATGCCTTGGCTCAGCCTCTTTGGTCGAACAGGCATGGTATTTGCCGAAAATCAACGGTTGTATTTGACCCCTTGAACAGCCTTTGCGACCGCCGACTCTTGTCACGGCTGGCAAATGAAATGGTGGTTGGATGATCGTTTCGATACAGGAAAGCAGTCAGTCGCAGCCTGACCAACGTCGATACCGAATGACGGATCAGGCCGAGAACTTGCCAGCGGGAAGACTGCGCGAATGGCCGTTCCAGCTTGCAATCGGTCATAGCCCTAGCATTGGCTCGAAAGACGTTTGTGGGTTGGCAAGCGACGTCCACGAAAATTCACGAAGAACTCTTTTGCCCGCCGCGTCCGTTTGCATCACGCATTCTTCAACGCGACTTCCCTTCCTCCCCATCCGGCGCCGCGCCTCCCAACCCCGCCAGCAGCTTTCCCAGCAGATCCGACAACTGCGCCTGTTCCCCCGCCGACAACACAGCCAGCAGCGCACGCTGATTATCGATGTGCGCAACAACCGCTTCATCGATCAGCGCCCGCCCGGCATCCGTCAGCGCGACGAGCGTGCCGCGCCCGTCGGCCGGGTTCGGCCGGCGCTCGACCCACCCCGCCTTCTGCAGCCGGTCGATGCGCGCAGTCATCCCACCCGACGACATCATCAGCGCGTCGTACAGCGCGGTCGGCGTCAGCGCGAACGGCGCACCGCTGCGCCGCAGCGTCGCGAGCACGTCGAATTCGCCCGGCTGCATGCCGTAGCGCGCGAACAGCGGATTGAGACGATCGCGCGCGATCACGAGCGCGGCTTCCTGCAACCGCCCCATCACCACCATCGACGTTGCGTCGAGATCCGGGCGCTCGGCGCGCCATTGCGCGAGCGCATGCTCGGCTCGATCCATTAACCCTCCTCGGCTCACCAGTTATCTTGACGTCGAGATAAATCGCCGTTTATCTTGATGTCGAGATACTTTACCTGAAAACGCGCGGCGCCTCGCCGGCAGCCGCGCATCGATATCGAGGACCATGCAATGAATCGCTTCACTTCCCCCGGATGGCGGCTCGCCGCGATCGTGCTCGTCGGGCTGAACCTGCGGCCGGCGCTCGCCGCGGTCGGGCCGCTGCTCGACATGATCCAGCGCGCGACGGGGATCGGCGACGGCGCGGCCAGCCTGCTGACGACGATCCCGATTCTGCTGATGGGGCTCGGTGCGCTGAGCGCGCGGCGCCTGCAGCGCATCACCGGGATCGCGGGCGGCGTGTGGCTCGGCGTCGCGTTGATCGGGCTGGCGTGCGTGTCGCGCGTCGGGGCGCAGCACGCATGGCTGCTGCTCGCGAGCGCGTGCTGCGCGGGCGTCGGGATCGCGATGGTGCAGGCGCTGTTGCCCGGCTTCGTGAAGGCGCATTTCGCGACGCGCATCGGCGGCTCGATGGGCGTCTATTCGACGTCGATCATGGGCGGCGCGGTGCTCGCGAGCGTCGTCGCGCCGTTCGCCGCGGCGCGCTGGAACTGGCTCGCCGCGCTCGCGGGCTGGGCGCTGCCGGCAGCGGTCGCCGCACTGGCCTGGCCGCTGGCCAGCCGTGGCGGCGACGCACTGGCCAGCGGGCCGGCGTCGGTATCGGGTGAGCGGCCGTCGCGTTCGCCGCGCGCATGGCGGCTCGCGCTGTTCTTCGGCATCGCGACGGGCGCTTACACGCTCGTGCTCGCGTGGCTGCCGCCGTACTACATGCGGCTCGGCTGGTCGCCGACCGCGGCCGGCAGCCTGCTCGGCGGCGTGACGCTCGCGGAAGTCGTCGCAGGGCTGACGATTGCCGCAACGATCGACCGCCTGCCCGATCGCCGGCCCGCGCTGCATGCGGCGATCGCGTCGCTGTTCGCCGGGTTGCTGGTGATGCTGGCCGCGCCCGACGCGCTCGCGTTGCCGGCCGCGCTGCTGCTCGGCGCGGGGATCGGCCCGCTGTTTCCGCTGTCGCTGATCGTCACGGTCGACCATGCGGCGACGCCCGCCGATGCCGCGTCGCTGACGGGGTTCGTGCAGGGGATCGGCTACCTGGTCGCCGGACTGTTTCCGTTCGCGGCCGGCATCGTGCGCCAGCATCTCGCGGACCTGACGCCCGCGTGGGTCGCGATGGCGTGCCTGTGTGTCGCGCTGTTCGCGCTGGCGGCGGGGTTTGCGCCGAAGCGGGTGCTGCACGCCGCGCGCGCATAGCGTCGGCCGCCGCTCAGTTGACCGGCTCGCAAAACGAGATCTTGCCGCGCAGCGCGTTGCCTGCGGCGGCCGGGTCTGGTCCGGACGGCAACGTGACGGAAACCGACGTATGCCCGGTCTTGCTTTGCGGTTCCTGGCCCGGCCAATGGCGCTCTTTCCAGGTGGCGATCCAGTCGAGATTGCCGGCGCTTGCACCGGGCACGAAGCGCAGCCGTAGCGAACCGTCGAAGTCCTCACTGCAATGCGGCGAGTGCTGATAGTCGTGCTCGGTGAAGCAGGCTCGAATCTGCTTGTTGCAGCTGAACGGGAGCCTCGATACGCGCGGTGTGCGGGCATGTTCGCCGTTCGGCCGCAATTCGACGAAATCGGCGTTTTCCCAGCTTCCCCCGCCGCCTGAATAACTTTCGGACCAACCCGCGAGCACCGCGACCGAGAAGCGTTCGCCGCCCAACGGGTACAGCGCGGGATAGATTCGAAGTGGCGGCGGCTCGCCGTCGCCGTCGACCCGGTCAACGGGCTGGTAGTCGGAGAAATCCCAGCGCTGCACGACCTTCCAGCCCGCGGCGGGCGTGAAACTCGCTTTCAGCAACTGCGGGCCCGGCAGGATCGCGTAGTAAATGCCCGACGCGTCGTTCCGGGCGCGGTACAGCGACGGTGCGTTGTCCGCGTCGGCGGACTGCCCGACGACGCCGCACGATGTCGATGCCAACTCGCAAAGCTTGCGCGGCCAGTCGCGATCGGGCACGGCGGTTTTTGCGACTTCGGCGAAAGGCACGGCGCGGGCTTCGGTGACTTCACCGGCGGCATGGACCGCGGATGCCGCCAGCAGCGCGACCGTCAATCCCGCGATGCCGAACATGCCGGATCGAATACGGGTATCCATTCAACGTTGTCCTTGTGAAGTGGCTTGCGCGTCGTGATCGCGCGAAGTGGCCCGGCCTGCGCGAAAGTACCGGTTGGTTCGTGCGGGCTCAGCCCACGCTCGCGTACAGCGTCGAATCCGCGAACCCTTCGGCGTCGAGCACGCGGCCAATCAGGATCAGCGCGGTGCGCTCGATCTGTGTGCCCTGCACCTTGCCGACGATGTCGGCCAGCGTGCCCGTCACGCGTTCCTCGTCGGGCCAGCTCGCGCGATAGATCACCGCCACCGGGCAATCGGCACCGTAATGCGGCAGCACTTCGTCGACGATGCGCGCGAGATGGCGCACGCCGAGATGGATCGCGAGCGTCGCGCGATGCGCGGCGAGCGAGCCGAGCGCTTCGCCTTCCGGCATCGTCGTCTTGCCCGCGAAGCGCGTGAGGATCACCGTCTGCGCGACGCCGGGCAGCGTCAGCTCGACACCGAGCGTCGCCGCGCACGCGGCCGTGGCCGTCACGCCCGGCACGATTTCGTACGGAATCCCGAGCGCTTTCAGGCGGCGGATCTGCTCGCCGATCGCACCGTACAGCGACGGATCGCCCGAATGCACGCGCGCGACGTCCTGCCCGTTCGCATGCGCGGCGGCGAGCAGTGCGACGATCGCGTCGAGGTCGAGCTCGGCCGTGTTGACGACCTGCTCCGCGCAGTGACCGTCGAGCACGGCGGCCGGCACGAGCGAGCCCGCATACAGGATCACCGGGCACGTGCACACGAGGCGCTGGCCCTTCACCGTGATCAGCTCCGGGTCACCGGGGCCCGCGCCGATGAAATACACCGTCATCGAAATTTCTCCGTCAATTCGTGGGATGACCGCTGCGTCGCGTCAGGCGCGCGCGGCCGGATCGAGTGCGTCGATGAGCGCCGTGACCGAGTCGAACGCGCGGTCGGCGTCGGGCAGCGGCGGCCGGCGCAGCATCACGACCGGCAGCCTGCGTTCGCGCGCGACGTCGAGCTTGGCCTCGGTGGCCGCGCCGCCGCTGTTCTTGCTGACGACGACGTCGATGCCCGCCAGCGCGAACAGCGCGCGCTCGCCGTCGGGCGTGAACGGCCCGCGCGCGGCGACGATCTGAGCGCGGGCGTTGCCGGGGTGCGCATCGAGGCAGCGTACGAGCCAGAACTGGTGCGGCGGGATCGCGTCGAGATGCGCGAGCGGTTCGCGGCCGAGCGTGAACAGCGGGCGTTTGAACGGCGCGAGCGCGGCTTCGATGCCGGCCCAGTCGTCGACCATCCGCCAGTCGTCGCCCGGCTGCGGCGTCCACGGCGCGCGTCGCAGCGCCCAGAGCGGCACGCCCGCGTCGTGCGTCGCCGCTGCGGCGTTCGCGCTGATCTGCGCGGCGTACGGATGCGTTGCGTCGATCACGAGGCCGATGCCGGCGTCGCGAAGATACGCGGTGAGCCCCGCTGCGCCGCCGAAACCGCCGACGCGCACGTCGCAGCGCAAGTCGTCGGGCGTCTTGCCGAGGCCGGCGAGACTATAGACATGATGCGGGCCGAGCGCGCGCGCGATTTTCAGCGCATCGCCGGTGCCGCCGAGCAGCAGGATGCGTGGGCTCATCGCGCCTCCCCGACGAAGCGGCCCTGCCGGTCGATCGCGAACATCTCGACCGCGACCGACGGCGGCACGATGTCGCGCGCCACCCGCAGCGCGTGCGCACAGACGAGATCGCCGAGCGGCACGCCGTCGGCCTGCGCCAGTTTCAACGCTTCCTGGCTCGTGTTCGCGGCGCGCATCGCGGCTTGCAGCGCATCGCTCGCGCCGGCTTCGGCCACCCACTGCGCGAGCAGCGGCAGGTCGATGCTCGAATGGCGGCTGTGCAGGTCGAGGTGGCCGGCCGCGAGCTTACTGAGCTTGCCGAAGCCGCCGCACATCGACAGCCGCGCGATCGGCGCGCGCCGCAGGTGCTTGAGCACCGCGCCCGCGAAATCGCCCATCTCGACCAGCGCCATGTCGGGCAGATGATAGTGCGCGCGCATCGCGTCCTCGCTCGTATTGCCCGTGCACGCGGCGATATGCTCGATGCCGTTCGCGCGTGCGACATCGATGCCCTGGTGGATCGACGCGATATAGGCCGAACACGAAAACGGCCGCACGATGCCGGTCGTGCCGAGGATCGACAGCCCGCCGACGATACCCAGGCGCGGGTTCATCGTCTTGAGCGCGAGCGCCTCGCCGCCTTCGACGCCGATCGTCACGTCGAAGCCGCCCGCGTAGCCGTGCTCGGCTGCAAGCGCTTCCAGGTGCGTGGTCATCATCTGGCGCGGCACCGGGTTGATCGCAGGCTCGCCGACCGGCAGCGTGAGCCCCGCACGCGTGACCGTGCCGACGCCCGGCCCGGCATGAAAGCGCACGCCGGGCGCCGCCGCGAGCGCGACGCGCGCGAAGATCAGCGCGCCGTGCGTGACGTCCGGATCGTCGCCGGCATCCTTGATCGTGCCGGCTTCGGCGCCGTCGGCCGTGGCGCGGCAGAATTCGAGCCGCATCATCACGCGCTGCCCCTTTGGCAGCACGATCTCGACCGCGTCGTCCGCCTGGCCCGCGAGCAGCAGCCGCGCGGCCGCGAGCGACGTCGCGGTCGCGCAGCTGCCGGTCGTGTAGCCGAAGCGCAGCGGCGCGGGCCGTTCGGGGGTTTCGTCGCGCATCACGCGTCCGTTGCGTTCGATGGAATCGACATATTCGACGAGCCGGCCGTGTCGGCCGCGTCGGGCTTGCGCACGTCGTAGAGCGTGACCGGCAGCGGCTGCCGCCACGTGTCGAAGCGGCCCAGCGGTTCGGCATGCGCGAGCGACACGCGCGTGAGCGTGCCGCCATGCGCATCGCGCCACGCGGCGAGCGCCATCTCGCCCTGCAGCGTGACCGCGTTCGCGACCAGCCGTCCGCCGGGTTTCAGCGACGCCCAGCACGCGTCGAGCACGCCGGGCGCCGTCGCGCCGCCGCCGATGAAGATCGCGTCGGGCGCGGCGAGCCCCGTGAGCGCATCGGGCGCACGGCCCGCGACGAGTTGCAGGCCCGGCACGCCGAGCGTATCGCGGTTGTGTTCGATGAAGCGCTGCCGCTCCGCATGCGCTTCGATCGCGATCGCCTGGCAGGATGGATGCGCGCGCATCCATTCGATGCCGATCGAGCCGCTGCCGGCGCCAACGTCCCACAGCAGTTCGCCGGGCGCGGGCGCGAGGCGCCCGAGCGTCATCGCGCGCAGGTCGCGCTTGGTGAGCTGGCCGTCGTGGCGGTACGCGTCGTCGGGCAGGCCGGGCGTGAGCGCGCGGCGCGGCGCATCGGCGCCCGCCCGGCAGTCGAGCGCGACGAGATTGAGCGCGGCCGTTTCGTCGACGTTCCAGTCTTGTGCGAGGCCATCGATACGCCGCTCGAGCGGGCCGCCCAGATGTTCGAACACGCTGACGCGCGTCGGCCCGAAGCCGCGGGCGGCGAGTTCGGCCGCGACGGCGGCCGGCGTGCGGCCGTCGGCGCTCAGCACGAACAGGCGCCGGCCCGGCAACAGGTGGCGGGCCAGTGTCGCGAGCGGACGCCCGACGAGCGAGACCGCGCCGACATCCTGCAGCGCCCAGCCGAGGCGGGCGGCCGCGAGCGACAGCGACGACGGCGCGGGCAGCACGCGCCATTCGTCGGGAGAAAGCTCACGGGCGAGCGTCGCGCCTACGCCGAACAGCATCGGGTCGCCGCTCGCGAGCACGCACACGGGCGCGCCGCGGCGCGCGAGCAGCCCCGACAGGTCGAACGGCGACGGCCATGCTTCGCGCGCGGCCCGCAGCCGCGCGGGCAGCATGTCGAGATGCCGCTTCGCGCCAACCACGTGCGTCGCGTCGAGCAGCGCGCGCCGCGCGTGGCGTCCGAGCCCCGCGTAACCGTCGTCGCCGATGCCCACTACCGTCAGCCACGCCGTCATGCACCCTTCCCCATCGTTCGATTTCATCGTGTCGCCGCGCGGCCATGAAAGCGCCGGTGCGTCCGTCCGCGTTGCAAAAAACGGCATGGTACCGTGTTCCACCCCGCGTTTCACCTGCCTGCCCGCACGTGCCCGACCGTTGCCCGCTTCGCTTGCCGCGAACGGCCAGCCGGTCGCGAATCGCGACCGAAATCGGGTATCCTACGGCCGTTCGTTCGCCGGTGCCCCTCGGGGCCGAAGAGGGAACACAGGGCGCACCGCGCGCCGCTGTGGCTGCCCCCGCAACTGTAGACAGCGAGCCGATCCCCCCTCATGCCACTGGTTTCACCGGGAAGGCCGGGAGCCGGCGCCGACCTGTCAGCCAGGAGACCTGCCGGCCAGAAAGTGCGTGCGTGCCAGTCGGCGTCGGGCGGGGTGTACCGATGCGTTGGCCGCGGCGCCACACTGTTCCGGTATCCCGTTGAATTCCGCCCACGATTCGATTCCTGCGTCGCCCGTCGTGCGCCCGTCGGCCTGCCCGGGGCTCGTGCGCGTGGTCGCGGCCGCCGACGGCGGGCTGTGCCGGATCAAGCTGCCGGGCGGCCGGCTCGACGCGCGCCAGGCGCACGCGATCGCCGCCGCTGCGCGCCTGTACGGCTCCGGCGTGATCGATGCGACCAATCGCGCGAATCTCCAGTTGCGCGGCATTCGCGACGGCGCGGCCGATGCGCTGGCGCACGCGTTGCTCGACGCGGGGCTCGGCCCGCGCGCAAGCGCTGACGACGACGCCGCCGATGCGGCCGCGCTCGCGGCGAGCGACGACGTCCGCAACGTGATGCTCAGCCCGCTCGCCGGGCACGACCCCGCCGCACTCGTCGATAGCCACGCGCTCGCCGTGCCGCTGCTCGACCTGCTGGCGAGCGAGCCGCGCCGTGGCGAACTGTCGCCGAAATTCTCGATCCAGCTCGACGGCGGCGAAGCGGTCGCGGCGCTCGATCATCCGCACGACATCTGGCTGGCCGCATGGCGTCGCGGCGACGGCGCGGTACGTCTCGCGGCAGGGCTGGCCGGCTGTCCGCCGGTGGCGCACGGCGACCGGCCCGCGTCGGTCGACGTATCAATCGATCAGGGCGTCGCGCTGGTTCGCGCGCTGCTGCTCGCGTTCCTCGATCTCGCGCCGGCCGACGTCACGCGGATGCGCGCGTTGCTGGCGACATGCAGCGAACGCACGCTGCTCGAGCGCGCCCGGCACTACCTGCCCTTTCCGCTCAAGGCCGATCCGGCGCTTGCCGACTGGCGGCGCACGCGTGCCGACCCTGCGTTGCGTTTCGGCGCGCGCCCATCGCGCGACGCGGCGCGTTGCAGCGTCGGCGCGCAATTCGTGCTCGGGCGGCTCGACGCGGCGCAACTGGAACGGCTCGCCGCGCTGGCCGAAGCCGACGGCGACGGCACGCTGTCGATGACGCCGTGGCAAGGCGTGTTCATGCACGGCGTGCCGAACGAACGCGCGGCTGCGATGCGCGAAGCACTCGCGTCGCTCGGCCTCGTATGCGCAGCGTCCGACCCGCTGGCGACGCTCGTCGCCTGCACCGGCAGCACGGGCTGCGCGAAAGCGCACGCCGACACGAAACACGACGCGCTCGCGCTCGCCGCGCACGTCGGCCATCCGCTCGACGTGCATCTGACCGGTTGCGAGCGCCACTGCGCGCTGCCTCACCCGGCCGCACATACGCTCGTCGCGGTGGCGCCCGCGCACTACGACCTTTACCGGCGCGACGCGGCCGCGGGCCTCGGCGCCCCGCTCGCGCGCCATCTGACGATTGACCAGGCCGCGGTCCGACTCATGGACGCACGGCACAGCCAGGACACCACCGATGCTTGACTACATTCGCGACGGGCAGGAAATCTACCGCCAGTCGTTCGCGACGATCCGCGCCGAGGCCGACCTGTCGCGGGTTCCGCCCGATCTCGAGAAACTCGCGGTGCGCGTGATCCACGCATGCGGCATGGTCGACGTCGTGTACGACCTGCGCTTCTCGGCCGGCGCCGGTGCGGCCGGCCGTGCGGCGCTCGCGGCCGGCGCGCCGATCCTGTGCGACGCAAGGATGGTCGCCGAAGGCATCACGCGTGCGCGGCTGCCCGCGGCCAATCGCGTGATCTGCACGCTCGGCGAGCCGGAGGTGCCCGACCTCGCGCGGCAGCTCGGCAACACGCGTTCGGCCGCCGCGCTCGAACTGTGGCGGCCGCATCTCGCGGGCAGCGTCGTCGTGATCGGCAATGCGCCGACCGCGCTGTTCCACCTGCTCGACATGATCGACGCCGGCGCGCCGCGCCCCGCGCTGATCCTCGGTTTCCCGGTCGGCTTCATCGGCGCGGCCGAATCGAAGGCGACGCTCGACGCCGACAGCCGCGGCGTGCCGTACGTCGCGCTGCTCGGCCGGCGCGGCGGCAGCGCGATGGCCGCCGCCGCGGTCAATGCGCTTGCCACGGAGGTCGAATGACGAGCGTGCGCGGACGGCTGTTCGGTGTCGGGGTCGGCCCCGGCGATCCCGAACTGATGACGATCAAGGCGCTGCGCGTGCTGCAGGCGGCGCCCGTGGTCGCGTATTTCGTCGCGAAGGGCAAGAAAGGCAACGCGTACGGCATCGTCGAAGCGCACCTGCTCGACGGGCAGACGCAACTGCCGCTCGTCTACCCGGTGACGACCGAGGCGCTGCCGCCGCCGCTGTGCTACGAGACGGTGATCGCCGATTTCTACGACACCGCGGCCGAGATCGTCGCGGCGCACCTCGACGCAGGCCGCGACGTCGCGGTGATCTGCGAAGGCGACCCGTTCTTCTACGGCTCGTACATGTACCTGCACGACCGCCTCGCGCCGCGTTACGACACCGAGGTGATCCCCGGCGTGTGCGCGATGCTCGGCGGCACGGCCGTGCTCGGCCAGCCGCTCGTCTATCGCAACCAGAGCCTGTCGGTTCTGTCGGGCGTGCTGCCCGAACACGAACTGCGCGAGCGGCTCGCGCGGGCCGACGCGGCCGTCGTGATGAAGCTCGGCCGCAATTTCGACAAGGTGCGGCGCGTGCTCGACGAACTCGGGCTCGCGAAGCGCACGCTGTACGTCGAGCGCGCGACGATGGCGAACCAGCGCATCGTGCCGCTCGACGAGGTCGATCCGATGGCGTCGCCGTATTTCTCGCTGCTCGTCGTGCCGGGGGAAAAATGGCAAGGATGACGACGCCGCCCGCGATCGTGATTCTCGGCGCGGGCGCGATCGATACCGCGCGGCGTATCCAGGCGCGTTACCCGGGCGCCCGTGTGCACGGTCTCGCGTCGCGCGTCGACGCCGACGTGCCGTTCGACGAACTCGGCGCGCACCTGCGCGAACTCTATGCGCGCGGCTTGCCGATCGTCGCGCTGTGCGCGGCCGGCATCGTGATCCGCTGCCTCGCGCCCGCACTCGCCGACAAGGGCGTCGAGCCGCCGGTGCTCGCGGTCGCGGAGGACGGCTCGGCCGTCGTGCCGCTGCTCGGCGGGCTGACGGGCGTCAACGTGATCGCGCGCGAAATTGCCGAATGCGTCGGCGTCGCGCCGGCGATCACGACGAGCGGCGAACTGCGCTTCGGCGCGTGCGTGCTCAATCCGCCGGAAGGCTATGCGCTCGCCGACCTCGCGCAAGGCAAGCGCTTCGTGTCCGACCTGCTCGCGGGCGCGTCGACGCGCATCGACGGCGCCGCGCCGTGGCTCGACGAGGTCGCGCTGCCGCGCGATGCCGCGGCCGCACACGCGATTCGCGTGACGCCCGATGCGTGGCGTGGCGCGCGCGACGAACTCGTGATTCATCCGCGCAGCGTGGTGGTCGGCGTCGCCGCGGATGCCGTGCATGCCGACGAAGCACTGGCCGTGCGCATCGCAGCCGCGCTCGACGCACAGGGCCTGGCGCGGCTGGCGCTCGCGACCATCGTCGCGCCGGCATCGGCGATCGGCGAACCCGCGCTGGAAGAAGCGTCGAGCGTGCTCGACGTGCCGCTGCGTTTCGTCGATAGCGATAGCGACGCACCCGCCGATGCCGCCACGCTGCTCGGCCGCGCGTTGCGCGTCACCCACACGATGCGTGCGGCATCGCACGGTCTCGCGTGCGCGGTCGCATCGCATCCGGTCGACCCGGCCACGCTCGGCCGCGCACGCGGCCGCCTGACGGTGCTCGGCCTCGGCCCGGGCGGCGCCACATGGCTCACGCCGGCCGCGCGCGCGGCGCTCGCCGACGCGACCGACATCCTCGGCTATACGACCTACGTGAACATGGCCGGCCCGTTTCGGGCGGACCAGCGCGTGCACGGCACCGACAATCGCGAGGAAATGCAGCGCGCACGCCATGCGTTCGAACTGGCGGCCGAGGGTCGGCGCGTCGCGGTCGTGTCGTCGGGCGACCCCGGCGTGTTCGCGATGGCCGCGGCCGTGCTCGAAGCGCTCGACGAAGCGCGCGACCCGCAATGGGCCGCGGTCGACCTGCGCGTGGAGCCCGGCATCTCGGCGTCGCTGGCTACTGCCGCGCAGGCCGGCGCACCGCTCGGCCACGATTTCTGCGCGATCTCGCTGTCGGACAACCTGAAGCCGTGGGACGTGATCGAGACGCGCCTGCGGCATGCGGCGCAAGCCGATCTCGTGATGGCGTTCTACAACCCGATTTCGCGCGCGCGGCCGTGGCAGCTCGACCGTGCGCTCGATGTCGTGCGCGCGCATCGCACGGCCGATACGGTGGTCGTGCTCGGCCGCGACATCGGCCGCCCGGGCGCGACGCTCGCGACGACGACCCTCGGCGCGCTGCGCAGCGACCAGGTCGACATGCGCACGATGGTGATCGTCGGCTCGTCGACGACGCGGCGCTTCGCGATCGGCAACGCACGCGAATGGGTCTATACGCCGCGCTGGTATCGCTGAATGCCGCTGCGCCCGGCGCGGCGCGCGTACCGAATCCGGCGGCGCTCGCGTGAATGCGCATGCGAGCTAGCCGGTAATCGGCGGGCGGGCGCGTCACCGGTTCGCTGGAACCGGTCCACGCGCACCGCTTCGCGCGATCGGACGGAAAAAGTGCCCGCCCCGCGTTTCGAAATGCGACCGAATCGGCAAGTTCGTTACGTATCGAGAATCGAATAACAAAAAGAAGAACACCTAAGTTTCCTATTCGACGCGAATCCTCCAAGATAGGCACGCCGCTAGCGGGACACGTGCCTTTCCCACCGGCGGCGATACGCAGGCCAGCGTATCCCTCTTCCACTTGGAGAACACAGAATGAACAACAATGTGTTGTCGCGTTTCGTTCCGCGTGCGTTTGCCGCGGGTTGTCTGCTCGCGATGGCGAGCGTGTCGCAAGGCGCCGGCGTCTATGCGCCCTTTGTCGACGTGACGCTTTATCCGACACCGTTGGTCGACCAGATCGGCGTGCGCCAGGGTATCCAGCAGTTCACGCTCGCGTTCGTGGTTGCGGGCAACGGCTGCGTGCCGTCGTGGGGCGGCGTGCAGCCGATCGGCAACGGCGCGAGCGGCGGCCTGCTGACCGCACTGTCCACGTCGATCGCGAGCTACCGCGCGAAAGGCGGCGAAGTCGCCGTGTCGTTCGGCGGGGCGAACGGCACGCCGCTGATGCAGGCGTGCTCGACGGTGCCCGCGCTGAAGACTGCATACCAGACGGTGATCGACACGTACGGCCTCACGCATATCGACTTCGACATCGAGGGCGCGTCGCAGCAGGACACGGCGGCGGTCGCGCGCAATTTCCAGGCGGTCGCGCAACTGCAGGCCGACTATGCGGCGAAGGGCAAGCCGCTGCACGTGACGCTGACGCTGCCGACGATGCCGACCGGGCTCACGCAGGACGGTGTGAACGTCGTCAACGCGGCCATCGCGAACAAGACCACGTTCGACGCGGTGAACGTGATGGCGATGGATTACGGCCCCGCGAACATCGACATGGGCGCCGCCGCGATCAGCGCCGCGCAGGCGCTCTACTCGCAGCTCGACACGGCGTTCAAGTCGGCCGGCCAGCCGAAGACCAATGCGCAGCTGTGGCAGATGGTCGGCGTCACGCCGATGATCGGCGTGAACGACGTGCAAGGCGAAACGTTCACGCTCGCGAATGCGCAGACCGTGCTGAACGCGACAGTTGCGAACGGCTACGGCTTCTTCGGCAACTGGTCGGTCGGTCGCGATCAGGCCTGCCCGTCCGGCGGCACGTATGCGTCGCCGACCTGCTCCGGCGTCGCGCAGCAGCCGTACGCGTTCGCGGCGATCTTCAAGAAGCTCGATGGCAAGTGGGGCGCGGGCGTCACGCAGGACCCGAACTACGGCGGCGGCTCGGACGGCGGCACGCCGCAGCCGGGTGCGCCCTGGGCGGCCGGCCAGGTCTATACGGCCGGCGCGACGGTCACCTACCAGGGCACGACGTACCAGGCGCAATGGTGGACGCAGGGCGACGTGCCTGGCCAGGCGGCCGTGTGGAAGCCGGTCGGCGGCGGCTCGCCCGTGTGGTCCGCCACGACCGCCTACCAGGGCGGCACGTGCGTGACGTATCAGGGCGCGAAGTATTGCGCGAAATGGTGGACGCAGGGCGACAACCCGAGCGCGGGCGGCGTGTGGGTGAAGTCGTGATGTCGCGACACGCTCGTGCGTGACGCGCGGCGGGTCGTTTTCGGCGTGGCAGGACCGCACGCCGGCGACGGCCCGCTGCCGGCCCGTCGCGCGCCGCTGCCCTACCCGCGCGCGTGCTCGGCCAGCAGCCGCGCCTTCGCGTCGATCAGCAGCGCCGCGTGCGTGTCGCGATGCTGGCGGATCCGCTCGGTCGGCCCGACGACCGACAGCCCGTACCAGTCGCCGTCGAGCGTCAGCGCCACCGCGAGCGCCGACAGCTCGGGCGCGCTCTCGCCGAAGTTCTCCGCCCAGCCGAGTTCGCGAAACCGCGCGGTCTGCGCGACGAGCGCCGGCAGGTCGGCCACCGTCGCGTCGGTGAAGCGTTCGAACGACAGTTGCGTGCCGAGCGCCTGCTGCGCATCGCTCGCGAGTTCCGCGAAGATTGCCTTGCCGATCGAGTTCGCATGCAGCGGCCGCAGCTCGCCCGGCTGGCGCGTATAGCGGATCGCCTGCTCCGATTCGACGACGTCGAGGTACGTGACCGACGCGCCCTGGATCTTGCCGAGCACGGCGGTTTCGCGGCTCGCGTCGCGCAGCGCGACGAGGTGCGGATGCACGATGTCGACGACCGGATCGGTCGCGTCGATCGCGGCGGCGACCGTCTGCAGGCGCCGCGTCGGGTAGTAGCCGCCGCGCTTGCGCACTTCGTACAGGTAGCCGCGACTCACGAGCGTGCGCGTCATCGCCAGGCAGCTCGACGCCGGCACGTTGAGCAGGCGCGCGAGTTCGGTGAGCGGCAGCGGCCGCCGTTCGGCGGCGAACAGCTCGAACAGGTCGAGCGTGCGGGCAACGAGTTTGACGTCCATGACGAGCGCTTGATTCGGAATGGGAAACCGCGCGCCGGGCGGGCCGCCAGGTCGATACGGTAGTCAGTACGACTTCGGCAGCCCGAGCACCTTCTCCGCGATGTAGCACAGGATCAGTTGCGGACTCACGGGCGCGAGCCTCGGAATCATACACTCGCGCAGGTAGCGCTCGACATGGTATTCCTTCGCGTACCCCATCCCGCCGTGCGTCGCGATCGCCGTCTGGCAGGCCTGGAACGCGGCTTCCGCGCCGAGGTATTTCGCCGCGTTCGCCTCCGCGCCGCACGATTGGCCCGCGTCGTAGCGCGTCGCGGCCTTCATCACCATCAGCCACGCGGCCTCGAGCTGCATCCACGCCTGCGCGAGCGGATGCTGGATCGACTGGTTCTGCCCGATCGGCCGGCCGAACACGACGCGCTCGCACGCATACTGCGTCGCGCGGCGCAGCGCGGCCTGCCCGAGCCCGATCGCCTCCGCGGCGATCAGGATCCGTTCGGGGTTCAGGCCGTGCAGCAGATAGCGGAAGCCGTCGCCTTCGTTGCCGATCAGGTCGTCGCGCGACACGCGCAGGTTGTCGATGAACAGCATGTTCGAATCGACCGCCTTGCGGCCCATCTTCTCGATTTCGCGCACTTCGATGCACGAACGGTCGAGGTCGGTATAGAACAGGCTCAGCCCGTCGGTCGGCTTCGCGACCTGGTCGAGCGGCGTCGTGCGCGCGATGATCAGCATCTTGTTCGCCACCTGTGCGGTCGAGATCCAGATCTTGCGCCCGCTCAGCACGTAGTGATCGCCGTCGCGGCGCGCCTGTGTGGTCAGGTGCGTGGTGTCGAGGCCGGCGTCGGGTTCCGTTACCGCGAAGCACGCCTTGTCGCGCCCGGCGATCAGCGGCGGCAGGAAGCGCGCCTTCTGCGCATCGTTGCCGAACACCTGCACCGGGTTCAGCCCGAAGATGTTCATGTGGACGGCCGACGCGCCCGACAGCCCCGCGCCCGATGCGCTGATCGTGCGCATCATCAGCGCCGCCTCGGTCATCCCGAGCCCGGCGCCGCCGTAGGCCGGATCCATCGCGATGCCGAGCCAGCCGGCGTCGGCGAGCGCCGCGTGGAAATCGGCCGGAAAGCCGCCCGCGCGATCGCGTTCGAGCCAGTAGTCGTCGCCGAAGCGTTCGCAGATTTTCTCGATCGCGCTTTCGATCGCGCGCTGGTCGTCGGTCAGGTCGAACTGCATGGATTGCTCTCCAGGAAAACGTGAACGGCCGCGCCGTTCTCAAGACAACGCGGGGGCTTACGTTGCGAAGACAGTCATCGTCGGGGCGGCCGGCGTGAAGCGACCGGCCCGGGCGCCCTCACAACGGAAACACGCCCGTCGCGACCGCGGCGAATACCATCAGCACGGTGGCGGCGAACAGGAACGGAATCGTGAATTTCTGGTGCTCGGCGAGCTCGACACCGGTCAGGCCGACGATCAGGAACGTCGCGGGCGTCAGCGGGCTCACCGGAAAGCCCGTCGTCATCTGGCCGAGCAGCGCGGCCTGCGCCATCTGGATCGGCGGCACGCCGAGCAGCTTGCCGCTCTCCGCGAGCACCGGCAGCACGCCGAAGTAGAACGAATCGGGATCGAACAGCAGGCTGAGCGGCATCGACAGCAGCCCGAGCACGAACGGCATGTGGCGCGCATGCTCGACCGGCACGTGCGCGACGACGACCTCGGCCATCGCCTTCAGCATCCCGGTGCCGGACATGATGCCGGTGAACGCGCCGGCCGCGAGCAGCACGCTCGCCATCATCAGCGCGGCCTTCGCATGCGCGTCGATCCGCTCGCGCTGCGCCTGGACGTCCGGATAGTTGATCACGAGCGCGGCGACCGTGCCGAGCATGAACATCACCATCGGGTCGACGATGCCCGACACCAGCGTGCCGAGCACGACGAGCGTCAGCGCGACGTTGATCTCGAAGCGGCCCGGCCGGCGCAACGCGCGTTCGGCGTCGGTCAGCTCGCGCGGCGCGATCGCGAGCGACGCCGCGCCGGCGCGGTCGAGCCCGAGCCGTTTCGCCTCGCGCACGCCGAGCACGTAGGCGGTGCCGAACACGAACGCGAGCCCGACGATCTGCACCGGAATCATCGGCGTGAAGATCGCCGAGCCGGGAATGTGCAGCGCGGCCGACGCGCGCAGCATCGGCCCGACCCACGGCAGGAAGTTGACGCCGGCCGCCATCGACGCGACGCATGCGAGGATGCGGCGATCCATCCCGAGCCGCGTATAGAGCGGCATCATCGCGGGCAGCGTGACGAGAAACGTGACCGCGCCCGAGCCGTCGAGATGGATCAGCAGCGCGAGCAGCGCCGAGCCCATCACGATGCGCGGCGGATGGCAGCCGATCACGCGCAGCACGCCGGCGATGATCGGGTCGAGCATCCCCGCATCGGTGAGGATTCCGAAAAACAGAATCGCAAAAACGAACATGCCGGCGATCGGACCGATGTTCTGCACGCCGTGCACGATGAACTTGCCGGTCTGCAGCCCGAAACCGGCCGCGAGCGACGCGGCCACCGGCACGACGATCAGCGCGACGAGCGGCGACAGCCGCTTCGTGATGATCAGGCCGAACAGCGCGACGATGGCGACCGCGCCGATCCATGCGAGCATGATGCGTCTCCTCTTCAGCCGGTGCGCATGTCGATGCGTGTCGATGCGCGGGCCGGCGTGATGTCCGAATGTTGGTGTGCCGGCACGCACGGCCGTGCGCCGCAGTGCGGCACGGCCGGCGGCAGCGATGCCGGTCAGGTCCGGCGGTTGTCGTCGTTGTCGTTGTCGTCCGCGAACACCTGCGCCGCATGTTCGTTCAGCGCGGGCGGCGGGCGCCGGTACGTGGCCGGCGTGCGGCCGAGCTTGATCGGCGACGCGATGCCGCGATGCCGGCCCAGCTCGACCTTCATCTGCCGATGCGCGACATGCGAATGGTCGAGCGCCGCATCGAGCCCGAGCACGGGCGCGCACGGCACGCCGTGGCGCATCAGTTGCTCGGCGAGCGTCGCGCCGTCGTGCGCGGCCAGCGCCGTTTCGAGCAGCGTGCGCAGCGCGGCGCGATGCTGGCTGCGCGCGCGGTTGTCCGCGAAACGCGGATCGTCGAGCCAGTCGCGCGTGCCGAGCACGTCGCACAGCGCGGCGAACTGCCCGTTGTTGCCGACCGCCAGAAAGATGTCGACGCCCGCCGTCGGAAAGCTGTCGTACGGCGTGATGTTCGGATGCGCGTTGCCGGTGCGCACGGGCGCCTTGCCCGAATGGAAGAAGTTCGGCGTATGCGGATGGAGGATCGACAGCGCGCAGTCGAACAGCGTCGACTCGACGAACTGGCCGCGGCCGCTGGCGTCGCGCTCGCGCAGCGCCATCAGCACGCCGAGCGCCGCGTTCAGCCCCGTGACGAGATCGACGATCGGCACGCCGACGCGCAGCGGCGCGCCGCCGGCTTCGCCGTTGACGCTCATCAGCCCCGCGAGCGCCTGCACGGCCGCATCGTAGCCCGGCAGCCCGCCGAGCGGGCCGTCCGCGCCGAAACCCGACACGCGGCAATAAACGAGGCGCGGAAACCGCGCATGCAGCGCGTCGAACCCGAGCCCCCAGCGCTCCATCGTGCCAATCTTGAAGTTCTCGACGATCGCATCCGCGTGTTCGAGGAGGCCGAGCAGCCGCTCGCGATCGGCCGGTTGCGTCAGGTCGAGCGCGATGCCGAGCTTGTTGCGATTCACGCCGAGGAAGTACGACGCGGTGTCGCCGTCGAACGGCGGGCCCCACGTGCGCGTCTCGTCGCCGGACGGCGGTTCGACCTTGATCACTTCCGCGCCGTGATCGGCGAGGATCTGGGTCGCGTACGGACCGCCCAGCACTCGCGACAGATCGATGATGCGCAATCCCGCCAGCGCGCCCTGCTGCTCGTGTTCCGCCATGCGTCTCGCTCCTGGTTCCGGTTGATCGGACTGCCGGTTCCGGCGGCTCGGCGCGTGCGTGCGGCCTCTCCGGATTCGACGAATAATTCTTGTATGTGAATTTATATTCACATTCAGGAATTTCGTTGTCAAGCTCGGATGGACCCTGCTGCGCGCGGATCACGTCGTCGTGCGCAAGTGGGGTCGACACCGAACGCGCGCCGGTTGCGGTCGCGCCCCGCCGTTCGCTAAGCTGGCGGGCAACATTCATCCCGAACGATAAAGGCGGAAGATTCATGAAACGATTGTGGTTGGCGGCCTTCGTGCTGGCGTCGACGCTGGGCGTCGCGCACGCGCAAAACCAGACTTTCCACTTCGGCGAAGGGCAAACCGGAGTGCCGGGCGCCGCGCCGCATGCTGCCGCGCCGGCGGCCCGGCCCGCGCCCGCACGCCGGCACGTCACCGCGCCGTCGCCGCATCACCGGCGTGCCGTTCACAAGCGCCGCCATTCGCGCCACGCGAAGCCGGCGCGCAGCGGGATCTACACGCACGCGTGAGCGGTCGTCCGTGGCGCGACCGCGGTGCACGGAACTGTCACGAACGGCCGGTAATATCGGCGTGGCGGCCTGCATGCCGTCGCTGCCGGCTGGCGAACCACGCGCCGCCGACGTGCCTTTCCTCCACGATTCAGCACCTGTTTTGCCAGAACATGAGCACCGGGCCGGATACCCTCGCCGTCATCAAGGAACGCGCCACGATCGTGTGCCGCCAGCGCAGCAGCGTGCTGCTGGTCGCGCGCCCCGCGGCGCGCTGGTCGCTGCCCGGCGGCACGATCCGGCGCGGCGAGACGCCGCTCGAAGCCGCGCAGCGGGAGCTCGCGGAGGAAACGCGGCTGGAGGGGCTCGCGCTCGACTACGCGGTGCAGTTCGGCGGGCTGACGAAGCTGCATCACGTATTCGTTGCCGACGTGCCGGCGCACCTGACGCCGCGCGCGAGCAACGAGATCGCCCGCTGCAAGTGGTTCACCGTCGACCGGCTCGACACGCTCCGGGCCAGCGTGCCGACGCGCAAGATCATCGAGCTGCTGCGGCTCGACAGTTTTTCTGCATTCGTGAGCGGGCCGCTTCGCTGAGGTCGATGCCGGCTCGGGCTCGGGCACTCATTGCGGCGATTACGCGCGCAGGAACGGGCCGGCCTTGCGTTCGAGCAGCGCGACGAGTTCGGGTTGCATGAACGCGTAGCGGTCGGGGATGTCGAGGCAGACGATCTTCTTGTGCTTCAGATGCGCACCGAATTGCGTCGACAGCCTGGCCTTGTGCGCACGCTCCATCACGAACACGATTTCGGCCCAGTCGAGTTGCTCGGCGGACAGCCGCACGTCCGCGTCCGGAGCGAGGCCCGCGGAGTCGGTTTCGATGCCGGGCCACGCGGCGAACACCGCTTCGGCCGTCGGGCTGCGCAGCCGGTTGCGGCTGCAGATGAACAGTGCCCGTGTCATGTCGCTTCGCGGCGCCCGAGGGGCCGGCTCAACCTTGCGGAATCGTGCCCGGCCGGACGTACGCGAGCATGTGCGGCACGTAATCGGCCTTGCCGAGTTCGACGCCGTGATGGCGCAGGATCGCGTACGCGGCGATCGCGTGAAAGTAGAACTGCGGCAGCGCCCAGTCGCGCGCGTACTGTTCGCCCGTCATGTCGAATGCGATCCCGTTCGGCAGCTCGAGCGAGACCGGCCGCGCGGCGCCGCCATCGAGCGCATCCGGTGCGAGTTCGCCGAGAAAAGCGAGCGTACCGGCGATGATCGCCTGCGCATCGGCCGGCGAACCGGGTTGAGTATCGGCGTTCCAGCCCGCCTCGCGCAACGCGAGCAATGCAGCCGGCAGCGGTTCGCCGCGCAGCCGGTGAACCGGCTCCATCGCCTGGAAACACGAGAAGCGCACCTGGGCGGCGAGCGGATACATGTCGGGCGCCAGCCTCAGCGTCATCACCGCGTCGGGTTCGTCGCCCGCGGCCTGCCGGTGCGCGACGGCCTTGTCGAGCCACGCGGACTGCGCACGCAGCATCTGGGTGTAGGTCGGAACGAGAAGTTGGGTCGGTGGCACGCGTGCGCTCCTGTGCTGAGGGTTCGCGCCACACGATAGCAGCGTGGGCGCAAACCTGCATCCTGGCCGGGCGCCGACGGGTGCCGTTACGGCTTGCCGTGCCGCGCCAGGAACCGGTCGAGCTGCGATGCAAACGTCTTGCCGTCGCGCGGGCTGAACGGCGCCGGCCCGCCCGTGTCGATGCCGGCGCTGCGCAACTGGTCCATCATCGCGCGCGTCGACAGGCGTTCCTCGATGTTCTCGCGGCTGAACCAGTTGCCGCGCGGGTCGAGCGCATGCGCGCCCTTGTCGAGCACGGCGGCGGCCAGCGGGATGTCGGCGGTGATCACGAGATCGCCGGGTTCCGCCAGCTCGACGATGCGCGCATCGGCCACGTCGAAGCCGGCCGGCACCTGCACGGCCTTGATGAACGGCGACGGCGGCGTGCGCAGAAACTGGTTCGCGACCAGCGTCACGCAGATTTCGGCGCGACGCGCGGCGCGAAACAACATGTCCTTGATGACGGCGGGACACGCGTCGGCATCGACCAGTACTTGCATGGCGGGGGTTTCCAGTGGGCAGAAGCAGAAGCGGCGATCATAGCGCACCGCCGGCCGGCCATCAGCCGGCGAGATCCGTGCGAAGCGCGTCGGCCGTCAGCCACTGTGCACCCCACGCCGCGGCGAGCCGCATGCCCTGCCCGATCCGCACGGCCGCATCGTCGAAATCGACGAACACGACGTGATCGGCTGCCGCGGGTTTGGCCGGCATCTCGCGCGTGCGCCCGTCGGACAGCACCCACAGCCAGCGCGTTTTGCCGGGCTCGCGCCGCGCCGCGCGGGCGAGCAGCTGCGCGGCGGCCGCGATGCCGTCCGCCAGCGGCGTGCCGCCACCGCCGTCGACCGGTTCGAGCCAGCGCGCATTCCACCAGCGCGGCACGGCCGGGCCGAAGCGCCGCGCGGCGCCGTTGCCGCCGAAGCAAATCAGCGCGGTTTCGACACGCTCACGCGCGGCCTGATCGAAATACGCGACGATCAGCCCCTTCGCGAGCGCGAGCCGCGCGTGCGACAGCATCGACGCCGAACAGTCGAGCACGAAGCAATGCAGCGCGTGCGGCGTGCCCGCGCGTTTCCCGTAGCGCAGATGATCGCGATGCAGCGGGCTGCCGCGTTTCGCGGCGAGCGTCGCCAGCCACGCGACGGCCGTGCCCGCGCGCACCGTGCCCGGCACGCGCGCGGCTGCGCCTGGTTGCCATCGAGGACCGCGAATCGCGTTCGCGGTGGCGCCGGCTCGATGGCTCAGCGTTTTTTTAGCGGCAGCGGCACCACGCTTTTCACGTCGCGCAGCCCGGCCGGTTCGGGCGGCAGGTAGCCCCAGTCGCCCTGCGATGCCGACGCGTCGGCCTTCGTGTCGCCCGTCTCACTCGGTCGGTCGCCGGGCCGCTGGCGCGGGTCCGGCGGCGGACGATCGTCGCGTTCGTCGCCGTGTTGCGACGACTGGTGTGACGATTGGTGCGACGGCGGCGGCCCCGCATGGCGTCGGTGCCGCAGCACGGCTTCGGCCACGCGCGCCACATGCGACACTGTCACCGCCGCGGCCCGTTCCAGCGCGGCAAGCGCACGCGCGGCGCGCAGCATCACGAGATCGGCACGCAACCCGTCGACGGCCGCGTCGATGCACAGCGCGCTGACGCGCGCATGAACCGCATCGTCGAAATCCAGCGCAGGCAGCCGGGCGCGCGCCGCATGAATCCGGTCCGCGAGTTCCCGCTGAGCAGCCGCGTGACGCGCGCGAAACGCATCCGAATCGAGATCGAACGCGAGTCGCGCCTTCACGATCCGTTCGCGCTGCGCGGCGTCGAAGCAGTTCTCCAGTTCGACCATCAGCCCGAAGCGGTCGAGCAACTGCGGGCGCAGCTCGCCCTCCTCGGGATTCATCGTGCCGACCAGCACGAAACGCGCGTCGTGCGCGTGCGACACGCCATCGCGCTCGACGATGTTCACGCCGCTCGCGGCGACGTCGAGCAGCGTATCGACGAGCCCGTCGGCGAGCAGGTTCACTTCGTCGACATACAGCACGCCGAGATGCGCGCGGGCCAGCAGGCCCGGCCGGAAGCGCACGCCGTTTTCGGCAAGCGCATGCGCGAGATCGAGCGTGCCCGTCACCTGCTCGTCGCTCGCCGACAACGGCAGCGTGACGAACTGCCCTTCCGGCAGTAGCTCCGCGAGGCCGCGCGCGGCAGTCGATTTCGCGGTGCCGCGCGGGCCGCTGACGAGCACGCCGCCGAGCGACGGATCGATCGCGGCGAGCAGCAGCGCCTGCTGCAATGCGTCCTGCGCGACGAGCGCCGCAAACGGAAAAACCGCGCGGGCGCGGTGCGTCGTCGGATCGGTCATCGCCGTCCTCCTTCCTGGCGTTGTTCGCTGGCGAGCCAGATCGCTTCGATCCGCTCGCGATAGTGGCCCGGCTGCTGCCACAGCCCGCGCTGCATCGCTTCGACGAAGCGTTCGCAGATGCCGTGCAGCGCCTTCGGGTTGTGCCGTTCGAGAAACGCGCGGGTCGCGTCGTCGAACAGGTACGCGTCGGCGACGAGCGCGTACTGGTGGTCCGACAGCACGCGCGCGGTCGCGTCATAGCCGTACAGGTAGTCGACGGTCGCGGCCAGCTCGGCCGCGCCCTTGTAGCCGTGACGCTTCACGCCGTCGAGCCATTTCGGGTTGACGACGCGCGAGCGGATCACGCGTGCGATTTCCTCGCGCAGCGTGCGCATCTTCGGCGCGGCCGGGTTCGCATGGTCGCCGTGGTAGATGCTCGGCTGCTGCCCGGACAGGTGCCGCACGGCCGCCGTCATCCCGCCCTGGAACTGGTAGTAGTCGTTCGAATCGAGGATGTCGTGCTCGCGGCTGTCCTGGTTCTGCACGACGACGTCGATCGTCGCCAGCCGCGCGCCGAACACGTCGGCCGCGGCGTCGCCCGCGCTGTTCTGCGCGTACGCATGGCCGCCCCATTGACGGTATGCGTCCGCGAGATCGGCGTCGCTTTGCCAGCGGCGCTGGTCGATCAGGTCCTGCAGGCCCGCGCCGTAGCTGCCCGGCCGCGCGCCGAACACGCGCCAGCCGGCGCGGCGCCGCGCTTCGTCGGGCGCCACGCCCTGCTCGACCCACTTCGCGCGTTCGCGCTCGATGCGCGCGCGGATCGGGTTCAGTTCCTCGGGCTCGTCGAGCGCCGCGACGGCCTGCACGGCCGCGTCGAACAGGTGCATCAGGTTCGGGAACGCGTCGCGGAAGAAACCCGACACGCGCAGCGTCACGTCGATGCGCGGCCGGTCGAAGATCTCGATCGGCAGGATCTCGAAGTCGGTCACGCGATGGCTGCCGTGCGCCCATTTCGGGCGCACGCCGAGCAGCGCGAACGCCTGCGCGATGTCGTCGCCGCCGGTGCGCATCGTGGCCGTGCCCCAGACCGACAGCCCGATCGCGCGCGGATAGTCGCCGTGATCCTGCAGATGACGCTCGATCAGTTGCTGCGCGGATTTCAGGCCGAGCGACCACGCGGCCTGCGTCGGCACCGCGCGCGTGTCGACCGAGTAGAAGTTGCGGCCGGTCGGCAGCACGTCGGGACGGCCGCGCGACGGCGAGCCGCTCGGCCCCGGCGGCACGAAGCGGCCGTCGAGCCCGCGCAGCAGCTGACGCATTTCCTCGCCGCCGCACGCGTCGAGTGCAGGCAACAGCGTCGAACGCACGCGTTCGATCACCGCGAGCGTATGCGGCCATTCGCCGGGCGGCGGCATGTCGATGCCGGGATCTTCTGAAGCGGATCCGCACACGGCGTTCAGCCAATGCTGCGCAAGCCGTTCGAGCCGCTCGCGCGTGTCGCCCGCGTGACGCCACGGCGATTCGTCGAGCGCTTGCAGGACGGCCGGCCGCGGCCCCGCCCACGGCGCGGCCCAGTCGGCCGCGAGCGGATCGAAAGCGTCGCCGAGCGCGAGATCGCGCGCGAGCGCGCCGATCAGCCCGGCCCGTTGGCCCTTGCCGTCGCCGACCGGAAAGCGTGCAAGCGCGAGCAGCGTGTCGCGCCGCTGGCGCTCGACCGGCGACGCGCCGAACACGTGCAGCCCGTCGCGAATCTGCGCTTCCTTCAACTCGCACAGCCACGCATCGACGCGCGTGAGCAGCGCGTCCTCGTCGCCCGCATCGCGCGGTGGCGACACGCTCAGCTCGTCGTGCAGACGATGCTCGGCGATCGTCGCGAGGATCGTCTTGCGCAACAGCTTCGCGCGCCGCGCGTCGACCATCAGCGCTTCGTAGTATTCGTCGACCTGCCGCTCGAGATCCTGCAGCGGGCCGTAGTTTTCCGCGCGCGTGAGCGGCGGCATCAGGTGATCGACGATCACGGCCTGCGCGCGGCGCTTCGCCTGGCTGCCCTCGCCCGGATCGTTGACGATGAACGGATACAGGTGCGGCAGCGGCCCGAGCGTCAGGTCGGGCCAGCACGCGTCGGACAGCGCGACGCTCTTGCCGGGCAGCCATTCGAGATTGCCGTGCTTGCCGAGATGGATGACCGCGTCGACGCGATACGCATCGCGCAGCCAGAAATAGAACGCGAGATACGCATGCGGCGGCACGAGGTCCGCATCGTGGTAGCTCGCGTAGTCGTTGTCGTCGCGCGAGCGCGACGGCTGGATGCCGACGAACACGTTGCCCGCGCGCCAGCCGGCGATCGTGAAACGCTGTTGCCGCAGCGTCGGGTCGGCTTCAGGCGGCCCCCAGCGTGCGTTCAGCGCGTCGCGCACGGCCGCCGGCAGCCGCGCGAAATGCGCAGCGTAGTCGGCCAGCGGGAAGCTCTGGAACGCCGGCCGCAGCGCGTGCACGGCCGCGTCGTTGGTCACGCCTTCGGTGAGCCGCGCGATCAGCGCGTCGCCGTCGGGCGGCAGGTCGGCCACCGTATAGCCCGCGTCGCGCAGCGCCGCGAGCACGCGCAGCGCGGAGGCCGGCGTGTCGAGCCCGACGCCGTTGCCGATGCGCCCTTCGCTTTGCGGATAGTTCGCGAGAATCAGCGCGACGCGCTTGTCGGCATTCTCCAGCGTGCGCAGCCGGCACCAGCCGCGCGCGAGCGCCGCGACGAACGCGATGCGTTCGGCATCCGGCTGGTAGCGCACGACGTCGACCTCGGTGTGCGGGCAGCGATACGCGAGCCCTTTGAAGCTCACCGCGCGCGTGACGATGCGCCCGTCGACCTCGGGCAGCGCGACGTGCATCGCGATGTCGCGTGCGTGCAGGCCCTGGTTGTCGGCCACCCAAGCGTCGCGATTGCCGCCGGACAGGATCACCTGCAGCACCGGCGCGTCGCCGGCCAGCACGTCGGGCTCGGGGCTGTCGATCGCACCGGCCGCGAACGCCGTGGTATTCAGCACGAGCGCGACGTCGTGCGTATCGCAGAGTTGCGTGATGACCTCGCGGCTCACCGCATCTTTCAGCGACGTCACCGCGATCGGCAGCGGATTCAGTCCTTCGTCGATCAGTGCGTCGGCCAGCGCGTCGAACACGGCCGTGTTCGCGGCCTGCCAGTGCGCGCGATAGAACAGGATCGCGACGCCCGGCGCGCCGGGCGTCCAGCGCGGCCGCCAGTCGTCGACGCTCGCGCGGTCGCGCGCCGGGTGATACAGCGCGGCGGCCGGCAGCGGGCGCGGCAGTTCGGGCTCGTCGCCGAACCCGAGCGTGTGAAACGCGATGCTGCGCAGCAGCGCGTCGGCGTTGTGCACACCGCCTTCGCGCAGATAGCGCCACCACAGCCGGCACAGGTCGGCCTTCACCGTGCTCTTCGCGACGAGGTTCGGGTCCTCCTGCAGGTCGCCCGAGAACATCGCGAGCTGCTGCCCGCGCTTCGACGCGAGCGACACGGCCTGCTCGATCCCGTACGGCCAGTACGCTTCGCCGCCGAGATGATCGATCACGACCGTCTTCGCGTGACGCAGCACGTCGTCGACATAGAAATCGACCGACGCCGGCTGCCGCAGGAACGTGACGTTCGCGAGCCGCACGCTCGGGAATCCTTCGGGCAAGTGCGGCACGACGCTCGCGAGCAGCGACAGCGTCGTGTCGGCCGAACTCAGGATCACGATGTCGGCCGGCTGCTGGTCGATCCGGACGACGCCCTGCGTATCGTCGACGAAGCCGCCCGGCGTGGTGCGCAGCAGATGCATCGTGCGTTACGCCTGTTGCGGCTCGGCCGCGCACGCGGCGTCGAACGCGCGTTGCAGCGCGGCCGCGTCGAGATCCTCGCCGATCAGCACGAAGCGGCTCGCGCGCGTTTCGCCGTCCTGCCAGCGGCGGTCGAAATAGCTGTCGAAGCGGCGGCCGACACCCTGGATCACGAGCCGCATCGGCGCACCGGGCAGCGCGGCGAAGCCTTTCGCGCGGTAGATCGTGTGCGCTTCGACCACACGCTGCAACGCGGCGATCGTCGCTTCGCGCGTGCCGGCGTCGCCCGACACCACCACCGAGTCGAAATCGTCGTGATGGTGATCGTGATCGCCGTCGTCGGCCGAGCCGTGATGGTCGTGACGCAGGTGGATCGTTTCCTCCGACGCCGATTCGAGGCCGAGCAGCATCGCGAGGTCGAGCTCGCCGCGCGTCGCGCGCACGATCTTCACCTGCGGCGGGATCTCGTCGCGGATCGCGGTTTCGATCCGCGCGAACTCGGCGTCGCCGACGAGGTCGGCCTTGTTCACGATCACGAGATCGGCGGACGACAGTTGATCGGCGAACAGTTCGTGCAGCGGCGATTCGTGGTCGAGGTTCGGATCGGCGCGGCGCTGCGCGTCGACGGCCTGCGGGTTTTCCGCGAACTGGCCGCTCGCGGCGGCCGGCCCGTCGACGACGGTCACGACCGCGTCGACCGTGAAGCTGTTGCGGATCGTCGGCCAGTTGAACGCCTGCACGAGCGGCTTCGGCAGCGCGAGGCCCGACGTCTCGATCAGCACGTGGTCGATGTCCGCGCGGCGTTCGACGAGCGCTTCCATCACCGGATAGAACTCTTCCTGCACGGTGCAGCACAGGCAGCCGTTCGCGAGTTCGTACAGTTGGCCCGATGCTTCACCCTGCGCGCCGTCGGCATCCTCGCAGCCGATGCCGCAGCCCTTGAGGATTTCGCCGTCGATGCCGAGCTCGCCGAATTCGTTGACGATCACCGCGATGCGGCGGCCTTCGGCGTGCTGCAGGATATGGCGCATCAGCGTCGTCTTGCCGCTGCCGAGAAAGCCCGTGACGATCGTGACGGGAAGCTTGCGTAGGGTCATGGTAGGTCCGGTGACGAGTATGGAATCAGGACGGGATCGTCGCGTCGGTGGCGGCGCGGCCATTCACGGGACGGTACGCGGGAA
This sequence comes from Burkholderia sp. BCC0419, assembly GCF_902830285.1. NCBI lineage: Bacteria > Pseudomonadati > Pseudomonadota > Betaproteobacteria > Burkholderiales > Burkholderiaceae > Burkholderia > Burkholderia sp. BCC0419. The sequence continues at coordinate 1,751,568 of NZ_CADESR010000001.1, forward strand.
GGTCGCCGCGCAGTCCGGCCGGACAGCCGCGGGACGGGCGGAACAACGAATCGGGCATGGTGCTTCCTTGCGAACGGTCGACATCGTGAATGCCAACACGGCTGCCGCGGCCTCGCCGGCGCCACCTGCCGTCCATCGTGCCGGCCGGGCGCATTCGCGCGCGGGCAGATCGGCGGAGACAGCGGGAAACACCGGGCGTCGGGCCTGCTGCGGCCGTGGACGATGCGCCGCCTCCCCGCGGCGCTGAACCCCAACGTTTAGGCCGGTATCCGGGCTGACGAACACGCCGCTTCGCCTTCCCGGATACGCGCGGCATCCAGTGGCGGTCGTCCGCATGCGCATGGCATGCGGCGAAGCGGCGCTGCATCGCGCTGCGCGCGACGCGTTCGCTTACCGTTGCGGGGGCAGCACAGGTTGGCTCGACTGCGGCGCAGGCAGCTCCCTGTTTCCCGTTTAACTGCGCACGCCGGAGCGGCGCGCGCGAGCACCAAAACGCGTGCGAGTGTAGGCGGCGGTGCGGGGAGCGTCAAGGCGAGCGGCCGGCGGAGAATGCGAATGATTGTCGTTTTAAATCAAACGAGATAAACTTCGCCCGACAAAAACGCAAACAAACGCGCAACGGCCATGTGAGGCAATCACTCAGTCATCCTTAAATTTCCATGTCGAAACGACAGATATCCGGGCGGCGTTTTCCTGTGCTGGCCCTATCGCTGTGCTCGATCGCCGGCGTTGCTTCCTGCCCTGCCCCGGCGGCCGAGTTCGACGACGAACTGCCCGCGGTCGAGGTGCGCAGCCGCCGCCATCCAAACGATCCGCGCGCCGAAAGCGTGAGCACGGCGACCCGCACCGCGAGCGATCCGCGCGACATCCCGCAAACCATCGACAGTGTCCCGGTCGAGGAAACGCTGTCCTATGGCGGCCGCACGCTGGCCGACGCGCTGGCCGGCGTGCCGGGTGTGTCCAATACGTCGGATACGCGCTTCGATTCGTTCCGCATTCGCGGCTTTTCCGCCGCGGGCGACCTGTTGCTCGACGGCATGCGCGACGATGCGCAATACGTGCGCAGTCTCGGCAACATCGAACGCGTCGAAGTGCTGAAAGGGCCGGCGGCGGCGCTGTACGGGCGCGGCAGCGGCGGCGGCGTCATCAACCGGATCACCAAGCAGCCGTTGCCGGAAAACTTCGGACATGTGTCGGCGGCAACCGGAAGTTATGGACGGCTCGGCGCCACGGTCGATCTGAACCGGATGCTGTCGAGGGCATGGAGCGTGCGGCTCAACGCCGGACGCGAACATGCAGGCAGCTTCCGCGACCATGTCGACGGCACGCGCCAGTACGTCGCGCCGTCGATCAAATGGCAGGACGCGCGGCGAAGCTGGCTGCTGCAGTTCGAATACGACACGTACCGACGCGTGCCCGATCGCGGCATGCCGGCGCCGGTCGCCGCGGTCGACGCGGCCGGCAAGCCGTTCGCGTTCTCGCTGCCGTCCGCGCCGCGCGCAACCTTCTTCGGCGCGGCGGGCCGCGACACCATCCGCGACGAGAACATGAACTGGCGCTCGGTCTTCACGCACGCGCTCGATGGCGACTGGGAACTGCGTCATACGCTGGGCGTGCTGGATTTGCGCAGCACCTTCGACAATACCTACGTCACGCAAAGCTACGTCACGAAGCCGCGCGACTACCGACACGTGCAACGTGCACGCTATCTGCAGGACATGACACATCTCAACGTGCAGACCGGCGTCGAACTGGGCGGCAAGGTCGCGACCGGACCGGCCTTGCATCACCTGCTGTTCGGCATCGAATACGGCTGGCAGAAACGCACCCCGACGCTGTGGCAGGCCGACGCGGCGCCGGTTCCGATTACCGGACCGGATCGTCTCGCACCGGTCGGCTCGACGCCGCGCCCGTATGCGATGAACCGCCACCGTGTCAGCGACTACGCGATCTTCGCGCAAGATCGCATCGACCTCGGTCGTGCGTGGAAGCTGCTCGGCGGCCTGCGCGGCGAACGTTTCGACGTCGATTCGACCAACGTGCTGAACGCTCTGCGTTCGCGGCGCACGACGACGGCATGGAGCCCGCGGCTCGGCGTCGTGTGGTCGCCGGTCAGCGCGCACAGCGTGTATGCGTCGTACAGCAAGAGCTTCGCGCCGGTCGGCGGCGACCTGATCGGCATCACGCCGGACGCGCGCGGCAACGCCAACGATCTCGGCCCGCAATACAACCGCCAATACGAGATCGGCGTGAAAAGCGACTGGCGCGGCGGCGCGCTGAGCACGACGCTCGCGCTGTTTCAGCTCGATCTGTACAACCGCCGCGTCGCCGACCCGGTTCGGCCGGGGTTTTTCGACCTCACCGGCCTCGAGCGCAATCGCGGCCTGGAACTGGGTGTCGCCGGCCGGCTCACGGGCGACTGGTTCGTCCGCGGCGGCATCGGCTGGCAACACGCGCGGGTGGTCGACGCCGAGCCGAAGTACGCGGGCAAGCGGTCGGCGGGCGTGTCCGGGTCGAACGGCAGCCTGTTCGTCAGCCATGCGCCGCTGCGCGGATTTTTCGCCGAACTCGGGCTGGTGTACGAAGGGGCGCGTTACGCCGATCGCGACAACCTGCTCGAACTGCCCGCCTACGTCCGTTGGGACGGCAAGGCCGGATATCGCACGCGCGACCTCGAGGTGACGCTGGCGGCCGTCAACCTCACCGATCGCGACTACTACGCGAATGCGACGGGCCTCGCGCAGATCATGCCCGGTTCGCCCCGCACGTTCACGCTGACGGCGGCGTACAAGTTCTGACCTCGCGGGCCGCGCCGACGCCCCGCGCAGCCGGTCCGCCGGGCGGCTGGTGCGTTGCACGCCTGTGCTATCGTATGCGCCGCGTTCGGTGCTCGCATGCGCATTCCGTGCATGCAGTTAAACGGGAAACAGGAGGCGGATATCCGCCCGGCCTGTGCTGTCCCCGCAACGGTACGCCGCCCGCGCCACGCGCTTTCCCGCGCGTGCGCCCAGGCCGCCCGCGATGCCACTGCCCTTCGACCGGGCGGGAAGGCTGCGGCCTGGCAAGCGGCCAGCCCGGATACCGGCCGACGCAAGGGGCGAGCGCGATGCTCGCCGAACGCCCGATCCGCGGGGGACGGATGGGGTGCGCATTCCACTCGCGTTCGCGCGGGTTTCGCCCGATCCGTCATGCACTGCCTGCCCGCCGGCCGCCGATGTGCCGCCCGCCTTCCCTGTTCCACTGTTTCGACACGGTGCGCGCCGTGCCGCGCGCGATGAGCCGCGCATGGCTCGTCGGCGCCGGCCCCGGCGACGCCGACCTGCTGACGCTCAGGGCCGTGCGCGCGATCGGCGCGGCCGACGTGCTGCTCGTCGACGATCTCGTGAACCCCGACGTGCTGCGCCATGCGCGCGCCGATGCGCTGATCGAGCACGTCGGCAAGCGTGGCGGCCATGCGTCGACGCCGCAGCAGGCGATCGTCGCCGCGATGCTCGCGCACCTGCGCGCAGGCCGCAGCGTCGCGCGGCTCAAGGGCGGCGATCCGTTCGTGTTCGGCCGCGGCGGTGAGGAACTGGTCGCGCTCGGCGCGGCGGGCTTTCCGGTGGAAGTCGTCAACGGCATCACCTCGGGCATCGCCGCGCCGGCCGCGCTCGGCATTCCGGTCACGCACCGCGGCGACGCGCAGGGCGTGATCTTCGTCACCGGCCACGGCGCGGGGGCCGACGAGCCCGACTGGCGCGCGCTCGCGGCCACGCGCATGACGATCGTGATCTACATGGGCATCCGCCGGCTCGACGCGATTGCCGCGGCGCTGCGCGACGGCGGCCTGCCCGGCGATACGCCGTGCGCGGCAATCGAGAACGCCACGCGCCCCGAACAGCGCCACATGCTCGCGACGCTCGATACGCTCGTCGAGCGCGCCGGCGCGGCCGGGATCGGTTCGCCGGCGATCGTCGTGATCGGCCGCGTCGCGGCGCTCGCCGACGATCCGGCGGTGCGTGCCGCGCTCGGCGGCCGCGCATGATGCGCGTCGCGCTCGGCGTCGGCTTTCGCGCGGGCGTCACGGCCGCGCAACTCGATGCCGCGATCCGCGCCGCGCTCGCGCGCTACCCGGCCGCCGAACCGGCGCTCGTCGCGACGCTCGCCGACAAGGCACGCGCCCGTGCGCTGCGCACGCTGTGCGCGCGCCGTGGCTGGCCGCTCGTCGCGTTCGATGCGGCGCAACTCGCGAGCCGTCCGGAACTGGCCGCGAGCGGCCCGTCGGACGCCTCGCTCGCGCGCTTCGGCGTCGCGGGCGTGGCCGAGCCGTGCGCGCAGCTCGCCGCGCCGCACGGCCGGCTGCTCGGCCCCAAATCCATCCGGGACGGCGTGACGGTCGCGCTCGCCGGCCCGCTCTGAACCCATTGTTTCGCTTTCGACAGGACGATTCCCGATGAAGACCGATTCCGAATCCCATCAGCGGATGGCCGAACGCCGCCGCGCCGGCCACGAGAAGAAGCAGGCCGCCGCCACCCAGGAGAAGGGCCTGCTGATCGTCCACACCGGCAACGGCAAGGGCAAGAGCACGGCCGCGTTCGGGATGGCCGTGCGCGTGCTCGGCCACGGCATGCGGCTCGGCGTCGTGCAGTTCATCAAGGGGGCGCTGCATACGTCCGAGCGCGACTTCCTCGGTGCGGTCGCGGAATGCGATTTCGTGACGATGGGCGACGGCTATACGTGGAACACGCAGAACCGCGACGCCGATATCGCGACCGCGCGCAAGGGCTGGGACGAGGCGCGCCGGATGATCGAAAGCGGCGACTACCGGATGGTGATCCTCGACGAGCTGAACACCGTGCTGAAGTACGAATACCTGCCGCTCGACGAAGTGCTCGCGACACTCGTCGCGCGCCCGGAGTCGGTGCACGTCGTCGTCACCGGGCGGCACGCACCCGATGCGCTGATCGATGCGGCCGATCTCGTCACCGAAATGCGGCTCGTCAAGCATCCGTACAAGGAGCAAGGCGTGAAGGCGCAGCGCGGCGTGGAGTTCTGAGCATGCCGGCCTGCCCCGCGCTGTTCGTCAGCGCGCCCGCGTCGGGCCAGGGCAAGACGTCGGTGACGGCCGGCCTCGCGCGGCTGCACCGCCGGCTTGGCCGCCGCGTGCGCGTGTTCAAGACCGGGCCCGATTTTCTCGATCCGATGCTGCTCGAACGCGCGAGCGGCGCGAGCGTGCATGCGCTCGACCTCGGGATGGTCGGCGAGGCCGGCTGCCGCGCGCTGCTCGCCGAAGCCGCGCGCGACGCGGACCTGATCCTGATCGAAGGCGTGATGGGGTTGTTCGACGGTACGCCGAGCAGCGCCGATCTCGCGGCCGCGTTCGGCGTGCCGGTCGTCGCGGTGATTTCGGCGAAGGCGATGGCGCAGACGTTCGCGGCGATCGCCTTCGGGCTCGCGCGGTTCCGGCCGGGGTTGCCGTTTCACGGCGTGCTGGCCAATCGCGTCGGCTCGGCGCGGCACGCGCAATTGCTGCAACAGGCGTTGCCCGACGACCTGCGCTGGCTCGGACACGTGCCGGCCGATGCGGGCATCGCGCTGCCGGAGCGGCATCTCGGCCTGCATCAGCCGGCCGATATCGACGATCTCGACGCGCGGCTCGAGCGCGCGGCCGATGTGCTCGCGCAGACGGCGCTGGCCGATTTGCCGCCGGCCGTCGCGTTCGCGGAACCGGACGTGGCCGCGCCGCTGCCGCGCGCGCTGGCCGGCAAGCGGATCGCGGTGGCGCGCGATGCGGCGTTTTCGTTCATCTATCCGGCCAATCTCGCGTTGCTGGATGCGCTCGGTGCGACGCTGCGGTTCTTCTCGCCGCTCGCCGACGAACCCGTGCCCGACGATTGCGACGCGCTGTTTTTGCCGGGCGGCTATCCGGAACTGCATGCGGCGACGCTTGCCGGGAATGCCGCGACCGCACGGACGATTCGCGCGCATGCGGCAGCCGGCCGGCCGATCGTCGCGGAATGCGGGGGGATGGTGTATCTGTGCGAATCGCTGACCGATGTGGATGGCTCGACGACGCCGATGCTCGGCCTGCTGCCGGGCCACGCGACGATGCAGCGCCGGTTCGCGGCGCTCGGCATGCAGCAGCTCGATACGCGCACCGGGCCGATGCGCGGCCATACGTTCCACTATTCGCGGCTCGCGACGCCGCTGGAACCGGTCGCGCGCGCCGCGCGCCCCGACGGCGCGCCGGGCAGCGGCGAAGCCGTCTATCGCAGTGGTGCAATCGTCGCGACGTACATGCACATGTACTGGCCGTCGAATCCGGATGCGGTCGTGGCGTTGTTCAGTGGGGACGCGTTCTAGACTGATCGATGCCGTGCCTGCATCGGGGCGGCACAAAGCCTGTCGGGATTGAGCGTTGCTTTGTAGCGACTACGGCATTCGACGCGCGCGACTACAGATGTCGTTCGATGCCCATCCGTTGATGCAGGATACGGATGAACGTCGATGGTTTCATCCGTTTCGCGGTAGAACACGACGTGAGAGCCAGCGGGGTATCGGAAATACCCGTCGCGAACAACGCAAATCCGCCCCGTTTTTTTGCCGCGCGCCAGCGCTTCCATAGTGCCAATCAGATCGCGGTGATAGTGCTCTGCCTGCTCAGGCGACCCACGCTCGGCGGTATAGCGCCACATGTCTTCAAGATCGATTCAGCCAACGGGGTCAGCCGAAGTTGTCTGCCTTTAACCGCCATGCGTTGCCCGCATGCGGGCCAGGAAGGCCTCGCTGTCGAAGGGCCTGGGCGCCCCGGACGCCTCACCAGCCTTCAATGCTTCCTGCAACGCACGCATTTGCGTTTCGTGTGATTCGAGAAGCCGCAATCCGGCTCGCACGACGTCACTTGCGGAACCATATCGCCCCGATCGCACCTGAGCATCGACGAATTCGGCAAAGTGATCGCCAAGGGAAACGAATGTGTTTCGCGACATGAGTCACCTCCTTTCGATGCGGTCACCATTACCAATTTTCGGTACATTTCGCATGCGGCTCCTACGAAGTCGGGCCGATGCCGCATGTCTTGCATCCTCCGTCACACCAGGAACGCCTCGGTCAGCTTGACCCAGTACGACGCGCCGGTCGGCAATGCCGCGTCGTTGAAGTCGTAGCCGGGGTTGTGCACCATGCAGCCGCCCTCCCCGTCGCCGTTGCCGATGATCAGGTAGCAGCCCGGCCGTTTCTCGAGCAGGAACGCGAAATCCTCGCTGCCGGTGAGCGGCACCATTCCGTCGATCAGATTGGCTTCGCCGACCCATTCACGTGCGACGCTGCGCGCGAACGCCGTCATCTCCGTGTCGTTCACGAGCACCGGATAGCGGCGCTGGTAGTCGATCGTCGCGGTCGCGCCGAACACGGCCGCCTGCGCATGCACGACCTCCTTGATGCGTGTTTCGAGCAGGTCGCGCACGTCGGGCTTCAGCGCACGCACCGACAGGCGCATCTGCGCGCGATCGGGAATCACGTTCGGCGCCTCGCCCGCGTGGATCGCGCCGACCGTGATGATCGCCATGTCGAGCGGCGACACGTTGCGCGACACGATCGTCTGCAGCGCCAGCACGATCTGCGCACACACGACGACCGGATCGATCGCCCGGTGCGGCACCGCGCCGTGGCCGCCGCGGCCCTGCACGTCGATGACGACGGTATCCGACGACGCCATGAACGACCCCGGCAGGAAACCGAATTTGCCGGTCGGAAAGCCCGGCATGTTGTGCATCGCGAAGATCGCGTCACAGGGGAATTGCTCGAACAGCCCCTCGTCGAGCATCTTCTTCGCGCCGCCGAGCCCTTCCTCGGCCGGCTGGAAAATCAGGTTCAGCGTGCCGGAGAAGCGGCGTTCGCGAGCGAGGTGCTTCGCGGCCGCGAGCAGCATCGCCGTGTGGCCGTCGTGGCCGCATGCGTGCATCTTGCCCGCGATCGTGCTCTGGTACGGCAGGCCCGTTGCTTCGTGGATCGGCAGCGCGTCCATGTCGGCGCGCAGGCCGAGGCGCTGCTTGCCGTCGCCCACTTTCAACTGTGCGACGACGCCGGTGCCGCCGAGCCCGCGATGCACGGTGTAGCCCCATGATTGCAACTGCTCCGCGACGAGATCGCTCGTCGCGAATTCCTCGAAACCCAGTTCGGGATGGGCGTGGATGCGGTGCCGGATCTCGATCATTTCGTCGGCGAGGCCTGCGGGAATCACGCTGTGCGTCACGGGTGTCGTCTCCTGAAGTGCGGTGGGGAATGTGCAGGCAAGGATAGTCAGTTCGACGGCAACCGGGCAGACGGATAGTCGTCGCGGTAGCAACTGATGGTTGCCATACGTTGCCATGCGGGCCGGCCATTCGGATGACTGCCGCGGAGGAACCGAACACGCGAAACTGCGCGCTCCACCTCGATTTTCCCTTCAGGAGGCGCCGGCGATGACCGTTCGAATATCGGAAATACCGCCAGCACATCAAAGGCTTGCGAATTTTTGTTCATTTTTTGACGCTTGTACATTTTTTGTGTACGCTGATAAAAAAGTGAACAAGCGATCCGTCTTGATGCCCAAGAACGCCACTCTCCCGATGTCGGAACAGCACGTGCTCGACGAAGCGTGCGCCGCGTTCGGCCGCGTAACCCGGCGCTTCAATGCGCGGCCCGTGCGCGTGCCGGCGGCATACCGCGCGCGTGCCGACGCGATGATCCGCTTCGACGTGGCGGGACAGGTAGTGGAGATGCCGGTCGCCGTGAGCCTTCGCGTGGAATCGCTGGCGGGCGCGCTCGCGGAATTGCGTCGCCGCGGCGGTGGGACCGCGCCCGCCTCCGGCGAGCGGCCGCTGATGCTGGTCGCGCCCCATCTTTCCGCCGAACTGGCCGCCGGCCTGATCGACCAGGGTATCCCGTTTCTCGACACCGCCGGCAACGTATGCCTGATCCAGCCGGAAGTGACCGTCATGATCGCGGGCCGGCCGAAACCTGCCCGCACGCCGCGCCGGCAGGCGTCCCGCGCGACCACGCCGAAGGGGCTGGCCGTGATGTTCGCGCTTGCGACGCAGCCGGGCCTCGTCGCGCAGCCGTATCGGGAGATTGCCGCCGCGTCGGGCGTCGCGCTCGGCACGGTCAATCTCGCGATGGACGATCTGATCGCGCGCGGCCTCGTCGGGCAGCGCCGCAACGGCGAGCGCCTGATTCCCGACTGGCCGCGCTTCGTACAGGAATGGGTCGCGCTGTACCCGAGCCGCTTGCGTGCGAAGCTGCCCGCCCGGCGGTTTGCTGCGCTCGCCCCCGACTGGTGGCGCGGCTTTGATTTCGCGGCCTTCGATGCGCAACTCGGCGGCGAGCCGGCGGCCGATCTGCTGACGCACGACCTGAAACCAGCCGCGATCACCGTTTATACGCACGGCGCCGTGCCGAACCGCCTGCTGCTGCAGGGCCGCCTGCGTCCGGACGCGCGCGGCGACGTCGAAATCCTGGAAGCGTTCTGGCCGCGCTCGCCGACGCTCGACTGGCGCGAGCAAGATGTGCCGCTCGTGCCGCCGCTCCTGATCTATGCGGATCTCGTCTCGTCCGGAGACAGCCGCAATCTTGCCGCCGCCGAACATATCCATGACCGATACCTCGCTCACCCGCCCGCTTGAAGTCGATGCGAGCCGGCCGCTCGAGCCGGCGGCGGTGGCGCTGCTGCAGTCGGTTGGCGCGGCCTGCACGCAACTCGACGCGGCATTCGTCGTGGCCGGCGCGACCGCACGCGACCTCCTGATGTGGCATGTCCACGGCATCCGGCCGGTGCGTGCGACGCGGGACGTCGACGTCGCGGTGTGCGCGGTCAGCTGGCCGTTTCATGAACGGCTCGTCGATGCGCTCGTCGCGACCGGGCAATTCGCCCGCGCGCCGAAGCATCAACAGAAACTGCTGTTCGACAGCGGCATCCCCGGCTTTCGCACCGAGCTCGATCTGGTGCCGTTCGGGCCGCTCGAAGCGCCCCCCGGCGAAATCGCATGGCCGCCGGGCGGCGACTTCGTGCTGAACGTGCTGGGTTTTCAGGAGGCGGTCGATACCGCGCTGGCCGTGTCGATCGGCGCCGGCATCATGGTGCCGGTGGCGAGCCTGCCGGCGCTCGCGCTGCTCAAGCTGCTCGCGTGGAAGGACCGGCGCGCACGCCAGAACAGCGACGCGTACGACCTGCTGTTCCTGCTCACGCATTTTCACGATGCGGGCAATCGCGAGCGCATCTGGGACGTCGCGCCCGACCTGCTCGAACGACATGGCTTTCAGCCGGCGCTGGCGGCAGCGGCGCTGCTCGCGCGCGATGCGAAGCGGATCGCGTCACCGCACACGCACGATGCGATCCGCGCGCTGTTGTCCGACGAAGCAACTTACGCGACGCTCGGGCAGGATCTGCAGGCCCGCGCGTTTGCGCTGTTGCCGGGTGAATTCAGCGATGACGCCGATAGGTATCTCGACGCGTTTCGCAACACCTTCCTCACTGACCCGCCCGCCCTGCACGGGTGACGCGCCGCTGCGGGACAGCCGCGCGATCGGGCGTTCGCCCCGCCGCGCTCAGGCTACCCAGTCTTCGAGCGACAACCCGGCGACACGGCCGAACTCGCGGCCGTTGTTCGTGACGAGCACCGCACCGGCCGCGATCGCGTGCCCGGCGATCGACGCATCGTTCGTGCCGATCGGCGTGCCGCGTACGGCGAGATCCGCGCGAATCGCGGCGGTGGCGTCGACTGCCGCGGAATCCCACGACAGCACACCATCCAGCCGCGAAACGAACGCCGTCACGAGTTCCGCATGCTTCGGGGACGCTTTCTTGCCAACCGCGCCAAAGCGCATTTCGGCATAGGTAACGGCCGACACGACGATCCGGTGCTGCGCGTTGACGCACGACTGCAACCGCGACAGCACCACGGGCGGCCGCTCGCGCATGATGAACGAACAGATGTTCGTATCGAGCATGTAGAGCGTGGTCACCGGCTGGACTCCGTCGGCGCATCGGCGTCGCCGGACAGGTCGAAGCGACCGGGCTCGATGACGGCCGGGCGTTCGGCAAGGAAATCGGCATCGGCCACGGGTTCGTTCGCGAACGACAGCCACGTGGGACGTACCGGTCGCAACAGCAGCGTATCGCCCTCGCGGCGGATCTCGAGTTCCGTGACGCCCTCGAACTCCATGTCCTTCGGGATGCGGATTGCCTGGTTACGGGCGTTCTTGAAAATGGAAACGGTGCGCATGAGCCACTCCATGGGAGTACGATGCGTCCATTTTAGACATATGCTGGCATATGTCAATTTGGCGGGAGGCGAATTCGCCGTGGCGTCCCACGTTGTCGAGGATGTCTGATTCATGCTGCCGGCCTGTCGTCGATGAGAGGAGCGATCCATTCTTCATGACGCAGGCCGCGCGGTCCATATACCGGACGGCCAATGCATGCGCATCGCAAGGCCGCGCACACCGTCGCACCGACGCTGCGCGCCCCGCCCCCGTCACGGCAACCGGAAAGTGTCAAAGAACGTATCGCGCTCGATCACCGTGAGCGCCGCGCGCTTGTGCGGGAAATCGAATTCCTTCAGCGTGTAGAACCCGAGCCGGTGCATGTACGCGATATGCCGCACGTGGTCGACGCGCGGCTCGCCGACGAGCCGCTGCGTACGCGGTTCATCGACGAACATGTAGTGCAGCACCCCGCTCCACCACGCATGCAGCTTGCCGGCGCTCTGGAAACGCGAGTCGCCGATCAGCAGGTGCAGCCCGCGATCGTAGTCGTGCGCGTCGTAGAACGGCGCGAGGCGGTCCTCCTTCGCCCAGTAGAACTCGAAATAGCCGAACGGCGTGTCGTCGAAATAGCCGATCATCGGATGCATGTGCGGGTCGGCCAGCCGTTCGGCGAGATATGCCGCATGCTCGTCGAGCGTGCCGCGCTGATCCCAGAAATGCGCGACGCGATCGAGGTTCATCCAGTCGCTGAACAGTTGCGCATGCGCGTCGATGTCGACGGTGCGCAGGCTGAACGTCATGCCGACCTGCGGCATATCGCGCGCATAGATCTCGCCGGCCGGCGACGGCGGCCGCACCGGATGCCGGTGGCCGTTCGTGATCGCGTAGCGCAGCGGCATCCCGCCCGACGCGGGCGCCTTCAGCCACGGCCGCGGATTCTGCCAGAACGTCGTGCGCGACACGGTGAGCCGCAGCGTGTCGCCCGCGACCTGCGCGCCGTCGATCACGCCTTCGCGCACCGCCCGCGCGACGTACGATGCCACGGCCGCCGCATCGGCGCCGCCGAGCGGCACCGAGATCGTCGCCGCGTCGTGCCGCGTGTCGGTGTTGAACAGCGCGACGAACGTCGCGAGCAGCGCATCCGGCGCGTCGTCGGGCCGCCATGCGTCGAGCGCATGCTCGACGACGGCCGGCGCCTGCCCGTGCGCGGCGCCGTCGAGCGCCGCGGCCACTTCACCTTCGACGGCGTCGGCAGCGCCGGCCGGTTTCGTCAGCGTGTCTTGCATCACAGTGCTCCCGCGTCGTGGCGATCGGCGAGCACGTGCAGCCCGCGTTCGAGCGCCGGAAACAGGCTGCGCTGGAAGTTGTTCCAGCGCAGCTCGAGGATCGTGTCGTCCGGCGCGATCGGCGTGTCGAGCACGTCGCAGATCACCTCGCCGGAATCGATACCGTTGTCGACGTAGTGGAACGACGCACCCGTCATCGTCACGGGTTCGATGGACGACGTCGCGCCGGTGGCCCAGTCGACCCGTTCGCCGCGTGCGCCGTGCAGCGCGTCGAGCGTCGCCCACGCGCCGCGCCGCTGGTACGGCGAAGCGTCGGCCGTGATGCCCGGGTGGATGTTCGCGATGCGCCGGTGAAAGCGCGCGCCCGGCCGCACGAGTTCGTCGAGGATCACGAGCAGCCCGTCGAGCACGACGATGTCGGCGTCGAGTTCGAGCAGGCGTTCGAGCAGGCGGCGCTCGAACGCCTGTTTGCCGGCCACGCGCTCACGCGCGTCGCGCGGCAGCCGCCGGTACGTCGACGCAATCGTGCAGAACAGTTCGTCGATGGGCCGGCCCTGCACCGTCAGGCCTTCCGGCAGGATCCACGGGCGGCCCGGTGTGCGCGCGAAACCGTAATCGGCTACTTTCGCGCGGTCGGCCGGCGACCCGTCGTCGTCGTCGACGATCACGCCCTGGAGCGTGTAGCGTTCGCCGAGCGGCGAATCGTTCAGGCGCTCGACGAGGAATTCGAGCGGCGCCTTCATGTAGCGCGTGCCGCCCCGATAAGCGACCGGCTGGCCGGCGCGATCGGCCGCGCCGTTGCGCAGCGACTGGATATAGACGAGATTTTTCTTCGGCATGGAGGCGTCGTGGAAAAGCGGACGAAGGCGCCGCGGCCGGCCCGCACCGGCCACGAAGGCCGGCCGGCGCGCCGCGGCGCGCGACGTCACCAGTTGTATTTCGCGGTGGCGATTACCGTGCGGTCGGTCCCGAAAATGCAGACGTTCATCGACTGGCAACCGCTGATGTAATGGCGGTTGAACAGGTTCGTCCCGTTCACGGCGAAGCGCCAGTTGCGCGTGTCGTAATGCAGGCCCGCATCGAACAGCGTGACGCTCGAGACCGTCAGCGAGTTGTCGGCCGCACCGGCCGACGCGCTCTGGTAGCGAATGCCGCCGCCGAGGCCGAAGCCGGCGAGCGGCCCCGTGTACCAGGTCCAGTCGGTCCACAGCGATGCCATCTGGCGCGGCCGCGGAATGTCGACCGGCCAGTTGTTCAGCGAGACGTCGTTGGCCTGCACGTTCTTCACGTCCTGATAGACGTACGACGCGATCACCGACAGGTTCCGCGTGACCTTGCCGGTCGCGCTCAGCTCGATCCCGCGCGAGCGCACCTCGCCCGTCTGCACCGACTTCGTGCCGGTCGTGTCCTGGCTCGGCAGCGCCGACGTGAGCACGTTGGTCTGGTTGATCTGGTAGATCGCCGCGTTCAGCATCAGGTTCTTGCCGGGCGGCTGCCAGCGCAGGCCGGCTTCGATCTGCTTGCCGCGCGTCGGCTGCGGCAGTCCGCCGCCGACCAGGTTCACGCCGATCAGCGGATTGAACGACGTTGCATAGCTGATGTACGGCGACAGCCCGTAATCGCCCTGGTAGGTGAGGCCGACGCGGCCGGTGAACGCCGTGACGTCCGCCTTCGTCGACGTGCCGCCCGCGCGATCGTCCATCCGCATGTTGACCCAGTCCTCGCGGCCGCCGAGCGTCAGCGTCCAGCGGTTCCACTTGATCTGGTCCTGCGCGTACAGGCCGAACGTGTTCATCGTCGTGTACGTGTTGGTGCGGAACGTCGAGTCGGGTGTGAACACCGCCGTCGTGACGGGCGTGTACACCGGGTTGTAGAGGTTCAGCGTCGGCGCGGCGGCCAGCCATTCGCTGTCGGTCGCGGTCTGCCGGTTGTACTGGAAGCCGAGCAGCAGCGTGTGCTGCAGCGGGCCCGTCGCGAAACGGCCCTCGAGGTTGTTGTCGATGTCGAAGCGGCTGTAGTTCATCTGGAACACGCCGGCCCAGCGGTTGACGGTGGTCAGCGTGTCATCCGAGAAGCCGTTGCCGAACACCGACCCGTTGTCGAGCGACAGGTGCATCAGGCGCGTGTTCTGGCGGAACGTCCAGGCCGGCGTCAGGTTGCGCTCGAACTGGTAACCGACCGACCACTGCTTCTTGCGGTAGTAGTTGAAGTTGCCGTCGCCTTCGTAGATGTCCTTGTTGATCTGGCCGTTCGGGTTCGGCAGCACCGTGCCCTGCGCGGGCAGGAAGTTCGACGAGATGTCGCCCCAGTCCTGCAGGTAGGTCGCGGACAGCGTCAGCGACGTATCCGCGTCCGGGCGCCAGCGGAACGACGGCGCGAGCGCGACGCGCTGGTCGTTGTTCGGGCCCGTCAGCGCGTTGCCGTCGCGCGCGACGCCGACGAACCGGTACGCATACTTGCCGTCCGGATCGAGCTTGTCGCCGACGTCGATCATGAACTGCTTGCGCGCATAGTTGCCGATCTGCACGCCCGCTTCGCGCACGCGCTCGCCGTCGGCGAGCTTGGTGTGCACGTCGATGATCGCGCCCGGATCGCCCGCGCCGTACAGCACCGAGGTCGGCCCGCGCAGCACGCTGATGCTGTCGATCATGTACGGATCGACGCGCCAGCTCGCGAGGTTGATCGTGTTCGGCACCTGCAGCCCGTTCACGTAGGCGGTCGGCGTGAAGCCGCGCAGCGCCGCGTACCAGTCGGAGCGGTTGTCCGACCCGTACGACGAGAAGCCCGGCACGTAGCGCAGCGCCGCGTTCACGTCGGTGGCGCCGGTCATCTCGATCTGCTGCGCGGTGACGATGTTGATCGTCTGCGGGATCTCGTTGAGCGGCGTATCGGTCTTGGTGCCGGTCGTGCTGCGCTTCGCGACGAGCCCGACCGTGCCGTCTCCCGCCGAGGCCGCGTTGACGGTGATCGCCGGCAGCGTGCCGTTTTGCGCGGCGGCCGACGTATTCGCCGTCGCGCCGTTTTGCGCACTGCTGGCCGACGCCACGGCGCCTGCGTTCACGGCCGGCGCCGTCTGCGCGTAGGCGTGCCCTGCCGCCGTACCGAACGCCACGCTTGCCGCGGCTGCGATCGCACGCAAACGCGTGCCTGTTGCCCACTCCATCTTCTTCTGCTCCACTTTTTTCATGCGGTCTCCGACCGCGCCTTTGTCAAAGAGCGAAAGCCATCCGGCCCGCGCTCACCCCGTTGTTCGGTCGTTTTTCGTGCGCTGCCCGGGCCACGCTTTCGTCATGCGCGGGCGCGATCCCGTCTTCGAGCGACGCGCAGATTTCGTCCGCGCGGCGCGCCAGTACCGACAGCAGCGTGTCGGACAGGCCGTGGCTGTCTTCGCAGCAGCCTTGCAGATAGATGCGCGGCGCGAAGTGCTCGGGCGTCGCGAGCAGGTAGTCGCGCGTGACGTCGCCGCGCGTGAGCGCATCGCCCAGATGCGGCGCGAGCCCTTCGAGCAGCGCCGAATGCGTGTCGCGGCGATAGCCGGTCGCGAGCACGAGCGCATCGAAACGCTCGACGCGCGTGGCGCCGCTCATCCGGTCGCGCAACGTCAGCTCGATGCGGCCGTCGGCGGCGCGCACCGCGGCCTCGATCGCGCTGTTCGCGAGCAGCGCATGACGCGGCGTGCCGTCGATGCGCTGCAGGTACAGCATTTCGTAGATCTGCTCGATCAGCGGCCGGTCGACCACCGCGTAGTTCGTGTCGCGATAGCGCTCGAGCAGCGCGCGGCGCGCGTCGTGCGGCTGCGCATAGACGACGTCGGTGAATTCGGGGCTGAAGATTTCGTTGACGAACGGGCTGTCGTCGGCCGGCTTCAGCGCGCCGGCACGCATCACGAGGTTCGCGTCGACGTGCGGGAAGCGGCGCGCGAGGTCGATGAACACCTCGGCCGCGCTCTGCCCCGCCCCGATCACCGCGACGCGGCGGCGCTCGCCGTCGGGCGACGCGACGAGCCGGTCGATGTCGGTCAGGTACGACGACGAATGGATCACGCGGTCGCGGCCGAGCGCGGCGAACGCATCGGGAATCGCCGGCGTGCCGCCGACGCCGACCGACAGCGCACGCGTGACGCGCTGGCGCTCGTGGCCGGCCGCGTCGCGCGACAGCACGCGCAGTGCGTCGATCTTCGCGCCGTCGCCGCGCACCGGTTCGATCCCCAGCACGGTCTCGCTGTAATGGACGCGATCATCGAACGCGTCGGCCACCCAGCTCAGGTAGTCGTGGAATTCGACGCGGGTCGGATAGAAGTTCTTCAGGTTGACGAATTCGTTCAGCCGGCCGCGTTCGAACAGGTAGTTGATGAACGTGTAGCGGCTTTTCGGATCGCGCATCGTGACGAGATCCTTCAGAAACGAGATCTGCATCCGGCAGTCATCGAGCAGCATCCCGCGATGCCAGCCGAACTCCGGCTGGCGCTCGATGAAGCAATGGGCGAGCGTGTGCGCACCGCCGCGCTCCGCGAGGCGCACGGCCAGCGCCAGATTCGACGGCCCGAAGCCCACGCCGATCAGGTCGAATACGGTTTCTCTCTGCATGTCTCAGTTCCCTTGTCGGTGAATCCGGCCCGTCAGACGTGACGGCCGGAGAAGAACGTCTCGCGCAGCGTGCGCATCCACAGCGGCTGCGCGTCGGCCAGTGCGAGACGGCGCTGCCGCGCGAAGCCATGCCGCGCGAGATGGTCGGCAACCCGCGTGTGGCCGGCCGGAACGGCACAGCCGACCGCTTCGGTACGCAGGTCGTCGAGAAACAGGTAATGCACGACGGACGGCAACCAGCCGGCCACGCGGTGCGGGCCGCGCCAGCGCGGCTCGCCGACCAGCATCCGCAGCCCGCGGTCGTAATCGCGCGCCGCGACGTGCGGCGCGAGCGCGTCCTCCTTCAGCCAGAACGCTTCGAAATACGCGAACGGCTCGCCGTCGAAACAGCCGACGAGCGACGTCACGTGCGGATCGGCTTCCTGCGGGCCTTCCGCGCCGCATGGCGCGGGCTGTGCGCCCGGCCAGCCGTCGCGCACGCGCGGCTCGTCGAACCAGCGCGCGAGCCGTTCGGCGTCCTCCGCCGGCTGCCAGCCGCGCAGCGTGAAGCGCACGCCGAGCGCCGGCAGGTCGCGCGCGTAGACGTCGCCGCGCGGCGCGGGCGGTCGGCGCGGATGACGCCGGCCGTCGGTGAGCGTCGGCAGCGTCGCGCACGGCAGAGGTGGGCCGACGCGCCACAGGTCGGCCTGTTGCGCCCAGCCGTCGCGCAGGCAGCGGCCGCCGTCGGCGAGCACGCCGCTCGCGCGCAGCGCGTCGAGCGCGACCGCCGGCCACGCGGCCGGGTCGAGCCGGATCGCCGCGTGGCGCGCGCTGTCCGAGAACGCCGCGGCCAGTGCGGCCAGCAGCGCCCGCCGCTGGTCGGCCGGCGCCGCGCGATGGTTGTAGGCGACGAGGCGCAGCGCGCCGTCGTCGCCGAGCTGCGCGCGCAGCAACTGCGCGCCGATGCCGTCGCCCTGCGCGACGCGGATCTCCGCGCCGTCGCGCGCGGCGAACAGGCCGTCCGCGAACGCGAGGCGGTAGGTATCGAGCATCGTGAATCCGTCCGGACGCACCTCAGCCAGCATGGCGCGCCTCCTGTCCCGTTTCCGCTTGCGCATCGAGCCGCGCGCCGAGTGCCGCGAGCGTCGGCGCCGCGAACACGTCGGCGACCGTCAGCGCGTGACCGGCACGGCTTGCGGCGTCGACGAAGCGCACGACGTCGAACGACGTCGCGCCGGCTTCGAACAGGTTCGCGTCGGGCTCGGGGGCGGCCGTCGCGAACGTGTCCGACCACAGCGCGGCGAGCACGGCGACGGCATGCGAAGGCATTGCGTTGTTCCGTGTTTCCGCATTCGCGTGGGCGCCGAACGCAGCGCGCGTGGCTGCGCGCGCATCGGGCGCGCCGAGCGCGGCTTCCGACGCGCCGGCGAAACGTGCGACTTCGTCGTGATACAGATCGACGAGCGTCTCGACGAAATCGCGTGCGAGCAGTTCGTCCGCATATGAGAACGCGGCGCTCACGCGGCCGTCCGGATGCTCGACGACGTCCAGCTCCAGCGTGAACACGACGCGATGGCGCACGTCGTCGAATTCGGCCAGCGACAGGCCGGCCCAGTCGCGCGCGGCGGCGCCGGTCGGGCGCAGGTAGTTGAACATCACCTGGAACAGCGGATTGGCCTGCGCGGCACGCGGCGCACGCAGCGCAGCCACGACGTCGGCGAACGGCACGTCGGCATGCGCATACGCGGCGAGCGCCGTGTCGCGCACCTGCGCCAGCACGTCCGCGCGGCGCGCGGCGGGGTCGAGCAGCGTGCGCACGACGACCGAGTTGATGAACAGGCCGAGCGCGGCGCGGGCCGCGTCGCCGGTGAGTTCGCGCGTCGACGCGAGCACGCCGACCGGCTGGTCGGCCGCACCCGTCGCACGGAACAGCGCGGTGTTGAGCGCCGCGTGCAGCAGCATTGGCAGCGTGGCATGCGAGGCCGACGCCGCGTCGCGCGCTGCACGAATAAGCTGTGCATCGAATTCGAACGCGATACGGGCCGCGCGCCATTGCGGCACGGTCGGCGCGTCGGCGCGCTGCGGCAACACGCGCGACGGCAGATCGGCAAGCGCATCGCGCCAGTACGCGACACGGGCCGGATGGCACGGCGCGGGCAGCACGAGCGGGACGGCCAGTTGGACGACCGGTTGGACGGCTTCATCGGCCGGCACGGCGCGGCGCTGCACGCGGGCGACATAGCGGGCGCGCACCGCATCGAGCCACAGCTCGATCGATTCGCCATCCGACACGATGTGGTGGATCGTCACCGACAGCACGTGATCGTCCGCACCGAGCCGCAACACGCGGGCGCGCCACAGCGGCGCGTCGGCTGCGAGGTCGAACGGCGCGAGTGCATCCGCGTCGGTCAACGCGGCCGCGCGGGCCGGCGCATCGGCTTGGGCCGACAGGTCGATCAGCGGCAGATCGACGGCAACGCCTGCGTCGATCCGCTGGCCCGGCAGCGCGCCATCGCGGACGACGAGCCGCGCACGCAGCGCCGGATGTACGGCCGCCGCATCCGAAAACGCGGCGCGCAGCGCATCGACATCGAGCGGGCCGCGCACGCGCAGCGCGACCGGAATGTTGTACGCGGCGCTATCCGGCTGCGCGCGCCACAGGAACCACAGGCCGAGCTGCGCGGGCGACAGCGGCCACACGCCATGCGCGTCCGGCTTGACCACCGCGACGCCCGGCGCCGCGGCGCCCGCCTGCGCGGCGCGCGGCGCATCGGCCACCTGCAGCGCGTACTGCGCGAGCACCGGCGCCTCGAACAGCGCACGCACCGGCACGTCACGGCCGAGCCGTTCGGCCACGCGCGTCGCGACGCGCACGGCCGCGAGTGAATGACCGCCGAGATCGAAGAAGTGATCGCCGCGGCCGACGCGTTCCAGGTTCAGCACGTCGCACCAGATCGCCGCGAGCGCGGCTTCGTCGCCGTCGCGCGGCGCCTCGTACACGCGTACGACGCGCACCGGCGCCGGCAGCCGCGCACGGTCGACCTTGCTGTTCGCGTTGCGCGGCAGCGCGTCGAGCACGATCAGTTGCGCGGGCACCATGTAATCGGGCAGCGTGCGGCGCAGATGCGCATCGAGCGTCGCGGCTTCGACCGGCTGCGCGGCCGCCTGCGCTTCGGCGGTCAGCTCGACGTACGCGACGAGCTGCGCGAGCGCGCCCTGCCCGTGCACGACCGCGCAGGCTTCGCGCACCGCGTCGTGCGCGGCGAGCTGCGCTTCGATTTCGCCGAGTTCGATGCGCAGGCCGCGCAGCTTCACCTGATGATCGACGCGGCCGATGAAATCGAACACGCCGTCCGCGCGGCGCCGCACGAGATCACCGGTCCGGTACAGTCGCGCGCCCGGCGCGCCGTACGGATCGGGCACGAAACGCTCGGCCGTCAGCGCCGGACGATCGAGGTAGCCGCGTGCGACGCCGATCCCCTCGCCGCCCAGATACAGTTCGCCGATCACGCCGACCGGCAGCGGATGCAGCCGCGCGTCGAGCACGTGCGCGGTGCGCGCGCCGACCAGCGTGCCGATCGGCAGATACGCGGCGTCACCGAGCTTCGCGAGATCGTCGCCGGGCCGGAACATCCACAGCGTCGGCGTGATGACCGTTTCCGTCGGGCCGTAGCCGTTGACCACGCGCACGTTCGGCAGCGCGCGGCGTAGCATCGCGAACGCCTCGCGCGACGTCGCCTCGCCGCCGACGGTCAGCGAACGCAGCGTCGGCGGTGCGCCGTGCGCGAGCGCCCATTCGGCGAGCTGTGCGGCGCAGCCGGGCGGCACGTAGGTCATCGTCACGCCGTCGCGGATCATCATTGCGCAGGTCTGCGCGGGCGGCCACAGCACGTCGGCCGTTACCGACACGGCCGCGCCCGACATGTATTGCGAAAACCAGCCTTCGTGCGCGCCGTCGAAATTGACCGACTGGAACAGCAGGAACACGTCGTTCTCGCCCGCGCCGTAGCGCTCGGCGATCGCCGCGCAATGCAGCGCGAACGACGCATGGTCGACGATCACGCCCTTCGGCTTGCCGGTCGAACCCGATGTGTAGATCGCGTACGCCGCGTGGCCGGGCAGCACGTCCGGCAGCGCGACGTGCGCGGCTTCGTCGAGCGCATCGATCGCATCGGCGCGCCATACGCGCAGCGCCGGCAATTCGGGCAGCGACGCGGCGCTTGCGGCGTCGGTCAGCACGTGCGCGATGTTCGCATCGCCGACGATCTGCGCGAGCCGTTCGCGCGGGTGGGCCGGATCGAGCGGCACGAACGCGGCGCCCGACTTCAGCACCGCGATCAG
This sequence comes from Burkholderia sp. BCC0419, assembly GCF_902830285.1. NCBI lineage: Bacteria > Pseudomonadati > Pseudomonadota > Betaproteobacteria > Burkholderiales > Burkholderiaceae > Burkholderia > Burkholderia sp. BCC0419. The sequence continues at coordinate 1,772,983 of NZ_CADESR010000001.1, forward strand.
CGCGACGAGCAGGTCGACCGAGCGCTGCAGCGCGACGCCGACGCGCATCTCGGGCCGCACGCCGGCCGCCACCAGATGGCGCGCCAGGCGCGCGGCACGCGCATCGACTTCGCCGCGCGTCAACGCGCGATCGATATCGGCGACGCCGCGTGCACCGGGCCGCGCGTGTGCATGCGCGGCGATGCGCGCATGCACCGGGACGAACGGCTCGGCAGCGGTCGCGCCGTCCGGCGCGTTCCACGCGAAGAGCTGCGCGCGCTCGTCGGCGGGCAGCCAGTCGAGATCGCCGATCGGCATGTCGGGGCGCGCGAGCGCATCGGTCAGCAGCGTGGCGAAGCGCGCGGCCAGCCGTGCGATCGCATCCGCGTCGAACAGGTCGAGCGCGTAGACGAAGGCGGCGTCGAAGGTGCCGTCCGGCGTCGCTTCGACGGACAGCGTCAGGTCGAATTTCGCGGACGGCGTGCCCGACGGCAGCAACGCGGCCGACGCCGCGCCGAGCGCCGGTAGCGCGCGGCGTTCGCCATACGCGGCCATCACCTGGAACAGCGGATGGTGGCTTGCGCTGCGCGGCACGCCGAGCGCGTCGACCACCTGCTCGAACGGCACGTCCTGGTGCATCTGCGCGTCGACGAGCGCGCGCTGCGTACGCGCGACCAGCGACGAGAAATCGCCGTGCGCGGGCACGTCGACGTCGATCGCGAGCGTGTTGACGAAGAAGCCGATCAGGCCGGCGACTTCCGCGCGCTCGCGGTTCGCGGCCGGCACGCCGACGCAGATCCGTGCGTCGCCGGTCGCGCGCGCCAGCAGCGCATCGAGCGCGGCGAGCAGCACCGCGAACGGCGTCGCGCCGGACGCGGCCGCGAACGCGCGCAACCGCGCACCGATGCGCGCGTCGAGCGCAAACACATGGCGCGCGCCGCGCGCACTGCGCCGCGCCGGCCGCGCGGTCGCGCCGGGCAGCGTCAGCACGCCGCGCTGCGGATCGAGCCGCTCGCGCCAGAACGCGAGCTGACGGTCGCGCTCGCCGGCGTCGAGCCAACGGCGCTGCCACAGCGCGTAGTCGGCGTACTGGATCGGCAGCGGCGCAAGCGGCACCGGCTCGCCCGACGCATACGCGCGATAGAACGCCGCGAGTTCTTCGAGCATCACGCCCGACGACCAGCCGTCCGACACGATGTGATGCACGGTCAGGGCGAGCCAGTGATGCGTCGCGTCGAAGCGAATCAGATGTGCGCGCACGAGCGGCGCCGTGCCGAGATCGAACGGTTCGGCTTCGTCGGCCGTCGCGACCGCTTCCGCGCGCGGCACGCGTTGCGCGTCCGGCAACGCGTCGAGATCGGTTTCGCGCCACGGGCAGCGCAGCGGCGCGTGGATCGTCTGCGCGACGCCGTCCTGCGCTTCGTCGAAGGTCGTGCGCAACGCTTCATGGCGCGCAATCAGCGCATCGCATGCGAGGCGCAGCGCATGTACATCGAGCGGGCCCGTCAGCGCCAGGCGCTCGGTGATGTGGTACGCGTCCGGCGCATCGATCAGCCGTGCGTGCAGCCACAGCCGCGTCTGCGCGAACGATGCCGGAACGCGGTCGCCGCGTGGCGTGCGCGGCGGGATCGGCAGCACGCGGAAGTCGATGCCGGCCGCGCCGAGCTTGTCGATGAAAACCGCGCGCTGCGCGTCGGGCAGTTGCGCGAAACGCGTCGCGAGCGCAAGCCAGTCGGGTTGAACCTTCGTCATCCGTCGTCCTTATTGGGTTTCCAGTTCGCCGAGCAGCGCGTCGATCGCGCTCGCCGCATCGGTCGCGCCGCGTGCCGCGCAGGCCGCGTCGATCGCTTCCGCGCAGCGCGCCAGCGTGCGCGTGTCGAACAGCGTGCGCAGCGGCAGCGCGAGCCCCCAGTGCAGGTTCGCCTGCGCGTGGGCCTGCGTCGCGAGCAGCGAGTGGCCGCCGAGCAGGAAGAAATCGCCGTCGCGGCCAATCGCGTCCACGTGCAGCACGCGCTGCCAGATGTCGGCGAGCGCGCGCTCGGTATCGGTCGCGAGTTCGACGGCTTCAGTCGCTTCGCGTACCGGCGCGGGCAGCGCATGGCGGTCGCACTTGCCGTTCGGCGTGACGGGCAATGCATCGAGCTCGATCAGTTGCGACGGCACCATGTACGCCGGCAGTTGCGCGCGCAGCGCGTCGAGCAGCGCCGCACGATCGAGCGGGCCTGCATCGCCGCGGGCGACATAGCCGACCAGTTGCTCGTCGCGCACGATCACGACCGCATCGTTGACGCCCGGCGCCGCGCGCAGCAGCGCCTCGATTTCGCCCGGCTCGATCCGCTGGCCGCGCAGCTTCACCTGCGTGTCGACACGGCCGAGGTAGTCGAGCGCGCCGTCCGCGCGCCGGCGTGCGAGGTCGCCGGTGCGGTACATGCGGGCGCCCGGCACGAACGGATCGGGCACGAAACGCTCGGCGGTCAGCGCGGGACGGCCGAGATAGCCGCGCGCGAGGCCCGCGCCCGCGAGATACAGTTCGCCGGTCGCGCCGGCCGGCACCGGCTGCCACGCGGCATCGAGCACGTGCAGTTGCAGGTTCGCGATCGGATGGCCGATCGGCACCGCGACCGCGTGCGCGTCGTCGGGGCCGCAGGTCCAGTGCGACACGTCGATCGCGGCTTCGGTCGGCCCGTACAGGTTCACGAGCGTCGCGTTCGGCAAGAGGCGCGCCATCTTCGCAACGAGTTCGGGCGCCAGCGCCTCCCCGCTCGCGACGATCAGGCGCACGCTGTCGCATTGCGCGGCGGCCGAGAAATCGTCGAGATGCGCGGCGAACGCGGCGAGCATCGACGGTACGAAATGCAACACCGTCACGCCGTGCGCGTGGATCGCGGCGGCCAGGCGCGCCGGGTCACGGTGATCGCCCGGCGCGGCGATCGCGAGCTTCGCGCCGATCGCGAGCGGCCACACGAATTCCCACACCGACACGTCGAAGCCGAACGGCGTCTTGTGCAGCACGACGTCGTCGCGCGTCAGCCGGTACGCGTGCTGCATCCATGCGATCCGGTTCGCGAGCGCGCCATGCGTATTGCCGGCGCCCTTCGGCTTGCCGGTCGAGCCGGACGTGTAGATCAAGTACGCGAGCTGCGCGTCGTCGATCGCGGCGGTTTCATCGTCGACATCGTCCGCTTCGTCGGCCAACAGGTCCGCGACCGTCAAGAGTTGCGTATCGGCGCCCTCGCCCAGCGCGGCCTCGACCTGCTCGCGCAGATGCGCCTGCGTGATCGCGACGGCCGGCCGCGCGTCGCGCAGCAGATACGCAATGCGCTCGGCCGGATAGTCGGGATCGACCGGCAGGTACGCGGCGCCGGCCTTCAGCACGCCGACGAGCGCCATCACCATGTCGAACGAGCGCTCAACGCACAGCGCGACGGGCGTATCGGACCGCACGCCGCGCCGGCGCAGCGCGGCGGCGATCCGCGACGTAGCGGCGTCGAGTTCGCGATAGGTCGCGCGCTGCACGCGGCCGTGAGCGTCCGCGTATTCGAGCGCGATCGCGTCGGGCGTCGCCCGTGCCGCATCGGCGAATTGCAGGTGCAGCGGCTGCCGTTGTTCGGTCGGCCAGGTACGCGCGGTGTCCTGCGCGCGCACCAGCGCCTCGCGGGTCGCATCGTCGGCGATCGACAGCGTGCCGAGCAACGCGTCCGGCGTACGGGCCAGTGCATCGAGTGCGCAAGCGAACGCGCGATGCCAGGTCTCGACCTGACGCGCGTCGACGCGTGCGGTGTCGTAGCCGTAGTCGATCGTCAGTTCGGCGCCGCTTTCGATCACGAGCGTCAGCGCGAAATCGGTCGCTTCGATGCTGCGTACGCCGCTCAACGCCAGTGCGCGCGGATCGGCGTCACGCGCGATGTCGTCCACCGGATAGTTCTCGAACACGACCAGCGTATCGAACAGTGCGCCGCCCGACCCGCGCGCCCAGCGCTGGATATCGGCGAGCGGCGTGTGCGCGTGTTCGGCGGCGGCCGCGTTCTCGCGTTGCAGCGTTTGCAGCCAGTCGGCCGCACGTTGCTGCGGCGCCGGCGCGGTGATGACCGGCAGCGTGTTGATGAAAAGACCCAGTACCGAGTCGACGTCCGCGAGCGCATCGGGACGGCCCGCGACGGTCGCGCCGAACGCGACGGCCGGCTGGTGCGTCATCCGCTGCAGCGCGAGCGCCCATGCGCCCTGCACCAGCGTGTTGACAGTCAGTTTCAGCGCGCGGGCGGCCTGCGCGACGCGCGCCGTCGTGTCGGCATCGAGCGTCGCGCGCCACGTGACCATCTCGGCATCCGCGCGGTCGGCCGTGCGTTCCGCGATCAGCGTCGGCGCGTCGAGACGCGCCAGGCGGTCGGTCCAGAAGCGCTCGTCGGCGTCGCGGTCGCGCGTGCCGAGCCACGCGATGAAGTCGCGGTAGCGCAGCGCCGGGCGGCTCGCGAACGGCGACACGGCGTCCGGCTCGCGGTAGTCGCGCAGCACGTCGGCGAGCAGGCGCGCGGTGCTCCAGCCGTCGAGCAGCACGTGGTGACGCGTCCATACGACGCGCCATGCATCGTCCGTCACGCGGATCAGCGTGAGCCGCATCAGCGGCGGCTCGCGCCAGTCGAAGCCGCGCGTGCGGTCGGCCGCGAGCCACGCGTCGAAATCGGCGTCGAGCGTGTCGCCGCGCGTGCGCCAGTCGAGCTGCTCGACCGGCATTTGCGCGTGACGATGCACGCACTGCAGCGGCGCGGCTTCATCCGGCATCACGCTCGTGCGCAGGATGTCGTGACGCGCGACCGACGCGTCGAACGCGGCCGCAAGCCGGTCGGCGTCGAGCGCCGTTGCGGTCGCGACGAGCTGGTTCACGTAGCTCGCGTGGCCGGGCGCGAACAGCGCATGGAACAGGATGCCCTGCTGCATCGGCGACAGCGGATAGACGTCGTCGATCGTGCGCCAGTCGAGCGGCGCGCGTTCGATCGCGGCCTGCGTGAGGCCGGCGGCCTGCGCGAGCGGGAAATCGCCCGGCGTCGCGCCGGCGCCGCGATGCGCGACGCGCGATACGCATGCGTCGACGAGTTCGCGCAGCTCGGCCGCGAAGCGTTCGGCGAACGCGTCGATCGTCGCGCGTTCGAATTGCGGCGCACCGTAGACCCAGTGAACCTTCAGCGTGCGCGCGCCGTCGCCGTCCGTGTCGAGGTACGCATGGATCGCGAGCGTATTGCCGAGCGGTCCTTGAGGATCGCGCTCGACACCGGTGCCGCCGAAACGCGGGACGAGCGTCGCATCGCGCGGCGCGTCGAACTGGCCGAGATAGTTGAACGTGACGCGCGGGCGCGGCACGGCGGCCAGCGCCGCGCGCGTGGCCGTATCGCCATGGTGCGCGAGCACGCCGAAGCCGAGCCCCTTGTGCGGCACCGCGCGCAGCGCGTCCTTGACCGCGCACAGCGTGTCGCGGGCCGTCGCTTCGACCGGCAGCGTCACCGGGTAGTGGCTCGTCAGCCAGCCGATCGTGCGGCTGGCATCCGCGTCGTCGAACAGCGCTTCGCGGCCGTGTCCTTCCAGTTCGACCCGGCACGATGCGGCGCCGCGCGCGCCGGCCAGCGCCAGCGCGAGCGCCGCGCCGAGCAGTTCGATCGTCTGCGTGCGATAGGCCGCGTGCGCGTCGGTCAGTGCGGCGCGGGTCAATGCCGCGTCGATCGTCTGCACGACGACGGCCGCATCGGCGTTCGTCGCCACTGCGTCGGGATGATCGGGCACGATGTCGTCGCCCTGCGCCATGCCGGCCCAATAAGCGGCCTCGCCCGAGAACGGCGACGTCGGCTCCGTTGCCGCGCGGGCGAGCCGTGCGGCCCATGCGTCCGCGCGCAGGCCCGGTGGCGACAGACGGACCGGCGTGCGCTCGCATGCCGCGCGATAGGCAGTGTCGAGGTCGTCGAGCAGGATCCGCCACGACACACCGTCGACGATCGCATGGTGAATCGCGAGATAAAGTCGTGTCGAACCGTCCGGCAGCCGTGCCGCGCACGCGCAGGCGAGCGGCCCGCGGCCGAGGTCGAGACGGCGTTGCAGCGCGTCGAAGCGTGCCAGCGCGTCGGCTTCGTCGCGTGCGGGGACTTCGACGAACGGCAGCGCTTCATACGGCTTCGCCGCATCGCTCGCGTGCCACGTGCCGTCCGCGCTGCGTGCGAAGCGCTGACGGAATGCGTCGTGATGCGTGAGCAACGCGTCGAATGCGTGTGCGAATGCGTCCGCGTCGAACGCGCCGCGCACATCGAACGACACCGACTGGTTCCAGTGGCCGCGGTGCGGGATATCGAGCGCGAAGAAGCGCTGCTGGGCGGGCGTCAGGACCGGCATGGCAGTCGGTGTCGCATTTGCCGTTCCGACCGTGCTCGCAGGCTGCTGCGTGGCAACGGCCGTGTCGTCCGTTTTCGCGATGCGTGCAAGTTCGGCAACGGTCGGCCCGTCGAACAGCTGCTTCGGCGTGAAGCGCACGCCGCGCTTGCGCGCACGGGCGATCACCTGCAACACGAGGATCGAATCGCCGCCGAGTTCGAAGAAGTTGTCGTCGCGGCCGACCTTCGGCGCCTTCAGCACGGCCTGCCAGACATCGGCGAGCACCGTCTCGACCGCGCCCTGCGGCGCATCGCCTGACGCGACCGCGACCGGCACGGCCGCCCGTTCGCGCAATGCCGCGCGGTCGATCTTGCCGTTCACCGTCACCGCCAGGCGCGCGAGTGCGACGAACTGCGCGGGCACCATGTAGTCGGGCAGCGTCGCGGCGAGCGCGGCGCGCACCGCGGCTTCGTCGAACGCCACGCCGTCGCGCATCACGACGAACGTCGCGAGCCGCAGACGGCCATCGTGTTCGATCGCGAGCGTTTCGGCCTGCGCGATCGGGCCGGCCGCGCGCACGGCCGCACTCACCTCGCCCGGCTCGACGCGGTAGCCGCGAATCTTCACCTGATCGTCGATACGGCCGAGGAATGCGAGGCGGCCGTCCGTACGCAACCGCACGCGGTCGCCGGTGCGATACAGCCGTGCGCCCGGCGTGAATGGATCGGGTACGAAGCGCTCGGCCGTTTGCGCCGGACGCCCGAGATAGCCGCGCGCGACGCCCGGCCCGCCGAGATACAGCTCGCCCGTCGCGCCGGCCGGCACGCAGGCGCCGAACGCGTCGAGCACCAACGCGCGCGCATTCGGCAGCGGCAGGCCGAGCGGCACGCCGCTCGCGGGATCGCGCGCGTCGGCGGCAATCGACGCCGTGTCGCATGCGATCGCGCCGACCGTCGCTTCGGTCGGCCCGTAATGGTTGATCACGCGGCAGGCCGGCGCAAGCGCGGCCAGGCGCGCGACGAGCGCCCACGTGAGCGTCTCGCCACCCGTCACGAGCGCATGGCGCGGCAGCACGTCGGCCGGCACGCGCGCATCGAGCAGCGCTTGCAGGTGGCTCGGCACGATCTTCAGCACGCCCACTTCACGGCGGCGCATTTCGTCGGCGAACAGGTCCGGATCGAATGCGCACGCGGCCGGCAGCAGGTGCAGTGTGCGGCCTGCACACAACGCGCCGAACAGCGTCGTGTGGCCCAGGTCGGCCGCGACGGTCGATACCATCGCGAACGACGCGTCCGGCGCGAACGCGAGTTCGTCGAGCATCCCCTGCACGTAGTCGGCCAGCGCGCCGTGCGAGACGACGACGCCCTTCGGCGTGCCGGTCGAGCCCGACGTGTAGATCAGGTACGCGCCCTGTTCCGGGTGCGGCACGACGCGCACGCCGGCCGCATGGGCGAGCGTCGCGTCCTGCGCGAGCGCGTCGACGTCGAGCGGCTGCGCGTCGATGCCGGCCGGCCACGCGGCCGGCTCCGCGACGAGCGCCCAGCGCGCGCCGCAGTCGGCAGCCGCCGCGGCAAGGCGCGCGGCCGGCTGCGCGGGGTCGAGCAGCACGGCCAGCGCGCCGGCTTTCAGCGCGCCGAGCAGGCCGACGACGAAACGCGCCGAACGCTCGATGCAGACGACGACGGCCGCTTCGGCGGCCACGCCGCGTTGCGTCAGCGCCCGCGCGATGCGGTTCGATGCGTCGTCGAGCTCGGCGAACGTCAGCGATGCCGATGCGTCGGCAAGCGCGACACGATGCGGATACGCGGCCGCCTGCCGTGCGAAGGCGGCGACGATGTCGGCATGTTCGACGCGCCGCGCGCGGCCGTCGCGTGGCTGGCGCGACGCAGCCGACGCATCGCACGGCAGCGCGGCCGTCGTGTGCTGCGGATCGTGCGCGGCCGCGCCGACGAGCGCCGCATAGCTGTCGAGCCATGCACGCGCGGTATCGGCATCGATGCAGTCGGTCGCATAGGCCGCGACCAGTTCGATCCCGTTCGCGTCGTCGGTGAAATCCAGCGCGAAGTCGAAGCGCGCGGCGAGATCCGGCCCCGGCGTCGCGACCGCCGTGGCGTCCGGCAGCACGCTGTCGTGCCGTGCATCGAACTGCTGCGCGAACTTCACGCGCAGCCATTCGTCGCCGCGCTTGACGGGCGGCTTCACCGCGTCGACCACGCGCTCGAACGGCACGTCCTGGTGCGCAACCGCGTCGAGCGCCGCGGTGCGCGCCGCGTCGACGAGCGCACGGAACGGCAGCGTCGGCGCCACGCGGACGCGCAGCGCGACCGTATTCAGGAAAAGGCCCAGCAACGCACGCGTTTCGGGGCGCTGGCGATGCGCGACCGGCACCGCGACGACGACATCCATTTCGCCGGTCAGGCGCGACAGCCATGCGTCGAGCGCGGCCAGCAACACCGTGAAGACGGTCGCCTGTGCGTCGCGTGCGAGTTGCCGCACGTCGGCCGCGACCGCATCGGGCAGGCGCACCGACACGCGCGCGCCGTGCAGCGTGCGCGCCGCGCCCGGCTGGCGGTCGACCGGCAGCGCGAGCGGGCCCGGCACGTCGCGCAACGCGCCGCGCCAGTAGTCGAGCTGACGCTCGCCCTCGCCGCCGGCCAGCATGTCGCGCTGCCAGTCCGCATAGTCGGCGTACTGGATCGGCAATGCGGGCAGCGACGGTTCGCGGCCTTCGGCATATGCGCGGTACGCGGCCGACAGTTCGTCGAACGCGCAGCGCGAGCTCCAGCCGTCGGTGATCGCGTGGTGCGCGGTCAGCAGCAGGCGGTGGCGATCGTCAGCGAGCACAATTAGCGTCGCGCGCAGCAGCGGGCCGCGCGCGAGGTCGAATGGCTCGGCCGCGTCGCGCTCGGCGAGACGCGCGGCGTGCGCATCGCGGGCGGCCGGCGGCTGGTCGCGCAGGTCGACAGCGCCGATCGACACCGGCAGATGCGCATGAATCCGCTGCATCACGACGCCGTCGTCGTTGTCGACGAGCGTCGTGCGCCATGCTTCGTGGCGACCGATCACGTGATCGAGCGCACGCTGCAGCGCGTCGCGGTCGAGCACGCCGTCGATCGTCCAGTGCGCGGCGATGTGATACGCGGCGCTTGCGTCGCGCGTTTGCGCGAGCACCCAGAAGCGTTGCTGTGCGAGCGATGCCGCACGATCGATGTACGGCGCATCCGACGCGGCCGCATCGGCCGGCGCGCGGCGCGCGGCGATCGTGACCAGCGGTTCGCCGGTCTCGCGTTCCGCGCGATCGACCGTTTCGGCCAGTTCGGCGAGCGCCGGGTCGGCGAACAGCGTATCGAGCCGCAGGTTCACGCGCACGGCCGCACGGATCGCGGCCTGCAACTGCATCGCGGCGAGCGAATCGGCGCCCAGCGCGAAGAAGCGATCGTCGCGCGACGGCGTGACGTCGAGGCCCAGCAGCGTCTGCCACAGGCCGGCGATCTGTTGTTCGGTCGGTGTGCGCGGCGCATCGCCAGCGGCTTGCGTCGTGTCGCGTGCGGCGGCAATCCGCTCGCGCAGCGCGGCACGGTCGAGCTTGCCGTTCAGCGTGTACGGCAGCGTATCGCAACGCACGAACCGGTGCGGCTGCCAGGCGGCCGGCAATTGCGCGGCCACGTGCGCCTTCAATGCGGCATCGTCGGCCGCCGCGCGCAGCGCGACGCATGCGATCAGCCGCGTCGGCCCGTTGGCGCTTTCGGCCACCACGGCCGCGTCGGCCACGGCCGGATGCGAGCGCAGGCACGCGGCGATTTCCGCCGGCTCCACGCGCACACCGCGCACCTGGACCTGATCGTCGAGGCGGCCCAAATAGTCGTATGCGCCGTCGTCGCGCAGGCGTGCAAGATCGCCGGTACGATAGACGCGCGCGCCGGGTTCGCCGTCCGCATCGGGAATGAAACGTTCGGCCGTGAGCGCCGGGCGACCGTGATAACCGCGTGCGACGCAGACGCCGCCGAGCAGCAGTTCGCCCACGCCATCGGCTTCGGCGCCGTCGATGCGTGCGACACGCGGGCCGATCACGCGGCCGATCGGCAATGACGCATACGCGTCGTCCGCGGCCAGCACCGGCGTCTCGCCCGGCTCGACCGGCCACAGCATCGGCGAGATCACGGCCTCGGTCGGCCCGTAGCCGTTGATCAGGCGGACTGCCGGGAACGTGCGGCGCACGAATTCGAACGCCTGCTGCGGCAGCGCTTCGCCGCCGAACGCGAGCACGCGCAATGCCGGCGGCACGCCGTCGCGCGCGGCGACGGCCGCGAATTCGCGCAGGTACGCAGGCGGAAATGCCGCGACGTTGACCGCTTCGCGCACCATCAGCGCATGCGCGGCGTCCGGTGCGAACGGCTGCGGCGGCGCGACGACGATGCCGGCGCCGACCGCGAGCGGCGCGAGCCAGCATTCGTGCGCGGCGTCGAAATTGACCGACGCGAAATGCAGCAGACGGTCGCCGGCCTCGATCGGCAGCGCGGCCGCGAGCGCGTCGCAATGCGCGGCGAGCGGCCCGTGCTCGACGACCACCGCCTTCGGCGTGCCGGTCGAACCCGACGTATAGATCATGTACGCGGCCGAACGCGGGTGCACGGCCACTGTGTCGTCATCGAGCGCGTCCTCCTGCGCGACGCCCGATGCTTCCGCCGTCGCGTCGAACGCGTGTTCGAACGGCGTGCCGAGCGCCGCGCGGCCGGCGGCGTCGACGATGCCGTGCCGCAGTTGCGCGTCCTGCACGATCCAGTCGAGGCGCGCGGCCGGATGGCGCGGATCGAGCGGCACGAACACGCCGCCCGCCTTGAGCACGGCGAGCAGCGCGACGAACAGTTCGCACGAACGCTCGACGCACACGCCGACCCGCACTTCGGCGCCGACGCCGGCCGCACGCAGTTGCCGGGCGAGTTGCGATGCACGTGCGTCGAGCGCACCGCGCGACAGCCGCAGGTCGTTCTGAAAAGGCACCGCGATGGCGGGTGCGTCGGGCGCGATGCGCGCCAGTTCGCGGATTCGGTGATGCAGCGCAGTCGGGAAACTCGTCATGTGCATGAAGTCCTTCGGTCCGGCCGCTTCGGCCAAGTCTCGGGGCCGCTTGGGGCGGCTTCACTGGTGTGACGAACGACGCGGCCGATTTTTTACCGTTTTGCACGCAAAGCGCGCGCGACCGGTTTTTTTGACGATGGGGCTAAATATTTGCGCGGCCCGTTCGTCTATCAGGGAGGAAAGCCGCAACGGGGTTCGCCCCGCCCGCCGCTTTCGCGTCAGATTCGCCGTTTTTCGCGTTATTGCCTGCCTTCCCTTTACCGACGTTGCCGATGACAGCCGCCCACGAGCCCTCTTCCCCGCCGTCCCTCGACGCTTCCCCCGGCCGCCCCGCGGCGCGCCTGATCCTTGCACTGCTGCGCGAAAGCCGCGTGTCGCTCACGCTGGCGCTCACCGCGTGCGTGCTGAACGGTGTCGCGAGCGTGCTGCTCGTCGCGACGCTGAACCGCGCGCTGTCGCAACCGGGCGCCGCCGACGCAGCGCTCGCGTGGCGCTTCGCGCTGTGCGCGGTGATCGCGCTCGTCACGCGGATCGTGTCCGGCACGCTGTTTGCCCGCCTGTCGCAGGACACGATGGCGCGGCTGCGCGTGCATCTGGCGCGGCGCGTCGGCGCAGCCGAACTGCGCGACATCGAACGGATCGGCGCCGCGCCCGTGCAGTCGGTGCTGACCGACGACGCGACCAACGTGTCGATGCTGTTCTTCGCGCTGCCGAACCTGGTCATGCACGGCTCGATCGTGTTCGGCTGCCTCGGCTATCTGGCGTGGCTGTCCTGGCCCGTGTGCCTGCTGGCGCTCGCCGCGATCATCGCCGGCTCGCTCGGCTATCACACCGGCGACCGCCGCGCGATCGCGGCGCTCGAAGCCGCCGGGCAGGCGCAGGACCGCCTGTTCGGCTATCTCGGCTCGCTGTTCTCCGGCGCGAAGGAGCTGAAGCTGCACGATGCGCGCGCCCGCCAGTTCGTCGACGGCCAGCTCGGCGCCACGATCGGCGAGGTGCGCGACCACCGCCGTCGCGCGTTCAGCGCGTATGCGGTCGGGGTCGGCTGGATCATCTTCCTGTTCTACGTGTTCCTCGGCGTCGCGTCGTTCTGGCCGCAGCTCGGCGTGCATGCCGACCCGGCCACGGCCGCCGGCTACGTCGTCGTGTTCCTGTTCATGCTCGTGCCGCTCGACGGCCTGCTGAACAACTTGCCGACCGTCAACGCGGCGCGCGTGTCGCTCACGCGGATCGAAGGCGTGATGGCCGAATTCGGCGCGCTGCGCACGGTGCCGCCCGCGGCCGATGCGCCCGACGTGCCGCCGGCCGGCGCCGTCACGCTGCGCGGCGTCACGCACGCGTATTTCCACGAGCGCGACGAACGGATGTTCAGCATCGGGCCGATCGACCTGACGATCAAGCCGGGCGAGCTCGTGTTCATCGTCGGCGGCAACGGCAGCGGCAAGACGACGCTCGCGAAGGTGCTGACGGGGCTCTACGAGCCCGAGCAAGGCACGATCGAGGTCGACGGCCGCACGATCGGCTGGCGCGAGCGCGCGGCCTACCGGCAGCGCTTCAGCGCGGTGTTCAACGATTTCCACCTGTTCGATGCGCTGCTCGGCATCGTCGACCCCGACGATCCGTCGCGTGCGCAGGCCGATGCGCGGGCGAACGCGCTCGTCGCGAAACTCGCGCTCGACCACAAGGTGAAGGTGGTCGACGGCGCGTTCTCGACGCGCGCGCTGTCGACCGGGCAGCGCAAGCGGCTCGCGCTCGTCGTCGCGTACCTGGAGGATCGTCCGTTCTACCTGTTCGACGAATGGGCGGCCGACCAGGATCCGTCGTTCAAGGCCGTGTTCTACGAGCAACTGCTGCCGGAGCTGCGCGCACGCGGCAAGGCCGTGATCGTGATCACGCACGACGACCGCTACTTCGATCTCGCCGACCGTCTGCTGAAACTCGACAACGGGCGCATCGTCAGCGACACGCAACCGGCGCGCCAGCGTGCGCAGGATGGCGTCGATGCGCTGAGCGCGTAACACGACGACAGTCGATGGAAAAAATCGCCGACACGCTGCAATTGGCAGTGTGTCGGCGATTGTCGTTTCAGCAGGGAATTGAACTGATGTGTGGCGAAAAGGAAAGGCGGAAGCCGCTCGTCGTCAGGCCGATCACAACGCCCTGCCCGTCAACGCGGCATCGTTCGCCGCTCAGCGCACGGCCGGCAGCTTCAACATCGTATCGGTCATCACGTCGGCCAGCTTCAGTGCCGACATCGGGCCGCCGAACCCCCAGATGTTGCGCTCGATCAGCGCGATCCGGTGCGCCTTCAGCGCGGGCACGAAACGCCACACCGGCGAATCGAGTTTGCCCGACAACGGCACGTCCATCCCCGACGCGGTCACGAACAGCACGGCGAGGTCGCGCTGCCGCAGCAGATCGGCCGACGTCACGTACAGCGTGCCTTCCCGCGTCGGCTTCTTCGGCCACGGATCGAGCCCGAGCGCCCGCGCGAGGCCCGCGGACGTGCTGTTGCCCGTATAGGCCCAGTAACGATCGGGCAAGCCGAGATCCTGCAGCAGCGCGACACGCTCGCCGTGGCGGCCCGCGGCCGCGAGCCGCGCCGCATTGCGCGCGATGCCGGCGTCGAGTTGCGCTTCGACCGCCAGCGCGCGAGCATCGCGCCCCGTCACCGCGCCGATCGTCCGGAAGATCTGCCGCATCCAGTCGAGTTGCGTGACCGGCACGCCGCCTTCCGACACGTTCGGGCTGAACTGGAACAGGATCGTCGGCGCGATCCGGTCGAGCGCGTCGAAGATCGGCGCATGCCGGAAACCGACACCGATGATCAGGTCCGGCTTGACCGCCGCGATCGCCTCGAGCCCCGGCTCCTGCCGCGAGCCGATGTCGGTCACGTGCGCGAGCTGCTCGCTCCGGTAGCCGAGCCAGCCCGGATAGAACGCCGTATCGGCCATCCCGACCGGCACGATGTCGAGCGCGATCACGCTTTCCGCGAACATGAAGTCGAGCGCGACCACGCGCTGCGGCCGCACCGGCATCTTCGCGCTGGCCTGCGACACGACGGGATTGCCGGCCAGCGACACGGCGCCTGGCGTACCGCCGGCGCCCCCAGCCACGGAAACAGCGGCCGCCGATGCGGAAAATGCGCCGCAACATGCGGCGCCGAGTGCAGCCGCGAGTGCGCCGAGTGCATGCCGGCGGCCGGCGTGCGTCACCGGATCGCGTCCTGCTCGGCCAGCGCCGCGTCGTCCATCGTCAGTAGCAGGGGGCAGCTTCCACACAGTTGCGTTTCTCCAGGAATTTCGTAGCGCAGGCAGCACACGCGGCGCGCGCGAAACGGCGTCGGCAGCAGCGGCGAGCGCGGCACGGCATCACGCACCGGCACGCGCAGCGGATTCGGCTCGCCGTGCACGCAAGTCGACCCGAACAGCCAGTTCGCGTCGCCGACGGGATCGGCCGCGCACGGCAACGAACGACAGGTATCGAGCAGATAGTCGAGCAGATTGCCCGCGTTGCTCCACAGCACGCGCGGCGTGACGCGGCCCATCGCCGCGAGCAGGTCGATCACCGCGCCGAGATGCGCGACGAGCCCCGCATAGCGCGGCTCAGGATCGTCGCACGGCGCGCCGAGCGCATCGCTGGCGAAATACAGCGCGGCCGGCATCCCGTCGTCGAGCGCGACGAACGTGCGCTCGGGCGTCATGTCGAGCGGCCGGCCGAGCGTCAGCGCGGCGACGACGCCGGCCGGCGCCGCGCGGCCGAAATAGTATTTGCTCCATTGCGACATCAGCGCGCGTGCATGCTGCGCCGGATCGCCGCCGTAACGGTCGACCATCGCGCCGAGCACGGCGTCGAGGTGCGCGGGCAACGCGCTGACGGGCACGACGGTGCGGCCCGGCGCATGCGCATCGTCGGGTATGCCGAGCCACACGACATCGAGGTGTTCGGCGAACGGTTGCGGCGCGAACGCCGAAAAGCGCACGGCGCGCGCGCCGTCGAGCGCCGGCGTCATCGCCCCGCGCGCCGGGCGCGGCGCCCCTCGAGAATCAGCAGCCCGAGCAGGTACGGCGCGCCGATCAGCGCGGTCAGCACGCCGGCCGGCACTTCGCGCGGCGCGACGACGGTGCGGGCCGCGAGATCCGCGACGCCGAGGATCAGCGCGCCGCACGCCGCTGCGAGCCACAGCCGCGTGCGATGCCGGCGCGCGCCGAGCATCGTCGCGACGTGCGGCGCCATCAGCCCGATGAAGCCGACCGGCCCGACCGCCGCGACGGCCGCGCACGCGGCGAGCGTCGCGATGGTGAGTGCGAGCGGCCGCAGCGCGGCGACCGGCAGGCCGAGCGCGGCCGCCTGGTCGTCGCCGAGCGCGAGCATGTCGAGCGGTTTCGCGAGCCATGCGAATACGGGCACCGCGAGCACGCACCACGGCAGCAGCATCGACACCTCGCCCCAACTGCGGCCATACGTGCCGCCGACGAGCCACACGACGAAGCGCGCGGGCTGCACGCTTTCCTGCGTGATCAGCCATTGCGCGAGCGTGGTCCACAACGCGCCGATCACGATGCCGGTCAGCGCGACCGCGAGCGGCGCGTAGCGATGCCGGTGATTCAGCGCGAGTGTGATCGCAAGCGACAGCCCGCCGCCGATCAGCGCGGCGGCGGCAAGTGTCACGTGGCCCATCAGCGGCCACGTCGACAACGCGAACAGCGTGACGAGCCCCGCGCCCTGCGTGACGCCGAGCACTTCGGGGCCCGCGAGCGGATTGCGCACGACGCTTTGCATCGCGACGCCGCTGACCGCAAGCAACGCGCCGGCGAGCAGCGCGCACAGCAGGCGCGGCATGCGCAGGTCGATCAGCATGCGCGCGAGCGCATCGTGACCGGACAGCGCGGCCGACCAGCGCGCGGGCGACAGCCACTCGGGGCCGGCCGACACGCCGACCAGGACCACCAGCACGCCCGTCACGACGAACAGCGCGGTGCGCAGCGGCCAGCCGAGCCGTTCGAGCCAGCCGACGAGCCGCGTCGAGCCGCCGCCCGCCGTGCGTTCGGCATCCGCATGCAGCACGCCCGACCATGCGGCGCCGCGCCGGATCATCGCGAGCATCAGCGGCGTGCCGACCAGCGCGATCGCGACGCCGGTCGACAGCGTCGCGTCGAGGCCCGACGCGAGCACCGCGCTGTCGGTGACGAGCACGAGCGCGCCGCCGGCGAGCGCCGACAGCGGCACCAGCACGCCGAGCCGCGCCGCACGCGCACCGCGCACCTGGCGCAGCAGGTTCGGCGCGACGAGGCCGACGTACGACAGCGGGCCCGCGATACTGACGGCCACGCTCGTGAACGCGACCGCGACGATCGTCGCGGCGAGCCGCGTCGCATCGACGCGCACGCCGGCCGCGGCCGCCGCGTCGTCGCCGAGCGTGAGCGGATTCAGCGGCCGGATCACGAACGGCAGCGCGACCAGCGGCACGACGAGCCAGCGCGCGGCGAGCGCGAGGCCCGTCGCGCCCGGCTGGTACAGGCTGCCGTTGGTCCACAGCGCGGCGCCCGCGATGTTCTGCTCGAAGAACGCGAGCACGAGCGTCGACAGCGCGGCGAACAGCAGCATGCACACGCTGCCCGCGAGCACGAGCCGCAACGGCGTCGCGCGCCAGCCGCCTGCCGCGACGATCGCGCACGCGGCGGCAGCGAGCCCGCACACGAACAGCAGCGGCACCGACGCGACGCCCGCCAGCGCCGGCACGAGCATCGCCGCGAGCAGGCCGAGCTGGGCGCCGCCCGTCACGCCGAGCAGGTCGGGCGACGCGAGCGGATTGCGCGTGAGCGACTGGAACAGCGCGCCGGCGATGCCGAGGCAGCCGCCCGCGACGAGCGCGGCCGCGACGCGCGGCAGATTGAGGTCGAACAGGAATACGTGCGCGAGCGACGCGGCATCGCTGCCGGGCGCCGCGTCCCACCACACGCGCAGATCGGGGGCGATCCGCAGCGCCGCAAGGAGCGCGATCAGCGCGACGAGGCCGAACGCGATCGCGCCGGCCCGCCCCGTCGTCGCCCCTTTGCCCGTCGCCGCGAGGCGCTTGCGCATCGCGAACGTCGTCATACGGCGAGATCCCGGGCGAAAACGCCGGCCGCCTGCGGCGCGCCGTCGGTCGACGGCCCGTAGGCCGGCACGCACATCGGCGCGCCCGTCTGCGGATGCGCGAGCTTCAGCATCTCGACGCCGAACGCGGCACGCAGCCGCGCCGGATCGAGCATCGCGTCGGGCGTGCCCTGCGCGACGAGGCGGCCCGCGCGCATCAGCACGATCTCGTCGCTGTATGCAGCCGCCTGGTTCAGGTCGTGCAGCACCCACACGATCGTCAGCCCGCGCGCGCGGTTCAGCGCACGCAGCGCATCGAGGATGTCGAGCTGGTGATGAATGTCGAGATAGGTCGTCGGTTCGTCGAGCAGCACGATCGGCGCCTGCTGTGCGAGCGCCATCGCGATCCACGCGCGCTGGCGTTCGCCGCCCGACAGCGCACCGACGTCGCGCTCCGCATCGTCGGCAAGGCCGCTCGTCTCGAGCGCCTCGTCGATCGCCGCATGATCGACCCGCGACAGGCCGCGCAGGAAGCCGCCGTACGCATAGCGCCCGTACGCGACGAGCTCGCGCACCGTGAGGCCCGACGGAATCTGGTTGAACTGCGCGAGCATCGTCAGCTCGCGCGCGAGCGCGCGACGACGAAACGACGCGAGCGGCTTGCCGTTCACGTCGACATGGCCGGCACGCGCGGGCTGCAGGCCCGCCAGCGTGCGCAGCAGCGTGCTCTTGCCGCAGCCGTTCGGTCCGCACAGCGCGGTGACGCGGCCGGCCGCGATCGACAGGTCCAGCCCGTCGATCACGACATGGTCGCGATATCCCACCGACAGCCCGCGCGCGGCAAGCGCGGCGGTACTACGCGTCATCAATCCTCCATTCGGTCGCGCGGGACCGTGTAACTCTGCGCCATCGCGACGACGACCTTGCGCGGCCCCTCGAACGGGTCGCGTGCATGCGCGGTCAGCATGTTGTCGAGCATCAGCACGTCGCCGGTGCGCCACGGGAACACGATGCGCTGCTGGTCGAGCACGCCGCGGATCTGGGCGAGCGCATCGGCCTCGAGCGGTTCGCCGTCGCCGTAATACACGTTGCGCGGCACGTTCTCGAGCCCGACCGCGTCGACGAGCGCTTCCTGCATGTCGTCGTCGAGCGCCGACAGGTGAAACAGGTTCGCCTGGTTGAACCATACGCGCTCACCCGTGCGCGGATGGCGCGCGACCGCCTGGCAGCGTTCGCGCGTGCGCAGCAGCAGTTCGCCGTCATCGTCGGTGCGCCATGCGCAGTCGATGCCGCGCGCCGCACACATCCGCTCGACCTCGGCCGGCTCGTCGGTGCCGAACGACTGCTGCCACGGCAAATCGAGCCCCTGCCCGAAATTGCGCACGTACAGCAGCTCGCGCTTCTCGAAGCGCGCGACGAGCGCCGGATCGAGTGCGCGGTACACCGCGCGGCTGTCCGCGATCGGCGTCGCGCCGCCCTTCGGCGCGGCGAGCGCGCAGTGGAACCAGATCCGCAGCGGCCATTCGCGCGTGTACGACTGCTCGTTGTGCAGCGGAATCGCGCGGTGCGGCGGGTATTCGGTCGACGTGTACACCGCGCCTTCGACCTGGCTGCGCGGCGTCGACGCGTATTCATAGCCGATCAGCGGATCGCCGAACGATGCCGCGAATTGCTGGAACGTGTCGATCGACGGCACGTGAAAGCCCGTGAACAGCACGCCGCCCGCCCGTTCGAGCGTGTCGGCCGCGATCTCGCGCGCCAGCGGCGCGACGTCGTCGATCGACATCCCGTCGTTGCCGCGCGGCGACACGACGGTGGGCAGCCCCGGCTCGATACGCAGGTCGTCGAGCGTCGGCAACGAAAGCAAGGTCATGCAACGTCCTCTTCAGGTGGCGCGCCGCACCCGCGGCGCAGCAGGTCACGACGCGCGCGTCGCGCGCTCGCCGTCCATCGCGCGGCGCAGGCTCGCGGGGCGCATGTCGGTCCAGACCGTTTCGATGTGCGCGAGACAGTCGGCCTTCGGGCCGCTCACGCCGACTTCGCGCCAGCCGGCCGGCACGGGCCGGAACGTCGGCCAGATCGAATACTGTTCTTCGTCGTTGATGACGACCGTATAGACGAGATCGTCGGTGTCGGCGGAGGGCGTCGGGGCTTGCGTCATGATCGGAAATCGCTGGGCGGTTGAAGGAGGCGAAGCGGCGGATTCCGCCGCTCCTGTCTGATAGACGGTTGGCCGGCGCGTTTTTTTACCGCCGCCGTGCGCGGCCGCCCAGGAACACCGGGCATGCGACACCGCGATGGCACGCGTCGAGGCATTCCGCACAGTGGCGCTCCGCGTCGCGCACCATGAAATGCACGAGCGTCTGCGACACGTTCAGCGCGCGCGCCGCGGTCTGCAGCGTCTCCTCGCGCAGCCGCACCATCTCGAATGCCGCCCGGCTGCGCGCCGGCAGGTCGTCGAGCGCGGCGCACACGCGCCGCAGCGTGTCGCGCGTCATCAGCGCGGCTTCCGGCGTCGGCTCGGGCGACGGCACGTCGAAGCCGTCGTCCTCTTCCGTGTGATAGACGTTTTCCAGGCTTTGCCGGCGGCACGCGTCGATCGATGCGTTGCGCACCATCCGCGTCACGTACGCGACCGGCTGGCGCACCGCGTCCTGGTTCGGGAATTCGACGAGCTTCACGAACACGTCGTGCACGACGTCCTCCGCGCGGCTCGCGCAACCGACGAAGCCGCGCGCGACGTTGACGAGCATCGCGCGATGCGAGATCAGCACGTCGAGCAACGCGCCCTGCGCACGGGGCTCGGACACCCGGCGCGCCCGCGGCGCGGGGCGCGGCGGCAAGTCCGGATAACTGCCGAGGAACGGGTTTGCCGCTGTCGCCGCCGGTCGGTCGAGCACTTCCGCCATGGCCATCGATCTGCTCCGTCAAATTCCGAGATAACGAAATTTAACGTAAACGCAAATCATTCTCAATCCGATTACAGGATGCCCCTTCGAGTTGTCAGGATTTGTCTGAACAATTGCCGAAATCGTTGCCGGGGCGGACGGGTACGCGTCTGCGCTGCGTCGGCGACTTGCCCTCCGCCGACGCATGCTTTCACGTTCCTGACGAAGTGCCTGCACGTGTCATCGGCGGTAGCAACTTCTTACCACGTGAAATTTTGGGGGCTCGTACGATCGACTTGCTGTTTCCAAGGGAGAACAACATGAAATCCATCGTGTTATCCGCAGTCATGGTTGGCGCGCTGTCGAGCGTGATGCTCAGCGGCTGCGTCGCCTACCCTGGCCCTGCCGAAGTCACGATCGGCTGGCATGGCGATCGTTACTGGGACGGAAATCGCTACTGGGAGCGCCGCGACTGGGAAGCCCGGCATGCCGGCCCGCGTGACGACCGCGACCGCCGCGACGATCGCCGGGATGACCACCGCGACGACCGTCGCGACGATCAGCGGCCGCAGTGGTGATGCGGCTGCGCACCCTTGATCCATCATTCAACGACCGGACCTCGACATGAAGACGCTACTGAAAACCCTCACCGCCGCCGCCGTGGCCGCTGCCGTACTCGTGCCGGCCATCGCCGAAGCGCATCCGCACCGCGTGTGCCACTTCGAGCATCACCGTCACAGGGTGTGTCACTGGGTGCGGTAAACAAAACAAGGCGCCGTAAAACCGGCGCCTTGTTTCATCGCTTCACCTGCATGCGACCATGCTCGCTAGCGCACGGCCGGCAACAGCAGCCGGCACGACGCGAGCCGTGCCGGGATGACAGGCATGCGGCAGACGCTTCGCTGCATCGCTGCCTTCGGCTGCGCCGCCCGCACCCGCAACGCGTCGGCCCCCGGGCTCGCCGGCCGCAACGCGCGTAGTGTTGCCGCATCGATGTGCACTTGCCAGAACTGCGGCCTATAGTCGGGATCGCCGTCGCGATAGCCCTGCCCCGTGATGGTTTGCCCGTCGGGGCTCACGCCGATCACGTTGGCCAGGTTCAGCGTGCCGACCGACAGGCCGGCCCCTTCGAGCAACGCAACGAGGCTGCGCATGCCGCTTTGCGGCGTCCACACGAAGACGCGCTCGACACCGGTCTGCCCGTTGCTCGAGCCACCGATGACAACCTGCCCGTCCATACTGATCGACAACGCGTAGCTGCTGTCGTCGCCGTCGAGAAAACCGAGCCGCTGGATGCTGTCGCCACCGTTCGTCCACAGCACGGCCTCCGAGTCGACCCGTTGTCCATCCGGCGTGACCACCAGGGTGCCGAGCGAGCCGGCAATCGTCCGTTCGTCTTCGGTCACGCCACGGGCCAGATCCATTCTGGCTACGCCCGCGTTGATCGTCGGCAACAGTCGCTCGCCGAATCGTTCTGTCCACAGGAGCGCACGCGAGCCATACACGCCGTCGACATTGCCGGCGAACCCGGCTGCCGCATTCCCGGACGAGGTCATCGCAAGCAAGTGCACGAGATAGTCGCCACCCGGCGGCAACTCGCGGAAACCCCTCGGCTGGTCCCACATGAACCGTGCATTCCGGCCACCTGCCGCCATGAAGCTGCCCGTCATCCTCGTGCCGGCGAGGTTCGCAACGTCGACCCATGCGTCCCGGCCCGCCGTATCCGGAACGAGTTTCTGCGTGCGACCGTCGCCGGGCCATCGCACCGCCCATCGATCGACGTTACTGCTGTCCGCCTGGCGCGCGCTGATCGAACCGCCGATCACCTGCCCATCGGCCGACACCGTCCGTGCCTGCGAGTCATAGGCGTTCGCCGGCGCGGCCAGCCGCTGCCAGCCTGTCGCGGCCGACCACGAGAAGGCCATCGAGCTACCGGGCTGCGCTTCGCTCCAGTAGGAACCAATGATCGTCTTGCCGTCCGCGCTGACGGCATTGCCCTGGTACTGCACGTCGCGCGGCCCGCCCAGGTCGCCGATCACCGTCAGCGAATAACCGCCGGCCGATACCGTCTGCGCATGAACTGCGCTCATTGCCGACACGGCCAGCACGGCCGCGACGACACTGCGTCTCGGATGCATCTCCTTCTCCTCCGTCAGTACATCAATGAAAATCCCTTGCGGGCAGCACGTTGCGCGGCGCGCGCCGCTCATGCAGCACAATGCTCAATACAGGAAAATCCGGATCGTTGCGGCCGCGTCGAACGGCCCGATCTTCGGTGGTCCGAACGACTTGAGCACCGCATCGAGCATCACGGTCTGATTCGCAACGTTGGCCGCAAACTGCGTGAGCGTGAACTGTTTGTTGAAGTCGATTGCCTTGCCCTGGCTGTCCTCGAGGCCGATCCCGAAGTTGCTGTCCTTCGCCGGCACCAGCAAACCGTTCTGCACGGTGCCCTTGGTCGCCTCGAAATAGCCGTCGACGCGAATCGGGATGCTGCATTTCTTCGACAGCGACAGCGAGAACCGCCGGCGCGGCACGGCAGGCAGGAAGCCGTTGCCGGTGGTCTGCACCTGACCGAAATTGACGATGCCGGGCTCGGGCGTCACCAGCACGTCGACGAGGCAGGGTGTCGGCTTCAGACGCGACAACCCGCTCAACCGGTACTGGAAACTCGATCGAGCCGCGTTGAGGCCGCCCCTGCCGTCGAACTGAAAGACCGCATAGATATCGTTCGGCGGCTGTATCCATTGGCCCTTCTTGCGCACCACCACCTGATAGGTGATGCTGAGCGGCACCTTCGGGCAGAGCCCTCGGTCGAAGTTCCATTGCGAACACGTGCCAACGGTGGTGGTGGTTTCCACGCGCGCGCCCGGCCCGCTGCCCAGGCCGAAATAGTCCCGGCCACCATAGCGAATGCCGATCTCGAGCCCCCAGGCGGCAGGATCCTGCGATCTCGGGTTCGCGTAGAAGTAAACCAGTTCGGCAAAGTTCAGTGCGGCCCCGCCGTAGTCCTTGTAGCAGTACCCCGTCGTCGTGCGTGGCGGCGATACCCAGATCACGTATCCGTCCGGCGCATCCGTCGGATACGATGCGACACCGCCGATCGACTCGGTGAGTGAATCCGCGCCGCCGTCCGCCAGGCAGCGCAGCGCCCACGCAGGCTGCACGGCCGCGACCAGCACCGCGAGCACGACCCACCTCAGCCACGCCGCCGCCGGCGACACCCGTTGACACCCCGCCCCCCTCATTTCTTCACACTCCTGCAAGCACCGGCCTCGCACGCATACTCGACCGCCACCTGGCCGCCGTAATCGTCGATATGCGTGACGAACAGCGTCGCCGGCGTCGCCGCCTTGAACGGCACGTCGGCCGTGCTCATCGGGCTCACCATCACCGGGTCGATCGGCACCGGCGCTTTCTGCGCGCCCGCGCTCACGCCGACCACCGTCACGTGGTACGGCGTCGGGTTGTCGAACACCAGCTTGTGCGCGGCCGCATCCACCCGCAGCGTCATCGGCAGCGTCCAGTCCTCGTCGCGCGCGGGCTGCACGGCCTTCGGCCGGTAGAACAGCTTCATCTGCGTATGCAGCGCGATCTGCAGCGTGTTCGGCGTATCGGTCTTCGGCGGCACTTCGCGGATGTTCAGGTAGAACACCGTTTCGCGATCGGCCGGCAACTCAGTGCCCGGCAGCTTCGCGATCCGCAGCACGTTGCGCTCGTTCGCCTCGACCCGCTGCAGCGGCGGCACGACCATCAGCGGCGACGTGGTCTTGTTGCCCTTCGCGTCCTCGAGCCACGACTGCACGAGATACGGATACGTCGTGCTCTTGTTGGTGATCGTCACGATCGCGGCCTGCTCGCCTTCGTTGAAGATCACGCGCGTGCGATCGGGCACGATCGCCGCATGCGCGGCGCCTGCCAGCATCGCGCCGACGGTCGCGAACACGCACAGCGCGCGCCGCGGGAAAGGAAGGGAGAAAACGTTCTTCATCGCTGGATCCATGGAAATCATCGTTCGCCCCGCGCGGCCGCCGCATGCGACTCGCCGGGTGTCCGGCACGTCACCGGAATCGGCGTGCCTTCGAGTTGAAGCTGGTTCGGCAGTGCGTCGATCGTGCACAGCGTGCGTTCGCCCGCCCGCACCGCCAGCGCGGATTTCGGCTGAACCTGGGTCAGGAACGCCGCACCGCCCTCGCCGACGATGCCGAGTTCCTTGCCGTTCGCCGCGTCCTGCACCGACGCGCCGAACGGCAGCGGCTTGCTGGCCGCGTCGGTCAGCGTCAGGTACAGGTTGCTGCCGCGCGCGGCGGAGAACTTCACGAAGCCGATCGCGCCATCGGTCAGCACCATGCGCTGGATCGGGTTCGTCACCTGCACTTCGAGCGGCAGCTTCTCGACGTTGACGGTCGCGTCGTACACGTTGTACGGCGAGATGCCGTCGAGCACCGCGTAGCCGCGCGAATCGGTATGCGTGAGCGTGCCGGACAGCGGCACGTCGGGCACGCCGTCAGTCGACACCAGCAGCCGCGTATCGCCCGCATTGCCGTTCGCGTGCGCGGACACGCCGTACTGCGTCGCGACGAACGAACCGTCGACTTCGAGCGATGCGGCCGCATACGCATTGGCGAGCGTCGACGCCTGCGCGTTCAGCTGGTACGTCGACGTGCGCTGGCGGAAGCTCGCGTTCGCCGACGCGCGGCCGTCGGTCTCGCCCGCGTTGATCTGGTACGTGCGGCCGGCCGAATCGTCGTAGATGTAGCCCGCGTTCACGCTCGTGCTGCCGCTGCCCGTCGTCAGGTTCGACGTGACGGTGTGGCGGCCGCCGATCGGCAGCGTCGCGGTCACCGAGAACTGGTTGCCGCTCGCGCCCGCGCTTTGCGTGCGGAAGGCCGACACGCTGACGTTCAGGTTGCGCAGCGTGCCGATCGAGAACGCACGTGTGAGCGTCAGGCCGACCCGCTGCTCGGACGCACGCGCCCAGTAGGTCGTCTGGTCGTACGAGAAATAGGTCGACGTGTCGCCGAAGCGCTTCGACATCGTCGCCGAATAGCGCTGCTTGCTGTTGGCGAGGCCGTATGACGTCGGATCGCCGGAGAATTGCGCGAAGTTGGTGTACTCGCGCTCGGAGAAGCGATAGCCGAAGAAGCGCACGTCGGCATCGAGCCCGTCGAAGTGCTTCGAATAATTGATGCGATACGAGTTGCCGTTGCGTGTCGCGCCGCTCCACCACAGGCGCGCGCGCGCGTGCGTGACGTCGGCCGACACTGCGCCGAAGGCGCCGAAATCGCGGCCGACGCCGAGCGCGACCGACGTGTAGCCCGACGCGGCGATGAAGCCGCCATAGGCGGTGATGTCGAACGGCAGGCCGTACGCGATTTCGCCGAAACCGAAGAACGGCGTGATGCCGGCACCGCCGAACAGGCGCGGCTTGCCGACCGCGGCCTTGTAGCGCAACTGCCCGGTGCGCGCGAGGAACGGCACGGCGGCCGTCGTCACCTGGAAGCGCTGCACGCTGCCGTCCTCTTCCTCGACCGCGACGTCGAGCGTGCCCTGCACGCTCGTGTTGATGTTCTGCAGCGCGAACGCGCCCGGCGACACGCGCGTCACGTACAGCACGCGGCCGGCCTGCGACACGGTCACGGTCGCGTTGGTGCGCGCGACGCCCGAGATCAGCGGCGCATAGCCGCGCAGCGATGGCGGCAGCATGCGGTCGTCGCTGCGGATCGACGCACCCGTCAGCGCGAACGTGTCGAAAATGTCGGAGGTCAGGTAGTCGTCGCCGAACGTCACCGTCGACTGGATCGACGGCAGCGCGCGAAAGGCATAAAGCCGGCTGAAGCGGAACGTGCGGTCCGCGTACGCGGTGTTGCCCACGTTCGATTGCGCCTGGTAGTCGCCGCGAAAACGCCACGCATCCCAGTTCGCGCCGACCGTCCCGTAGGCCTGGATCGAATTCGTCTGCCCGCCGCCCGCACCGAAGTTGCGGTTCGTGTTCGCGATCACGCGATAGTCGAGCATCGCGCCGGGAATCCCTTCGGACCAGTGGTCCGGCGGCAGGTAAGTCGAATCGGTGAATTCGAGCGCGGCCTGCGGAATCGTGATCTTGAGCCGCCCGTCGCTTTTCAGGTAACGCACGGTCGCCCCTTCGATCGCAGCCAGGTCGACGCAACTGCCGCCCTGGAAGCGCGGCAGGTCCTTGAGCAGCGACGGCTTCAGGCCGAACCGCTCGACGAGCGCCGGTCGCAGGCACGGCTTGCCCGCACCCGTCGCATCGACGGCCACGAATTCGATCGGCTGCAGTCCGAGGTACAGGTCGTTGACCTGCACGTCGAGCATGTATTCGCCGGGCAACGTGAAGTCCGGCTGCGAGAACTGCGACAGGTCGACGTTGCTCGTCCCGTCGATGTCGAGGAACGACGAATTGAATTCCGTCGCCTGGCTCTGGCTGCCGACGACCAGCACGGAGACGCAAAGGAAGGAATGTCTGATTCGCACGCGGCGCTACCGGGAGTCCAGGGAGAAGGAAAACGGGAGGAAAGATGAAGGAGGAAGGGATGCACGCATCCCTCCTCCGGTACGGACGCTTACTGGTAGCGGACCGTGAAATTCGCGACGCCGTCGGCGGTACCCGGCGTCACGCCGGCTGCCGTCGCTTCGTACATCGCTGCGAAGCGTGCGGTGTTCGTGCCGTTCTGCAGCAGCGTCGGCGCCTTCTGCTCGGCGCCGTTGTCGAGGTATTCGCCCGACGCGGCCTGCAGGCGGATGCCGACATTGGTGGCCGAGCCGATCGTGGCGAGCAGCTTCGGCTGGCCGGCGCTCGACGTGCCCGTGAACGTGAAGTACGCGTTCTGCGCGATGCTGGTGTCGCAGTCGGTCAGCTTGATGTCGAACGACACCGGGTCCGACTTGTCGCCGGCTTGCTTGAACTTGTTGGTCGGCACCTTGCCGAGCTGCACGGTCTGGTTGACCGAGTTCGAATCGATGCCGCATGCGCCCGCGACGATCTCGCCCGTGAAGTTGATCGTGCCGGTGCCCGCTGCGAAGGCCGAGGTGGACAGGGCCGCGAGTGCGACAGCGCTCAGGATGGATTTTTTCATGACGTTTCCCGTAAGGAGTGCAAATGGAATGGACGACGTGGCGGACACAAACGGCAGCGTGTGGTGGCTCCCGTCCGACACGAGGCGGCATTATCGAGATAACCGTGAAAGATTTCTGTAAATCATTGTCAAATACATCTGACAATGTTCGATTTATCCCTCTAAAACCTCATTCTTTCCTTTTCATTTTCAATCCCGGATTTTTTATCCGCAGTCCTTTTTGATTTTCCGGAACCGATTGAAGATTAAGGGAATTTCTTGCCGATAATCGTCGCTGCCGCGCTCTCCATTGCCGGCATTGGCTTGCGCTGGACCACTACTCAAAGGACAAAACATTGTCCAGCGCCGCCATCGTTGTTCGATCACAACACGAATATCGAATCATTTTCAACTGACAGGAAATTAACGACGGCATTCCATCAATACGGATTTATCGCGCAAACGATTGCGAAAAGCATACAAACGTTTTGCTGCGACACTTTGCCGCCGTTATTAATTCCAATTCATTGATTAATTCGATCGTCAATTGCCGATCGGGAATCGTGCGCATGCGGGGCCGCTGGAACGCGGCTGGCATGCCGGATTGGATGAGATGAAAAAGGAAGGGACGCGGCACACGTTTGCGCCGGCGGGCGACACGATTGGCCTATGGATGCGGGCGGCGGCGGAAGCAGTCCTTCCGCCCTACCGAGAGAGGAAAAGGGTGCGCGGACCAGCGAAAGGAAGCGCCGATGACGATCGGCAACACAGCGGGCAACACGCCCTGTCGAAGCGGCGGCCGCACGTCGAATCGTACGGCCGCCGTCATGTCGCCCGACACGCTGCGGTGTCAGGCGACGAATCGCCCATCACGCGGAAGCCGCGGCCTCCGCCGATGCCGGCGCCCAGCCGCCGCCGAGCGCACGGTACAGCGCGATCGCGTTCGCGAGCCTGAGCTGCCTGAGCCGGATCAGCTCCTGCCCCGACTCGTAGGTGCTGCGCTGCGCGTCGAGCAGCTCGAGATAGGTCGCGACGCCGCCCGCATAGCGACGCTCCGCGAGTTTTAGCCGCGCGCCGTCCGCCGCATACACGTCCTGCTGCGCGGCAAGCTGCCGGTCGATCCATTCGCGCGCGGCGAACGCGTCGGCCACTTCGCGAAACGCGGTCTGCACCGCCTTCTCGTATTCGGCGACCGCGATGTCCTTGCGCGCGTGCGCGACGTCGAGGTTCGCGCGATTGCGCCCGCCCGCGAAGATCGGCAGCGTGATGCGCGGCGCGAACGTCCACACGCTCGTGCCGGCCGCGAACAGGCTCGAGAACGCGTCGCTCACCGAGCCGTAGTCGGTCGTCAGCGCGATGCGCGGGAAGAACGCCGCGCGCGCCGCGCCGATGTTCGCGTTCGCGGCCTTCAGCCGTGCCTCGGCCTGCCGGATGTCCGGCCGCCGTTCGAGCAATTCGCTCGGTGCGCCCGGCGCCACGGGCGCGATCGACAGCGTGTCGAGCGCGGTCGCGTCGTCGGGCACGTTGCGCGCGAAATCGCCCGCCAGCAATTGCAGCGCCCGCACGGCCTGCGCATGCTCGCGCTGCAGCCCGGCCTGCGACGCGCGCGCGGACGCCACCAGCATCTCGGCCGAGCGCAGCTCGATCGCGTCGCTCGTGCCGGCGGCATAGCGGCGTTGCGTGAGCGCGGCCATCCGCTCGCGGGCTTCGAGCGTGCGCTGAGCGAGCGCCAGTTGCTCGTGCAACGATCGTTCGGAAACGTACGCGCCCGCCACTTCGGCGATCACGCCGATGCGGACCGTGCGCTGCGCGTCCGCCGTCGCGAAGTATTCGGCGAGCGCCGCGTCGGACAGGCTGCGTACGCGGCCGAACAGGTCGAGCTCGTACGCGCTGACGCCGACGCCCGCGCGATACAGCCCGCTGATCGCGCTTTCGCGCACGACCGGGTCGTACTGGCGCGCGCGTTCATAGCCGAGATTCGCGTCGACCGACGGCATCCGATCCGCGCGCTGCACGCCGTACAGCGCGCGCGCTTCCTCGAGCCGGCCGGCCGCGATCCGCAGGTCGCGGTTGTTCGCGAGCGCCGCGTCGATCCACGCATGCAACGCCGGATCGGTGAAATACGCATGCCAGTCGTCGAGCAGCGCGGCATCCTGCGCCGCGGCCGGTTGGGCCACTGGCGCAGTACTGCCGTCGACCGGCGCATAGGTCGCCGGCACCGGCGCCGCCGGGCGCTCGTAACGCGGCGCGAGCGAGCACCCGGCGAGCGCGAGCGCGGCGGCCAGCGCGACCGGAACCCGCCGCGCGGCGCGTGCATTCAGCGCAAACATCATGGTTGCGAACCCTCCATCGTCGCCGGCTGCGACCCGCCGCGCCGGCGCGGGCCGACGTCGAACAGGCGGCCGACGATCACGAAAAACAGCGGGACGAGAAACACCGCGAGCACGGTCGCCGTGATCACGCCACCGAGCACGCCGGTGCCGATCGCCATCTGCGCGCCGGACGCGGCGCCCGACGCGAACGCTAGCGGCAGCACGCCGACGCCGAATGCGAGCGACGTCATCACGATCGGCCGCAGCCGCAGGCGCGCGGCCTCGAGCGCCGCGTCGACGAGCGACATGCGCTGCGCGACGAGATCCTTCGCGACCTCGACGATCAGGATCGCGTTCTTCGCGGACAGCCCGATCGTCGCGATCAGCCCCACCTTGAAATAGATGTCGTTCGGCATCATCCGCAGCGTCACGCCGAGCACCGCGCCGATCACGCCGAGCGGGACGACCAGCATCACCGCGAACGGAATCGACCAGCTCTCGTAGAGCGCCGCGAGCGCGAGGAACACGACGAGCACCGACAGCGCGAACAGCATCGGCGCCTGCGCGCCCGACAGCCGCTCCTCGAACGACTGCCCCGACCACGCATAACCGATGCCGGCCGGCAGCTTCGCGGCGATCCGCTCGATCGCGCTCATCGCCTCGCCGCTGCTGTGGCCGGCCGCGGCCGAGCCGTTGATCGTGAACGACGGATAGCCGTTGTAGCGCGTGAGCTGCGGCGGCCCCATCGTCCAGTGCAGCGTCGTGAACGCCGCTAGCGGCACCATCTCGCCGCGCGCGTTGCGCACGCGCAGCTTCTTCACGTCGTCCGGATCGAGCCGGTGCAGCCCGTCGGCCTGCACCATCACGCGCCGCACCTGCGTGCCGTGCATGAAGTCGCCGATATAGTCGGAGCCGAACATCACCGCGAGCGTCGTG
This sequence comes from Burkholderia sp. BCC0419, assembly GCF_902830285.1. Classification (NCBI taxonomy): domain Bacteria; kingdom Pseudomonadati; phylum Pseudomonadota; class Betaproteobacteria; order Burkholderiales; family Burkholderiaceae; genus Burkholderia; species Burkholderia sp. BCC0419. Next base: position 1,803,682 of record NZ_CADESR010000001.1, read on the forward strand.
TTGATCTCGTCCATCGACACGCCGAGCGCGGACGCCTTCGCGCGATCGATGTCGAGCTTCAGTTGCGGCGCGTCCTGCGTGCCCGCGAACATCAGGTCGGTGAGCGCGCGATCCTTGCCGCCCGCCGCGAGCAGTTGCTCGCGCGCGGCGCTGAACGTCGCGTAATCGAGCCCGCCGCGGTTCTGCAGCCGAAAGTCGAAGCCGCTCGACGAACCGAGATCGGGCAGCGCCGGCGAGTTCATCGCGAACACCGTCGTGTTCGGCGTGCCCGCGAAGCGCTCGTTGATGCGCGCGACAATCGACTGCACGTGATCGCGCGCGGCCTTGCGGTCCTTCCAGTTCTTCAGCGTGACGAAGATCATCCCGCCGTTCGGCCCTTCACCGTACAGGTTGAAGCCGCCGAGCGCATACGTATAGGCGGTCGGCTCGTCGCGGCGGATGGTCGACTCGACCTCGCGCACGCTCTGCATCGTTTCCGCGAGCGGCGTGCCTTGCGGGCGGATCACCATCACCATGAAGTTGCCCTGGTCCTCGTCCGGCAGGAACGCGGTCGGCAGTTGCGTGAGCATCAGCGCGGCCGCCGCGGTCAGCGCGCCGTACACGACGAGCCAGCGCACCGGCTTCTTCAGCATCGTGCCGACCCGTGTCGCGTAGCGCTGCGTCGCACGCGCTACGAAGCGGTTGAACCAGCCGAAGAAGCCGCGCTTCTCGTGATGGTCGCCGGACACCGGCTTGAGCAGCGTCGCGCACAGCGCGGGCGTCAGCGACAGCGCGAGGAAGGCCGAGAAACCGATCGACACCGCGAGCGACAGCGCGAACTGCCGGTAGATGTTGCCCACCGCGCCGCCGAAGAACGCCATCGGCACGAACACCGACGTCAGCACCACGGTGATCCCGACGATCGCGCCGCTGATCTGCTGCATCGCCTTGACGGTCGCGTCGTAGGGCTCGAGCCCCTCCTCGACCATCAGCCGCTCGACGTTCTCGACGACGACGATCGCGTCGTCGACGAGGATGCCGATCGCGAGCACCATCCCGAACATCGTCAGCACGTTGATCGAGAAGCCGGCCGCATACATCACGCCGAACGTGCCCGCGAGCGCGACCGGCACGACGAGCGTGGGGATCAGCGTCGCGCGCAGGTTCTGCATGAACAGGAACATCACGAGGAACACCAGCACGCCGGCCTCGATCAGCGTCGTGACGACCTTGTTCATCGACACGCGCACGAACGACGACGTCTCGTACGGGATCTGGTATTTCACGCCCGGCGGGAAGTACCTGGACAGCTCGTCCATCGTCGCGCGCACGCGCTTTTCGGTGGATACCGCGTTCGAGCCCGGCGCGAGCTTGATGCCCATCCCGGTCGCGACCTTGCCGTTCACGTACGACGGATAGTTGTAGTCGTTGCCGCCGAACTCGACGCGCGCGACGTCGCGCAGGAACAGCGCGGAGCCGTCAGGCTGCGCGCGCAGCGCGATCGCGCCGAAATCGGCCGGCGTCTTCAGCGGCGCGTCCGCGAACACGGTCGCCGCGATCGGCGCGCTGTCCGGCACCGCGCTGCGGCCGATGTCGCCGATCGTCACGCGCGCGTTGTGCGCGCGCACGGCCGACGCGATGTCCGACGCGGTGAGGCCGTGCCCGGCCAGCTTCACCGGGTCGGGCCAGATCCGCATCGCATACTCGGCGCCCCAGAACTGCACCTTGCCCACACCCTCGACGCGGCGCAACGCCTGCACAACGTTCGCCGACGCGTATTCGCCGAGCTGCACGTCGGTCATCCGGCCGTCGTCGGACGTCAGCGACACGACGAGCTGGATGTTGTCGGCGGCCTTCTCGACCTGGATGCCGTCGCGGCGCACGGGCTCGGGCAGGCGCGCGTCGACCGTCTTCAGCCGGTTCTGCACTTCGACGGCCGCGAGATCGGCGTTCACGCCCTGCTTGAACGTCAGGTACAGCGACGCCGCCCCGGCGCTGCTCGTCGCGGACGTATACAGCAGCCCCGGTGCGCCGTTCATCTCGCGCTCGATCAGCGCGGTCACCGATTCCTCGACAACCTGCGCGGACGCGCCCGGGTACGTCGCATAAATGCTGACGACGGGCGGTGCGATGTCCGGGTACTGCGCCACGGGCAGCGCGCGAATTGCGAACAGGCCGCCCAGCATGATGAAGATGGCGATCACCCACGCGAAGACGGGGCGATCGATGAAGAAACGTGCCATGTTGGTTTGAACCGATCAGGTTTGACGGGCGGCCGCCTGCGAAGCGGCCGCTGCCGGCGCCGCCTTCGACGGCGGCGCCTTTTCGACGGGCTTGACGGCCGTATCGGGCGCGAACTGCGCGGCGTCGTCGACGATCACGCGCTCGCCGCCCGCGAGGCCACGCGTGATGCGCCAGTCATGGCCGCTCATCTGGTCGGCCGTGACCTCGACGTCCTTGACCTTGCCGTTCACGCCGACCACGCGCACCGACGTACGGTCGGTCGTGCGCAGCAGCGCGTCGCGCGGCACGAGGATCGCCCGCTGGTCGACCGCCGTGTCGAGCGCGATCCGCACATACGCGCCCGGCAGCAGCTCGCGCTCCGGATTCGGGAACAGCGCGCGCATCGCGACGGTGTCGGTGGTTGGATCGACCGCGAGATCGCTGAACAGCAGCTTGCCCTTCAGCGGATACGCGGTGCCGTCGGCGCGCAGCAGCGTCACCGCGATGTCGTGCTGCGCGATGCCCGTCGCGCGCCCGCTCTTCACCGCGCGACGCAGTGCGTCGACGTCGGCGGCCGGCTGCGAGAAGTTCACGTAGATCGGATCGAGCTGCTCGACGGTCGTGAGCGGCGTCGCCTGGTCCTGGCCGACGAGCGCGCCCTCGGTCACGAGCGCGCGCCGTGCGCGGCCCGCGATCGGCGCGGTGACGGTCGCGTAGTCGAGCTGAAGTTGCGCCCGCGCGAGTTCGGCCTTCGCGGAGGCGACCTCGGCCTTCGCCTGCGTATCGGCCGCGACGGCTTCGGTGTGGTCCCGCTCGCTCACCGCGCGATCGCGCACGAGATCGTCGTAACGGCGGCGCTTGTCGGTCGCCGCGAGCGCGGCGGCCTGCGCCTTCGCGAGCGCGCCTTGCGCGGCGTCGCGTGCGGCCTTCAGCGGCGCGGGATCGATGCGGAACAGCACCGCGCCCTGCTTCACTTCCTGGCCTTCCTCGTAGGTCCGTGCGGTGACGATGCCCGCGACCCGCGCGCGGACTTCCGCCTGCCGGTATGCGTCGAGCCGGCCCGGCAGTTCGACGGTCATCGGCACGGCCGTCGGGCGCACCGTCACGACGGTGGCCTGCTTCGCGGTCTCCGGCGCGGTGTCCTTGTCGCCCTTTCCGCATCCGGTCACGGCCAGCAGGGCCGCGAGCGCGAACGGCGCCAGCCGCATGCGGCGCCACAGGGTGCGTTTGTTATTCATGTTCTGACCTCGGATCATTCGCCGCCGATACAATGCGGCGGCTCAGGGTGGCCGATTATAATCAGTCACGACTGATTAAATACGTGCTGTTTCAATGTGACTGGCACACTGTCTCAATAAAACGACAGCGAACTGTAAGGAATTTCACGACATGGCCCGCAAGACCCGGGAAGAATCGCTCGCCATCAAGCACCGGATCCTCGACGCCGCCGAGCTCGTGCTGCTCGAAAGAGGCGTCGCGCAGACCGCGATGGCGGACCTCGCCGAGGCCGCCGGGATGTCGCGCGGCGCCGTCTACGGCCACTACCGCAACAAGATGGAAGTGTGTCTGGCGATGTGCGACCGCGCGTTCGCGCGCACGTCGGAAGGTTTCGACGCGGGCGACGGCCTGCCGCCGTTCGCGACGCTGCGGCGCGCCGCGTCGCACTACCTGCAGGAATGCGGCGCGCCGGGCCCGATGCAGCGCGTGCTCGTGATCCTCTATACGAAGTGCGAGCAGAGCGAGGAAAACGGTGCGCTGCAGCGGCGCCGCATGCTGCTCGAGCTGCAGATGCTGCGCATCACGAAGGCGCTGCTGCGCCGCGCGATCACGGCCGGCGAAGTCGCCGCCGATCTCGACGTGCATCTGGCCGCCGTCTATCTCGTGTCGCTGCTCGAAGGCGTGTTCGCGTCGATGATCTGGACCAACCGGCTGCGCGGCAACCTGTGGAACGACGCGGAGGCGATGCTCGACGCCGGCTTCGACACCGTCCGCACTTCCGCCGCCCTGCGCCGACGCGCGCAAAAATTGCCGGACTGACGAAAATCGTCGTAACAAATGCTGATTTAACCCGACTTACCGCACTGCGAAACGAATGAGCTGACCCCCTTTAAAATTTTTAACGTTTCGCGGAACATCGGTAGACTGACGCTGTCATCTTTCTTTAGCGTCTTCGTGATAACCGGGTTCGACCCGGTATGCACGCCGCCGTTCGAAGCGGGCCCGCCCCGCGCGTTGGGTCGAACGGAAACGACACAGGCCCCTGGCGGGGCCTGTTTTGTTGCACGCCCGCCGCCCGCCCCGTCGCCGTTCGACGGATGTGCCGCCGGCGGCCCCCGCCCACACCCCTTTGAACCGCTTTCCTGGATGTGGACACCTTGGTCAAGTCTGTCGCAACCCCTGACGCCGTCGCGCCCGGCCGCGCGCAGCGCGCCGTGCGCGCGCTCGTGCCGGCTGCCGTGCTCGGCGCCCTCGCCGCATTCGGCCTCGCCGCCGCGCTGCCGGCCGTGTCGCAACTGCCGGGCGCCGTCGACTCGGGCACGGCCGCACTGCCGCAGCGCGTGCTGTCCGATACACCGTTTCCTACCGCGCAGCATTTCGTGACGAGCGAGCTCGCCCGCACGATCGGCGAGCGCAACGAACACCTCGATCGCAACGAGCGCAGCCTGCAGCCGGGCCTGTTCGCGCCGCTCAGCGCGCATCGCAACGACATGCTCGGCTACGCGAGCCTGTTCCAGTTCGCGTCGCCCGAACACCAGCAAGGGATGCGCGCGGGCGACATCGAGCTCACGCTGTCCGATACGCTGAACCGTCTCGACGTGCCGCCCGAAGTGCGCATCCAGCTCGGCGATCTCGTCACCGGCAAGGTCGCGATGCGCGCGAGTGCGCAGCGCGGCGACTATTACCGCGTCGCGTTCGACACGAACGACGGCACGCCGCGCCTCACCGCGCTCGAGCTGCGCGTCGCCGGCCGCACGTTCGGCGCGATCTGGTTCCGCGCGCCGGGCGCCGAGCACGGTGCGTACTACACGCTCGACGGCTCGCCGCTCGAAGCTGCCGCGTTCACGATGCCGGTCAAGTGGACGCGCATCAGCTCGTTCTTCGGCGAGCGCATCCATCCGCTGTCGCAGGCGATGGCGTTCCATACGGGCGTCGATCTCGCCGCGCCGAGCGGCACGCCGGTCGATGCGGCGGCCGACGGCGTCGTGTCGTTCGTCGGCACCGATCCGGGCGGCTACGGCCGCTATGTGATCGTCGATCATGCGGACGGCTATTCGACCTACTACGCGCACCTGTCCGCGTTCGCTCACGGGCTCAAGACCGGCGAAACGGTGAAGCAGGGCCAGCGCATCGGCTCGGTCGGGATGACGGGCGCCGCGACGGGCCCGCACCTGCATTTCGAGGTGCGTGTCGCGAACGATCCGGTCGATCCGCTCGTCACGCTCGCGAGCGCGCAGACGGCGCTGTCCGACATGCAGCTCACCGCGTTCCGCCAGGAAGCCGCGCAATGGCGCTTCCGCCTCGCGTCGATCAGTACGACGCCGTTCGCGTTCGCGCAGACCGACGGGCCGCTGTGGGGTGATTTCGCCATCGACAAGTCGACGCTGCGCGCCGTCTTCGATACGCACTACTCGGCGTCGTGACGCACGCGCCGCGCGCGGTGGCGCAACGTCACCGCGCGGGTTCCGTGTACTCGGCCGTCGCCTGCGCCGCGCGTTGCGCGCGCGGGCCTCGCGCCAACAACCAGCGCGCCGCGCCGTCGAGCGACGTGCACAGCACCAGATAGATCACCGCGACGAACAGGAAGATCGGCGCCGGATACACCATCAGCCGGTTGTTCACCTGCGTCGCGACGAACGACAGTTCCGGCACGCCGACGATATACGCGAGCGACGTGTCCTTCACGAGCGCGACCCACTGGTTGACGAACGACGGCGTCATGATCCGGATCGCCTGCGGCAGCAGCACGTAGCGCACCGTCTGCCAGCGCGTGAGCCCGAGCGACAGCCCGGCCTGCCATTGCCCGTCGCCCGCCGCGACGATCCCCGCATGCACCGCATGCGCGAGATACGCGCCGCCGATCAGCGCCAGCGCGCACACGACCGTCGCGAGCCCCGGCACGTCCATGTGCAGCAGCACGGGCATCAGGAAATACGTCCAGAAGATCAGCATCAGCACCGGAATCGCGCGGAAGAAGCCGATGAACGCGAGGAGCAGCACGCGCGCCGGGCCGCGTGCGAGCGCCATCGCGACGCCGAGCGCCACGCCGAGCACGGCCGAGGCAATGGCGCTCGCGAGCGCCAGCACCAGCGACAGCGCGGCGCCGCCGAGCGGGCCGTCGGGAAACGCGCCGACCAACAGGTACGGCAGATTCGAGAAAAGCAGCGAAAGGTCCATCGTCAGCGCCCCGCTCCGAGCCGGTCGCGCCATTGCGTGGCCGCATACGCACCGGCCTCGATCGCGGCCACCGCCGCGACGTACAGCAGCGTCGCGACGCCGAACGCGGCGAACGTCTTGAACGTTTCCGTCTCGACCTGCCGCGACGCATACGACAGCTCGGCGACGCCAATCGCCATCGCGAGCGACGAGTTCTTCACGAGATTCATGTATTGGCCGAACAGCGGCGGCAGCGCGATGCGCACGGCCTGCGGCAACACCACGTAGCGCAGCGACTGCATCGGCGTGAGGCCGAGCGCGGCCGCCGCATCGTGTTGCGCACGTCGCACGCCGCGCAGGCCGGCCTCGCATTCCTCGGCAACGAATGCAGCCGTATAGGCGCTCAGGCCGACCCAGCCCGCGACGAATTCGAACGACGGCCACGCGAGCGTGAACGGGCCCGCGCTCACCGCATGGCGCGCATTGAGCCACGCGATCCACGTATCGGGCAGCAACGACGCGACGCCGAAATACCAGAACAGCAACTGTACGAGCAGCGGCGTGTTGCGGAACGCGACGACGTACGCGGCGGCGACTATGCGCGGTGCCCTGCCGCGCGCATGCCGCATCACGGCGAGCAGCAGCCCGCCGACGGTCGCGGCGATGGCCGACGCGGCCGCGAGGCCGAGTGTCAGCAGGAAGCCCTGCCAGAGCCAGGACAGATATTTGGGAGCCAACCCGAGCATGCTGGGGAGCGCGCACGACGCGCGCGGTCGGATGAAAACGAAAAGCGCCGCGCGGCCGATGTTTAGGCCGGTCGCGGCGCGCGTGCGGGACCACCGATCAGGTCTTGTCGCCGATACGGTAAATGCGCGTGAGCGGCGTTTTCGTCGTCGGCCCGAACCAGGCGTCGTAGATCTGCGTGGCGCGGCCGTTCGCCTCGAGCCCCTTCAGCGTGTCGTTGACGAAGCCGAGCAGGCGCGTTTCGCCCTTCGGCACGCCGACGCCCATGTAGTCGTTCGAGATCGTGAACGCCGGAATCTCGTAGTTCTGCTTATCGGGCACGTTCGCGAGCAGGCCGATCAGCTTCGGGCCGTCCTGCGTGATCGCCTGCACGTTGCCGGCGCGCAGCGCGGCGAACGCGAACGGCGTGTCGTCGTACGCGACGATCGTCGCCTTCGGGAATTTCTCGCGCAGCGTGATCTCGTTGGTCGTGCCCTTGTCCGCGCCGACGCGCAGGCCGTTCAACTGGTCGGCCGATTTCAGCACGCCCTTCTTCGCGAGAAACTGCTGGCCCGACGAGAAATACGGAATGCTGAAGTCGACCTGCTTCGCACGCTCGTCGGTAATCGTGAAATTCGCGAGCACGAGGTCGACCTTGCCGGACGTCAGGAACGGGATGCGGTTCGCGGGGTTGGTCGGTTGCAACTGCAGCTTCACGCCGAGCTTGTCGGCAAGCGCCTTCGCGTAATCGACGTCGAGACCGACGATATGGTTGTTTTTCGCGTCGACATAGCCGAACGGCGGATTGCTGTCGAACGTCGCGACGCGCAGCACACCGGCCTTCTTGATGTCGTCGAGACGGTCCGCATGCGCGACCGTGCCTGCGGTAACGAGCGCGACCCCGACGAGCCACGTAGCGAGCGTGTTGATTTTCATGAGCACGACCTGATTTGTTATGGAGGCCGCCGCGGATCGCGCGGCGCGCAAGGTTCGAAGAACATCGCGACGGAGTGTGTCGCCGCGAAGCCGCTAACGTATCAGCGCGTGCGGCGAATTCGAACCAACAAATGGTGCTTTGCTCTGCGGGTTTCGTGATGAGGCGCGGCCAACGCATGGGCGCGCGCGTTCATCGCGCCGTGCCGCGCTCGCAGTCACTCGCCGCCATCATCCGTGCCGCCGGCGGCGGACACCGCACACAGGAATTCGCCGTCGCCATTGTCCTGCAGGTAGTCGAGCGAGTGGTCCATGCTCAGGAACGACAGCGTGCCCGATACGCCGAGTGCGAACAGCGTGCGGTGATCCGGCGCGAAGATTGCCTGCGACACGCCGCCCGCGACCGGGAATTCGCCGACCGTGCGGCGCGTCGCGGTCTTGATCACGCGCAACGGCTTGTCGTCGTATCCGGTCACCGCGATCAGCGTGCCGTCGCCGTTGCCGTCGAAGCTGTGCATCGACGTCTGGCAGACCGGATAGCTGTCGCGCGCGGCGAGGCTCGACGCGTCGCGCCACTGCACCGACGACGCGTTGTAGAACCACGTTCCCGCGCCATTCGCGCCCGGCGTCGCCTGAATGAAATCCTGATCGACCGGATAGGTCTGGACCGGGGCGTTCGTCGCCGTATCGAGCGCAACGATCGCGCCTTTCTGCATCGCGTAGGCATACAGTCGCCGGCCATCGGGCGACAACCACATCGACAGCGCTCGGCCGAACTCGACGCCCGCCGCATCGTGCTCGCCGAGCGGCAGCGTCGCGACGACCTGCGGCCAATGCGCGAGGCTGACGACGGAGATCGTGTCATCGAGGCTGTTCAGCACGTAGAGCCTGTCGTTCGACGCGGACGCGACAATCGCGCGCGGAAACCGGCCAAGCGCCACGCCGTCGACGATCGCGCCGCTGTTCAGGTCGATGCGCACGAGGCCGTTCTCGCGCATCGATGCGACATAGGCGTACCGCTCGTCCGGGCTCACATACACGCCGCTCGCGCCGCGCCCGCGGCACATATTGCCCGGGCAACCGTCGAGCCCCGTCTTGAACGGCTCGCCCGCGATCGTGCGCACGACCGCGCGTCGGTCGACGTCGACGACGACGAGCGAGTTCGCGTCGATGTCGGTCACGTACAGGCGCTTGCCGGATGCGCCGAGCACCATTGCGTACGGCGACTTGCCGATCGGCACGACCGTGCCCGCGGCCTGCTCGGCCGACACCGGTGCGGGACGGTGCTGCTCGTCGTCGCGGATCTGCGCGTCGATCGCAGCCGCCTGCCGTTTCGCCTGACGCTGTGCGGCGTCGTGCGCCATCTCTCGATCCATCTCGACGCGCCACGTCTGCAATTCCTCGCTGCCGGCCCGCTGCGCGGCAAACAGCATCGCGACGCTGCCGAGCACCGCGAGCACGAGCGGCACGACGACACCGCTGCGGGCCTGCCCCGACCGGCCGGCCCCGTAGATCAGCCAGCCGGCGACGAAGCCGGCGATCACGCCGCCGAGATGCGCGGCCTGGTCGATGCCGCCGATGAAGAAGCCCGACAGCAGATTGATCGCGATCACCTGCCCGACTGCGCCGAGGTTGATCACGATCGGCGCGTCGTGTCCGCCTTCGCGCGCGCGGCGCAACGCGAATGCCGCGGCCGCACCGGCGAGCCCCATCAGCGCGCCCGACGCGCCGACGCTCACGACCGGCTTGATGCCGCTCGTCTGAAGCGCGACGCCGAACGCGAGACTGGTGCTGCCGACCTCGTGATAGCCGTGCCACAGCGCGCTCAGCAACGAGCCGCCGAGTGCGGACAGCAGGTATACGACGCCGAATCGCAGCGTTCCGCCGACGCGTTCGAGCACGGTGCCGAGCACGACGAGCATGTACAGGTTCAGTGCGAGATGCGTCCAGCCACCGTGCAGGAACGCGCTGGTCAGCAGCCGCCACGGCTGCCCGGTGAGCGTATAGGGCGCGAAGTTCGCGCCCCAGTCGAGCAGGAGCCCGTTCGATAGCGGGCCATACGACGCTTGCCGCCACATCAGCAGGAAGATGACCGCATTGACGACGGCCAGCAGAATCGTCAGCCACGGCATCGGGCGTTGTTGTTGTTCTCTCATAGGGATCTTGGTATGGGTTGCCGCGCGCAAACCGCGCGAGCGCCATTATATTTCGCGTCCCGTCACGAGAACGTGGCGACACCGGCCGACGGATCCGGGATAAAAAGACGCCCGCTGCACGCAGCGGGCGCGAATCCCAGTCAAGGAGGTGTCACACGAACTACGCAGTCAGATTAAGGAAATCGCGCGCCGCGGACAACGAATCGATTTCCATATCGATATGACGCGGCACGCTCATGCCGGCACTTCCCGGGTCGAACCGCGGATGCCGCCGCGCGCGTCATCGCACGCCGCAAATAAAAAGTCCCGCCAACCGGCGGGACGTTCGTCATCATGCAAGTACGCGCAACGCGCGGCCGATCACGGCTCGTGGCGCAGATACCCTTCCTTGCTCGGATCGCGCATCCGCCACGACACGATCAGCGAGATCGCGCACAGCACGGTCACGTACCAGTAGAAGGTTTCCTCGCTGCCGATCGACTTGAACCACAGCGCGACGTACTCGGCCGAGCCGCCGAAGATCGCGTTTGCCACCGCATACGACAGGCCCACGCCCATCGCGCGCACTTCCGGCGGGAACATCTCGGCCTTGATGAGGCCGCTGATCGACGTGTAGAAGCTGACGATCGCCAGCGCAACCGTGATCAGCACGAACGCGGCCACCGGGCTCGTCACGTCCTTCAGCGCATGCATCAGCGGCACCGTGCCGATCACCGCGAACGAACCGAACAGGATCATCGACGTGCGGCGGCCGATCTTGTCCGACAGCGCGCCGAACACCGGCTGCATCAGCATGTAGACGAGCAGCGCGACGGTCATCACGTTGCTGGCCGTCTTCGCGTGCATGCCGGCCGTGTTCACGAGGTACTTCTGCATGTACGTCGTGAACGTGTAGAAGATCAGCGAGCCGCCGGCCGTGAAGCCGACCACCGTGAAGAATGCACCCTTGTGCTGCCACACGCCGCGGATCGTGCCGGCGTCCTTCTTGTCGCGCGATGCGCTCGTCGACGTCTCGTCGAGCGACTTGCGCAGGTACAGCGAGATCAGTGCGGCCGCCGCGCCGACCACGAACGGAATGCGCCAGCCCCATGCTTTCAGCTCGCCGGTCGACAGCGTCTGCTGCAGGATCACGAGCACCAGCAGCGCGCACAGCTGGCCGCCGATCAGCGTCACGTACTGAAACGACGCGAAGAAGCCGCGACGGCCCTTCAGCGCCACTTCACTCATGTAGGTCGCGCTCGTACCGTACTCGCCGCCCACCGACAGGCCCTGGAACAGGCGCGCGACGAGCAGCAGCGCCGGCGCGAACGCGCCGATCTGCGCATAGGTCGGCAGCACCGCGATCACGAGCGAGCCGCCGCACATCATCAGCACCGAGATCATCATCGCCGCGCGACGGCCGTGACGGTCGGCGATGCGGCCGAACAGCCAGCCGCCGATCGGACGCATCAGGAAGCCGGCCGCGAACACGCCGGCCGTGTTCAGCAGCTGCGTCGTCGTGTTGCCGCTCGGGAAGAACGCCGGCGCGAAGTACAGCGCACAGAACGAGTAGATGTAGAAGTCGAACCACTCGACGAGGTTGCCCGATGAGGCGCCGACGATGGCGAACACGCGCCGCCGGGTGTCATGCGCGGACAGCGCAGCTTGGTCGGTCTGGACGTCCATGGGTTGGTCTGTTCCTTTTAGTACTTTCTGGGCGAGACGGCTGGGGAGCCGCCGCGTGCGGTCGCACGTGGCACCGGTTCCGGCGCACGGCGCTACGGGATTTTAGCGAAATGTAAAGTAACAGGCTTTCCGGGTTCGTCCGGATGTAGAAAATTTTTCTCCCGCCACGCGTTCGTCATATGAAAACGCCAGCCGTCAGGCTGGCGTCCGATGCAAACATGTCCGACCGCGACGATCACACGCGCACTTCCGGCGGCACGTAGCGGCACTCATAGCGCTTGCGCACGGTGCCGGCCTCGTCGACGCTTTCCAGGTACACGTCGAACTGCCAGAGCCGCGCCATGTGCTTGAGCACTTCCTCGCTGTCGTTCGACAGATGGCGGTTGTCGGTCATGAAGTGGCGCAGCGTGAGGCTGCGGTCGCCGCGCGTATTCACCGCCCACACCTGGATGTTCGGCTCGCGATGATGGATGTCGTACTGCCGCGACAGCGCCTGCCGCACATACTGGTAGCCGGACTCGTCGTGAATCGCCGACACTTCGAGCGAATCGCGCATGTCGTCGTCGAGCACCGAGAACAGCCGCATCTCGCGAATCAGGTTCGGCGACAGGTACTGCGCAATGAAGCTCTCGTCCTTGAAGTTGCGCATCGCGTAGTGCATCGCCGGCAGCCACGGGGTGCCCGCGATCTCCGGAAACCACTTGTAGTCCTCTTCCGTCGGCGCTTCGCAGATCCGCCGGATGTCGCTCATCATCGAGAAACCGAGCGCATACGGGTTGATCCCGCTGTAGTACGGCTTCGTGACGGGCGGCTGGTAGACCACGTTGCTGTGCGAATGCAGGAACTCCATCATGAAGCCGTCTTCCAGCTTGCCCTGGTTGTACAGCGTGTTCAGCAGCGTGTAGTGCCAGAACGTCGCCCAGCCTTCATTCATCACCTGCGTCTGCCGCTGCGGGTAGAAATACTGGCCGATCTTGCGCACGATGCGGATTACTTCCCGCTCCCATGGTTCGAGCAGCGGCGCATTCTTCTCCGCGAAATACAGCAGGTTCTCCTGCGGCTCGGGCGGATAGCGGCCTTCCTGTTCCTCCGTCAGCTCGGGCTTCTTGCCCGGCAGCGTGCGCCAGAGTTCGTTCACCTGCGACTGCAGGTACGCCTCGCGCTCGCGCCGCAGCGCCGCTTCCTTCGACAGCGACGGTTTCTGCGGCCGCTTGTAGCGGTCGACGCCGTAGTTCATCAGCGCATGGCATGAATCGAGCAGCTCCTCGACGCGATCGAGGCCGTAGCGCTCCTCGCATTCCGCGACGTAGTTCTTCGCATACACGAGATAGTCGATGATCGCGTGTGCGTCGGTCCACAGCCGGAACAGGTAGTTGCCCTTGAAGAACGAGTTGTGCCCGTACGCCGCGTGCGCGATGACGAGCGCCTGCATCGTCATCGTGTTCTCTTCCATCAGATACGCGATGCACGGGTTCGAATTGATGACGATTTCGTAGGCGAGGCCCATCTGGCCGCGGCGGTAGCTCTTCTCGGTCGCGAGGAAGTGCTTGCCGAACGACCAGTGACGGTAGTTGACCGGCATCCCGACCGACGCATACGCATCCATCATCTGCTCGGCGCTGATCAGTTCGAGCTGGATCGGGTAGATGTCGAGCTCGTATTGTTCGGCGACCTGCGAGATGTGCGTGTCGTATTCCTCGAGCAATTCGAACGTCCAGTCGGACGGGCACGGCAGTGGCTTGCGTTCGGCAACGTTCATACGCGCTTCCTTTTGCCCGGAACCGGGCAAGTCGGCGGCCGGCGGCGGCGGTTCGGCCTGCACGCGTTGCTGCGGTGCGGCAGGGCCGGCCGTGTCGTCGCCGGAAGGGCGCGGCGCGTAGCCGCGCGACTCGTTGTGCAGATGGCGAGTCGTCATGACATTTCCACCTGCTTTTCGAACAATTCGCGAAACACCGGGTAAATGTCCGCAGCCGATTCCACTTTTTTCATCGCGAGATGCGGTTGCGACAGGGCCAGTTGCGCGTATTCCAGCCACAGGTTCTGCTCTTCCGGCGCGACCTGGATATACGCGAAGTAACGTGTCTTGGTGAGGATATCCTCTTCCAGGATTTTGCGACACTTGGGCGAATCGTCAGTCCAGTTGTCGCCGTCGGACGCCTGCGCGCCGTAGATGTTCCATTCGGTCGGCGAGTAGCGCTCGTTCATCACCTTGCGCATCAGTTCGAGCGCGCTCGACACGACCGTGCCGCCGCTTTCGGTCGAATGGAAGAAGGTCTCTTCGTCGACTTCCTCGGCGCGCGTGTGGTGACGGATGAACACCACTTCGATGCGCTCGTAGTTGCGCTTCAGGAACAGGTAAAGCAGGATGAAGAAGCGCTTCGCGAGATCCTTGCGCTGCTCGTCCATCGAGCCCGACACGTCCATCAGGCAGAACATCACGGCCTGGCTCGACGGTTGCGGCTGCTTCACGCGGTTGATGTAGCGCAGGTCGAACGGATCGATGAACGGAATCCGCCAGATGCGCCCTTTCAGGTGATGGATCTCGGCCTCGAGCGTCGCGATTTCCGCGCGGCGGTCTTCCGGATCGCTCTTCATCACCTCGAGCTGCGCCTCGAGCTCGCGCAGCTCGTTGACGAGCGGCGAGCCGAGCGCGATGCGCCGGCCGAGCGCGCTGCGCAGCGAACGCACGACGTCGATGTTGTTCGGCGTGCCTTCCGCCGACCAGCCCGCCCGCACGTTCTTCCAGCTCGGCACCGTCAGCAGGTGCGTCTTCACGAGGCGCGGCAGTTCGAGATCGTCGAAGAAGTACTGCATGAACTCGTCGCGCGACAGCTCGAACACGAAGTCGTCCTGCCCTTCCCCCTCGTTGCTCGCCTGACTGCCGCCGCCGCCCGAGCCGCCCTGCGGACGCGGGATCTTGTCGCCGCGTATGTAGTCCTCGTTGCCGGGGTGCACGTATTCACGACGCCCGCCCGGCGCGTGCCGGAAATTCGGCTCCGCGATGTCCTTGCGCGGGATCGTGATGCTCTGCGTGCTCTGGATATCCTTGATGCTACGGTCGCGCACCGCGTCGGACACGGCACGACGAATGTAGTTCTTGACGCGACGCAGGAAGCGTTCGCGATTGGCGATGCTCTTGTTCTTGCCGGCCAGCCTGCGGTCGATGATTTGATGAAGCACTCCCGGTCTCCCGCTCGAAAATCGATCTGCCGGGGCACTCGCCGCGCATGCCGTCTGCCGTCATGCGGGCGGCGCCTCTGAAAGCACCCGTACGGACTCGCCGCACGGGCGCGATACCGCGCGCGTCATGACGACTTGCGCACGCGCAGGTACCAGTCGCAAAGCAGCCTCACCTGCTTCGGCGTATAGCCCTTCGCGACCATCCGGTTCACAAAGTCCTCATGCTTGCGCTGCTCCTCCGCCGAACCCTTGGCGTTGAATGAAATCACCGGCAACAGTTCCTCGGTGTTCGAGAACATCTTCTTCTCGATCACGACGCGCAACTTCTCGTAGCTCGTCCACACGGGGTTCTTGCCGGCGTTCGCCGCCCGTGCGCGCAACACGAAGTTCACGATCTCGTTGCGGAAATCCTTCGGATTGCTGATTCCGGCCGGCTTCTCGATCTTCTCCAGCTCCGCGTTCAGCGCGGCGCGGTCGAAACTCTCGCCCGTGTCGTGGTCGCGGAATTCCTGATCCTGGATCCAGAAGTCCGCATACGTGACGTAGCGGTCGAAGATGTTCTGGCCGTACTCCGAATACGACTCGAGGTAGGCCGTCTGGATCTCCTTGCCAATGAACTCCGCGTAGCGCGACGCGAGCACGTCCTTCACGAAGGACAGGTACTTCTGCTCGGTTTCCGGCGGGAACTGCTCGCGTTCGATCTGCTGTTCGAGCACGTACATCAGGTGCACGGGGTTGGCCGCGACCTCGCTCGTATCGAAGTTGAACACGCGCGACAGGATCTTGAACGCGAAGCGCGTCGATACGCCCGTCATCCCTTCGTCCACGCCCGCGTAGTCGCGATACTCCTGGTACGACTTCGCCTTCGGATCGGTGTCCTTCAGGTTTTCGCCGTCGTACACCTGCATCTTCGAGAACAGGCTCGAATTCTCCGGCTCGTGCAGGCGCGACAGCACCGAGAACTGCGACATCATCTTCAGCGTACCCGGCGCGCACACGGCCTCGGCCAGCGACGAATTGCGGATCAGCTTCTCGTAGATCTTGATCTCTTCCGACACGCGCAGGCAGTACGGCACCTTCACGACGAAGATCCGGTCGAGCAGTGCCTCGTTGTTGCGGTTGTTGCGGAAGGCCTTCCACTCCGATTCGTTCGAGTGCGCAAGAATCACGCCGTCGAACGGAATCGCGCCGAAACCTTCGGTGCCCTTGAAGTTGCCTTCCTGCGTGGCGGTCAGCAGCGGGTGCAGCACCTTGATCGGCGCCTTGAACATTTCGACGAATTCGAGCAGGCCCTGGTTCGCGAGGCACAGGCCGCCCGAGTAGCTGTATGCGTCGGCATCGTCCTGCGCGTACTGTTCGAGCTTGCGGATATCGACCTTGCCGACCAGTGACGAGATGTCCTGATTGTTCTCGTCGCCCGGCTCCGTCTTCGCGATGCCGACCTGCCGCAGGATCGACGGATAGCGTCGCACCACGCGGAACTGGCGGATGTCGCCGTTGTATTCGTGCAGGCGCTTGACGGCCCACGGACTCAGGATGCTTTTCAGGTAGCGGCGCGGAATGCCGTACTGTTCCTCGAGGATCGGACCATCCTCGTCGTAGTCGAACAGCCCGAGCGGCGATTCGTTGACGGGCGAACCCTTCAGCGAATAGAACGGCACGCGCTCCATCAGTTGCTTCAGGCGTTCGGCGATCGACGACTTGCCGCCGCCCACCGGGCCCAGCAGGTAGAGGATCTGCTTCTTCTCTTCCAGACCTTGCGCAGCGTGGCGGAAGTACGCGACCACCTGCTCGATCACTTCCTCCATTCCGTAGAACTCACGGAACGCGGGATAGACCTTGATAACCTTGTTCGCGAAGATCCGCGACAGGCGCGGCTCGTTGCGGGTATCGATCTGTTCAGGTTCCCCGATTGCTTCCAGCATGCGTTCACCCGCCGTCGCATACGCGGATGGATCGTTCTTGCAGAGCGCGAGATACTCCTCCAGCGAGAGCTCTTCCTCTCGCGTTTTTTCGAAGCGGTTCGCGAAGCTGCTGTAAATATCCATGCTACCTCCCTCGCCTGAGTCTGAAGACGTGCCTGCCCTCGTATGACTGCGCAGAAGCAAGCGCGTTCGAATTCATCCTAAACCCTTTCTTATTTTTTTTCACGAACTCTTCGTATGAAGTTCGTCATTCTCGACAACACCGCTTGGACAACGCATTTCGTCGTTTTACAATCGACCTCCCGAGTCGCAGAAACTGCATCCGCCGCGTCTCGTCGAACATCGAAACGTCTCGTGCGTTGGACACCTCCGACGTCGCCACTTCTCCCCTTCATCCCTATACGTTCGAGCGGCCGCGTGCGATGACACGCCGCGCGCACCGTTACAAATTTTTTTCGCAGTCCCTTACGGACATACCCGTACGACGAACGCGGGAACATGGCGCGCACGCCGCGCATCCGCGCGAATCCGTCGGTGCGTGACGCGCGATGCGTGACGCACGTGCCGATGCACGCTGTCACATTTGGCTTGTCGCAGAAACGACGACGCCCGCGGATCGCGGGCGTCGTTCGTCACCAAATGGGGATAGATACGCGGCACGCGCGGATCAGAACGTCTCCCAGTCGTCGCCGCCGGCGGTCGCCGCTGCCGGCGCGGGCGCAGCCGATACGGCGGCAGGCTTGCGCGCCGGCATCGCGGCGGCCGCGCGTTTCGGCGCGGCATCGCGTTCGATGCGCGCAGCAGCCTGTACCGGCGCCGCAGCCGGCGCGGAAGTCGCGCGCGGCGGCGCATGCCGCGCCACCGCAGCGACGGTGCCCGCGCGCGCCGCTTCGTCGTCGAGCTGGAATACCGCCGCCGTTTCGCGCAGGCGGGCCGCCTGTTCTTCGAGCGACTGCGCGGCGGCCGCGGCTTCCTCGACGAGCGCCGCATTCTGCTGCGTGACCTCGTCCATCTGCGCGACCGCGCGCGCCACCTGGTCGATCCCGCCGCTCTGCTCCTCGGACGCCGCCGCGATCTCGCCCATGATGTCCGTCACGCGCTGGACCGCGCCGATCACGTCGCTCATCGTGCGCCCCGCTTCGTCGACCAGCGTCGAGCCCGTCCGGATACGCTCCACCGACGCGTCGATCAGCGCCTTGATTTCCTTCGCCGCGCTCGACGAACGCTGCGCGAGACTGCGCACTTCGCCGGCGACGACCGCGAAGCCGCGGCCTTCCTCGCCCGCCCGCGCGGCTTCGACGGCCGCATTCAGCGCAAGTATGTTGGTCTGGAACGCGATTCCCTCGATGATCGCGATGATGTCCGCGATTTTCGCCGAGCTGTCGTTGATTTCGCCCATCGTGCCGACCACCTGGCCGACCACCGTATTGCCCTTGTTTGCAATCTCGGACGCATTCGCGGCCAGCGAGCTTGCCTGGCGCGCATTGTCCGCATTCTGCTTCACGGTGCCCGTCAACTGCTCCATGCTCGACGCGGTTTCCTGCAGCGCCGCGGCCTGCTCCTCGGTACGCGACGACAGGTCGATGTTGCCGGCCGCGATCTGGCGGGCCGCGGTCGCGATCGACTCGCTGCCGCCGCGCACGGTACGCACCGTGTCGACGAGCCCGCGCTGCATCCTCGCCAGGCCTTCCAGCAACTGGCCCATCTCGTCGCGCCGCTCCACGACGATCGGCCGGCGCAGGTCGCCTGCGGCGATCGCGTCGAAATGCGACAGCGCATCGGCAATCGGACGGCCGATCGCGCGGCTCAGCGTCAGCCACGACAGCACCGCGGCGCCGATGCCGGCCAGCAGCACAATGATCGACAGCACGCGCATCGTCTCGAACACCGATTCCGCCTGATCGAAGCGCGCCTGCGCATTGGTGAACTGGAAGCTGCGCAGCGCTTCGCCGGCCACGGCCAGCTCGTTATAGCGCGCCTGAAGCTGCTTCGCGCCGTCGCCGATCCGGTCGTGATCGCCGGCCGCGACCGCACCCGCGAACGCGTCGCAGCTGCCCTGCAGCACCTTGCGCCGGGCGGCGACGTCCTGGGCAAGCCGGTCCTCATCGGCGTCGCGCGGCAGCGCAAGATATTTCTGCCACCATGCGTCGGACTGCGTGCGCATCGCGCGGCTGCGCTCGATGGCGGCCGTGGAGTCGGGCGTGCCGGCCAGCAGCGCCGCCCGGTCGAGTGCGAGGCGCTCGCGCGCGGCGAACATTTCTGCGGTCGCCACGTTGACCGCGCTCGGCATCTGGTTCGTGAAAATCTCGCGCGTCGAATCATTCGAACGCGTCATCCCGTACAGACCGAGCACGCCGGTGACACCCAGCAGTACCGCCAGAAACGCCATCGTCAAACCGATGCGCGCACGAATCGTCAGGTTCCTGAACACCATCATCCATCCTGTATTGCGTCGTCATGAACGGGCCGGCCCGTTGGCTCGAAGCATTGCTTCACTCGGTGCATTTACGACCGTGTGGCGCATAACTTGATGGTTTAGGCGTCATTATTTCGAATTATTCGTCTGCTTATTGCAGAGAACTGAATAATTGACGCAATTCGGGTCAGGACGGCGAACAGGAGAAAAGGCGCGCCGGCGCACTGCCGGCCGCGCGACCGGCCGTCTCGTGCGACGGACCGGCCGCGCGGCGGAACCGGAAACCGGGGATCAGGCCCTAGTCGGCCAGTTCGGCGCGGGTAGGAATCGACGGCTGCGCGCCCGCGCGCGTGACCGACAGCGCCGCCGCGCGTTGCGCGAAGCGGATGGCCGTATCGACGTCCGCGCCGGCCGCAAGCCGTGCGGAAAAGCCGCCGATGAAGGTATCGCCGGCCGCCGTCGTGTCGACGGCCTGCACGACCGGCGCCGGATAGTGCCGCGCGGTGCCGTCGGCCGTCAACGCGAGCACGCCGCGCGCGCCGAGCGTGACCAGCACGTTGCGCGCACCGCCGGCCTGGAGCGCCCGCGCGGCGGCTTCGGCCTCCGCCGGGTCGCGCACCGGCAGCCCGGTCAGCGCGGCCGCCTCGACCTCGTTCGGGATCAGGTAGTCGACGAGCGGCAGCCAGCCGTCCGGCAGCGGCGCAACGGCCGGGGCCGGATTGAGCACCACCGAGCGGCCGAGCCGGCGCCCGGCCGACAGTGCCGCGAACACCGCGTCCGGCGGCGTCTCGAGCTGGCAGATCAGCACGTCGGCCGCCGCCAGCGCGGCCTCGTGCCGCGCGATCGTGTCGGTCGTGACCTCGCCGTTGCCGCCCGCGACGATCACGATCGCGTTCTGGCTCGCATCGTCGACGACGATCAGCGCGACGCCGGTCGACGCCGACGCGCTCGTCGCGAGCCGTGTGCAGTCGATTCCCTCGGCCTCGAGGCCCGCGCGCAGTGCCGCGCCGTGCGCATCCGCGCCGACGCAGCCGATCATCGCGACCTGCGCGCCGAGCCGGGCAGCGGCGACGGCCTGGTTACCGCCCTTGCCGCCCGCCGCCTGCGCGAACGCATGCCCGGCGAGCGTTTCGCCCGGCAGCGGCAGCCGCGGCGCCCGCACGACGAGATCCATGTTGAGGCTGCCGACCACCGTCACGCGGCCGGCGCCCGTTGCGGTCGCCGTCATGAGCGAGCGCCCGGCGCGGCCGGCTCGCGGTAAACCGCCGTCGATTCGCGCAGCACGAGGCGCGGCGATACGACGCGGCGGCGGCTCGGCACGGCGGTCGAGCCGCCGCCGATCCGTTCGATCAGCGTCTGCGCGGCCATTTCGCCGAGCGCGCGCACCGACTGGCCGACCGTCGACAGCGCCGGATACGTGTAGCGGGAAAATTCGATGTCGTCGAATCCGATGATCGAGCAGTCGTCGGGCACGCGCATTCCGCGTTCGGCCGCCGCGCGCAGCGCGCCGACGCCCATCAGGTCGTTGCCCGCGAAGATCGCGCTCGGCCGCACCGATTCGAACAGCCGCGACGCCGCGTGATAGCCGCCCAGGCACGAGAAATCGCTTTCGGCGATCGCACCCGGCACGATGTCGACGCCGCGCTCGGCCATCGCGCGGATGAAGCCGTGCACGCGCATCGCACTGACGGCGGTGTCGGTCGGCCCGGTGATGCAGCCGATCTTCGCGTGCCCGAGTTCGAGCAGGTGGCGCGTCGCCAGGTACGCGCCGCGCTCGTGGTCGATCTGTACGAGATCGGCCGCGAGCCCCTCGATGTTGCGGTCGACGACGACGAGCGGCGCGTGGATATCGGCGAGCGTCTGCGCGAGCACCGCGTCCTCGCCCGCCGACGCGACGATCAGCCCGTCGATGCGCTTTTCCTGCAGCACGCGCAGGTAGTTGCGCTGCTTCACGGGATCGTCGTCCGAATTGCAGAAGAACACGCAATAGCCGTTGGCCGCGCACTGATCCTCGATGCCGCGCGCAAGCTCGGCGAAGTACGGATTCGTGCTGTTCGGCACGACGAGGCCGATCGTCGCCGTCGACCGCGCCTTCAGCGAGCGCGCCACGGCCGACGGCACGTAGTTCAGCTCGCGGATCGCGCCCTCGACCTTCGCGCGCACATCCGCGGACACCGGCCGCGAATTGTTCACCACGTGCGAGACGGTCGTAAACGACACGCCCGCCATGGCCGCCACATCCTTGATCGTCGCCATTTCCCGTTTCTCTCTGGTCTGTTCTGTCTGTCTTTTACCGCACGCGCGTACGCCGGCTGCGATACGTATCGAGCACGACCGCCACCACGATCACCGCACCCGTGATGATCCGTTTCGTCGGCTCGTTCGCACCGATCTGCGCCAGCCCCGCGGCCAGCACGGAGATGATCAACACGCCGAAGAACGTGCTGATCACCGAGCCGCGCCCGCCCATCAGGCTCGTGCCGCCGATCACGACGGCGGCGATGACCTGCAGCTCGAGGCCCGCGCCCGCGTTCGGATCGGCCGCCTCGAGCCGCGAAATCTGGAACAGCGACGCGAGCCCCGCGAGCGCGCCCATCAGTGCGAATACGAGAATTTTATACGGCCTCGGGTTAACCCCTGCAAGTCGCACCGCTTCCTCGTTCGTGCCGATCCCGACCAGATAGCGCCCGAACACCGTGCGCGTCAGCACGAACTGGGCCGCGATCATCACCGCGACCGCGATCAGGAACGCCGGCGAGATGCCCAGCGCGATCGGGTTCGACAGGAAATCGAACGCGTCGCCGATATATGCGGTGCGCGAATTCGTCAGCTGGTACGCGAGGCCGCGCGCGGCCTCCAGCACGCCGAGCGACACGATGAACGACGGAATCCGCCAGCCGACCGTGACCGCGCCGGTCAGCGCGCCCGTCGCGGTCGCGACCGCGATCCCGATCAGCGCAGCGGGCAGCGGCCCCCACTGCCATTTCAGCGCGGCGACGCTGACCATCGACGCGGCGAGCGCGAGCACCGAGCCGACCGACAGGTCGATCCCGGCGATGATCAGCACGAAGGTCATCCCGACCGACATCACGACGAGATCGGGAATCTGGTTGGCGATCGTGCTGAACGTGTCGTAGGTCAGGAAATGCGAGCTCAGCACCGAGAACAGCGCGATCATCGCGGCCAGCGCGCCGGCGAGCCCGAGATAGTTCGACAGGCCGAGCCGCGTGCCGGACAGCGTACGCGCGCGGCGCCCCGTCACGTCCTGCTGCGCGCCTGCGTCGGTCGGGGATACGGGAGGCTGGGTCATTGCTGTGGTCCTGTCGTCGAAGTGCCCGGAGCGGCGCCGCGCGCCTGCCCCGCGTCCGGATGCTGCATGGCGGCCGCCGGCGTCTCGCGGCCGAAGCCGGCGAACGCCGCGGCCAGCAGCGCATCCTGGGTCCAGTTGCCGCGCTCGAACACGGCGGTCATGCGGCCGGCCGACATCACGCCGATCCGGTCGCAGATCAGCATCAGCTCGCGCAGGTCGCTCGATACGACCACGAGCGCGCGGCCGTCGCGCGCGAGCGCGCCCATCAAAGTGTAGATCTCGAATTTGGCGCCGACGTCGATCCCGCGCGTCGGCTCGTCGAACAGCAGCACGCCCATGTCGCGCGCGAGCCAGCGGCCGATCACGACCTTCTGCTGGTTGCCGCCCGACAGCTCGCCGACCGGCTGCGCCGCCCCGTGCGTGCGGATCCGCAGCGCATCGATCTGCTGCTCAGCGAGCGCCGTTTCGCGCGCCGAATCGACGATGCCGCCGCGCGCCAGCCGGTCGAGCTGGCCAAGCGATACGTTCGCGGTGATCGACTGCGACAGCAGCAGCCCTTCGCCCTTGCGATCCTCGGTGATCAGCGCGATGCCCAGCTTCACCGCGTCGACCGGCGACGCGATCCGCGCCGGCTTCAGCGGCTGGCCGACCGCGATCGTTCCGGCATCCGGCGTATCGGCGCCGTAGATCAGCCGCAGCAGCTCGGTGCGCCCCGCGCCGATCAGCCCCGAGATGCCGAAGATCTCGCCCGCGCGCACCTCGAGCGACACGTCGCGCACGGCCGTCCCGCGCGTGAGGCCCGATACGGCGAGCCGCGGCGCGCCGAAACGACGCTGCCCAAGATCGATGTGTTCGCCGATCTCGCGCCCGACCATCAGCGTGACGAGCCCGTCGGACGTCGTCGCCGCCATGTCGCCCGCATGCACGAGCCGGCCGTCGCGCAGCACCGCGACGCGCTCGGCGACGCGCGCGAGCTCTTCGAGCCGGTGCGAGATGTAGACGATCGCGACGCCGCGCGCCTTCAGCCGGTCGATCTGCTCGAACAGCAGCTCGACTTCGCGCGCGGTCAGCATCGCGGTCGGCTCGTCGAGTATCAGCACGCGACAATCGCCGATCAGGTTGCGCGCGATCTCGACCATCTGCTGGTGGCCGATGCCGAGCGCACCGACCGGCGTATCCGGATCGACCGCGTCGAGCCCGACCTGCGCCATCGCCGCGCGCGCGTCGTCGCGCAGCCGCGCGCGATCGATGATCCCGAAGCGCCTCGGCAGGCGGTTCAGGAACAGGTTCTCGGCGACGCTCAGCGTCGGCAGCAGGTTCAGCTCCTGCATCACCATGCGCACGCCGAGCGCCTCGGCCTGCGTGCGGCTCGCCGGCGCATAGGCCTGGCCGCCGAGCTGCATCGTGCCGGTGGTCGGGTCGACGAGCCCGCCGATGATCTTCGACAGCGTGCTCTTGCCGGCGCCGTTCTCGCCCGTCAGCGCGAGCGCCTGGCCCGCGTCGAGCGTCAGCGTGACGTCGGCGAGCACGGGTTCGACATAGGTCTTGCCGATGCCGGATACGGACAGCACGGGGTGGGCTGAACGGGAGGGTTGGAAGGTCGATTCCATCGCGATCCTGGTTGCGGCCGCGCGCCCGGGGCGCGCGGATATGACGCTCACAAGTGCATGTGCATGCAGTGGCCGTGATCGCGCTCACACCGGATAACGGCCGCCGCGCCGGATTCTTGAGGGCGGCGGCCGGACCGGTGCGGCGTTACTTCGTCACGAGATCCACCGGCGTCTCGACCACGCCGGACATGTCGGCCTGCTTGCGATGCTCGGCGATCGCCTTGAGCGCCGTGTCGATGCCGAACACGGCCTGCTTCGCCGCGTACTGGTCGGCGGTCGCGAGCACGCGGCCGTCCTTCAGCATCGGCTTGATCGCGTTGATGTTGTCGTAGCCGACCACGAGCACCTTGCCCTGCTTGCCGGCCGCGCGCACGGCCGATACGGCGCCGATCGCCATGTTGTCGTTGCCGCACAGCAGCGCCTTCAGGTTCGGGTATTCGTTGAGCATCGCGGCGGCCACCGCATTGCCCTTGTCGATTTCCCATTCGCCCGACTGCACCGACACGACCTTCATCCCGCCCGCCTTCATCGCGTCCTGGAAGCCGGCCGTGCGCTGCTGCGCGTTGGTCGTCGTCGACACGCCTTCGACGATGCCGACCTGGTCGCCCGCCTTCAGCCGCTTCGCGAGGTAATCGCCGATCTTGCGCGCGCCCTTGCGGTTGTCCGGGCCGACGAACGGCACGTTCAGGTTCTTCGACTTCAGCACGTCGGGATCGAGCCGGTTGTCGATGTTCACGACGACGATGCCGGCGTCGACGGCCTTCTTCACGACCGGCACGAGCGCCTTCGAATCGGCCGGCGCGAGCACGATCGCGTCGACCTTCGAGACGATCATCTGCTCGACGATGCGGATCTGGTTCGCGGTGTCGGTCTCGTCCTTGATGCCGTTGGTGATCAGGTCGAACTGGTTCGCGTTGTGTTTCTGGTATTCCTTCGCGCCCGTTTCCATGGTCAGGAAGAACTCGTTGGCGAGCGACTTCATCACGAGCGCGACCTTCGGCTTGGCTGCGGATTGCGCGTGGACAGCCGGTGCGGCGGCCACCGCGACGGCGGCGAGCGCGGCGGTCAGGAAGCGACGGCGAAAGCGGACATTCATACACATCTCCTGGCGACTGGCCCGAAGGGCCGGATTGTTGTTTGGTTGTTGTTTTAATGTGAGCAAACGTTTGCGCCACACTACCCGGGCAATGGCCATCGATGCTGCTGTCGGTACCACGGAATGGAAGCGAGGCAGACGGCCGACTGCCTGGCGCGTGCTGTCGTCGACGCGCCACCGCCGGCGGGACGCCGGCGGAGTGAAGGCTATGCTGTACCGATTCGCTTCGGCGCGCAACCGGTCTGAACAATATTTAAGGGTTTATTCGGAGCGCGCGAGCGCGCTTCACGACGCGCAAATGCGACACTCGCGACGCCGACGGCGGTTCGCCGAAACGCTTCGCATGCGGCCGGCCGATGATGAAGCGGTTCGGCGCGAACAACGCGATCGGCCCGACGATCGGCACGAAGGTCGCCGGCATCCACCGTCCCGATATGTGGTCGACTGTGACGGAACCAGCGATTCGTACGGCGCTGCTGCGTGAAGGAGGATGGCTGCCGACCTTGCGTTCCGCGCCAAGGTTCGGCATTGCAGATTGTTCTTGTTTTTCTGTCGGCACGGAACCGCGTGTCGATCGTCGCCTGACGCGACGCACCTGATCCGACGACTCGGCCGATGCTTCAAACGTGACGGCGGCGATCCCCTGCCGCCGCCCGGTGCGGTGTAAGGCAAGGTACGCGCGGTGCATGTCGCGCACCGTCCGCAGCATCTGCCCGGACGGCGCGCGACACGCGCGGGTCAAACGGCTTCGCGCAACAGCCCCGCGATTTCCGCTTCGTTCAGGTGCGGCGCGAACATTTCGATCAGCCGGTACGCATACGCACGCAGGAAGGCGCCCTTGCGCAGCCCGACCCGCGTCGTGCTCGCCTCGAACAGGTGCTGCGTATCGAGCGCCACGAGCCCCGTGTCGCGCTGCGGATCGTAGGCCATCGCCGCAACCACGCCGATCCCCATCCCGAGCTCGACGTAGGTCTTGATCACGTCCGCGTCGATCGCGGTCAGCACGACGTCGGGCACGGCGCCCGCCTGCGTGAACGCCTGGTCGATGTGCGAGCGGCCCGTGAAATCCTGGTCGTACGTGATGATCGGGTACTCGGCGATTTCCTCGAGCGTCAGGTTCTCGCGGCCGACGAGCGGATGGCCCTTCGGCACGACGACCGTGTGGTGCCACGAATAGCACGGGAACGTGACGATGTCCGGATAGCGGTCAAGCGCCTCGGTCGAGATGCCGAGATCGGCCTCGCCGTTCAGGATCATCTGCGCGATCTGCTGCGGGCTGCCCTGGCGCAGCGCGAGATGCACCTTCGGGAACACGTCGGTGAACTGCCGGATCACCTTCGGCAATGCGTAGCGCGCCTGCGTGTGCGTCGTCGCGACGACGAGGTGGCCGCTGTCCTGATCGGCGAACTGGCGCGCGACGCGGCGCAGGTTCTCGGCGTCGAGCAGCATCCGCTCGATCAGTTGGTGCACCGCCTTGCCGGGCTCCGTGAGCCCCGTCAGCCGCTTGCCGCGCCGAATGAAGATGTCGACGCCCAGCTCATCCTCCAGATCCTTGATCTGTTTCGACACGCCCGACTGCGACGTGTACAGCACGTTCGCGACTTCCGTCAGGTTCATGTTCTGGCGCACCGCTTCGCGCACGAACCGCAATTGCTGAAAATTCATGGGTATGCCTCTTAGGCTGTCGTTGTTTGATTGTCGAATCGGAGCGAATCCCGCCCTCTGCCCGGCATTGTCTCGTCAACGCGCGGGAAACACCCGCACGGCGCGCGGCACGGCCGTCGCGCCGTCGCCGACCTGCAGCGAAAGCGCCCGCCATGCGTCGCGGTCGAGTTCCGCCTCGAGCGCGCCGCCCGCGCGCGCCTCGAGCTCCACGCGCACCGAACCGCCGAGCGGAATCACGCGCCGCACGTCCACCGCGATGCCGTCGCTGTGCCCTTCGCCCGCCGGCCACAGCTGCAGATCGTGCGGCCGCACGTATGCGTTCGCGGGGCCCGCGAAATCGGCGTCGACCTCGATCGGCGCAGCCGCGCCCTCGGCGACGAAGCCGCGCCCGGCAACCGTGCCCGGCAGCCGGTTCGCCGCGCCGAGGAACTCGTACACGAACGCGCTTTGCGGATGATCGTAGACGTCCTGCGGGCTGCCGACCTGCTCGACGTGGCCGCGGTTCAGCACGACGATGCGATCGGCCACTTCGAGCGCCTCTTCCTGGTCGTGCGTGACGAAGATCGTCGAGATGTGCAGGTCGTCGTGCAGGCGACGCAGCCAGCCGCGCAGTTCCTTGCGGACCTTCGCGTCGAGCGCGCCGAACGGTTCGTCGAGCAGCAGTACCTTCGGCTCGACCGCGAGCGCACGGGCGAGCGCGATGCGCTGGCGCTGGCCGCCCGACAGCTCGGACGGATAGCGCTGCGCGAGCCAGTCGAGCTGCACGAGCTTCAGCAGCTCGTGCACCTTCTCGCGAATCGCGGCTTCCGACGGCCGCTCGCGGCGCGGCTTCACGCGCAGCCCGAACGCGACGTTCTCGAACACCGTCATGTGGCGGAACAGCGCGTAGTGCTGGAACACGAAGCCGACCTGGCGGTCGCGCGCGCCGACCGACGCGACGTCGAGCCCCTGCAGCACGACCTGGCCGGCGTCCGCGTGCTCGAGGCCCGCGATCACGCGCAGCAGCGTGGTCTTGCCGCAGCCGGACGGCCCGAGCAGCGCGACCAGTTCGCCGGGCGGAAAGTCGAGCGATACGTTGTCGAGCGCCGTGAAATCGCCGAAGCGCTTCTGAAGGTTACGGACGGTGATACCCATTCTGGTTGCCTCTTTACGATTTCGACGAAACGGCGGCAGCAGGGCCGGCATGTGCGGGAACGGCATCATCCGTGTCGGCCAGTTCGGCCGCGAGATGACGCTCGGCGATCAGCTTCAGCGCGAGCGTGACGAGCGCGAGCAACGCCAGCACCGACGCCACCGCGAACGCCGCCGCGAAGTTGTATTCGTTGTACAGGATCTCCACGTGCAGCGGCATCGTGTCGGTCACGCCGCGGATGTGGCCGGACACGACCGACACCGCGCCGAACTCGCCCATCGCGCGCGCATTGCACAGGATCACGCCGTACAGCAGGCCCCACCTGACGTTCGGCAGCGTCACGCGGCGGAAGATCTGCCAGCCCGACGCGCCGAGCACGCGCGCGGCTTCCTCCTCGTCGGTGCCTTGCGCCTGCATCAGCGGAATCAGCTCGCGCGCGACGAACGGGAACGTCACGAAGATCGTCGCGAGCACGATGCCCGGCACCGCGAAGATGATCTGCACGTCGTGATCCTGCAGCCACGGCCCGAACCAGCCCTGCGCGCCGAACAGCAGCACGTACACGAGGCCCGAGATCACCGGCGACACCGAGAACGGCAGGTCGATCAGCGTCGTCAGCAGCGCCTTGCCGCGGAATTCGAACTTCGCGATCGCCCACGAAGCACAGACGCCGAACACGAGGTTCAGCGGCACCGCGATCACGGCGACGGTCAGCGTCAGCTTGATCGCCGACCACGCATCGGGATCGGCCAGCGATTCGAGATAGAAGCCGACGCCCTTGCGCAACGCCTCGACGAACACCGCGGCGAGCGGCACGACGAGGAAGAATGCGAGGAACGCCAGCGCGATGCCCGTGAGCAGCCAGCGCACGACGCGCGACTCGCTGACGGGGTCGAGCCGCTTCGCGGCACGCGCGGCCGGCGACGGGGTTTTCAGCACGACGGTGGCCTCCTGGCTCATTGCTGGCCTCCTGCCGCGACGGCGTTGACGGTGGCGGGCGCCGGGCCGCTCGCGCCCTTGCTCGTCCTACGCTGCAGATACCACTGCAGCGTGTTGATCAGCAGCAGCATCAGGAACGACACGACCAGCATCACGACGGCCAGCGCGGTCGCACCCGCGTAGTCGTACTGCTCGAGCTTCGTGATGATCAGCAGCGACGTGATCTCGGATTTCATCGGCACGTTGCCGGCGATGAAGATCACCGATCCGTATTCGCCGAGCGCGCGCGCGAACGCAAGCGCGAAACCGGTGAGCAGCGCCGGCAGCACGGCCGGCAGCACGACGCGGCGGAACGTCAGCCAGCGCGACGCGCCGAGGCACGCGGCGGCTTCTTCCTGCTCGCGCTCGAAATCCTCGAGCACCGGCTGCACGGTGCGCACGACGAACGGCAGCCCGATGAAGGTCAGCGCGACCAGCACGCCGGCCGGCGTGAACGCGATCTTGATGCCGAGCGGCGCCAGATACTGGCCGACCCAGCCGTTGGTCGCGTAGACGGCCGCGAGCGAGATGCCGGCCACCGACGTCGGCAGCGCGAACGGCAGGTCGACGATCGCATCGACGAGACGCTTGAACGGGAACGTGTAGCGCACCAGCACCCACGCGACGAGGAAGCCGAACACGGCGTTGATCAGCGCGCCGCCGAGCGCGGCCGAGAACGTCAGCCGGTACGACGCGAGCACGCGCGGCGACGTGACGGCGGTGACGAACTGGTCCCACGACAGCGTCGCGGTCTTCAGGAACGTGGCGGCGAGCGGAATCAGCACCACGAGGCTCAAATAGGCCACCGTGATGCCGAGTGTCACGCCGAAACCGGGCAGCGCGCTCGGCTTGCGAAAGGTGTACGTCGTCATCGGATGCTCTTGCTGGGTCGATGCTGCTCACGGGCCCGACGCAAACGCCGGCGCAGTGCATCGCGCCGGCGGCCCGTCGGGGATGCGGCGCGCTGTCGTGGAGCGCCGCTTGTCGTTATGGCGTTACTGCGGCTTGTAGATCGAATCGAACACGCCGCCGTCCGCGAAATGCGTCTTCTGCGCATTCGTCCAGCCGCCGAACGTGTCGTCGACCGTGTACAGCTTCAGCTTCGGGAACTGCTTGGTCAGCTCCGCCGGCACGTTCTTCGAACGCGGCCGGTAGTAGTTGCGCGCCGCGATTTCCTGGCCCTGCGGGCTGTACAGGAAATTCAGGTAGGCCTCGGCCAGCTTGCGCGTGCCCTTCTTGTCGACCACCTTGTCGACCACCGCGACGGGCGGCTCGGCCAGGATGCTCACCGACGGCACGACGATCTCGAACTTGTCGGTGCCGAATTCCTTGACCGACAGGAACGCCTCGTTTTCCCATGCGATCAGCACGTCGCCGATCCCGCGCTGCACGAAGCTCGTCGTCGCGCCCCGCGCGCCCGAATCGAGCACGCCTGCGTTCTTGTAGAGCTTCGTGACGAATTCCTTCGCCGTCTGCTCGTTGCCGCCCGGCTTGTGCAGCGCGTAGGCCCATGCGGCCAGGTAGTTCCAGCGCGCGCCGCCCGAGGTCTTCGGGTTCGGCGTGACGATCGAGATGCCCGGTTTGGTCAGGTCGTCCCAGTCCTTGATCCCTTTCGGGTTGCCCTTGCGCACGAGGAACACGATCGTCGACGTATACGGCGACGCGTTGTCGGGCAGGCGCTTCTGCCAATCCTTGTTCACGAGCCCCTTGTTCGCGAGCGCGTCGATGTCATACGCCAGCGCCAGCGTGACGACGTCGGCCTGCAGGCCGTCGAGCACCGAGCGCGCCTGCGCGCCCGAACCGCCGTGCGACTGCTTGAAGTTGACGGTTTCGCCCGTCTTCGCCTTCCACTCCTTGCCGAACGCCTGGTTGAAATCCTGATACAGCTCGCGCGTCGGGTCGTACGACACGTTCAGGAAGGTCGTATCGGCCTGCGCATGCGTCGCAACGCCCAGCGCCGCCGCCGCGCCCAGCGCGAGTGTTGCGATCAGGCGGCCCACTCCGCCCACCAGCCCCGTATTGCGCTTCGCCATCCTTGGTTCTCCAGTGTTGTCGGTATTGCGATGTCGGGCCAGTCTAGCGAACGGGTTACATGATTAAAAATAATCGTTCCTCATTTTTTAATACTCAAAAGTGCTAACGCATACAGGACGGACGGTTGCGGCGGACAAACCGGCGTCCGGGCGTCGCGAAATCACGCCGGAACCGGCGCGATCGCGTCGAACCTCAAGTAACACTTGAAATTCACCAAGTACTGTATAAAAATACAGCTCACTGTCTATCCATACAGTTGAGCCATGACCAAACTCACCGCCCGTCAGCAGCAAGTGTTCGACTTGATCCGTCGCGCGATCGAGCGCTCCGGATTCCCGCCCACCCGCGCCGAGATCGCGGCCGAACTGGGCTTCAGCTCGCCGAATGCGGCCGAGGAGCACCTCCGCGCACTGGCGCGCAAGGGCGTGATCGAGCTGGCCGCCGGCGCATCACGCGGCATCCGGCTGCTCGGCCTCGACGACGCCCCGCACCAGTTCACGCTGCCGCACGCCGGCTTGATGCAACTATCGCTGCCGCTCGTCGGCCGCGTCGCGGCCGGTAGCCCGATCCTTGCGCAGGAGCACATCTCGCAGCATTACGCGTGCGATCCCGCGCTGTTCACCAGCAAGCCCGACTACCTGCTGAAGGTGCGCGGCCTGTCGATGCGCGACGCCGGCATTCTCGACGGCGACCTCCTCGCCGTGCAGAAGCGCACGGAAGCGAAGGACGGCCAGATCATCGTCGCGCGTCTCGGCGACGACGTCACGGTCAAGCGCCTGATGCGCCGGCCCGGCGGCCTCGAGCTGATCGCGGAGAACCCGGATTACGAAAACATCTTCGTCAAGGCCGGCAGCGCGGATTTCGCGCTGGAAGGCATCGCCGTCGGGCTGATCCGCTCGGGCGAACTCTGACATTCCGTCTCGCTAGGAGAACATCATGGAACGCCTTGCCCGCCTGCTGCCTTTCCGTCAATTCGGTCGCCTGCGTCATCTGCGCGGCCGCACGCCCTGCGCACCGCTGTCCGCGGCGGCGCCAGTGCAAGAAGAAGTCGCAGTCGAACGGCAGGTGTCCCTGCTGCCGTCAGCGCTCCCCGCGTTCGCGCGGGTATCGCTGAACGCCGGTCTGAATCACGCGGAACCCGCGCGCCGCGCACCGGTGCGCGTCTATCACGGCCGGTCGCGCCTGATCATGGTGGGCACGATCGATGCCGTGTGCCGGATGATCGATCACTGCATCGCAGAGGAACGATCGGCCACGCCGGGCGGTCTCTGATTGCGGAACATCCCCGCACCGGAGGCAACGTGACTGGATCGTCGCGCCGCGCATGGCGACTCAAGCCCCTGCTGATCGTCGCGCTGGTCGTCGCCCTCATTGCGGCGCTCGGCTATGCGTACGCGTCGCCGTATGTCGCGCTCGGTCGCCTGAAATCGGCGATCGATGCGCGCGATGCGCAGGCAATCAGCGAGTATGTCGACTTTCCGTCGCTGCGCATCAGCCTGAAGCAGCAGGTCACGGAAGAGTTGATGCGCCGGATCGACGCCGTGAAGAAAAACAATCCGTTCGCGGTGATTGGCGCGCTGATCGGGTCCGCCCTGATCGGCCCGCTGGTCGATGCGTACGCGACCCCGGAAGGCGTCGCCGCGCTGATGAGCGGGTTGCCGCCACGCGGCAATCCGGGCGAGCGTCCGCCTGAGTGGTCGAATCAGCCGCCAGCAGGCAATGCGCCCGGCAACACGCCTGCCGCACCGCCCGCCAATCCGGCACCGGCAAGTGCGGCCGTACCCGGCAGCAACGCGGCCGCTTCGGCGGCATCGTCGCCGGCACCCACGCCCGCCGCACCGGCGAGCCCGGGCGAAGCAACGCAAGCGCCGCACCCGCAGCAAACCAGCGCGGGCTACCGGAATGTCGATGAATTCGTCGTGACGTATCAGCGCAGCGCGGATGGCACGCGCTATGCGGCGATCTTCCACCGCTTCGGGCTGTTCTCGTGGAAATTGTCCGGAATCGA
The DNA here is from genome assembly GCF_902830285.1 of Burkholderia sp. BCC0419. NCBI lineage: Bacteria > Pseudomonadati > Pseudomonadota > Betaproteobacteria > Burkholderiales > Burkholderiaceae > Burkholderia > Burkholderia sp. BCC0419. The sequence goes on from NZ_CADESR010000001.1 coordinate 1,837,089, forward strand.
CCTGCATGCCTAGCAGGCCGCGCGCTCGACGCGCACACTGCTGATGCAGTGCGACGCCCGACCGGCACGCATCGCCGGTCAGGCGGTCATCCAGCCTTTAGATCATTGGCCGTTCGCTATAGCCGCTTCACGCTCGCGCGCAATTTCGGCCTTCTGCTCTTCCGCCGACGAACACGCCACCAGAATGCTGCAGTTCACGCGATCGAGCAGTTGCGTATTGCCCGACCCCATCCACCATCTCGACAATCCGCTGCGGCACCGGTGGCCGACGACGACGAGATCGACCTTCAGCTCCGACGCGAGATTCGCGATTTCGTCGATCGGATAACCGAATGCGAAATGGCCCTCCGCCTGGACGCCGCGCTCGCGCAGCCAGTTCACGCCTTCCTGCAGGATTTCGCGCGCGGTTTCCTCGAAGCGGCCGCATGCGACATCGGTCAGCAAACCCGCGCTTTGCGCAATGCTCGAACGCATGTCGACGACCGACAGCAAATGCGTTTCGGCCTTCAGGTCCATTGCGAGATTGGCGCCGTAACGCAGCGCCTTGCGCCCTTCGAGCGTGCCGTCGTAACACAGCAAAATCTTGTTGTAGCTAGCCATGGAGCCTCCCTATCGCGACAACGAGCCTACGCATTCATCATGGTGCGCCGCAATTCAGGACGCAAGGGATGGAAAACGCTGATTCGCCCCGCGCGGCGCGTGCGCGATGATGCGGTGCACGATCGGTGCGCGCGTGCATCGCACCGTGCAGGCATGCGCTGAAGCGATGCAGCCGATGCACTAGAATGGCCCGTTCCACGTCCAGCGGGTCACCTCGCGCCGGCGTCGTGCGCTTCGGCGATGCCCGTGTGACACGCATTCGCGCGATCCGTTCGCACACTGGGCAGCGGAACGCGCCCGCTTACAACGACAACACGCCCATGTCCGTCGCACCGATCGATTTCCGCAACGTCGAAAAGCGCTATGGCGACAAGCTCGTCGTCAATGGTCTGTCCTTCAACGTGAAGGCCGGCGAATGCTATGGCCTGCTCGGGCCGAACGGCGCCGGCAAGACCACGACGCTGAAGATGCTGCTCGGCCTCGCGCATCCCGATGCAGGCGCCATTTCGCTGTGCGGCGAACCGGTTCCATCACGTGCGCGACATGCACGCCGGCGGGTCGGCGTCGTCCCGCAGTTCGACAACCTCGACCCCGACTTCACGGTCCGAGAAAACCTGCTCGTGTTCAGCCGCTATTTCGGGATGTCGGCGCAGGCCGCACGCGCGCTCGTGCCGCCGCTGCTCGAATTCGCAAAGCTGGAAAACAAGGCCGACGCGAAGGTCGGCGAGCTGTCGGGCGGCATGAAGCGCCGCCTTACGCTCGCCCGCGCGCTCGTCAACGATCCCGATGTGCTGGTGCTCGACGAGCCGACGACGGGCCTCGATCCGCAGGCGCGGCACCTGATGTGGGAGCGGCTGCGTTCGCTGCTCGCGCGCGGCAAGACGATCCTGATCACCACGCATTTCATGGAAGAAGCCGAGCGCCTGTGCGATCGGCTGTGCGTGATCGAGGAAGGCCGCAAGATCGCCGAAGGCGCGCCGCACGCACTGATCGAATCGGAGATCGGCTGCGACGTGATCGAGATCTACGGGCCCGATCCGGCCGCACTGCGCGACGAGTTGTCGGCATTCGCGAAGCACACCGAGATCAGCGGCGAGACGCTGTTCTGCTATGTAGCCGATCCCGAACCGCTGACTGCTCGACTCAAGGGCCGCCCCGGGTTGCGCTATCTGCATCGCCCGGCCAATCTGGAGGATGTGTTCCTGCGGCTCACGGGCCGCGAGATGCAGGACTGATCGACCATGGACGTCCGTAACTATTCCGCCACCACGCCATCGGCCCCGCCGCGCGCATCGCGCTTCGCGATCGCGATGCCGGCGAACGCAAGCAACTGGGTCGCCGTCTGGCGGCGCAACTATCTCGTGTGGCGCAAGCTCGCGCTCGCGTCGATGTTCGGCAATCTCGCCGATCCGATGATCTATCTGTTCGGGCTGGGTTTCGGGCTCGGCCTGATGCTCGGCCATGTCGACGGCGTGTCGTATATCGCATTCCTCGCAGCCGGCACGGTCGGCTCGAGCGTGATGATGTCCGCGAGCTTCGAATCGATGTATTCGGGCTTCTCGCGGATGCACGTGCAGCGCACCTGGGAAGCGATCATGCATACGCCGCTCGCACTCGGCGACATCGTGCTCGGCGAGATCGTCTGGGCGGCCAGCAAGGCGATGTTGTCGGGGGGCGCGATCATGCTCGTCGCGGGCGGGCTCGGCTACGCGCAGTTTCCGTCGATGCTCGCGGTGCTGCCCGTGATCGCGCTGGCCGGCCTCGCGTTCGCCAGCATCGCGATGATCGTCACGGCGCTCGCCCCGTCCTACGATTTCTTCATGTTCTACCAGACGCTCGTGCTGACGCCGATGCTGCTGCTGTCGGGCGTGTTCTTCCCGATCACGCAGTTGCCGCCGCTCGCGCAGCACGCGGCGCAGGCGCTGCCGCTCGCGAATGCGGTCGAGCTGATCCGCCCTGCGATGCTCGGCCGGCCGGCGACCGACATCGCGTTGCACGTCGCGGTGCTCGCCGGCTATGCGGTCGGCGGGTTCCTGCTGTCCGCGTGGCTGTTCCGGCGGCGGATGATGCGCTGACGGCCGGCGCGCCGGGCACCGGGCGCCGGCTTCATGCGACGACGTTACTCGTCGTCGTCGCTCCACGGAATTTCGACGTCGGTCAGGAACGCGACGGTCGCGAGCGGGCCGCCTTCCTGGCGGCCGAGCTTGCCGTCCGCGCGATGCCATTCGACGCGGAACTGCGTGCCCGGATCGTCGGCCACCAGATAGACCGTGCGCAGCTCTTCCTTGTCGGCTTCGTCCACCGGGCCGTCGAACGACACCAGCATCTTCTGCGGCCACAGGCCGTTGACGGGATCGTAAATGCGATCGCCTTGCGGAATGTCGATGCTGGCCTCGACACCGATCGTTGCGGAGGCCTCGATGATCATCGTGCCGAGTGCGTGCAGCACGGCAGTCGCCCGCGCGGAATTGGCCTGGCGGATCGCGAGATCGCCGCGCGTCAGCGCCTTTTCGAGTCGAGGATGGATCTTCGGTTGGGTCATGCGTTTTCCTGTTTGCTTCTGGTAAAGGGCGCCGCACACGTGAAGCGGCGGCGCCGGATGAATACGACGACGGCGCGCGACGGGCGCGCCGTTTGCGTGCGTCAGAACCCGAACGCGATCGCGAGCAAGCCGCTCGCGATCCCGAACACGACGACGAGCGTCGCGACGATCGCCAGCATGTAAGGCTTGAACGAACGCGCAAGCATCGCGAGCGACGGCACGCTGATCGGCGGCAGCGTCATCAGCAGCGCGGCGGCCGGACCGACGCCCATCCCGAGCGACAGCATCGCCTGGATGATCGGCACCTCGCCGGCCGTCGGGATCACGAACAGCATGCCCGCCACCGCGAACGCGACGACCCAGCCGAGATGATTGCCGATGTCCGGGCCGATATGCGGGAACAGCCATGCGCGCGCGGCGCCGAGCAGCAGCACGAGCACGATGTATTCGGGCACGAGCCGCACGGCCATGCGCGCGAGCAGTTTCATCCAGCGGACGAACGGGTTGCCGGCCGCGGCCTGCTCGGCCGCCAGCGCGGCAAGCTGCGCATCGTCGATGCTGCGGTCTTCGGGACGCGCGATGCGGTTCAGCAGATAGCCGATCCCGAACACCATCGCGATGCCGAGCACGAGGCGCAGCGCGCTCCAGTGCCAGCCGAGCACGAAGCCCATGAACACCAGCGCCGCCGGGTTCAGCACCGTATTGCCGAGCCAGAACGCGACCGCGCCGCCCGGCGATGCATGGCGCGCACGCAAGCCCGCGACGACCGGCGCCGCGCAGCACGTGCACATCATGCCGGGCAGCGACAGCAGCCCGCCCGCGGCGACGCTGCCGAATCCCGTGCGGCCGAGCACGCGCGCCACCCAGTGCGCGGGCAGCAGCGCCTGCACGGCCGAGCCGAGCAGCAGGCCGAGCACCATCGCCTGCCAGATCGCCTTGCCGTAGGCCCACGCGTAATCGAGCGCCGCCTTCAGCGACGGCTCGGGCGCGGCCGCGGACGTGCCCATCAGGATCGACTGGCCGATCGAATGGTGCTCGGCGGCAACGAACGCCTTGTTGTAGTACGGAAACCATTTCACATAGAACAGGCCCGCGACCGCGATCAGCAGGAAGGTCATCCAGCCGAGGGCCGGAGCGGGTTGGGTGCGTGTGGTCGTCATCGTGTGGTGGTCGTCGATTGGTCTTGGTCGGTTTCGGATGTCGCGCCGGCGGCCAGCGCGGCCGATGCGGGCAATCCGGCTTGCTGCGCGAGTTCGGTCAGCAGCATGCGCGCCTGATCGCGCACGTCGGCCGCGTTGGGCCGGAACGTGAACGTCAGCGCCCGGTTCGGCTTGTCGTACGTCGCGCGGTAAGTGCGCGCGTAGGCGGGATCGTAATGCTTGTCGATCAGTTCGGTGAACAAATCGGCCCGCGCGCCGGCATCGATCAGTCCCTTCCAGCGCGTCACCTCTTCGCGGCTGTGCAGGCCGATCAGCCGATGAAGCTGCGCCTTGAACGCATCCGGTTCGTCGAACAGGTGCGCGTAATCGTCGAGCAGGAACGCGATCCGCTCGTCGTGAGCCGCTTCGACCTGCACCCACGGCCCCGCGTGAAACGCTTCGATCAGCGCGATCGGCAACTGCACGAGCCCGATCCTGCGACTTTCCGACTCGACGAACACCGGCCATTCGGGGTCGAAACGCCCAAGCGTCTCGACGAGCCCCGAATCGAACCCCTTTTGCGTCGGCTGCGGCTTGCCCGGCAGCGCGCCGAGCAGCGAGCCCCGATGGCATGCGAGCGCTTCTAGATCGAGCGTCTGCGCGCCCACGTCGCGCAGCGCGTTCAGCAGGCGCGTCTTGCCGCAGCCCGTATGGCCGACGAGCGCGATGTAGCGAAAGCGCGTCGGCAGCGAGTCGAGCGTCGCGCACACCGACCGGCGGTATGACTTGTAGCCGCCGTCGAGCTGGCGCGCCTTCCAGCCGATCAGGTTGAACCAGGTCGTCATCGAGCCCGAGCGCTTGCCGCCGCGCCAGCAGTAGATCAGCGGCCGCCAGTTGCGCGGCCGGTCGGCGAACGTCGTGTCGAGATGGCGCGCGATGTTGCGCGCGACGATCGCCGCGCCGACGCGCGTCGCCTCGTACGGCGACACCTGCCGGTACATCGTGCCGACGAGCACGCGCTCTTCGTTGCTGAGCACGGGCGCGTTCAGCGCGCCGGGAATATGGTCCTCGGCGAACTCGAGCGGCGTGCGCACGTCGATGATCTCGTCGAACTCGCCGGCGCGATCGAGGGTGACAATCAGGTTCTTCAATTTGGCGTCGAACAGGGGCGATGCAGCTCGAGGAGCCGCATGGGCACGGAAGGCGGATTGACGATTATCTCACGGGCCGGCGTCCCGGGCCTCGCGCGGCAGTCGGCGGCGGCGAGACGGCCTGCATCGCGTCGATCAGGTGGTCGCGGAATGCGCGCACCGACGCGGGCAAATCGCGTCCCGCCATCGTCTGCACCTGGATGCTGCGTTCGCGCAGTTGGGGGTTCGTCACCGGCACGACGACGAAGCCGTCCGCATCGGCGCGGTCGCGCACCGACAACAGGCCCGTGAACATCACCGCACCCGTGCGCCGCGCGTAGCCGTACATCGCCGCGGTGTTGTTGCTCGTCAGCTCGGGCTCGAGCAGCAGCCCGTCGAGCGCGCACGCGATGTCGATCAGCTGGCGCACCGTCGTGCCGGCCTCGGGCAGCACGTGCGCGTGCCGCGCGACATCGGCGAGCGACACCGCGTCGCGCGCCGCGAGCGGATGATCGCGCCGAACCAGCGCAAAGACCGGCGCGCGCTCGGTGTGATCGACGCGCACGCCCTTCTCCGGCGCGAGGCTGAAGGTCAATGCGATGTCCGCATCGCCGTCGCGCACGCGCCGGGTCGCGTCCGCCGGCGATACGACCCACACGATGAAATCGACGCCCGGGTGGCGCGCCTTGAAGCCTGCGAGCACGCCGGGCAGGAAATCGATCGCGAACCCTTCCGAGCACGCGATCTTCAGCAGGCTGCCGTGCAGCGCGTCGAGCCCGCCGATGTCCTTCATCACGTGCTCGGCCTCCAGCAGGCTGCGCTGCGCGAACGCCAGCAACCGCTCTCCCGCCTCCGACAGCGCCATCCCCCGCGGCCGCCGCTCGAACAGCGGCGCGCCGAGCTCGCTCTCCAGCTTCGCGATCTGGCGGCTGATCGCGGACACCGCCACGTGAAGCCGCGCGGACGCATCACTGATCGAGCCGGTACGCGCCACCTCGACGAAATACCGCAACGCCAGGCCATGCAGGAAAGCCGCCATCGTTCTGTCTCCGCGCCGCATCCGGTCGCTCTGCTTTGCCTTTTCGGCAAAGAAAGGTTCGAAATTCGATCATTGTGACAAAAAAACCGGCTTTCTAGAATCGATCGCACTTCACGTTGCGTGCACGGTCCGCGCGCAGCGAACCCGACCGAGGAGACCCGATTTGAGCCGTACCGCCGCCATCCAGCACGCACTGAACCAGTTCGAATCCGGTGCGTTCTTCACGACCCTGAGCCGCCGAGTCGGCCTGCGCACCGAAAGCCAGGAAAGCGGCAGCGACGCCGCGCTGCGCGCCTATCTGACCGACGAGATCGCGCCCGAGGCCGCCCGCCTCGGCTTCACGTCGCGGATCGTCGACAACCCCGCCGACGGCGGCGGCCCGTTCCTGCTCGCGGCGCGCCACGAAGACGACGCGCTGCCGACCGTGCTGATCTACGGCCACGGCGACGTCGTGCGCGGCTACGACGCGCAGTGGCGCGCGCCGCTGTCGCCGTGGACGCTGACGGCCGACGGCGACCGCTGGTACGGCCGCGGCAGCGCCGACAACAAGGGCCAGCACACGATCAACCTGGCCGCGCTGGCGAGCGTGCTCGATGCGCGCGGCGGCCGGCTCGGCTTCAACGCGAAGCTGCTGATCGAGATGGGCGAGGAAACCGGGTCGCCGGGCCTCGACGCGCTGTGCCGCCAGGAACGCGACGCACTCGCGGCCGACGTGCTGATCGCCTCCGACGGCCCGCGCATCGCCGCCGCGCGCCCGACGGTATTCCTCGGCTCGCGCGGCTCGGTCAATTTCAAGCTGAGCCTGCGCGCCCGCGACGGCGCACATCACTCCGGCAACTGGGGCGGACTGCTGCGCAATCCGGCGATCGTGCTCGCGCATGCGCTCGCGAGCCTCGTCGACGCGCGCGGCGCGATTCGCGTCGCGGGGCTGCGCCCGCCGCCGATCCCGGCCGCCGTGCGCGACGCGCTTGCCGATCTTTCCGTCGGCGGCGGCCCCGGCGATCCGGCGCTCGACGCCGACTGGGGCGAGCCCGGCCTGTCCGCGGCCGAGCGCGTGTTCGGCTGGAACACCTTCGAGATCCTCGCGTTCAAGGCCGGCAATCCGGAGCATCCCGTCAACGCGATCCCGCCCGCCGCATATGCGCACTGCCAGTTGCGCTTCGTCGTCGGCACCGACTGGGAAGCGCTGCATGCGCACCTGCGCGCGCACCTCGATGCGCACGGCTTCGCCGACATCGAGATCGACGTCGAACGCGGCGCACCGGCGACGCGCGTGCCGCCGGACGATCCGTGGGTCCGCTGGGCCGTCGCGTCGCTCGCGCGCACCACCGGCAAGAAGCCCGCGATCCTGCCGAATCTCGGCGGCACGCTGCCGAACGAGGTGTTCGCCGACACGCTCGGGCTGCCGACGCTGTGGGTGCCGCACTCGTACCCGGCGTGCTCGCAGCACGCGCCCGACGAGCATCTGCTCGCGAGCGTCGTCAGCGAGGGGCTGCAGATAATGGCCGGCCTCTTCTGGGATCTCGGCGACGCCGCGCCGCCCGTTCGCCGCGCGGCATCCACCGCGGCCGGCGCCGCCCTGTAACGCGCTTCGCCCCTTTCACGGGACTGCACACACGATGAATACGACCACCCTGACCTCGCAGGACGCCGCGCGCCCCAGCGCCGCGAAGATCCGCCGCATCATCTTCGCGGCGTCGATCGGCAACGCGCTCGAATGGTTCGACCTGATCGTCTACGGCTTCTTCGCGGTGACGATCGCCAAGCTGTTCTTCCCCGCCACGAGCGAAGCGACGTCGCTGATGCTGACGCTCGGCACGTTCGGGCTGTCCTACCTGATCCGGCCGATCGGCGGCTTCGTGCTCGGCGCGTACGCGGACCGCGCGGGCCGCAAGGCGTCGCTGCTGCTGTCGATCGCGATGATGATGGCCGGCACGCTGCTGATCGCGCTGATGCCGACCTACGCATCGATCGGCATGCTCGCGCCGCTCGGGATCATGCTGTCGCGGCTGATGCAGGGCTTTTCCGCGGGCGGCGAATTCGCAAGTTCGACCGCGTTCCTCGTCGAGCATGCGCCGCAGCGGCGCGGCTTCATGTCGAGCTGGCAGTTCGCGAGCCAGGGCCTCGCGACGTTGCTCGCGTCGGGTTTCGGCGCGCTGCTGACGGCCACGCTGACTTCCGCGCAACTCGAAAGCTGGGGCTGGCGCGTGCCGTTCCTGTTCGGCCTCGCGATCGGCCCGGTCGGGCTGTACATCCGCCGCTACGTCGACGAAGGCGTCGAGTTCAAGACGCAGGCGCGCTCCGAAGCGCCGGTGCGCGAGCTGTTCGCGGACCAGAAGCTGCGGCTGCTGCTGTCGGTCGGCGCGCTCGTGATCTCGACCGCGATCAACTACATGATCCTGTACATGCCGACCTACGCGATCAAGCAGCTCGGGCTGCCGGCATCGACGGGCTTCGCGGCGACACTCGCGACCGGCTTCGTGCTGACGCTCGTCACGCCGGTCGTCGGTCATCTGTCCGACAGCACCGGGCGGATCCGCATGATGGCGGTCGCGGCCGTGCTGATGCTGCTGACCGTTTGGCCGACGTTCGCGTGGCTCACGCGCCACGCGTCGTTCGCGACGATGCTCGCCGCACTGGTCTGGATCGGCGCGCTGAAGGCGGTGTACTGCGGCGCGCTGCCGGCGCTGATGGCCGAACTGTTCCCGTCGCAGACGCGCGCAACCGGCCTCGCGGTCAGCTACAACACCGGCGTCACGCTGTTCGGCGGCTTCGCGCCGTTCGTCATCACCTGGCTGATCAGCACGACCGGCAACCGGCTGTCGCCGGCGCTCTATCTGATGGGGTGTGCGCTGCTGAGCCTCGCCGCGCTGTTCGTCGCGCGCACGCGGCTGAAGATGCGCTGACGCGAGAAACGACGGCGCAGCGGTGCGCCGCCGAGACCGCCCGACTCGGCCCGTCGCGGCAGCGCCGCCGCACGGGCCGCGCGCCGTTTACGGCGCCGGATTCGGCTGCCGTTCGTGCAATGCGTCGATCTCGGCGAGGATCTCGTCGGACAGCGTCACGTCGATGCTGCCGATGTTCTCCTTCAACTGCTCGAGCGACGTCGCGCCGACCAGGTTGCTGCGCACGAACGGGCGGCTGTTGACGAACGCGAGCGCCAGTTGCGCGGGCGACAGCCCGTGACGCTGCGCGAGCGCGACGTAACGCGACGTCGCCTCGACGGCCTGCGGCTTGCTGTAGCGCTGGAAACGCTCGAACAGCGTGATGCGCGCGCCGGCCGGACGCGCGCCGTTCTCGTACTTGCCGGACAGCCAGCCGAACGCGAGCGGCGAATACGCGAGCAGGCCGACGCCATCGCGATGCGTGAATTCCGACAGCCCGTTTTCGAACGTGCGGTTCAGCAGGCTGTACGGATTCTGGATGCTCGCGATGCGCGGCAGCCCGAGCCGCTCGGCCGCGCGCAGGAACTGCGCGACACCCCACGGCGTTTCGTTCGACACGCCGATCGCGCGCACCTTGCCGGCCTTCACGAATTCCGCGAGCACGCCGAGCGTTTCCTCGATCGGCACCGTGTACGCGTCGTCGACCCACGGATACGCGGGACGGCCGAACGTGGTCGTGCTGCGATCGGGCCAATGCAGCTGGTAGAGATCGACGTAGTCGGTCTGCAGGCGCTTGAGGCTGCCGTCGAGCGCTTCGGTCAGGTTCTTGCGGTCGAACTGGTTGCCCTCGCCGCGAATATGGCGCGGATTATGCGGCTGCCGCGCCGGCCCCGCGATCTTCGTCGCGAGCACGATGCGGTCGCGCTGCGCGCGATGCTGCGCGATCCAGGTGCCGATGTATTGCTCGGTGCGACCCTGCGTGTCGGGCTTCGGCGGCACCGGATACATTTCCGCGGCATCGATCAGCGTCACGCCCTGCCCGAGCGCGTAGTCGATCTGCTCGTGCGCGTCGCGCTCCGAATTCTGCTCGCCCCACGTCATCGTGCCGAGACCGATCAGGCTGACCTCGATGCCCGAATCGCCGAGTGTGCGGTATTCCATGCTGTTCCTGTCGCGTCGGTGGAAAGCAGGAACGCTATCACATTGAAGGCGACTGCTTCAGACGGGTGCCGCGCACGCTTACAAGCGGCCTTCGGCACTGCCCGGTGGGTTCACGCCTGCTCGGACGACGGTGCTGCCGCCCTCCGTCACTGCGGGCGCTGAATGAAGCAGGTCGCCGACGCATGCGCGACGATCTTGTCGTCCGGCGTCTTCAGCGTGCCCTCCGCGACGCCCAGCGAACGCGACAGGTGAATCACGCGCCCTTCCGCGATCAGGTCGACGTCGCGCGGCACGGGCCGCAGCATCTTCACATGCAGATCGACGGTGCCGTAACCGACGCCCGCGTCGAGCATCGAATGCACCGCGCACCCGGTGACCGAATCGAGCACCGTCGCGGCGAACCCGCCGTGCACGCCGCCCAGCGGGTTCAGGTGCCGGCCGTCCGCCCGCGCCGAAAACTTCACGTAACCGAGCTCGACGTCGAGCGGACGCATCGGGATCGTCTCGGAAATCGACGCAAGGGGCGCGTCGCCCGACACGGCGGCACGCAGCAGATCGAGGCCAGACAGGGAAAGCGGATTCATCGGGTTGTCTCCGGGTTGAAAGCGCGTCGCCGCGCGAGTAAGTTCTAAATTGGAACTAATTATTGTCAACGATGCCGGTCCTTGTCAACGCGACCGCGCCCGTTACGACCGAAGGCGGGTTCTATAATCGAACTCGCTATTTCGCAGAACCGCCGCACGACCGCCGCAAGAGGCAAGAGACTCGACGATGAAATGGGATGACATCGGCACGCTGAACTGTTCGGTCGCGCGCACGCTCGCCGTGCTCGGCGACCGCTGGACCATGCTGATCCTCCGCAACGCCTTCCTCGGCTGCCGCCGCTTCGATGCGTTCCAGGCCCAGCTTGGCCTGACGCGCCACGTGCTGGCCGAACGGCTTGCGCGGCTCGTCGACGAAGGCGTGCTCGTCAAGCGCGCGTATCAGGAACGCCCGCCGCGCTTCGAATACCGGCTGACAGAAAAGGGCCTCGACCTCTACCCGGCCCTGCTCGCACTGATGGCGTGGGGCGATCGCTGGAAGGACGACGGCCAGGGGCCGCCGGTGCAATTGCGCCACCGAGCCTGCGGTCAGCTGATGCACGCGGTGACCGTATGCTCGGCCTGCGGCGAACCGCTCGACGCGCGCGATGTGCAGCCCGAGCCCGGGCCCGGCTGGATCACGCCCGACGAGGCCGGGGCGTCTGCAGCCAGGGATTGACGATGCGCCGCGCGCGGATGTCTGTCTGACGCGCCCGCTAGACGTCCGCTTGGGCCACTGGCCGCGTTGAGTCTGGGTCCAGCCGACCGGGCGCACGCATTGCTCGCACGCGAGTGCCCTGCAACGGTAAACGCAATCGCATGCCATCGCCGGCCCTATCCGCTATCCGTTGATCGTCCCGATTGAACACACGAAGCTGCACAACGCAACTTTGCGTCACCCCCAACACCTCTGCCGACCATCGCTTCGCATCCGCACGTGACCAGGCCGCCACGCGTGCGTTACACTCACGGCCCGCTGTCTCGAAATTATTCGCTGTCCAAGATGTTGTCGCGCAATCGCCTCGCTGCCGCCTGTCTCGCCGCTTCCCTGCTCGCCACACCCTTCGCCGCCTTCGGCAAGACGCAAAGCGAATCGCTGCTCCAGCAAGCGATCGATCTCGTGTCGCGATGGCTGCCGGCCCCCACTCACGAAGCGCCCGCGACCCAGGTCGTCGAATCGGCATTCTCGCCCGACGGCGGCGCCGAGGCGCTCGTGCTGAAAGCGATCGGGGCGGCGCGCAGCTCGATCCGGGTCGCCGCCTACTCGTTCACGTCGCCGCCCGTCGCACGCGCGCTGCTTGCCGCCAAGCGCCGCGGCGTCAACGTCGCGGTGGTCGTCGACGACAAGGGCAACCGCGCGAAGAGCAGCAAGCAGGCACTGAACCTGCTCGTCAACGCGGGCATCCCGACGCGCACGATCGACGCCTATGCGATCCATCACGACAAGTACCTCGTGATCGACGCCGAGCACGTCGAAACCGGTTCGTTCAACTACAGTGCGTCGGCGGCCAGCCGCAATTCCGAGAACGTCGTCGTGGTCTGGAACAATCCGCAACTCGCGTCGCGCTACCTCACGCACTGGCAAAGCCGCTTCGACCAGGGCACGCCGTACCGCTCCAGCTACTGACGCGCGACACGCGCTTTCGCCCGGCGCTCGACCGCTCGCATTTTTGCCGCGGTGTGGCAGATGATCGGCGAGCACGGCGCGATGTTCAATTCGGCCGAATGGCCAGCATGCCGGCTCGCGAAGCGGCCGCCATGCGCGATGCCGCCGCGTTCAATGGATTTCAGGCGCGCGGCCGGTCGCTGCGCCGGCATGCGCGCTCGACACACAGCGGTTCACGTGCCCGTCCGCACCGCTTGCCGAATTCGCCGACAAGCCGTGGTCGCCCATCGGCAGCACGCTGCGCACGCAATCGGTGCTGAACATCAGCGTGTTCTGAACCAGCGGGTAAAGGAGATACAGCGCAAACGCGAGATAGCCCGCGTACAGAATTCGAACCATGGTGCGATGGGATGCGATGAACGATTGGACTCGTCCTGTTTACGGCATGGCGCCGCGCACCTTGAGGTATCGCCCGTCCGATTCCGCATCGGGACGAAACACGGGTCGATGACGCCCGCTTCTTACTGCATCTTCACCGCCCTTCACGAACCCGATCACCGCCGCTGCAGGACTTGCAGCGTGGCAAAACGGCCGGCGCATAACCGCGGACGAGCCGGGCCGGCGCGGCGGATCAAGCCGCCGCGCAGCCGCTCGGCCGCGGTCGGGCGCCGGCGTCGGTTCAGCTCCCGCAGGGCGGCGCGCTGGCCATGGCCTCCGCGATCTGCTCGGGTGTCAGGTCGCGCTGATGCGTCGCCAGCGACCAGCGATGCCCGAACGGATCCTCGACCTGCCCGTAACGATCGCCCCAGAACATGTCGGCGGCCGGAATCGTGACCGTCGCGCCGGCCGCGACCGCCTTCGCGATCGCCGCGTCGGTATCCGGCACGTACAGGTGCAGGCAGACGGGCGTGCCTTTCAGCGCCTTCGGGCCCAGCGCACCGTGCTCGGGCATTTCATCCACCAGCATCAGCGTCGAATCGCCAATCGCGAGGCACGCATGCGCGAGCCGGCCGTCGGGCATCGCGAGGCGAAACTGTTCGGTCGCATTGAATGCGCGCTGGTAGAAGTCGATGGCTGCGGTTGCGCCCGCGCAGATCAGATGCGGGGTCAGCGTGCGCATCCCTTCCGGGATCGGCTTGACGGACGTGGCCATGGTGTCGCTCCTTCAGTCGGTTGTCGTATCGAAAATCGGGACGGACGCGCGATGCGCACGCCTCCGATGCTACGACGGACGACTCCCGCGGAAATCGACACGACACACGGGATTTTTTTGTTTGGTTGAGCCACTGGGTGCACAGGGCGCCCCACCGGGCCTCGTCAGCCCGTTCGGTCGGCCGGTTCGTCCGGCAGGCCGAACTGACGGCGGCAGGCCTCCAGCAACTCGGCCACCGCGTCGAGCGGAAGATCGGCAAACCGGGCGATCGGCAGCATCACGCCACCCGGCACCCTCGTGCGCGACGAATGTACGGAGAACTGGTAGCCGATGTAATGATTACCGGCGACGCGGACGATCCGGAATTCCGTGACGTCACGCCACGGCGTGACCGGTTTTTCCCGCGCGGAGCCGATCAGCCGGAAGCCCGTCTCGTCGATCTGCAGCGACATCTTGCGCCGCGACGAGACGAACAACGCGGCACTGGACAGCCCCAGCAGCGCGGCCAGCGCCGCCACTGGCCAGAGCGTCGGAGCGGCCACATAACCGCACAGGCTCGCCGCAGCTAGCCCCGCACACACGACCGCCCTGCTTTTCAGGCTTCGGCCGTCGACCGCCAGCGTCACCGGCAACGAACCGGTGACCGTTCCCGCGACGGGATCGACGTGCCAGCCGGAATCCGTCGTTTCGCGTTCGTCGTTCATTGCACGCCGGCTCGTGTCGACGGCCGCCGGCCCATCGACGAGGGCGGCATGTCGGAATTCCGATCCCGGTGGCGCGAATCACGCACCATTGCGCCGACGCCAGTCAATTGCATACCTTGACGGTACCGTTGGTCGTGCATTGACCGATGGCCCAATGGCTCTGCGCTGCCAGATGAGGCGCGACGCCCATGCCGCGAATCGGCGCGGCAGGCGGCGACGATGCAGGAACAGGCGCCGACGCAGTCTCGGGCGACGGTTGCACGGGCGCTGGCCCGGAGGTCTGACAGGCGGCAATCGCCAGACAGAGCGCGAATGCCGGCGGGACGATGGCGGATCTGGACAGGGTCATGGGCGCACTCGCACGATTCGTTTTGGGTAACGGCTCGCAGTCAGATCTGCGGCAGGTCGCGCAACGTGCGCGACTCGCTCGTTGCATCGATGTCGAGCTCGATGCCTTCCGACGCATCGCGATACAGCACGCGCTTCAGCCTGGGCCCGATTGCAGTGGTGTCCGATGCCGAGAAGATCGCACGGACATCGTTACCGGACGCGAGCGCGCGCGCCACGTCCGCCACCGGGGCCTCGCGGGGCGCCGCCGCCCACGAGCGATCGGCCGGGTTCACGGCCGCCCAGCGCACGTGCGTCACGCGCGCGCTGAGCGGATCGATTCGGACACCATTCACCGCGAACGTCGACATCGGCATCTCCTTTGAATTTTTGCGGCCTGCCGCATGCATGCGGCGAGCGGCGAACAGTCCGGACCTCGCCTGCGCAGCGCGCACGGCCCGCGATCAGGTGCGCGGCTCCGGCCAACGCGATTTTCGATGATACATTGGGACGCTTTGCAACCGTCAACAGACAATCGTGTACGGGAGAAACACATGAGCGACGCCTGGGGAACCTTCCCTGCCAGAATGGGCGACCATCAGGCTTTCATCAGCTTCAACCACGGCTTTGCGGAAATCGCCGAAAGCGATCCGCGCACGTCGCTGCTCAGCGTGCGCGTTCCCTTTGCGCATCCGTCGCCCGAAGGTCTGCCGACCGGCGACGAATTCGCCGATCTCGCGAAGATCGAGGATCTGCTCGACGCCGCGATCACCGCGAAAGACGGCGTGCAGGTCGGCCGCATCACCGTCGACGGCAACCGGGATTTTCTTTTCTACGTGCCGTTCGACGAAGAGGCAGCCGCGGAGATCGTCGACTCGCTGGCCGACCAGACGACCTATGCGCTGCAGTACGCCCATCAGGACGATCCGGACAAGACGACATACTGGCAGACGCTCTACCCGACCGACGACGACTGGCAGATCATGCGCGACATGCGCACGCTGGAGGCGCTGCGGCAGCAAGGCGACGTCCCTGACGTGAGCCGGCGCGTGATGCACTGGGCGTACTTCCCCGACCCGAGCGACGCGCACCAGTTTGCGGACTGGGCCGAAGCGAAAGGCTATCCGGTCGAATCGGTCGCGCCGACCGAAGACGGCAAGTCGGCGGTGCGGTTTTCGCACGAAGGCACGATGGCGCTCGCCGACATCACGCGCCATACGCTCGTGCTCAATCGCGAGGTGCGCGCGCTCGGCGGGAACTACGACGGATGGGAAACCAGCGTCGAACAGGCTGGCTGAGCGGAGCGCCATGCCCGTGGCGTGTGATGTGACGCACGCTATCTGACGCAAAAAACATCCCGGCAGCGCGTTGTTGCGCGCCGCCGGGATCAAGGCATCGCCGGAAAAACCGGCGATGGGCCTGAGGGTTCGCTCAGGCACGAGGAAAGCGATTCTTGCGGATCAGGCGAACGAATGTCGGGTTGCGAACGAGTGCCGTCGCGCCGCCCGCCGAACGCCTGTCCGGTTCCGCCGACGCAACCTTCCGGCGTCGGGGGGCAAAAAGCCCCCGCTCCTGCACGAGCGAGCGGGGAAATAGTTGACCGGGCCGGGGAAGAACGGTCAACCGGTCAAATTGTGATCGCGGGTCGCGCGATGGTCTGTGCGGCAACTCACCCTTTAGTAACAATGTGACGGCCACCGGCATGCTCGCGTGCCGGTGGCCGTCATGATTCGAGCGTGACGCATTGCTTGCCGGCCTCGCTGACGAAGATCCGGTCGACAGCGTTCGTCTTTACATTCCAGCGCTTTATTTTGTTTTAATTCAAGTCGATTTTTCAGACCCGGGCGCAGTTTCCGGTAAGTCGCGGATATTGTCAAAGCAGGATTATTCTATTTTTTTCGCGCGATGCGATTTCCGCCTCATTTTTTCGTGCGGAATTTCTTGCGCGCAATGATCTGCGTCACGAAAATACGAGTTCGTCGCTACAACGAGCCACTGGAAAACCAGTCGGCAAACATATCGATCCAGTCGAGATTGCTGACGATTTCAATAGCGGCGTCGCCGATGATTTCGGCTGTCGACGAATCTGCCGCCACCGCGCCGATTGCCACCGCGCCCGCCGTCGCAATCCCGGTCGATGCGACGGCCCTCGGAGCGGCAAGCCGCTCCAGCCAGTCGACGATATTGGCGCGCGCGTCCTCTTCATCGGCGAAATCGTTTCGCTCCAGAAAACGATCGAATACGATCCACCCGAGCGTCTTGCTTCGCACCTCGGATTCGAGCTGCCTGTCGACAGCGGCAGTACGGCCGGACTCCGTGATTTCAAGCGTTGCGGTGAAACGGTAATCGAGATATTCGATCTCGAGTTTCGACGACATGGCTTCTCCGCTCAATGTGCCCTCTCAATTTTCATGATGCCCGGCGCCTGACGTGCTTCTCGACACCGTGTGAATCTTGCGTGAATTTCGCGCAGGGTTTCATTCTGCGCCGGCAGTATCGCGATATTGTCGCGGCCTGTCGATACGGACCGCCAACGTATGACCGCTCCCATTCTTTTTGCCGGTTGAGCCCGTAAGTCGCTCCGTTTTCCTATTTTTGGCATCGACCTGCAGTGCAGCCGTCCGCGCTGCTAAACTCGAATCACAAAGACCGCTTGCGCCACCAGAGGAAATAATGACGCTCGCTCACGCACGACAAAGCGGCGTAGATGTCTGGATCGTCCAGCTTCCCGGGCACGCTCCCTATGCCTACACGCACCTCAAGCGGGTATTCTCGTCCGACGACTCTCGACATCGGGTCGTGACGATCGACCTGAAGAAACTGCTGGCCTGCGCCGACCGCGACACCACCGACTATGTGCTGCCGTCGGTTCAGTACTGGGCACCTGGAAAGGCCGCGGGCATTCGCGAATTCCTCGATCCGAGCCAGGACCGGATTCCGGACATGCCGTTCATCACGTTTCGCGAGACGAGAACGCGAACGTTGCTCGGCATTCCCGGCCTGTCGAAAATCGGCGTCGCATCGTTCCGTAACGGCCAGCATCGCGCACGCTATCTCGCCTATGCCGGCGCGACGATCCTGCCCGTCGAAATCCACGAGACCGAAGCCGATTTGCTTGTGCGGTATTGCGGCGTGTGATGGCAAAGTCCGTTCGGCTTTCACCTGGCGCTTCCATAGCAGCCAGACGCAGTTGCACTCTCGTGCCGCCGCTCGCGCCGATGCCGGCAAGCGTTCAAGCCTGGATCGCGTAAATCCGGTCGGTGACTTCCGTCTGGCCGATACGGCTCGTTTCGACACCGGCCAATTGCCAGCCGTTGTGTTCGTAGAACCCGATCGCGCGCACGTTGCCCTCGAGCACCTGCAAATGGACCTTGTCCACGCCGATCGACCGGGCCCATGCGCGAACGGCTTCGATCATGCGCTTGCCCGTACCGCTGCCGTGATGCGAAGGATGAACGTGCAGGCAGTCAAGCAACACACCAAGCGCCGGATCGACGGGGCGCTCGGCACTGACGAAGCCGATGGGCTCGCCATTCGACTCGGCGATCAGCACGAGGCCCCACTCGCGCTCGTTGCGATCGAGATACTTGCGCCACCGGACCGCGTGCTCCGTCGGCACCTCGTCGGACAGATAGGTGGCCGGAAGGATGTGGCTATAGGCGGTTTGCCAGCTCAGCGTGTGCAGGCGAGCAATGCGGTTCGCGTCGTGCGCCGTCGCGGCGCGTAGTGTGGCCCGGGTGTCCGGCATCGGTAGCAACTCCTTGTGCTGGTTCTCTTGATCGGCATGTGTCGTCGCAAAATATACCGTGCTTTGCGGGATGCATTTCGCAGGGGCTCGTCGTCGGAAGGTCGGCACGCGGGCAAAAAAAATCCCGACACCTTCTCCGGTCGTCGGGATCGAACGGCCCTGCAAAGCATGAGGGCACGAGGAAGGTCATACATTACACGTATGCAAGACTGTTACGCCTTGTCGGTTTGCGCCAAGCCCCTGTTCGATTCCGCCAATCAGCCGGTTATGGGCGGTCGTAAACGAAAAAAGCCTGCTCGCGTTTTGCGCGAGCAGGCAAGAAAACGGATCAGCATTCGAGGCACGAGGGCTGTCCAGAGAAGATAACGGCACGGCGCGCGGGAACCTTAGGCAGGAAAGGAAGCTTCGCGGGCAAACGGGTACGAACGTTGTCGGCGCAACGACAAGGAAGCGCGATACGAGGCAGGCTCGGGGCCTCGTCGCCATCTCCGTCATCCGCATCGGAAATGCCAGACAAGCGGTGCTATCGGTCGATACCACGCACGATCGCGTGCCCGATTTCGACACCTGCACGCGTCGCCTCGTCCGAGGTCTGATATTCGGTATCGAAGTCATATCGCCGGGGCAACTCGATTCCGTCTTTGCGAACCCGAACGTTCGCCATCCACGTGCTGCCGGGTGCCGGCTGCACGGACTCGACGATGATTTCGTAACCGTCGAATTCATCAGTATGGCATTCGATTCTCTTGTGCAGAGGGCGTCACCTTCCATGCGCCTGATGTTGCTGTCGCGCAGCGCGCTTTGCGCAATCGTTATTTTGAAGTGCGAGAGGCCGAAATGACATCGCGGTTGATTCATTGAATACGGGGGTGCCACTTCATTAAAGACGCCGTGACCAAGACGCACCGTGGCTGTTGTGTCCGAACGCCAGAAAGCAAAAAGCCCGGTTCAATGAACCGGGCTTTTTGCTTGAATTTGTTGGGGTGGCTGATGGGACTCGAACCCACGACGACAGGAATCACAATCCTGGACTCTACCAACTGAGCTACAGCCACCACTGATACTGCTTGCTTCGCTTCGCTGTTTTGTTTCAGCAGCGAAGAACAAGATTATACGAAGTCTTTTGAATCTTGCAAAGCCTTTTTTTCAAAAAATTCTTCGGCTTCGCTCAGATGCGCGCGTGCCTCGTCGAACACGGCCAGATCGCCGCGTGCGAGCTTCTTGTTGTCGGACAGCACGCGACGCCAGCCACGCGCGCCCGGCATGCCACGATACAGCCCGAGTGCGTGCCGCACGATCGCGCCGAGGTAGGTGCCGCGCTTCAGCTCGGCCGCGCAATACGCGATCAGTTGCGCTTCGGCCTCTTCGCGCGTCGGCACCGCTGCGGTCGCCCCGTAGAAGCGCGCATCGACCTCCGCCAGCACGTACGGGTTGTGATACGCCTCGCGGCCGAGCATCACGCCATCGACGTGCTCGAGATGCTGCGCAACTTCATCGAGCGTCGTGATGCCGCCGTTGATCACGATCTCCAGCGACGGAAAATCGCGCTTCAACCGATACGCATAGTCGTACTTGAGCGGCGGGATCTCGCGATTCTCCTTCGGCGACAGCCCCTTCAGGATCGCGTTGCGGGCATGCACGACGAACGTTTCGCAACCGGCCTCGGCCACCGTGCCGACGAAGTCGCGCACGAACGCGTAGTCCTCGACCGCATCGACGCCGATCCGGTGCTTGACCGTCACCGGCACGGACACCGCATCGCGCATCGCCTTCACGCAGTCGGCGACGAGCTGCGGCTCGTTCATCAGGCATGCGCCGAATGCGCCGCGCTGCACGCGCTCGGACGGGCATCCGCAATTCAGGTTGATTTCGTCGTAGCCCCACTGCTCGCCAAGCTTCGCCGCGCGCGCGAGATCGTCCCGCTCGCTGCCGCCCAGTTGCAGCGCGACCGGCGATTCGCTCGGCGTGAACGCAAGATGCCGCTGGGCATCACCGAACAGCAGTGCGCCCGTCGTGATCATCTCCGTATACAGCCACGTATTGCGCGTCAGCGTGCGGTGGAACGACCGGCAATGACGGTCGGTCCAGTCGAGCATCGGCGCAACGGATACACGGCGGGGAGGAAGCGAGGACGGAGCGGACATGGAATTCGGGTACAGGCCAGGCGGCACGGAAACAACCCGACATTTTACCGCAATACCGGCCATGCCCGCCCGACACGTGCGCTAGCCGTCGCCCAGTTCCGCATCGACCGCCCGGCGCGCCTCGTCGAGCACGCGCTCGATCACGCGCCGTTCAGTGAGCAACATCCCGTCGACCTTGACCAGCCGCCAGTCGATTCGCACGGCATCGCCCTGCAGCACGCGGTAATGCGCATGCTCGCCGTCCCAGACCTGCTCGGTCTTCACCTCGATCTCGAAACCGCGGTACGGCTCGCTGAAATCGCCGAGGTCGCTGCCTCTCGGTTCCATCGCACGCTCCGTGGCGACGCCGCGCCAGGCTGCCTGCGCGGCCGGCGCCGCACGCTCAATCGTATTCGTTGGACAAAAACGACCGGCCATCGGCCGTCAGGTCGACCCGGTCGGCCGTCGCCTGATAGATCAGCCCGTCATTCAGCAACGCATAGACGACGTCGTCGAACGCGGCGGGAACCGGCCGGCTGTCGCCGAACTGGTCGATCCATTTCAGCGCCTCGATGGCTTCGGGGGAAAGGATGGGGGTCATGCGCGGCCTCCGGCATCGGTGTCGTTCCATCCTAGCACTTCGTCCGGAAGTCGAATACCGAGGCAAACGCGCTGCGCGAATGCAATACGGCGCCGCCGGGCACGTTGCCTGCCCGGCGGCGTCGCACCGATGCGCGACCCGCGCGCTCAGAGACGCGCGATCGAGACTTCCGTCGACTTCACGAGCGCGACGACTTCGGCGCCGACCTTCAGTTCGAGTTCGTCCACCGAACGGGTGGTGATCACCGACGTGACGATGCCGAACGGCGTCTCGACGTCGACTTCGGAGACCACGGACCCGCGAATGATCTCCTTGACCTTGCCCTTGAACTGGTTACGTACGTTGATTGCAGTGATGCTCATCGGGATGATCGCTCCGAAGAAAAAAGTCTCAGAACGGGCGGCCGGAGCCGCCCGGAATTAAACGGCCCAGCGGATCTGCCCGACCGGTCGAACCTTGTCTGTTTCTTGCTCCGCGTCTTGATCGGCCGCGCCGGGGCCGCCGGCGAGCACGCGTTTCAGCACGCGATCCTCCAGCGCCGCGAATGCGGCCGACGCACGGGCACGCGGCCGGTCGAGCGGCACCGGCTGGTCGAGCGCCACGCGCCCCTGCTCGATCAGCAGGATGCGGTCGCCGAGCGCAACGGCCTCCTGCACGTCGTGCGTGACGAGCAGCGCGGTGAACCGGTGCTCGCGCCACAGGCGCTCGATCAGCGCATGCATTTCGATGCGGGTAAGCGCGTCGAGTGCGCCGAGCGGCTCGTCGAGCAGCAGCAGTTGCGGCCGGTGCACGAGCGCGCGGGCCAGTGCGACACGCTGCCGCTGCCCGCCCGACAGTTGCGCGGGCCAGTCGTTCGCGCGTTCCAGCAACCCGACTTCGTCGAGCACCGCGCGGGCCCGGTCGCGCGCGCCGCGGCCGAGGCCCAGCATCACGTTCTGCAGCACGGTCTTCCACGGCAGCAGGCGCGCGTCCTGGTACATGATCCGCGTATCGAGCGCGCCGCCGCCCTCGCCGCGCGTCACGAGCGCGCCGCTGCTCGGCTGCTCGAGCCCCGCGACGAGACGCAGCAGCGTCGATTTCCCGCAGCCGCTGCGGCCGACGATCGCGACGAAACTGCCGCGCGCGATGCCGAGTTCGACGTTGTCGAGCACCGTACGGGCGCCGAAGCGCTTGCTGACGCCCGACAGCGTGACCGCGTCGTCGGGTGCCGGGCCGCCTGCGCGCCGCCGGGCGAGCGGCACGACCGATGCGCTGCCGTCACGTTCGAGGATCGCCGCGTCGCGCGCATCGCCGTCCGCGACGCGGGCCTGCGCCAGCTCGGCCTCGAGGTCTGCGCCGGCGAGCGGGCCGTAGGCGGCCGCCGAAGTCGTCGCATTCATGCCTTTGCTCCTGATTGATAAGCGGGGTGCCAGCGCAGCGTCACGCGCTCGATCCATTTCGCCAGCACATCGGCCAGCTTGCCGAGCACCGCGTACAGCAGAATGCCGACCACCACCACGTCGGTTTGCAGGAATTCACGCGCGTTCATCGTCATGTAGCCGATGCCCGACTGCGCGGAGATCGTTTCCGCGACGATCAGCATCACCCACATCAGCCCGAGCGCGAAACGCACGCCGACGAGGATCGACGGCAACGCGCCGGGCAGGATCACGTCGCGGTACAGCGCGAAGCCGCGCACGCCGTAGCTCTTCGCCATCTCGATCAGGTTCGCGTCGACCGAGCGGATCCCGTGATACGTATTGATGTAGACGGGAAAGAACACGCCGAGCGCGACGAGGAACAGCTTCGCCTTCTCGTCGATGCCGAACCACAGGATCACGAGCGGGATCATCGCGAGCGCCGGGATGTTGCGGATCATCTGGATCGTCGAGTCGAGCGCGACCTCGGCGGCCTTCGACAGCCCGGTCGCGAGCCCCAGCGCAAGGCCGACGCCGCCGCCGATCGCGAAGCCGAACAGCGCGCGCCACGTGCTCACTTTCACATTCGCCCACATTTCGCCCGACGTCACGAGCGACCAGGCCGCGCGCACGACCGCCACCGGCTCCGGCAGCACGCGGGTCGACAGCCAGCCGGTGCGCGCACCGACTTCCCACACCACCAGCAACGCGAGCGGCACGAGCCACGGCGCGACGCCGCGCCACGCGCGGGCGGCCACGGCGACGCCCATCGTCGACGTTTTCGTTGTCATCGCAGGCCTCCGTCGCTCAGCTCTGGCTCGTCTTCGGCAGATAGTTGTTGCCGACGATCTCGCCGAACGGCCCCGACAGCGGGCCGGCCGCCTTCTCGACGCCCTTGCCCTTGATCAGCGGGAACACGAGCTCGGCGAAGCGATACGACTCCTCGAGGTGCGGATAGCCGGACAGGATGAACGTTTCGATGCCGAGATCCGCGTATTCGCGCATGCGTTCCGCGACCTGCTCGGGATTGCCGACGAGCGCCGTGCCGGCGCCGCCACGCACGAGCCCCACGCCGGCCCACAGGTTCGGATAGACCTCGAGCGCCTCGCGGCCGCCGCGCTTGCCGCCGTGCAGCGCGGCCATCCGGCGCTGGCCTTCCGAATCCATGTTCGCGAACGCTTTCTGCGCACGCGCGATCGTGTCGTCGTCGAGCCGGCTGATCAGCCGCTCGGCGTCACGCCATGCCTCGTCCTCGGTCTCGCGCACGATCACGTGCAGGCGGATGCCGAACTTGATCTTGCGGCCGCGCGCATCGGCACGGGCGCGAATGTCGGCGATCTTCTTCGCGACAGCCTCGGGCGGCTCGCCCCAGGTCAGGTAAGTATCGATGTGATCGGCGGCAATCGCGTGAGCGGCCGGCGACGAGCCGCCGAACCACAGCGGCGGATGCGGATGCTGCACGGGCGGATAAAGCGCCTTGCCGCCTTTCGACTGCAGGTGCTTGCCGATGTAGTCGAATCCGCCGTTGTCGTGCGACGCGGCGAGCAGCCCGCGCCAGATGTTCAGGAAATCGTCGGTGATCTCGTAGCGCGTGTCGTGATCGGCAAAGAGGCCGTCGCCTTCGAGCTCGGCCGCATCGCCGCCCGTGACGACGTTGATCAGCAGGCGGCCGCCCGACAGGCGGTCGAACGTCGCGGCCATCCGCGCGGCCAGCCCCGGCGAAGCGATGCCGGGGCGCACGGCGACCAGGAACTTCAGGCGCTGCGTCGCCGGAATGAGGCTCGACGCGACGACCCACGCATCCTCGCAGGAACGGCCGGTCGGCAGCAGCACGCCGTCGTAGCCGAGCGTGTCCGCCGCCACGGCGACCTGCTTGAAGTAATCGTAGTCCGCGGCGCGCGCGCCTTCGGCCGTGCCGAGATAGCGGCTGTCGCCATGCGTGGGGATAAACCAGAACACATTCATCTGCTGCTCCTGCTTGACTGTCACTGCCGAAATTTGAAAAAACCTCGCCCTGCTCGCGTCGCGGATGAGCGACGCATGCATGGTGTGCATTCGAATCGGGATGGCTCGCCGGTCAGGCCGTGCAGCGGACGAGGACGCGATTGCACGGCTGTTTCTGGGAAATCAGTCTAGGGATCGGTACAGGGCTTTGGAACGATTTTTTTGAGCTTAGGTTTTCCGCTTTCGTGATTAGCACGACGCTGGAGCGAATATCGCCGCGGCCGGGCCCTATAATGGCGCACCTATCCGAATAACTCCGCGCGCCCAGCCCCGGCCGTGCGCGCCTGCGGTGCACTCATCGATGCAGAAAGTCATCCTGCCATTCCTGTCCGGCTTCCTGGCCGCACTGTTCTTCCGCGAGGCCACGCTCGCCCTTCTCCACACGGCCGACCTGATCGCCGCAACCGGCTTCTCGACACAACCGTTCGCGCCGCTCGGCATTCCTGAATTTGTCGCGAATGCGCTAATCAGCGCGTGCTGCGCGATTCCGATGGCGTGGTTGTTGCGCGTCTCGCCGGAACGCGAAGCATCGTGGATCGGCGCACTCGTGTTCGGCGGCATCGTGCTGACGGCCGCCCGTGTGTTCGCGATCGATCCGCTGCGCGGCATCTGGCCGTCGGGCAACATGATGCCCGTGCTCGCGGCCGGCTTCGCGGCGAATGCGGTATGGGGCTTCGGCGCGCTCGTGTTCATGCGCGCGTTCATGTCGGACAACGCGGGCGACGAATAACGCCGGCGCAGGCAACGCGCCCTTCAGACCGACCGACGTTCATGAAAAAGGCCGCGTGCATGTGCACGCGGCCTTTTCGTTTCCGTGTCGCGCGTCGATCGGCCGCACGGGTCAGCCTGATCGACGTCAGTCCTTCAGCTTGCGCAGCGGATGCGTGTCGGGCGTCCACGGGCTGTCGAACATTGCGAGCACGTCGGCCCGATCGATATCGGCGGTCGTCTTGAAGCGCCAGACCGGCTGCTGATCCTTGTCGACGATCAGCGCGCGCACGCCTTCGATCACGTCGCCGCGCGCGAACGTCGAGCGCGTGAGATCGAGATCGCGCCGCAGGCAATCGGCCATCGTCGCGCCGCGGGCCCGCTCGACGACTTCGAGCGACACGGCCATCGACAGCGGCGACAGCTGCTCGCGCATCGCGTGGGTCGCCTTCTCGACCCACCCGTCGACGGCCGCGCAATCCTGCTCGGCGTCGAGCGACGCGAGGATCGCATTGAGGTCGGGCTGCGCGAAATGCCGGTCGATCCCGGCGCGCGCGTCGGCGAGCGCCGACGTGTCGGGCGTCGGCACGACCTTGTGCGCGGCAGCCGCCTCGGTCACGCACGCGACGACCTGCGCACCGCTGTCGACGCGCGCGCCGCGCAGCGTGTCGAGCAGCGCCGGCAGCGCGGCGTCGGGCAGGTAGACGTCGGCGAGCTGCGCATACAGTGCGCCGGCCGCATCGAGCGTCGCGCCGGTCACCGCGAGATAGCGGCCGATCGCGCCGGGCGTGCGCGCGAGAAACCAGCTCATCCCGACGTCCGGGAACAGGCCGATGCGCGTTTCGGGCATCGCCATCTTCGTCGAGTCGGTCACGACGCGCAGGCCGCCCGTATGCCGCGCCGCCTGCGAAATCCCCATGCCGCCGCCCATCACGACGCCGTGCATCAGCGCGATGTACGGCTTCGGATAGGTGAAGATCGTGTGGTTCAGCGTGTATTCCTCGATGAAGAACGTGTCGACCGCATCGCGGTCGCCGCGCTGCCACGCGTCGTGGAAGAAGCGCACGTCGCCGCCCGCGCAGAACGCGCGCGGATGCGGGCTGTGCACGACGACCGCGACGACGTCGGGATCGTCGCGCCACGCGTCGAGCGCCTGCTGCATCAGCCGGATCATGCCGACCGACAGCGCATTCAGCGCCTTCGGCCGGTTCAGTTCGAGAAAGCCGATGCGGTTCGCGACATACGCGCGCACGTCGGGCTGGGCGGATTCGGCGGAAACGGCGGCGGAAGTGGAATCGGTCATGAAGGTCATCCGGCAAACGGCAGCCGCACGCTCAGTGCGCCTGCATCTTCGAGAACAGGTTCAGCACCACGACGCCCGCGATGATCAGCCCGAGGCCGATCACCGCCGGCACGTCCGGCACCTGGCGATAAAGCAGCATCGCGACGAGCGTGATCAGCACGATGCCGGCGCCCGACCAGACTGCATAGATGATGCCGACGGGCATCGTGCGCAACGTGATCGACAGGCAGTAGAACGCGACGCCGTAACCGGCGACGACGAGCACCGACGGCCACAAGCGCGTGAAGCCGTCCGCCGCGCGGAGCGCGGACGTGCCGATCACTTCCGCGACGATCGCGATCGCGAGCCATGCGTAACCGGGCAGCTGCATCGCTCAGCTCCTTGCGAGGGCCAGTACCGCGTAGTCGTGACCGAGCTCGGCGCACAGCGCCTCGACGACGAACTCGTGGTCCGCGCGCTGCGGCAGCCCGGACGCGGTGATCGAGCCGATCACGCCGGCGCCGGCGACGGTCAGCGGAAACGAACCGCCGTGCGGCGCATACTCGGCGACCGGCAACCCGTGCTTGTCCGCGAGCGTCGCGCCGGCCTGCTGCATGCGCAGGCCGATTGCATACGAGCTGCGGCGGAAATGCGCGACGACGTTGCGCTTGCGGCGCACCCAGTCGGCGTTGTCGGGCGTCGCGCCGGCGAGCGCCGCGTAAAACAGCGGCTGGCCGAACGTGACGATGTCGATCGCGATCGCATGCCCGCGCGACGTCGCGAGCGCATGCATCCGGTTGCCGAGCGCCCACGCGCGGGCCGGGTCGAAATGGGGAAACACGAGCGCCTGTTCCTGCGCGCCGATCGATTGCAGATCGTGAGCGATGTCCATGAATCCGTCGATGCAGTAATGAGAGTCGCAACGGCGCCGATGCGATCGCGCAGGGCCGCTGCCGGGATGACGACACAAACCGCTCGATTCTAGCGCACGTGCCTCCCCGTACCGGCCCCACCAGCGCTCGCGATGCAGTTGTCAGAAAACACTTGCACGCATTCGGGTTAGCCCATATAATTCATTTCTTCGACGGACGCGGGGTGGAGCAGTCTGGCAGCTCGTCGGGCTCATAACCCGAAGGTCGTAGGTTCAAATCCTACCCCCGCAACCAACCGTCCAGAATTTCGCAAAAAGCCCGGCCTCGCGCCGGGCTTTTTGTTTTTGCGCGTCCGGGCGCCGCGCCCTCTTCACTCGCGCGCCCGCCGTTTCGCACGACACGCCGCCGCATGCGCGGGCGTTCGAGAATGCCTCGGGCCGGTGATACACTCGCATCACCTCGTCCCTTCCACTCGACATGAAATTCTGCTCCGTCTGCGGTCACGAAGTCCTCGCGCGCATTCCTCCGGGCGACAATCGCGAGCGCTTCGTCTGCGATCACTGCGGCACGATCCACTATCAGAATCCGCGCAACGTCGTCGGCACGGTCCCGGTCTGGGGCGACCAGATCCTGCTGTGCCGCCGCGCGATCGAACCGCGCTACGGATTCTGGACGCTGCCGGCGGGCTTCATGGAAATGGGCGAGACGACCGCGGAAGCCGCCGCGCGCGAAACGCTCGAGGAAGCCGGCGCGCGCGTCGAGGTGCAGAACCTGTTCACGCTGCTCAACGTGCCGCACGTGCACCAGGTGCACCTGTTCTACCTCGCACGGCTGACCGACCCGGGCTTCGAAGCCGGCGAGGAAAGCCTCGAAGTGAAACTGTTCGACGAAGCCGACATCCCGTGGGACGAGATCGCGTTCCCGACCGTCAGCCAGACGCTGCGCTTCTTCTTCGCCGATCGCGCCGCCGGCGACTACGGCGTGCACACCGGCGATATCTTCCGCTCGCTGCGCAACGGCTGAGCCCCGCACCCATGGTTCCCTGGCTCGGCCCGGACGATCCGTTTCCGTCCATCGAACGCGCGCTCGGTCCCGCGACCGGCGCGCCCGGGCTGCTCGCCGCGAGCGCCGACCTGCTGCCGTCGCGCCTCATCGACGCCTACCTGCGCGGCATCTTCCCGTGGTACTCGGACGGCCAGCCGGTGCTGTGGTGGAGCCCCGACCCGCGCATGATCCTCGTGCCGGCCGAATTCAAGGTAGCGCCGTCGCTGCGCAAGACGCTGAAGCGCGTGCTGCGCGAGCCGGAATGGGAGGTGCGCGTCGATCACGACTTTCCCGGCGTGATGCGCGCCTGCGCGCAGGCGCCGCGCCGCGGGCAGCGCGGCACCTGGATCACCGCCGAGATCATCGACGCCTATACGTCGCTCTACCGCTCCGGCAACGCGCACAGCATCGAGACGTGGCACGACGGGCGCCGCGTCGGCGGCCTCTATGGCGTGTCGTTCGGGCGGATGTTTTTCGGCGAATCGATGTATGCGGACGCGACCGATGCGTCGAAAATCGCGCTCGCCGCGCTCATCGCGCACCTTCGCGAGCAGGGGCTGGAAATGATAGACTGCCAGCAGAATACGTCGCATCTAGCGTCGCTCGGCGGCCGCGAGATCGCACGCAAGGCCTTTGTCGCTCACGTGCGCCGCGCGGTAGCCGAACCGCCGATTCCGTGGCAGTTCGACAAGCGCGTGCTCGCCGCGCTGACGGGCCCCGCCGAAACGGCGGCGCCCTCCGGGACCGAGCGCTAGCGCGGCACTCCTTCCCTGCATCGAGAGCTGCCCATGACTCATCCGACTGAGCTGCCGCTTTCACCGCTTTCGGCGCTGCAATTCTATGCAACGGCGCCCTATCCGTGCAGCTATCTGGACGGCCGCATCGCGCGCTCGCAAGTCGCGACGCCGAGCCACCTGATCAATTCCGACATCTACACCGAACTCGTGAAGGCCGGCTTCCGCCGCTCGGGCGTCTTCACGTACCGCCCGTACTGCGACGGCTGCCGCGCATGCGTGCCGGTGCGCGTGCCGGTCGGCGAGTTCGTGCCGACGCGCACGCAGCGCAGGATGTGGAAGCGGCACCGCGCGCTGGTCGCGACGGTGTCGCCGCTGCACTACGACGAAGAGCACTACGCGCTCTACATGCGCTACCAGTCCGCGCGCCACGCGGGCGGCGGCATGGATCGCGACAGCCGCGACCAGTACGAACAGTTCCTGCTGCAAAGCCGGATCAACTCGCGCCTCGTCGAATTCCGCGACCTCGACGCACCCGGCGGCGAACCCGGCAAGCTGCGGATGGTCAGCATGATCGACATCCTCGGCGACGGGCTGTCGTCGGTCTACACGTTCTTCGAGCCCGACGACCGGCACACGAGCTACGGCACCTACAACATCCTGTGGCAGATCGAGCAGGCGAAGAGCCTCGGGCTGCCCTACGTGTACCTCGGCTACTGGATCCGCGAGAGCCCGAAGATGGCCTACAAGGCGAACTTCCATCCGCTCGAAGGGCTGATCGACGGCCGCTGGAAGACGCTCGATCCGGAACGGATCGACCTGCCGCCCGTCGACGCGGCGCTGGCGCGCGCGCCATTGCCGGGCGGACATTCCGGCTCGGGCTGACGCGCGCCACGGCGGCTACGAAGCGAAGCACGCCCGTGCTGCGCAACTCCCGGTAAAATAGCGGGTTGTCATTCATTTCGGCTGTCCGCCCCATTCCCGTGTTCAGTTCCCTCTACCCGCTGGCCCGCGCATCCCTGTTCAAAATGGATGCGGAAGACGCTCACCACCTTACGCTGCGCGCGCTCGGCGCGGCCGGCCGCACGGGCCTCGCCTGCGCGCTGTCGGCCCGCGTGCCCGACGCGCCGCGCACCGTGATGGGGCTCACGTTCCGCAACCCGGTCGGCCTCGCGGCCGGCCTCGACAAGGATGGCGCGGCCATCGACGGCCTCGCGGCGCTCGGCTTCGGCTTCATCGAGGTCGGCACGGTCACGCCGCGCCCGCAGCCCGGCAACCCGCGCCCGCGGATGTTCCGGCTGCCGCAGGCCGAAGCGCTGATCAACCGGATGGGCTTCAACAACCACGGCGTCGACCAGTTCGTGAAGAACGTCCAGGCCGCCCGCTATCGCGGCATCCTCGGCCTGAACATCGGCAAGAACGCCGACACGCCGATCGAGCGCGCCGCCGAGGATTACCTGTACTGCCTCGAGCGCGTGTACCCGTTCGCGAGCTACGTGACGATCAACATCTCGTCGCCGAATACGAAGAACCTGCGCCAGTTGCAGGGCGCGGGCGAGCTCGACGCGCTGCTCGCCGCGCTGAAGGACAAGCAGCAGCGCCTCGCCGACCTGCACGGCAAGCTCGTGCCGCTCGCGCTGAAGATCGCGCCCGATCTCGACGACGAACAGGTCAAGGAAATCGGCGACACGCTGCTGCGCCACAGGATCGAAGCGGTCATCGCCACCAATACGACCCTGTCGCGCGCGGCCGTCCAGGGCCTGCCGCACG
Source organism: Burkholderia sp. BCC0419 (assembly GCF_902830285.1). Lineage (NCBI taxonomy): Bacteria > Pseudomonadati > Pseudomonadota > Betaproteobacteria > Burkholderiales > Burkholderiaceae > Burkholderia > Burkholderia sp. BCC0419. The sequence continues at coordinate 1,868,239 of NZ_CADESR010000001.1, forward strand.
CGGACGAAGCCGGCGGCCTGTCGGGCCGCCCGGTGTTCGACGCGTCGAACGAAGTGATCCGCAAGCTGCACGCGGAAGTCGGCAACGACGTGCCGATCATCGGCGTCGGCGGCATTTTCTCGGGCGAGGACGCCCGTGCGAAGCTGGCGGCCGGCGCGGCGCTCGTCCAGCTCTATACCGGCTTCATCTATCGCGGCCCGGCGCTCGTGTCGGAATGCGTGAAGGCGATCGCCCGCGAACGCACCGCGTAATATAGCCATAAGCAAACTATATTTAGCCTTCGATAGTATTTTTGCTATCATCGACTTCACTATCAGAATCATTGACCCGGACAGGGCAAGGACACACACGATGAAATTTTCGCTGCTGAAGAAGCTGCTGGTTGCCGGCGTGATCGGCACGTCGTTCGCTGCGGCAACCGCGCACGCGGCCGACCTCCTCGACCAGGTCAAACAACGCGGCACGCTGCGCGTCGGCCTCGAAGGCACGTTCCCGCCGTTCAACTCGAAGAGCCCGCAAGGCGAGCTCGTCGGCTTCGACGTCGACATCGCGAAGGCCGTCGCGGCGAAGCTCGGCGTGAAGGCCGAATTCGTGACGACCGAATGGAGCGGCATCATCGCGGGCCTGCAGGCCGGCAAGTTCGACGTGATCGCCAACCAGGTCGGCATCACCGACAAGCGCAAGGAAACGCTCGACTTCTCGCCGGCGTACACGTACTCGTCCGCGCAGCTGATCCAGCGCAAGGACGACACGCGCGAGTTCAAGTCGCTGGAAGACCTGAAGGGCAAGAAGCTCGGCGTCGCGCTCGGCACGAACTACATGGACATGGCGAAATCGGTGCCGGGCATCGACGTGAAGACGTACCCGGGCGCGCCCGAGTACCTGCGCGATCTCGCGGCCGGCCGCCTCGACGCGGCGCTCAACGACCGCCTGATGCTCGCGTACCTGACGAAGAATTCCCAGCTGCCGCTGCGCCCGGGCGCGAACGTCGGCTCGGCGAACCCGTCGGGCATCCCGTTCAAGAAGGGCAACCCGAAGTTCCAGAAGGCGATCGACGACGCGATGGCGCAACTCGAGGCCGACGGCACGTTCACGAAGATTTCCGACAAGTGGTTCGGCATCGACGTGACGAAACCGATCAAGTAAGCACGCCTGCATTTCCCGCCTGACGGCGGGCCGGAAAGGGCGGCATCCGCAACGATGCCGCCCTTTGTTTTATCGGTCCGGTTTATGATTGCGCTTTCGCGCACGCATTCGCTTCGTATTTCATGTCGACAACGTCCCTGCTCGTCCAATCGCTGCCGGTGCTCGCCCAGGGTGCCGTACTGACCGTCAAGTTCGCCGTGCTGTCGATGGTGTTCGGCCTGCTTGGCGCCGTCGTGCTCGCGATGATGGGCATCCGGCAAAGCGAAGCGCTCGACGGCTTCGAGCGCATCTGGGTCAACGCGCTCGCGTGGCTGGCGCGCGCGTACGTGAGCCTGATGCGCGGCACGCCGCTGCTCGTGCAGATCTTCGTCATTTATTACGGGCTGCCGAGCCTCGGCATCTCGCTCGACCCGACGCCGGCCGGCGTCATCGCGCTGTCCGCGAACGTCGCGGCCTACATGTCGGAAAGCATGCGCGGCGCGATCAACGGGATCGCGCGCGGCCAGTGGCTCGCCGCGTACAGCCTCGGGCTGTCGTGGGGGCAGACGCTGCGCTACGTGATCGGCCCGCAGGCGCTGCGCATCGCGGTGCCGAGCCTGTCGAACAGCCTGATCAGCCTGATCAAGGACACGTCGCTCGTGTCCGTGATCACCGTGACCGAACTGCTGCGCAGCGCACAGGAAGTGATCGCGGCGACCTATCAGCCGCTGCCGCTCTATCTCGCCGCCGCGGCCGTGTACTGGATCCTGTGCCAGATCCTCGAATGGGTGCAGCGCTGGTACGAAAAGCGCCTGTCGCTGCCGTCGCGGCACTGAGCCGCGCAGTTGCGCCGGGCCGCGCTCGCGGGGCCGGCGCCCTCCTTCCCGCCTGTTCCATCTATTCGCCCGCATAGCGCACGCCGAGCACGGTGCGCGCCGCGTCGGTCATCGCGATCATCTGCCGCGAATGGTCGTGCGTCATGATCGGGCTTTCGGTTTCGCCCGCGCGCAGCAGGTCGCAGAAATGCGCGGTTTCGTAGTTCAGCCCGCCGCCGTCGACCGGCGCATCGAGTTCGACGGTGCGCCCGTCCGCGTAGCGGATCGTCGCACGCGCGGGGTTCCACCACTTCTCGTGAATCGTCACGTGGCCGCCCGCCGCGGCGATCAGCGCGTCGCCGCGCCCCATCACGTCGAGACCGCAAAAGAGCTGCGCGATCCCGCCGTTCGCATGCACGCTGTTCACGCTCGCGAACAGGTCGACACCCGTCGCACCGACGCGGCCGAGCGTCTGCACGTCGCGCGCCGCGCCGAGCCAGTCGACGGCAAGAAACGCCTCGTAGATGCCGATATCGAGCAGCGCGCCGCCCGCGCGATCGAGCCGATAGACGGAATGGTCGTCCGGCACCGACGACGATGCACAGCCCGCCCGCACGAGCCGGATCTCGCCGATCGGATCGTCACGCAGGTGCGCACGCAGCTGACGGTAAAGCGGAAAGAATGGCGGCTTCATCGCCTCCATGAAGAGCCGCCTGGCATCGCGCGCCGCGTGCAGCACCGTGTCGAGTTGCGCGGCGTTCAGCGCCGCGGGTTTCTCGCACAGCACGGCCTTGCCGGCGGCCAATGCGGCCAGCGTGTACTGCGCGTGACTGTCATGGAGCGTCGCGATGTAGACCGCGTCGATATCGCTCGCGAGGAGCGCGTCGAGGCTCGCGGCAGGCGTGCCGCCGCAGGTCTCGCAGAAGGCGGCCGCTGCGTCGGCGCGGCGGGCCCAGACGCCGGCGAGCGTGGCGCCCGGCACGTGTGCGAGGCTTTGCGCGAAGCGGCGCGCAATGCTGCCCGCACCGACGATGCCGAAGCGCACCGGGCGATGGTCGTTGTCGTTCATCCTGATCTTCCGTGTCGGTCGTATGACGGTGGCCGGCACGCTGCCGACCGGCCGTCATGATAAACGGCCCGGCGGCACACGGATGAGCGACACGCGCCGCGTCAGGCACGCACCGGCACGTCGACCGAGAAATCGCGCGAAATCTCGTCCGCGCTGAAATCGATCAGCGCGAGCGAGGCCGCTTCGGCTTCGCGCGGGTCGCGCCGTTCGATCGCATCGACCACGCGCGCATGCGCCTTCACCGCGGTGTCGTGCGCGCCCTCCTTCTGCACGACGCGCGGATTCACGAGACGCACTGCCCCGCGCACGATCGCCGCCATCTGCTGGAAGAACTGGTTGCCGCTCGCCTGGACGATCCGCGTATGCAGCAACTCGTCCGCCGTGTCGTAGCCGGGGTCGCCCGGCTGCAGCACCTTGAACGCATCGAACGCTTCGCGAATGCCCGCGATGTCGGCCGCCGTCGCACGCACCGCCGCCTGCGCGGTCGCACGTGGTTCGATCAGCATCCGGAATTCGATGACGTCGCGCATGAACTGCGGATCGGGCTTTGCCCGAAATCGCCAGCTCACGACGTCTTCGTCGATCATCCGCCAGTCGCGCATCGGCCGCACGCGCGTACCGACTTTCGGACGCACGTCGAGCATGTCGCGCGCAAGCAACATCGACAACGCTTCCCGCATCACCGTGCGGCTCACGTCGAACTCTTTCGACAGCACGTCCTGTGGCGGCAAGATGCCGCCGTACTTGTCTTCGACGATACCCGCGACAAGCCCATCCATCACTTTGGCGACCAGTGACCGGTCTTTGCCCTGCTCCATGACACCTCCCCGTGCGTCGATTTGCGAACACCTGCTCCGCAGTTCCGCCGGCCCTGGTTACTACTCTGTTCTTATGATCTATAAGTTGATGAGTTCGACGATATTTCGCTATCTGGTAAACACCTGACAGGGTTATCCCTCTTTTGAACGAGGTGATTTATACGGCTAAAAAAAAAGCCCGGAAAGCGCGCCGCGCCTGCCGGACCCCGGTTTCCACAAGATTTATATATCCAATCCATGACAGCGGATACCGCGCCGTTACGGACTGCTTCTCATTCAGATTCAGCCAGCCGGATAAACGATCGTTTCAACGCCGTTTTCCGTGCCGAGCAAGCACAGATTCGCGCCGCGCTCGGCGAACAGGCCGACCGTCACGACGCCCGGCCAGGCGTTCACCTGCGCTTCGAAACCGCGCGGATCGGCGATCTGCAGGCCCTTCACGTCGATGATCTCGTTGCCGTTGTCGGTGATATATGGCGCGCCGTCCTTCGTCACGCGCAGCACGGGCACGCCGCCGAGTGCGGTCACGCGCCGGCCGATCGCCGTGCGCGCCATCGGCACGACCTCGATCGGCAGCGGGAACGCGCCGAGCACCGGCACGCGCTTGCTGGCGTCCGCGATGCAGACGAACGTGTCGGCCACCGACGCGACGATCTTCTCGCGCGTCAGCGCGCCGCCGCCGCCCTTGATCATCGCGCCGCCGGCGTCGATCTCGTCGGCGCCGTCGACGTACACCTGCAGCGCGTCGATCTCGTTCAGGTCGAACACCTTGATGCCGTGCGATTTCAGGCGTTCGGTCGTGGCAACCGAACTCGACACGGCGCCGCGATAGCGCGACTTGACGGCGGCGAGCGCGTCGATGAAGCAGTTGGCGGTCGAGCCGGTGCCGACACCGATCACGGCGCCTTCCGGCACGTTCTGGATCACGTAATCGGCGGCGGCCTGGCCGACGAGGCGTTTGAGTTCGTCTTGAGTCATGGCGTGGTAATGCTGCAGGATTGCGAAAAACCGCCAGTTTACCGGAGTCGGCGGACGGCCCCGCGTTTTTCGGCGTGCGACGCGCCGCGTATTCAGCGCGTATTCAGCGTGTATTGGCCGCCGGTGCGGGGTCCGCCGCTTGCGTGCCGGGGAAGTACTTGTCGAGCAGCGCCTGCGCGATCGCGTCGCTTTCCGCGTCCGGGTTGCCCGCGTAGTCGGACGGCCGGAAATGCATCTGGAACGCCGCGAACACGCGCCGCGTGCGCGTGTCGAGCACGCCGTCGGTCGGTACGTCGTAGCCGTAGCGCGCGAGCTTGAGCTGCAGTTCGCGCACGTCGACCGGCGCGTGCGGGTCGCGGCCGCCGAGCCGCGCGGCGACGGTCGCGTCGTCCGGCCATGCGCCGACGCCGGCTTGCGCGAGCGCATGCCACGGGAACAGCGGCCCGGGATCGATCTTGCGTTGCGGCGCGATATCGCTGTGCCCGACCACGCGCGTCGGCGCAATCCCGTAACGCGCGACGATGTCCTTCGACAGGCGGGTCAGCGCGTCGACCTGTTCGGGCGGATACGGCTGCCAGGTGCGCTGCTGCGCGTCGAGCGGGCCGCGGTTCACGTTCTCGATGCCGATCGACACCGCGTTCAGCTCGGTCGTGCCCTGCCACTCGCTGATGCCCGCGTGCCACGCGCGCCGCGCTTCCGGCACGAGCTGGTAGACGACGGGCATCCCGCGCTCGGTGCGCGGCTGCGGCGGGATGACGTAATGCACGCTGACCGAATCGCCGGTCAGCGTGCGCAGCGATTTCGTCTCGTCGCTTTCGGTGTAATGCATCACGAGAAAGCGGATCCGCGAATCGGCGCCGCGCGCGTGCAGGCTCGTGTCGGCGTAGTAGGTACCGCGTTCGACGAGCGACGGCGCCGTGCAGGCTGCCAGCAGGCCGAGCACGGCGCAGGAGACGCCAACACGGAACAGGGTCATCGGTCGCGGGTTCCGCAGAGCCGCGTGCCGCGTTGTATCGCGGCACGCGTCGTTCGGGTCATTCGACGCCCGCGCATCGCGCGCGGGACGGGCCGGGTCAGCCCTCGGGTCAACCCCGGAGGTCAGCCCTTCACGCGCCGCTGGCGCACGGCTTCGTACAGGCACACGCCGCTGGCGACCGACACGTTCAGGCTCTCCACGCTGCCGGCCATCGGAATGCTCATCACTTCGTCGCAGGTGTCGCGCGTGAGCCGGCGCATGCCTTCGCCTTCCGCGCCCATCACGAGCGCGACCGGGCCGTCGAGCTTCGTTTCGTACAGCGTCGACGATGCCTCGTCCGACGTGCCGATGATCCACACGCCGGCTTCCTTCAGCTCGCGCAGCGCGCGGGCGAGGTTCGTCACCGTGATGTACGGCACCGTATCGGCCGCGCCGCTCGCCACCTTGGCCGCGGTCGCGTTCAGGCCGACCGCGCGGTCGCGCGGCGCGATCACCGCGTGCGCGCCGGCCGAATCGGCGACCCGCAGGCACGCGCCGAGGTTGTGCGGATCGGTGACGCCGTCGAGCACGAGCAGCAGCGCGGGCCCGTTGATGCCGTCGAGCAGCTCGGACAGGTTCTGCGCGAGCGGCATGTCCTCGACGCGCGCGACGACGCCCTGGTGGCGCTCGGTATGCGCGAGGCCCCACAGGCGCGTTTCGTCGGCTGCGATCAGCCGCACGCCCGCTTCCTTCGCGGTGTGCAGGAAGTCCTGCATGCGGCGGTCGCGGCGCGTCTGGTCGTACAGCACCTCCGCCACCGTCGATGCATCGTGCCGCAAACGTGCGGTCACCGCATGAAAACCGTAAAGAACCTTCAGACGTGACATGACTGGAACAACCTTCGATCAAACGTGCGGCCGCGCGACGTGCGCGGCCGCGATCCATGGAAAAGGAAAGCGCCGCGTGGCCGGCCGATGACCGGTGACGCGGCGTCTCTCGATACTGCAGGGCGGGCGCTTGCGCCGCCCCGAACGCTCAATACTTCTTGCGGGCGTGGGCCTTCTTCGCGGTCGGCTTCGCCGGCGCGCCGCCGCCGCTGCCGCCGCCCTTCTTCTTCGCGACGCCGCGCGCGGCGCGCGCTTCCTTCACCGCGACGCTCGGCGCGCTCGCGGCCGTCTTGCGGCGCGGCACGGTTTCCTCCACCGGCGGCAGCGCACGCACGCGCGGGCCGTTGCCGTTGCGATCGACGCCGGCAGCCGGCGCGGGCGACGGACGCGGCGCCTTCACCGGCGTATCGCGCACGAGGCGGAAATCGATCTTGCGCGCATCGAGATCGACGCGGCTCACCTGCACGCGCACGCGATCCGACAGGCGATAGCGGATGCCCGTGCGTTCGCCGCGCAACTCGTTCTTGATCTCGTCGTACTGGAAGTAATCCGAGCCGAGCTCCGTCACGTGCACGAGCCCTTCGATGAACAGCGTGTCGAGCTGCACGAAGATGCCGAACGACGTCACGCCGTTCACCATCCCACCGTACTCTTCGCCGAGCTTGTCGCGCATGAAGTAGCACTTGAGCCACGCTTCGACGTCGCGCGACGCCTCGTCCGCACGGCGTTCGTTCGCCGAGCAGTGCAGGCCGAGTTCTTCCCAGATCGCCGTATTCGAGCGCGAGCGGCCGCGGGCTTCGTCGTCGGCCTGCTGCATCGCGCGGGCGCGCGGCGACAGCGCGGTGTTCAGCTCGAAGCCTTCCGGCGCCTTCGGCACGTACTTCTTGCCCGACAGGATCGCGTAGATCGCGCGGTGCGTGAGCAGGTCGGGATAGCGGCGGATCGGGCTCGTGAAGTGCGCGTACGCCTCGTACGCGAGACCGAAGTGGCCGATGTTGTCCGGGCTGTAGACGGCCTGCTGCATCGAGCGCAGCAGCATCGGCTGCAGCATCTGCGCGTCCGGCCGGTCGCGGATCTGCGCCATCAGCGCCGCATAGTCGCTTGCATGCGGCTTGTCGCCGCCGCCGAGCGACAGGCCCATGCCGCGCAGGAACGCGCGCAGGTTCTCGAGCTTCTCCGGCGTCGGCCCCGCGTGCACGCGGTACAGGCCCGGATGCTTGTGGCGCTTCAGGAAGTCGGCCGCGCAGACGTTCGCGGCCAGCATGCATTCCTCGATCAGCTTGTGCGCATCGTTGCGCTGACGCGGCACGATCTGCTCGATCTTGCCCTGCGAGTTGCAGACGATATACGTCTCGGTCGTGTCGAAGTCGATCGCACCGCGCTTTTGCCGCGCGGCGAACAGCGACTTGTAGACGCCGTACAGATCCTGCAGGTGCGGCAGCAGGTCGGCGCGGCGCGCGGCCTCCGGCCCCTTCGTGTTCGACAGCACGGCCGCGACTTCGGTGTACGTGAGGCGCGCCGCCGAATGGATCACGGCCGGATAGAACTGGTATGCCTTGATCTCGCCGCGCGCGGTGATCACCATGTCGCATGCGAGCACGCAGCGGTCGACCTGCGGGTTCAGCGAACAGAGGCCGTTCGACAGCTTCTCCGGCAGCATCGGGATCACGCGGCGCGGGAAGTAGACCGACGTACTGCGCTCGAGCGCGTCGGCATCGAGCCCGCTACCCGGCTGTACGTAGTGCGACACGTCGGCGATCGCGACGATCAGCCGGAAGCCGTCGCCGCGGCCGACCTTGACCGGCTCGCAATAGACGGCATCGTCGAAGTCGCGGGCGTCCTCGCCGTCGATCGTCACGAGCGGCACGTCGCGCAAATCGACGCGGAAGCGCAGGTCGGCCGGGCGTACCCCGTCCGGCAGCGCGGCGGCTTCGTCGAGCGCCCGCTGGCCGAATTCGTGCGGCACGCCGTACTTGCGCACCGCGATCTCGATTTCCATGCCCGGATCGTCGATGTCGCCGAGCACTTCGACGACGCGGCCGAGCGGCTGCGAATGGCGGCTCGGGAAATCGGTCAGCTCGACGACGACGACCTGCCCGACCTTCGCCTTCTTCACGTTCTGCGTGATCAGGATGTCGTGGCCGATACGCTTGTCTTCCGGCGCGACGATCAGCGCGCCGTTCTCGTTCAGCAGGCGGCCGATCACGCGCTTGTTCGCGCGCTCGGTGACTTCGACGACATGCCCTTCCGGCCGGCCGCGGCGATCGTAGCCGACGATCCGCGCGAGCACGCGGTCGTTGTGCATCACCTTCTGCATTTCGCCGTTCGGGAGGAACAGGTCGTCCTGGCCGTCGTCACGGATCACGAACCCGTAGCCGTCGCGATGCCCCTGCACGCGCCCCGCGACGAAATTCGACGGATGGGTCAACTGGTAGTGGCCGCGCTTGTCGAGGCGGATCTGGCCGTCGCGCTCCATCGCGGCGACACGCCGGAAGAACCCCTCGCGCTCCTGACGCTTGATCGACAGGGCTTCGGCGATGTCGTTGGCGGCCAGCGGCGCGTCGCTCGTCCGCAGCACGCCGAGAATCTCTTCACGGCTCGGAATGGGGTACGGATATTTGCTCAAGGGTTTGTCGATGATTGTTCTCGTTGCGTTGACTGATGGTGCACGGCATCAACATAGAGGTGTCCGTCTGACAGTTCTATATTGACGGCGGCGGGTCATTCTATCACCCGCCCGTGTCGCCAAATAACGGGAATGCCGCCGGCGCGCGCGGCGGCGGCCGGTTTGCGATGCATCGCAAAAAAGTGTTGACAGGAATAATTGGGGCGCTATAATTTCGCTTCTTTGCAAGCAAGCAGCTACTGCAAAACGTGCCCAGGTGGCGGAATTGGTAGACGCACTAGGTTCAGGTCCTAGCGGTGGCAACATCGTGGAGGTTCGAGTCCTCTCCTGGGCACCATCTGTTTTTGAAAAGGTCGGCTTCTAGCCGGCCTTTTTTCATTTCCGGCCCGGGAAGCAAAGCGCCTGCGCGCTTTGCGCGAGGACTCGAAAGGCTGCGCTTGCAAGCGCAGCCGGGGTCGCGCATGTGTGACCGAGTCGTCTCCTCGGCACCATCGGCATTCAAAAAGGTCGGCGAAAGCCAACCTTTTTTCGTTTGCCTGGCGCACGCCGCCAGCCGACCGTACCGTGCGCGGTGGCGCGCCAGCCTTCCCTTTCATCGGCTCACGGCGGCAGTCTCGTCAGAGCATGCGCTTCAGCACGCCGTTCTTCGACACGAAATGGTGCTTGAGCGCGGCGCCCGCGTGCGCCGCCACCAGGAGTGCCAGCACATAGCAGCCGATCTTGTGCAGGACGAACCAGTGCTCGGTAACCGGCCCCGCGCTGAACGGCGTATTCACGTAAACCGCCCAGAACAGCCAGTAGCCGTCCGGCACCATCACGAAGCCGCTGAACAGCACGAACGCGACGAGCGCGTAAATCAGCGAGTGCACCAGATGCGCGATCGATCGCTGCTTCGAAGGAATCGACGCGATGTCGGGCGGCGTCCGACGGAAGAACGACCACACGTAGCGCAACGGGAACAGCACGATCAGGCTGCTCGCGAGCGACATGTTGAGCGTCGACACGAAACGCCAGACGTCCGGCTGGGTAATGAAGTGCAGCGAGAATCCGGCCACCATCGTGTACAGGATCACGACCGCGAAGATCCAGTGCAGTGCGCGGGAAAAGCGATCGTAGCGGCCGTCATCCGAAGACGCTTGCCGAAAATGGGTCTGAGAAACCGTATGCATGATTCATCCTTTATCGATTGCCATGGCAGTGTTGCGATGGATAAGTGGATGAAATTATCGACGTCGATTCCGGTATGGATAAGCATCCTCAACGATTTCAAAACACCCGGTTCGGCGTCGACGATGCGTGCGGCCGAACGCCCGCGTCGCCGGCCTGTGACAGCGTATCTCGATCAGCAAGTCATCACGCCATGGCTCGGGCGCACGCCGGGCAACCCGTCCGTCTTGCTGCCGAGATCCTCGCCATCGCGCGCCACGCGAAGCGCAATTCCGGGCAGGTTGCTCGCCCACGGGTTCATGCCCGGCAGCGGCCAAGCGTGAACATGTCCGCGTGCGCGAACGCGACCTCGCACCGGCATGGCCGAACGTGCCGCTCGAGCCGGTGAAAAATGACCGATGGAAACAGGTGGATGAATGGATCGCGAAGCGCGCCGCCGCGCGTCGCGGCAGCGTCACGACATGCATCGTTGCGATGCCGAACGGCGATTGAAAGTCGGCGAGCCGAGGCAGTGCGCCGCCACCGCCTCGCCGGATCCGGAGATGAAGCGCGATGCGCCGCTATCCGGCCGAGCGCTCAGGCCCGCTCGAGCCGGTATCCGTAGTTGTAAACCGTCGTGATCACGAGGCCGTTCTTCGCCCGCAGCCCGAGACTCGAGCGCAGCTTGCTCACGTAGGTGGCGAGCGTCGCGTCGTACTTCCGGTCGACCACGCCCCAGATGCGCTTGATCATCATGTCCTTCGACACGATCCGCCCGACGCTCTCGAACAGCATCAGCGCGACATCGAACTCGCGCAGCGACAGTTCGACCGGCACACCGTCCACGGTCGCGGCATGCGCGCTCACGTCGAGCGCGAACTTGCCGACCTCGACGATCTTCGCGCGCTGCGTCTCGGGGTAGTACTTGCGCGCCTGCGCATTCACGCGCGCCACCAGCTCGCGCTCGCGCAGCGGCTTGATCAGGTAATCGTCGGCGCCGCTGTTGAGCCCGAACACGATGTCGTTCTCGCCGTCGTGCTGCGTCATCATGATGATCGGCAGCGCGTCGGCGAACGATTCGCGCGCCCAGCGCATCACTTCGATCCCGGACTTGCCCGGCACGTCCCAGTCGAGCAGCAGCACGTCGACGCGCTGCGTGCGCACCAGTTCGATGAAGCCGTCGCCGTCGTGCCGCACCTCCGTGTCGTAGCCGGCCTTGTTGAGCCAGCCGGCCACGACGCCTGCCTGGGTCACGATGTCTTCGAGTATTGCGACAATCATGTTCGTCCTGATCTCAGTATGCCGCCCCGTCTCCGGGCCCGTTCGCCGCTCCGTCGACCGGAGCAGGCGGCAGGTAAACAAAAGCCCACTCGCCGTACGCGCCGCTGTCGCCGAACGCGTCGTACCGCGCCGGGAAACCCTGGCGCTTCAGCGGCTGCCCGGGCGCCTCGCTGAACACACCCATGATGCCGCCGTCCGGTGCCTTCACGAGCCCCCACTGCGTCGATCCGGTCAGCGGATCGGCGTACAGGCGCCGCAGGTGACGCAACGTCGGCAGCCCGCGGCGATCCTCGAGCAGCGCGTCGAGCGACGCCGGGTAGCGGCTGCCTCCCGCCGCATTGTAGTAGCTCGCGATCGCCGCGCGAAACTGGTCGCCGACGAACAGGAGCTGCGCCTCGCGGTCGCGCTGCTGCACCGTCGTCCAGATCCGCGCCGCCTGCGTCATGCCGAGCCCGAGCGCCGCGACCAGCATCAGCACGCCGAGATACGCGATGCCGCGCTGCCTGCGCAAGCCGCACCGCCGATCACCACGTCGCATAGTCGCTCCCGTCGGGCGCGCGCCCTTTCGCGCCGCTCTTCACGTCCGCGATGCCGCCCGTCTCGCCGGCCTGCGACCGCCACGAGCCGCGCTTGCCCGTGACCGGATCGAGCGGCAGCTCGCGCAGGTAGCGCTTCTCGACCAGCGCATCGAGCGTGTCGGGATCGCGGCCGTGATCCGCCCGGTAGTCGTCGATCGACTGGCGCAGCGTGTTCAGGTTGTGACGCAGCACCGTTTCCTTCGCGCGGTCGCTCTGCTTCAGGTAGCCGGGCGCGACGAACGCGGTAAGCGCCGCGATGATCGCCATCACGACGAGCAGTTCGATCAGCGTAAAGCCGGCGGCACGGCGCGCACGGCTACCACTGGTTGTACGGGACGCCATTGAGGCCCTCCTTGCGGTTGGTCGAGCGGATGTCGAACACGTCCTCGCCGGACGAAAACGAATCGGGATCGCTCGCGTAGCTGCGCGTTTCCCACGTGTCTTCGGGCGCCTTGCCGTCGCATTCGCACATCGGATCGGCGGGAATCCTGCGCAGGAAATACAGTCGCGCACCGTCCGGCGACTTCTTGTCGTCGACGCCGTCGACGAGCATGCGCAGGTCGGCCGGGTAGCCGCTCGCGTCGATGCTGCGCTCGACCCGCCCGTCGCTCGCCGCCTCCTTGTACGCATCGAGTGCCGAGCGAATCACGACCAGCGCACGGCGCAACTCGGCCTCGTCCGAGCGACGCTTGACAAGATCCGTCAACGGCAGCGCGACGGTCGCGAGCAACGCCAGCAGCGACATCGCCACCATCAGCTCGATCAGCGTGAAGCCGCGTGCGCGGGCGCGTCGACGGACGCTCATGCGAGGCCCCGCATGCGCGAGAACAGCATCGGCGCGTCGGCGTACAGCGGCGCTGCCGGCTCGGGCTCGCCCACGAAGCGATCGACGAACGCCTGCAGCGTGGCGATCAGCGAGCGAACCGCGGCCGTGACCGGGTGCTCGCCGCGCGCCGGCGCAGCAGCGGCGGCCTGCGCCTCCGGTGCCGGTGCCTCGGCACGCTCGAGCGCGGCCGGTCGCGCGATCGGCGATGCCCTGCCGGCGTCGCTCGCGCGATCCAGCTCGATGCGCGCCAGGGCGATTTCCGCCCGCAGGCCGGCAGGCTTCGCCGGCGTGGCAGCCGCCCGCGTCACCGCCTCTCGCGACGCCGCCGGCAGGGGGCGCGCCGCGGCCGTGTCGGCCGGGGCGACCGCTGCAACCTTGACTGCAGCAGCCGGCTGCAGCCCGGCCGCGGCACGCGTGCGCATCATTCCCGCTCCGCGCGCGCCGCGCTCGACTGCCGGACTCGCCGCGTCATCCTGACGGGCCTCCGCGGGTGCCTGCGGTTGCGCGTCGGCCGACTCGGCCGGCTCGGCCGTGTCGGGCTCCGCGGCTGTGCGGTTGCCCGCGGGCGGCGACGGCTCGATCGGCGCGTCCAGATCCGGGCCGTTCGGCGACGGCAGGCGCGCCGGCACGGCCTGCGCGGACTCGAGCGTCAGCGCTTCGGTGGTCACGCGCGACTCGGTGCCCGACAGGAAGGTCGTCACCGCCGACAGCGGCAGGTCGAGATTGCGTTCGATATGCGGGGTGATCAGCAGCACGATCTCCGAGCGCTCGTTGCTGCGGCCGTTCGAGCCGAACAGCCGGCCGATCACCGGCAGGCCCGATACGCCCGGCAGCCCGGCAACGCTCTCGCTTTCATTGCGCTTGACGAGGCCGGCAAGGATCTGCGTTTCGCCGTTCTTCGCGGTCATCAGCGTCTCCGCGTTGCGTGTGCCGAGCGAATAGGCGACCAGCCCGGTCTTCGTGGTTTCCTTCGACAGGATGCTGCTGACCTCCATGTTCACCTTGACGCTCACCTCCTCGTTCAGGCTGATGCGCGGTTCGACCTTCAGCATCAGGCCCACGTCCTGGTAGCTGACCGATTCGGTCACGACGCCGTTCGCGTTGGTGGTCGTGACGATCGGCACGCGCTCGCCGATCTTGATGTTGGCCTTCTCCATGTTGCGCACACGGATCTTCGGATTGGCGAGCGTCTTCGTCTTGCCCTGTTTCTGCAGCAGATCGATCGCGAGCGCGAGGCCGCCCGATTCGCTCGACACGCCGACGCGGTCGCGATTCAGGCGCAGCAGGTCGCCGAGCGTCAGCGCGCCGCCCTCCACGCCGCCGAGCGCGTTGAACTGAATCTTGCCGGGATACTGGACGCCGAGATCGAGACTGTCGTTCATGTTGACCTCGAGCACCTGCACATCGAGCGTCACTTCGGATTGCGGAATATCGAGCCCCATCACCACGCGCTCCGCGACCTGGATCGTCTCCGGCGTGTCGCGCATGACGACCGCGTTCACCCGCTCGTCCACGTAAACGTCCTTCGGCTTGATCATCTGGCGCAGCGCGGCCATCACCGATTTCGCATCCGCATGCGACAGGAAGAACGTGCGAATCGCGAACTCCGTGTAGTTGCGGGCCTTTTCAGGCTGCGACGGGTAGACGAGCAGCGTGTGCTTGTCGAGCACCTTCTTCTCGAGCTGGTTGGTGCGCAGCAGCAGGTTGATCGCGTCTTCGGCGGTCGTGCGCTCCGCGAGCAGCGTCGCGGCCTGACTGGTGTCCACGTCGCGGTCGAACACGAAATTCACGCCGGACACGCGCGAGATCACGTCGAAGATGTTGGCCAGCGGCTGCTGCTTGAAATTGAGCGACACCGGCTTGCGCAGCGCGTCGGACAGCTGCGGGCGCACCGCGCGGCTGGCCTGCGACTGGCGCAGCATCGTGTCGCGCAGGCGCTTCGCGCCCGCGTGATTCGGCTGCTCGGCGAGGATGCGGCGCGCGATCTCGAGCGCCTCCTGCGGTTTCTCGCCGCCGATGCGCTGCGCGCGCGCGAGGTCGACCGCCATCTGCTGGCGGCGCTTGACCTGCTCGAGCGCCTGGCTGGCCTTCAGGTTGCCCGGATCTTCGCCCAGCACGTTGTCCAGGTGATCGATCGCCGCCGCATGGTTGCCCTGCGCGACCTGGCGGTCGGCTTCCTTCAGTTCGGCGCGCACATACTCGTGCCGACTGAATTCGACGGCGGTCGTGAGCGCGATGTCGTCGGGAGCAGCGGCCTTCTGTTGCTGCAGCGTGCCGAGTCGTTCGGCGGGCGTCGCGGCGGCATCGGACGCGGCATTGAACGGGGTACTTGCGCATCCTGTCAGCGCAAGCGCCGAGATCAGGAGCAAAAGACTGACTTTACGTTTCATGATGGTGTTCGGCACAGGTTGGATTCGGGGTTCATTGGGTCGGGACGGGCAGTGACAGCTCGACATCGGTGCTGTCCCGGGTCACGATCACCGTGCCCTGTTCGCCCAGTTTCTTCAGCCGGTAGCCTTCGGCGATCTCGTCGCCCGGCAGCACCGCGTCGCGCACGTCGCAGCGCGATCCGCACAGCAGGAACGTCCTGCCGATGCCTTCCAGTACGACGATGCGCTGACCGCTCTCGCGCCACTCTCCGGCGATCTCGAATGGGATGGCGGCGGCCGGCGGTGCGTCGATCGGCGTATCGAGCGACGGCGGTTCCGGTTCGGGCGCGGGTTCGGGCGCCGCGACCGGCGGCGGGTCGTCGCGCGCCGGCTCCGCGCCGAGCGACGCCCAGCTCTGCGCCGGGAAGACGTCGACGATCGGCGCCAGGCCGCCGCTCTCGTGCGCCGTGCTGCCGCCGGAGATGCAGGCGGCGGCGAGTGCGAGCGCAAGCGGGATCAGGACGGGGCGCATCATGTGTCGGGCCCCAGCAGGCTGACCCGCAGGTCGGCGGTAACCGTGGCGCTGTCGATCCGGTCGCGCTCGATCGACACGCCCTCGATGCGCACCATCGGCTGGTCCGCGATCTCGCGCATCGCTTCGCGCAGCCCGACATAGCTGCCGCTCAGCGCGACGCTGATCGTGAGCCGGCGCAGCTTGCCCTTCATCTCGACTTCGCGGCGATAAGTCGCGTGCTTGCGGTCCATGCCGCGCTGCGACAGGATCTGGAAAATCGAGTACGCCTGCTCGCTGCTGCGCAGTTGCTGCACCTGCTGCAGCGTCATGCCGCCGTCGCCGGCCTGCTTGCCCGGCTTCGGCAGCGCGGCCAGTTCCACCGCGCGCGCCGAACGCTCGGCCTCGAGCTGCTCGCCGTCCGGTTGCAGGTGCAACGCGTGAGCGCCGATCAGCACGACGACCAGTCCGCCCGCCAGCAGCCCCGGCATGCCGAGCTTGGCGCTAGCCGCATAGGCGCCCCAGCGCAGCCGCGCGGCGAGCGCCGTCGTGTCGATTGCTTTCAGGTTCGTCATGGGTGTTCGATACTCAGGCTGAAGTGAAAAATGTTCTTGCCGTCCTCCGCTTTCGTGCGGTGCTGCAGCAGGCCGATCTTGCGGTCCGGGTGACGGTCGTTCAGGCGATCGATGAAGATGTAGATGTGCGACAACTCCGCCGCGCCGCCTTCGATGCGCGCCTCGCGGCCGGCCTTGTCGACCGTCAGCGACTTCAGCGCGATTTGCGGCGTCCACGCATGCTCGATCCAGTCGACCACCGACAGGCCCGAGCCCGCGGCGCTCGTCTTCTGCTCGGCAAGCACACGCTCGATGCGGCGCTGCTCCGGCGTCATGCTCTTCTGCCGGCGCTGCTCGCGCTCGATCGCGCGCTTGCGCTGGTCGATACGGCTTTCGATGCGATCGACCTCGTCGCGCAGTTGGTCGACGCGCGACCACTCGCTCGCGGCGAACGCGCCGGTGAGCAGCGCGCAGCACAGCGCGACGGCCGCCCACGGGGTGACGCGCGCGCGCGGCGCCGCGAAATCCAGTTCGTCGAGGCGTGTCATGCCGCTTCCCCGGATGCGCACGCGGGCACGTCGCCCCGCGCGTCGTCGAGCAGCGTGACGCCGTCCGCGTCCGGCGGCGCGCCGTCGAGCGCACTCGCGAAGGCCGCGCCGGCCAGCGGCTGCCCGGCCATCAGCGCGGCGGCAGCGAACCAGTCGTCGAGCCGCCGGCCGCCCGCGCGCGGCAGCGTGACCACGTCGGCCCACTCGCCCGCGCGACGAAACACGCAGGTGACGACGCGCGGCTGCAGCAGCGCGTAGCGGCAGTCTTCCGCGCTCAGGCGGCCCGCATGCAGGGCGAGCGACGCCGACAGCGCATCGCGCACGCTGACGAGCCGCCAGCCGGCGGCGCGGCTCACTGTCGCGAGCGACGCGAGCAACGTGTCGCAGGCCGCCACCGCGAGGCGTGCACGGCCGTGCCGCCCGGCTTCGATACGGATGCGCAGTGCACCGCGCTGCGCGCGGGCGGCGAACAGTGCGCGCGCATAGCCGTCCCAGGCGGCATCCGACACCAGCCCGTCCTGCCACGGCAGCACGACGCCATGCATCCACGGGTGGCCGACGACGATCTGCAGGCGGTTGCACATCGGCAGACGCTGCTTTGGCAGGTCTCCGAGCACCTGCGCCAGCGCTTCGGCCGGCAGTCCCTCGTGCGCGACGACAACGTGCGGCGGGTCGGCGCGACGCGCGCGCCAGCTGTCGCTCGTCCACACGCGCAGCGTGTCGGCGTCGAGCACCGCGACGGCGTTATTCCACGGCGATCGCACGCTGCACCTCCTGGAACGTTGTCAGCCGCGCGCGAATCGCTGCCAGCCCAGCCTCGCGCATCGACTGATAGTCGGCGTTGTCCGCGAGCGCACGCGTGCGCTTCTCGATCGAGCGTTCGAGCAACGCGACCTTCATCGCCGCGTCGAGCGTCAGCACTTCCGCGAGCCCGATCCGGCCGTGATAGCCGGTGCCGCGGCACGTCTCGCAGCCCGCGCCGGGCACGACCACGCGCTTCAGCTCGTCGAGCGGCGCGTCGCGCAGATCGGCGCCGTGCGCCGCGTCGCCGCAGCGCGCGCAGATCCGGCGCACCAGGCGCTGCGACACGACGCCGTTCAGCGCCTCGAGAAACGTCGACGGTTCCACGCCCATGTAGATGAAGCGGTCGATCACGCTGAACCCGTCGTTCGCATGCACGGTCGACAGCACGCGGTGGCCGGTAAGTGCCGATTGCACGGCGATCGACGCGGTTTCCTCGTCGCGAATCTCGCCGACCATGACCGTGTCGGGATCGTGACGCAGGATCGAGCGCAGCCCGCGCGCGAACGTGAGGCCCTTGCGCTCGTTGACCGGAATCTGCAGCACGCCCTGCAACTCGTATTCGACCGGGTCCTCGATCGTGATGATCTTGTCGTCGCCGGTGTTGACCTCCGACAGCACCGCGTACAGCGTCGTCGACTTGCCGCTGCCGGTCGGCCCCGTCACGAGCATCAGCCCGTACGGACGATGCGCGAGCGCGCGCACGCGCCGCGCCGTCGGCGCATCGAAGCCGAGCACGTCGAGGCTCACGCGGTCGCCGCGCTGCGACTTGTCGAGCACGCGCATCACCGCGTTTTCGCCATGGGTGCCGGGAATGATCGACACGCGGAAATCGATTTCGCGGCCCTGCATCACGACCTTGAAGCGGCCGTCCTGCGGCACGCGCTTCTCCGCGATGTCGAGCGCGGCGAGCACCTTGAGACGCGACAGCGTCTGCGCGGCCGCCTCGAGCCCGGGAATGTGGCGGATCGACTGCAGCACGCCGTCGATCCGGTAGCGGATCGACAGGCCGTCCGGCACCGCTTCGAGATGGATATCGCTGGCGCGGCTCTGCAGCGCGTCATAGAGCGTCGTGTTGACGAGCCGGATGATCGGGCTTTCGTCCTTCGCGATGCTCGCGAGCGAGATCGACTCGATCGCCTGCGCGAGCGAATCGCCCTGCGTATCGATCGTCACGTCATCCATCAGCCGTTCGCTCGACTCGATGTCGCCGAGCAGCCGCTCGACTTCGCCCGGCGCGCTCATCGCCAGTTCGACAGGCCGCGTGCCGAAGCGCGCCAGCAGTTCGTCGCGCACGTGGCGGGCGAACGGATCGGCGACGACCACGCACGGCGCACCGTCGAGTTCGACCGGCAACACGCGCCAGGTCAGCGCGTCGTGCAGCGGCAGCAGGTCAAAGCGCGTGCGCGCCGCACGCAGTGCATCCGCATCGACCGCGCCGATGCCGAGGCACGCGGCCGCTTGTGCGAGCAGCGTCGCATCGGCGCTCAGCAACCCGGCGACATACTGCGCGAAATCGACGCCCGACGCGTCGGATTCCGACTGCCAGCGTTGAACGATGTGTTCCGTTTTCATTGAATTTTCTCCAGTTGGACAGTGGAATCGCGAACGCCTTGGCGTCACGGCTATCCGACGCTGCCGGCCAATTCGAAGATCGGCATGTAGAGCAGCAGGACCACCGCGCCGACCGTCGCGCCCACCGCGAGCATCAGTACCGGTTCGAACACCTTGCTGAGCATCTCGATCGCGCGGTCGAGCGCGCCGTCGTGAAACTGCGCGATGTGCTCGCACATCCCGCCGAGGTCGCCGCTCTGTTCGCCCACGCGCAACAGCCGCTCGGCGACCGACGTCGTCAATCCATGCGCGGCGAGCACGGCCGCGACCGGCCGCCCTGCGCGCATCTCGGTCAGCGCGACGGCGAGCCGCGCGCGAAAGTGCTCGGGCAACACCTTGCCGGACAGTTCCAGCGCGACGATCGCCGGCGTGCCGCCCGCGATCAGCAGGCCGACGGTCCGGTAGAACCGCGTGAGGGCGAACAGCGCGCAGATGTCGCGCACTTTCGGCGCACGCCACATCAGGCGCTGCATCGCGCGCTTGAAGGCAGCCGAGCGCACCGCCAGCACCGCGCCGACGAACGACGCCGCAACCGCGAGCCCGACCGCCATCCCGTTCTCGCGCAGCAGGGTCGCCCACCAGAGCATCGCGCGGGCCGTCGCCGGCAGCGTCGCGAGCGACTCGAACACCACGGCGAAACGCGGAATCACGAAGAACGCCATGAACAGCAGGATCGCGATGCCGACGCCGATCACGACAGCCGGATAGATCAGCGCGCCGATCACGCGCTTGCGAACCTGTTCGATTCGCACTTCGTATTGCTGATAGCGCTTGAGGACAACCGGCAACTGGCCGCTGCCCTCCGAGGATTCGATCGTCGCGACGAGCAGCGCCGGAAAAATGGTCGGCTGCTGCGCGAGCGCCTTCGACAACGGCTGGCCCTCGACCATCACCGCCAGGATCCGGTCGATCACGTGTTTCGCGTCCCTGCCCGAATCCGCCTTGTCGCGCAGTGCCTCGAGTGCCTCGATCAGCACGAGGCCCGCGTCGAGCAGCGTCGACAGTTCCTGCAGGAACAGCGCCAGCGCGAACTTCGGCGTGCGCCGGCGGCGCCCGAAGCGGGTATCGCGCCGAACCTCGAGCACGACCGCGCCCTGCGCCGCGAACCGCGCACGCACGTCCGTCTCGCTCGCCGCTTCGACCGCCTGCTGCGTGACCTTGCCGCCGGCCAGCACGCGTACCCGAAATGCGTCCATCGCTACCTCCGCCATTCGTCGAGCAGCGCGAGGCTTGCATCGCGATCGCTCGTCAGCGCGTGGTACACGCGCCAGACCTTGGTCGCATAAGCCTTGCGCGCCGGCTCTCGTTTGGTCGACGAGCCGGCGTTGTACGCGCCGACCGCGTTCCACGTGTAGCCGTGCCGGTCGATGAATCCGGCGAGAATCGACGCACCGGTGTCGATCGACGTGCACGGCTCGTCGATCAACCGCTTGTGCGTCACGCCAACCTTGACGAGACGCGGCAGATGCGAACTGTTGATCTGCATCAGCCCGATGTCGTAGGTGCCGTTCCGGTTCCAGTTCATCGCGCGCGGATTCAGCGCGGATTCCACTTTCGCGATCGCGACCAGCAGCAACGGATCGATGCCGTGCCGATCGCCCGCCCGGGTCCAGCAATCCTTGGCCGCGGCGCCGGATACGCAGGCGGCGAACAGCGCCACCCCCGCGATCCAGCGGCGCGGACCCTTACATGCCATAGACGAGGTCCGCATCGAGGCCACTCCCGCCGACACGACCGTCCCGTCCGAGCGACACGATCTCCGCCTCGCCTTCGCGGCCCGGCACGTTCCATTGGTATGCGCGGCCCCAGCCGTCCTTCGGCACGGCCTTCGCGAGGTACGGACCGTTCCAGCCGTCGCTGCCTTGCGGCTGCGCGACCAGCGAGTCGAGCCCTTCGTCGGCCGTCGGATAGCGGCCGGTGTCGAGCCGGAATTGCGTGGCCGCGTCACCCAGCGTCTTCATCTGCGCTTCAGTCGACTTGACCTTGGCCTTGTCGACCTGCGAGAACAGCTTCGGACCGACATAGCCGGCCAGGAGCGCGATGATCAGCAGCACGACCAGCAGCTCCAGCAGCGTAAAACCCTGCTGGCCGCGGCGCGTTGCCCATTTCCGGTAGTTCTGTTTCACGTCGTTTGCCCTCTGTAGAGATCCCGGCACGGCGTCGCGGCCGGGGGCCGTCGTGTTGCAGACGGCAGGTGAATGAGGCGCTTTCGGAGAGGCTGGTTCGATTGAAGGAAAGCGCCGATCGATGAGGTCATTTTCCCGGGCGAAGGGAAGTGCCACCACCTTCATCAACGAAATATCAACGGCTGTTTTGAATCGGTCGATCCGCGGCCGCGCGTCAATAAAAAAAGCCGCGCGCATTGCTGCGCGCGGCTCGCCTCAACGCCTTTTCAGGTCGTTACTTGCTGCAGGCACCCACGTCCTTCCACACCTTGCCGGTATGGTCGGCACCCGTCGACGCCGGATCGCCCGGGACCTCGTTCTGGGTCCACCAGCGCGCCTCGTACGTGCGGCCGTTGTGCTGCACTTTCGCACCGCCCGTGTAGGCCGTGCCCTGCTTCCATGCGGCCTGGCACTGCGCGCCTTCGCCGCCGCCCGATTCGCCGGTCAGCTTGAACGTGGTGGTTTCCTGCTTCAGCGTGCCGCCGTCGATCTGCGACGTCGCCACGGCCGTGTGGTCGCCCGCCTTCGCGTTCGCGATGTCGACGTTCACGTCGCCCTGCATACGCATCGTCGACGACTTCGAGCCGACCAGCGAGTTCGCCGCGTCGTAAACCTTCACCGTGACGTTGGTGTCCTTCGCGTGGTTGAACTTCAGGAAGAACTTCGCGGTCGCCTTGCCGTTCTGGATCTTGAACTCGCCGTTGTTCGAGATGCTGAAGCCTTCGTCGAGGCCGCCTTCCGGCTGATGATCGATCGTCGTCTCGGTACGCACGATGCCGCTGGTACTTTTCGAGAACACGTCGTTCTTGCCGAGCGCGGGCTCGATGCGGCCGTCGCGCTCGACGCCGGCGATCAGGCTCGCCGCCTGGGTGCGGTTGATTTCCTTCGCGAGCAGCATCGGCCACATGTTGCGCTCGCCCTGCTGCGCGGAACCGATCGTCACCGTGGTCTTCATCGACGGTACTTCGCCGCCCGACTTGAACACGCGGTTCGTGACCTTGTCGCCGGTCTTCAGGTCCATCGTCGGCGCGATGCTGCCGACGTTCGACCAGTTCGGCTTGCCCGGATCGGTCGGACCGCCGGCGTCGGTGATGTTCAGGTCGGCCACGTTGTAGAACATGCCGGCCGTATCGCCGACGTGCCACGTCGTCAGCATCACGTGATGGCCCTTCTTGTCCGACGGGATCGTGCAGCTGTGCGGGCCGATCTCGTCGGCTTTCTTCATCCCGCCGTCGATCGTGCAGAACGGCGTCAGGTCGAACTGCTCGCGCGTGAGCTTCGCGTTCGGATTCCAGCCCTGCTTCGTCAGGTAGTACTTGAATTCCTTCGTCACGTGCGGCGCGGTGAACGTCCACTTGAACTTCTGCGCGCCCGGCTTGATGTCGGTGATCTTCCAGCGATCGACCGACTGCTCGTTGAGTTCGCTGAACTGCGTCACGCCGCCGCTCGCGATCTCGCCGTCCGGCGCGCCGGCGGCCGGGAAGCCCTGCTTGCCTTCGACGCTTTGCGGTTCATAGGTGACCGAACCGCAGTTGAAGTTTTCGATCTTGCCCGCCTTCGAGCTGCACAGCAGGTTGCGCGACGGCGGCTCCGACAGGTAGCCGTGGGCAAATGCGGCTTGCGCGAAGAACATCGACGCGCAGGCTACGAGCGGCGACAGGGTAAAGAGGGTCTTTTTAGCTGATCGGGTTCTCATCTGATTTCGTTTGGTTGAGCGTTGAATGGGATTGCCTCGTTAAGAGAATCGCGAGCGATCCGCCGGAATGTGCGTGACGCACGTCCTGCTGACGAAACGCTGGGTGCAGTATCGTCAGGCGCCGCGCGTCGGCGTACCTTCCTGAACGATCTCTCAAAGATTCGTCGTCCCCCGCCCGTTATCCGCTTTCCCCCTGCCCGTCCGCTTTTAGATTGCGTTGAGAATCGTTGCCGCCATGCCGCCCAGGAAAAAGAATGTGCTCGCTTTCCCGCACTCTTTTTCAACACCTGGATGGATGGTTATCAAATTGAAATCGCATAAACGCACTCCCGACATCGTGATCCGCCGCCGCTCGCTGCGCCGTGCGCACGTTGCCTATGCCGCGCTCGCGGCGGCCAGCGCACTGAGCTTCGCGAACGCCGCGCTGGCCGCGCCCGGCAAGCCCAGCCTGAAGCAGTACGAAATCACGTCGCAGCCGCACGGCTTCGTCGAGATCGACATGCAGAAGGCCGGCGTCGCGCCGTACAAGGACATCGTCAAGCTGAACAAGAAGGTCGACGTGCCGCTGCCGTTCGACATCTGGAGCAACGGCACCGCCGTGAAGGCGGTCGCGGTGGTCGACGGCGTCGTCGATCCGGCGTCGGAGGTCAGGATGACGCCCGGCGGCACGCAAAGCGGCCAGGTGGTCGCGAACGTGAAGACGCCCGGCGTGAAGAAGATGCAGGTCCGCGTGATCGACGCCAACGGCGCGGCGAGCGACAGCGCGCCGCTCGACGTGGTCGTGTTCGACACGATTTCCGAACTGGCGGACGACCTGCCGAACAACGCGAGCAAGAACCACAAGCCGTATGCGAACACGACCGGCTCGGTGGTCGGCACCTACTTCGCGACCTGGTCGATCTACGACCGCAAGTTCAACGTCGACAACGTGCCGGTCGAGAACCTCACGCACATGCTGTACGGCTTCATCCCGATCTGCGGCGGCACGGACGTGAACGCGTCGCTCGCGAAGGACCTGCCGGGCTCGTTCAACACGCTGATGCAAAGCTGCAAGGGCCTGCCCGACTACAGCGTCGCGATCCACGACACCTACGGCGAGATGGCCAAGACCTTGCCGGGCCAGACCGCGAATTCGAAGCTCAAGGGCGTGCTCGGCCAGATGATGGCGGCGAAGAAGCGCAACCCGAACCTGAAGATCCTCCCGTCGATCGGCGGCTGGACGCTATCCGACCCGTTCTTCCAGATGCACGATCCGGCGAAGCGCAAGGTGTTCGTCGATTCGACCGAACAACTGCTGCGCACATGGAAGTTCTTCGACGGCGTCGACATCGACTGGGAATTCCCCGGCGGCAAGGGCGTGAATCCGTCGCTCGGCGATCCGGTGAAGGACGGCCCGCTGTACGTGACGCTGATGAAGGAACTGCGGCAGATGCTCGACAAGCTGTCGCAGGAAAGCGGCCGGACCTACGAGCTGACGTCGGCGATCGGCGCGGGCAAGGACAAGATCGACGTGGTGAACTACAAGGAAGCCACGAAGTACATGGACTACATCTTCGACATGACGTACGACTTCTACGGTGCGTTCAGTCTGACGGATCTGGGCCATCAAACCGCGCTGTACGCGCCGAACTGGAAGCCGGACACCGCGTACACGACCCACAACTCGATCAAGGCGCTGCTCGCGCAGGGCGTCGATCCGAAGAAGCTCGTGGTCGGCGCGGCGGCGTATGCGCGCGGCTGGAACGGCGTGCACGGCTATGCCGACGGCAATCCGTTCACCGGCACGGCGACGGGCCCGCACAAGGGCCAGTGGGAACCGGGCATCCTCGACTACAAGAAGCTCAAGGCGGAGATGATCGGGCCGAACAACACCGGCATCAACGGTTACGAATATCACTACGACCAGACGGCCGAAGCGCCGTACGTCTTCAACAAGGGCACCGGCGAACTCCTCACGTTCGACGACGAGCGTTCGGTCCTCGCCAAGGGCGACTACGTGCGCGCGCATCAGCTGGGCGGCATGTTCTCGTGGGAAATCGACGCGGACAACGGCGACATCCTGAACGCGATGCACAAGGGCCTCGGCCACGGCGACGAAGGCGGCGGCGGGGCCGAAAACCATCCGCCGGTCGCGAACGCGGGGGCCGACCTGACGGTGACCGGGCCGCAGAAGGTGACGCTCGATGCGTCGAAGTCGCGCGACCCCGACGGCGACAAGCTGAGCTTCAAGTGGGAACAGGTCGGCGGCGATCCGCTGAAGCTCGTCAATACGACGAGCGCGACGGCGAGCGTCGACGTTCCGTCGGTCAAACAGGACACGAAGTACACGTTCCGCGTGACGGTCACCGACCCGGCCGGGTTGAAGGATACGGCGCAGGTCGTCGTGACCGCGCAGGCGGAAGCGACGGTCGAGCCATCGCCGGGCGAAAACCGCCCGCCGGTCGCGCACCTCGGCGGCCCGGCGACGGTTGAAGCCGGCCAGGCCGTGACGCTGTCGGCCGCGAAGTCGACCGACCCGGACGGCGACAAGCTGAGCTTCAAGTGGAGCGTCCCGACCGGCATCAACGCAACGCCGAACGGCGCGACGTTGAACTTCACCGCGCCCGAACTCGCGAAGGACCAGTCGTTCACGTTCTCGGTCACGGTCAGCGACGGCAAGCTGTCGAGCACCGCGAAACACACGGTGCTCGTGAAGGCGAAGGATATGGGCGGCGGCGCAGGTGGCGAAGGCGGCGGCAATGGTGGCGGCGACTACCCGGCATACAAGGCCGGTACGCAATACAACGCCGGCGACATCGTGTCGAACCTCGGCAAGCTGTACCAGTGCAAGCCGTTCCCGTACAGCGGCTGGTGCTCCGGCGCGCCGGCGGCATACGAACCGGGCAAGGGCTTCGCGTGGAACGACGCGTGGACGCTCCACGGTGACGGCGGCAACGGCGGCGGTAACGGTGGCGGCGAAGGCGGTGGTAACGGCGGCGGCAACGGCGGCGGTGAAGGTGGCGGCGAAGGCGGCAACAACGGCGGCGGCGACCACCCGCAGTACAAGGAAGGGACGAAGTACAGCGCCGGCGACATCGTCTCCAACAACGGCAAGCTGTTCCGCTGCAAGCCGTTCCCGTACACCAACTGGTGCTCGATGGCGGCCTGGGCTTACGAGCCGGGCAAGGGCACCGCATGGGACCAGGCATGGGAGGAGCACAAGGAGTAAGACTGACGTGTCAGGTTCGGCCGGCCGCGCCATCGTGGCGCCCCGGCCGATGTGAAACCCGCGTCTACCGACGCACAACGGCAAATGCCGGAATCGCCCTCGCCTCGTGCGGGGGCGTTTTCGTTTCCGGAGCAGGCGATGCGTAGCCGTTTCAGATGTCGGTTTCCGGCTCTTGCCGTGCCACTGCGCGTGCTTGCGTGCGTCACCGGGTCGGCCTGCAGGGTCGGCCTGCAAATACGCCGGGTAGTCCGCGCGATTGCCGACAGGACCGGGCCGGCGGACCATCATCGCCAGGTGGCATCCGCGGCATCGCCGTCGCGCAGTACGCGGCACGCGGCACGCGGCACGCGGCACGACAGCGAGACACACGCAACCCTTTCGCGTTTCCCGCCGCTCGAGCGAGGCACACGCCACGTCATTCGACGGTCTATCGGGCCTCCGTTTTGCCTTCATGACGAACGCCGCGCCCGAACGCAAAAAGGCCGGACCCCGTGCAGTACAGGATCCGGCCTTTCATCGCCCCGGTTTCAATCCTCGCCCGGCTTCGGCAAAGCGCACCCGCGCCACCGTTCCGGCGCTCAGCCGGTCACGCGTCGTCGAGCATTTGCGCAACGGTTCTCGGCAAGCGTACGGTAAAGCGGCTGCCCTGCCCCGGCGCCGACGTCACCTCGACCGATCCGCCGTGGCGCTCGATCACCGCCTTCACGAACGGCAGCCCGAGGCCGACCCCGCGGCTTGCGTCGCGATACGTGCCGGCGACCTGAAAGAACGGCTCGAACAGCCGTGGCATCGCGTCGGCCGGGATGCCGATCCCCTGGTCCTGCACCGCCACCGAAACCTGCCGGTCGTCGGCGTCGATCCACACGTCGACCACCGTCTCCTCGGCCGAGTACTTGATCGCGTTGTCGAGCAGGTTGGTCAACGCGCGCAGCAGCATGTCGCGATTGCCGAGGACGAACACGTCGTCGCCATCGTAATGCGGGCCCTCGACGCGGATGCGCTTCCCGTTCGCGCTGTGCCAGACATGATCGACCGCTTCCGTCGCAAGATCGTTCGCCGACATCGGCACGTACGCGTGCGTATCGAGGTGCTCCGCGCGCGACAACTGCGTGAAATCCTGCGCGACGCGCAGGCTGTAGTCGACGAGCTTGTGCAGGTCGGCCAGGAAATCCTCGTCGCTCGCGCCGTCGGCCTGGTTGCGCTCCTCGAGCAGCGACAGCACCGTCGACAGCGGGTTGCGCAGATCGTGCGCCATGTGCCGCAGCGTGCGCCGGTCGCTTTCGACCGCGGCCTTGATGTTGTGGATATCGACGAGGCAGATCATGCTCGCGGTCGAACTGTGCCGTTCGCCATCGCCGAACGGCGTCACCATCACCATCTGCGTGCGCCCGTTCAGCGCCAGCTCGGCCGAATGGATCTTGCCGCTTGCCTTCGCGGTCAGCACTTCGTCGCGCACGATCGTCAGCACGCGCCGTACCGCCGCGTCGCCATCGGCGTCGAGCGCCGCCAGCATCGCGCGGCCGCGTGCGTTACACATCAGCATCTCGCCACGCTGTTCGACGAAGATCGGATACGGCAGCGTCTCGATCATGTCGACATACGCCGTCCGCCACTCGCGAATGCTTTGCATCGCGAGTTCGACTTCATCCGTCGCCGGCAGTGCGCTGCCCGCGTCGGCCGCGGGCGGCAAGCCGACGAACGCGTGCTGGCCGGCCAGCCCGCGCAGCATCCCGTATTCGCTCAGCAGGAACGCCCGCAGACTGCCGGCGCGCCGCCAGCCACACATCGCGAAAATCAAGACGCACACGGCAAGCAACGGCCCGATCGGTGCCCAGTACGACCCATGCACGAGCAGCATCACTTCGGCGGCGACGAACGCGGCCAGCCACCCGATCGCGAATGCGTACATGCGCCAGCCCGGCACCAGCAGGCAGATCAGCAGCATCCCCGTCGCGACCGCGATGCTGACGGCGATCTGGATCGCCATCGGCTCGCGCCACAGGATGTGGCCGTCGATCAGCGCCTGCGTCACCAGCGCGTCCACCTCGACGCGGCGCAGCCGTCCGCCCGCCGACGTCGACAGGTCGTAGAGGCCCGACAGATCCATCGCGTCGCCGATGAAGACGATGCGGCCGCGCCACGCCGACTCAGGGATCCGCCCCTTCAGCACATCGACGTACGAATAGTGCTCGAGATCGAAGCGCGCCGGCAGGAACAGCGCGAGCGAACTCGCTTCGACATGCCCGAGCCTGGACACGTGGTCCTGCACGTGGAGGCGCACGTCGCCGGCCGGCAGCGACATACCCGCGACACGGATCGCCTGCAACGCGACATGCGACAGTTCGTGATCCGAATCGCCAGTCCGGACGTACGGCACGATACCCTGCACCAGATGGTCGCTGCCGAGCACGACGCTGCGCTGGCCGACGGCCGCCGCCGCGCCGCGCAACCGCGGCGCGGGCAGCAGCACGGTGTCGGCGCGCGTGCCCTCCGGCGACACGTGGACGGGCAGCACGACCCGCCCGTGCCGGGCGAGCGCAGCCGCGAGCGCGTCGTCGCCGCGCCCCGGGCTGAACATCGTCATGTCGAGCACGACGCTCGATGCACTGCCCAGGCGATCGAGCACTTGTGCATGGGCGGCTCGCGTATAGCTTGCGTCGCCACCCAGTTCGGCGACCGTCTTCTTGTCGATCGAGATGACGACGACATCGTCGCGCGCGCCGTGATCGACGCCGGTCGTGACCAGATTCCAGTACAGACGGTCGAGCGGAGACAGCAGCGTCTCGGCCGCCGGCGTACAGCTGAGCGCCGCCAGCAATGCAACGCCGGCCGACAGCGGCCAGACGGCGGGCCGCACGGATGTCGCGATTGTCCAGACTCGATTGAGCCAGTCAGGCATGGGATGGCATTCCTCGTTATTGTTTTATTTGCCCGAGTTCGATGGGTGCGCATTTCCTGAATTGTCTGCGGCGGACCGGCCGCATTCTTCGTCGCACAGGCGATCCCGCCACGCTGCTACCGTGCAGGCGGGCCCGGGTTCCTCAACACACAACCGCGCCGCATTCGGCTGTCGGTTACCAGACCGACATGTTGCTCGAATCGATTTGATTTTTTTCAAGCGCCAGATTCAATTATCTCTTGTCCCATTGAATTTATCCCAACTTTAGTACTCGTCTTATCCCTCGAAATTGAGCGTGTGGCCGATGACAAGGATGGATGGCAGACCTGCCGCCGTTGTCCGCAACCGGGCTACGGGCCGCGGGGCCGGCTCGCGTCGATACGGGACCGCTGCGACGGAACTTCGCCGTGCAACGGGGGCGTTTCCGATCCGTCGAGGCACGAGCGGGCGATCGAGCGCGAACGCATATTTTTTGCGGGCTCCCATGGAATTGTGTTGACAGCCACTTGGGACCGGCTATAATTGCGGTCTTTCGCATCGCAGCAAGCGAAACGTGCCCAGGTGGCGGAATTGGTAGACGCACTAGGTTCAGGTCCTAGCGGTGGCAACATCGTGGAGGTTCGAGTCCTCTCCTGGGCACCATCTGTTTTTGAAAAGGTCGGCTTCTAGCCGGCCTTTTTTCATTTCCGGCCCGGGAAGCAAAGCGCCTGCGCGCTTTGCGTGAGGACTCGAAAGGCTGCGCTTGCAAGCGCAGCCGGGGTCGCGCATGTGTGACCGAGTCCTCTCCTAGGCACCATCTGCTTTAGAAAGGTCGGCTTCTAGTCGGCCTTTTTTCATTTCGGCACTGGCATCGCGAGTGCCTGTCTTCGGCCCTTATGTCGGCCGCTCCGATCGATAGCAGAATTTATCGGTTATCAATCGCCCTCCCCGTTGTTACGTTAGCCGCCTCGCTTTCAACGCATCCAACGAGGAGCACCCTTCATGACGTCGATGAACCGCCGCGCATTCGCGCGCGCGATGCTGGCCGCGGGCCTCGCTGCCGCCGGTGTCCGCGCGCATGCCGAGAACGCGCCGGCCACGCTGCGCATCGGTTACCAGAAGTCGTCGACGCTGATCACGCTGCTCAAGACGCGTGGCACGCTCGAGCAGGCGCTGACGCCGCTCGGCCTGCGTGCGTCATGGCATGAATTCGCTAGCGGATTGCCGCTGACCGAAGCGCTCAACGTCGGCGCCATCGACTTCAGTGCCGACGTGGCCGATACGGTCCCGGTCTTCGCGCAGGCCGCGCATGCGCGTTTCGTGTACGTCGCGCAGGAGGCGCCTTCGCCGAAGGCGCAGGCGATCGTCGTCAAGCAGGACAGCACGCTGCGCACGCTCGCCGATCTCAAGGGCCGGCGTATCGCGGTCACGAAGGCGGCCGGCAGCCACTACCTGCTGCTTGCCGCGCTCGCACGCGCGAAGCTCGCGCCCGCCGATGTGGCGATCCATTACCTGACGCCCGCGGACGGCCGCGCCGCATTCGAGCGCGGCAGCGTGGACGCATGGATCACGTGGGATCCCTATGTCGCGTCAGTCGACCGGAATCCCGACGTCCGGATCCTGGCCGACGGCAACGGACTCGCGTCGTACCAGCGCTATTACCTCGCATCGAGCACCTTTGCCGCCGCGCGCCCCGACGTCGTCCAGATTCTGTTCGACCAACTGTCGCTGGCCGGCGCGTGGCTGCGCGACCATCCGCAGGACGCCGCGAACACGCTCGCGCCGATCTGGGGGCTCGATGCCGCGACGATCGCGCGGGCGAATACGCGACGCAGCTACCTCGTCCGCGCGGTGGCCACGCAAAACTTCGGCGAACAGCAGAAGATCGCCGATACGTTCCTGGCGGCCGGACTGCTGCCCGCCCGCGTCGATACGAGCCAGGCCCAGCGCTGGAATTTCACGGCGAAGCGCGCGGAGCCGGTCGGCGCGTGACGATCTCGCCGCCTAAGGCGCGCAATATTTTTGCTGCTTCGGATGAAATTGTGTTGACAGACTCCGCCAGCACGCTAAAATAGCGGTCTTCGCATCGCAGCAAGCGAAACGTGCCCAGGTGGCGGAATTGGTAGACGCACTAGGTTCAGGTCCTAGCGGTGGCAACATCGTGGAGGTTCGAGTCCTCTCCTGGGCACCATCTGTTTTTGAAAAGGTCGGCTTCTAGCCGGCCTTTTTTCATTTCAAGCCCAGGAAGCAAAGCGCCTGCGCGCTTTGCGCGAGGACTCGAAAGGCTGCGCTTGCAAGCGCAGCCGGGGTCGCGCATGTGTGACCGAGTCCTCTCCTGGGCACCATCTGTTTTTAAAAAGGTCGGCTTCTAGCCGGCCTTTTTTCATTTCCGTCGCCGCAGGCGTCGATCCCGCGGCGACATCGTGATTACACCGTCCCGGTGACGCGCACGACATGCTGAATCCCGTCCCTCGCCATCTTCGCGTACGGACAAATCGCCTCCGTCTCCGCGACCAGCTCCCGCGCAGCTTCCGCGTCGACGCCCGGCATGCCGACCTCGATATCGAGCGCGATTGCAAACAGGCCATCCGCCGGATCGCGCTGAAACGTTGCGCTGGCCGCGATCGCGAGATCGGACGGCAGGCGAATTCGACGCTTCATCGCCACCAGCGTCAACGCGCCATGAAAGCACGCCGCGAAGCCAGCCGCGAACAACTGCTCCGGATTCGTACCGCCACCCGCGCCACCCAGTTCAACCGGCAGGCGCAACGACACATCCAGTTCGCCGGTTGTCGAACGCGCGCGTCCGGACGATCGTCCGTGGGCCGCTTCGCCGCCGGTGACGGTCACCGTCGTCGTGTAAAGCGGCAGCGGTTCGCTGCCGGTATAAGGATCGAGCAGCGATACCGAAGGCCGCGTCGGACGATGCATGGCGTTTCTCCCGAGTGCGGACGCTGAACGGCCTCTGCCGTATTGCGCCCAATGAACGATCGACGCTGCCGGCCCCGCATCACGCGGCGCCCCGCAGACATCGCCCTCTTCCGGCTGCCCTGTCGCGTGCAGTCCGGCCGGTAATCGTGACCTACGACCGGCAGCAAATCCATCAGACGAATTCGAAATTCCCGGCCTCGCAGCGGGCCGCGGGCGCCCGCGCCCGGCCCTCATTTCCGGATACAACCGGGATTTCCCTAGGCTGACAGGCCGTCGCTCACGCGGTTAAATAAATCAACGTGATTTATTTAATGCGTCGACACCTGACGCACCATGGAAGGAGACGCCATGAGAAGCCCGCACTTCGGCCAGGGAAGCAACTCGGCCAACGTGCGCCGTTACAACGAGCGCCTGCTGCTGAAAACGCTGCGCCGCGCGGGCAGCGCGTCGAAGGCCGATCTCGCCCGTCTCGCGAGCATGACGGGTACGGCGGTCGGCAGCATCATCGCGTCACTCGCCGACGCGAAGCTGATCGAATTCGCGGGCCGCACCGAAGGCCAGCGCGGCCAGCCCGCGTCGCTGATCCGCCTCGATCCGCGCGGCGCGTTCGGCATCGGCGTCCATCTCGACCGGATGCGCATCGAGACGGCGCTCGTCAACTTCGCGGGCGACGTGCTCGGCCGCCGCTCGCACGACACGCTGCTGCCCCCGCCCGCCGACGTGCTCGAGATCGTGCGTCACGACATCGACGCGATGCAGGCCCTGCTCCCCGACCATGAACGCGCCCGCCTGACCGGCATCGGCGTCGCGCAGCCGTACAACCTCGGCGCGTGGATGCGCGAGCTCGGCCTCGCGCCCGACACGTTCCGCGCGTGGGAAGACGTCGATTTCGCGGCCGACCTCGGTCGCACGCTGTCGCTGCCCGTATTCGGCGAAAACGACGGCAACGCGGCCGCAATCGCCGAACTGTTCTACGGGTACGGCCGGCAATGCGACGACTTCGTCTACCTGTTCATCGGGCCGGCGATCGGCGGCGGGATCGCGATCGACGGCGACTGCCTGCGCGGCGTGACCGGCAACGCGGGCGACATCGCGGTGATTCCGGTGCCGCCGGGCCGGCTGGCGTCCGCGCCGCCGCCGCGCGGCCAGTGGGACATCCTGCTCGCGCGCGCATCGCTGCATGCGCTCGTGCGCCACCTGCGCCATCACGGCGAGACGGTCGAGAGCCGCGCCGATCTCGAAGCGTGCATCGCCCGCGGCCTGCCGGCCGTCGACGAATGGATCGACGATTGCGTCGACGCGCTCGCGCCGGCGTTGCGCGCGGTGCTGTGCGTGATCGACGCGCCGGTGGTCGTGATCGACGCCGACACCGACGCGGGCCTGCTCGACGCGGTCACGACCCGCCTGCGCGCGGCGCTCGTGGCCACCGCGCCCGAGGCACGCGGCACGCCCGTGCTCGTGCGCGGCACGTTCGGCGCCGACGCCGGCGCGATCGGCGCCGCCACGCTGCCGATGTTTTTCAACTTCTCCCCGCGGGCCGGCATCCTCAAGGGCGCCCGCACCGACTCGCAGGAGGTCAACCATGTCGCGATCTGAGTCGCCCCGTCCGTTGCTCGAAATGCGCGGGATTAGCAAGACGTTCCCGGCCGTACGCGCGCTCGACAACGTCAGCCTGACCGTCTATCCGGGCGAGATCCATTCGCTGATGGGCGAGAACGGCGCGGGCAAATCGACGCTGATGAAGATCCTGTCGGGCGCATACCGCGCCGACGCCGGCGGCGAGATCCTGATCGATGGCGAACGCATCGACATCGACGGCCCGCTCGCCGCGCGCGATGCCGGCGTCGCGGTGATCTACCAGGAGCTGTGCCTGTCGCCGAACCTGACCGTCGCGGAAAACATCTACGTCGGCCGCGAACTGCGCCGCGGCAACCGGCGCTGGGGCACCATCGACCGCGCGGCGATGGCGCGCGACTGCCAGGACGTGCTCGCGCGCCTGGGCGCCCCGTTCGGCCCCGACACGCTCGTCGACACGCTGTCGATCGCCGAACAGCAGCTCGTCGAAATCGCCCGCGCCGTGCACACCCGCGCCCGCATCCTCGTGATGGACGAGCCGACCACGCCGCTGTCGTCGCGCGAAACCGAACACCTGTTCCGCCTGATCCGCCAGTTGCGCGAGGAAGGTCTCGCGATCATCTACATCAGCCATCGGATGGCGGAGATCTACGAGTTGTCCGACCGCGTGTCGGTACTGCGCGACGGCGCGTACGTCGGCACGCTCGAACGCGAGGCGCTGTCGGCCGAGCGGCTCGTCGCGATGATGGTCGGCCGCGACATCTCCGGCTTCTACAAGAAGGAACACGCGCCGTACGACCCCGGCCACTTGCTGCTGTCGGTCCGCGACATCGCCGACGGCGCGCGCGTACGCGGCTGCAGCCTCGACCTGCATGCGGGCGAGGTGCTCGGCATCGCGGGCCTCGTCGGCGCGGGCCGCACCGAGCTCGCGCGGCTGATCTTCGGCGCCGAGCCGCGCGTGCGCGGCGACGTGAAGCTGGGCGAGCGCACGTTCAGCGCGCACTCGCCGCGCGACGCGATCGACGCGGGCCTCGTCTACCTGACCGAGGACCGCAAGCGCCAGGGCCTGTTCCTCGACATGAGCGTGCGCGACAACATCAACATCTCGGTGTGCAACCGCGATGCCCGGCTCGGCGCGCTCGATCTCGCCCGCGGCGCCGCACGCGCACGCGACGCGATCGCATCGCTGTCGATCCGCGTACCGCACGCGAACGTCAACGTCGGCGCGCTGTCGGGCGGCAACCAGCAGAAAGTGCTGCTGTCGCGCCTGCTCGAGACGAAGCCGCGCGTGCTGATCCTCGACGAACCGACGCGCGGCGTCGACATCGGCGCGAAATCCGAGATCTACCGGATCATCAACGAGCTGGCCCGTGCCGGCGTGGGCGTGATCGTGATCTCGAGCGAACTGCCGGAAATCATCGGCGTCGCCGACCGCGTGCTCGTGATGCGCGAAGGCGAGATCGCGGGCGAACTCGGCGGCCACACGCATACGCCGATCACGCAGGAAGCGATCATCGCGCTCGCCACCGGCTCGCAGGCCGAACTGGCCGACGCGCACTAAGCGCCGCCTCTTTTCATTTCACTCTCACATTCAGGCTACCGAAATGATCAACCCGACCAAGCAGCGGAACCTCGCTTCCGCGACCGCCCACCCGGTCGCCAACCGCACGCCCCTGATGCGCGGCGCCGATCATCGCGCCCGCATGCAATCGCTGATCCGCACGGCCGGCATGCTGCCGGTGCTGCTGGTCCTGTGCGCCGGCTTCGGCTTCCTGACCGACGGCTTCTTCACGCTGCAGAACCTGTCGATCGTCACGCAGCAGGCGTCGATCAACATCGTGCTCGCCGCCGGCATGACCTTCGTGATCCTGACGGGCGGCATCGACCTGTCGGTCGGCTCGGTGCTCGCCGCCGCGGCCGTCGCGGCGCTCATCGCATCGACCATTCCCGGCTGGGGCTGGCTCGGCGTGCCGTTCGCGCTCGCGGTCGGCCTCGTGTTCGGCGCGATCAACGGCGGGCTGATCTCGTTCCTGCGCCTGCCGCCGTTCATCGTCACGCTCGGCGCGATGACGGCCGTGCGCGGCGTCGCACGCCTGATCGGCAACGACACGACCGTGTTCAATCCGCAACTGCCGTTCGCGTTCATCGGCAACGGCTCGATCCTCGGCGTGCCGTGGCTCGTCGTGATCGCATGCGCAGTGATCGCGATCTCGTGGTTCATCCTGCGCCGCACGGTGCTCGGGATGCGGATCTATTCGGTCGGCGGCAACCCGGAAGCCGCGCGCCTGTCCGGCATCAACGTGCGGGCGATCCAGATGTTCGTGTATGCGGCGTCGGGCCTGCTCGCCGGCCTCGGCGCGGTGATGTCGGCCGCGCGCCTGTATGCGGCCAACGGCCTGCAGCTCGGCCAGTCGTACGAGCTCGACGCGATCGCCGCGGTGATCCTCGGCGGCACGAGCTTCGTCGGCGGCGTCGGGTCGATCGTCGGCACGCTGATCGGCGCGCTGATCATCGCGGTGCTGACCAACGGCCTCGTGCTGCTCGGCGTGTCCGACATCTGGCAGTACATCATCAAGGGGCTCGTGATCATCGGCGCGGTCGCGCTCGACCGCTATCGCCAGCGCGATTCGGCCCGGACCTGACACCTTCCCTCACCACGCATTCCTTACCGTTCCACCATCGGGGCGCAGGCAGGTCCTCCTGCGCCCGTTCGCCAACAGACCTCACGGAGACACAACGACATGTTCAAGCACACCGCCGCCCTGACTGCCGCCGCCTGCGTACTCGCCTTCGGCGCCGCCGCCGCCCATGCAGCCGACAAGCCGCTGAAATCGATCGGCGTCACGGTCGGGTCGCTCGGCAATCCGTACTTCGTCACGATCGTGAAAGGCGCCGAAGCGCGTGCGAAGCAGCTCAACCCGAATGCGAAGGTCACGGCCGTATCGGCCGACTACGACCTGAACAAGCAGTTCACGCAGATCGACAACTTCATCTCCGCGCACGTCGACATGATCCTGCTCAACGCAACCGACCCGAAGGCGATCGAGCCGGCGGTGAAGAAGGCGCAGGCGGCCGGCATCACGGTCGTCGCGGTGGACGTCGCGGCGGCCGGCGCGAACGCGACCGTGCAGACCAACAACGTGAAGGCCGGCGAACTCGCGTGCGACTACCTCGCGAAGAAGCTGAACGGCAAGGGCAACGTGATCATCGAGAACGGCCCGCAGGTGTCGGCCGTGATCGATCGCGTGAACGGCTGCAAGGCCGTGCTCGCGAAAAACGCCGGCATCAAGCTGCTGTCGAGCGACCAGGACGGCAAGGGCTCGCGCGAAGGCGGGATGAACGCGATGCAGGGCTACCTGACGCGCTTTCCGAAGCTCGACGGCGTGTTCACGATCAACGACCCGCAGGCGATCGGCAGCGATCTCGCGGCGAAACAGCTGAACCGCCCGAACGTCGTGATCACGTCGGTCGACGGCGCGCCCGACATCGAGGTGGCGCTGAAGTCCAACACGCTCGTGCAGGCGTCGTCGAGCCAGGATCCGTGGGCGATGGCGCAGCAGGCCGTCAACGTCGGCTACGGGATCATGAACGGCCAGAAGCCGGCCAATCCGATGATCCTGATCGAGCCGACGCTCATCACGCGCGACAACGTGAAGACCTACAAGGGCTGGAGCGCCCCGCGCTGATCGCGGCGATCGCCCGCGAGGCCGGGCGGTGCCGGGCCGCGTCGCCGCACGCGACGGCCCGCATCGCCCGACCGTTCAGATTCAGATCAACCGCTGTACGGCCGCGCGCGATGCCGCGGCACAAGGTTTCCACATGACGACGACGTTTCCCCGCCTGATCGTTTTCGGCGAAGCGCTGACCGATTTCATCCGCGACGACGCCCAGCACTGGCACAGCATCGCCGGCGGCTCGTGCTGGAACGTCGCGCGCGTCGGCGCGCGACTCGGCGCGCCGACGGCCTTCGCCGGCACGGTCAGCCGCGACACCTTCGGCGACGAGCTGATGCGCAAGAGCGCCGACGCGGGGCTCGACATGCGTTTCATCCGGCAGGTCGACCGCGCACCGCTGCTCGCGATGGTCGTATCGAAGCAGCCGCCCCACTATTTCTTCATCGGCGAAAACAGCGCCGATCTCGCGTTCGATCCGGCCGACTTGCCCGCCGGCGCCTTCGACGCGGCCGACATCGTGCACGTCGGCTCGCTCGGTGTCGTGCGCGAGCCGCTCGCGTCGCGCCTGATCGAACTCGCGCAGGCCGCGCGCGCGGCCGGCAAGCGAATCTCGTTCGACCCGAACTTCCGTGCGCCGATGGCTGCGCCGTCGTATCGCGACACGCTGCGCCGGCTGGCCGCGCTCGCCGACTGGATCAAGGTATCCGACGAGGATCTGCGCGGGCTGTTTCCGGAACTCGACGAAGCGGCCGCGCTCGCGCAACTGCGTGCGTGGGCGCCCGACGCGACGATGCTCGTCACGCGCGGCGCGGCCGGCATGCAGCTGCTGCATCGCGATACCGTGCTGTTCCAGCCCGCGTTCCCGACCGAAGTTGCCGACACGGTCGGCTGCGGCGATGCGAGCATCGGCGGCTGGCTCGCGAGCCAGCTTGCACGGCCCGATGCGCCGGCCGCCGAGCATCTGTGCTACGCGGCCGCGTGCGCGGCCGTCGCCTGTGCACATGCGGGCGCCTATGCGCCGACGGCCGCGGAAGTGGCCGACATGATCGAGCGCACCGCAGCTAGCGCCGCGCTTTCGCAATAGACGGCGCCGAGGCGCCGCGCCGTCACGCGGCGCTGGTGCCGTCGCTACCGTCCGGCGGCCTGCCGGCCTGCAGCAGTTGCAAGCTTTCGTCGACGCTCAGCTCCGACATCGCGCCGTCGTGCAGCGTATCGTCCGCCGCGCGGCGCAGCGCATGCAGCGCGTGCATCTTGAGCCGGACGAGCGCGAGCCGCAGCCCGCGCGCCGCGCATTCGGCCGCGAACGTGCGCAACGATTCGATCGTCGTGCCGTCGACATCCGGCGTTTCCTCGAGACTCAACATCACGGTATGCGTGTCCGGCGCGGCCTTCATCAGCGCCCGCACGCGATTGAGCATCCGGTCAGCATTCGCGAAGAACAGCTGCGCCTCGGGCCGCACGATCAGCACGCCCGGCACCGGCTTCGCGTCGGCATGGCTCGCGACGTCGACGAAATCGTGGCTGTCGCGCAGCCGGCCGAGCACGCTGACGTTCGGCTCGGACAGCTTGCGCAGCGTCAGCAGCAGGCTCACGCCGATGGCCGCGAGCAGCCCGTGCAGCACGCCGAGCACGAGCACCGCGAGCAGCGCCGCGATCACGACGAGCCGGTCGCGATGCCAGGCCCAGTACGGCCGGAACACGGACGGATGCAGCGAATGGCTGACCGCGAAGATCACGATCGCCGCGAGCACGGGCTCGGGCGTGCGCGCGAGCTGCGGCAGCAGCAGCCAGACGATCAGCGCGACCACGCCGGCCGCCCACAGGCCCGCAAAGCGCGACCGCGCACCGGCCGCCTCGTTCGCCGACGTCGCCGAATAGCCGGCGCCGACCGGCATCCCGTGCAGCAGGCCAGACACGAGGTTCGCGCAGCCGAGCGCGACGAGGTCGCGGTTCGGCGACACGGTATCGCCGTGCTTCAGCGCGAA
This sequence comes from Burkholderia sp. BCC0419, assembly GCF_902830285.1. Classification (NCBI taxonomy): domain Bacteria; kingdom Pseudomonadati; phylum Pseudomonadota; class Betaproteobacteria; order Burkholderiales; family Burkholderiaceae; genus Burkholderia; species Burkholderia sp. BCC0419. Next base: position 1,907,852 of record NZ_CADESR010000001.1, read on the forward strand.
GTTGCGGATCGATCCGTACGACTCCGCATACAGGATCAGCATCAGCGCGAATGCGAGCTCGACCGTCTGCATCCATGCGTTGCGGTCGAGATGCGGCAAGCCGAATTCGAGGTGCCGGAAATCGATATGGCCGACGACCGCGATTCCGTACCGCTGCCAGTCGATCGCGTAGCCCGCCGCGATCGACAGCACGATCACGACGAGTGTCGCGGGCACGCGCGAGCCGCGACCGAGCACGAACAGCAGCGCGAGCGCGGTCGCGCCGAGCACCACGCTCGCGAGATTCGCGTGCGGCGCGCCGGCGAGCAGGTCGAGCGCGACGTGCGGCGCATCGCCGTGCTGCACGGAAATCGCGAGAATCTTCGGGAGCTGCTTGATGACGATCGTCAGCGCGAGGCCGAACGTGAAGCCGCGCAGCACGGGCCGCGCGACGAAATCCGACATGCCGCCGAGCCGCGCGACGCCGGCCAGGATGAACAGCACGCCCGTCATCGCGACGAGCGCCGCCGCGAGCGCGAGCTGCGCGGCCAGCGCCATCCCCGATTCGGCGAGCACGGTCGCGGCGAGCACCGCGGCCGACGATGACGTCGACGACACGATCGCGAAGCGGCTGCTGCCCGTCAGCGCATAGACGACGAGCCCCGACAGCAGCGCGATCAGGCCGGCCTGCGGCGGCAGGTTGGCGAGCCCCGCATACGCGACCGCCTCGGGAATCAGCAGGCCGGCAATCGACAGGCCGGCCAGCGCATCGAGGCCGACGCGCCGCTTGGGCGGCGGCGAAGGCGCATCGAGCGGCGCGAAATGGTCGGGATGCTGCGGGCCGGCGTCGGGGCGGATCGGGGCGGTGGTCATGAGGCGGACGGCAGCGTGCGCCGCTCAGGGTTTGACGGCAATCACGCCCGACCAGCCGGGCAGATAGCGCGCATCCTGGTCGTGCGCGCGGTGTAGCGCGATATCGAGCGCCTTCAAGAAGTTCTTGCGGACCTGGTCGAGCGACACGTGCTGGCGCAGATAGTCGGCCCACAGGAATTCGCTGAACGGCGTCGCGTCCTTCGCATAGCCGCCCGCCGTGCGCAGCTCGCCGGCGAGGCTGCGGTACGGATCGTCCTCGAGCCCCGTCAGCGCCTTCGGCAAGTTCGCGTAGTCGCGCCGCGAGCCGTCCGGGCCGAACGGATGCACCCACTGGTTGTGTTCCATCATCCGCCAGAAGATCGTGTCGTCGAGCCACGACAGATCCTTCAGCAGCATCGCGTTCACGCGCGCCTCGCCCTCCTCGATCAGCGCGAGGCCGAGATGGTGGTGATCGGTGATGTAGTGCAGTCCGTCCGGGCCGAGGACGGCCGGGAACCAGTGCGAATCGATCGCGGCCTTGCGGGCGCGCTTGTCCAGCGCCTTCCAGTGCTTGCGCTTCGCCTTGACTTCGCGATAGCCGACCGTCATCTGGGTCGGACGCAGCGCGTCGAGCCTGACGGGAATGAGATGAACGTCGTTGCCGAGTGCCATGGTCGTACCCCATGTTGCGAAATTCCGGCAACGATACGCCTGATCGCGCGAGCCGTTAATCCGTCATGACCGCGATACGCGTCCGGTTGACGATCTCTGACATCCGCCGCATGCACGACGCCGCGCTACGCGCGCAAATCGTCGCGTTCGAGACGATGACGAATGTAAGGAATGCCGTCGTGCACGACGCTTACGCGCTGCATGCCGAGCTTGCGCGCCACGTTCAGCGAGCCGCTGTTGGCCTCCGCGATATCGGCGATCACGCGCGGCAGGCGCACGGTGTCGAACGCATGCCGCACGACGGCCGTCGCGGCTTCGCTCGCGATGCCGCGCCCCCACGTCGCACGCACGAGCCGCCAGCCGATCTCGACGTCGCGCGACCCGTCCTTATAGTCGGGAATCAGCAGGATCCAGCCGATGAACACGTCGGGCGCGGCCTTCTCGAAGATCGACCAGTAGCCGAGGCCCGGTGGATAGTCGCGCGTGATCCGGTGCGTGACGAAGCGGCGATGCTCGACGGGGTCATGCCACGGGCCCGCGATGTGGCGCGTGACCTCGGGATCGCGATCCATCTCGATGCATGCGTCGAGATCGGCCAGCACGCGCGGACGCAGCCACAGCCTCGCGGTGTCGAGCACGGGCAATGTGTCGGCGGAACGGTTATTCATCCGGACTCCTGATTCGGTGGCGTTGCGCATCGAGCGCATTACAGAACGGATACAAAAAGCCTTCCGGAATGATACAGAGTCCTGTCGCGAGCCTCGCGCGGTTCCGTTGCCGTTTCCGAAACAGTGCATTTCGTAGGGATTATTCCCGATTCGCGGTTATCGCGCCCCACATCGCGCAGCGCGGAAGCCTACACTCGATCAGTGCCCCGCGCCGCGCGCGAGCCGGGCCGGCATCCGCATGCCTATCGCGAGCGCGCAAGCCAACGAGGAGACCCCGGACATGAGCTGGACCCGCGAGCAACGCAACGTCACGATCGCCGCCTACCTGGGCTGGACGCTCGATGCGTTCGATTTTTTCCTGATGGTTTTCGTGTTGAAGGACATCGCCGCGGAATTCGCGTCGACGATCCCCGCCGTCGCGTTCGCGCTCACGCTGACGCTCGCGATGCGCCCGCTCGGCGCGCTGATCTTCGGCCGGCTCGCCGACCGCTTCGGCCGCCGCCCGACGCTGATGGTCAACATCGCGTGCTATTCGCTGCTCGAACTCGCGTCGGGTTTCGCGCCGAGCCTGACCGCGCTGCTCGTGCTGCGCGCGCTGTTCGGCATCGCGATGGGCGGCGAATGGGGCGTCGGCTCCGCGCTGACGATGGAAACCGTGCCGACCCACGCGCGCGGCTTCGTGTCCGGGCTGCTGCAGGCCGGCTATCCGAGCGGCTATCTGCTCGCGTCCGTCGTGTTCGGCCTGTTCTACCAGTACATCGGCTGGCGCGGGATGTTCATGGTCGGCGTGCTGCCCGCGCTGCTCGTGCTGTACGTACGTGCGCACGTGCCCGAATCGCCGGCATGGAAACAGATGGAAAAGCGCCCGCGCCCGAGTCTCGGCGCCACGCTGAAGCAGAACTGGAAACTCACGATCTACGCGATCGTGCTGATGACCGCGTTCAACTTCTTCTCGCACGGCACGCAGGATCTCTATCCGACCTTCCTGCGCGAACAGCATCACTTCGATCCGCATACCGTGTCGTGGATCACGATCGTGCTGAACATCGGCGCGATCGTCGGCGGCCTGTCGTTCGGCTCGATCTCGGAGCGCATCGGCCGGCGCCGCGCGATCTTCATCGCCGCGCTGATCGCGCTGCCCGTGCTGCCGCTGTGGGCGTTCTCGAGCGGCCCGATCGCGCTCGCCGCCGGCGCGTTCCTGATGCAGATCTCGGTACAGGGCGCGTGGGGCGTGATACCGGTCCACCTGAACGAGATCTCGCCCGACGAGATCCGCGCAACCTTCCCCGGCGTCGTCTACCAGCTCGGCAACCTGCTCGCGTCGGGCAACGCGACGATGCAGGCGTCGTTCGCCGTGTCGAACCACGACAATTACGGCTTCGCGCTCGCGCTCGTGGCCGGCATCGTCGCCGTCGCGATCGCCGTGCTGATCCAGTTCAGCCGCGAGCGGCGCGGCATCGACATGACGCAATCGGTCAATACGCGTAGCGCCGTCGGGTGAACCCGCGCGTTGCGGCACTGCACCATCGCGCGCGCCCCGCCCCGCCGGGAGCGGGTGCCGCGCTTTCCGCACCTGCACATCGAACTAGAGGAATTGGTCCAGATTCCGTGCTTGCCCGCTCCACCCGCGTTTTTTTATCTTAATAAAAACGACTGTTTGAATCGAATAATCAAATCACCTGTTCGCGGCCGGGAAACCGGCATGGGAGGCGGAACATGGCAGTAAGTCAGGAAGGGCGGCCATCTGCGGGACGGCCGTCCGGGGCGCGGTCATCCGGCCCGCGGCAGGCCGGCGGGACGAAGGCGCGCATTCTCGATGCGGCCGAGGATCTGTTCATCGAACATGGCTTCGAAGCGATGTCGATGCGGCAGATCACCTCGCGCGCGGCGGTCAATCTCGCCGCGGTCAACTACCACTTCGGCAGCAAGGAAGCGCTGATCCACGCGATGCTGTCGCGCCGGCTCGACCAGCTGAACCAGGAACGCCTCGGCATCCTCGATCGCTTCGATGCGCAGCTCGGCACGCACATCACCTGCGAGCACGTGCTCGGCGCGATGTTCATTCCGGCGCTGAAGGCATCGCGCAATCCCGAACGCGGCGGGCCCGGGTTCCTGCGGCTGATCGGCCGCGCATACACCGATCCTTCGCCGTTCGTGCGCAACTTCCTGACCGCGCACTACGCGAGCGTCGCGGGCCGCTTCTTCGACGCCTTCCAGCGCGCGCTGCCGCACCTGCCGCGCACCGAGCTCGGCTGGCGGCTGCACTTCGCGATCGGCGCGCTGTCCGGCGCGCTCGCGGGCGCCGAAACGGAAAGCCTGATCGACGAATTCTCGCAAGGTCGCACGATGAACGACGTGCAGATGATCGCGCGGCTGTCGTCGCTGATCGTCGCCGCGCTGAAGGCGCCGATGCCCGACAGCGCGCAACTGTCGATCTTCGCGGCCGTGCTCGACGACGCGGGCGCCAGCGAAGCGTTCGGGCTGCCGCAGTCGGGCGCGACCACCGCCGAGACGGCGACGCTGCATTCCACGAACTGAACGCGCGAGGCCACGCGCGGCTTCCTGTTCACGATTTGATTGATACGCGCGGTCAGGCGCGGCGTCGAGACGCCCGCGCCGGCCGGCCGCGAAGCACGGGGCATGGGCAGGCGCCTGGCGCGCGGGCCCTCGCCGAGAGCCAAGACCGGAGACACGTCATGTCATCTTCCGCAGCACCCACCTCGGCCCAGATTCCGCCGAACACCGACGCCGTCTGGTACGCGTCGTACCCGCCCGGCGTTCCGCACGAGATCGACGTCACGCAATATGCGTCGCTCGTGCAGTTCTTCGACGAATGCACGACCCGCTTCGCCGACCGCGTCGCCTACGTGAGCGCCGGCGCGTCGATGACCTACCGCACGCTCGCGCAGAAGGTCGACGCATTCGCGTCGTATCTGCAAAGCCTCGGCGTGAAGCCCGGCGACCGCGTCGCGATCATGCTGCCGAACACGTTCCAGTATCCGGTCGCGCTGTTCGGCACGCTGAAGGCCGGCGCGATCGTCGTCAACGTGAATCCGCTCTACACCGCGCGCGAACTCGCGCACCAGTTGAAGGACAGCGGCGCGCAGACGATCGTCGTGTTCGAGAACTTCGCGCGCACGCTGCAGGACGCGCTGCCGGAAACGCAGGTGAAGAATATCGTCGTCACCGCGCTCGGCGACCTGCTCGCCGACGGTTTCAACGCGAAAGGACGCCTGATCAATTTCGTGCTGAAGCACGTGAAGAAGCTCGTGCCGGCCTATCACCTGCCGCAGGCGATCCGGCTGCGCTCGGCCCTCGCGCTCGGCGCGCGCGGCAAGCCGCAACTGGTGCAGATCACGCGCGACGATCTCGCGTTCCTGCAGTACACGGGCGGCACGACCGGCGTCGCGAAAGGCGCGATGCTCACGCACGGCAACCTGATCGCGAATCTGCTGCAGGCGAAGGCCTGGATCGCCGACCAGGTGTCGGGCGACGTCGAAACCGTGCTCACGCCGCTGCCGCTCTATCACATCTATTCGCTGACGGTGAACGCGTTCATCTTCATGGGGCTCGGCGGGCGCAACATCCTGATCGCGAACCCGCGCGACATGACGATGGTGATGAAGATCATCCGCCACGAGACGTTCACGGGGATCACCGGCATCAACACGCTGTACAACGCGTTCCTCGACAACGAGGAATTCCGCAAGCGCGACTTCTCGAAGCTCAAGCTCGCGATGGCGGGCGGGATGGCGATGCAGCGCGCGGTCGCCGAGCGCTTTCAGCAGGTGACGGGCCGGCCGGTGGTCGAAGGCTACGGCCTCACCGAGTGTTCGCCGATCGTCACGATGAATCCCGTGGACCTGAACGACATGGCCGCGTTCAGCGGTTCGATCGGGCTGCCCGCGCCGTCGACGATCGTGCGATTTCGCCGCGAGGACGGCACCTGGGCCGCGATCGGCGAGCCGGGCGAGCTGTGCGTACACGGGCCGCAGGTGATGCGCGGCTACTGGCAGCGCCCCGACGAGACGGCCAAGGTGATCGACGCCGACGGCTGGCTCGCCACCGGCGACATCGGCGTGATGGACGAGCGCGGCTTCATCCGCCTCATCGACCGCAAGAAGGACATGATCCTCGTGTCGGGCTTCAACGTGTATCCGAACGAGATCGAGGAAGTGCTGGTGATGCATCCCGGCATCAGCGAAGCCGCGGCGATCGGCATTCCGGACGAGGTACAGGGCGAACGGATCAAGGTGTTCGTCGTGCGCCGCGACCCGTCGCTGACGGCCGAGGACGTGCTCGCGCACTGCCGCAAGAACCTGACCGGCTACAAGATGCCGAAATTCGTCGAGTTCCGCGACGCGCTGCCGCAGACGAACGTCGGCAAGATCCTGCGCCGCGCGCTGCGCGACGAGGAACTCGCCAAACTCAACGCCGCGAAGCAAGGCTGAACGATCCATCGCTCCGGGAGACGCTGGATGAACGAAGGAATGAAGCGCCGCGCGCGGCATGCCGCTACGGCGGCCGTCGCGTGTGTGCTGTCGCTCGCCCAGGCGGGCCTGCAAGCACAGGAAACGGCGAGCGCCGCGAGCGCGGCACCGGCAGCCGCGCTACCCGCGGATCTCGCGAAGGTCGCGCACGAGCCGCCCGCGCAACAGGCGCGCTGGCTGCGCACGGCAGCCCAGCGCGGCACGCTCGCGCAACTCGACGACGCGACGCTCACGGCGCTCTTCAAGGCGCTCGATCCGCTCGCCGTGCCGCTCTATATCCGTAACGGCCCGAACGGCTATCCGTCTTACCAGTTCACGATGGTGCGCCAGGAGCGCATCAGCGGAAAATGGTCCGACACGCCCGACCGCATGCTCGTGAAGACGACCCGCGAGCCGCTGCGCGTGTATGCGAAATGGCTGCCGGGCGGTGCGCATGCGGGACAGGAGACGATCTACGACACGACGCAGCGCAAGGACGAGATGTACGGCCATCTCGGCGGCCTGCTCGGCAAGATTCCGCTGTGGACGGCGATCGACGGCGCGCTGGCGCGCGCCCAGTCGAATCACCAGGTGAAGGATCTCGGCACCGAGTTCATCGCGAACCTGTACCTGACCGAAGGGAAGAAATACCTGGAAGCCGGCGTGCAGCGGCCGACCGATGTGGAGGCCAGGACGATCGGCGGCGTGCGCGTCGTCGCGCTCACCTACGAAACGCCGACCGGCCGGCCCCAGTTCTATGCGAAAAAGGAAGTGCTGGGGCTCGACCTGCACGCACCCTATTTCCGGACCGTCGAGTCCTATGACAACGACGGCAGGATCTTCGAGCGGATCGTCATCGAGACAATCGCGCCGGCGACCCTCGACGACACCGCATTCGACCCGAAAAACCCCGACTACGCGTTCTGACGCGCGCGGGCGGGGCTCGCCACGGGCTCAATCGTCATCGTCGCCGCCGTGGTGCCGATGCCAGTGCTTGTAATAGTGCTTGCGCCACTTGCGGTAGCGATCGTCGTCGTCATCGCCGTCATAGCCGTATCCATAGCCCGGATAGGCGACGACGGCGGGCTGCGGCGCGACATAGACCGGCGCCGGCTGGACATAGACCGGCGCGACCGGCACGCCGATGCCGACCGACAGGTCCACATGCCCCGCCATTGCACTACCGGAAACGAGCAACGCCATGCTCCCGATCACCCCTGCCACTTGCCTCTTGTTCATGCTCCGGATCCCTGATAAGCCGGCCCGCCCGGCTCGCGCAACCAATGTAAGCGCGGCGCGCGCGCCGAGGTGATACGGGGCTGCGAGAGTCGTAACGCGGCGTAACGAAACGACCTAGGCCGTTCGGCCTAATCGCGAAAATGCGCCGGAACGTCTATAGTGGGTTACGGTTCGACACAATCACGACTGCGCGCTTCCCTATCGAACAGGGTAGAATTCCGCCAAACGCCTTGTGGACGAACACGCCACACACACGCACAACATATTCTCTGACGCAGGCTCCTGCCGCACCTCAATGGCCAATCCCGCAGAATCCCATCCGCAAAACGACTTCATCAATTCGGCGCGCAAGGAACGTAAGCGTGTTGAAATCTATCTCGTCAACGGCATTCGTCTGACGGGGTGTATCGAGTCGTTCGACCAGTATCTGGTGATGCTGCGCACCCCCGTGGGTCTGCAAGGCATCTACAAGCGTGCGATTTCCACGATCCAGCTCGACACGGGCGGCTCGCGCCCCGGCGGCGGCGGCCCCCGCGGCCCGCGCACCGGTGGTCGCCCCGGCGGCCGTGAAGGCGGCGGTCACAGCCCGTACGGCTCGCACGGCGGCCCGCGCGAATCGCGCGGCGACGGCGGCGGCTACGGCTCCCGCGAGCCGCGTGAAGGCTACGGCGCACCGCGCGAGCCGCGTGAACCGCGCGAAAGCTACGGCGCGCCGCGCGACACCGGCGACGCATCCGGCAACGCCGCGCCGTCGGATTCCCGCGGCGGCAACGGGCCGGTCATCGTGACGCGCCGCCGGCGAATCGTGCCGGACGGCCAGTAAAACAAAAAGGGCAAGCCAACCGGCTTGCCCTTTTCTCTGGTACGGCCGGCGCGGCACGTCGCCGCACCGCCGTTACCCGGTTCAGCGTGCCGCCGTCGGCAGGCCCGCGTCGGCCTCGCGCTGCAGCGAACGCACCTGCTGCTGCAACGCCCGCAGCTGCGACTGGAGCTGGGCCTGCTGCGCCTGCAGCGCCGCCGTTTCGCTCCGCACGCTCTTCTGGCGATCCGCCACCGCCGCCTGCTGCTGGCGGGCGATCGAGATGTCCGCCTGCAGACGCCGCGCGCGGTCCTGCGTGACTTCGATCTGCTTGTCCATCTGCGCCTTCTGCGATTCCAGCTTCGCCGCGCGCAGTTCGTTGACGGCCAGCCGCTCGGCCTGGTGCGAGAAATCGCGATAGATCGCTTCCGAACGCGTTTCGTCGTAAGTCTTGATCACGCGCCAGAACGCCTTCTGCTGGAACAACGCGACGAAGTACGCCCCGTCCTTGACGTTGAACAGCAGGCTGGCGCCGTAGCTGCCGTTGTAGCTCGTGCGCATTTCCGTCAGCGAATGCGCCTGGATCTGGCGCTGCAAGTCGTCGACCGTACTCGGCCCCGTCGACTCGCCGGCTTGCGGCTGCACCGACGTCTGCGCCTGCGAATCGATCACCGGAATCGCGGCCACCGGCGCCGACGCCTGCTGCACCGCCGACGAATCGCTGCCTGCCAGCCCTTGCGCGAACGCGCCCTGCATGCCTCCCATCATCGCGAGCAACACGCTCACCCGCCCCAACCCCGTCATATGGCTCATGAAGTTTTATTCCCGCCCGAGTCGTTGTAATTCACCGCGATTTTATCTCATTAATTACTCGCTTTCGCGGGTCTCGGGCTCTTCGTCGAAGATCTGATATTTGCGCATTTTTTCCCACAATACCTTGCGGCTGATGCCGAGCTGCTGGGCCGTGTCCTGACGCCGCCAACCGTTTGCGTCGAGCGCCGCGATCACGCGGTTGCGCTCGTTCATGTCCCACTTGCTGCGATCGACGAACACCTCGGCCGCGCTCTCCGCCGGCACCGGCTGGGCCGAGCTGCGTGCGTGCGCGATCAGCCGCTGCAGCCGCGCGGCATCCCAGCCGCCCGTCTGCCGCACCGTCACGCCGACGCGCTCGGCGAGGTTGCGCAGTTCGCGCACGTTGCCGGGGAAATAGCTGTCCGCGACCGAATCCGTGAGCCAGTACGGCAGGTCGGACAACTCGGCGAGCCGCTCCTCGCCGACCACCTGCGCGACGAACGACTTGAACAGCGCGATCTTGTCCACCGCGCCGCGCTCTTCCAGCGACGGGATGCTCAGCTCGATCACCGCGAGCCGGTAGTAGAGATCGGCGCGGAACAGCCCTTCCTTCACGAGTTGCGGCAGCTTCTTGTTGCTCGCCGCGACCAGACGGAAATCGACCTTGACCGGCGCCGTCGCGCCGACCCGCAGCACCGCGCCGTCCTCAAGCACGCGCAGCAGCTTGACCTGCTGATACAGCGGCAGATCGCCGACTTCGTCGAGGAACAGCGTGCCGCCGGCCGCCTGCTCGAAATAGCCTTTATGCGCAACAACCGCGCCCGTGAACGATCCTTTCGCATGGCCGAAGAACAGCGATTCGAACAGGCCGTCCGGAATCGCGCCGCAGTTCACCGGCACGAACTCGCCGTGCCGGTAGCGTGAATGCTTTTCGTGCAGCAGTTGCGCGATGCGCTCCTTGCCGACACCGGTTTCGCCGTGCAGCAGCACGTTGGTGTCGCAGTCGGCGAACGTATCGACTTCGTTCAGCAGCGCCTGCATCGATTCGGAGTGCGCGACGAGTTCGGACGGCTGCAACGTTTCGGCGGCGTGCGCACGCAGTTGCGTGACGAGCTTGCCGATCATGCCGCGCAGTTCCGCACACGTGAAGTCGAGCGGCAGGATATGCGAATACTCGGGCGGATACTGCGACGCGTCGTGGTCGCGCGCCGCGCCGACCCAGACCACCGGCATGCCGATGTTGGCCTGCCAGTCGCGCAGGAATGCCGCGCCGCCTTCGATCATCGTCACGCTGATGATCGCTAGCGACCGCCGCATCGCGGCGCGCTCGGGCGAGACCACCGCGTTGTCGGCGCGGATCACTTCGACGTCGAAGCTCGCCATGCACCGGGCGACGCGGTCGACGATGTCCGCCTTGCCTTCCCAGACGTACAGGTCGAGCTCTTCGATTGCGGGCGTATTTCTCATCTGATCTGCTTCTTCAGTAAACCGTTTGGGCGACCCCGCAATTGAGCGAGATCTGATGGACCGTCGCCGCGCCAACCTGGACGCCAAGCAGATTCAGCAGCGGAACGAGGACTGCGTCAAGGCTCGACAGGAGCGGGCTGAGCAGACTGGTCAGAAAACCTAGCAATGTCGACACGAAGGTCGACGGAATCGACAACAGATCGGCGCCGAACAAACTGAGAGTGGCGGTGATCTTCGCGGCCGCGAGTTGCGTGAGCGCTGAACTGAGCGCCGAGCCGAGCGCATTCGAATTGACCGTCCAGTAGTTGGCGTCGATTCCGGGCACGCCATTGAACGTGTGCTGTTGCGCCGCACCCTGCACCTGGACCGATACGTTGGACATTGAAACTTTCAGGTTGGCAAGCTTCAGCCCGGCAAGACCAAGGACAGTCGCATTGATCACCTGCGCAGGCGACGTGCAGCTGTATGCCGACGACAGACTGATCTTGCCCGACGAATCGAGCGGCGGCTGCCCGATGCACAGATTGGCGACGCCCGGCTGTGCGGTAATGACGACGGTGCTCGCTGCTGGCGTGGCGGCGCATTGCGTCGAGTTCAGCCACGCGGTGCCGGTGCCGACTTGCAGATAAATCGGCAGATTGACGTCGGCATCCACGAGCCCGCTCAGCAACGGCCCGACCAACGGCAACTGCGCCGTACCAAGATAGACATTCAGATACACGCCCACCGCCGCCGTCGACGCCTTCGTACGCCACGTTCCCGTCGCCGGATCGATCCCGCCCTCGCCGATACCGATCGACGGCGGGCTGATGATCTGCACCTGCAGCTGCGTCCCCGTCAGTCCGCCGAGATTCACCGACGGCACGTTGACCGCGACCGCCGGCTTGCCCGTTGCCGCGATCTCCGCGCCGACCATCAGCAGGTCGAGCAGATCCACCTGTGCGTTGAGCGCCGCCTGCGTATCCGCGAGCGCGACGTTCAGCAAGCCGCCCGCGCCGCCGAGACCGATCGACGTGCCCGGAACGTTGGCGTTCAGGATCGCCTGCAGCGTGGCAAGGCTCGCCTGCAGGCTTGCGTTCGCGACGGCCGTCTTCGTGGCCGCGTTCACCATCAACTGGATCAGTTGCGGCAGCGTGAGCTTCAACGCGAGCAGCTGATCGACCGTGCCGACACCCGCCGCCACGACGAGATCGCCGACCGTCACGTTCGTGCAGGCAAGCGCTTGATACGACCCGATGTTCAGGTTCAGGTTAGCGCCAAGCAGTGCGCCGATCAGCCCGTTGACGAGCCCCGGATTGCCGGACGTCGGCGCGGATCCGCCCGCGCAGCCGACCCCGCCGAGCGCGGCCAGGGTTGCGCCGACCGAGAACGTATCGATGTTGGTCGAACGCGCGGTCGATACCGCGGACACCGTCTGCGGAGGTCCAACGAAGAAGAACGGCACCTGACGCGTGACGACCACCTTGGCGGCGTTCAATTGCGTGGTCCCGGATGTCGCGGCAGCGTAGTAGCTCGGCGCCGGGTTGACAGACGTATCCCAACGGCCACACTCGATGTTGATCGTGTCGCCGTTCGACGCATTGAGCCCGTTCGACTGTGCATTGCTGGTCGCGGTGGCAGTCGGCTGCGAACAGGCGTCGTCCATCCGCTGCACGGCCGCGAGCGCGGCCATGTCGGCAATCCGCTGCACATCCCGACGCTGGAAAAAGAGATTACCGACGCCAATGGCGCCAAGCGTCGTGATGGCGATCAGCGTCGCGATGATCGCCATCACCGAGAACGCGCCGCGCTGTCGTGACGCGCGGCGGATCGTGCCGCCACTGTGCCGGGTAGTCACCGTTTTGCTCCGTCAGCGCGCGAGATCGCCACCGGACAGTCCGCCGCTGCCGCTGCCGCTGCCACCGCTGTTACCGCCGCCCGACGCCGACATCGTGCCGAACCACTGCGGAATCGGCGTCTTGAACGAGTCGATATAGCGCTGATAGGCATACGTGCCGGCCGCGCCGTCGATCGGTTGCGGCGTGGCGGCCGCGCGATTCGAGCGCTGCAGGTCGAGCAGCGCGCCGGTCGCATGACCGATTTCGGACGCCGGCGTGTCGCCTTGCGCATACGCGACGCCCGCACCCAGCGAGCATGCGAACGCGATGCCCGCGGCCCGCACGCGGATTGAGGAAAGGTGAAACATGATGGCCTCCGTGAATATCGTCGTTATCGCGCGAAACGCTGCAGCAGCGGCACGGCAAGATCGAAATTGTCGCTGCTCGCCACCGATGGCACGGACACATTGGCCGGCGTATAGGCGATGGCGCGTTGCTTCGCGCGCATCGCGGCCGCGACCTTCGTCTCGTCGTCGCGAATCTGGCTGCGCACCGCGGGCGACAGCTTCTGCTGATCCATCAGCCGCCGCGCGTCCTTCGCATGACCGGTCGCGAACAGGTAGAGCACGAAGTTGCTGAGGATCTTCGGGTTCTTCTGCTCGAGTTCGGCCGCCTTCAGCAGCGGCACGCGTGCACCTGCCAGATCGCCTTCGCGCATCTTCGAATACGCAAGGTCGGACAACGTCGCCGCATCGGTCGGCGCAAGCACCGTCGCCTGTTCGAGCTGCTGCGCGGCCAGCGCAAAATCGCCGCGGGCGCCGGCGGTCAGGCCCAGCCCGCGATAGCCGCGCGCGGCGAGCGGCGTCGTCAGCAACTTGGTATAGGCGGCCACGCCGGCATCGTACTGGGCGGTCGCCCGCAACGCGTCGGCGCGCAGCAGGATCGTGTCCGGCGATGCGCCATATTGCTTCTCGTACTGATCGATGTGCGCGAGCGATGCAAAATACAGCCCCTGCCCCTGCATCCGCTCGATCAGACCCAGATACATACCCGGCGTATCGGGCGGCGCATTCTTGTCGGCTGCGGCCTGCATCAGCGCGCCGCGTTCGGCCTGCGCACCGATTCCGTATCCGGACTCCTTGAACAGCGAGCACCCGCTGGCAAGCAACGCGCACGCCGTCGCGCCTGCGATCGTGCGAACCCAATCCAATCGATTCATCTTGTGTCGCTCCTTCCCCTCATGCCGCATCAGCGCTGAAACGCAGCGAGCGCGGCCAGCACGGTCATGATCCCGGGCCCCGCGGTCACGATCAACAGTGCCGGCAACAGCGTGACGATCATCACGCCGGTCATCTTCACCGTCAGGCGGCCAATCTGCTCGCGCAGCGTCGCGCGACGCCCTTCGCGCAGACGGTCGCCGAATTGTTTCAGCGGCTCTTGCACCGCGCCGCCATGCTTGTCGACCTGAATCAGCAAGCGCACGATCGCGCGCAGATCCTCGTTGTCGAAACTGTTCGTCAGGCGTTGCAGCGATTGCTCGCGCGTGCGCCCAGCCGCGAACTGCCGCTGCGCGACGCCGAGTTCCCACGACAGCACCGGCAACATCGTCTGAAAATCGTGCGTGACGACCTGGATGCTCTGGTCGAGCGACAGCCCGACGCCCTGCAGCAGCCGCAACATGTCGACGAGCAGCGGCAGTTCGGCCGCAATGCTCTGCCGGCGCGCGGTCGCGCGCCGCCGCACGTAGATTTTCGGCAGCATGTAGCCGGTCACGAGCGCGACGGAGATCCACAACGGCCAGCGCGTCTGCTGTCCGCGGCCGATCAGTAGCAGCACGGCAAGCGCAGGCAACAGGATCGCGCAGACGATGCGCGCGCCGACGAACAGCGCTCTGGCGCGCACGTCGACGAAACCGCACTGCTCGAGCAACTGGCGATCTTCGTCGGCGATCAGATACCGGCTGAAGCCAGTCTCGAGCCACCGCATCCCGACGTCTTCGAAGCGTTCGAGCAGCCCCGCGAAACGGACGCGCGGCGCGGCAGGTGCCACCGCGTCGCGCGCAGGCTCTGCGGCGCCGGCGCGCGCGGCGGCCGCTTCGACTGCCGCGGCCCGGCGATCGAGCGCATTCACCAGCGCGCGCTCGGCACGCTGCACGAGCACGATGCGAACGATCGCGAGCGCTGCAAGCAGCAGCACGCCGACCGATCCGAGCACCAGCGCAAGTGCGCCTAAACGGTTTGCATCCATCGATTCACCTCAGCCGCGCGAGCCGGTACAGCCAGAAACCGCCGATCGCCTGCAGCGCGAACGCCAGATAAATCATCTGACGCCCGTTATCGTCGCCCCACATCGTCGTGAAGTAGCGCGGGCTCGTCGAGATGACGAAGCTGCCGACCGCGATCGGCAACAGCGCCAGCACCCATGCGGACAGCCGGGTTTCAGCCGACATCGCGGACAGTTCGCGTTCCGCCTGCTCGAGATCGCGCATGAACGTCGACATCCGGTCGAGCATCACGTCCGCCCGCCCGCCGTAGCGGACCGACAGACGCAACACCGCACCGACCAGTTCGAATTCGCGGATACGGTAGGTTTGCGCGATGTTCAGCATCGCGCGATCGATCTCGACGCCGGAGCGCAGCATCCGCGACACGTCGTCGAGGCAGCGGCGCAGCGGCATCTCGGTCGTCTGAAGCGCCGACTGGAACGCCGCCGGCACGCTGTTCCCGAGCGTCACGAGCCGCACGATCCCGTCGAGAAACGACGGCAACTGACGGACGATCTTCAGGCGGCGCCGGCTGATGCGCGACGTGATCCACAGCACGACGAGCACACTGCCCGCCACGATCGCGGCCGCCGCGGCGAGCATGCCGCCAGCCATGCCGGCCCACAACGCGAGCAGCACGACGACCGCAAGCGCCATCACGAGGCCGGCGCGCACTTCATCGAGGCCCGCACGGTCGGAAAGCACGGCCCACGCGTCGAACGCCGACGCGCGCCAGCGCACGAACCCTTGTTCGGGCACCTGCGCGTTCGCCGTACCGGCCGCCGGGGTGCGCGCGGTGCGCGTGTCGCCAGGCGGGGCGGCGGGGCGCGCGCCCTGTCCCACCCGGCTGTCGAAGAACCGCTGCGTATGCGCGCGCCCTTCTCGCACCTGGCTTCCGCGCCACAGCAGCAACCCGGCTGCCGCGCAGATCAGTGCGAACATCAGCGCGAGCAAGGTGGCGCTAGACATTGAAGCCTCCGCCTCGCCCGAAGTTGCCACTGAAGCCGCCGCCGGCCGATACCAGCGTGCTGCGGAAACGTGCCAGCTTCGGCGAATGCGGATGAATGCCGAGCGACTCCCAATGATCAATCTCTTCGCCCTCCGGCGTGACGCGCGCCTCGTAGCGATACAGCTCCTGCGTCGAGACGATGTTGTCCGACATGCCGGTGACTTCGGTGATCGACAGGATGCGGCGGCGACCGTTGGACAGCCGCCCGATCTGCACGATGAAGTCGATCGCGTTGGCGATCTGCCGCCGCAGGCTTGCTTCGGTGCCCTGAAAACCGGCGAAACCGGCCAGCATCTCGAGCCGGTACAGGCATTCGCGCGGCGAGCTCGCGTGCACGGTACCCATCGATCCGTCGTGGCCGGTATTCATCGCTTGCAGCATTTCGAGCACTTCGCCGCCGCGCACTTCGCCGACGATGATCCGGTCCGGCCGCATCCGCAGCGTGTTTCGCAGCAGGTCGCGAATCGTCACGACGCCGCTGCCGTCGAACCCGCCGGGACGGCTCTCGAGCCGCACGACGTGCGGGTGATTCAGCGACAGTTCGGCCGTATCCTCGATCGTCACGACGCGTTCCGCCATCGGAATGTGGAACGCCAGCGCGTTCAGCAGCGACGTCTTGCCCGAACTGGTGCCGCCCGACACCAGGACGTTGCAGCGCGAGTCAACTGCCGCCTCGAGCAGCCGGCCGATTTCCTCGTTGTAGGTGCCGTTGCCCAGCAGGTCCTCGGGCTTCAGCGGGTCCTTGCGGAATTTCCGGATCGACACGACCGGGCCGTCGATCGACAGCGGTTCGATCACGACGTTCACCCGCCCGCCGTCGGGCAGCCGCGCATCGACCATCGGGTTCGATTCGTCGAGCCGCCGGCCGACCGGCGCGAGAATCCGTCGCACGATCCGCAGCAGATGCGCATTGTCGGTAAAGCGGATCGGCAGCTTCGACAGGATCCCGTGGCGCGACACGTAGATGTCGTTGTAGCCGTTGATCAGGATGTCCTCGACGTGCGGGTCCGCCAACAGGTCTTCGATCGGCCCGAAGCCGGCGAGCTCCTTCGTCAGCGCCTCGGCCACCGCACGCACCTCGCTCTCGTTGAGCGGGATGCGCCGCAGCCGTACGAAGCTGTCGATTTCGAGATCGACGAACTGGTTGATCGCCTGTCGCGACCAACGGCCGAATTCGGCACCCAGTTCCTCGATCCGCGTGAGCAGATGCTCGTGCGCGGCATTCTTGATGTCGTGGAACTGTTGCGTTTGCGAGAACGGCGCTGCGCCGTCGGCAAATTGAATGTCGTGTGCCATCGCTTACGACCGCTTCGTTGAGGATTGAATGATTCGCCTGAGCGCCGAGAGGCCGCCGGCCGCACGCTGTGTCGCTCCGGGCGCCGGCGCGCCCGCGAGGCGCTCGACCAGCGGCCCGAGCGCACGGACGTACGGATCGCGTTCCGCGACCTCGGCGATCAGCTTGCCCTGGTTCGCCGCATGCCCGATCGACACGCGCCGCGACGGCAGCGTCGCGACCAAAGACAGTCCGAGCTTCTCGGCGATCTGCGCGGGCATCAGCCCGAGCTCGGCGTCGAACTGGTTGACGACGAGCCGGAGCCGGTCGGTCGCGGCGCCTGCCTCGCGCAACCCGTCCAGCATTTCGACCGCCGACACGACCGACGCCACGCCTTGATCGCAAACGAGCCATGCTTCGTCCGCCAGGTTCACGACCTGCGCGATGAATTCGCGATTCGGGAAGCCGCCGAGATCGACGATCTGATGATCGAAGAACGCCCGCAGCCGGTTCAGCAACGCCGCGCACGACGCCGTCGCCACGTCGCGCAGCTCGGCGAGATTCGGCGGCAGCGTCGTCAGGGCGACGCCGCTCGAGTGGCGCGCGAGCGCGGTCGTCACGAACGTGCGGTCGATCCGGCGCAGGTTGCGCACGGCCTCGACGAAATGGAATTCGCAGCGCGTGTTCAGGAACAACGCGCCGTCACCGGCCGGCAGCCCGAGATCGAGGAGCGCCGCCGTGTGCGCAGGGTCGGCCGGCCGTCGCTGCATCAGCACCGACAGGTTCGCGGCGAGCGTGCTCACGCCCATCCCGGCGCGCGCGCCGAGCAACGCGGTGACCTTTCCGTGACGATTGGCCGGCTCGCCGACGTTGTCGAGCAACACGCGCGTGATCCGCAGCGCCTCGTCGGCCGGTGCGGAAAAATCGACGAAATCGCGCACCCCCGCGCGCAGCGCGGCGAGTGCTCCTTCCGGTTGCGCGAGCGAGCCCAGTGCGACGACAGGCACGCCCGGATGCGCCACGCGTACTGCGGCGACCACCGTACTTGCCGCCGCGCAATCACCGGAAAAATCGATGAATACCAGTGCCGGATTCAACACGCCGATACGCTGCGACAGCGCGGCGCCGTCGAGCGGTACCCCTTCGACCGCGCCGGCGGACACCAGCGATTGCGACAGCCAATGCACATGCTCCGCAAGCGAGGACGCGCAGACGAAGTGGTCGGTGACGGCGGGCTCAGCCAAAGAATAGGTTCTCGCATTCATCTTGGATACTCCCAATGAAGCAAGGCATCGCGTCGTGCGCGACAGCCTGCGCGGTCCGGTAACGATTCGGCGCGCTCATTTCGAGAACCCCGGCCCTGCGTCCGGCGACGCCATGCCGCCCAGGTACGAACGCCACACCGGACCGTCGCGCTGCTCGGACAGCTCGCCCGGCGTCGCCGGCAGTGGTGCGCCCTGCGCGATCGGTGCAACGAGATGCGGCGTCACGATGATCACGAGCTCCTTGTCGCTCTGCTGGTAGCTCAGATTCTTGAAAAACGCGCCGATGATGGGCAGATCGCCCAGAAACGGCACCTTGTTGACGTTGGACGTGGTCTCGCGGTCGATCAGGCCGCCGATCACGAAGCTTTCGCCGTCGCCGAGCTCGACCGTCGTGTCCGCGCGCCGCGTGGTCAGCGCGGGCACCTGCACGCCGTTGATCGTGATCGAGTGCACGAAGTCGAGCTGGCTCGACTCGGGCGCGACCTTCAGCGCGATCCGCCGCGGATTCAGCACGGTCGGCGTGACCGTGAGCCCGACGCCGTAGGGTTTCCACTCGATCGAGATCGTGCCGAGCGATTGCGGCACCGGCACCGGAATCTCGCCGCCCGCGAGGAAGTTCGCGCTCTGGCCGGACAACGCGACGAGCGTGGGCTGCGCGAGTACGCGGGCCAGGTTGTTCGCCTCCAGAATCGACAGGTCAGCGAACAACCCGCGGGACATCGAATGGATGACGAGGTTGAACGCCGACGAAATCGGCACGTTCGTGTTGTAGGTGAGCGAACTATTCGGAGAACCGGTTATCGATGTCAGCCCTGTCGGCGCGAAGGCCCCGAACGCAAAGCCGTTGCTCTGCTTGAAGAAGTTGAGCCCAGCCTGCTTCAGCACCGAGCGGCTGAATTCGACGACCCGCACGTCGACCTGCACGACGTTCTTGCCGGAGATCGTCGACGCATCGAGCGTCGTCCCGTCCTTGCCGCCGACCGTCTTCGCCGCATGGACTGCGCGCTGATGCCCGTCGAGCGTGCCGGCCGCGCCGCCGATCACCGTCGCGCCGCCGTACGTGTTCACGCTCGGCGACGCGCCGTCGAGCAGTGCCCGCGCCGCACCGCTCGTGACGTTCACGTTATAGACGGTCGGCTCGTCGCGGCCGCGCTCCCAGATCATCACGTTCGTGGCGCCGGCATTCTTCGCCACCAGCAGCACACCGCCGCGCCCACCCTTCACGACGAGCACGTCGGCCACCGACGGATCGCCAACCGCGACCCGCTGCAGCGCACGCCCCGTCGCAAGCTGCCGTTGCGCGCCGACTGCAAGGCTGATCGTCCCGCTCGTGTCGGCCGCGTCCGACAGCGGCGGCATCGCCAGCGCGCTCAATGCAATAGCCAAACCAATCAGTTTCTTTTTCATTGTTTTGCCGTCTTCGTCCCGCTCAATAAGCGACCGTTTCGGTCCGCCCACCCCGAATCACTTCGATGCTGCCGCCGCTCGGATGCCGCGCGACCACCCGAGGCGCCACACGCGGAGCCGGCGCCGTCGCACTCTTCGACAACTCGCCCAACACCATGCCGGCAGCGGCAAGCGCCGACGGGCTCTTGTCGTCGCCGACGCGAACCGCGACGGTTTGCGCCGCGACATCGTCGTCGCGCGGGTTACGCAGCGCGAGCACGAGCCGACCGCTCTGCTCGGCGAGCGTCAGCGCATCGACCTGTGCAGTGGGCACCGCCAACACCGCGGTCCGCATGCCGACCACCGAGCCGTTCGAACTGTCTCGCTCGGTCGTTGCATCGCCGAACGACAGCACGCGAACCTTCGACATCAGCAGCCGCGCCTGGGTATTCACGATCTCGGCCGTCGACGTCCCGCCGATCGCCATGCCGGTCCCGTCGCGCTTCAGATTCAGGAACACGTCGACATAGTTGCCGGGCCGCACACGGTTGCCGACCGCGTTGGTCTCGTCGATCTTGATCGCGACGGCGCGCTCTCCCGGTGCGATCTGCTCGGCGAGGCCGGACGACAATGCGCTCGCGACGACGGCCGCATGCGCGGGAATATCGGCTGCCGGAATACGGCCGACCAGTTGCAGCGGATCGGCGAACGCCCCCTGCGGCGCGGCGGTCGACTGCTGGACCTTCAGCGCCTCGGCCGGAATCGGCTGGCCGGCTTGCAACGGCCGCGTCGTCACGACGACCGGCACGCTCTGCGTCGCGACCGTCGAGGCGGCCGGCGCGACATCGGCCGGCTTGCGACCGAGCATCCACGCATAGACGCCAAGCAGGATCGCGATCGCGATCAGCAAACCCGCAATGATCTTCGTCAGGTTGTTGGCCATGGTGTTGTTATGTTTCCCCGCTACTCACGATTGAATTCTCCGCGCAACGTTGCCGACCGGGCGCCCTCGACCCGGCACGACGCCGTCGCTGCCGTCTATATGATGTTGACCGGGCTGATCTGGACCATCGCGGTTCCGGTGAGTGTCGACGGCACCGGCAACAGCGAACCGAGCAGCGGGAACGACGGAATCAGCGGGCTCTGCGAGTATGGGTAGGTCAGCGTGATCTGCACGCACAGCATCGTCGGGTCGTACGAACAGTTGCCTTGCTGCGTGGGCGAGCATGCCGCCCCTTTCAGCCAAGTGGTCAGGTTCGTCGCGGCCGTGCATGCGGCCTGGGCCCGCGCCGCCAGCGCGGCTTGCTGCGCTGCCTGCACCGACGCGGCCGCACCGACCTGCTGATAGTTCAACGCGGCGCGAGCGCCTTCCGTGGCGGCAAGCGTCAGGTTTTGCTGGGCCGCGAAGATCATCCCGTACGTGATGATCGCGTACAGGATCAGGAAGAACACCGGGAGCATCAGCGCAAATTCGATCGCCGTCGCGCCGCGCTCGCGACGTCGCATGCCGGATGCCGGACGAACGACCGTCATTGCATCCCCCCGGTCGCGATCCGGTACACGCACCACAGCGCCGCGGGGATCACGAGAAACGCGGCATACGGCGATGCCCGGAAACCGGCGATCTGCATCGTCGGTGAACGCCGCTGCCACAACGCCGACATCGGCGTACGGGTGGCGAAGACCAGCGTGCCGGCATGCGCGAACGCCAGCAGGCTCGCGATAATCCAGAGCCACAGCAGCGCATGCGGGCCGCACCACGCGCCCAGCACCGCGAATACCTTGACATCCGCGGCACCCATTACGCGCAGCACGAAAAACGGGAAAAGACTGAGAAAACCGACCAGTACGCCAATGAGCGCCTGATTCACGGATATGCCGAATGGATTATGCCCGGCGAGCACAAATGCAGACACGAATCCACCGATCACCAGTGAATTCGGTATACGCCTATGACGGATGTCCTCGAGCGCGACGAGCACCGCCCACGCGAGGAAAACCCCGACGCCAGTTAGCAGGATCATTTACGCCCCGAACGGCAAAACTTACCGCGCGGATTGCCGAAGCAATCCGCGCCCCTGACAACAGGGAAATGAGCAAAAGCTCGTTCGTTATGCCGCCGGGAGTTTGCTGGCGATGTAGGTGAACGCCCCCGAGATGCCACCCGTCAACGTGCCCATGGCACTGACGAGAGCGACTGCGATAAGTCCGGCGATGAGACCGTACTCGACTGCGGTAACCCCGTCTTCTTCCTTAAGGAAACGCTTGATGATTGCTTTCATTTTATTCCTCGTGCCTGTATTTACGTTTTCTGGCCTTTTATACGTATACGTCCCCGCATATCTGGCCGTTTGCCCCGACCGTTCGCTACATCTGCTGTAACGACAACCGGGTGCGCTTTCTTTATAGGTCGCCCCGAAGGGCATTGCTCACGATTTGATGCAAGTTAACATTCGCGATAGCGCTCCTCCTCGAACGTAGTGTACCGAACCGTACATTTCCTTACATCTGCTGCCGATTCTATATCCGTTCCTATTTAAATTCCAACCTCTTTTAACCACTCTGACGGAAAAAATGATCAGGAGCACAACGTATTTGTACGGCGTTTCGGTACGACTTACACATAGGATTTACGATAGGTTAGATGTGCACACCTAATCCACCAGTAAAACCGTTGCCTCGTCCACCAAGCCTGCGTGGGCCCCACGTTACGCCGCACGCGTAACGCCAATGTTGTGACGTTACGTTACGAAACGGCCGAAACCGTTCTCATTCATCTGCACTTAAACAGATTCAACAATCTTTCAGTTTCCGCAACTTCCTTTTCTGACAAGGAATTGCCTCGTTTAAAACCTGTTGTCGAACCGTCGGGCATCGAAATGGCACGACAGTTGCAGAGTAGTCCTCGCACCACTCAACACAACGCAGTTCACAACACATTTTTAATGCGAGGAAGAAATGGACATTAAGGTTATCCCTCATGGCGTGTTCCGGACGACTCTGATCGCGGCCACCGTTGCAGCCATGCTTTCCCTCTCCGCGTGCGGCGGTTCCGGCTCCATCAGCCAGGGCCTCGGCGGCGGCTCCAGCTCGGGCGGCGGCGACTCCATCTCCACGTCGGGCGGCGGCACCTCGGGTACGAGCGGTACCTCCGGCACCAGCGGGACCTCGGGCACGAGCGGCACGTCCGGCACCAGCGGTACCTCGGGTACGAGCGGCACGTCCGGCACCAGCGGTACCTCGGGTACGAGCGGCACGTCCGGCACCAGCGGTACCTCGGGCACGAGCGGTACGTCCGGCACCTCGGGTGTGTCGTCGAACCCAGTGGGAAATGTCCTCGCAAACACCAGCAATATCATCACGACTGCCGGCGGCGCCGTCTCCAATCTCGGCTCCGCCCTCGGCAGCCAGACGCTGCCGGGTGTCAATCCGGCCACCACGCAAGCCGCAGGCGGCATCGTGCAGAGCGTGGGCGGCGCCGTCACCGCGCTGGGCAACGGCGTCGGCAACGGTCTCGGCCAGCTTGGCGCAACGAAGGATCCGGTCGGCACCACGGTCGCCAGCACCGGCGGCGTGGTCAATCAGCTCGGCGGCGCAGTCACGCAAACGGGCAATCTGGTCACGAGCCTCGGCAGCGGCCCGCTGTCGCCGCTCGCGCCGGTCACGGGCGCCGTCGGCGGCCTCGTCTCGACGCTCGGGGGCGCCGTATCGAACGGCGGCACCACGCTCACCAACGTACTGTCGACCGGCCCGATCCAGCAGGTCACGCAAACGGTCAGCTCGGCCATCACGCCGATCACGACGATGGTCGGCCAGACGACCCAGACGATCGGCACGGCAACCGGCCTCGGCGCACCAGTCAACACGCTGCTCGGCACGGTCGGCAACGGGCTGAACCAGGCCGGCGCCCTGCTCGCATCGACGGGCGGCAATCCGGTCACCACCGGCCTCGGCAACACCGTCTCGTCGACGGGCAACACCGTGAAGGCCGTCGGCGGCTTGCT
Source organism: Burkholderia sp. BCC0419 (assembly GCF_902830285.1). NCBI lineage: Bacteria > Pseudomonadati > Pseudomonadota > Betaproteobacteria > Burkholderiales > Burkholderiaceae > Burkholderia > Burkholderia sp. BCC0419. Next base: position 1,931,806 of record NZ_CADESR010000001.1, read on the forward strand.
CACGGGCGGCACCGGCGGCGTGACCAACCCGCTCGCCCCGCTCACGGGGCTCGTCTCGACGGTCACCGGCGCACTCGGCGGCGCAACGGGCGGCAGCAGCGGCCCGCTCGCACCGGTCACGGGTCTCGTCTCCACGGTTACCGGCGCACTGGGTGGCGCAGCAGGCGGCAGCGGCGGCCCGCTCGCACCGGTCACCGGCCTCGTCTCGACGGTCACTGGCGCACTCGGCGGCGCAGCAGGCGGCGGCAGCGGCCCGCTCGCACCGGTCACGGGTCTCGTCTCGACGGTCACCGGCGCACTGGGTGGCGCAGCAGGCGGCAGCGGCGGCCCGCTCGCCCCGGTCACGGGCCTCGTCTCGACGGTCACCGGCGCGCTCGGCGGCGCAACGGGCGGTACCAGCGGCGGCCCGCTCGCGCCGGTCACGGGTCTGCTCGGCGCAGTCACGGGCGCACTCGGCGGCGTAACGGGCGGCGCAGGCGGCAGCAGCCCGCTCGCCCCGGTGACGAACGCCGTCTCCACGGTGACGAGCACGGTCGGCGTACCGGCACTGAGCGGCGGCACGGGTGCCGTCGCGAACTCGGGCTCGTCGTCGAATCCGCTTGCGCCCGTCACGTCGCTGATCGGCGGCCTGCTCGGCGGCACGCACGGCAAGTAATCCGACATCCATTCACCGAAAAGACAGCGAGGAGTCCATCATGTCCCAGCAACGCTCCATCACGACGGTCGCCCTGCGCCAATGGCGCGCGCCCCTCACCGCCTTCGCCGCAGCGTGCCTGCTGGCCGCCTGCGGCGGTGGCGGCGTCAGCTCGCCGCCGACCAGCAGCAACGACAACAACAACCCGAGCACGAGCGGCACGCCCGGCACGAGCGGCACCAGCGGCTCGCCGACCGGCACCAAGGGCGTCGTCAGCACGGTCGGCCAGACGGCCAGCGACCTCGGCAGCACGGTCGGCAACATCAGCCTGCCGGGCCTCGGCGACGGCGTGACGAAGGGTGTCGGCAGCACCGTGTCGAGCACCGGCACGATCATCAATGCGGCCGCGGATGCGTTGAGCAACGGGCTGGGGCAGATCGGCTCGACGAAGGACCCGGTCGGCACCACCGTTGCCGGTCTCGGCAATGTCGTCGGCGCAACCAGCAACACGGTGTCGGGCCTGAGCTCGACGGTCAAGGCGCTGGGCACGGGCCCGCTGGCACCGCTCGCGCCGGTCACGACGCCGGTCGGCACCGTGCTCGACACGGTCGCCAACGGTCTGACGGCCGCCGGCACGACGATCGGCTCGACGCTGTCGTCGGGCGCCGTGCAGCAGGTCACGCAACCGATCAGCTCGGCGATCACGCCGCTCGTGATCACCGCCGGCCAGGTCACGCAGCAGGTCGGCACGACGACCGGCCTCGGCCAACCCGTCTCGGGCCTGCTCGGCCAGATCGGCGGCGCCATCAGCTCAGCCGGCAAGCAGGTCGCCGGTACGTCGAGCCAGCCGCTCGTCGGCGACGTCGGTCAGCTCGTGACCGTGGTCGGCAATACCGTGACCAACGCGGGCGGCCTCGTCAATCCGAACGGCCCGAACGGCGCGGCACCGATCCCCGGCCTGATCACGAGCCTCGTCGGCGGCTCGACGGCTACCGTGCAGAACGGCCCGTCGTCGGGTTCCGGTTCGACGAACCCACTCGGCGGCCTGCTGTCGGGTCTCGGCTCCACGCCGCTCGGTTCGCTCACGGGCGCAGTCGGCGGCGCAACGGGCAGCTCGGGCAGCAATCCGCTCGCGCCCGTCACCGGACTCGTGTCGACGGTCACCGGTGCGCTCGGCAGTGCAACGGGTGGCGCAGGCAGTGCAAACCCTCTCGCACCCGTTACCGGTTTGCTGAATACTGTCACCGGAGCAGTTGGCGGTGCAGCAGGGTCCGGGGGCTCGAGCCCGCTCGCGCCGGTCACATCGCTGGTCGGCAGCGTGTCGGGTACGGCATCGTCGGGCGGCGGTTCGTCGGGCCTGCTGGCACCGGTCACGGGGTTGCTGGGTACGCTGGGTAGCGTCGGCAAGTAAGGAGGACGGTCGCGTCATCGCAGCCGGAGCGAATGACGCGGCCGTACGAACACAACCGGCATTGCGGCACGCGGCGCGCGACACCCTGGTGTCGTGCGCCGGCATGACAAAGAAGACGAAAAGCAAGGCCTACGAGGAAGAACAATGAAATCCAGACTCGACAGATGGATGATGCTGCTCGCCATCGCGGCAGCAGGCACGGCACAGGCACAAACACGCGTGGGTGGTAACCCGCTCGACTCCCTTCCCCAGATCAACGCACCGAAGACGGGCCCGAACGTCACCGTTCAGGTCGCACCGCAGGCGCCGCAATTGCAGGAGCTGCTGTCGCGGCACCTGACGCCGAAGACGTTCCAGGTCGAAGGCGTGAAGTCGGTGCCGTTCGAGGAAATCACGCGCCGCTTCACGCCGCTCGTCGGCAAGGACATCACGATCGGCGAGCTGATCGAAACCGCCAACGGCGTGACGAAGCTGTACCAGGAACGTGGCTACGCGCTGTCGTTCGCGTTCGTTCCCGCGCAGACGTTCGAGAACGGCGTCGTGCGCATCACGGTGGTCGAAGGCTATGTGTCGGACGTCAAGGTCACCGGCAAACCCGGCGCGATGGAACCGAAGATCCGCGCGATCGCCGCGCACATCACAGCCGACCGCCCGCTGCGCCGCGCGACGTTCGAGCGCTACGTGAACACGTTCGGCCTGCTGCCCGGCCTCACGGTGAAGGCGAACGTCCCGCCGCCGCAAACCACCGACGGCGCGACGACGCTCGAACTCGCGGTCGATCGCAAGCCGTTCAACGTCAGCACGGGTATCGACTTCAACCACCCGGGCGTCCAGGGCCTCATCACCGCGACCGAAAACGGCCTCACGTCGTTCGGCGAGCAGTTGAGCATCTCGGCGCTCGCGCCGCCGGGACGCGACAAGCAGACCTACTTCGCGTTCAGCGGCGCGGTGCCCGTCGGCAGCAGCGGCCTGATCACGCGCCTCGATGCCAGCACGTATCGCGGCAAGCCGACCGACAACCCGGGGTTGCCGTCGACCGTCGAGCGCACGGTCAAGAACGAAAAACTCGGTCTTTCGGCATCCTATCCGATCTTGCTGAACAACCAGCGCAGCCTGCTTGGCACCGTGTCGGGTTATGCGTCGCATAACGAAGATCGCTACCAGAACAAGATCAACGGCGCGAGCCTCGATACGCGCTCGCAAGTCCGCGTGCTGCAGATGCAGCTCGACTACACGAGCGTCCAGCCGAAACAGGTACAGAAGCTGAGCGTCAACGTCGCGAAAGGCTTCAACATCCTCGGTGCGTCGAAAGCGCAGGACATCACCGTCGGTACGACGACGACCTCGGTGGACAGCCCGATCTCGCTGACCTTCGTTCGCACCGGCGCGACCTTCACGCAGACGAACGAATGGCCGTTCCGGATCGGCACGTCGGTTTCGCTGACCGGGCAATACAGTCCGGACTCGCTACCGACATCCGAACAGATCTCGTTCGGCTCGACCCGTTACGCGCTCGGCTATCAGCCGGGCGAAACGTCGGGCGACTCGGGCTGGGGGATGTCGCTGGAAGTCAACCGCGGTTTCTCACCGGGCTGGACGTATCTGAAATCGATCACGCCGTACATCGCGTACGACATGGCGCGCGTGTATCTGCACTCGGGCACGCCATCGCCGAACCGCATGTCGTCGGTCGGCATCGGCGTGCGGCTCACGGACAGCCGCTACTACAGTCTCGACCTGAACGTCGCCAAACCGGTGGGCGACGCACCGGTCGAAAGCGCGTCACGCAGCCCGCGCATCAATGCCGCATTCTCGTATCAGCTCAACTGATCGGTCACCAAAGTCACCCAACAGCCCGCGTCACGCGGGCTGTTTCGATTAGAGTCCCCTCTATCAAACGTGGCGCGCGGTTTCACGTATTCTGGCGAAGCTCGCAACAGGCCCGCCCCATGCAGACGGTCGTGCGGGCGAATCGAACAGACATGCAAAACAAGGAGGATGACAATGATTCAACTGACTCGCCCGTTGCGTGCAATCGCCATTGCCGGCGCCCTGCTCACGTGCGCAGCCCCCACGTTCGCGCAAGCCGACAGCCCCATCGGCATGTGGCAGACGATCGACGACAACACCCATCAACCGAAGGCACTCGTGCAGATCGCCGAGGACGGCGACGGCTTGATGACGGGCAAGGTCGTCAAGGGCCTCGGTGCGAACGACACGCCCGATCGCCGCTGCACCGCGTGCACGGACGAGCGCAAGGATCAGCTCATCAAGGGCATGACGATCATCAAGGCGATGAAGAAGGAAGGCGACCACTGGGACGGCGGCAACATTCTCGACCCGGAGAACGGCAAGGTCTACAAGTGCAAGATGACGCTTGAAGACGGCGGCCAAAAGCTCGTGGTGCGCGGCTACATCGGCGTGTCGCTGCTGGGCCGGTCGCAGACCTGGGTTCGCCAGCAATAACGCAGTACGCGCCCAGACGCGTGGCTCAGCGCGGCTCAATGAAAAAATCGGCCTGCGACGACGTCGCCAGGCCGATTTCTTTTAGTGCGTGCACAACGAAAACCGATGAACATCACGCCGCGTGCTTCATCGTATCCGATGCATAGCTACCCGGTGCACGATACGCGGGTGCCGCGTTGCTACGCGCCTCGGCCGCCTTCGATTGCGTGTGCTTGCGCATTCGCGCGGACAGTTCATTGCACAGATTCATGCCGGCGTCGCCATAGAGCTCACGCATCACGTTCATCAGCGTGCCCGTTTCGTGCCACACCTTGAAGCGGCGATGGCATGTTTGATACGACGGGTAACGGCGCGGCATGGCCGACCATGTTGCGCCACTGTAGATCACCCAGAGCACACCGTTCAGCACGGCCCGCGTATTGGCTAATGGCCGGCCGCGCAACTCGGTGCGCGGCTGCATTTCGGGCAGAAGCGGCGCGACGCAGCCCCATTCGTGGTCGGTTAAATCGCGATACGGTGTCATGGACGTCTCCAGCCTTAATAACCATGACACCACAATATCGGCTCACCTCAACGATGAATATAAGACAAATCCGAAAATACCCGAAGATTGGCTGAATTTAACCGAAATTGACGTTTAAATCCCGCCAATTGCCAGAGCTCTCGATCAGCTCAGGTCAACGACGTATCGACGATGCGGCGCGGCGTTTCGAGATACTCCTTCGACTGCATCTCGACGATGCGCGAGACCGTACGCGCGAATTCGTTGGCCATCGGGCCTTCGACGTACAACGCTTCGGCCGGCACCGCCGCGGACATCAGCAGCTTGACCTTGTGATCGTACAGCACGTCGATGAGCCACGTGAAGCGGCGCGCTTCGGACGCCATCCGCGGCGACATCTGCGGCACCTCGGACAGCACGATCGCATGAAAGCGGCTCGCCAGTTCGAGGTAATCGTTCTGCGAACGCGGGCCGCCGCACAGCGTCGCGAAATCGAACCACACGACGCCGTCCGCCTTGCGCAGCGCCTTCAGCTCGCGCTTCTCGATATGCAGGATCGGACTCTCGTCGGGCACGGCCGCGAGCTTGCCGAATGCATGGCGCAGTTCGCGATCGGCCTCCGCGCCGAGCGGCGTGTGATACATCTTCACCTGCGCGAGCGTGCGCTGGCGATAGTCGACCCCCGCATCGACGTTGAGCACGTCGAGCTTTTCCTTGATCAGCGCGATCGCCGGCAGCATGCGGTCGCGATGCAGGCCGTCCGGATACAGGTCGTCGGGATCGTAATTGGACGTCATCACGAACTGCACGCCGTTGTTGAACAGGCGGTCGAGCAGGCGGTACAGGATCATCGCGTCGGCGATGTCCGACACGTGAAACTCGTCGAAGCAGATCAGCCGGTAACGCTTCGCGATGCGTCGCGCGAGTTCATCGAGCGGATCGGCCTGCCCTTTCAGCTCCTCGAGCTCGCGGTGCACTTCGCGCATGAATTCGTGGAAATGCAGGCGCGTCTTGCGCTGCACGGGTACGACTGCGTAGAAGCTGTCCATCAGGAAGCTCTTGCCGCGACCGACACCGCCCCACATGTAGACGCCGCGCGGCAGCTCCGGATGAATGATGAGCTTCTTGAACGCGTTGGAGCGGCGCGCCTTGTAGTCGACCCATTCGTCGAAACAGCGCTGCAGGCGATCGACGGCCGCGCGCTGGGCGGGATCGGACTGATAGCCGCGCGTGGTCAGTTCGCGCGTGTAGTATTCGGTGACGTTCATCGGGCAAACCGGAAAGAACGAAGGCGAGCGGGAAACCCCGCCCGCCTTCGTCATGAGACGGCCGCGCCGGCCAACGGCCGGCAGGCGCTACACCGTGCTCAGCTGTTCAGCGAGCGCTTGTCGACCGCGAGCGCCGCTTCGCGCATCACTTCCGACATCGACGGGTGCGGATGGCAGATGCGGGCGATGTCTTCCGACGCCGCCTTGAATTCCATCGCCACCACGGCTTCCGCGATCAGGTCCGACGCGTTCGCCGCGATCACGTGCACGCCGAGCAGTTCGTCGGTCTTCGCGTCCGCGATCATCTTCACGAAACCGTCCGGCGCGTTCATGCCGAGCGCGCGGCCGTTGATCGAGAACGGGAACTTGCCCGACTTGATCTCGCGGCCTTCGGCCTTCAGCTGCTGCTCCGTCTTGCCGACCCATGCGATTTCCGGGTACGTGTAGATCACCCACGGAATGCAGTTGTAGTCGATGTGCGGCTTCTGGCCGTCGATCACTTCCGCGACCAGCACGCCTTCGTCTTCCGCCTTGTGCGCGAGCATCGGGCCGCGCACCACGTCGCCGATCGCGTACACGTTCGGCACCGCCGTGCGGCAGTGGTCGTCCACGTCGATGAAGCCGCGCTCGTTCGCCTTCAGGCCGATGGCCTCGAGGCCGAGGTTGTCGGTGTTCGGCACGCGGCCGACCGACACGATCAGGCGGTCGGCGTCGAGCGTCTGCGCGTTGCCGTCCTTGTCCGTGTAAGCGATCGACACGCCGTTCGCGGTCGTCTTCACGTCGCCGATCTTCACGCCGAGATGGATGTCGAGGCCCTGCTTCTTGAACAGCTTCGCCGCTTCCTTCGCGAGCGCTTCGTCGGCTGCGCCAAGGAACGCCGGCAGCGCTTCGAGCACCGTCACTTCGGCACCCAGGCGACGCCACACCGAGCCGAGCTCGAGGCCGATCACGCCTGCGCCGATCACGGCGAGCTTCTTCGGCACCGACTCGAACGTCAGTGCGCCTTCGTTGTCCGACACGATCTTGTTGTCGACCGGGACGTTCGGCAGGTGACGCGCCTTCGAGCCCGTCGCGATGATCACGTTCTTCGCGGTGACGACTTCGGTTTCGCCCTCGCCGCTCACTTCGATCTGCACGCCGGCGTCGGTCTTGCCGGTGAACTTGCCATGGCCCTTCAGCCAGGTGATCTTGTTCTTCTTGAACAGGAACTCGATCCCGCTCGTCATCTTCTCGACGATCGCATCCTTGCGGCCGAGCATCTTCGGGACGTCGATCTTCACGCCGTCGACCGTGATGCCGTGGTCGGCCAGGTGATGCGACGTGTTCTCGAACTCTTCCGACGATGCGAGCAGCGCCTTCGACGGAATGCAGCCGACGTTCAGGCAGGTGCCGCCGAGCTTCAGCGCGCCGGCCGGGTTCTTCCACTTCTCGATACAGGCAACGGTCTTGCCGAGCTGCGCGGCGCGAATCGCGGCGATGTAGCCGCCGGGGCCGGCGCCGATCACGACGACGTCAAATTCCTTGGACATGACAATCCTTTCTACTTGTACGCCCGCGGGTTCGCGCGTGGACGCGAACCCGCGGAACGGGTCGATGCGGTGAGACTCGGCTTACAGGTCGAGCAGCAGGCGTGCCGGATCTTCCAGCGCATCCTTCATCGCGACGAGCGACAGCACGGCTTCGCGGCCGTCGATGATGCGGTGGTCGTACGACAGCGCGAGGTAGTTGATCGGGCGGATCACGATCTGGCCGTTCTCGACGACCGGGCGCTCCTTCGTCGCGTGCACGCCGAGGATGGCCGACTGCGGCGGGTTGATGATCGGGGTCGACAGCATCGAACCGAACACGCCGCCGTTCGAGATCGAGAACGTACCGCCCGTCATTTCCTCGATCGACAGCTTGCCGTCCTTCGCCTTCTGGCCGAATTCGGCGATCTTCTTCTCGATCTCGGCGAGGCTCAGCTGATCCGCGTTGCGCAGGATCGGCACGACCAGGCCGCGCGGCGAACCGACCGCGATACCGATGTCGAAGTAGCCGTGGTAGACGATGTCGTTACCGTCGATCGACGCGTTCACGAGCGGGAACTTCTTCAGCGCATGGACGGCCGCCTTCACGAAGAACGACATGAAGCCGAGCTTCACGCCGTGTTCCTTCTCGAACTTGTCCTTGTACTTGTTACGCAGTTCCATGACCGGAGCCATGTTCACTTCGTTGAACGTCGTCAGGATCGCGTTGGTCTGCTGCGATTCGAGCAGGCGCTCGGCGATACGCGCACGCAGGCGCGACATCGGCACGCGCTGTTCCGGACGGTCGCTCAGCCACGTCGCTGCCGACGCCGGCACCTTCACTTCCGGCAGCGCCGGCTTCGCGGCGGCGGTCTTCGCCGGTGCGGCGGCCGGAGCAGCCTTCGGCGCGCTGCCTGCGGCCAGCGCGTCGCCCTTCGTGACGCGGCCGTCGCGGCCCGAACCTGCGACGTCGCCCGTCGACAGGCCCTTCTCGGCCAGCAGCTTCGCTGCGGCCGGCGAGGCGGCGGCCGAGCTCGATGCGGCCGCGGCAACCGGCTGTGCGGCCGGCGCGGCTGCAGCAGGCGCTGCCGCCGGCTTGACTTCGGCGGCACCTGCCGCGGCTTCTGCAGCACCCGCCTTCGCTTCGGTGTCGATCGTCGCGATCAGCTGATCGGCGACCACCGTGTCACCGTCGTTCTGCAGCACTTGCGCGAGCACGCCCGCTGCCGGCGCCGGCACTTCGAGCACGACCTTGTCGGTCTCGAGTTCGATCAGGATTTCGTCCTGCGCGACTGCTTCGCCCGGCTTCTTCTTCCACTGCAGCATGGTGGCTTCCGACACCGACTCCGAAAGCTGGGGGACTTTGACTTCTACGATAGCCATGTGATTTTCCTGGATGCTTAATCTGGGGTGTGACGAGGTTCGTGCGATTCCTTCGGCCGGTGCGGCGCGCGACGCGCCCGGCAGGCCAAAAGGAACGGGAAAGCGCCGCGCGCCTTCCCGTTTCGCTTCCGTCGGTTATTTCGCGAGCGATGCGCTCTTCAGGCGGCCGAATGCACCTTCGATCAGGGCCTTCTGCTGCTCGTAGTGCTTCGCGTAGTAGCCAACCGCCGGCGAGGCCGAAGCCGGACGGCCGCTGTATGCCAGCTTCTGCCCTTCCTTCATGCCTTCCTTCAGGTGGTGCTCGACGTAGAACCAGGGGCCCTGGTTCTGCGGCTCGTCCTGCACCCAGACCACTTCAGTCGCGTTCTCGTACTTCTTCATTTCGGCTTCGAACTGCTTGTGCGCGAACGGATACAGCTGCTCGATACGGATGATCGCGACGTCGTTCGCCTTCGCTTCGCGGCGATGCGCGACGAGGTCGTAATACACGCGGCCCGAGCACGCCAGCACGCGCTTGACCTTCTTCGCGTCGATGCCGCCGTCGGTTTCGCCCAGCACCGGCTGGAACGAACCCTTCGCCAGTTCCGACAGGTCCGACACCGCTTCCTTGTGACGCAGCAGCGACTTCGGCGTCGCGACGATCAGCGGCTTGCGGAACAGGCGGATCATCTGGCGACGCAGCAGGTGGAAAATCTGCGCCGGCGTCGTCGGCTGAACGACCTGCATGTTGTGGTCAGCACACAGTTGCAGGAAACGCTCGATACGCGTGGACGAGTGTTCCGGACCCTGGCCTTCGTAGCCGTGCGGCAGCAGCATCGTGAGACCCGACACGCGGCCCCACTTCACTTCGCCCGACGAGATGAACTGGTCGATCACGACCTGCGCACCGTTGACGAAATCGCCGAACTGCGCTTCCCACAGCACGAGCGTATTCGGCTCGGCGGTCGAGTAACCGTATTCGAAGCCCAGCACCGCTTCTTCCGACAGCACCGAGTCGATCACCGTGAACTTCGCCTGACCGTCGGCGATGTTCTGCAGCGGCACGTACGTGCCGTCGTTCCAGCGCTCGCGGTTCTGGTCGTGCAGCACCGCGTGACGGTGCGTGAACGTGCCGCGGCCCGAGTCCTGGCCCGTCAGGCGCACCGAGTAGCCCGATGCGACGAGCGACGCGAACGCGAGGTGTTCGCCCATGCCCCAGTCGAGCGGCTGGTCGCCGCGCGCCATGTTGCGGCGGTCGTTGATCACGCGCTCGACGAGCGGGTGGACCTTGAAGTTTTCCGGGACCGTCGTGATGCGTTCGCCCAGGCGCTTCAGTTCGGCGAGCGGCACGGCCGTGTCGGCTGCATCCGTCCACTTGCGGTTCAGGAACGGCACCCAGTCGACCGCGTACTTGCTCTTGTAGTTCGACAGGACCGGGTCGACCGTGTGGTGACCGTCGTCCATCGCCTTGCGGTACGCCTTCACGTAGCCGTCGACGTCTTCCGCGGCGATCACGCCCTGCTGCACGAGCTTCTCGGCGTACAACGCACGGGTGCCCGGGTGCTGCGCGATCTTCTTGTACATCAGCGGCTGCGTGACGGCCGGCGTGTCCTGCTCGTTGTGACCCAGCTTGCGGAAGCAGACGATGTCGATCACGACATCCTTGTGGAACTGCATCCGGTAGTCGATCGCGATTTGCGTCGCGAGCACGACGGCTTCCGGATCGTCACCGTTCACGTGCAGCACCGGCGCCTCGATCATCTTGACCACGTCGGTACAGTACAGCGTCGAGCGCGCGTCGCGCGGGTCGGACGTCGTGAAGCCGATCTGGTTGTTGATGACGATGTGCAGCGTGCCGTGCGTGCCATAACCGCGCGTCTGCGCGAGGTTCAGCGTCTCCATCACGACGCCCTGGCCTGCGAAGGCCGCGTCGCCGTGGATCTGCACCGGCAGCACCTGCAGGCCGTCTTCGTCGCCGCGACGGTCCATCCGCGCCTTCGCGGAACCTTCGACCACCGGGTTCACGATTTCGAGGTGCGACGGGTTGAACGCGAGCGACAGGTGGACCGGGCCGCCCTCCGTCGACACGTCCGACGAGAAGCCCTTGTGGTATTTCACGTCACCGGCCGGCAGGTCGTCGACGTGCTTGCCTTCGAATTCGGCGAACAGGTCGGCCGGCATCTTGCCCAGCGTGTTGACCAGCACGTTCAGACGGCCGCGGTGAGCCATGCCGATGATGATTTCCTGCACGCCGCTCTTGCCCGCGTGCTGGACAACTTCGTCCATCGCCGCGATGAAGCTTTCGCCGCCTTCGAGCGAGAAGCGCTTCTGGCCGACGTACTTGGTGTGCAGGTAGCGCTCGAGGCCTTCGGCGGCCGTCAGGCGATTCAGGATGTGCTTCTTCTTGTCGGTCGAGAAGGCCGGCGTCGCGCGGGTCGACTCCAGGCGCTCCTGCCACCAGCGCTTCTGCTCCGGATCGCTGATGTACATGAACTCGGCGCCGATCGTGCCGCAGTACGTGTCGCGCAGGCCCTTGACGATGTCGCGCAGCGAAGCCTGGTCGAAACCGAAGTACAGGTTGCTTGCGCTGTACGTTTGGTCGAGGTCGCCTTCGGAGAAATCGTAGAACGCGGGTTCGAGCTCGGGAATGGCCGGACGTTCGCGACGCTTCAGCGGATCGAGATTGGCCCACTGCGAGCCGAGGAAGCGGTAGGCGCTGATGAGCGACTGGACGTGCACCTGCTTGCGTGCGGTCGCGAGATTGCTGGTGCTTTCGCGCGGGATGAAGGCATTGGCCTTCGCACGCTCGGCGAACGATTCGACGATCGGGAAGTGAGCGACGTCATTGGCGGTCGAGCCGTCCGTTGCAGGCACGTTCTGCAGCGCGTCGAAATACTCTCGCCAGTTCTCCGGCACCGACGCCGGATTGTTGAGGTATGCATCGTACAGTTCTTCAACGTACGAAGCATTGCCGCCGAACAGATAGGAGTTCAGCTGAAACTGCTTCATTACATCTGACATTTTACGCTCACCTTTCTTCGAGCTTCTCGAGAAATAGCGGGTTACTCAACCTTCCGCGACACGGCCTGACCGTTTAGCGGATTGCGAATCAAGTCTTGCTTGGAAGGACCTAAAACTTGCGTGCGCGCAGCATATCACAGAACCGATACCGGAGTTCACGGCGAAATGTGCGTGAAAGCACCGCGCGGCGGGGTTTTGCCGGATTGCCGCGACCTGCGGGAACAGTGTTTTGCAGACCGCCCGGTTGCACGCTGCGCAGATGCAAAAAAGGCTGCCCGAAGGCAGCCTTTTCCTCGTGCTCGGGAACAGTGGATGCTTAGTCGACCGCGCCTTCGCGGCTCGCGCGGCGACGCTCGTGCTCCTTCAGGAAGCGCTTGCGCAGGCGGATCGACTGCGGCGTCACTTCGACGAGTTCGTCGTCGTCGATGAATTCGACCGCGTATTCCAGCGACATCTGGACCGGCGGCACGAGACGCACGGCTTCGTCGGTACCCGACGCGCGCACGTTGGTCAGCTGCTTGCCCTTGATCGGGTTCACGACGAGGTCGTTGTCGCGGCTGTGAATGCCGATGATCATGCCCTCATACAGCGCGTCGCCCGGCTTCACGAACATGCGGCCGCGATCCTGCAGCTTCCACAGTGCGTAGGCCACCGCTGCGCCGTCGTCCTGCGAGATCAGCACGCCGTTGCGGCGCTCGAACACCGAGCCGTCCTTGACCGGTGCGTACGAGTCGAAGATGTGGCTCATCAGGCCCGTGCCGCGCGTGAGCGTCAGGAATTCGCTCTGGAAGCCGATCAGGCCACGCGCCGAGATCTTGTATTCCAGGCGCGTGCGGCCGCGGCCGTCCGACGCCATGTCGAGCATTTCGCCCTTGCGGCGGCCCAGCTCTTCCATCACGCCGCCCTGGTGTTCGTCTTCGACGTCGACCGTCAGCAGCTCGTACGGCTCGTGACGCACGCCGTCGATTTCCTGCATCACGACGCGCGGACGCGACACGGCGAGTTCATAGCCTTCGCGGCGCATGTTCTCGACGAGAATCGTCAGGTGCAGTTCGCCGCGGCCCGACACTTCGAACACCGTTTCGTCGCCGGTATCCTTCACGCGCAGCGCGACGTTGTGGTTCAGTTCCTTCATCAGGCGGTCGCGGATCTGGCGGCTCGTCACGAACTTGCCTTCGCGGCCGGCGAGCGGCGACGAGTTGACGAGGAAGTTCATCGTCAGCGTCGGCTCGTCGACGGTGATCATCGGCAGCGCTTCCGGCGTGTCGACCGCGCAGATCGTCGCGCCGATGCCGACGTCTTCAATGCCGTTGATCAGCACGATGTCGCCCGCTTCGGCCGATTCGACCTGCACGCGCTCGAGGCCCTTGAACGACAGCACCTGGTTGATCTTGCGGTTCAGCACGTCGCCTTCCGGGCCGAAGCGCATCACGACCGGCTGGCCCGGCTTGATGCGGCCGCGCGTGATACGGCCGACGCCGATCCGGCCGACGTACGTCGAATAGTCGAGCGACGTGATCTGGAGCTGCAGCGGTGCTTCCGGATCGGCCGGGCGAACCGGCACGTGCGCGAGGATCGACTCGAACAGCGGGCGCATGTCGCCTTCGCGGGCAGCCGGGTCGAGCGACGCGTAGCCGTTCAGGCCCGACGCGTAGACGATCGGGAAGTCGAGCTGCTCTTCGGTCGCGCCGAGCTTGTCGAACAGGTCGAAGGTCTGGTTGATGACCCAGTCGATCCGTGCGCCCGGACGGTCGATCTTGTTGACGACGACGATCGGCTTCAGGCCGAGCGCGAGCGCCTTCTTCGTGACGAAGCGCGTCTGCGGCATCGGGCCTTCGACCGCGTCGACGAGCAGCAGCACCGAGTCGACCATCGACAGCACGCGCTCGACCTCGCCACCGAAGTCCGCGTGCCCCGGCGTGTCGACGATGTTGATGTGCGTGCCTTCGTATTCGACCGCGCAGTTCTTCGCGAGAATCGTGATCCCGCGCTCTTTTTCGATGTCGTTCGAGTCCATCACCCGCTCCACCATCTGCTGGTTCTCGCGGAAGGTGCCGGACTGGCGGAGCAGTTGGTCGACGAGCGTGGTCTTGCCGTGGTCGACGTGGGCGATGATGGCGATGTTGCGAAGGGCGCGGGTCATAGAAACCTGGAAATCGTTTGAACGCGCAAACGCGCGCGCTCGTTTTCACGGGCGCGCGTTGCAGCTTGGAGAGCCTCAAATTATAGCACGTACGAGTGTCGAAAGCTGATCCATGCGTTGCAACGCAGCAAAACGGGCCGCTCCGCCCCGCGCTACCGAACAGGCCAACCCTCTTCCGCCTCACCGCCGGCCGGCCGAAAAACCTTATCACGATAAGGGATTCTCGCCAGACGGAGCGCGCGTTTTGCCGTTCGATTAACATTTGCCGCGGCAAGCAATTGTACCTATACTGCTGCCTAGTCAACTATTGCAGCTTCAGGGTTTTATGTCGGATTCTCCTACCCCACCGCCCGTTTCGCCGCTGTCTTCGTATCAGATGAACGACAGCGTCGGTTATCTGATGTCGCGCGTGAAGTCGGTGATGACCAACCTCGTCACGCAGCGCACGCAGGAAGAGCTCGGCATCACGGGCACGCAGGCGAGCATGCTGTTCATGATCGCCGTCGGCAGGTGCTCGACGGCCGCCGAACTCGCGCGCGAATACGGGATCGACGCAAGCGCGGTCACGCGCCTGCTCGACCGGGTCGAGAAACGCGGCCTGCTGTCGCGCGTGCGCAGCGTCGAGGACCGACGCGTCGTGCGCCTCGAGCTCACCGACGAAGGCCGTGCGCTGGCCGAACGGCTGCCGCCCATTTTTCGCAGTGTTCTCGACCAGGTGCTGGACGGGTTTACGCCGGAAGAAGTCGGGTTCCTGAAGAGCATGCTGCGCCGCATTCTCAGCAACTATTGCGAGACGGCCGGCGGTAGCATCACGTAATAGTTGCCATAACAATTACTTTTGACAGATTAATGTAAGGAAATCCTTGCAGTGTCCATCATTCATTCCGAGTCAGGGGTTAGCGCGATGAAATCCTCCCCGTTGTCCGTGCGCGCCGGGTCGTGCCGCGCCGCCGTCGCCGCCGCGGTCGCCGCGCTGGCGCTGGCGGGCTGCGCGAATTACATCGGCATCAAGAGCGACAAGCAGATCGCACCCGCGTCGCAATTCGAATCCGCCCAGAGCCTGCCGGCCCAGGGCGGCCAATGGCCGGCGCTCGACTGGGCCAGCCAGTTCGGCGATCCGCAACTGCCGAAGCTGATCGACGAAGCGCTGCAGGGCAACCCGTCGATCGCGCAGGCGCAGGCGCGCATCGCGAAGGCCTCGTCATACATCGAATCGTCGCGCTCGAACCTGATGCCGAAGGCCGAAGCCAGCTATTCGTGGACGCGCGAGCTATATTCGTCGAACGCGCTGTTCCCGCCCCCGTACGGCGGCCAGTGGTACAGCGAAAACAATGCGCTCGCGAGCGCCTCGTGGGAACTCGACCTGTGGGGCAAGAACCGCGAGCGCCTGCACACGGCCGTGTCGCAGGAAAAGGCCGCCGAAGCCGACATGCAGCAGGCTCGCATCACGCTCGCGTCGTCGGTCGCGCGCACCTACAACTCGCTCGCACAGCTCTATGCGCTGCGCGACATCGCGCAACGCGAGATCAACAACCGCGAGACGGTCGGCAAGATCACCGACGGCCGCGTATCGGCCGGCCTCGACACCAACGTCGAACGCCAGACGGCCCGCGGCAACATCGCGACGACCCAGGCCTCGCTGTCGGACCTCGACGGCCAGATCACGACGGTGCGCTACCAGCTCGCCGCGCTGCTCGGCAAGGGCCCGGATCGCGGGCTGCAGATCGCGGCGCCCGTGATGAACCCGAGCGGCAACGTCGTGCTGCCCGGCAACCTGCCGGCCGATCTCGTGTCCCGCCGCCCCGACATCGTCGCCGCGCGCTGGCAGGTCGAAGCCGCGATGCACGACGTGAAGGAAGCGAAGGCCGAGTTCTACCCCGACGTGAACCTCGCGGCCGGTTTCGGCTTCGATGCGTTCGGCTGGGGCAAATTCCTGAACTTCGCGAGCCGCCAGGCGCAGTTCGGCCCGGCGATCCACCTGCCGATCTTCGATGCCGGCGCGCTGCGCGCCCAGCTCAAGGGCCGCTACGCCGACTTCGACCTGTCGGTGGCGAACTACAACCAGACGCTGATCAGCGCGCTGAACGACGTCGCGACGCAGGTCGCGTCGATCCGCGCGGTCGATCGCCAGATGGGCGACGCCCAACGTGCGCTCGACGCATCGACGCGCGCATACGATCTCGCGGTCATCCGCTACAAGGCCGGCCTGTCGCCGCAACTGCAGGTGCTGACGGCGGACAGCAACCGCCTCGCATCGGAGCAGACGGTGACCAATCTGAAGATGCGCCGGCGCGACATGCAGCTCGCCCTGATCAAGGCGCTCGGCGGCGGGTTCGACGCGACCGGCACGCCGCTCGCGGCGCCCGATGCGGCCACGCCGACCAAACAGGCCGCCAACTGATCCGGCGCCACCCACTACGCAGACACTCGAAATAACGGACGGAGAAAATCGCCATGAGCGACCAACAAAACGCCGCCAGCGCGCAGCCGCAGAATAACGGCAAGCGCAAACGAATGATGACGCTGCTCGTCGCGGTCATCGTGATCGCGGCCATCGCATACGGCCTGTACTACTTCCTCGTCGCCCGCTTCCATGAAGACACCGACGATGCGTACGTGAACGGCAACGTCGTGCAGATCACGCCGCAGGTCACCGGCACCGTGATCGCCGTGAAGGCGGACGACACGCAAACGGTCAAGGCCGGCGATCCGCTCGTCGTGCTCGACCCGGCCGATTCGCAGGTCGCGCTGCAGCAGGCGGAAGCCAACCTCGCGCAGACGGTGCGTCAGGTGCGCGGCCTGTTCGTCAACGACGACCAGTACCGCGCGCAAGTCGCGCTGCGCCAGTCGGACCTGTCGAAGGCCCAGGACGACCTGCGTCGCCGCGTGGCCGTCGCGCAGACGGGCGCCGTGTCGCAGGAAGAAATCTCGCACGCCCGCGACGCGGTGAAGGCCGCGCAGGCATCGGTCGACGCCGCGCAGCAGCAGCTCGCATCGAATCGCGCATTGACCGCGAACACGACGATCGCATCGCACCCGAACGTGATGGCCGCCGCCGCGAAGGTGCGCGACGCGTACCTCGCGAACGCACGTAACGTGCTGCCGGCGCCGGTCACCGGCTACGTCGCGAAGCGCTCGGTGCAGGTCGGCCAGCGCGTGTCGCCCGGCAACCCGCTGATGTCGGTGGTGCCGCTCAATGCCGTGTGGGTCGACGCGAACTTCAAGGAAGTCCAGCTGAAGCACATGCGCATCGGCCAGCCGGTCGAGATGACGGCCGACATCTACGGTTCGTCGGTCACGTACCACGGCAAGGTCGTCGGCTTCTCGGCCGGCACGGGCTCGGCGTTCTCGCTGCTGCCGGCGCAGAACGCGACCGGCAACTGGATCAAGGTCGTGCAGCGCCTGCCGGTGCGGATCGAACTCGACCCGAAGGATCTCGACAAGCATCCGCTGCGCATCGGCCTGTCGATGCAGGTCGACGTGGACATCAAGGACGAACGCGGCGACCAGCTCGTCAACGCGCCGAATACCGTCTACGAGACCAACGTGTTCGCGAAATACGGCGACGAAGCCGACGCCGAAATCGCGCGCATCATCGCCGAGAACGCAGGCGGCAACGCGTCGGCGCCGGTCGCGGCGAAGCAGAGCAGCGCCGCGAAAATGATGTAACCGTTCCGACTTCGGAAAGGCAACCGACATGGCACAGGCTCCTGCCTCCTACCCGCCCCTGCAGGGCGGACAACTCCTGCTCGGGACGATCGCAGTGTCGCTCGCGGTGTTCATGAACGTGCTCGACACGTCCATCGCGAACGTCGCGATCCCGACCATCTCGGGCGACCTCGGCGTGTCGTCCGACCAGGGCACGTGGGTCATCACGTCGTTCGCGGTCGCGAACGCAATCTCGGTGCCGCTGACCGGCTGGCTGACCGACCGTTTCGGGCAAGTCCGCCTGTTCCTCGCGTCGATCATCCTGTTCGTCATCTCGTCGTGGATGTGCGGACTGGCGCCGAGCCTGCCGTTTCTGCTCGCGTCGCGCGTGCTCCAGGGTGCGGTCGCCGGGCCGATGATTCCGCTGTCGCAAGCGCTGCTGCTGTCGAGCTATCCGCGCGCGAAGGCACCGATGGCGCTCGCACTATGGGCGATGACGACGCTGATCGCGCCCGTCGCGGGCCCGATTCTCGGCGGCTGGATCTCGGACAACTATTCGTGGCCGTGGATCTTCTACGTCAACATCCCGGTCGGCATCGCCGCCGCCGCCGCGACGTGGGTGATCTACCGCAATCGGGAGTCGGCCGTGCGCCGCGCGCCGATCGACGGCGTGGGCCTCGCGCTGCTGGTCGTCTGGGTCGGCTCGCTGCAGATCATGCTCGACAAGGGCAAGGATCTCGACTGGTTCGCGTCGACGACCATCATCGTGCTCGCGCTGACCGCTGTCATTGCGTTCGCGTTCTTCGTGATCTGGGAGCTGACCGCCGAGCACCCGGTCGTCGACCTGTCGCTGTTCCGCATGCGCAACTTCACCGGCGGCACCGTCGCGCTGTCGATCGGGTACGGCCTGTACTTCGGTAATCTCGTGCTGTTACCGCTGTGGCTGCAGACCCAAATCGGCTACACCGCGACCGACGCCGGCCTCGTGATGGCGCCGGTCGGGTTGTTCGCAATCCTGTTGTCGCCACTCACCGGGAAGTATCTGCCGCGCACCGATCCGCGCTTCATTTCGACTGCGTCGTTCCTGACGTTTGCGCTGTGCTTCTGGATGCGTTCGCGCTACACGACAGGCGTCGACGAATGGTCGCTGACGCTGCCGACGCTCGTGCAGGGCATCGCGATGGCGGGCTTCTTCATCCCGCTCGTGTCGATCACGCTGTCCGGCCTGCCCGGCCACCGCATTCCCGCGGCGTCCGGCCTGTCGAACTTCGTGCGGATCATGTGCGGCGGCATCGGCACGTCGATCTTCCAGACCGCGTGGGATCATCGGAACAACTTCCATCACGCGCAACTGGTCGAGCAGGCGAACCCGTACAACCCGACGTTCAATCAGGCCGTCGCGCAGATGGGCAACCTCGGTCTGACGCGGGATCAGGCGCACGGCCTCATCAACAACATGGCCACGCAACAGGCCGCGCAGCTCGGCGTGAACGATCTGTTCTATATCTCGGCGGCAATCTTCGTGCTGCTGATCGGACTGATCTGGATCACGAAGCCCGAACGGGCAGGCGGCGGCGATGCGGGTGCGGCGGCGTCGGCGGCGCACTGAGCGCTACCCGGCAGCGCATCACTGCGCGATCACGCCAAACAAAAAGCCCGGTCGAAATCGACCGGGCTTTTTTCATTCTGCTGCGTGCACGTGCGTGCGCCGCTGCATCATTGCGCCGTCACGACGAGCCGTTCCGGTGCAAGCACGCCATTCGCCTTGCGTGCCACGCCGAGCAATCGCGTTGCGTCGTACACGCGCACACGCTCGCCGTCGGCCGCGTCGATCGGGTCGAGCGCCGACAGCGGCAGGCGCTGGCCGTGCAGGAACCGCTTCGCGGACGCATCGTCAAGCCGAATAGCCGGAAACGTCGACAGCAGCGCATCGACCGGCTGAAGCCATGCATCGCGCGCCGCTTCGGCAGCGTCCGACAGCGCATCGAGCGTCACCGCATGCTCGAGCGTCAGCGCACCGACGCCCGTGCGACGCAGCATCGTCAGATGCGCGCCGCAACCCAGCGCCTCGCCGATATCCTCCGCCAGCGTGCGCACATACGTGCCCTTGCTGCAGGTCACGCGGAACGTCACGTCGGGCAGCGCGCAGGTGAGCAGCTCGAGCGCGTGGATCGTCACGTTGCGGCCTTCCCGCTCGACGGTCTGGCCGGCACGCGCATATTCGTACAGCGGCTTGCCGTCGCGCTTGAGCGCCGAATACATCGGCGGTACCTGCACGATGTCGCCGGTGAAGCGCACGAGCGCGGCTTCCACCGCCGCACGATCGCATTCGACCGGCCGCGTGTCGATCACGTCGCCTTCCGCGTCGCCGGTGGCCGTACGCTGGCCGAGACGCATCGTCGCTTCGTAGGTCTTGTCGGCGTCGAGCAAGTCCTGCGAGAACTTGGTCGCCTCGCCGAAACACAGCGGCAGCAGGCCCGAAGCCAGCGGATCGAGCGTGCCGGTGTGACCGGCTTTCTTCGCGAGAAGCAGGCGCTTCGCACGAATCAGCGCATCGTTGCTCGACAGGCCGACCGGCTTGTCCAGCAGAAGAACGCCGTCCAGCACGCGCCGGGGCACGCGCGGACGTTGGGGTGCTGCATTCGTCATAGGCCGGTCGAGCTCAGTCGTCCTTGGCAGGCGCGTCGGCCTCGTCGTCGTCCTTCGCGCGCGTCGAGTTCGCTTCCTTGATCAGGCGCGACATTTCGACGGCCTTCTCGATCGTCTGGTCGTAATGGAAATGCAGCGTCGGCACCGTATGAATGTGCAGGCGCTTGAACAGCAGGTTGTGCAGGTGACCCGACGCATGGTTCAGCGCCTCCTGCGTCTTGTCCGGATCGCCGGTGAGCGCCGTGAAGTAGACCTTCGCGTGCGCATAGTCCGGCGTGAGCTCCACGCTCTGGATGGTCACGATGCCGATGCGCGGATCTTTGACCTCGCGCATGATGAGTTCGGACAGATCGCGCTGAATCTGGTCGGCGATCTGAACGTTGCGATTGGGGGAAGTACGTTTCCTGGACATGATCGATCCGTGATCCGTTTATCAGGATGAAGCGGCGGCCATGTTCGGCACGCCACCATGAAAATGGGCGGGGCAAGCCCAAGCCTGCCCCGCCCATGAGCCGATACGCGACGATTACAGCGTACGTGCGACTTCGGTCACTTCGAAGACTTCGAACTGGTCGCCTTCGACGATGTCGTTGAAGTTCTTCACCGACATACCGCACTCGAAGCCTTGCTTCACTTCCTTCACGTCGTCCTTGAAGCGCTTCAGTGATTCGAGTTCGCCCGTGAAGATCACGACGTTGTTGCGCAACACGCGCACCGACGACGAGCGCTTGACGATACCGTCCGTCACCATACAGCCGGCGACTGCACCGATCTTCGGTACCTTGAAGACCTGACGCACCTCGACCATGCCGGTGATGACTTCGCGCTTCTCCGGCGCGAGCATGCCCGACATCGCCGCCTTCACCTCATCCACTGCGTCGTAGATGATGTTGTAGTAGCGGATGTCGATGCCGTTCGACTCGGCCAGCTTGCGCGCCTGTGCATCCGCACGCGTGTTGAAGCCGATGATGACCGCCTTCGATGCCGTCGCGAGGTTGACGTCGTTTTCGCTGATGCCGCCCACCGCGCTGTGCACGATCTGCACGCGCACTTCGTCGGTCGACAGCTTGAGCAGCGACTGCACGAGCGCTTCCTGCGAGCCCTGCACGTCGGCCTTGATGATGAGCGGCAGGTTCTGCACTTCACCTTCGCCCATCTGCTCGAGCATGCTTTCCAGCTTCGCGGCCTGCTGCTTCGCGAGCTTCACGTCGCGGAACTTGCCCTGACGGAACAGCGCGATTTCACGCGCCTTGCGCTCGTCCGGCAGCACGATCACTTCCTCGCCCGCACCCGGCACTTCCGACAGACCCTGGATTTCGACCGGAATCGACGGGCCGGCTTCCTTCGTCGGCTTGCCGTTCTCGTCGAGCATCGCGCGCACGCGGCCGTAGGCCGTACCCGCCAGCACGACGTCGCCGCGGTTCAGCGTACCGGACTGCACGAGGATCGTCGCGACCGGGCCTTTCCCCTTGTCGAGCTTCGCTTCGATCACGATACCCTTGGCCGGCGCTTCGACCGGTGCCTTCAGTTCCAGCACTTCGGCTTGCAGCAGCACGTTCTCGAGCAGATCGTCGATACCCGCGCCCGTCTTTGCCGACACCGGCACGAACGGCGAATCGCCGCCGTATTCTTCCGGCACGACGCCTTCCGCGACCAGCTCCTGCTTGACGCGATCGAGGTTCGCGTCCGGCTTGTCGATCTTGTTGATCGCGACGACGATCGGCACGCCGCCCGCCTTCGCGTGGGCGATGGCTTCCTTCGTCTGCGGCATCACGCCGTCGTCGGCTGCCACCACCAGCACCACGATGTCGGTCGCCTTCGCGCCGCGTGCACGCATTGCCGTGAACGCTTCGTGACCCGGCGTATCGAGGAACGTGATGACGCCACGCGGCGTGTCGACGTGATACGCGCCGATGTGCTGCGTAATGCCGCCCGCTTCGCCCGCGGCAACCTTCGCACGGCGAATGTGGTCGAGCAGCGAGGTCTTGCCGTGGTCGACGTGACCCATGACCGTGACGACCGGCGGACGCGGCAGTTGCTCTGCATCGGTACCCGTTTCGCCTTCGACGAGCAGCGCTTCCGGATCGTCCAGCTTCGCGGCAACCGCGCGGTGGCCCAGTTCCTCGACGATGATCATCGCCGTTTCCTGGTCCAGCACCTGGTTGATCGTGACCATCTGGCCCATCTTCATCATCACCTTGATGACTTCGGAGGCCTTGATCGACATCTTGTGCGCGAGATCGGCAACCGACACGGTTTCCGGCACGTGCACTTCGCGAACGATCGGTTCGGTCGGCGCCTGGAACGTCGAGCTGTCCTGGTGACGGCCGCGACCCTTCGGGCCGCCGCGCCAGCCGCGGTCGACGCCGCCGCTCGAGTCGCCGCGCGTCTTGATGCCGCGACGCTTCGACGCGTCGTCCTGCCAGCCGCCCTTGCCGGCACCCGGCTTCTTGTTACGGTCGCCCGCGCCTGCCGGCGCCTGCGTCGTGGCCGGTGCCGCGGCGCCGGCCGGCTTCTTCACGGCCGGACGCGCCTGCGCGCCTTCCGGCTTCGCCGGCTTGTGCAGCGTGCCCTTCGCTTCGGCCGGCTTCGGCGGCTCGACCGGCTTCGGCGGCTCGACTGCCTTGACCACGGCCTTGCGCGGCGTGTTCATCATTTCGCGGATCGCGCGTGCTTCGGCTTCCGCCGCCGCGCGACGCTTGCTGATCTCTTCCTGCTCGGCGCGCGCCTTGTCGGCCGCCTCGCGGGCAGCGTCCTCGGCCTTCTTCGCCGCTTCGCGCTGCGCCGCGCGTTCGGCGGCTGCGCGTGCTTCGTCCTGCGCGGACTGCGTCGGCGCCGTTTCCTGCTCGGCTGCGGCGGCCTGCTGGGCTGCCGCCTGCTGCGCTGCCGCGGCTTCCGCCGCGGTACGCTTCGCCGCTGCCTCTTCCTCGGCGCGACGGCGCTCGGCCTCGGCCGCTTCCTCGCGGGCGCGACGTTCGGCTTCCTCGCGTTCGAGGCGTTCCTGACGCTCGCGCAGCTCCTGCGCCTGCTTCTCGAGCAGCTCGGCCTCGCGGCGCGCCTCTTCCTCGCGACGCTTCAGTTCTGCATCGTCGTCCGCTTCGGCGACCTGCGCCTGACCCTGTTCCGCACCTTCGCTCACGTCGTCGCGCTTGACGAACGTACGCTTCTTGCGAACCTCGACCTGAATGGTGCGAGCCTTGCCCGTCGCGTCAGATTGCTTGATCTCCGACGTATGCTTGCGGGTCAGCGTGATCTTGCGCTTGTCGCCGTCAGTTGCGCCGTGCGACTTGCGCAAATGATCGAGCAGACGCGCCTTGTCCGCTTCGGACAGCGCATCGTCTTCACTCGCTTTCTGGACGCCCGCTGCCTGCAGCTGTTCGAGCAGCACACCAGCAGGCATTTTCAGTTCCGCGGCAAATTGGGCTACGTTGTTACTCGCCATTCATTCCTCTTAGTGCAAGGACCGATTCCTTGCGGTTAGCATCGGGTCAGGCCATACGGCCGCCATCAAATCAGTGCGCCATGGTCATTTCTCACTGGAACCAATGTTCACGTGCTTTCATGATCAACGCCTTAGCGGCATCCTCTTCCATCCCGGTCATGTCGACCAGTTCATCTACAGCCAGTTCGGCGAGATCGTCGCGCGTCTGCACGCCGTGTTCGGCCAGCTTCGCGAGCAACTCCGGCGTGATGCCGTCGAGGCTCTTGAGATCCAGCGCTGCGTTCTCGACCTTTTCTTCGTTCGCGATGGCCATCGTCAACAGCGCGTCGCGTGCGCGGTTGCGCAGTTCGTGCACGGTGTCCTCGTCGAACGCTTCGATTTCGAGCATTTCGTTGAGCGGCACGTACGCGATCTCTTCGAGGCTCGTGAAGCCTTCGTCGATCAGGATGTCGGCAACTTCTTCGTCGACGTCGAGACGCGCCATGAACAGTGCACGCAGCCGGTCGCGCTCTTCGCCCTGCTTCAGGGCGGATTCGTCCGGCGTCATGATGTTGATCTGCCAGCCGGTCAGTTCGCCGGCAAGGCGAACGTTCTGACCGCTGCGGCCGATCGCGACAGCCAGTTCGTTTTCGTCGACGACGACGTCCATCGAATGCTTTTCTTCATCGACGACGATCGACTGGACAGCTGCCGGCGCGAGCGCGCCGATCACGAACTGGGCGGGATCCTCCGACCATAGCACGATGTCGATGTTTTCGCCACCGAGCTCGTTGCGCACGGCCTGCACGCGGGAGCCGCGGATGCCGACGCAGGTGCCGATCGGATCGATCCGCTTGTCGTACGCGATGACGCCGATCTTCGCGCGCACGCCCGGGTCACGGGCAGCCGCCTTGATCTCGAGCAGGCCCTGCTCGATTTCCGGCACTTCCATCTCGAACAGCTTCATCAGGAATTCGGGCGCCGTGCGCGACAGCTCGATCTGCGGGCCGCGCGCGGTGCGGTCGACCTTCGCGATGTACGCACGCACGCGGTCGCCCACGCGCAGGTTTTCCTTCGGGATCAGTTGATCGCGGCGCAGCAGCGCCTCGACGCGGCCCGATTCGACGATGAAGTTGCCCTTGTCGAGGCGCTTCACCGCACCCGTCATGATCTTTTCGCCACGCTCGAGGTAGTCGTTCAGGATCTGCTCGCGCTCCGCGTCGCGCACCTTCTGCAGGATCACCTGCTTCGCGGCCTGCGCGCCGATGCGACCGAACTCGATCGACGGAACGGGTTCCTCGACATACTCGCCGACTTCGACGTCGGGCTTCTGCTCACGTGCTTCGAACAGCAGGATCTCGCGATCCGGCTCCTGCAAGCCTGCCTCGTCGGGCACGACGAGCCAGCGACGGAAGGTTTCGTGCTCGCCGCTTTCGCGATCGATATGGACGCGGATTTCGGCGCCTTCGTCGAACAGCTTCTTGGAAGCGGACGCGAGCGCAGCCTCGAGGGCGCCCAGCACCACATCCTTGTCGACGTTTTTCTCGCGCGCCAGCGCATCCACCAGCATCAACACTTCGCGACTCATTATTTGCGGCTCCTAAAGTCAACTTGCGGAATCAGGCGGGCTTTATCGATATCGGCCAGCGTGAAATCCAGCATGGCTGCCTCGCCCTTCTTCCCCTCAAATTCCAAACCGATCGTTTCGCCATTCGGCGCGTGCAGAATGCCCCGGTACGTCTTGCGCCCGTCCAGCGGCTTTTTCAAGGTCACGGAAACTTCGCTGCCGGCGAAGCGCTCGAAGTCGGCCAGCTTCTTCAACGGGCGGTCGAGCCCCGGGGACGAGACTTCGAGCCGTTCGTAATCGATGTTTTCGACCGTCAAGACGTGCTGGAGCTGACGCGTGACCTTTTCGCAATCTTCGAGCGAGATGCCGGCAGGCTGATCGATATAGATGCAAAGCATGCCGCGCCCGGTGCGCTCGAGATCCACCAGCTCGTAGCCGAGCCCGGTGACCGTGGTTTCTATCAGTTCCGTCAGTTGCACTGTGTCCTCTCAGGTGTTCGCGCCCGCCGCTCGCGATTACACCCGCGGGCGCGCGCCTTAGCCGGCGCAGGAAGCGCTACCCGAGATGCCTAACCGTTTCAGCAAAAAAAAATGGGCGGAACGCCCATCTTCTCTTACTGGTGGTCGCACCTGAGCCGCACATTGAATCCGTACGCCCAGCGACTCCGCGATTATAGCGATTTTTGGCGCAAACGCCAAGCCAGCCGGTAAAAGCAGCGTGTCGGCTGCCTTTACGGACCGAAAATGCGAAATCGGGCTGCCCGATCGACCGATACCACCCTACCGAACCGGCGATCGTCGTTGCCGCGGCACGCGACAACGATGCAGCCGAAACCCATCAACGCCATGCGTCGTGTCGACAAAACCGGCCGGACGCCGGCCAGGCCGACGAGCCGGCGGCTTTGCGCCGCCGTACGCCAATCAATAGGCGCTTAGCGGCTGCGCGTCCGACTGCGCTGCGGACGCTGACCGCCGCGCGGGCCGCCGTTGCCGGCGCCTTCGGCACGATTGGTGTTCGGATTGCGGTTGCCGCCGCCCTTGCTGCCGCCGCGCTTGCCACCCGCGCCATCGCGCTTGGGGCCGGCGCCATACGACGCACGATTGCCGTCGACATCGCGACCGCCGCCGGTGCGATTGCCGTCGCGGCCACCGCCCGTGCGATTGCCATCACGGCCGCCGCCCGGACGGTTACCGTAGCCCGACGGCGCAACCGGCAGGCTGCCGTAGCCGCTCAAGCCCGGCAGGCCCGGCCCGCCGCGTCGGCCACCGCCGCGACGCGGCTGGTCGAGTTGCCCGTGCGTCGTCAGCACCGGCTCGCGGCTGATGAAGCCCATCGACGTCTGCATCGGATCGGGCTGGCGACGCTCGGTCGGCGCGGCAGCGCCGCGCTTGCCCTTCTCCTCGGACGGCGCCTTCAGGCCGACGGTCGCCATCAGCTTGCGCACCTGCGCGTCGTCGAGCTCTTCCCAACGGCCACGCTTCAGGCCGCGCGGCAGCGGAATCGGGCCGTGACGCGTACGGATCAGCCGGCTCACCATCAGGCCGACCGCCTCGAACATCCGGCGCACTTCGCGGTTGCGGCCTTCGGCCAGCGCGACGTGATACCAGTGGTTCGTGCCTTCGCCGCCGCCATCGCGGATGCGCAGGAAATTCGCCGGACCGTCGTCGAGCTCGACGCCGTGCAGCAGCTTCTGCCGCATGCCTTCGGCCAGCTCGCCGACGACGCGCACCGCGTACTCACGCTCGACGCTGTAACGCGGATGCATGAAGCGGTTCGCGAGGTCACCGGAGGTCGTCAGCATCAGCAGACCTTCGGTATTGAAATCGAGGCGGCCCACCGCAAGCCATTTCGCCGTCTTCATCGGCGGCAGACGGTCGAACACCGACGGACGGCCTTCCGGATCCGCGTGGCTGACGATTTCGCCCGTCGGCTTGTGATACAGCAGCACGCGCGGCGGCTTGTTCGGCAGCTTGCGCTTGACCGGCTTGCCGTTGATCCGCACCTGGTCGGTCGGCATGATCCGCTGGCCGATGTGCGCGGGCTCGCCGTTCACCGACACGCGGCCGGCGACGATCAGCTCTTCCATTTCGCGGCGCGAACCCATGCCCGCTTCCGCCAGCACCTTGTGGAGCTTCGGCGCGTCGTCGTCCGGCGACAGCACGCGCTTGTTCGCAGGCTGCTGGCCGCGGCCGCGGCGCAGCATCGGCGCACGCACGCCGCTGCCGCCCGCGGAGTTGTCCGCGTCGAAGGCAGGCGACGTCACGTACGCGAACAGTTCGTCCTCGGACGCATCGCCCTCCACGGCCTTCGCCGAGCCGCCTTCGGCCTTCGGTGCACCGCGACGGCCCTGGGCGCCTTGGCCACCCTGGCCGCCCTTCGCCGCGCCTTCGCGCTTGCCGGCCGGCTTGCGACCGCCCTTGGCCGCGCCTTCCTTGCGTGGCGCACGCGCCGGCTGCGCGTCGGCAGCCTCGACCGGCTGCGCATCCGCACCCTCGGCACCCTGCGGCTCGCCTTCGGCGCCCTTCGACTTGGCCGCCGCGCGACGCCGCGCGATCAGGCTGCGCGGGCCGCGCCGCAGACCGCGGCGGGGACGCTCGTCGCCACCCGCGGCCGAAGCATCCTGCTCCGGCGCATCGTCGGCACGCGCTGCCTGCACGGCAGGCGCGGACGATTCAATATCGTGGATATCTGTCAAAACAACCTCAAAATGTCAGGTCTCGCGCCCGGCGGGGGCGCGGCAAGAAGTTGGCCGCGATCAGGCGCGACGCTGTTTGGGTTCTGCTTCGTCGTCCGGCAGCGCGTCGGCGCCGATCGGCGCACTGGCGCTTCGTACGGCATCCGCGAGACTGTCGGACGTGTCGTCCAGCGTCTCGTCGTCCGCGGGACGGGAACGGGAGGCGTCGGCCTGATCGGCCTCGCCGGGCATGTCGCCGGCCGCTTCCGCCCCGTCTCCGGCAGCCGCTTCGGCGGCCGGCTTGCGATCTTCCTCGCTCCAATCCGCACGCTGCGGCTCGGGCTGCACACCGGTCGGCACTGCTTCGGCGCCAACCTGTTCCGTATGTTTCGTATGTTCCGTTTGCCCGCGATCAGCATCGAGCGTATCGCGACCCGGAATTTCCTGCGTCGACGCGACGTCGGCCGGCACCTCGACCGACTGGCCGGCGGGCGCTTCATCCGCGAGCGCCTGCGGCACGTCGGCCGCCGCATCGTCGGCCACCGGCATCTCACCGTCGAAATCCATGGCCTGCTGCGCAAGCAGCGCGGCCTCGATGTTCGCGGCCGGCTCTTCGAGCGCCGGCAGGTCGTCGAGCGCCTTCAGGCCGAGATCATCGAGGAACTGCTTGGTCGTCGCATACAGCGCCGGACGCCCCGGCACGTCGCGATGACCGATCACCTCGATCCAGCCGCGATCCTCGAGTTGCTTGACCACCTGCGTATTGACCGTGACGCCGCGAATCTCTTCGATGTCGCCGCGCGTGACGGGCTGCCGGTACGCAATGATCGCGAGCGTTTCGAGTACCGCGCGCGAATATTTCGGCGGCTTCTCGGGATGCAGGCGATCCAGATAATGACGCATCGCCGGCTTGCTCTGAAAGCGCCATCCGGTCGCCAGCGCCACCAGTTCGACACCGCGACCGGACCAATCCTGTTTCAGATCTTCGAGCAACGTGCGGACCGTGTCAGCCGACACGCCGTCGGCAAAGAGCTTGCGCAAATCGCCGAGCTTCAGCGGTTCCTGCGCGCAGATCAAAGCAGTCTCGAGGACGATCTTCGCCTCTTGGGTATTCATGCAGCTAGGCCAGACCCTGTGGTCAAACGAACCGGATCAACAAACAGACGAAAGGAACGGAAGACGCGCTCGCCCGATTCTGATCGGTCATATTGATGGGAGCACGAACCGGGGGGCGGCGAACCAACTTCAGGCCAGGCCCAAACCGGACGGAACAGCACGGCTCAACGACGGAACCGCGTGACTGAACGCCATATTACGCAAAATTGCCCGGTGCGTAAAGATGAGCGGAACAGGCCGCCGCACGGCGCGGGCGTCCGCTCCGACCCCGCTTCAGCGTGCGGCCGCGCCGTGCGCCAGGAACCGGCGCAGCCGCTCGACGCCCGCGTCGAGCCGCGCTGGATCGCACGCATAGCACCAGCGCACGAACCCTTCCCCCTCCGGGCCGAACGCGCGACCGGGCGCCAGGCCGAGCCCCGCGTCGCGCACCAGCGTCTTGCAGAACGCCAGGCTGTCGGCCGCGCCCGGCAGCCGCAGGAACAGGTACATCGCGCCCGGCGGAGGCGGCACCTCGACGCCCGGCAGCGTCCGCAGCGCGGCGACCAGGTGATCGCGCGCGTCGCGCAGCGCCGTGACGAACGACCGCACGAACGGCTCGCCGTCGCGCAACGCGACCTCGGCCGCGGCCTGCACGAAGCCCGGCGCACACGACGTGTTGTATTCGACGAGCTTCGACAGGTCGCCCATCACCGATGCCGGCGCAATCAGCCAGCCGAGCCGCCAGCCCGTCATCGCCCACGCCTTCGAGAAGGAATTCACGACCACGACGCGCTCGTCGCGAGACGCGATATCGAGGAACGACGGCGCGCCGCCCTCGTCGAACGCGAGCCGCTCGTACACCTCGTCGGCGACCAGCCAGATACCGTGACGACGGCAATGGGCGAGCACGGCCTGCTGATCGTCGCGCGACATCGTCCAGCCGGTCGGGTTGTTCGGCGAATTGATCAGCAGCATCCGCGTATCGGGCGTCAGCGCCGCGAGCAGCCGGCCGACGTCGAGCTGCCAGCCCGCGTCGCCGTAGCCGAGCGGCACGCAGTCGACCTGCGCGCCGAGGATCTTCGGAATCTCGACGAGATTCGGCCACAGCGGCGTGACCGCGACGACACGCTCGCCCGGCCCGACCAGCATCTGGGCAGCCAGCATCAGCGCACTCACGCCGGAACTCGTCACGGCTACCGTGTCGGCCGCCGTCGCACCGTGACGCATGCCGACATAGGCCGCGATCGCGTCGCGCAGCGGCGCCGCGCCGAGATTGTGCGTGTAGAAGGTCGCGCCGTCGCGCAGCGCCGCCGCCGCGGCGTCGCGGATGAAGTCCGGCGTCACGCGATCGGATTCGCCGAACCAGAACGGCAGCATGTCCGGCACGCCGAAGCCGGCGTTCGCGACCTCGCGGATCAGCGACGGACGCAGCGCGTGCACCGCGGTGCGCGCCGCCGGCTCATCGTTCGTCGGGAAAAAACCTGCGGAATGCGTCATCGAGAACCACCGCCCAGGAACACGATCCGCGTAGTGTACCGGCCGGCAAGCCGGACCGGCGCGCGCCGATGCACGTCAGTCGAGATCCTCGGCCCTCGCCGGCATCTGCCGCACGAGCTCCCAGATCGCCTGCGCGGCAGGCGACAACGACCGGTCGCGGCGACGCACCAGTTCGACGGTGCGTTCGGTGCGCGGCGTGAGCGGCCGTGCGACGAGCGTCGAGCCGGCGGGCAGCGGCAGCGACAGCCACGGCTGCACGCTCACGCCGACACCGGCCTCGACCAGCCCGAACACGGTCGCCGAATGCCCGAGTTCCTGCATGACCGTCGCGTTGACGCGATGCGTGGCCAGCGCCGCATCGATCAGCGGCCGGCTGCCCGACGCATGATCGAGCAGCACGAGACGCTCGCCGTCCAGCGCCGTCCACGGCACCTCGGCCCGGGCCGCGAGCGGATGGTCGGCGCGCGCGATAAGGCAGAACGAATCGGTCATCAACGGCTCGCAGACGAGATCGGCGACCGTCAGCGGCCCGATCACGACGCCGAAGTCGACTTCGCTCGATTTCACCTTGCGCAGCACGTCGCTCTGCACGTCGTCGCGCAGGCCGAGCGTCACGAACGGGAACTGGCGCTCGCACGACGCCACCACGCGCGGCATCAGCCTGCATGCGATCGTCGGGCTTGCCGCGACGATCACGCGCCCGCGGCGCTGCTCGCCGATCTCGCGAATCTCGCGCAGCGTGTCGTCGAGATCGTCGAGCAGGCGCGACACGCTCGCGATCAGGTTCGCGCCGACGTCGGTCAGTTGCACGTCGCGCGTCGTGCGGTCGATCAGCTTCAGCCCGAGTTCGGCCTCGAGCTCGCGCACGCAACGGCTGACCGCGGACTGCGTGAGCCCGATCTCGTCACCCGCCCGACTGAAGCTCTTGAGCCGCGCGACTTCGATGAATACGCGAAGCTGGCGCAGCGTAACGTTCATGTCCTGACCTCATCAATCGTCGCTATCGATGCACGATTTTAATGCGCGAAACCGGCTTCGGTGAACCAATCCGGCACCCGTCGCACATGTTTCGCTGCGGTGCAATATGTTCGCAAACGCACGTGACATGGGCGAATTGCACAAGATTGGTGATTGTCCCGATTTGCTCACGGGTTATTTTGGCGTCTTATACGCCCCTAGCTGACTTAGCCGTTAGCTCGCTGCCAAGCGGCTCTCGAGGGATTCACCTCCGACATGGCACGCTTCGTGCATAACCTTGCGCACAGGGTGCAGGTTCGTCGGACGGAAGAGCAGAAACGCCGCTGCCGGCCAACCGGACGCCCCCACCCGGCACTCGACGATCGAGTGCTTGAAGAGTGCGCGGCGCAGGGCAGCGCACCGGAGTTAGCTTCGCTGAGGTGAGGACATGATGCTGTTCGACGATTTGAGAGATAACGAGTGGGCGCTGGTCGAGGGTCTGTTTTGCTCGGAGCCCGCACGGAGTGAGCGGCGCGGCCGTCCCCGCGTGGAAGCCCGATCGGTGGTCAACGCGGTGCTGTGGGTGCTGTCGACGGGTGAAGGCTGGTCGAAACTGCCGGGCCGCTATCCGTCCCCGCCGACCTGCCGCCGCCGCTTCGACGAATGGCAGGCGGACGGTACGCTCGCCGAAATCGTGAAACGACTCGGCACCAGCGGCCGGCAGATCTCGCTGCGCGGACGCATCGGCGCCAGTGCGGCGAAGCCGCCCGCCCCGCCGAGCCGCGACCGGCTGCGCGGCGCCTTCTGGACCAATCCGGAATCCTGGCGCGCGCCCGTCAAGATGGCGTAACGCATGCTTGATCGGGCGGCTTCGGCCGCCCGGTTTCTTTCTGCGACGCGACCGTTTTCGCGACGCATGCCTTGCCGTCGATTACCGTTGTCGTGCCGCGAAACAACTATTTACCAATATTTACAGCAAGCCTGCACTCCCGCGCTTACCTTAGCGACATATCAACAGGCCGCACTGACGGCTTGAAGGGAGCCCCGCCATGAAAACAATGTCACTGCTCGTTGCATGCGGCATTGTCGTTTCCGTGGCGCTGAGCACTCCCGTCCATGCCGACGATCGCGCGAAGCCGCCCCATCGCCAGCAGGATCACCGGAACACCTTTCGACAGCCGCCGCCCGCAAACGCGTCCAGCCGGCAAACCGTGCCGCGCGGCGACTTGCGCGGCGACATCGCCAGCAACGCGCGGGCGCGAATCGGCTCACAGCCGCCGGGCGTGCCGCGT
This sequence comes from Burkholderia sp. BCC0419, assembly GCF_902830285.1. NCBI lineage: Bacteria > Pseudomonadati > Pseudomonadota > Betaproteobacteria > Burkholderiales > Burkholderiaceae > Burkholderia > Burkholderia sp. BCC0419. Next base: position 1,964,918 of record NZ_CADESR010000001.1, read on the forward strand.
CATCCGTAGTCCTGCCAATTTCGAGATTTCGCCAAAGAAAATGCCCGCATCCGGGAACTGCACCGCATGCGACGAGTCACATCGTTGCCATGAGCACAGCGTGGCAGCAGCAAAAGTATCCGGTACGCCCGTATCCTCGTGATACGGGCTTTTTTTTTGCCCCGCCGGCCTGCACGTGCGATGCACGGGACGGGAGGGAGAACCGCTACAGGCGACTTTCGAGAATCGCCACGGCGCTCGCTTCGCTCAATGCGTAGTCGTCCATGCGGCGATCAGTCCAGGAAAGTAATTTCTCGTCGCGCTCGAGGCGCGAGAATTCGGCTCGGCCGCTGTCGGTCAGTATGGCGATGTCGACCGGTGCATGAAAGCCCGGTGCGGGGGCAACGGTTTTCTGCCTGACCGTGTCCATCAGCCCAAGCGAACGGAGATACTCGAACACGCCCGGGCGGCGTGCCCACGGTACCTGGCGGTACTGCACTCGTCTCAATGCGTCGAGCACCGCTTCGTTGGAATACGTGGCCATCTCGATTCTTTCTTAAAGTGCAGCGACAATGCGAAGCGGCGAGCCGGGCGGGGTCTCCGCCCGCCGAAACCGCCACCGATTCTGGAGGCCGACGTTGTTCGGCGTCGCGTCAGGGCCGTATCGTCAGCCGTCCATAAAAAGACACCATACCCCAATCAAATTGATTCTGTTCGATTCATTTGTACTTCTCTTCATCGGTTTCATGCTCTGCCGCAAGCAGCGTCGAACCATTTCGATCGCCGCCGCTGCGCTGTTCTGGCTGCTGGCGACGGGCTGGCTTGCGGCGCCGCTGATCGCCTGGACCGAGGCCGGCGTCACGCCGGTCGAGCACCCCGACATGCACGGGCGAACCACGCTGATCCTCATCGGCGCCGGCACGCGCCGCACCGACACCGGATTGCAGCCGCCGCCCGACGGCGTCGCGCGCATTCACAAGGTGGCGGCGCTCTATCGCACGTGCCGGCAGCAGGCCGAACGCTGCACCGTAGTGATGTCGGGCGGCGACCCGCAGCATCACGGCGACACCGAGGCGGCCGTCTACGGGCGCCAGCTCGTCGCGCAAGGCGTGGCGCCGGCCGACCTCGTGCTCGAACCGAACAGCCGCACCACCTACGAAAACGCGAAATTCACTGCGTCTATACTACGCTCACAGTATGACGACACGCGCATTCTCGTCACGTCGTCGTACCAGATGCGCCGGGCGCTGCTCGATTTCCGCCGTTTCGGCATCGATCCGCAGCCCGTTTACGCGAATCTCCGACGCGCGCAGACGGGCTGGCTGCCGCGCTGGCGCAATGTGGCCAACGCCGAGCAGGCGCTGCACGAGCTGGTCGGGATCGCGCAATTCCACGTGTATCGTTGGCTCGGCTGGTTTTGACGACGCCGCGAAAACCTCCGCGAAAATCGCTGCACCGCCCTGGATGGCAGACGCGTGACGACGTGCGCGAAGTGTTGCGCGACTTCAACGGGGCCTTGCGTCGTGCGGCGATCCGGTGCACATTGATCCGTCACTTTTGTTACACTCGACACGCACTCGATTGCAGTCGCCAGACAAAACGGCAACACTCGGGTCCATCACCACTTAGCGGAGGTAAAGCAATGAAGAAGACGTCCCTGGCTATCCTGGTAGCGATGTCGGCGCTGACTGGCGCAGCGTATGCGCAAGAGAGCACGCAGATCCAGACCATCACCGATCCGGCCAAGATCGCCGAGATCGAGCAGCGCGCACAGGCGCTGCAACAGCAGCAAGCGGCCGAAGCGGCTCAGCCGGCGGCGCAGGAAGAGCATCACCACGGCAAGAAGGCTGCGCATCACAAGGCAGCAGCGAAGAAGGCCGGCAAGAAGGCGAAGGCTGCAGACGCTGCCAGCCAGTAAGTTCGGCGGCACCGCTCCAGCGACAAGCCGAATCCGGGCAACCGGGTTCGGCTTTTTTGGTTGCGGCGCCCGCGCGCTGTGCTAAAGTCGCGCACCGAAATTTTCCACCCGTGCGCACCCCGGTGCGGAGGACAGCATGAGCAACATTCAACTCGACATCGAGTGGACCGAAGCCGCCACTCGCCAGATCAAGCAACTGATGCCCCGCGGCTCGGCCGACGCGTTTCTCGCGCTGCCGCCGATCGAGTGCCTGCCGATGGAGGGCGACGTGCTGTTCCTCGGCCCGCAAGGGAAGCAGCAACCGTTCATCGTTGCCGAGCGCCAGTATCACCATGACGGCGACGCCGACTGGACGATCATCCTGATCCTCGACGTACCCAGCACGTCGCACTGACGCGCCGCCGCGGCCGGACACGTCCGGTCGCCCCATCCGGCTCGACTCAGACGAGCTTCGACAGCACGCGGATTTCGGAACGCTCGATCCAGTCCGCAGCCGCTTCGCGATAAGCGAGAATATGCGCGGAACGCGCATGAGCGGCCAGCGCCTCCTCGCTCTCCCAACGCTCGACGAATACGAACCGCGCGGGCTCCTTCAGATCCCGGTGCAGGTCGTACTGCAATGCGCCGGCTTCGTTGCGGGTCGGCTCGACGATTCCCTCGAGCACGGTGCGCAGTTTTTCCTCGGCGCCCGGCTTCGCCACGATCAGCGCCACGACTGCAATTTCCGCCATTCCCGCCTCCTTCATCCGAAAAAGTCCGAGAATACGCGAATCCCGCGCCGCGCATCGGCTACGCCGAGACGGCATGACGACGGCACCAAAAAAATAGCCCGCGCTTCAGAGAAGCGCGGGCGAAACCGTCGCCCTACGAGGATAGGCGACGGGGCCATCGAGATCCCGCACGCTGGCGCGGATCATCATCTGTTGCGCCGACGCTCGTCGCGTCGGCATGTGAAGGCGTCGATACCGTTGTTCGGGCGCTCGCGGCGCATTCCCCGGACTCTGACGCCATCCTCCCTGTTCTAACGATTCCAACCTATAAAGCAGGTTGCGTGCCAGGCATCACACACTCGACATTCCATTGATTTATAAGGACAATTTTTTAGATCGGCGACAATGTGACACGTGTTCTGTCGTCGTAACGCTCGGATGTTACGTAACGTCACGAGGCGGGGCCTGACAACTCGAACACCTGTACGCGCCGCCGAGCGGCCATGAAAAAAGCCCGCCGAATGGCGGGCTTTTCAACGGTGCGGGAAACGCCGGGATCAGCGGAGCTGATTCACGAGCAACCCCATGATCTGGCGAGCCGCCGACGACGTATCGATCGCGCCCGAATCGTCGACGACCGCGACGCGGGTTTGATCGGCCGTGAGCGCCTTCACGTTGACGCGATACTGCTTCGCCTGCTTTTCCTTCTTGCCGTGGAACAGCTGGCTCCAGAAACCCTGCTCGGCCGAGGTCAGATCCTTCGGATCGACGTAGCGCACGAAATACAGGCCCTTCGAGCGATCGCGATCGTCGACCGTGAAGTTCGCGCGATCGAGCGCGAGACCGACGTGCAGCCACGACCGGTCGTACGGCTCGCCGAGCGTGACTTCGGACGGCACGGCCGCGTCAGCCGCGTCATTGCCTTGCGCGGACGTGCGCGAGACGTTCTGCGCGGCGATCGCCGCGGCAGCCTTCGACGACGCGTCGGCATCGGCCTTCTTGTCCTTCGGTACCGCGTTGTCCTTGATGTTCGCGATCGGCGGTTCACCGTTCTTCGCGCGCTGCTCGTTCTGCGCGAGCACGGCCATCAGCCGCTTCAGGTATTCCGTCTCGAGCGCCGGATCGTTCGGCTTCGGTTCCCACTTGCTCGAATCGTTGTTCGCGCCGGTGATCGCCTCGCGCATCCCTTTCTGGCTGATGAACACGTAGGTGCCACCGTTCGGCGCCGAATCGAGGCGCGTACGGTACTTGTTGCGCTCGGCCGTCACGTACGAATTGCCCATCGCCTTCGAGATCACGCTGCGGATCAGGCCGTCGTTGATCTGCGGATGGGTTTCGTTCCAGTCGGTTTCCATCACGCCCTTGTCGCGCTGGTCGACGACGAGCAGGAAGCCCTGCTCCTGCCAGAAACGGCGAACCTGCGGCCAGATCGCGGCCGGCTGCTTGCCGTCGATCACGAGCCAGCTTTCGGTGCCGTCGCGCTGGATATGCATGCCGGCCACGGCCGGCGCGACGGTGTCCAGCGCGGGCGCGGCCTGCTGGACCTGCTTGAGCGCGGACAGGGATGTCGCGCCGCCCTGGGGCGGCAGCGAACGCTGATCGGCCGTCTCGTCGAGCATGTTGGGCGGCACTGCGAGCGACGCTTCCTTCGATTTCGAATCGCTCTTGTAGTCCACTTTCGTGGGCGACGACGTACCGCAACCGGCGACGAGCGCGCCGGTGGCGAGCACTGCAGCGAACCGCATGGTAAGACGAAGATCAGTCATGTTCGGGGAATCCTCTTCCGCTAAATCACGGCGCTTTCCGTGGATCAACCTTGCATTTTACCGGGGCCGCGCTGCGATGTGCAAAAAAGCGACGGCCAAGAAAAAACCCGCGTCAGCCTGAGCTGACGCGGGTTCTTGTCTGGTCGGGGCGAGAGGATTTGAACCTCCGACCACCTGCACCCCATGCAGGTACGCTACCAGGCTGCGCTACGCCCCGAAAGAAAAAAATTATAACAGACAGTTTCCCGATTTAGAACGGGTCGCATGCATTTTGTGAATGTTCTCGTGAAATTTTTTGGCGCGATGGCGCCGATGCAAGCAATCTGCGACACCGCTCCCGCAGCGCCGTCACCGCTTGCGCGCGACGCAGATGACCGTCAGGCCGGCGACGCGATTGAAGCGGAACATCGGCAACTCGATGCGGCAGATCGTCTTGAGCAAGCCGTTGACGAATGGATGATGACGGCGCAATTGCGACGCAGGCTCGCGCGGATGCGAACGCGCCCGCTCGCCCAGTCGCAGTGCGGCCGCGAGCGGAAACGTGAGGCCGAAATAATAGGCGCCGTGCTCGACGTCGAGCCCCGCACGCCGGGCCACGCCTTCGAGGCCGCCGAGCGTATACCTGCGCTTGTGCTCGAGGAAATCGTCGTGGCCGCTCCACAGGAACTGGAACGCGGGAACCGTGATCAGGAATCGGCTGCCCGGAGGCGCACCCTTCACGTACTGCGTCAGCAGCCCGACATCGTCGTCGACATGTTCGAGCACGTCCATCAGCAACACGAGATCGGCATCGAATCGATCGACGAACCGCCGAAAGTGGATGGGCTTGCCGGCCGCCTCGCCGTCGCTGTCGTCGGCGTAGCTCGTATCGACACACCATGCTTCCGTCGCCTGCGTGCGCTCGAGCAGATGCTTCGAGAAAAAACCGGAACCCGCCCCGACGTCGAGTATCCGGTTCGCGCCCGACGCGCCCAGGAACCGGCGAATTGCGCTCGCCTTCGACGCGTAGTACCAGTGATCGCCCACCCCCGCACCCAGTACGTCGACTTCCTTCAGGTCCATGGCGCTTCCCCGTGATGGCTGCCGTGTTGTGATATCGAACCCGCCACTGATGCCGATCTTACCTCGCCGCCAACGCCGATCGTATCCGTCGATGCCCGGGGGCCGCGCCGCTCAGGCGTCGGGTGAAACCCGCGCCGGCCAAGGCCGGCCGCGGGTTTTCAGGTTGCGTCGAAAGACGCCGACCGACGGTCCGGACAAACCAAACGACCGTTTGATCCAGCCGTCCATCCACCGCGAATCCATTGTCAGGCAGCCCGCCGGCGCGCCTCGCCCGGGCGCCCGTTGTTTGGTAACGCCGCTCTAGCGCGCTATGACACACTGCACGGCATCGACGCTCGCGCCGTGCAGTGGCGCGCGCCGCCGTCGATCAAGACAAGACATGGAGACAGACGATGCGGAATGCGGTCCGGCGCGGCCATCGCTCGCCTTTGGCAATTTTCGACTGGGTTTCCGGCCTGCGACGCACGGCCGCCCGGAGGACTCACACGCCATCCCGCGTGTTCGGCTGCGGCGCGCTGGCGCTCGCGCTGCTCTGCGCCGGGTGCGCGGAATCGGCCGCGCAGCGCGACAGCAACACGTCGATCGCGTCGACGAAGATCGAACGCACCAAGGCCGAGCGCCTTGCGCGCGAGCAGCAGATCGCACGCACCGTGCCGTCGCTCGCCTCGATCAGCCTCACGCAATCGCGCCCGTTCACGCTGCGCGACTCGGGCCAGAACGGCGCGATGACGTTCCTGCGCGACGTCGATTTCCGCATCGTCAACAACCTCGGCTTCTTCATCCATCAGTTGTCGGCCACGCTCGTACCGACGCAGGCCGGCGCGCCGATCGTATTCGACGATCCGACGAGCTTCGAGATCGACGTGCACGAAGGCACGGTCACGCTCGACAACGCGAAGCTGACCGCCCTCTTCAACACCTACATCTTCGGCTATCGCAACGCGCCGCTGCGCAAGCTCGCGGTGTCGGCCGGCGACGGCGTGATCCATCTGCAAGGCGAGATGCAGCGCGACGGCTGGGTACCGTTCTCGCTGACCGGCACGCTCGCGATCCGCGACGGCAGCCAGCTCGTGTTCCACCCGACCGGCGTGCGCGTGTCGGGCATCAACGCGCAGCCGGTGATGCGGGCGGCCAACGTGAAAATGGCCGATCTGCTGAAGGTGCAGACACCGATCGCGCAACTCGCCGGCGACGATCTCGTGATGGCGGTCGACAAGCTGATGCCGCCGCCGCGCCTGAAGCTCACCATCACCGCCGTGCGCGTGACGCCGGCGGGACTCGACCTGAAGCTCGACGACGGCACGCATGCCGGCTTTGCGATGCCCGCGAATGCACCGCAGCAGGCGATGTATATTCGCGGCGGCGACGTGAAATTCATGCGCTCGATGCCGATGAACGCGGACATCCTGATCGGCCCGGTCGACCCGTCGAAGCGCGACCAGACGTTCGTGTTCGACCTGTATCACTATCGCGACCAGGTATCGGCCGGCTACTTCAACTTCGACGAAAGCGGCGCGATGGCGATCCGGATGCCTTCGTATACGGGCCCGGCCAGCGGCGCGCTGCTCGGCAACGCCGCGGCGCGCCTGAACGACAGCTTCCTCGCCGCGCAGCAGAATGCGCTGCGCGACGTGCGGCAGCACTGGGAAGCGTACGCGCTCGCGGCGGATGCGATGCGGCCCGGCATGCAGAAGGTCGCGATGCGGCGCACGTCGACGACGCCGTTCAACGAACGGCACGTGTCGAACCGCAACCCGACGATCCACCTGCGCAACGTCGATTTCAACCTGTCCGGCGATATCGGCTTTCATGTCGAGGATCTCGACGTGGAACTCGTATCGAAGCACCCGGGCGAACCCGTGGATCTCGACGACCCCAACCAGTACGACATCCGCATTCTCGGCGGCACGGTCGTCGAGTCGTGGAAGGCGATGTCGGCACTGTTCAACAACTACCTGCTCGATTATTCGCCGCGTTCGCTGAACGACCTGCAATTGAGCGCGGACGGCCAGAACCTGCGCGTCCAGGGCGGCATCAAGCTGTGGAATCACGTACCGGGCGTCTGGCTGCCGACCGACATGAAGGGCTCGCTGACGGTGCTCGACGACCGGCACCTCGCATTCAAGCCGTCGCAGGTATCCGTGCTCGGCATCCCGCAGGCGACGCTGCTGCGCTCGCTCGGCATCGAGCTCGCGTCGCTGACGCCGTTGCAGCGGCGCGGCGCGGAACTGCGCGGCGACACCCTCGTGCTCGACCAGTACACCGTGTTCCCGCCGCCCGTGCTGAACGGCAAGCTCGGCCAGGCGACGGTCGAGCGCGACGGATTGCGTCTCACGTTCCGGCGCGCGGCGGGCGCGCCCGCGCCGAAGCGGCCGCAGATCGACGCGCCGAGCTACATGTGGATGGAAGGCGGTGACATGAAGATGTTCAACGTGCTCGAACTGAACGTGCGCGCGCTGATCCGGAATTCGGCCGAGGCCGGCCCGATGCGGTTCGACCTGTACGGGTACCGCGGCCAGGTCGCGCAGGGCTCGGTGCGGATGCTGCCGGACGGCACGCTGGTCGTCGACATGGGGCAGAAGAATCCGCTCGCGTCGCGCTGATCCGCGTGCAAGACACGCATGAAAAAAGCCCGGTGGCAGGTGGCCAACCGGGCTTTTCAATGCATCCTGCGCGCCGTGCGCTCAGTCGTGTTTCAGTCCGTCGATCACGTCCAGCAACGCCTGCCGCAACGCGATGACGTCGACGGTTGCGCCGCCCTTGTCCACCCCGCGCGCATCGGCGGCCTGCGCGTCGGATTCGACCGGCTCCGCCGCACCCCGCTCGCTACCCGGCGAATCGAGCCGGTTGCGCGCGCCGTTGATCGTGAAGCCCTGCTCGTACAGCAACTCGCGAATCCGCCGGATCAGCAGCACTTCGTGATGCTGGTAATACCGCCGGTTGCCGCGCCGCTTCACCGGCCGCAGCTGAGTGAATTCCTGTTCCCAGTAACGCAGCACATGTGGCTTGACCCCGCACAGTTCGCTGACTTCGCCGATCGTGAAGTAGCGCTTCGCGGGAATCGGAGGCAAGACGACTTTCTCAACCGTAGTGGTCATCGTCGGTTAACCGTCGGTAAGGGTGCGCGGCGGCCGCGCGGGGCGTGGGCGCGCGTATTACTCCGCGCCGTTTTCGACCAGCGCCTTCAGCTTCTGGCTCGCGTGGAAGGTTACCACCCGGCGGGCCGCGATCGGAATCGCCTCGCCCGTCTTCGGATTGCGGCCCGGACGCTGCGGCTTGTCGCGCAGCTGAAAATTGCCGAACCCCGACAGCTTGACGCTTTCGCCGTTTTCGAGCGCGTCGCGGATCACCTCGAAAAACGCTTCGACCATGTCCTTCGCTTCACGCTTGTTCAGCCCGACGCTGTCGAACAGCAGCTCCGCCAGTTCCGCTTTCGTCAGCGTCGGCGTCTCGGTGGACGCCGGCGCCGAAGCGTCGCGGTTCATCGCGCTGCGTTGCGCCGTCAGGAGGGCTTCGAATTCACTCGAGGTCATGTCGTTCATATCTGCCATACAGCGCGTTGAATCAAAACTTACGATGGAAACAAGCCGCCCGCGAACGGGCCGGCCCTCTCCTTAGCCGCGCAGGCGCGCACCGGCACGAGCCATCCGCTCGACCAGCGTCTGGATCGCCTGATCGACGACCTCGTCCTGCAGCGTGCCAGCCGCGTCCTGCAGCGTCACGCGGAAGGCAAGGCTCTTCTCGTTCGCGGCAAGACCACCGGAAGTATTTGATTTTGCACGAAATTCGTCGAAGAGTACAACCTTCTGAACGAATCGGCAGGCCTCTTCGGCAAGCGCCTTCTTCATTTCGTCGAAAAGTGCCTGAACCTCGACCGCCTGATCGACGACAACGGCGATATCGCGACGGACCGGCGGGAATTTCGACACGTCGGTCGGCGCGGGCAGCGCACGTGCAATCAGCGCGTCCGCGTCGATCTCGAACATCACCGGCGCGTGCGGCAGCTCGTACTTCTGCATCAGCCGCGGATGCAGCTCGCCGATCCAGCCGACCGCGCGGCCATCGACCTCGATGCGCGCGCTGCGGCCCGGATGAAGGGCCGGATGCTCGGCCTTCACGAAGCGTGCAACCGCTGGCGCGAGCAGCGCCTCGAGATCGCCCTTCACGTCGAAGAAATCGACCGCGCGGGTCGCCACGCCCCACTGCTCGTCGAATGCCGGACCATACGCCAGCGCGCCGACGCGCTTCGGCTGCGCGTGACCTTCGACCGCCAGCTCGCCGGCCTTCACCGACGGATCGGCGACGAACACACGCCCCGATTCGAACACGCGCACACGATCGGCTCGGCGGTTCAGGTTGTGGCGCAGCACGGCGATCAGGCTGCCGAACAGCGTCGTGCGCATGACCGAAAGCTGGCTCGCGATCGGGTTCAGCAGCCGGATCGGGTTGTCGTTGCCCGCGAAATCCTGCTCCCACTCCGCATCGACGAAGCTGAAGTTGACGGTTTCCGCGTAGTCGCGCGCGGCGAGCGCGTGACGGATATCGTGGATCGAACGCCGCGTCTCGTGGGTCGCGCGCATTTCGCTCGTCGCGACCGGCGGCCGCGCCGGAATCTTCTCGAAGCCGTAGATGCGCGCCACTTCCTCGATCAGGTCTTCCTCGATCTCGATGTCGAACCGGTGCGACGGCGGCGTGACGAGGAACGCGTCGTCTTCACGCTCGAACGGCAGGCCGAGGCGCGTGAAGATGTCCGCGATCTCGTCGGCGTCGATCTTCACGCCGATGATGCGGTTCGCGCGCGACACGCGCATCTTCACCGGCGCGCGCTGCGGCAGGTTCACCGCCTGATCGTCGACCGGGCCGGCCTTGCCGCCGCAGATGTCGAGAATCAGCTGCGTGATGCGCTCGACGTGCTCGACGGTCGTCGCGTAGTCGACGCCGCGCTCGAAGCGATGGGCCGCATCGGTCGAGAAGTTGTACTTGCGCGCGCGGCCGCGGATGCTGTCCGGCCACCAGAACGCGGCTTCCAGGTAGATGTTGGTCGTATCGAGCGTGACGGCCGTGCTGTCGCCCCCCATGATGCCGGCCAGGCTTTCGACCTGCCGGTCGTCCGCAATCACGCCGACCGTTTCGTCGAGTTCGACCGTGTTGCCGTTGAGCAGCTTCAGCGATTCGCCGCGCTTGCCCCAGCGCACCTCGATGCCGCCGTGGATCTTGTCGAGATCGAACACGTGCGACGGGCGGCCGAGTTCGAACATCACGTAGTTCGAGATGTCGACGAGCGCGGACACGCTGCGCTGGCCCGAACGCTCGAGGCGCTCGACCATCCACTGCGGCGTCTTCGCATGCGCGTTCACGCCGCGGATCACGCGACCCGAGAAGCGGCCGCACAGATCGGGCGCGGCAATGCGCACCGGCAGCGTTTCGTCGAGCTCGACGTTCACCGGGCGGATGTCGACCGGCGTCAGCGGCGCGCCGGTGATCGCGGCCGTCTCGCGCGCGATCCCGAACACCGACAGGCAGTCGGCCTTGTTCGGCGTCAGCTTGATTTCGAAGATCGTGTCGTCGAGATTGAGGGTTTCGCGGATGTCCTGGCCGATCGGCGTGTCTTCCGGCAGGATCAGCAGCCCGCTGTGATCCTCGGACAATTTCAGCTCGCGCGCCGAGCACAGCATCCCCTGGCTCTCCACGCCGCGCAGCTTCGACAGCTTGATCGCGAACGGCTTGCCGCCCTCTTCCGCCGGCGGCAGTTCCGCGCCGACCAGCGCGACCGGCACCTTGATGCCGGGCGCCACGTTCGGCGCGCCGCAGACGATGTTCAGCGTCGCGCCGGTGCCGGCGTCGACCTGGCAGACATTGAGCTTGTCCGCATCCGGATGCTTGACGACTTCGAGCACGCGGCCGACGACGATCTTCGACGTCGGCGGCGCAGCCTTGCTCAGCGATTCGACTTCGAGCCCCGCCATCGTCAGCGCGTGCGACAGTGCGTCGGTCGTCAGCTGCGGGTCGACAAAGGTTCTCAACCAGGATTCAGGGAATTGCATGGATGTCTACGTTCGAAACAGGTTAGATCGACGCCCGGGCCCCTCGGAAACGTCCGTCGGGGCGTGCGCGGGCACAGGTCGGCGCGGCGAGCGGCGTTATGCGAACTGGCGCAGGAAACGCAGGTCGTTCTCGAAGAACAGCCGGAGATCCTGGACGCCGTAGCGCAGCATCGTCAGGCGCTCGAGGCCGCTGCCGAACGCGAAACCGATGTAGCGCTCGGGGTCGAGGCCCATGTTGCGGATCACGGTCGGATGCACCTGCCCCGAGCCGGAAATTTCGAGCCACTTGCCGGCGTTCTTGCCTTGCTCGAACATCATGTCGATCTCGGCCGACGGTTCCGTGAACGGGAAATACGACGGACGGAAGCGCACGAGGATGTCGTCGCGCTCGAAGAATTTTTTCAGGAAGTCGGTATAGACGCCCTTGAGGTCGGCGAAGCTGATGTTTTCGTCGATCCACAGCCCCTCGACCTGATTGAACATCGGCGAGTGGGTCGCATCGCTGTCGACGCGATACGTGCGGCCCGGCGCGATCACCTTGATCGGCGGACGGTTCATGCGCGCATAACGCACCTGCATCGGGCTCGTGTGCGTGCGCAGCAGCAGCTGGCGACCGTCGGCATCCTTGCCTTCGACGTAGAAGGTGTCCTGCATCGAACGCGCCGGATGGTTCTCCGGGCTGTTCAGCGACGTGAAGTTGTACCAGTCGGTCTCGATTTCGGGGCCGTCGGCCACATCGAAACCGATCGAGCCGAAAATCTGTTCGACACGCTCCCACGTGCGCATCACCGGGTGCAGGCTGCCTGCGCCGGCGCCACGGCCCGGCAACGTCACGTCGATCGCTTCGGCAGTGAGGCGCTGATTCAGCAGCGCGTCGGCCAGTGCCTGGCGACGGGCGGTGAGCGCGGCTTCAACCTGCTGCTTCGCGACGTTGATGCGTGCGCCTTCGGTCTTGCGTGCTTCGGGATCGAGCTTGCCGAGGCCCTTCAGCAACTCGGTCAGCGCACCCGATTTGCCGAGAAATCGCGCTTTCTCGTTTTCGAGCGTGGTGATGTCGGCAGCCTGTTCGAAGGACTGCTGCGCGTCGGCGACAATCTGGTCCAGATCCATAGATCCCATCATTTCCAACGTCATTCGGTCTTGGCGAGCGAAACCGCCCACCAAACAAAAAAGGGGCTCGGAAGAGCCCCGTTTTCGCTGCAGCGGCCGAGACTACCGGAACCTCGCTGCAACTAACCACGCAGTGCTAATTTCGCAATTAGGCTGCAACGGCGGCTTTCACCTGCTTGACGATCGCAGCAAAAGCAGCCTTGTCGAACACCGCCATGTCGGCCAGGACCTTACGGTCGAGTTCGATCGACGCCTTCTTCAGGCCGTTGATGAACACGCTGTAGGTCATGTCGTGCTGGCGAACTGCCGCGTTGATACGCGTGATCCACAGTGCGCGGAACACACGCTTCTTGTTGCGGCGATCGCGGTACGCGTACTGACCAGCGCGCATCACCGCCTGCTTGGCGATGCGGTAGACGTTATTGCGGCGGCCGCGATAACCCTTGGCCAGGTTGATGATCTTCTTGTGGCGGGCCCGTGCGGTTACCCCACGTTTGACTCGAGGCATGTTTCTCTCCTTGGAGTATCGGTTGAGGGGTTACGCGAACGGGAGCATCGCGCGGACGGAGTTCAGATCGGAATCATGAACTGCCGTTGCGCCGCGCAGATGGCGCTTGTTCTTCGTGGTTTTCTTGGTCAGGATGTGGCGCTTGAAGGCTTGACCGCGCTTGACGGTACCGCCCGGACGCACCACGAAGCGCTTTGCAGCGCTCTTCTTGGTCTTCATCTTAGGCATGACGAACAACTCCAGTTTATTAGATGGCGATGGGTGTGCGGTTGGCTTGCGCCCTTGACCCGCCCTTCGAAACCCAACTCCACTTGTGTACGGCGACCCGCTTGCGCAGCCGCCGTCATTGCTGGCGCGCCGCCCTGACCGGGCAACGCACCGAACCACTGTCGAACCTGCGCGCGATGCGCGCGGGCCCGTTACTTCTTTTTCTTCGGCGAGAGCACCATGATCATCTGGCGCCCTTCCATCTTCGGCATCTGCTCGACCTGGCCGACTTCCTCGAGATCCGTGCGCAGACGCTCAAGCATCCGCATACCGATTTCCTGGTGAGCCATTTCGCGGCCGCGGAAACGCAACGTGATCTTCGTCTTGTCGCCCTCTTCGAGGAAGCGCACGAGATTGCGGAGCTTGACGTTGTAATCCCCGTCATCGGTACCCGGGCGGAACTTGACTTCCTTCACCTGGATGACCTTCTGCTTCAGCTTCGCTTCGTGCTGCTTCTTCGATTCCTGGTACTTGAACTTGCCGTAATCCATCAGACGGCAAACCGGGGGAACCGCTTGCGGCGCGATTTCCACCAGGTCAACATCCAGTTCTTCCGATTTACGGAAAGCATCAGCGAGTTTTACGATACCGAGCGGTTCGTTCTCGAGCCCGACCAGACGCACTTCCGGCGCATTGATTTCACCGTTGATGCGATGCGACGACTTATCAGTAGCGATGTTACGTTTCCTCTAAAAATTAAAAAAACGAGCCGCGCTGCCAGGGTGGCTACTTGAACGAGCGCAGGTCTTCCTGCAGACGCTCAACGAAGGCTTCGACCGGCATAACGCCAAGATCGACGCCGCCACGGGCACGCACGGCTACCGTTTGCGCATCACGCTCCTTATCGCCCACGACGAGGAGATAAGGCACCTTTTCCAGCGTGTGCTCGCGTATTTTATAGCTAATCTTCTCGTTGCGCAAATCGCCCGCTACTCTAACCCCTTGTTTTTGCAACGATTGGGTCAGAGACTGCGCATATTCGGCCTGACTTTCGGCGATATTGAGCACAATTGCCTGGTACGGCGCGAGCCAGGCCGGCATTGCACCAGCGTGGTGCTCGATCAAAATGCCGAGGAAACGCTCCATCGAACCGACGATCGCGCGGTGCAGCATCACCGGCCGGCGGCGGCTGTTGTCTTCCGCCACGTACTCGGCGCCGAGGCGCTCCGGCAGCATCATGTCGAGCTGCAGCGTGCCGCACTGCCACGAACGGCCGAGCGCATCCTTGATGTGGTACTCGATCTTCGGGCCGTAGAACGCGCCCTCACCCGGCAACTCTTCCCACGTGAGGCCGCAGGCCGTCAGCGCTTCGCGCAGCCCCTGCTCGGCACGATCCCAGGTTTCGTCCGAACCCATGCGCTGCTCCGGGCGCAGCGACAGCTTGATGTCGATGTGGTCGAAGCCGAAATCGCTGTACACGCTCATCGCGAGTTTGTTGAACGCGATCGACTCGGCAATGATCTGGTCTTCCGTACAGAAGATGTGCGCATCGTCCTGCACGAAGCCGCGCACGCGCATCAGGCCGTGCAGCGCGCCCGACGCCTCGTTGCGGTGGCACGAGCCGAATTCGGCGTAGCGCAGCGGCAGGTCGCGATACGAGCGCAGACCGTGCTTGAACACCTGGACGTGGCCCGGGCAGTTCATCGGCTTGATCGCGTAGTCGCGCTTCTCCGACTCCGTCGTGAACATGTTCTCGCGGTAGTTCTGCCAGTGACCCGACGCTTCCCACAGCGAGCGGTCCATGATCATCGGCGTCTTGATCTCGAGATAGCCGGCTTCGTTGACGCGGCGGCGCATGTATTGCTCGACCTGCTGCCACAGCGCCCAGCCCTTCGGATGCCAGAACACCATGCCCGGCGACTCTTCCTGCATGTGGAACAGGTCGAGCTGCTTGCCCAGCTTGCGGTGGTCGCGCTTTTCCGCTTCCTCGAGCATGTGCAGGTACTGATCCTGGTCTTCCTTCTTCGTCCAGGCCGTGCCGTAGATGCGCTGCAGCTGCTCGTTCTTCGAATCGCCGCGCCAGTACGCGCCCGCGACCTTCATCAGCTTGAAGACCTTCAGCTTGCCGGTGGACGGCACGTGCGGGCCGCGGCACAGATCGGTGAAGCCGCCGTGCGAGTACAGCTTGATTTCGTCGCTTTGCGGAATCGATTCGATGATCTCGGCCTTGTACTTCTCGCCGATGCTGCGGAAGTAACCGGCCGCCTCGTCGCGCGACACGACGCGGCGCGTGACCGGCTCGTCCTTCTTCGCGAGTTCCTGCATGCGCTTTTCGATCTTTTCGAGATCTTCCGGCGTAAACGGGCGGTTGTACGAGAAGTCGTAATAGAAACCGTTGTCGATCACCGGGCCGATCGTCACCTGCGCGTCCGGATACAGTTCCTTCACCGCGTACGCGAGCAAGTGGGCGGTCGAGTGGCGGATGATGTCGAGGCCGTCGGCATCCTTGTCCGTGACGATCGCGAGCGACGCATCGCGGTCGATCACCGTCGACGTATCAACGAGCTCGCCATCGAGCTTGCCACCAAGCGCAGCCTTAGCAAGGCCGGGACCGATCGAGGCCGCAACCTCGGCAACTGTCACCGGATGCTCGTATTGTCGAACTGAGCCGTCAGGCAAGCGTATCGAAACCATAGCATTCTCCGTGATGCCGACAGTGGGCGGCAGACCAGGCACGCGAGATCAAACTCACGCGTGAAAAATTCGCGACAAAAAAAATGCGGCCCCGCTTTCGAGGGGCCGCATTCGATACTTCACTCAAACTGAAAGGGCGAAAACGTTCCTCGACTAGCGTCGCTCCGAAGTGGTTTCGGTCAACGTTCGCGGTGTCATAACCGTATTCGCCTTGTTCGCGTTGAGTTGTGTACTGCATCGAACACCCGGAGGCCGGGCATTCTCAATTCGTTGGTAGGCTCGATTGGACTCGAACCAACGACCCCCACCATGTCAAGGTGGTGCTCTAACCAGCTGAGCTACGAGCCTAGAGAAGCTAAGATTATATGGGGCTGCTGCCGGCTTGGCAAGTGTTTTATGCGGTTGCAGCAAAATACCGCTGTTCCAGCCCCATCACGATTTCCGCCCTGCCCGCACGACGCCCTGCACTTCGCCGAGCAGCGTGCACGCGCGCTGCACCTGCGCCGAATTCGATACCTCGACCGTGAACTGCATGAATGCCGCATTGCGGCGGCTCTGCGTCTTCACGCCCACGACGTTGATCTTTTCGCGCGCGAACACTTCGGAGATATCGCGCAGCAACCCTTGCCGGTCGCTCGCCTCGATCATCAGGTCGACCGGATAGACGGACGCGCCGCGCCCGCCCAGCACGTCGGCCGACCAGGTTGTCTGCAGCACGCGCTCCGGCGCGCGCTCGACCATCCGGCGAAACGTCGGGCAGTCGGTGCGATGGATCGACATGCCCTTGCCGCGCGTGACGAAACCGCTGATCGGATCGGGCGGCGCCGGACGGCAGCAGCGCGCCAGTTGCGTCAGCAGCGCGTCGACGCCCACCACCAGCACGCCGGTCGACGCACCGTGCGCGACGCTCGCGCCGCTGCTGCGCTTCTCGAAATCGGCCGGCGCCTCGGGCGCCGGTTCCGGCGGCGGCGCATCGGACAGCGCGTGCTCGACGTTGCGCAGGCTGAATTCTTCCTTGCCGACGACCGAGAACAGCTCCTCGGGCGACTTGAAGCCGAGCTTCGCGGCGAGGTTGTCCAGGTTGACCGACGTCTTGCCCTCGCGCTGCAGCGTCTTTTCGACGAGCGCGCGGCCGTGCGCGACGTTCTCTTCCTGCTCGATCGAGTTGAACCACGCACGCACCTTCTGCCGCGCGCGCGAGCTCTTCAGGTAACCGAGCTGCAGGTTCAGCCAGTCGCGCGACGGCCCGCCTTCCTTCACCGCGACGATCTCGACCGTCTGGCCGTTCGCGAGCGACGTATTCAGCGGCACCATCACGCCGTCGACGCGCGCGCCGCGGCAGCGATGACCGAGCTCGCTGTGCAGGTGATACGCGAAATCGACCGGCGTCGCGCCCTGCGGCAGCGCGATCACGCGCGCCTGCGGCGTCAGCACGTAGATGTGGTCGTCGTCGAGCGACGTCTCGCGCAATTGCGCCCACGCCTGGTCGCCCGACACTTCGGTGCCGTCCTCGACGTCGTCCTTCCACGCGAGCAACTGGCGCAGCCACGCGATCTTCTCGTCGTACTTGTCGCTCGCCGAGAACTGGCCGCCATAACCGCGCGCGCCGGCCTCCTTGTAGCGCCAGTGCGCGGCGACGCCGTACTCGGCGAAACGATGCATCTCCTGCGTGCGGATCTGCACTTCGAATGCACGGCCGTCGTCGCCGATCACGACCGTATGCAGCGACTTATAGCCGTTCGGCTTCGGCCGCGAGATGTAGTCGTCGAATTCCTTCGGCACCGGCTGCCACAGGTGATGCACGATGCCGAGCACCGCGTAGCAATCCTTGATGTCGGGCACGATCACGCGAAACGCGCGCACGTCGTACAGCTCGGAGAAATCGAGCTCCTTGCCGCGCATCTTGCGCCAGATGCTGTAGATATGCTTCGGCCGACCGCTCACGTCGGCCTGGATGTGCGCTTCCGCAAGCTCGTGCTGCAGCCGCGCGATCGCCTGCGTGACGTACGCCTCGCGCTCGATGCGCTTCTCGTCGAGCAGCTTCGCGATCCGCTTGTAGGTGACGGGATCCTCGAAGCGGAACGCGAGATCCTCGAGTTCCCACTTCAGCTGCCAGATACCGAGACGGTTCGCGAGCGGCGCATAGATCTCGAGCGTCTCGCGCGCGACGTCGGGCGGCGGATCGATCTTCGCGGCCGCGTAGTAGCGCAGCGACTGCAACCGCGACGCGAGCCGGATCAGCACCACGCGGATGTCCTGCGCGAAGGCGAGCAGCATCTTGCGCAGCGCCTCGATCTGCGTGCGCCGCTCTTCCGCCGCGTCGCGCCCGGAGTCGGGCTTCGCGTTCTGCGCGACGCGCAGGCTGACGGTGCCGAGCCGCAACAGCTTGCGCACGTCGGACACGAGCCGCGCGACTTCGTCGCCGAAACGCTCGGTCAGCTCGCGCTCGGGGTCGCTCAGATGCGGCGTCAGCACGAACAGCGCAGCGGCCTGCATCGCGGACGGATCGACGTTCAGCGTGCGCATGATCGACGCCGTGCCCGCCGAGTGATCGGCGAGCAGCTCGCCGGACGACAGGCGCGCGTCGCCGGCCCGCTCGCGCACGAACGCGAGCACGTCGTCGAACGACGGCGCCGCGACGGGAGAGGCGGAAACGGATTCGGTCATTGCACGGCCTGCCGGAATACGGTCATCGTCGGATAACGCTCAGCTCCGCTGCGCGGCGACGACCACGATCTCGACGAGCAGCGCCGGATCGGCGAGCTTCGCCTCGACGGTGGCGCGCGGCGGCGTGTTGCCCGGTGCGACCCATGCATCCCACTCCGCATTCATGCCTTCGAAGTTCGCAAGATCCGAGATGTAGATCTGCACCGACAGCAGATGCGCGTTGTCGCTGTTCGCTTCGGCGAGCAGGCGGTCGATGTGGCCGAGCACTTCGCGCGTCTGGCCGCGGATGTCCTGCGTGGTGTCTTCGGCGATCTGGCCGGCCAGATACACGGTACCGTTGTGGATCGCGGTTTCGGAGAGACGGGCCCCGACGTGGTGACGAATGACTGCCATGAAATGTTCCGGTCGTGATGGGTAAGGAATCGGGCGGCGGCACGGCCCGCGCGCCGCCGAACCGCATATTATGACGCGTTTATGCGTCGCCTTCGACGAAAAACCGCCGCGCGAGCGCGATCTGGTCGGCGCTGACGAACGCCGGCGCGTGGCCCGCCCCCGGAATCTCGACCTGCGTCACATGCCGGCCGCGCCGGACCATTTCGGCCGCCGTCTCGCGCGACAGCAAGTCGGACGTCTCGCCGCGCACGACGAGCAGCGCCGCGTCCGTCGTCTCGATCGCGCGCCACAGCGCGGCCTCGCCGAGCGCGGCCAGTTCGGGCGTCGTCGCCTTGAACGGCTCGGCGATGCGCGGATCGTAGCGCATCGTCCAGCTGCCTTCGGGCAGTTCGTGCAGCAGCGGCCCGTTGATTTCGCGCCACTCATCGGCGCTCAGCGCGCCGAACGGCAGCGACAGCGACGTCAGATAGTCGATCCCCTCCTGCTCGGTCGCAAAGCGCGGCTGCACGCCGAGGTACTCGCCGATGCGCGTCAGCGAATCGGGCTCGATGCGCGGGCCGACGTCGTTGACGATCATCCGGCGCAGCGGCGAACCGGGCAGCCCGGCGAGCGCCATGCCGATCAGGCCGCCCATCGACGTGCCGAACCAGTCGACCGATTCCACGTCGAGCCGTGCGATCAGCGTCACCATGTCGGCCACGTATTGCGGAATCGCATAGAGCCGCGGATCGGCCAGCCGGTCGGACCGGCCACGCCCGGCGACATCGGGGCAGACGACGCGATACGTATCGGACAGCGCGGCGGCAAGCCGGTCGAAATCGCGTCCGGAGCGGGTCAGGCCGTGCACGCAGACGAGCACGCGCGAATTCGCGGGATCGCCCCACTCCGTATAGGCGACGTGGTGAAGGCCGGCCGCGCTCGCACACTGCACGCGCCGCTGGCGGGGAACCGGGGAATTCGCTGGGGTCGTTGGCATCGTTGGCATCCTGTCGAACGGGGGCGACGCGCGGGGCAACGCTTGCGACGCCCGATGCAAACGATTGTAAACCGCTTCCGAATAACGGGGCGCCACGCGCCCGGCCCACCACCCGGGACGGGTTCAATCGCGGCGGCGCCACGCGTCCCGTAACTGCTCGCGCAGGAAATCGACGAATGTCCGCACGCGCAACGGCACGTGACGGCCGCCGGGATAGACGGCATGCAGCGGCGCGGCGGACGCCTCGAAGGCCGGCAGCACCCGCACGAGCCGGCCGGCGTCGAGATCGGCGCCGACGTCCCAGATCGACTTCAGCGCAATGCCCGCGCCTTCGAGCGCCAGCGTGCGCGCCGCGCCGCCGTCGTTCGTCAGCAGCGCGGCCGTCACCTCGACCACCACGCCGCCTTGCGCGCCATCGAACCGCCATTCGGCACGCGGCTGGTCGCCCATCACGATGCATCGATGCGCACGAAGCTCGGCCGGATGGGCCGGCGACCCGTGCGCCGCGAGATAACCCGGCGACGCGCACAGCACGCGATGGTTCGGCGCCAGCTCGCGCGCGATCATCGTCGAATCGGCAAGATTGCCGATCCGCACGGCGACATCGATGTCGGAGGCGAGCAGATCGACGACCGTATCGGTCAGCACCAGTTGCACGGTCAATTGCGGATGCCGCTGCTGAAATGCCGCCACGAGCGGCGCGATTCGCAGGCGGCCGAGCTCGCCGG
Source organism: Burkholderia sp. BCC0419 (assembly GCF_902830285.1). Lineage (NCBI taxonomy): Bacteria > Pseudomonadati > Pseudomonadota > Betaproteobacteria > Burkholderiales > Burkholderiaceae > Burkholderia > Burkholderia sp. BCC0419. The sequence goes on from NZ_CADESR010000001.1 coordinate 1,985,680, forward strand.
GCGCCGTCACGCGCAGCAGGCCGCTGACCGTGCCGCGGCGATCGCGCATCAGCGTTTCCGCCTGCTCGACTTCGGCCAGGATGCGCAGCACCTGCGCGTGAAACTGCGCGCCGTCGTCGGTGAGCGTTTGCTGCCGCGTCGTCCGGTGCAGCAGGCGCACGCCGAGCCGCGACTCGAGATGCGCGAGCCGCTTGCTGACGACGGACAACGACAGGTCGAGCTCGCGTGCCGCCGCCGACAGGCTGCCGGCCGACACGATCCGCGCGAAAGTATCGAGCGCCGGGAAATCGTCGATCAGCGTCATGGCGCCCGCCTCGCCCCAATCTTTCTTTTTTTCGAAGAATCCATTCGTTTTTTGCCCGTATTTGCATGCAGAACGGAAACCTACCATACCTGTTCCGCGTCGTCGCCTGACGCCTTCACAGGACCTCCGAAATCATGTCGATCCGCCTCCGTTCGGCCACCCGCCCCGTCGCGCACGCATTCGCGGCAGCCGCTTGCGTCGTGGCGCTCTGGCCCGCCGCCTCCCGTGCCGCCGATCTCGTCGAGCCGCACACGCTGACCGTCGCGGCAGGCTTGCCGGCCGCGCAGGCCCGCGCGCAGATTCTGGCCGCGCGTCGCTACGGCAGCTTCTGGAATACCGGCGACCCCGCCCTCGCCCGTGCGGCGCTCGCCGCCGGCTTCACCGACCGCACGCTGCCGCCCGGCCGCGAACAAGGCGTATCGGGGCCGCTCGCGGCCTCCAGCACGATGCGTGGTGCGATCCCGGACCTGCGCTGCGACATCGAACAGATGATCGTGGCAGGCGACCGGGTCGTCGTGCACCTGCATTTCCGCGGGCATTTCACCGGTGCTTTCAACGGAACGGCCGGGCGCGGACAGGCAATCGACTTCATCGCGACCGATATCTATCGGATCGACCACGGCCGGATCGCGGAAAACTGGCACATCGAGGACAACCTGACGCTGATGCGTCAGCTCGGGCTCGTCGGCTGACGGAGGGGACGATGACTCACGATAACGATCATCCCGCGACGCCTCTGCCGCGCCGCACGTTCCTGGCCCAGGCCGGCGCCGGGCTCGCGGCCGGCGTCACGCTGGCCGCAGGCACGTCCCTGCCCGCCACCGCCGCGCCGACGCCGGCGCCCGCCGCACCGGGCGCCACGCCGTTCTGGCCGGACGGCGCGCGCATCGTGATCTCGATCTCGATGCAGTTCGAGGCGGGCGGACAACCGCCCACGGGCGCGGACAGCCCGTTTCCGGCCGTCGCGTTCCCGCCGTCGGTGCCGGTCGATCTCGCCTCGGCCACCTGGTTCGCGTATGGCTACCGGGAAGGGATTCCGCGCCTGCTCGATCTGTGGGACCGGCACGGCGTGAAAGTGACGTCGCACATGATCGGGGAAGCCGCCCGCCGGCACCCCGAACTGGCGCGCGAGATCGTGTCGCGCGGCCACGAAGCCGCCGCGCACGGCCCGACGTGGCGTGCGCAATTCGCGATGAGCCGCGACGACGAGCGCCGCTTCCTGACCGAAGCGCGCGACATGGTCGAAGCGGCGACCGGCCAGCGCCCGACCGGCTACAACTGCAACTGGCTGCGGCGCGGACCGCATACGCTGCCGCTGCTGCAGGCGCTCGGCTACGCGTATCACATCGACGACGTCAGTCGCGACGAACCGTTCATCGAGACCGTCGGCGGTCGCGATTTCGTGGTGGTCCCGTACACGCTGCGCAACAACGACATCCTGCTGATCGAAGGTCGCAACTACTCGCCGACGATGTTCCTCGAGCAGATCAAGCTCGATTTCGACCAACTGTACGCGGAAGCCGGGCAGCGGCGCAGACTCATGTCGATCAGTGCGCACGACCGGATCAGCGGCACGCCGCAGATGGTCCGCGCGTGGGACGCGTTCCTGCACTACGCTCGATCACACCCGGGCGTCGCCTTCATGCGCAAGGACGACATTGCGCGCTTCGCGTTGCACAGCCCGTCGACGCTGCGCGAGACCGAAACGATCTGACCGGATTCCGTTCGACTCCCGTTCAACTCATCACCCAGGAAAGACTTTCATGAATGATCCGCTCCACGGAAAGAACGTACTCGTCGTCGGCGGAAGCTCCGGCATCGGCGCCGCCACCGCGACCGCATTCGCGCGGCGCGGCGCGCGCCTGACGATCGCGTCGCGCGATCCAGGCAGGTTCGACATCGACGCCCTACCGGGCGCGCACGTGCGAACCGAAACGCTCGACATCACCGATACGGCGGACGTCGATGCGTTCTGCGCGCGCGCCGGCCAGTTCGACCACGTCGTGATTTCGGCTGCGAAGACGGCCACGGGCGCGGTCCGTGCGCTGCCGCTCGCCGACGCACAAGCAGCAATGGACAGCAAGTTCTGGGGCGCCTACCGCATCGCCCGCGCGATCGATATCGCGCCGGGCGGCTCGCTGACGTTCGTGTCGGGCTACCTCAGCGTGCGGCCGAGCGCGTCGTCGGTGCTGCAAGGCGCGATCAATGCGGCGCTCGAGGCCCTCGCCCGCGGGCTGGCGCTCGAGCTGGCGCCGGTTCGCGTGAACACCGTGTCGCCGGGCCTGATCGCGACGCCGCTGTGGGACAAGCTCGCGCCCGACGCACGCGACGCGATGTACGCCGGCGCCGCCCAGCGGCTTCCGGCACGCAGGGTCGGTCAGCCGGAGGATGTCGCGAATGCGATCCTGTATCTGGCGGCAACGCCTTATGCGACCGGTTCGACGGTACTGATCGACGGCGGCGGCGCGATTGCGTGACGCGTGCGGTCATGGCAAAACGCCCCGCGTTCCGTCGGGAACGCGGGGCGTCGAGGATGACGCACCAGGGTAGTGCTCAGGCCACGGCGCTGACGTCGAGCGGCGCGCCCGTCTTCGCCTGGATCTCGTCGGCGCTCACGCCGTCGGCGAGCTCGAGCACCTTCAACCCGGCCGGCGTCACTTCGATCACGCCGAGATCGGTGATGATCAGGTCGACCACGCCGACACCCGTGAGCGGCAGGTTGCATTCGTCGAGGATCTTGTGCTGGTCGCCCTTCGCGACATGCTCCATCAGCACGACGACGCGCTTCACGCCGGCGACGAGGTCCATCGCGCCGCCCATCCCCTTGATCATCTTGCCCGGGATCATCCAGTTCGCGAGGTCGCCCTGCTTGCTGACCTGCATCGCGCCGAGGATCGCGAGGTTGATGTGACCGCCGCGGATCATCGCGAACGAATCGGCCGACGAGAAGATCGACGAACCGGGCAGCGTCGTGACGGTCTGCTTGCCGGCGTTGATGAGATCGGCGTCGACTTCGTCTTCGGTCGGCGACGGGCCAATGCCGAGCAGGCCGTTCTCCGACTGCAGCCACACCTCGACGCCTTCCGGCACGTGGTTCGCGACGAGCGTCGGCAGGCCGATGCCGAGGTTCACGTAGAAGCCGTCCTGCAGTTCCTTCGCCGCGCGCGCGGCCATCTGGTCACGATTCCAGGCCATGTCAGTCTCCTTTCGCGCGTACGACGCGTTGTTCGATGCGTTTTTCGGGCGTCGCATTCAGCACGATGCGCTGCACGAAGATCCCCGGCGTATGAACCTGGTCCGGATCGAACGTGCCGTTCTCGACGATCTCCTCGACCTCCACCACGGTGATCTTGCCGGCCATCGCGCACATCGGGTTGAAGTTGCGCGCGGTGCGGCGATAGATCAGGTTGCCGGACTTGTCGGCCTTCCACGCCTTCACGAGCGCGACGTCGGCCGTCAGCGACGGCTCGAGCACGTAGTGGCGATCGCCGAACTGGCGCGTTTCCTTGCCTTCCGCGATCACGGTGCCGTAGCCGGTATTCGTGAAGAACGCGGGGATGCCCGCGCCGCCCGCGCGCAGCTTTTCGGCGAGCGTGCCCTGCGGCGTGAATTCAAGCTCGAGTTCGCCGGCCAGGTACTGGCGCTCGAACTCCTTGTTCTCGCCGACGTACGACGAGATCATCTTCTTGATCTGGCGCGTTTCCAGCAGCAGGCCGAGGCCGAAACCGTCGACGCCCGCGTTGTTGCTGATGCAGGTGATGCCCTTGACGGCCGAATCGCGCAACGCCGCGATCAGCGCCTCGGGAATGCCGCACAGGCCGAAGCCGCCCACCGCGAAGGTCTGTCCGTCGCGGACGATCCCCTCCAGCGCGGCAGCCGCGCTTGGATAGACTTTGTTCATCTGTTGTCCCTTCCTTTATGGAAACCAGCAAAACCGGTTCACGCGCCACGTGGCGCAAGCCCGCCGCATCATTCTATGCATGCGCGGCGATGCCTGCGTCGAGGCACGCTTTTTTATGTCGCGACAACCGCCGCGAGATGCCTGAAAGGGTACGATGCGGCGCTGATGCGGCACAATACGCAAAAATACATAAGCATTTCCCTCCGCCTCCCTGCGCCATGCCCGATCTCGATTACCAGACCGCCTTCCACCTCGCGCCGCTCGGCCTCGTGCTGTCGCGCGACCGCGTGATCGAGGACTGCAACGACGCGCTCGCGTCGATCTTCCGCTGCGCGCGGGCCGACCTGATCGGAAAATCGTACGCGGTGCTCTACCCGTCCACGGACGAATTCCAGCGAATCGGCGAGCGCATCGCACGCGTGATGGTCGCGAACGGCGTCTACTCGGATGACAGAATCATGAAACGCGCGGACGGCGAGCTGTTCTGGTGCCACGTGACGGGACGCGCGCTCGACCGCACCGCACCGCTCGCGGCCGGCGTCTGGACCTTCGAGGACTTGAGCGCGACGCGCCGCGTCGCGGTCGAGCTGACCCCGCGCGAGCGCGAGATCGCCGCCCAGCTCGCGACCGGCAAGACCAGCAAGCAGATCGGGCGCGTGCTCGACATCAGCTCACGCACGGTCGACATCTACCGCGCCCGGCTGATGCGCAAATACGGGACGAACAATACGCCGGAGCTGCTGCAGCGCCTGCTCGGGCAGTGAACGTGCATTGCGTGACGGCGCTCGAATGACAATCGGCCGCACATGGCGGCCGATTGACGGAAACGACGGGCATGGCGCGACGGGCACGCCGCGTCACCGGCGACCCGGTGCCGGCCCGGCGGCATCCGCGCTCAGCCGACTTTCGTCGCCAGCGCGTGCTCGATCGTGTCGCGCAGCAGTGGTGGCAGCGGCACCGACTTGCCGAGCGCGTAGTCGACCCACACGCATCGCGCGTTGCCGCGTGCATAGACATGCTGCGGATCGTCCGCGCGCGTGAGCTCGAAACCGGTGTCGAAACTGCTTCGGCCGGGCTTCGCGGCCGACATCTTCGCGATCACGTCGCCCGGATAGTGCAGTTGCTTGAGGAATTCCATCGACGCGGTGACGATGACGGGCCCCTGCCCCTCGCCGTTGCCGCCGGCAATGCCGAGCGCCTCGAACCACGAAATCCGCGCCTGCTCCATGTAGCGGAAATAGACCGTGTTGTTCACATGGCCGAACGCGTCCATGTCGCCCCAGCGGATCGGCATCGACATCTCAAAAACGGGCGAGTAATCGCTTGTTACGCTCATTGCAGTCTTCTTCGTTGCTGAATGTCAACCGCTCAGGCGAGGCCGAAACCGTCGTCGGCGGAGATGATCGAGCCATTGATGAACTGCGACTCGTCGGCCGCGAGCAGCAACAACAGCCCGTCGAGATCCTGCGGCTTGCCGACGCGCCGGCGCGGCAGTATCGACTGCAGCTTCTGGCCCTGCTCGGTTTCCCACAGGTAATGATTGATTTCGGTATCGATATAGCCCGGGCAGATCGCGTTCACGTTGATCCCGTGGCGGCCCCACTCCAGCGCCATCGCGCGCGTCATCTGCACGACCGCGGCCTTGCTCATCGCGTACAGCCCGATCTGCGGGAACACGCGCAGCCCGGCCACCGACGCGATGTTGATGATCCGGCACGGCGGCTTGCCGTTGCCGCCGCCATTCGCGCGCATGATCATCCGCTTCGCGACTTCCTGCGCGACGAAAAATGCGCCGCGCGTGTTCGTATCGAACACGAACTCGAAATCCGCCGGCGTCACGTCGACGAGCTTCTGCATCGTCGACACGCCCGAATTGTTCACGAGGATGTCGATCGTGCCGGCTTCCGTCTCCGCGTGCGCGACGGCCGCCTTGATGCTCTGGACGTCGGTCACGTCGAGCGACACGACGTGCGCGGCGCCGCCCGCCGCCTCGATCTCCGCGCGCAGTTCCTTCAGGCGCTCGACGCGGCGGCTCGCGAGCACGACCTTCGCGCCGGCCTGCGACAGCACCTGCGCAAAACGCTGCCCGAGGCCGCTCGACGCGCCCGTCACCAGCGCGACCTTGCCTTCCAGATTGATCGATCGACCCATTTGCACATCCCCTTTCGATGTCGTTTCGCCAGTCCGGGCGGCACAGCCCGGGCGGCATTACCCTAGCACAAAAAATAGAACGATCGTGCTAATCTACCTGCATGTTGTTGCGGCAAGCATTTCGTTTCGCAGACAATACGCTCCCGAATAAAAGCATTCTAACGGTTAGAGGAACGCCAATGACCCCCGCAAGCCTCATCGAGCAATACGGCCCGCGCGAATCGATGGAATACGACGTCGTGATCGTCGGCGGCGGCCCCGCCGGGCTGTCGGCGGCGATCCGGCTCAAGCAGCTGGCCGCCGAGAAAGGCGCCGAGATCGGCGTATGCGTGCTCGAGAAGGGTTCCGAGATCGGCGCGCACATCCTGTCGGGCGCGGTGATGGACCCGCGCGCGATCACCGAGCTGTTTCCCGACTGGAAGGAGCGCGGCGCACCGCTCGACGTCGAGGTGACGGAAGACCGCTTCCTGTTCCTGTCCGAGAAGAGCGCGGTCACGACGCCGAACTGGGCGCTGCCCGACAATTTCAAGAATCACGGCAACTACGTGATTTCGCTGGGCAACGTCACGCGCTGGCTTGGGGCACAGGCCGAAGCGCTGGGCGTCGAGATCTTCCCGGGCTTCCCGGCCGCCGAGATCCTCTACAACGACGACGGCTCGGTCAAAGGCGTCGCGACCGGCAACATGGGCGTGGGCAAGGACGGCGAGCCGACCGAGAATTTCCAGCTCGGCATGGAACTGCACGCGAAGTACACGCTGTTCGCCGAAGGCTGCCGCGGCCACCTCGGCCGCCAGCTGATCTCGAAGTTCAAGCTCGACGCGAACGCCGATCCGCAGGCGTACGGGATCGGCATCAAGGAACTGTGGGAAATCGATCCCGCGAAGCACAAGCCGGGCCTCGTGATCCACACGGCCGGCTGGCCGCTGAAGTCCGATACGTACGGCGGCTCGTTCCTGTATCACATGGACAACAACCAGGTCGTGGTCGGCTTCGTGGTGGGCCTGGGCTACACGAACCCGTACCTGTCGCCGTTCGAGGAATTCCAGCGCTACAAGACGCATCCGTCGATCCGTGCGTTCCTCGAAGGCGGCAAGCGCGTGTCGTACGGCGCGCGGGCGATCACGGCCGGCGGCCTGCTGTCGCTGCCGAAGACGGTGTTCCCGGGCGGCGCGCTGATCGGCGACGACGCGGGCTTTTTGAACGCATCGCGGATCAAGGGCAGCCACGCGGCGATCAAGACCGGCATGCTGGCGGCCGACGCCGCATTCGACGCGGTGCAGGCGGGCCGCCAGTCGGACGAGCTGAACGCATATCCGGATGCGTTCAAGCAATCGTGGCTGTACACGGAGCTGTACCGCGCACGCAACTTCAAGCAGTGGATGGCCAAGGGGCTGTACCTGGGCACGTTGATGGTGGGGCTCGAGCAGAAGGTGATGGGCGGCAACGTGCCGTGGACGCTGCATCACCAGCACGCGGACCACGAGATGCTGAAGCCGGCGTCGCAGTGCGAGCCGATCGAGTACCCGAAGCCGGACGGCAAGCTGACGTTCGACCGGCTGTCGTCGGTGTTCATCTCGAACACGAACCACGAGGAGAACCAGCCGGCGCACCTGACGCTGAAGGACGCGAGCGTGCCGGTGAACGTGAACCTGCGCACCTACGCGGGGCCGGAGGCGCGCTTCTGCCCGGCGGCGGTGTACGAGTTCATGAAGAACGACGACGGCAGCGATCGGCTGGTGATCAACGCGCAGAACTGCGTGCACTGCAAGACCTGCGACATCAAGGACCCGACGCAGAACATCGTGTGGGTCACGCCCGAAGGCGGCGGCGGGCCGAATTACCCGAACATGTAACCTGCCGGAACGCGCCGCCACGAGCGGCGCATTTTTTTTGGGTCACGGCAAACCGCCGCAAACGAAACGGGGCGCTGCATCACGCAGCGCCCCGCTTGCATTCATCGTTCGACGGTCGAGATGGCGCGCGCGGCGCCCCGCCCGCTTTGTATCAGGTGGCGCTGCCGGCGATCTTCGGCGTCGACGTCTCGACGTCGCCACACTGCGCGCGGTGGCGCAGCGCATGATCGATCAACACCAGCGCGAGCATCGATTCGGCGATCGGCGTCGCACGAATGCCGACGCACGGATCGTGGCGACCGAAGGTTTCGACCGTCGCCTCTTCGCCGGACTTCGTGATCGAGCGGCGCGGCGTGCGGATGCTCGACGTCGGCTTGATCGCGATCGACACGGTGATGTCCTGCCCCGTCGAAATCCCGCCGAGCACGCCGCCCGCGTGGTTGCCGACGAAGCCGGCCGGCGTCAGTTCGTCGCCGTGCACCGAGCCGCGCTGCACGACGCTGTCGAAGCCCGCGCCGATTTCGACGCCCTTCACCGCGTTGATGCTCATCATCGCCTTCGCGATATCGGCATCGAGCCGGTCGAACACGGGTTCGCCCCAGCCGACCGGTACGCCCGACGCGACGACGTCGATGCGCGCACCGATCGAATCGCCCTCCTTGCGCAGCGCGTCCATGTAGGCCTCGAGTTCCGGCACGACCGCCGCGTTCGGCGAGAAGAACGGATTCTCGTGCACGTACGACCAGTCGACGAACGGCACGTCGATCTCACCGAGGCCGCTCATGTAGCCGCGCACCTCGACCCCGAAGCGCTCGCGCAGCCACTTCTTCGCGACCGCGCCGGCGCCGACGATCGGCGCGGTCAGGCGCGCGGACGAGCGGCCGCCGCCGCGGTAGTCGCGGATACCGTATTTCTGCCAGTAGGTGTAGTCGGCATGGCCGGGACGGAACGTCTCGACGATGTTGCCGTAGTCCTTGCTGCGCTGGTCGGTGTTGCGGATCAGCAGCGCGATCGGCGTGCCGGTCGTCACGCCTTCGAACACGCCCGACAGGATCTCGACCTCGTCGGCCTCCTGCCGTTGCGTCACGTGCCGCGACGTGCCCGGCTTGCGGCGATCGAGCTCGACCTGGATGTCGGCTTCGGTCAGCCCCATCCCCGGCGGGCAGCCGTCGATCACGCAGCCGATCGCGGGACCGTGCGATTCGCCGAAGGTCGTGACAGTGAAAAGCGTGCCGAGGGTATTGCCGGACATGATGGAACCGCCCAAAGAGAAATGGGCAAACCGATGCGCTGCCGGGCCGCAGGCAGGTCGATCGTTTGCCGGTCGAGAAAAAGAGGTAAACCGCTATTATGCCAGCCGTCCCGCGCCCGCGGGCCGTGTGAACCGTTCAGACCACACGGGCCGCGCTCACGGATATGGGCCGGGCAGCGCTCGTCGGCCCGCGCCGTTCCGCCGGGCCGGTTGGTTCGCGGCCGTCATCGTGACCCGACGCAACGCCGCCAGGCCTGCCGCCCGCCTACTTCCGCGCGCCGCGCAGCTCGGTCACTGCCGCCTGCAGCGCCTCGGGCGTCGCCACCGACGCCGGGATCGGTTCGCCGACCGCCAGCGTCAGCCGGCTCATCACGCCGCGCTTGATGGGACGCGGCATCCGTGCGTCGGAATGCCGTGAAAAATAGCTGCCCCACAACCCGCGCAGCGCCATCGGAATCACCGGCGCCGGGGTGCGGCCCAGAATCTCGGTGATGCCGTGGTGGAACGTGTTGATGTCACCCGTCTTCGTCAGCTTGCCCTCGGGGAAGATGCACACGAGTTCGCCATCCTTCAACGCGGCCTCGCACAGGTCGTAAGCACGCGCGAGCATCGCGGGATCCTCGTGGCGCGGCGCGATCGGGATCGCCTTCGCATGCCGGAATACCCAGCTCGCGAAACGCGTCTTGAAGATTCGGTGATCCATCACGAAACGAATCGGGCGCGGGCTCGCGGCGGCCAGCACGAGCGCGTCGACGTAGCTGACGTGGTTGCACACGAGCACCGCGGCCCCTTCCGCCGGGATCCGCTCCGCGTGCACGAGGCGGATCCGGTAGAACGTGTGCACGAGCACCCACGCGACGAAGCGCAGCAGGAACTCGGGGACGAGCAGGTAGATATAGGTCGCGACCACGACGTTCAACAGCGCGGTGACGAGGAACAGCCCCGGGATGTCGACGCCGGCCTTGGTCAACCCCATCGCCATCACGGCCGACAGGATCATGAACAGCGCGTTCAGGATGTTGTTCGCGGCGATGATCCGCGCGCGGTGCGTCGGCGCGCTGCGGCTCTGGATCAGCGCATACAGCGGCACGCTGTAGAAGCCGCCGAACATCGCGAGCAGGAACAGGTCGGCCAGGATGCGCCAGTGGCGCGCACCGCCCAGGAATTCGCCGACCGACAGCAGATGGCCGGGCGACGGCAGCGCATGGCTCGCGAAATACAGCTCGATCGCGAACACGCTGATGCCGATCGAGCCGAGCGGCACGAGGCCGATCTCGACGCGCCGCTGCGACAGCCGCTCGCACAGCAGCGAACCGAGGCCGATGCCGACCGAGAACGTCGCGAGCAGGATCGTGACGACGTCGGGGCTCGCGGACAGCACGTCCTTCGCGAAATTGAAGAACGACGTGAGGAACGTCGCGCCGACGAACCACAGCCACGAGATGCCGAGCAGGCTCAGGAACACCGTGCGGTTCTGCCGCGCGAGGCCGAGGTTGCGCCAGGTCTCGCTGACCGGGTTCCAGTTGATCACGAGGTCGGGCTGCGGCGCGGGCGTCGACGGCACGCGCTGCGCGACGAGCCGCCCGGCCAGCGCGATGACGACGACGCTCACCGCGAGCACGCGCTCGCCGCTGCCTTCGATGCCGGCCGCCGCGCCGCCGATGATCGTGCCGATCAGGATCGCGATGAACGTGCCCATCTCGACGAGACCGTTGCCGCCGACCAGCTCGTGCTCGCCGAGATGCTGCGGCAGGTACGAATACTTGACGGGCCCGAACAGCGTCGAGTGCATCCCCATCATGAACGTGCACAGATACAGCAGCGTCGCGCTGTGCGTGACGAAGCCGGCCGCGCCTACCAGCATCAGCACGATCTCGAAGGTCTTCACGAAGCGCGTGAGGGTCGCCTTGTCGTATTTGTCGGCGATCTGGCCGGAGGTGGCCGAGAACAGCACGAACGGCAAAATGAAGATCGCGGAAATCAGGAACGCAGCCGTCTTCGCATCAACACCGGAGAACCGCGCGGTGTGATAGGTGACGAGCGACGTGAAGCCGATCTTGAAGACGTTGTCGTTCAGCGCGCCGAGGAACTGGGTCGTGAAGAACGGCGCGAAGCGGCGCTCGCGCAGCAGGTCGAACTGCGATGCGTGGGCGCGCCGTTCGTCGCGCCGCCCCGAAGTGGCTTGCGTGTGATCGCTCATGCGGAATACGCGCGCATCGTCTGGGCGAAGCTGCGCGGGCCTCGTGTTGTTATCGTTGAAAAAAAAGCGGCGCAGGACAAACCTGCGCCGCCGCATGCCGGATGGCGGCGCCCATGCATCGAGGTGCCGGGCGCGGCGTGGTTCACGGCTTGTGCGCTTCGGCTTCCGATTCCGGCCAGTCGCGGATGTACGCCTTCAGCATCCGGTTCTCGAAGCTCTGCGCCTCGACGACCGTCTTCGCGACGTCGTAGAACGAAATGACGCCCATCAGCACCTTCTTGTCGAGCACCGGCATGTAGCGTGCGTGACGCTCGAGCATCATCCGGCGCACTTCGTTGACGTCCGTTTCCGGCGTGCACGTGAGCGGCTCGTCCATCACCTTGCGCACCTGCACGTCGCCGATCGCGCCGCCGTTCACGTGCAGGCGCAGGATGATCTCGCGAAACGTCAGCATCCCGACGAGATCGCCGTACTCCATCACGACGAGCGAACCGATGTCGTGCTCGGCCATCGTATCGACCGCTTCGCGCAGCGGCTTATCGGGCGTCACCGTAAACAGCGTGTTGCCCTTCACTTTCAGAATATCGCTGACGCGCATCGTAGTCCCCTCATGCTTGAATGCAAAATCTCTTTCGATCCTATCGGAAAGCCTGTCAAAAGGAAAGCACGGGCCGGCGCGGCGCCCCGCCACCGCTTGCGGACGCGGGCTACCGGCCGCACAATGGCCTCATGAACGGCGGCCCGAGGAGACGGCCATGGCGCATACGCATACGGAGCAATTCGCCAGCTTCGCTGACTTCTACCCGTATTACCTGAACGAGCACCAGAACCTGACGTCGCGGCGGCTGCACTTCATCGGCTCGCTCGGCGTGATCGGCTGCGTCGCGATGGCGGTCGCGACCGGCATCTGGCTGTGGCTGCCGGCGGCGATCGTCTGCGGCTACGGGTTCGCGTGGGTCGGGCACTTCTTCTTCGAGAAGAACCGCCCGGCCACGTTCCGGCACCCGATCTACAGCCTGATGGGCGACTGGGTGATGTTCAAGGACATCTGCACCGGCAAAATCCCGCTGTAGCCGCCGGCCCCCGCCTTCAGGCAGGCCGCGGCGGCCGCGCGTGCGGATCGGCCACGCCCGGCGCCTGCCCGGCGCTCCCGGCCGGCTGCCCGCCCGCGAGCCGGTGCGCGGCGATCAGCGACGCGAGCGTCACGTCGAACCGGTCGCTCGACAGCACCGCGAGCAGCGCCGCGCCGTCGACGTGGCTGCGGCGCCGCTGGAGCTGGTAGGTCAGCTCCGTGCGGTCGATCACCAGCACGTCGAACAGTTGCGCGAGCGTCAACTGCTCCGGGTTCGCGAGCAGGATGTAGCGCGGCGTGGCCTCGCCGTCGCCCTCGAGCCGCGCCACCCATTCCCGCTCCTCCATCGTCGTCAGCAACCGCTGCGCGGTTTCCATGTCGCAGCGCAGCATCGTCGCGAGCCGCAGCGCCGTATAGCCGCGCTTGCCGGCCGCGCGCGCTTCGGCCAGCCGCGCGAGCAGTTCGAGCGCGTCGAGCAGGTCGCTGCCCGGATAGTGGATCCGGTGGAACTGACCGACGCGAATCGCCGGCAGCGCCGACGCCACCATCGCGCCGAGCAGCGCGATGAACCAGCTCAAATACACCCACAGCAGGAACACCGGCAGCGCCGCGAACGCGCCATAGACGGCCGTATAGGTCGGAATGCGCCGGACGTAGTAGCCGAAGCCGCGCTTCGCGAGTTCGAACGCGATGGCCGCGAACAGCCCGCCGATCACCGCGTCGCGCCATGCGACCGCGCAGTTCGGCAGGTACACGTACAGCAGCGTGAACGCGAGCACCGTCAACGGCAGCGACGCGAGCGCGAGCAGCCACTCGACGATCGACGTGGACGGCCCCGCGCCGGTGAACGCGAGCGACTGCGTGAACAGGTACGACGAGATCGACAGGCTCACGCCGAACAGCAACGGCCCGAGCGTGATCAGCGCCCAGTACGCGAGCACGCGCTGCGCGAACGGCCGCGGCTTGCGCACGCGCCAGATCAGGTTGAACGCCGATTCGATCGTCATCATGGTCATCACCGACGTGACGACGAGCACGATCAGGCCGGCCGTCGTCAGCCCCTTGGCCTTCGACGCGAACTGGTTCAGGTACTTGAAGATCTGGATGTTGAACTGCGCGGGCATCAGGTGATCCGCGAGGAACCCCTGCAGCGAGATCTGGAACGACCCGAACATCGGGAACGCGGTGAACAGCGCGAACGCGACCGTCAGCAGCGGCACGAGCGCCAGCATCGTCGTGAAGGTCAGGCTGCCCGCCACTTGCGGGATGCGATCCTCGGCGCTGCGCCGGGCCGCGAACTGCGCGAGGCGCTTGATGGTGACGAGATCGACGCTCAACTTCGGCAAACCGCTTCTCCTTCTTGATGCTGCGCGCGTCACGGCGCGCCGCCGCGCTGCGCGACGGCTTCAGCCCCTATAATAGCCGCTCGATTCCAGCAGGGGCCGACTGCACCGGGCACGCGCGCGGCCGCACGCGGCTCCGTCGCCCATGAAAGACATTCTCGTCCTCTATTACAGCCGTCACGGCGCCACGCGCGATCTCGCGCTCGCGATCGCGAACGGTATCGACAGCGTGCCGGGCATGCAGGCCCGCATCCGCACCGTGCCGCCCGTGTCGGCCGTCTGCGAAGCCACCGCCCCCGACATCCCGGCCGACGGCCCGCCGTACGCGGAACTGCGCGACCTCGAGGAATGCGCGGGCCTCGCGCTCGGCTCGCCGACCCGCTTCGGCAACATGGCCGCGTCGCTCAAGTATTTCCTCGACGGCACGACGCCGCAATGGCTGTCGGGCGCGCTGATCGGCAAGCCCGCGAGCGTGTTCACGTCGACCGGCAGCCTGCACGGCGGCCAGGAGTCGACGCTGCTGTCGATGATGCTGCCGTTGCTGCATCACGGGATGATGATCGTCGGGATCCCGTACACCGAATCCGCCCTCAGCACAACGCGGACCGGCGGCACGCCGTACGGCGCATCGCACGTTGCGCAGCACGACCGCGCCGCGCCCGGTGGGCTGTCGGCGGACGAGAAGGCGCTCGCGGCCGCGCTCGGCGTACGGCTCGCGCGCGCGGCGGCGGCCCTCGCCGACGCCCAGGCCGCCGGGGCCGCATGAACGCCCCCGCCCGTCCGGCCGCCGCGGCCCGGCCGCACTACGCGCTGGCCGCCGCCGTGTGCCTGGTCGCCCTGATCGCGCTGTCGCTCGCATGGGAACTGTGGCTCGCGCCGCTGCGCCCGGGCGGCTCCGCGCTGATGCTCAAGGCCGTGCCGCTCGCGCTCGCGCTGCCCGGCGTCTGGCGGCGTAACATCTATACGATGCAGTGGGCAAGCATGCTGATCCTCGTCTATTTGGCCGAAGGCATCGTGCGCGGCATGTCCGATCGCGGGCTGTCCGCGACGCTCGGCTGGTGCGAGACCGCGCTCGCCGTCGGCTTCTTCGTGGCTGCGCTCGCGTACGTCGCGCCGTACAAGCGCGCGGCGAAGAAGCAGCGCGCTGCGTCCTGACCCTTACGCGACCGAACGTGATGATTTCTTCCGAAGCTTTCGTATCCGCCTGCCGCGACGCGATCGGCGCCGCCTACGTGCTGACCGATCCGCACGACACCGAACCGTTCCTGACCGACTGGCGCCGCCGTTACAAGGGCAGCGCGTGCGCGGTGCTGAAACCGGCCGATACAGCCGAAGTCGCCGCGCTCGTCCGGCTCGCGAACACGCACGGCGTCGCGCTCGTCCCGCAGGGCGGCAACACGGGGCTCGCCGGCGGCGCGACGCCCGATGCGAGCGGCAGCCAGGCCGTGCTGAGCGCCGCGCGCCTGAACCGCGTGCGCGCGCTCGATCCGCACAACAACACGATCACCGTCGAAGCCGGCGTGATCCTCGCCGACGTGCAGGCGCGCGCCCGCGAAGGCGGCCGGCTGTTCGCGCTGAGCCTCGCGGCGGAAGGCAGCTGCACGATCGGCGGCAACCTGTCGACCAATGCGGGCGGCACCGCGGTGCTGCGCTACGGCAACGCGCGCGAGCTGTGCCTCGGGCTCGAGGTCGTGACGCCGCAGGGCGAAATCTGGGACGGGCTGCGCGGACTGCGCAAGGACAACACGGGCTACGACCTGCGCGACCTGTTCATCGGCGCCGAAGGTACGCTCGGGATCATCACGGCGGCCGTGATGAAGCTGCATCCGCTGCCGGCCGCGCAGGTCACGGCGCTGGCCGCGCTCGAATCGCCGCACGCGGCGCTCGATTTCCTCGCGCTCGCGCAGCGCGCGGCCGGGCCGCTGTTGACCGGCTTCGAGCTGATGTCGGATTTCTGCATGCAGCTGGTCGGCAAGCACTATCCGCAACTGCGCTACCCGTTCGCGCAGACCCATGCGCAAACGGTGCTGCTGGAGCTGTCCGACAACGAAAGCGAAGCGCATGCGCGCGCGCTGTTCGAGAAGCTGATGGAAGAAGCGTTCGAGGCCGGGCTCGTGGTCGACGCGGTGGTCGCGGAGAACCTCGCGCAATCGCGTGCGTTCTGGGACCTGCGCGAGCACATCCCGCTCGCGCAGGCCGACGAAGGACTCAACATCAAGCACGACATCGCGGTGCCGATCTCGTCGATCGCACGCTTCATCGACGAGACCGACGCGGCAATCCAGCAGGCCGCGCCGGGCGCGCGGATGGTCACGTTCGGCCACCTCGGCGACGGCAACCTGCACTACAACGTGCAGATGCCCGAAGGCGGCGATGCGAAGGCGTTCCTCGCCGCGTTCCAGGCGCCGATCAACCGGATCGTCTACGACAACGTGCACCGCCACCACGGCACGATCAGCGCGGAGCACGGCATTGGCCAGTTGAAGATCGACGACGCGCAGCGCTACAAGTCGCCGGTCGAAACGACGCTGATGCGCACGCTGAAGACCGCGCTCGACCCGCGCGGCCTGATGAATCCCGGCAAGGTCCTGCGCTGAAGCCGCCTACTCCGGAGCGAATCCCGTGAAAGTCCGCGTCCTGTCCGACCTGCATCTCGAAAACAACCTGCCCGACGCGATCCCGCATGCCGACGCGGATCTCGTCGTGCTGGCCGGCGACATCCACAATCACGCGGAAGGCCTGCGCTGGGCCGCCGAGACGTTCGACCCGGCGGTGCCGGTGATCTACGTGCCGGGCAACCACGAGTATTACGACGGGGAATTCGGCGCGCTGGAGATGGCGATGCGCGACGCCGCGCATGCGCTCGACAACGTGCACTACCTGAACAACGGCGTCTACGTCGATCCCGCCCAACGCTTCCGCGTGCTCGGCACGACACTCTGGGCCGATTTTTCGCTGTTCGGCCAGGACGAAGCCAGCATCGCGCGCGCGACCGACGCCGGCCTGCGCGTGATGCTCGATTTCAAGGGATTGATCCAGGTGACCTGGCCGCACGATGCGGCGGTGCATACACCAGCAGAGGCGCCGGAACGGGATTTCGCGCCGGCCGACGCAATCGCGCTGCACCGGCAAGACCGCGCATGGCTGGAAGCGCAGCTGGCGGCGCCGTTCGCGGGCAGGACGATCGTCGTCACCCATCATGCGCCGCACCGGCGCTCGCTGGCGGAACGCTATGCGGAAGATCTGGCGTCGGCGGGATTCGTCACGGATATGGCGGAACTGGTGCGGCCGCCGGTGGATCTGTGGCTGCACGGCCACACGCATACGTCATTCGACTACGTTGCGGATGGCGGTACGCGCGTGGTGTGCAATCCGCGCGGCTACCTTCATCGGCGCACCGGCGAATGGGAAAACCCCGCGTTCGCGTGGGACAAGGTCGTCGAGCTCGGCTGAGCGCCGGCCCGGGCGGCCGCGCGGCGCGGCCTTCCCGACCCGAAGCGTGACGGCAGGATCAGCGGCCGGGGCGGCGCGGGTCGCGCACGCGGACCGGCACGGGCTTCATCTGCGCCTTCGCCTTCATCGCACGCAGCAGGTCGCGGGTCGCCGCCGCGGCGGCAGCCGCGCCCAGCAGGACGCCAAGGCCGATCATCAGGTGCGTATCCATTGCTACTCCGGTGTGGTGTATCTCGTTAATTCCCACAGTATCAAACTGTCTGACACACGTTCGTAAAAAAATGTTGCGTGAAGGACAAATCTCGTCAGATGGCGGTCGACCGCGCCGTCATGTCGCACGCGTGTACTGTTCGAGCGCGGCTTCGTCGGCTTCGAGCGTGAGCGGCAGCTCTTCGCGCAGGAAATCGACCCAGGTCCGGATTTTCGCGTCGAGGTACTGGCGCGACGGATACAGCGCGTAGATGTTCATCAGGTGCGACCGGTACTCGGGCATCACGCGCACGATGTGCCCGCTGCGCAGCCAGCCGATCGCCGAATAGAGCGGCAGCCCGCCGATCCCCATCCCCTCCCGCACGGCCACCGCGAGCGCCTCGGCGACGTTCACGCGAAACGGCGGCGCCGTGATCGGCACGACCTCGTCGCCATTCGGCCCCGCCAGCGCCCATTCGTCGAAGTGAAAGCCCGGCGCGACCATCCCGAGGCACACGTGCTGCGCGAGATCGGCCGGCCGCTGGGGCACGCCGTGCGACTCGACGTAGCCCGGCGATGCGCACACGACGCTGTAGCTCTCGCCGAGCCGCTGCGACACGAGTCCCGAATCGGGCAGATCGCGGCCGACGACGATCGCGACGTCATACCCCTCGTCGAGCAGGTCGGGCATCCGCTGCGCGAGCGTCAGCTCGACGTGCACGTCCGGATAGCGCTCGCGGTAGCGCGCGATGGCCGGCACCAGATAGTGCTGGCCGAGGCTCGTGAAGCAATGGACCTTCAGCTTGCCGGACGGGCGCGCATGCGCGTCGCCCGCCTCGGCTTCGGCCTGGTCGACGTAAGCGAGGATCTGTTCGCAGCGTTGCAGATAGCGCTCGCCGGCTTCGGTCAGCGCGATCCGGCGCGTCGTGCGGTTCAGGAGACGCGTGCGCAGGTGCGCCTCGAGATCCGAGACCGCGCGCGACGCGTAGGCGGTGGTCGAATTCATCTGCTGAGCGGCCGCGGTAAAGCTTCCCGCGTCGACCACGCGGACGAATACCCGCATGTTTTGTAGCGTATCCATCCTGTTACCCCTGTGAATCCGGAGGGATTGTTGCACAGGGTCCAACAAATATTATCTCAGGATTCGTAAAAATGACTTGCACCGTTGTCCGTTTATTCAGGAATCGCTGAAAAATATAATCGCCTCCGA
Source organism: Burkholderia sp. BCC0419 (assembly GCF_902830285.1). Classification (NCBI taxonomy): domain Bacteria; kingdom Pseudomonadati; phylum Pseudomonadota; class Betaproteobacteria; order Burkholderiales; family Burkholderiaceae; genus Burkholderia; species Burkholderia sp. BCC0419. The sequence continues at coordinate 2,004,608 of NZ_CADESR010000001.1, forward strand.
CTCATCTATATCCGAAAGGGAGAAAATCGTGCAGTCTCCGGCGAAAAAAGGGACGCTCGCACTGGCGGTTCTTGCAGTCTCATTAATAATGACCGGCTGCGCGAGCATGGGTGACAACAAAACCCAGTCCGCTCGCATCGAAGCGAACGCGCTCGACGCCGGCGCGGCCATCCGCGCGGCCGACCGCGACGCGGGCTGGCCCGCCGCCGACTGGTGGCGCGCGTACCGCGATCCGCAGCTCGATGCGTGGATCGCCGCCGCCCAGGCCGGCAACCCGACCCTCGCGGCCGCCGAGGCCCGCGTGCGCGAAGCGCAGGCGATGGCGCGCGTCGCCCGTTCGGCCGAACTGCCGCAGATCAACGGCAACCTGTCGCTGATGCGCGAGCACTGGCCGGACAACGTGTACTACGGCCCGGGCCCGCTCGCGAACGCCGACACCTGGAACAATACCGGCACGCTCGGCCTGTCGTACCACCTCGATTTGTGGGGCAAGGACAAGAACGCGACCGAGCGTGCGCTCGACACCGCGCATGCGAGCGCCGCCGACGCACGGGCGGCGAAGCTCGAACTCGAGGTCAACGTCGTGCGCGCGTATGTCGACATGTCGATGAACTATGCGCTGCTGGACCTCGCGCACGAAACCTTCGAACGCCAGCGCTCGCTCGCCGATCTCGCGCGCAAGCGGCTGCAGGCCGGCCTCGGCACGCAGCTCGACGTGAGCCAGGCGGAATCGACGCTGCCCGACTACGAGCGCCAGATCGACAGCTATGAAGAAGCGATCCAGCTCGCGCGCCACCAGCTCGCCGCACTGGCCGGCAAGGGCCCGGGTGCCGGCGACGCGATCAAGCGGCCGCAGCTTGCGCTTGATGCGCCGGCCGGCCTGCCGTCGGCCATGCCGGCCGACCTGCTCGGCCGCCGCCCCGACGTCGTCGCGGCGCGCTGGACGGTCGACGCGCAGGCGCGCGGCATCGACGTCGCGAAGGCGTCGTTCTACCCGAACATCGACCTGCTCGCGACGGTCGGCGGCTTCGGCGTGACCGCGCCGTTCACCGACTTCCTGCGCGCGATGAACGGCGGCTGGACGGCCGGCCCCGCGCTGTCGCTGCCGATCTTCGAAGGCGGCCGGCTGCGTGCGCAGCTCGGCGCCGCGAATGCCGGCTACGACCAGGCGGTCGAGCGCTACAACCAGACAATCGTCGGCGCGCTCAAGGACATCGCCGACCAGGTCGTGCGGATCCGCTCGCTCGATACGCAGAAGAAGGACGCCGTGCGGTCGGTGGCGGCCAACGATCGCAGCTATCAACTGTCGCGCGAAGGCTTCCGCCGCGGGCTGACCGATTACGTGAACGTGCTGGTCGCGCAACAGCAACTGCTGCGCGCGCAGGAGACGGCCGCCCGCATCGACGCGGAACGCCTCGCTGCGCACGCGCAGCTGATGGCCGCGCTCGGCGGCGGGGTCGAGACGGGCATGGACGTGCGGGGCGGCCATCCGCCGAAGGACGAGGCCGCTGCGCCGGCCGCCGCGTCGGGCACGAAGCCCGCGGCAGCCGTCGCCCGGCCCGCGGAAGTCGCGACCGCCGGCGCGTCCGCCGTGCCGGCCGCACGGTAACGCGGAGCGCCGCCATGTCAGCCTCCTCCCCCGCTTCCACGCCCGCCGGCGGGCCGTTCGCAGCCTGGACCGCCGCGTTCGGCGACTGGGCCCGCACCGACGGCGCCGCGTGGCTCTACCTGTTCAAGGCGCTGCTCGCCGCGTTCATCGCGACCGGCGTGTCGATGCGGCTCGACCTGCCCGCGCCGAAAACGACGATGACGACCGTGTTCATCGTGATGCAGCCGCAAAGCGGCGCGGTGCTCGCGAAAAGCTTCTACCGCGTCGCCGGCACGATCTTCGGGCTGATCGCGACGCTCACCTTCGTCGGGCTGTTCCCGCAGCAGCCGCAACTGTTCCTGCTGGCGGTCGCGCTGTGGGTCGCCCTGTGCACGGCCGGCGCCGCGCGCAACCGCAACTTCCGCAGCTACGGCTTCCTGCTGGCCGGCTACACGACCGCGCTGATCGGGCTGCCCGCGTCGCAGCACCCGGACGGCGCGTTCATGAGCGCGATGACGCGCGTGGCCGAAATCATGGTCGGGATCGTATCGGCCGGCGTGGTCAGCGCACTCGTGTTTCCGCAGACCACCGGCGAGCAGATGCGCACGACGGTGCGCAAGCGCTTCGGCAGCTTCGTCGACTACGTCGCGGCGGCGCTGTCGGGCCAGCTCGACCGCGCGCATATCGAAACCATCCATACGCGCTTCGTCGCCGACGTGGTTGGGTTCGAGGCCGCGCGCAGCATGGCCGTGTTCGAGGATCCGGACACGCGGATGCGCAGCGGCCGCCTCGCGCGGCTGAACAGCGAGTTCATGAGCGTGTCGAGCCGGTTCCATGCGCTGCACCAGTTGATGAACCGGCTGCATGCGGCCGGCGCACAGGCCGCGATCGACGCGATCGAGCCGTACTTTCGCGAGATCGCCCCGCTGCTGCTGACGCCCGCCGGCGAACCGGTGCGCACGTCGGCCGATGCGGGCCATGCGGCCGCGCAATTGCTCGCGTGGCGCGACGCGCTGCCGCGCCGCATCCGCGCGACGCGCGCCGCGCTCGAGACGCAGCCGGACTTTCCGCTGCTCGACTTCGACACGGCCGCCGAACTGCTGTACCGCTTCATCACGGACCTGCACGAATACGCAGCCACCTATGCGTCGCTGTCGACCGCGACGCACGAGCGCGAACGCTGGATCGAACGCTACGAGCCGCGCACCAATGCGACGGCGATGGTGATCGCGGCGATTCGCACCGCGACCGTGATCCTCGTGCTCGGCTGGTTCTGGATCGAGACCGCATGGCCGAGCGGCGTGACGATGACGCTGACGGCGGCGGCCACCTGTGCGCTCGCGTCGTCGACGCCGCGCCCGACCGCGATGTCCGCGCAGATGGGCATGGGCACCGCGCTCGCCGTCTGCACGGGCTTCCTGCTGACGTTCGGCATCTATCCGCACATCGACGGATTCCCGCTGCTGTGCGTCGCGCTCGCGCCGCTGCTGGCGATCGGCATCTACTTGACGCTGAAGCCGAAGCTCGCCGGCTACGGGATGGGCTACCTGATCTTCTTCAGCTTCCTCGCCGGCCCGGACAACATCACGCACTACGATCCGACCAGTTTCATGAACGATTCGCTCTCGCTCGTGCTGGCGATGCTGGTGTCGGCGATCGCGTTCGCGGTGCTGTTCCCGCCGACCGCGCCGTGGCTCAAGAAGCGGCTGTTCGCGGACCTGCGCCACCAGGCCGTCGCGGCCGGTCACGCGCGGCTCGCGGGCTTGCGCACGCGCTTCGAGAGCGGTGCGCGCGACCTGATGTACCAGGCGCACACGCTGTCGGCCGACCAGCCCGACGTGCAGCGCGATGCGCTGCGCTGGATGTTCGCGGTGCTCGAAACCGGCAACGCGACGATCGACCTGCGTCACGAGCTCGCGACGCTGCCGTCCGATCCGCGCTATGCGCCCGCGATGCCGTGGCGGCGCGCGATCGAGACGATGCGCAGCGCGCTGTCGGCGTTGTTCTCGAAGCCGAGCGCCGCGCGTTTCGACGCGACGCTCGCCGCGACCAATGCGGCGATCGACGCGACCCGGCAAACGCTCGATGCGGTCGAGCCGTCGCGCGACGAGCGCCATCGGCTGCAGCGCATCCTGAGCCACCTGCATTTCGTGCGGACCGCGCTGCTCGACCCGGAATCGCCGCTCGAGCCGCTCAACCGCAACCGCCCCGTGCGTCCTCAACCAGGAGCCCCGTCATGATGCCGCGTGAAATCGCCATTCTCGATGCCTACATGCCCACGGTGGTGCTGATGTTCGCCCTCGGCGCGATCGCGACCTGGGCTGTCGACCGCCTGCTCGCCTATACGGGCCTCTACCGTCTCGTCTGGCATCCGTCGCTGTTCCGGGCCTGCCTTCTCGTCTGTATTTGCGGCGGACTGAGTCTTGCCGTTTACCGTTGATTCCGAACCATCATGATGCTCAGAAAACTCTTCGGCTTCGTCGCGACCGCCGTCATCCTTCTCGTCGCGATCCTGATCGGGCGCTCGCTGTGGGTGCACTACATGGACGATCCGTGGACGCGCGACGGGCGCGTGCGCGCCGAGATCATCAACGTCGCGCCGGACGTGTCGGGTGCGATCGTCGAGCTGCCCGTGCATGACAACCAGCTCGTGAAGAAAGGCGACCTGATCATGCAGATCGATCCGTCGCACTACCAGATCGCGGTCGAGCAGGCGCAGGCGGCCGTCACCGCCCGCCGTGTGGAACTGCAGATGCGCCGCGACGACGCGGCCCGCCGCGCGGACCTCGATGCGCTCGTCGTGTCGAAGGAAAACCGCGAAAACGCGGCGCACAGCGCATCGAGCGCCGATGCGCAGTACCAGCAGGCCATCGCCGCGCTCGACGCCGCGAAGCTCAACCTCGAGCGCACGCGCGTCGTCGCGCCGGTCGACGGCTACATCACGAATCTGCAGACGTTCAAGGGCAACTATGCGGTGGCCGGCCAGGCGAAGCTCGCGATCGTCGACAGCCACTCGTTCTGGGTCTACGGCTACTTCGAGGAAACCAAGCTGCCGCGCGTGAAGATCGGCGCACCGGCCGAAATGCGGCTGATGAGCGGCGGCGTGATGAAGGGCCACGTCGAGAGCATCTCGCGCGGCATCTACGATCGCGACAACCCCCAAAGCCGCGACCTCGTCGCGGACGTGAACCCGACCTTCAACTGGGTGCGCCTCGCGCAGCGCGTGCCGGTGCGCATCCGGATCGACGAAGTGCCGGCCGACGTGGTGCTGTCGGCGGGCACGACCTGCACGGTCATCATCGATCCGGACAAGCAGAAGAAGAAGTCGTAATCGCCGGGGCGCGCCGCGCGCTCAGTGTGCGATGCGGAAACGCCCGACCAGCGCCTTCAATGCCTGCGCCTGCTCGTCGAGCGCGTTCGCGGCAGCGGCCGCCTGTTCGACGAGCGCCGCGTTCTGCTGGGTGCCGGCATCCATCTGCGTGACCGCGCGGCCGATCTCGTCGATCCCCGCGCTCTGCTCGTCCGACGCCGCCGAGATCTCGCCGATGATGTCGGTCACGCGCTTGACCGCGCGTACCACGTCGCCCATCGTGCGGCCCGCGTCGTGCGCGAGCGCCGCGCCGTTTGCCACGCGCTCGACCGACGCGCCGATCAGTTCCCGAATCTCCTTGGCCGCGGTCGCCGAACGCTGCGCGAGCAGCCTCACCTCGCCCGCGACCACCGAGAAGCCGCGCCCCTGCTCGCCGGCGCGCGCGGCCTCGACCGCCGCGTTCAACGCGAGAATGTTGGTCTGGAACGCGATCCCCTCGATCGTGCCGATGATGTCGCGAATGTTCTTCGCGCTGTCGTCGATCTCGCTCATCGTCGCGACCACACGCCCGACGACTTCCCCGCCCGTCTCCGCCACCGCCGACGCATTGGCCGCGAGCGTGCTCGCCTGCCGCGCGTTCTCGGCGTTCTGCCGCACGGTCGACGTGAGCTGCTCCATGCTGGCCGCGGTGCGCTCGAGCGCGACGGCCTGCTGCTCGGTACGCCGCGACAGGTCGAGGTTGCCGGTCGAAATTTCGCCGGACGCGGCCGCGATCGCCTCGGCGCTCACCGCGATCTCGCCCACCGTTGCCGCGAGCCCCGTCTGCATCTCGGCCAGCGCGCGCACCATGCTGTCGCGGTCGTGCCGCGCGAGCGTGATCGGCCGCGTCAGGTCGCCGCGCGCGATGTCCGCGGCAATCTCCTTCGCGTGCGCGGGCTCGCCGCCGAGCTGCGACGCGAGGCGCCGCACGACGCGCTCGGCGATCGCGACGGCCAGCACGATCAGCGCGGCCGTCATCGCTGCGATCATCGCGAACGACGACGAAAAAATGGTCGCGGACGCATCGAGCGTCGCCTTCGACTTCTCGCCGCGCGTCTTCACGAGTTCGGCGACGAGTTTTTCGAGCTTGCCGGTTTCGACCAGCAGCGACACGTCCTGCGTGCCGACCTGCCAGTTCATCTGCGACAGGTCGAGCGGCTGCGCGCGCACCAGCGTGACGAAATCGCGCAGATGCGTGCTCCACGTGCCGACCGCCGTCGAGAATGCGTGCAGCCGCGCCGAATCGCCGGCATCGGCCGGATCCGCATAGCGCTGCAGCGCGCCGAGCGCCTGGCCGATCGACGCGAGCCCCGCGCTCACCTCGGCGCCGAGTTCGTCGCGCTCCTTCGCGGTGGTCGCGGTCAGCAGCATCTTCTGCGCGCGGCTCGCCCGCAGCACTTCGGCGCGGACTTCCTCGGCCGCCCGGCTCGCGACGTGACCCTGGTCGTAGACCGACGAGATCGATTCGTTCAGCCGGCTGATCTGCCACAGCGAAAACACGCCGATCACGAGCGTGCCGGCCAGCAGGATCGCGAATGCGGCGCGCAACGTCGCCTTGACGGTCCACGGCCGGCGTGCGCGACGCTCGGCGTGCGCACGCCGAGCGGCACGACCGGCGGCAACGTCGGGTACGGCGGCTGCCGCACCGGGCTGTGGATGCAAAGATGCTGCTTTCATCGATCTACCCCGTATTGATCACGCTGCCGGAAAGGTCGGTCCCGGCGTTCCCGCGACGGCTGGCCATGCCGCACGTCCTGCACCCTGCCCGGCGGGTAGCCGGGGCCGGGCGCGGCGCGCCTGTTGTCATTGGGTCGTTCTACGGCCGCCATCGCCGTTTCTTGAGTCCGGAAAAACACGCACCGGGCTCCGGCGCGGCCCCGCTGAAGGGTGAACGCGCCGCCAGCGTTATACCCGTCCAAAAAAGCACGCATCGGCCGATCCGTCCGATGAATGTCCGATTCGCGACAAAACTTGGCAGGACATTCTCGATACGCCAAATTACACTTCTTTGACGCAGCAACGATCCAGAACGCGCCGATCCCCAACAGAGCGCGCCAGCCACCTCAACTCGTTCAGCTCTCATGGAAACCAGCCTCGACTCCGGCTCCACCGGCGCAGCCGCCGCCCAGCCGTCCGCACCACCGTCCGCACCGCCCGCCGCACGCACCGTCTACCCGGTTCTCGGCGCGATCAGCTTCTCGCACATGCTCAACGACATGATCCAGTCGTTGATCCTCGCGATCTACCCGATGCTCAAGAGCCAGTTCGCGCTGTCGTTCGCGCAGATCGGCCTGATCACGCTCACCTACCAGATCACCGCGTCGCTGCTGCAGCCGCTCATCGGCCTCTATACCGACAAGCGCCCGAAGCCGTATTCGCTGCCGGTCGGCATGGGCTTCACGCTCGCGGGGCTCCTGCTGATGTCGGTCGCGCCGAATTTCCCGATGCTGCTGGTGGCCGCGGCGCTCGTCGGCTGCGGCTCGTCGGTGTTCCATCCCGAATCGTCGCGGGTCGCGCGGATGGCGTCGGGCGGCCAGCACGGGCTCGCGCAGTCGGTGTTCCAGGTGGGCGGCAACGCGGGCTCCGCGCTCGGGCCGCTGCTCGCCGCGCTCGTGATCATTCCGCACGGCCAGCACAGCATCGCGTGGTTCTCGGCGGCCGCGCTGGTCGCGATGATCGTGCTCACGCAGATCGGCCACTGGTACAAGAAGCATCCGTCGATGAAGAAGAAGGCCGCCCCGGCCGGCCACCCGACGCTGTCGCGCGGCCGCGTGATGGGCGCGATCGGCGTGCTGGTGCTGCTGGTGTTCTCGAAGTACTTCTACCTCGCGAGCATCAACAGCTATTTCACGTTCTACCTGATCGACAAGTTCCACCTGTCGGTGCAGGCCGCGCAGATCCACCTGTTCGTGTTCCTCGCGGCGGTGGCGGCCGGCACGCTGATCGGCGGGCCCGTCGGCGACCGGATCGGCCGCAAGTACGTGATCTGGGTGTCGATCCTCGGCGTCGCGCCGTTCACGATGCTGCTGCCGTACGCGAACCTGTTCTGGACGAGCGTGCTGACCGTGATCATCGGCATCGTGCTGGCGTCGGCGTTCGCCGCGATCCTCGTCTACGCGACGGAGCTGATGCCCGGCAAGGTCGGGATGGTCGCGGGCCTGTTCTTCGGCTTCGCGTTCGGCCTGGGCGGTGTCGGCGCGGCCGTGCTCGGCCAGCTCGCGGACGCGACGAGCATCCCGTTCGTCTACAAGGTGTGCTCGTTCCTGCCGCTGATCGGCGTGTTCACGGTGTTCCTGCCGAACCTCGAAAGCAGCCGGCGCAAGCAGGCATGACGAACGACCGGCCGCGGCGTGCGTGCCGCGGCCGGTCGAAGGGTACGAATGGAGAATTCGACGGCGGCTTCAGGCCGCCGTCGTTGCATGCAGCGTCAGGAAACGCTTGAGGATGCCGGACGAATAGCTGCTCGCGATCGCCGACAGGAAGTGCGAGAACGACTGCGTCGCGTGATCGTCGGCCGTATCGGAGATCGTGCGCACGAGCGCGAACGGCACGTCGTGTTCCGCGCACACCTGCGCGATTGCCGCGCCTTCCATTTCGACCGCGAGCGCGTCCGGCAGCGCGTCGCGCAGCGCGACGACCTCGCGCTCGCTCGACACGAAGCGGTCGCCGCTGATGACGAGCCCCGCGTGCAGCGCCGCGCCGGCGAGCCCGAAGCGCTCGGCGAACCGCGCGCCCTCTTCGTCGACGAACAGCGTGCATGCGGCCCGCAAGCGGGCCGTCAGCGCCGCGTCGGTCGCGAAACGCGTGATGCCGAGCAGCGGCACCTCGTAGCGCGGAAAGAGCGGCGACGCGTCGAGATCGTGTTGCAGCAGCGTATCGGCCACGACGAGGTCGCCGACCCGCACCGTGCGCGACACGCCGCCCGCGACGCCGGTGAACACCACGCCCGACACGCCGAACACGTGGATCAACGCGCTGACCGTCGCGGCGGCCGCGACCTTGCCGACCCGCGCGAGCGTGACGACGCAGGCCGCGCCGTGCACGGTGCCGACGTGATAATCGCGGCGGCCGAGCGTGACCGTCTTCATCGCGCCGTCGGCGCGCATCGCGGCGATCAGGTCGCCGAGTTCCTCGGGCAGCGCGGCCAGAATGCCGAGCGGGCGCGCGGCTGGCGTCACGGCCAGGTCGACGTCCATCATTCCACCGCCTGCAGTTTCGCGACCGCGAGCGCGAGCCATTTCTCGCCGTGGCGCTTGAACTTCACCTGCGCCTTCGCATCGGTGCCGTTGCCTTCGAGCGCGGTGACCGTGCCTTCGCCGAACTTCGTATGGAACACCTGCTGGCCGACCCGGAAGCCGGCGTCGGCCGCGCGCTGCTTGTCCGCGAACGCCGGCAGCGGCGCGGACACGGCCGCATCGACGATCTGCTCGCGACTGCCGCCGCCCGGCCGCGCGAACCAGTCGCGCCCGTACCCGGCATTGTCCGAACGCCCGCCCCAGCGCGACCCGGCCTCGACCTTCGGCGTGAGCCACTTCAGCACGTGTTCCGGCAGCTCGTCGAAGAAGCGCGAGCGCACGTTGTAGCGGGTCTGGCCATGCAGCATCCGGCTTTGCGCGAACGACAGGTAGAGCCGCTCCTTCGCGCGCGTGATCGCGACGTACATCAGCCGGCGCTCTTCCTCGAGGCCGTCCGATTCGAGCACGCTGTTCTCGTGCGGGAACAGCCCTTCCTCGAGCCCCGTGATGAACACGGCCGAGAATTCGAGCCCCTTCGCCGCGTGCACCGTCATCAACTGCACGGCGTCCTGGCCGGCCTGCGCCTGGTTGTCGCCGGCTTCCAGCGACGCATGCGACAGGAAGCCGGCGAGCGGCGTCATCGTGTCGGGATTTTGCGCGGGATCGTCGAGCGGCACGGGATCGAGCACGTCGACCGCCGGATCGTCCGTCGCGGCGCCGAGTTCGGGCGCCGCGATCGCGCCCGCGCGCAGCGGGATCGAGCGGGCCGGCGTGTCGAGCCCGTAGCCTTCCTCGGCGATGAACGCGGTGGCCGCGTTCACGAGTTCCTGCAAGTTTTCGAGGCGATCCTGCCCTTCGCGCTCGCCCTGGTAGAAATCGGCGAGGCCGCTCGCGCGCACGATGTGCTCGACGGTGTCGGGCAGGTTCATCTGCTGCGTGTCGGCGCGCATCTTCGCGACCAGGTTCGCGAACCCGCCGAGACTCGTGCCGGCCTTGCCGGTCACGTACGGAATCGCGGCGGCCATCGAGCAGCCGTACAGGCGCGCGGCGTCGGCCAGCTGCTCGATCGAGCGCGCGCCGATTCCGCGGGTCGGGAAGTTCACGACGCGCACGAATGCCGTGTCGTCGTTCGGGTTGTCGATCAGGCGCAGGTACGCGAGCGCGTGCTTCACTTCCTGCCGCTCGAAAAAGCGCAGGCCGCCGTACACGCGGTACGGAATGCCCGACGACATCAGCGTGTGCTCGATCGAGCGCGACTGCGCGTTGCTGCGGTACAGGACGGCCACTTCGCTGCGCGCCATGCCGGTATTGATCAGCGAGCGGATCTCCTCGACGATCCAGCCGGCTTCCTGCGAATCGGTGCTGGCTTCGTACACGCGCACCGGCTCGCCGTGGCCGGCATCGGTCCGCAGGTTCTTGCCGAGGCGGTGCGCGTTGTTCGAGATCAGCTGGTTCGCCGCGTCGAGGATGTTGCCGTGCGAACGGTAGTTCTGCTCGAGCTTGATCAGGTTGCGCACGCGGAATTCGTCTTCGAAGTCGCGCATGTTGCCGACGTTCGCGCCGCGGAACGCGTAGATCGACTGGTCGTCGTCGCCGACCGCGAAGATCGCGTTCTCGCCGCCCGCGAGCATCTTGAGCCACGCGTACTGCAGCTTGTTGGTGTCCTGGAACTCGTCGACGAGGATGTGCCGGAAGCGCGCCTGGTAGTGCGCGCGCAGCGGCGCGTTGTACGCGAGCAGCTCGTAGCAGCGCAGCAGCAGCTCGGGGAAATCGACGACGCCTTCGCGCTGGCACTGCTGGTCGTACGCCTGGTACAGCTCGACGAACTTGCGGTTGAAGTTGTCGGTCGCGTCGACCTTGTCCGGGCGCAGCCCCTGCTCCTTCGCGTTGTTGATGAAGTACTGGACGTTCTTCGGCGGGTACTTTTCGTCGTCGACGTTCGCCGCCTTCATCAGCCGCTTGATCGCGGACAGCTGGTCGGCCGTGTCGAGGATCTGGAAGGTCTGCGGCAGGCCCGCGTCGCGCCAGTGCGTGCGCAGCATCCGGTTGCACAGGCCGTGGAACGTGCCGATCCACATCCCGCGCGTGTCGATCGGCATCATCGCCGACAGGCGCGCCATCATCTCGCGCGCGGCCTTGTTCGTGAAGGTGACGGCGAGCACGGTGGGCGGCGATGCGTAGCCCTGCTGGATCAGCCACGCGATGCGCGTGATCAGCACGCGGGTCTTGCCGCTGCCCGCCCCTGCGAGGATCAGCGCCGGTTCGTTCGGCAACGTGACGGCGGCGTATTGTTCGGGGTTCAGATTGGCGAGCAGATCGGGCATGGAGCGGCAGCTAACGGGCGAGAAAATGCGGACCCGACATTATAAGTCGGCCGCGCGATGCCGTTTCCGATCCGTTCGGCCGCACATCGTGCGCGCGTTGCGGGCACGTTGCGGCCGCGTGCCGGCAGGCCCGCGCCGGCAAGGCGATGGCTGGCGGATGGGCATCCATTTATAATTGTCAGATTCGGCATCCAATTCACGCATTTTTCGGCAGATTTCCAACATGAGCGACAACACGCTTGCGAAGAGCTTCGAGCCCCATACCATCGAGTCCCAATGGGGGCCGGAGTGGGAAAAACGCGGCTATGCCGCCCCGGCATTCGATCCGTCCCGCCCCGATTTCGCGATCCAGTTGCCGCCGCCGAACGTGACGGGCACGCTGCACATGGGCCACGCGTTCAACCAGACGATCATGGACGGCCTCGCCCGCTATCACCGGATGCTCGGCGAGAACACGCTGTGGGTGCCCGGCACCGACCACGCGGGGATCGCCACCCAGATCGTCGTCGAGCGCCAGCTCGACGCGCAGGGCGTGTCGCGCCACGATCTCGGCCGCGAGAAGTTCGTCGAGCGCGTGTGGGAATGGAAGCAGAAATCCGGCTCGACGATCACGGACCAGGTGCGCCGCCTCGGCGCATCGACCGACTGGTCGCGCGAATACTTCACGATGGACGACAAGATGTCGGCCGCCGTGCGCGACGTGTTCGTCACGCTGTACGAACAAGGGCTGATCTACCGCGGCAAGCGCCTCGTCAACTGGGATCCGGTGCTGCTCACCGCCGTGTCGGACCTCGAAGTCGTCAGCGAAGAGGAAAACGGCCACCTGTGGCACATCCGCTACCCGCTCGTCGACGGCTCGGGCTCGCTGACGGTCGCCACCACGCGCCCCGAGACGATGCTCGGCGACGTCGCGCTGATGGTCCATCCGGAAGACGAGCGCTACGCGCACCTGATCGGCAAACTGGTCACGCTGCCGCTGACCGGCCGCGAGATTCCGGTGATCGCCGACGACTACGTCGACCGCGAGTTCGGCACGGGCGTCGTGAAGGTCACGCCCGCGCACGACTTCAACGACTACCAGGTCGGCCTGCGCCACAAGCTCGCGCCGATCGAGATCCTGACGCTCGACGCGAAGATCAACGACAACGGCCCCGAGCAGTATCGCGGCCTCGACCGCTTCGACGCGCGCAAGGCGATCGTCGCCGACCTCGACGCGGAAGGCTTCCTCGACTCGGTGAAGCCGCACAAGCTGATGGTGCCGCGCGGCGACCGCACGGGCGTCGTGATCGAGCCGCTGCTGACCGACCAGTGGTTCGTCGCGATGACGAAGCCGGCGCCGGAAGGCACGTTCAATCCGGGCAAGTCGATCACCGAGACGTCGCTCGACGTGGTGCGCGACGGCCAGATCAAGTTCGTGCCGGAAAACTGGACGACCACCTACTACCAGTGGCTCGAGAACATCCAGGACTGGTGCATCTCGCGCCAGTTGTGGTGGGGCCACCAGATTCCCGCGTGGTACGGCGAGAACGGCGAGGTGTTCGTCGCGCGCAACGAGGAAGGCGCGCGCGCGCAGGCCGCGGCGAACGGTTACACGGGCGCGCTCAAACGTGACGAAGACGTGCTCGACACGTGGTTCTCGTCGGCGCTCGTGCCGTTCTCGTCGCTCGGCTGGCCGAACGAAACGCCCGAGCTGAAGCACTTCCTGCCGTCGTCGGTGCTCGTCACCGGCTTCGACATCATCTTCTTCTGGGTCGCCCGGATGGTGATGATGACCACGCACTTCACCGGCAAGGTGCCGTTCCATACCGTCTACATGCACGGCCTCGTGCGCGACGCGGAAGGCCAGAAGATGTCGAAGAGCAAGGGCAACACGCTCGACCCGATCGACATCGTCGACGGCATCGACCTCGAGGCGCTGGTCGCGAAACGCACGACGGGCCTGATGAACCCGAAGCAGGCCGCGACCATCGAGAAAAAGACGCGCAAGGAGTTCCCGGACGGCATCCCCGCGTTCGGCACCGACGCGCTGCGCTTCACGATGGCGTCGATGGCGACGCTCGGCCGTAACGTGAACTTCGACCTCGCGCGCTGCGAAGGCTATCGCAACTTCTGCAACAAGCTGTGGAACGCGACGCGCTTCGTGCTGATGAACTGCGAAGGCCACGACTGCGGCAGCGACAAGCCGGAAGTGTGCGGCGCGGGCGACTGCGGCCCCGGCGGCTACCTCGACTTCTCGGCGGCCGACCGCTGGATCGTGTCGCTGCTGCAGCGCACCGAAGCCGACATCGCGAAGGGTTTCGCCGATTACCGCTTCGACAACATCGCGAGCAGCATCTATAAATTCGTGTGGGACGAGTACTGCGACTGGTATCTCGAACTCGCGAAGGTGCAGATCCAGAACGGCACGCCGGAACAGCAGCGCGCGACGCGCCGCACGCTGCTGCGCGTGCTGGAAACGGTGCTGCGCCTCGCCCACCCGGTCATCCCGTTCATCACCGAAGCGCTGTGGCAGAAGGTTGCGCCGCTCGCCGGCCGCTATCCGCAAGGCAAGGCCGAGGGCGAGGCGTCGCTGATGACGCAGGCGTATCCGGTCGCGAACCTGCAGAAGATCGACGAGGCGTCCGAGCAGTGGACGGCCGACCTGAAGGCGATCGTCGACGCGTGCCGCAACCTGCGCGGCGAGATGAACCTGTCGCCGGCGACCAAGGTGCCGCTGCTCGCGGCCGGCGATGCCGAGCGCCTGCGCTCGTTCGCGCCGTACGTGCAGGCGCTCGCGCGCCTGTCGGAAGTGCAGATCCTCGTGGACGAAGCGGCGCTCGACAAGGAAGCGCACGGCGCGCCGATCGCGATCGTCGGCCCGAACAAGCTGGTGCTGAAGGTGGAAATCGACGTCGCGGCCGAACGCGAGCGCCTGTCGAAGGAAATCACGCGCCTGACGGGCGAGATCGCGAAATGCAGCGCGAAGCTCGGCAACGAGGCTTTCGTCGCGAAAGCCCCGCCGGCCGTGGTCGAACAGGAGCAGAAACGCGTCGCGGAATTCCAGAGCACGCTCGAAAAACTGCGTGCGCAGCTCGATCGGTTGCCTGCGTAACAAAGGGTAAGGTCATTTGCGTTCACTATAATGCGAACGTGAACATAGACCGTCTGACAAGTCGATTACAGGAATAAAGGTTCGATCATGTTGAAAGTCACCAAGGCGGTATTCCCCGTTGCCGGTCTCGGCACGCGGTTCCTCCCGGCAACGAAGGCGAGCCCGAAGGAAATGCTGCCGGTCGTCGACAAGCCGCTGATCCAGTACGCGGTCGAGGAAGCGATCGCCGCGGGCATCACCGAGATGATCTTCGTGACCGGGCGCAGCAAGCGCGCGATCGAGGACCACTTCGACAAGTCGTACGAGGTCGAGGCCGAACTCGAGGCGCGCGGCAAGGAAAAGCTGCTCGAACTCGTGCGCAGCATCAAGCCGAGCCATGTCGACTGCTTCTACGTGCGCCAGCCGGAAGCGCTCGGCCTCGGCCATGCGGTGCTGTGCGCGGAAAAGCTGGTGGCCGACAACCCGTTCGCAGTGATCCTCGCGGACGACCTGCTCGACGGCAACCCGCCGGTGATGAAGCAGATGGTCGACGTGTTCGACCACTATCACAGCTCGGTGATCGGCGTGGAAGAGATCCCGCCGTCGGAGACGAAGTCGTACGGGATCGTCGACGGCAAGGAATGGGAAGAGTCGATCGTCAAGATGTCGGCGATCATCGAGAAGCCGGCGCCGGAAGTCGCGCCGTCGAACCTCGGCGTGGTCGGCCGCTACATCCTGAAGCCGCGGATCTTCGAACACCTGCGCGCGCTGAAGCCCGGCGCGGGCGGCGAACTGCAGCTCACCGACGCGATCCAGGCGCTGCTCGCCGACGAGCAGGTGCTGGCCTACAAGTACCAGGGCACGCGCTACGACTGCGGCAGCAAGCTCGGCTACCTGAAGGCGACGGTCGAATTCGCGCTGCGTCACCCGGAAGTCGGTGCGGAGTTCGATACGTACCTGCGCACGCGCGACGGCGGCCAACCGACCGTCTGAACGCGGCAAGGGCGCGCCCCGGCGGGCCCGTCCTCACCTCACGGCCAGCGCTTCAGCGCGCGTCGGCCGGCTTCACCGAGACGACGCCCGGCATCCCGCCCGCGTCGTCTTTTTTCGTCTTGACGAGCCAGCCGCTGCCGTCGCCGAACGGCACCTTCGCCAGCGCGCTCTTGACGAGCGCCGGCGCGGCCTGCTGCGTGCCCGGATCGCGATCGCGCAGCGACGCCGACACGCGATAGACGTCGGCGCCCGATTGCGCATCGACGAAGCGCAGCGTCAGCACGTGGCGGTACACGCGGCCCATGAACGGCAGCGCGACCGGCGCGGGCCCGTCGACCGTCACGCATGCGCTGCTCGCCGCACCGCACCGGTCGGCGCTCGCCGCGACCGCCGCCGGCTGCGTCGCATACGCGATCGACAACCGGTAACGCGCGTCCTTGAGCGGCTGCGCATCGAAGCCGCGGCGCGCGAGTTCGTCGCGCACGAGCGTCTCGATCTGCCGGTACTCGGCATCGCCCGCCTGCGCGGCCGTCCGCACGAAATCGTAGCCGTGCGCACCGGATGCAAATGCATTCGGCTGCCCGACCACACTCACGCCGCTCGTCACGCCGGCACAACCCGTCAACAGCGACGCCGCCAGCGCGGTCGCCGCCCATTGCTTTCTCATGACTTTCCCCAAATGCGTGCCGTCGCGCCCGGCCCTGTCAGGCGGACGGCTCGTCGATCGCGGGCAACGACACCGTCACCGCGGTGCCGACACCCACTTCGCTGTCGACCGACACGCTGCCCCCATGGCGCGTGACGACCGTCTTCACGAAAGCCATGCCGAGCCCGGAGCCCGGGATGTCGGGCCGCTCGCCGGCATGGAATCGCTTGAAACGCTCGAACAGATGCCGCTGATCTTCCGGCGCAATGCCGTACCCCTGATCGCGAATCGTACAGAACATCCGCTTCGATGCGTGCTCGACCGTCAGCGTACACACGATCACCGTGTCGGACGGACTGTATTTGACCGCATTGTTCAGCAGGTTCACGAAGGCGCGCGTGATCAGCGAGCGATCCGCGCGCACCCAGCACATGTCGGCGCCCACGTCGGTCTCGACGCGGATGTGCTTCGCCTGCGCCTGCGGCCACACCTCGTCGCTCGCATCGATCAGCACGTCGACGAGGCTCGTCACCTCGAGCTGGTACGCCTGCGACTCGGCGCGCGCCAACTGCACGAACTCGTCGGCGAGCGACAGCGCGCGGTGCGCATAGCGCTCGATCCGCGCGAGCAGCCCGCGCATCGCGTCGGTCTCGACGCGATCGCGCTCGATCTCGACCAGCGCGAGGATCGACGACTGCGGCGAACGCATGTCGTGCGACAGCAGGTGCAGCGCTTCCTCGCGATGCCGTTCGGCCGCATGCAGCTCGGTCACGTCGACGAGGCCGGCGATCCAGCCCGTCACGCGCCCTTGCGCGTTCGTACACGCCGCGTAGCGTAGCAAATGGTCGAGCCCGTCGCGATCGCGCACCTCGATGCCGCGCGCCATCGCGTCGTGCTCGGCCTCGAGCGTCGGGTCGAGCGCGGCCGGCCAGCGCTCGCGGATCGCCGCGTCGTGCTCGGCATTGCCGTCGACGGTCTTCATGAAGGTCAGCTCGCCGAGCGCGGTGCGCAGCGGCCGCCCTTCCGGCAGCGGCAGCGCGAGCCGCGACCCGTAGCGTTTCGCCGCGTGGTTCGCGATCAGCACGGTGCCGGCGAGGTCGGTCACGAAGATCGGCTCGGGCATGCTGTCGAGGCTGTCCCACACGAAGCGCTTCATGTCCTGCACGCGCTGCGCGGCCTGCGCCATCAGCGCCATCTGCCGCTCCAGCACGTCGCCGCCGACGCTGCGCGTGCGCGGCGCCTCGGGCAGCAGGTGCGGCTCGTCGGCGAGCCGCTGCAGCTCGCGGCGCAGGTACGACATCGTCATTTCCAGCCGCCGCCAGTTCCAGATCGGATAGACGGCGACCAGTCCGAAGATCGCCGGCGCCGGCGTCAGCCAGATGCGCGCCTCGAACAGCAGCGCCACGCTCGCGACCACGGCGAGCGCGGCCAGGCTCAGCGTCAGCAGCAGCGCCCGCCACGGCGACAGCATCAGGAAACCGCCCAGCAACACCGCGAGCGGCAGCAGCGACGCGACGAACAGCCCCGCGCGCGACGCGGGCGAGATCGCACTGCCGGTCGCCAGCATGTCGAGCACGTTCGCATGGATATATACGCCGGCCAACGGGCCGAACTCGCCGGACACCGGCGTCGCGAAGCGATCGTACAGCCCCGACGCCGTCACGCCGACGACGACGATCTTGCCGCGCAGCGCGTCGGGCTTCACGCGCCCTTCGAGCACGTCGTCGAACGACAGCGTCGGATACGCGGGCGTGTTGCGGCTGAACGGAATCAGGTAGCGGCCGTCGCCCGCCGCATCGCGCGACAGGTCGTGCGCGTTCGCGCCGGGCATGCCGCCGACCGGGTGCAGCCGGCCGGCCTGGATCGCGCGGTACACGGGCACCATCAGTTGCGGCCAGCGCACGCGGCCGTCGCTTTCGAACAGCGCGACGCTGCGCACGATGCCGTCGCGATCGACTTCGAGATTGATATGGCCGAGCCCCGTCGCGCGCGCGGCGAGCGCGGCGACCGGCGGATCGACCGATCGCGTGCCGTCCGCCTGCTCGGGACTCAGCAGCACCGGCAGGAAGGTCGGCACGCGGCTCATCGCGTCCGCGAACGTGCGATCCTCGGGCGACGGTTCGGTAAACAGCACGTCGTAGACGACGGCGGCCGGCTGCGCGCGCGCGAGCGTGTCGAGCAGCCGCGCATGCACGTCACGCGGCCACGGCCAGCGGCCGAGCGCGGACACGCTCTGGTTGTCG
The DNA here is from genome assembly GCF_902830285.1 of Burkholderia sp. BCC0419. NCBI lineage: Bacteria > Pseudomonadati > Pseudomonadota > Betaproteobacteria > Burkholderiales > Burkholderiaceae > Burkholderia > Burkholderia sp. BCC0419. Next base: position 2,023,056 of record NZ_CADESR010000001.1, read on the forward strand.
ATGTCGACCACCACGACGTCGGGCGACAGCGGCAGGCTGCGCAGCATCAGCAGCCGGTCGTAGATCAGCCCGTCGACGCTCGACGACAGGCGGCCAAGCGCGCACGCGAGGATCACCGCGATCCCGAGGCAGCCGATCGCGATCCATTCGATCAGGAAGCGGCGGCCGAGGCGCCGCCGCGGGGAAACGGAGTCGGGTTTCATGCGCCGCGGATCAGCGCGACAACGTGAACGCGCTGACCGGACTGGTCTTCTCGTAGAACTTGCCGCCTTCGAATTCCTCGACGGTCACGGCCCAGAAATAGTCGCCCGGCGGCAGGTGCGCGACGGTGATCTGGCGCGCGTGCAGGCCGACCTGGTCGACGACCGGCGCGCTCAGGTCCTTCGAGCGCGACAGCACGAACCGGTAACGCGCATTCTTGCCCGAGCCGTTCGGCGACCAGCGGAAATCGTAACCGCCCGCGCCCTGCGACGCGCTCGCGTCGAGCCCCATCACGCGGCGCTCGAACGCATAGGTGCGCGGCAGCCCCTCGAGGCCGTTGGCATCGATCGCGGCGATCCGCACGAAGTAATTCCCGTTCGGCACGTCGCGGAACACCGCGCGCGGCGAATCGGTGCGCGTTTCGCGGAACAGGTCGAGCAGCCCCGCGTCGTGCGCGAGCTGCACGCGATACGCATGCGCCTGCTCGAGCGGCGCGATGTCGAATGCGACGTCGGGCTCGTCCTGCACCTTGCCGGGATGCGCGAGCGTGGGTGCGCCGAGCAGTTCGACGGGTGCGCCGACCGCGCCGGACGACGTCGCGACGCTGCCGAAGTTCGCATGCACGAGCGTCGCGCCGGCCGGCTTCCGCCCGCCCGCGACGCCGACGGTGCCGTCGAGCACTTCGACGCGCGTCGACGCGGTGCCGGCCGCGTCGTAGTTCACGCGAAAGCGCGTGCCGCGCACGCCGGCGACGACCGACGGCGAGCGGATCTGGAAGCGGTCGTCGCGTTTCTTCAGGTGGGTGACGTCGCTGTCGACCGAGCCGCGCGTGAGTTCGAACTCGCGATCGAGCGTGCCGGTCAGCACCGTGCGGCGCAGCGACTTCAGGTCGAGCTGGCTGTCGGGCGGCAGGCTCATGTGCGTGCCGTCGGCCAGCTCGATCGTCACGAAGCCGTTCGGGCCGGTGCGCACGCGGTCGCCTTCGGCGAGCGTCGCATCGTTCGCGAGCGGCGCGAAGGCGTCGCCGGACGCGCGCTCGGCCGTGCCCTGCACCGCGATCACGCGTGCGGTGAGCTTTTCCTTGCGCAGGCGCGCAACCGGCAGCTTCAGCGCGACGCCGGGCTGCAGGTGCTTCGGCGCCGGCACGCCGTTGATCTGCTGGAGCAGTTGCCAGTCGTCCGCGCCCTGCAGGTAGCGCGCGGCGACGTCGTACAGCGTGTCGCCCGCCTGCGTGCGATAGACGACCATCTTGCCCGCGGCGGCGGGCGGCTGCGCCGCGGCCTGCTGCGCGGCGAACGCGAACGCGACCGCGCAGGCCGCGCGCAGCGCCGCCGTGCACAGGCTCGCCGTGCGCTGCGTGATTCGCGCGGTCACTCCGGTTCCCCCTGGCCGACCCGTTCGAGCCGGTAGCCGTACCCGTAGATCGGCGCGAGACGGTAGCCGTTTTCGGGCCGCAGGCCGAGCTTGGTGCGCAGCATCGAAATGTGCGTATCCATCGTGCGTGACGGAATGTCGGTCGCCTGCTTCCACACGAGGTCGAGAATGTGCGCGCGCGACAGCGGCCGGTCGAGATGCTGGAACAGCAGCAGCGCGAGCTCGAATTCCTTTTGCGTGAGGCTCACGGCCTTGTCGCCGACGTACGCCTGCTTCAGGTTCACGTCGAAACGGAACTGATCGAATTCGCGGACGGTCGCCTCGGCGTTGACCGGATACGCGCGGCGCAGCAGCGAACCGATGCGCGCACGCAGGATCGGGCCGGACACGGGCTTGACCACGTAATCGTCGGCGCCGGCGTTGAGGATCTGCGTGATCCCCGCCTCGTCGTCGCGGCTCGTCATGAAGATGATCGGCAGGCTGTGCTCGGTCTGGTTGGCGCGCACCCACTTGAGCACTTCCTCGCCGGACATGTCGGGCACGTTCCAGTCGAGCACCAGCAGGTCGAACGTCTCGCGCTGCAGGCGCTTCTTCAGGGCCTTGCCTTCCTTGAACGCATAGCACGTATGGCCGACGGCCGTCAGCGTTTGACTGACGAAATCCGTCTGGGCCGGATCGTCATCCAGTACAGCAATTCTCATAGCACCCCGCAAATCGAAGTCGATTCGTCCATTCGGCTCCCGCGCCTGCCCCGGCCGCGCAGCCTGCGCGCGGCGTCCGGATACCGGCCGGCGAGCCGTCGTTCGCCGCTCGCGCCACCTGCGCAAACCGGCGACCCCGGCTAAATATCTCAAAAACGGGGCACGGACGAACCGGCGATTTCATCATAGTAGTATGAAATTCGCCAAGAAATTGCGCGGACTATCACCCTTTCTTCGAATAATCCTTTCTATTGCGCAACCGGACGGCCTATTCGGCGCCCGCGATGCCGGCCACCGGCTCGGCAAAATCGCCTGTCGGCATGCGTGGCGACGGCCGCTCCGACAGCGGCGGTTGCGCAAGCATCCGCTGCAGCTGGTCGCGCACGCGCTCCCACGCGCCGGCCGCGTAGTCGGGCTGGCCCGCCGCCCATGCCTGCGCCAGGTCGAACACGCGTTCGATCGTCGCACCGCAGTAGGTCGGGCCAGAGCCGTCGTCCCGCGCGGCATCGCGCAGCCGTTCGTCGAGCCATTCGGCCAGCCACGGCATCTCGGCCGCAGCCGAATCCGCATACGCCTCCAGCGCGGCACGCGCGTGGCGGTCCTGTTGCGGATCGAGCTCGATCCGGCTCAATTCCGAGGTGCGCACGGGCGCAATGCTTGCCGCTCCGGACGGACTTCGAAGGGTCCCTGGTCTGAAGGACATGTCCTCTCCCCGTTGTACGACGGTAGCGTCAGGCATGGCCCCCGAGCCCGCCGTGCGACGTACCGTGGCCGGCGCCTCCGCTGGGAGCGGACGACCGGCCGGGTCAGTATACGCAGCCGGTCACGCAACGAGGTTTAAGAATTGTCAGAAAGGGGTGGCCAGCCAGGTGTGGCCGGCCAGGTGCGGCCGGGAGCCCGGGGCGCGGCGGGATGTGCGATGCGCGCCGTCAGCGGCGGCGCATCAGGAACACGAAGATCTTGTCCTGGGTCGTCACTTCGACGATCTCGTTGCCCGTCTGCTTCGCGAACGCGGCGAAATCGCGCTGCGAGCCCGGATCGGTCGCGAGCACCTTGAGGATCTGCCCGCTTTCCATATCGGCAAGCGCTTTCTTGGCACGCAGGATCGGCAACGGGCAATTGAGCCCGCGCGCGTCCACTTCCTTGTGAATCTGCATCGGCTGTCGACCTTCGAATGACGCGCCACACATGGCGCGGGAGGAAGCCGCGATTTTACCGCAGCGCCGCCGCGCCTGCCCGGGCCGCCCACGGGGCCGGCGCCCGCCGGCACGCGGCTCACGCGCCGGAGAAGCCGCCCGCGAGCCGTTCGCGCAGGTGCCGCACGAGCGCGCGCACCGCGCTCGGCACGACCGGGCTGTACGGGCGGATCGCGAAAATGTGGTCGCCGAACGCGCCCGACGGCCGCCAGCCGTCGAGCAGCGCGACGAGCCGGCCGGCGTCGAGATCGCGCCGCGCGCTGAAATCCGGCAGCAGCGCGATGCCGAGCCCGCCGAGCGCGGCCTCGCGCATCGCCTCGCTGTTGTTCGCCGCGAAACTGCCGCGCACCGGCACGCTCACGCGCTCGCGCCGGCGGCCGTCCGGCTCGAAGCTCCACGCGGCCGGCTCGTGCTCGCGCAGGTAGCACAGGCAGCTGTGATCGACGAGTTCGCTCGGGTGGCGCGGCGCGCCGCGCGCGTCGAGATAGTCGCGGCTCGCGACCAGCAGCGAACGCGTATCGCACAGCTTCCATGCGACGTGGGTCTGCGGCGCGGTGGTCGTATGGCGGATCGCGAGGTCGAAGCCCTCCTGCGTCAGCGAATGCAGGCGGTCCGACAGGTCGAGCTCGATCTGGACGCCCGGATGCTGGCGCAGGAAATCGGGCAGGTGCGGCACGACCTGCTGGCGGCCGAGCGCGACCGGCACCGTCAGGCGCAGCAGCCCGCGCGGCTCGCCGGCGAGATCCTTCACGCGCGCGAAATGCTGGCCGATCGACTCGAACGCGTCGCGCGTGCTGTCGACGAGCGTCTGCCCCGCGTCGGTGAGCCGCACGCTGCGCGTGGTGCGGCGCACGAGCGGCACGCCGGCCGCCTTTTCGAGATCGGCGATGCGCTGGCTCATCGCGGCCTTGCTGATGCCGAGCCGCTGCGCGGCAGCCGTGAAACTGCCCGCCGCGGCCAGCACCGTCAGCGAATGGATATGCGGCCAGAGCGCCTGGACATTTTTCTGATTCATCCACTGATTATTCAGAATTCTGAACAGTGAATCAAGTTTCGCGGCCTTCTCCGGCCCTGCCGGTTTCCCTAGACTAGGCGCTGTTCCCCCTCATCCCCAGGAGACACGATGAATCCGGTTCCCGCGTACACGTCCGACGCCGATGTCGGCCACTATGTCGACGGCGCGCCCGTCGCCGGCCGCAGCGGCCGCTTCCAGGACGTCCTCAACCCGTCGCTCGGCCGCGCGGTGCGCCGCGTGGCGCTGGCCGGCAACGACGAAGTCGAGCAGGCCGTCGCGTCCGCCCACGCGGCGTTCCCGGCCTGGGCCGCGACGCCGCCGATCCGCCGCGCGCGCGTGCTGCACCGCTTCCTGCAACTGATGAACGAGCACCGCGATACGCTGGCAGCGATCATCACGGCCGAGCACGGCAAGGTGTTCTCCGACGCGCAGGGCGAAGTCGCGCGCGGCATCGACATCATCGAATTCGCATGCGGCGTGCCGCAACTGCTGAAGGGCGACTTCACCGACCAGGTCAGCACCGGCATCGACAACTGGACGATGCGCCAGCCGCTCGGCGTCGTCGCGGGCATCACGCCGTTCAACTTCCCGTGCATGGTGCCGTGCTGGATGTTCCCGGTCGCGATCGCGACGGGCAACACGTTCGTGCTGAAGCCGAGCGAGCGCGACCCGTCGGCCGCGCTGCTCATCGCCGACCTGCTCACGCAGTCCGGGCTGCCGGCCGGCGTGTTCAACGTCGTGCAGGGCGACAAGGGCGCGGTCGATGCCCTCCTCGACCACCCGGACGTGCAGGCCGTCAGCTTCGTCGGCTCGACGCCGATCGCGGCCTACGTGCAGCAGCGCGCGGTGCAGTCGGGCAAGCGCGTGCAGGCGCTCGGCGGCGCGAAGAACCACCTCGTCGTGATGCCCGATGCGAACATCGAGCAGGCCGTCGACGCGCTGATCGGCGCCGCATACGGCTCCGCGGGCGAGCGCTGCATGGCGATCAGCATCGCGGTGCTGGTCGGCGACGTGGCCGACAAGATCGTGCCGGCCGTGGCCGAACGCGCACGCAAGCTGGTAATCGGCGACGGGATGTCGCCGGAAGTCGAGATGGGTCCGATCGTCACCGGCGAGGCGCTGAAGCGCATCGAAGGCTATATCGAGCAAGGCGTGAACGAAGGCGCGCAACTGGTGGTCGACGGCCGCGGGCTGCGCGTGCCGGGCCGCGAGGCCGGCTTCTTCACCGGCGGCACGCTGTTCGATCACGTGACGCCCGACATGCGGATCTATAAGGAAGAAATCTTCGGGCCGGTGCTCGGCTGCGTGCGCGTGAAGGATTTCGGCGAAGCGGTCGACCTGATCAACGCGCACGAGTTCGGCAACGGCGTGTCGTGCTTCACGAGCGACGGCGGCATCGCGCGCGAATTCGCGCGGCGCATCCAGGTCGGCATGGTCGGCATCAACGTGCCGATCCCGGTGCCGATGGCGTGGCACGGCTTCGGCGGCTGGAAGAAGAGCCTGTTCGGCGACATGCACGCGTACGGCGAGGAAGGCGTGCGCTTCTACACGCGCCAGAAGTCGGTGATGCAGCGCTGGTCGTCGAGCATCGGCAAGGGCGCCGAATTCGCGATGCCGACCGCGAAGTAAGCCGGCCGGTGCGCCATCCGCCGATCCGTTCGGCGGGCGGCGCACCGGCAGTCGGGATCAACCGGCTTTCGTGCCGTGCGCGCCGTCGGCGGTCGGCATATAGGACAGCTCGAGCCGGTACGCGAGCGCGACGAACAGGCTCTGCGCGAGGCCCATCGTGGCCGTCAGCGCGCGAAACCCGAACGTCGCGCTTTCCTGCACCATCAGCGTCACCTCGGCCTCCCGCGCGAGCGGGCTCATCCGGCTGTCGGTGATCGCGATCAGCCGCGCGCCGCGCTGCGCGGCCTGCTGCGCGACCTGTACCGTCTCGTCCGCGTACGGCATGAACGAGATCGCGATCATCACGTCGCCCTCGCGCACCGACCGGATCTGGCCGAGATGCATGCTGCCGAGCGCGCTGAACAGCCCGATGCGCTTGTCGGTATGCTGCAGCGCATAGTCGAGATACACGGCGATCGGAAACGCGCGCCGCGACCCGGCGATCCAGATCGCCTGCGTATCGGCGAGCAAATCCACGGCCTGCGCGAGCGCCTGCGAATCGAGCGTCTGCCGCAACTGCTGCATCCCGGCAATGCTGCCCTTGATGAATTCGTCGGCGATCTGTTCAGGCTGCAGGCTCGACGAGCCGGCTTCGATCACGTCGCGCAGCCGCAGGTTGTACGCGCGCCCCGGCGCGATCTGCTGCGCGAGCCCCTCGCGGAACAGCCGCTGCATCTCGGAGAAGCCGGAAAAGCCGAAATGCTTCGCGAAGCGCACGACGGCCGACGGCTGGACGCCGCATGCCTCCGCGAGCGACTGGATGCCTTCCAGCCCAAGCTGGTCCCGATGCGTTTCCACGTGGCGAGCGATCACCTTCAGGCGATTGCTGAGGCCGTCGTACTCCTGCGTCAGGTGCTGCAGGAACTGCTCGACGGTGGCGGGAGGTTTCTCGGATGAACTCATCGGATAGCGCGAAGTTGACGGCCCCGATGCGTGCGCATGGCTGGCGGACGCGGCCCGGGGCTCGACTGGATACATGCATGAAGGGCGAATTTAATCACGTTTGCGGCCCGGCCCGCGCCGCCTGCTCGCTCCCACGCGCTCGATCATCACTTGCACACGCTCCACGGCGATACTGGAAACGATTTTCCATCGCTCCCGCCGTGCCGTAAAGATTAGGGCGTTTACCGACGTGAACGCCGACGCCCCGGCCGACGGCCGATGCCGCGCATCGGCCAGCCATGGCTCAACGATAGTCGACCCACACGCCGCCCGCATCGGCCGAACGCACGCAGTTCTCGACCCAGCGCACGCCCTCGACGCCCGCGTGCACGTCCGGAAAGCGGATGGCCTTCAACGCCGCGGCGTCGCCGCGATCGGCCGCATCCATCGCGAGCGCGAAGCGCGCGTACAGGTTCGACCATGCTTCGAACAGCCCTTCCGGATGCCCGGCGCCGATGCGGTCTTCGCGCAATGCGTGCGGATGCAGGTAGCCCATCCCGCGATCGAGCACCTGCGCAGGCTGCCCCTGGATTTCGTAGCGCAACTGGTTCGGATGCTCGTCCCACCATTCGACGCTCGCCTTCGAGCCGATCACGCGCACCTTCTGCCCGTGCATCGAGCCGGCGTTCACCGCGCTCGACCACACGTAGCCGATCGCCCCGGTGTCGTATTCCATGATCGTGAACGCGTTGTCCTCGAGCGGTGCGCGGCTCTTCACGAAGCTTTGCCGCGAACACATCAGCCGCCGGATCTTGAGTTCCGGCGCCATCACCTCGGAGATGTACAGCGGATGCGTACCGATATCGCCGAGCACGTAGCTCGGGCCTGCGAACTTCGGATCGACGCGCCAGCGCGCGGCCGCGCTCGCGGCCTCGACGCCTTCGCTGTGAAACCCGTGCGCGAACTGCATCTGTACGATGCGGATCTCGCCAAGGTCGCCGCGCGCGATCATCTCGCGCGCCTGCTCGATCATCTGGTGTCCCGAGTAGCCGTACGCGACACCGACGATCCGGTTCTTGTCGACCGACAGCCGCTGCAGCGCCTCGGCCTCCTCGGTCGTGAAGCACAGCGGCTTCTCGCAGACCACGTGCAGCCCCGCGTTCAGCGCGGCGCGGCAGATCTCGAAGTGCGTGTTGTTCGGCGTCGCGATCGACACCGCGCGGATGCCATCCGGGCGACGCGCCTCGGCGTCGAACATCGTCGCGTAGTCGGGATAGCAGCGCTCGGCCGCGACGCCGAGCTTCACGCCGAACTGGCGGCCGCGTTCGGGGTCGAGGTCGAATGCGCCGGCAACCAGCTGGAAGCTGCCGTCGCGCAGCGCGGCCGACCGGTGGCTGTAGCCGATCTGGCTGCCGAGCCCGCCGCCGACCATGCCCCAGCGAATCGAGTGTCCAAGCAGAATCTGTCCGTCAATCATGATGATGGTGTTCCAGGTGCGTGTTCAGGGGGTCATGCAAAACCGGCCGACGCGAGAAACGCGCGGCTCGCGGCGACGTCGCGCAGGCTCGTGCCGGCGTTGCGCGGGTCGCGCTCCTGCTCGATCGTGATGTAGCCCGCGTAGCCGATCTCGTCGAGCGCCTGGCGGATCGCGCGGTAGTCGAGCACGCCGGTGCCGATCGGGCACATCACGCCGCGCGCGCAGGCGGCGAAAAACGCGATGTGTTCGCCCATCACCGCGTCGTACACGGCCGCGTCGATATCCTTGAAATGCACGTAGTCGAGGCGCGCCGCATGGCGGCGCAGCCACGTTTCGGGGTCCATGCCCGAGTAATGCAGATGGCCGGTGTCGAGACACAGGCCCGCCGTATCGGCCGGAATATCGGCGACGATCCGGTCGATCTCGTCCGCGAACTCGATATAGCCGCCCGCATGCGGATGGATCACCGCACGCACGCCGAACTCGTCGCGCGCGACCGTCGCGATCTGCCGGATATGGTCGACCATCCGCGCCCAGCGCTCGTCAGACAGCCGCGGCGCGCGATCGCCGTGGCCGGCCGCGTAGTCGCGTTCCTCGTGGCCCCAGTCCATCACGACCAGGTACGGTGCCGCGTAACGCTGGCCGCCCTGCGTCGGCAGCTTCGGCAGCCGCGTGATCAGCGCGCAGATCTCGCGCGTCTGGCGCAGCAGGTTCGGCAGGTTCTCCGGCGACACGAGATCGTCGAAGATCGTGCCGGCCGTAATGCTCAGGCGCTGGCGTTCGAGTTCGGCACTCACCACGTCGAGGTCGAGCGGGATGTAGCCGTACGGCCCGAGCTCGATGCCCGAGTAGCCGGCCTGCGCGGCCTCGGCGAGCACGTGCCGCCACGGCGGCAGGTGCGGGTTCTTCACATCGTCGACGCCCCAGCAGCACGGCGCGCAGCCAATCTTCATCGTCATGTCGGTCAGTCCGGCAAGTAAGCGGCAAGCGGCCGCGGGTCAGCCTCGATAGAACGCGGGACGGTCGGCCATCGCGATCGGTTCGACCGCGCCGCTCTTCTGCGCCCGCACGCACGCGTCGGCCGCGACCGCCGCCGCGTAGCCGTCCCATGCGGACGGCCCGGTCAGCGCACCCTGCCGCACGCCATCGATGAACGCCTGCAGCTCGACGTCGTACGACGCGATGAAGCGTTCCTTCCAGTCGGTCATGATCTCGACCGACTGCCGCGCCGCCTGCTTGAGCCCGACGGCCGGCGGATCGGGCAGCTTCGCGATGCCGTTCTCGCCGACCACCTCGCACTGGATGTCGTAGCCGTACTGGCAGTTCACGAAGATCTCGACGTCGATGCGCACGCCGCTCGCGGTTTCGAGCAGCACGATCTGCGGATCGGCGAGATGCGCGGACGCATGGCGCGTCTTCTTCGGGTAGACGACCTGCGCATTCGCATAGTCCTCGCCGAGCAGCCAGCGCAGCACGTCGAGTTCGTGGATCAGCGTGTCGGTGATCGCCATGTCGGTCGTGTAGCGCTCGCCGACCGACTGGTTGCGGTGCGCGCAATGCAGCATCAGCGGCGCGCCGATTTCGCCGCTGTCGATCACGCGCTTGAGCGCACGATAGCCTTCGTCGTACGGCCGCATGAAGCCGACCTGCACGAGCCGCTTGCCGTGCGCGACTTCGGCTTCGACGATCCGCATGCAGCCGTCGGCCGTGACGGCCAGTGGCTTCTCGCAGAACACCGGCTTGCCGTGCGCGATCGCGTCGAGCACGAACGCTTCGTGCGTCGGCCCCCACGACGTGACGAGCACGGCCTGCACGTCGGTGGCCGCGACCACGTCGTGGCCGTCGCCGTAGATCTCGGCGTCGAGCCCGTACTTCGTCACCGCGTCGCGCGCCTGCTGCGGATCGATGTCGTTGACGGCCACGACGCGCGCGCCGGACAGCGTGCGCGTCAGTCTGCGAATGTGGTCCTGGCCGATCGCGCCGCAGCCGATCACGCCGATTTGCAAGGTCATGCAGTTGTCTCCAGTCGTTCGTTCATCAGCGGCGCGGCCCGTGCCGCGCCGGTCAGTAATCGGTCATCAATCGGTCAGCGCGCGGTGCGATCGAAATGGCGATCGACGTAGCGCTGGATCGTGTCGCGCATGTAGCGCGACGAGGCTTCCGCGCGGTCCTCCCACGCGAACACGCACGACGACATCACGCCGTCGAAGCCGGCCGCGCCGAGCGCGCGGAAAAACACGTCCCAGTCGATCTCGCCCTGCCCGATGTCGAGATGCTGGTGCACGCGGATCTGGTTCGAGCCGGGCGGGTTCACGATGTAGCGCAGCTGGCTGCTCTTGCGGTGGTCGAAGGTGTCGGCCACGCGCACGTGCGCGAGGATCGGTGCGGCCTGCGCGATCATCGCGGCCATGTCGTCGCCGTAATAGAACGTGTGCGGCGCGATATACGACAGCTTCAGCGACGGCGAGCCGAGGTTCGTGACGATGTCGATCGCCGGCTGCAACTGCTCGATCCAGTCCTCCGGATGCGGCTCGACCGACAGCACGATGCGTTCGCGCTCGAGGATCGGCAGCAGCACGTCCATCGACCGGAACCACGCGGCTTCGCACAGCTCCTTCGGGTTCGCGCCCGGCCGCTCGCCGACCGAGCGCTCCGGCGACGCGCCGCGCCCGAACTCCGACACCATCAGCGGACACTCCATCTCGACCGCGACCTCGATCGCCTTCTGCCAGCAGCGCACGGCCCATTGCCGCTCGTCCTCGAACGGGCTGGCCCAGCGGTACATCGGCTGCAACGACGCGAGGCCGACGCCGCTCGCGCGCATCGCCTGGCGGAACGCGGCCATGCGCTCGCGGGTCGCGCGCGGCATCACCCACCAGTCGAGAAAGTCGCTGCGCGGCGACAGCTCGATCTGGTCGTAGCCGAGCTCGGCCACCGCATGCGGCAGCCGATCGAGCGGCAGGTGGCGAATCATGTAGGGATCCAGAGCGATCTTCATCTTCTTCCCGGGCGGTTTCGTGGTTTCGGCAGGGGTGGAATCGGTCAGCGGCGCGACTTCTTGTTGCGATACTGGTCGGCGATCACGGCCGCGACGATGATCGCGCCCTTCACCATCTCCTGGTAATACGCGTCGATGCGGATGAACGTGAAGCCCGACGTCATCACGCCGAGGATCAGCACGCCGATCACGGTGCCCGTCACCCGGCCGAGGCCGCCCGACAGCGACGTGCCGCCGATCACGACGGCCGCGATCGCGTCGAGTTCGTACATCACGCCCATGCCCGACTGGCCGGAGATCGCGCGCGCGGCCGTCACGGTGCCGGCGATCCCGCTCAGGAGGCCCGCGATCGCATAGACGAAGATCAGGTGCCGCGTGACGTTGATGCCCGACACGACGGCCGCATGGCGGTTCGCGCCGATCGCATAGGTGTACTTGCCGAAGCGCGTGTAGCGCAGCACGACGTGGAAGATCGCGGCGATCACGACAAAGATGATCACCGGATTGGCGCCCGCGCCGATCGCCGCGAACGGGTCGGTCAGCATCGACACCGGCATCCCGTTGGTGAACCACTTCGCGAAGCCGCGCGCGGCGACCATCGTGCCGAGCGTCGCGATGAACGGCGGGATGCCCGTCATCGCGATCAGCGTGCCGTTCAGCAGGCCGACCAGCAGCCCGACGCACACGCCGGCCAGCACCGGCCAGATGATCGGCAGGTCGGTGAGATGCGGAAACACCGCGCGCGGGAAGTCGGACACCTGCGCGAGGCTCGCCGACACGACGGCGGCCGCCGCGACGACCGACCCCGACGACAGGTCGATCCCGCTGGTGATGATCACGAGGTTCACGCCGACCGCGATGATGCCGATCACGGCCATCTGCAGCACGATGATCTCGAGCCGCTCGGCATTGAACAGGAAGCTCTGGCCGACGACGATCCAGCCGACGATCTCGAAGAACAGGCTGATGCCGACCAGCACGAGGAAGATGCTCAGTTCGGGCGGCCACTTCGTATGCCGCGACTTGAGTGTCATGGTCTGCGCATCCGCGACCGGGTTCAGGTTGCCCATTTCAGTTGTCTCCACTCTTGTTTCGGGTCAGCGCGACGCGAGATCCATGATGCGGACCTGGTCGGCGTCCTTGCGATCGACGATGCCGGTCATGCGCCCTTCGTGCATCACCATCACGCGATCGCTCATCCCCAGCACTTCCGGCATTTCCGACGAGATCATCAGCACCGCGACGCCCTTGCCGGCGAGCGCGCTGACGAGCCGGTGAATCTCGGCCTTCGCGCCGACGTCGATGCCGCGCGTCGGTTCGTCGAGGATCAGGATGCGCGGCTGCGTGAGCAGCCAGCGGCCGATCAGCACCTTCTGCTGGTTGCCGCCCGACAGGTTCTGGATAGCCTCGTGCAGCCCGGGCGACTTCACGCGCAGCATCCGGCTCATTTCCTCGCAGTCGCGCTTCAACTGCGCCTGCTGCACGAAATTGAACTTCACGTAGCGGTTGCTGAGCACCGCCGCTTCCATGTTCGCGAGCAGGTCGAGATTCAGGAAGCAGCCGGAATCCTTGCGATCCTCGGTGAGGAACGCCATCCCGTGCTTCATCGCCTGCGCGGGCGTCGCGATCCGCACCGGCTTGCCGTCGATGCGGATCTCGCCCGACGTGGCCGGCACGACGCCGAACAGCGCCTCCGCGACGTTCGAGCGCCCCGAGCCGACGAGGCCCGCGACGCCGAGGATCTCGCCCGCGCGCAGCTCGAAGCTCACGTCGCGGAACACGCCGTCGACGCACAGATCCTTCACCGACAGCACGACGTCGCCGATCGGCACCTCCTCCTTCGGGAACATCTGCGTGATCTCGCGCCCGACCATCATGCGGATGATGTCGTCGCGCGTGACGTCGCTCGACGCATGCGTGCCGATGTACTTGCCGTCGCGGAACACCGAGAACTCGTCGGCGATCTCGAACAGCTCGTTCATCTTGTGCGTGATGTAGACGATGCCCTTGCCCTGCTCGCGCAGCTGGCGAATGATCCGGAACAGGTGCGTGACTTCCTTGTCGGTCAGCGCGGAGGTGGGCTCGTCCATGATCAGCACGTCCGAGTCGAACGACACGGCCTTCGCGATCTCGACCATCTGGCGGCTCGCGACCGTCAGCGTGCGCACGTCGGTTTCCGGATCGATGTCGATCGACAGCCGCTCGAACAGCGCGGCCGTGCGGCGGCGCAGCTCGGCGTGATCGATCAGGCCGAAGCGGTTCTTCGGTTCGCGGCGGATCCAGATGTTCTCCGCGACCGTCATGTACGGCATCAGGTTGAGCTCCTGATGGATCATCGCGATGCCGCGGTCGAGCGCATCGAGCGGGCCGTTCAGCACGACCGGCTCGCCGTTGATCAGGATTTCGCCCTGGTCGGGCGTGTAGACGCCCGCGATGATCTTCATCAGCGTGGACTTGCCGGCGCCGTTCTCGCCCATCAGCGCATGAACGGTGCCGCGGCGCACGCGGAACTGCACGCCGTCGAGCGCGACGACGCCGGGAAAGGACTTGCCGACGCCGCGCACCTCGAGCACGCAGTCGGCTACGGAAGAAGGCGGCGAACCGGACGAGCCGGCCGCCCCGGACGAAGCGGCCGGCGCGTCGCCGCCGGCCATCGGGCGCGCGATCCTGGCTGTAAACATGGACGTTCCTCGACAAGTCGCGCGCGAACCCGGCCGTGCCGGGCCCGCGCAGTTCAACGGGACACCGGTCAGTGCTTCGCGTACTGGTTCATGTTGTCGGGCGTCACGAGCTCGAACGGCACGTTCACGTAGCGATCGACGGGCTGCTTCTTCGCGAGCTTGAGCGCCGCGGCCACCGCCTGCGCGCCCTGCCCGGTCGCGTTCTGGTAGACCGACACCTTCAGCTCGCCGGCCTTCATCGCCGCGAGGCCGTCCGGCGTCGCGTCGATGCCCGCGACGATCGTCTTCGGCGTCAGCTTGCGCGCGGCCTTCAGCGCGTTGATCGCGCCGATCGCCATCTCGTCGTTGTTCGACACGATCGCGTCGAACCTGGTCCCGGAGCTCAGCCAGTTCATCGTGATGTCCTGGCCCTGCGTGCGGCTCCACTTGCCTTCGCGCTTGTCGACGATCTTCATGCCCGCGCAATCCTTCGTCGCGATCACGTCCTCGATGTCCTTGGTGCGGGCGCGCGCCGATTCGTTGGACAGCTCGCCCATCAGCACGAGGATGTCGCCCTTGCCGCCGAGCAGCTTGCACACCTGGCGCGCCTGCAGCGTGCCCGACTGCTTTTCGTCGGAGGCGACGACCGCGACGCCGGCCGGCAGCTTGTCGAAATCGACCGGCTTGCGGTTCACGTAGATGAGCGGGATCTTCGCCGCGGTCACCATCTTCGTGATCTTCGGCGTCGCGTCGGTATCGACCGGATTCACGATGATCGCGTCGACCTTCTGCGCGATCATGTTCTGGACCTGGCTCAACTGCTTGCCGACGTCGTTGCCGCCGTCCTCGATCTGCACCGTCGCGCCGTCCTTCTTCGCCGAATCGGCGATGCTGTTGCGCAGGATGGTCAGGAATGTGTCGTCGAACGATGCCATCGTCACGCCGATCTTCTCGGCATGCGCGAGCGGCGCAGCCAGGATCGCGGCGGCCGCGACGGCCATCAGCTGGGTCTTCATGATCAATCTGTCTCCTCATCTCCGGGGGCGGAAGACGGCGCGTTGCGCGCCGCCGGGCCGAGTCCGATCTGGTCCGATCGGGACTGAAGCATCCGGATGAAACTGTAGATCACTTCCTCGAAAATTTGGAAATTTATTTCTACGTGATTTCACCTAGGGAACTGGATTTCCAAAAAGTCTAGACTCCGTTCCGTAGCCCGAATCCCGGCGGCAGGCAGCCTCGCGTCGTGCAGCACATGCTGCGGACACCCGCCGCCGGATCGGTCCCCTAATCTGCCGGCAGCGCCGAACGCCGGCCGCGAGCGTGACACGTGATATGAGCCTGCTGAACTTTCCGAGTGACCGCCCCATCGATCTCGCCTGCCTCGGCCGCGTGGCCGTGGATCTCTATGCGCAGCAGTACGGCAGCCGCCTCGAGGACGCGCGCAGCTTCCAGATGTATCTCGGCGGCTCGTCGGGCAACGTCGCGTTCGGCGTCGCGCGGCTCGGGCTGAAGACCGCGATGATTTCGCGCGTCGGCGACGAACAGATGGGCCGCTTCCTGCGCGAGACGCTCGAGCGCGAAGGCTGCGACACGAGCCAGCTGCAGACCGACCGCGAGCGCCTCACCGCGCTGGTGCTGCTCGGGCTGAAGGACCGCGATACGTTCCCGCTGCTGTTCGTGCGCGAGAACTGCGCGGACATGGCCGTGCGCGCCGACGAGATCAGCGAGGACTTCATCGCCGGTTGCCGCGCGCTGGCGATCACCGGCACGCATCTGTCGACGCCGGCCACGCGCGAGGCGTCGCTGACTGCGTTGGCGTATGCGCGCCGGCACGGGGTCGTCCGCATTCTGGACATCGACTATCGGCCGGTGCTGTGGGGGCTGACCGCACGCGGCGCGGGCGAGAACCGCTACGTGCCCGACGCGCAGGTGACGCGGCAGCTGCAACAGGCGCTCGGCGAATTCGACCTGCTGGTCGGCACCGAGGAGGAATTCCTGATCGCGGGCGGCGTGCCGCATGATTTGATCGGGTCGTTGCAGGCGGTACGCGCGATCACGAACGCGACGCTGGTCGTCAAGCGCGGCGCGCTCGGCTGCTGCGTGATCGAAGGCGACATTCCCGCGCGCATCGAAGACGCGCCGACCTTCCTCGGCGAACGCGTCGAGGTACTCAACGTGCTCGGCGCGGGCGACGCGTTCCTGTCGGGCCTGCTGTCGGGGCTGCTGTGCGGGCGCGACTGGGCCGAAGCGACGCGCGTCGCGAACGCGTGCGGCGCGATCGTCGTGTCGCGCCATGCATGCTCGGCCGCGATGCCGACGCCGGCCGAACTCGCGCACTGGTTCGACGGCAGCCGCAATCCGGCGGTCGATGCCGACCGCACGCTCGCGCACCTGCATCGCGTGACGGTGCCGCGCCGCGAATGGGACGACCTGTGCGTGATGGCGTTCGACCATCGCAGCCAGTTCTACGAGCTCGCGGTGCAGGCCGGCGCGGACGAAGCGCGGATCAAGACGCTGAAGCGCCTGCTCGTGCGCGCGGTCGAACAGGTCGAACGCGAGCGCGGGATCGCCGGCCACGTCGGCGTGCTGATCGACGGCGGCGCGTACGGCAGCGACGCGCTCGCGTCGGCCACCGGGCGCGGCTGGTGGGTCGGCCGCCCGGTCGAGCTGCCGGGCTCGCGGCCGCTGCGGTTCGACGAGACGCGTTCGGTCGGCTCGTCGCTCACGCACTGGCCGACCGAACAGGTCGTGAAGTGCCTCGTTCACTATCACCCCGACGACAACGTCGACCTGCGCGTCGAGCAGGAGCAGCGCGTGCTGGAACTGTGGGAAGCCACGCGCGCGAGCGGCAACGAGCTGCTGCTGGAAATGATTCCGCCGCGCGCGGTCACGCCGGCCGGCACCGAGGACGACGCGGTGCTGCGCACGGTCGCGCGCTTCTACAACCTCGGCGTGAAGCCCGAATGGTGGAAGCTCACGCCGCTGAGCGCCGACGGCTGGGCGCGGCTCGCCGCGCTGATCGCCGAGCGCGACCCGCATTGCCGCGGCGCGGTGATCCTCGGGCTGAACCAGCCGCTGCAATACCTCGTCGACAGCTTCCGCTCGGCGACCAACCCGATCGTCAAGGGCTTCATGGTCGGGCGCACGCTGTGGGCCGATGCGTCGCTGAACTGGTTCGCGGGCCGGATCGACGATCAGGCGCTGATCGACGAAGTGGCCGGCAACTTCGCGCAACTGGTCGACGCGTGGCTGGGCCGACGTACCGCCGCGCGCGCCGCCGCGGCCTGATGCCGATGCCTGTGACGACCACCCGACTTCTCTCTATCGACCGACGATGACCACCACCGTAAGACTGACCGTCAGCCAGGCGCTCGTGCGCTACCTGGCCGCCCTGCGCGCCGAAGTCGTCCAGCCCGACGGCCGCACCGAGATCCTGCCGTACTGCGGCGGCGTGTTCGCGATCTTCGGCCACGGCAACGTGGCCGGGCTCGGCGAAGCGCTGCATGCGGAGAAGGACCGGCTGCCGACATTCCGCGCGCACAACGAGCAAGGGATGGCCAACGCGGCCGTCGCGTTCGCAAAAGCGCATTTCCGCCAGCGGATGATGGCCGCGACGTCGAGCATCGGCCCCGGCGCGACCAACATGCTCACCTCCGCCGCGCTCGCGCACGTCGGCCGCTTGCCGCTGCTGCTGCTGCCCGGCGACGTGTTCGTGTCGCGGCTGCCCGACCCGGTGCTGCAGCAGGTCGAGGATTTCGAACAGGGCGACGTCAGCGCGAACGACTGCTTCCGGCCCGTGACGCGCTATTTCGACCGCATCACGTCGCCCGAGCAACTGCTCGTCGCGCTGCCGCGCGCGATCCAGGTGATGACCGATCCCGCGCAGTGCGGCCCCGTGTGCCTCGCGCTGCCGCAGGACGTGCAGACCTTCGCGTACGACTGGCCCGAGGATTTCTTCGCACCGCCGGTGATCCGGATGCGCCGGCCGCCGGCCGACGCGCTCGAACTCGCCGACGCGCTCGACGTGCTGAAGGCCGCGCAGAAGCCGCTGATCGTCGCCGGCGGCGGCGTGCTGTACAGCCAGGCGTGGGACGCGCTGCGCACGTTCGCCGACACGCACGGCGTGCCGGTGGCCGAATCGCAGGCCGGCAAGGGCAGCCTCGCGTGGGATCACCCGCTGAACCTCGGGTCGATCGGCGTGACGGGCTCGCCCGCCGCGAACCGCGCGGCCGCGCAGGCCGACGTCGTGTTCGCGGTCGGCACGCGGCTGCAGGACTTCACGACCGGCTCGCACGCGCTCTACGGCGACGCGACGCTGTTGAGCCTGAACGTGCAGCCGTTCGACGCGGGCAAGAAACGCGGCCGGCAACTGGTGGCCGATGCGCGCACGGGCCTCGGCCAGCTGTCGGCCGCGCTGGCCGGCTGGCGCGCCGACCCGGCGTGGACCGCCGCGAACCGCGACCAGGCCGCCGCATGGAACGCGCGTGTGACGGAGCTGACCACACGGATTCCTAAGGACACGCTGCCGTACGACGCGGAAGTGATCGGCGCGGTGCGCGACTCCGCGGCCGACGCGGGGCGCGACAGCGCGCGCGACGATGTCGTCGTCTGCGCGGCCGGCACGCTGCCGGCCGAACTGCACAAGCTGTGGCGCAGCGGCGTGCCGGGCAACTACCACATGGACTATGCGTATTCGTGCATGGGCTACGAGGTTGCGGGTGGTCTCGGCGCGAAGCTCGCGCGGCCCGAGCGCGAAGTGATCGTGATCGTCGGCGACGGCTCGTACATGATGCTCAACGCGGAGCTCGCGACCTCCGTGATGCTCGGCCGCAAGCTCATCGTCGTGATCCTCGACAACCGCGGCTACGGCTGCATCGAGCGGCTGCAACTCAATTGCGGCGGCGCGAGCTTCAACAACATGCTCGACGACTGCGTGCCCGCAGGCGGCGAACGCTCGACGATCGACTTCGCGATGCATGCGCGCTCGATGGGCGCCGAAGCCGTGCACGTGCGCGACGTCGGCGAGTTGCGCCACGAAATGAAGCGCGCGCGTGCAGCGACGACGAGCCAGGTGCTCGTGATCGACACCACGCACCATCGCACCACCGACGACGGCGGCGCATGGTGGGAAGTCGCGGTGCCGCAGGTGTCCGAACGCGCCGGTGTCGTGGACGCGCACCACGCGTATCTCGACGCGAAGACCCGCCAGCGGCGCTGATCCGCCCGCCCTTTCCATCGGCCGCGCCGACACAACAACATTCGAACCCAGGAAGCACGCCATGAGCTGGAACGTCCGCATCGGTATCAACCCCCTGTCGTGGATGAACGACGACCTGCCGTCGCTCGGCGGCGAAACGCCGCTCGAAACGGCGCTGAAGGAAGGCGCCGAAATCGGCTATACGGGCTTCGAGCTCGGCAACAAGTTTCCGAAGACCGGCCCCGAACTGAAGGCGAAGCTCACCGAATTCGGGCTCGTGTGCGTATCGGGCTGGTATTCGGGCTTCCTCGCGGAAGTCGCGCCGGGCATGACCGACGCCGATGCGGTCGCGGCGGAAATCGAGCGCTGCCGCACGCACATGACGAAGCTGCAATTCAACGACGTGAAGGTGGTCGTGTACGGCGAATGCGCGGGCACGATCCAGGGCAGCATCGACATGCCGGTCGCGAAGCGGCCGCGTTTCGTCGACGACGAAGCCTGGCGGCGCTATGCGGCGCGCCTCGACGCGTTCGGTGCGCACCTGCTCGACACCTACGGAATCAAGCTCGCCTACCATCACCACATGGGCGCGTACGTCGAATCGCCGGACGACGTCGACCGGCTGATGGCGCTGACCGATCCCGCGAAGGTGTTCCTGCTGTTCGACACCGGCCATGCGTATTTCGGCGGCGCGGCCGACCCGGTGACGCTGCTGAAGAAGCACGTATCGCGCGTGGCGCACGTGCATTGCAAGGACGTGCGGCCGCAGGTCGTGAACCAGGCGCGCAACGACGGCTGGAGCTTCCTGAACGGCGTGATCAACGGCACCTTCACGGTGCCGGGCGACGGCGCGCTCGACTACGACGCGACGCTGCGCACGCTGAAGGACGCCGGCTACGAAGGCTGGCTCGTCGTCGAGGCCGAGCAGGATCCGGCCGTCGCGCCGAGCTATGCATATGCGAAGAAGGGCTACGAGTCGCTGCGCGCGATCGTCGACCGGTTGAGCGCGTAAGCACGCGCGCAAGCGCCTGAGCGTTCGCGCCCTACCCTATTGCGGAGACCCACTCATGACGATTTCTCCCCTGCTGGTCAAGGCATCCGCCGACCGCGAAATCTGCAACGTCACGCCCGAATCGGCCGGCTGGAAGCATGTCGGCTTTCGCGCGCTGCGGCTGAAGGCCGGCGACGCCGAGACGCTCGACACCGGCACGCGCGAGCTGTGCGTCGTTGTGCTGACGGGCACGGTGCGCGCCGAAGTCGACGGCGAAACCTACGATGCGCTCGGCAAGCGCGACAGCGTGTTCGAGGATGTGTCTCCCGACGCGCTGTACGTGCCGGGCGGCAAGACCGTCACGCTGGTCGCGACGCGCGATGCGGAAGTCGCGCTGTGCACCGCGCCGTACGCGAGCGGCAACAAGCGCGTGCAGCGCCTCGATGGCGAGCGGATGCGCCGCTCGGTACGCGGGCAAGGCACCAACACGCGCTACGTCTGCGACATCCTGATGGGCGACAACCCGGCCGCCGACCGGCTGCTCGTCGTCGAAGTCGTCACGCCGGCCAGCCATTCGAGCAGCTATCCGCCGCACAAGCACGACCGCGACGCCGCGCCCGACGAAACCTCGCTCGAGGAAACCTACTATCACCGGATCGATCCGCCGCAGGGCTTCGCGTTCCAGCGCGTGTACACGGACGACCGCAGCCTCGACGAAGCGTGCGCGGTCGAAAACCACGACGTCGTGATGGTGCCGCGCGGCTACCACCCGGTGGTAGCGCCTCACGGCTACAACCTGTACTACCTGAACGTGATGGCGGGCCCAAGCCGCGCGTGGGCGTTCAAGAACGATCCCGCGCACGAGTGGATGCTCGATGCGGCGCCGAAACGCTGAAGCGCTGACGTGCTGAAACGCCGAAGCACTGAACGGAAGACGGGCCCGCGCGCGGCCCGCGACGATGCGACGCCCGGCGCGCGCGTACAGCGCCGGCAACGCGACGGAGCCGCCATGGTGACGCCCCCCTTTCGCCTCGAACCCCACGCCTGCGACGACGATGCGTCGAACCCGGCGCTGCCGCACTTCAATGCGGCCGTCGCGCGCCGCATCGGAGAAATCGCGGTCAACCTCGCGTCGCGACGCGGGCTGCCGATCGCGGTCGGCATCGTCGGCGGGCACGCGCCGCTGTTCTACTGTGCGCTCGACGGCAGCGGCGCGCACGACAGCGATGCGATCCGCCGCCGGCAGAACACCGTGCTGCGTTTCGGCCAGAGTTCGCTTGCGGTCGGCGCGTGCTTTCGGCGTGCCGGCTGGTCGCTGCGCTCGCAGGGCCTGTCGGACGACGACTACGCGCTCGACGGCGGCGGCGTGCCGTTGCGGATCGCGGGGGCCGGCATCGTCGGCGCGATGACGATCGCGGGGCTCGGCTCCGAACGCGATCACGCGCTCGTCGTCGAATGCTTGCGGTGGCACGTCGGCGCGACTGCGCTGGCGATGAGCGCGTAGGCGCCGCTACGCCATCGCACGGACGCCGTCACGAACGGCGCGTCGGCAGCGCGTCGAGCGTGCTTGCCGGCCGTTTCGCCACGGCCGCATCGGCTTCCTCGTCCGGGATATCGTCGAGCGACCGGTTGTTGGTGCGCGGCCCGAACGCGCCGATCGCCAGCATCACGATCAGCATGCTGCCGCCGATCAGCGCGAACACCGCGGACACCCCCGCGCGTTCGAGCAGCACCGCGACGATGAAACTGCTGGCCGCGCCGGTCAGCCGGCCGATCGAATGCACGAAGCCGAGCGCCCGCCCGCGAATTGCGGTCGGAAACAGTTCCGACTGGTACGCGGTACCGTTGCTCGCGAGCACCGTGCTCGCCAGCGTGACGAGCAGGCCGAATGCGATCACGAACGGCGCTTGCGCCGACATCGCGAACGCGCTGCCGAACAGCGCGACGCCGAACGCCGACGCGACGATCAACCACTTGCGCTCGATGCGGTCCGCGAGCAGGCCGGCGACGAGCGGCGACACCGGATACGCGAACGCGATCACGAACGCATAGCCGAGGCTCTTCGCGACGGTCGCGCCCTGCGCGGCGAGCAGCGTCGGCAGCCATTGGCTGAAACCGAAGAAGCCGATGCTCAGGAACCCGTTGAACGCGATCAGCATCGCGGTGCGGCCGCGGTGCCGTGCGTCCCACATCGACGGCACGCGCCGCGCGGGTTGCACGGCGGCGGCCGGTGGCCGGACCGCCGGCAGCGGCCGCCCCGATTCGCGCGCCGCGATCTGTTCGAGTTGCGCCACGATCCGCTCGGCCTCTGCTTCGCGGCCCACGCCGACCAGCCAGCGCGGCGACTCGGGCAGGCGCGCCTGCAGCCACCAGACGACCACCGCGCCGCTTCCGCCGAGCAGCACGACCCAGCGCCATCCGGACCAGCCGAGCGGATCGTGCGGCACCCAGAGCCACGATACGAACGCGAGCACCGGCATGGCCAGATACCCGACGGCGAAGCAGACGGCGAACGCGCGGCCACGCACCGCCTTCGGCACCAGCTCGGTCAGGAACGCGCCGATCGTGATCAGCTCCGCGCCGACGCCGCAGCCCGCGACGAAGCGGCACACGAGCACGCCGATCGCGCTCGACTGCACACACATCGCCAGGCTCGCGACGGTATAGAGCAGCAGCGCGCCGGTAAACAACGCGCGGCGCCCGTAGCGGTCCGCCAGGCGCGACACGAACATCTCGCCGACGAACAGCCCGATGAACGTCGCCGCGCCGAGCGCGCCCTGGTCCGACATGCCGAGCACGCCGCGTGCGCCGGTGTGAAAGATGCCGTCGCGGATCAGCCCGGGCGGCAGATAGGTCATCTGGAACAGGTCGTAGACCTCGAAAAAGCCGCCCACGCTCAGGAACAGCACGAGCTTCCAGATGCCGGCCGTCGCGGGCAGGCGGTCGATGCGCGCGGCGAGCGATGCCGCAACAGAGTCAGACATGGCGTGTCCTCGGTAGTCCGCCCGCGCGGCGCGCGGGACGTCGATCAGCGCGCGGCGCGGGCCGCGCGGCAGGCAATCACACGGTGGCGACCGGATTGACCGGCGAGCCGACGAGCCCGCGCAGATGCAGCGGCGGCGCCGTCAGCAGGAAGCGGCTGCGGCGGTGTTCGTGCAGCCAGTCCGCGAGCGGCGTCAGGTGCCATAGTTCGCCGAGATGGATGCCGAGCTTGAACAGGCACAGCTCGTGCAGCGGCATCAGCGCACCCGGTTGCGCGAGCGGCTGCGCGTCGCGCGGGCGCTCCTCGACCGCGTGGTTGTCAGCCGCGAGCGCGGCGAGCCCCGACGCGTCGATCCAGTTCAGCAGACGTTCGTCGGCGCCGTCCAGCACGCAGCATGCGTGCGGCGCACCGGTCTCGCCGCGCGTGGCGGCGGCCAGCAAAAGTTCGGCGAAGCCCGTGTGCACGCAGACGATATCGCCGCGCTCGACGCGCACGCCGTCCGCGCGCAGCACCGCCATCCAGTCGTCGAAGCCGATCTTGCGCGGTGCGTCGCCGAAGTGGCGGCGCAGGTCGACCATCACGCCGCGCCCCTGCACGCCGGTGCGCGCCATCACCTCGATACCGAGCGCCCGCGCGCCGCCCTCCGCGGCACCCGCCTCCGGCACGCGGATATGCTCGTCCATCCGGTAGCCGTTGTAGAACACACGGGCCGTTTCACCGTCGCCCGCCGGATCGAACAGCGAGCCGACGTGCGACAGCGCGTCCCATTGCGTCGAGAACTGCGAATGCAGGCAGAACGCGTCGTCGCAGACCACGTCGGTGGCGTTCGCCACCTGTTCGTCGGCGCGATAGCCGAAGTACGGCTTGTCGCCCAGCAGCGCCGGCATGATCGCAGGTGGCCGACGCCGCGCATTCAGTCCGCCGCCGCGCGGCACGTCGAGCGGCAGGCTCAGCGAAAACACGCGGCCTTCGTGCACTTCCGCGACGCCGCGCAGCACGGCGTCCGGCGTCAGCCAGTTCAGGCGCCCCTTCTGGTCGTCCGGGCCGAAATCGCCCCAGTTCGAGCCGGCGGGGCGATGGGTCCAACGCGGATTCATGGTGTCTCCTCCGATGTCCGGTGCATCCGGTCTCTGCCGGTGCGCGGCCCGCTCACCGCGAACGGATCACGCCCAGCGCGGCGAGTCGCGCGTATTCGTGCTCGCCGAGCAGCGGCTGCAGGATCTCGCGGTTGTGTTCGCCGAGCGCGGGCGCGGGCCGGCGGAAGGCGCCGGGCGTGCCCGACAGGCGCGGCGTGACGTTGTGCATCGGCAGGCTGCCGACGTCGTCGTCGGGCAGCTCGACCAGCGCCTCGCGCTCGATCACGTAGCGATCCGCGACGATCTGCGCGATGTCCTGGATCGGCCCGACCGTCACGCCCGCTTCCTCGAAGAACGCGAGATTGGCGTCGAGATCACGCGCGGCGATGAATTCGCCGACGATCGCGTCGAGCGCTTCCGCGTGCCGCACGCGCAGCACGTTGGTCGCATAGCGCGGATCGTCGATCAGGTCCGCGCGGCCGATCGCGCGGAACAGCCGCTCGGCCATCGCCTGCGTCGAACTCGACAGGCACAGCCATTTACCGTCACGGGTGCGATACGCATTGCGCGGCGCGGTGTTCGTCGAGCGGCTGCCGGTGCGCGGCTTGATCTCGCCGGTCATCACGTAGTTCGCCGCGGCCGGCCCGAGGATCGACAACAGCGGCTCGAACAGCGACACGTCGATCACCTGCCCGGCCGCACGCCGCGCGCCGCGCGCATGCAGCGCGACCAGCACGGCGAGCGCGCCGGACATCCCGGCCGTCATGTCGGCGAGAAACATCGGCGGAAGCACCGGCTCGCGATCGGCGAACCCGTTGATCGCCGCGAAGCCCGCATAGCCTTCGGCGAGCGTGCCGAAGCCCGGCTTGTGGCGATACGGCCCGGTCTGCCCCCAGCCGGAAATCCGCGCGATCACCAGTTCCGGGCGGATCGCGAGCAGGTCGTCGGGGCCGAGCCCCATCCGCTCCGCGACGCCGGGCTTGAAGCTTTCGACGAACACGTCCGCGTCGCGCACCAGCCGGCGCACGATGTCGACGCCCTCCGGCGTGCGCAGATCGACGCACACACTGCGCTTGTTGCGTCCGTACACCTTCCAGTTCGTGCTGATGCCGCCCGCGCCGACCGCGCGCAGCGTATCGCCGCGCTCGCTTTCGACCTTCACGACGTCCGCGCCGAAGTCGGCCAGCTGCACGCTCAGCATGTTGCCGGCCATCAGCCGCGACAGATCGACCACGCGCACGCCGGACAGCGGCCCGGCGGCGTCAGCATCGAACGATTTCGGATGGATCGGGCCGGTGGGCGCGCGACGATGCGCGCCGGCCGCGCGCGCGGCCTGCGGGTCGGGTACGGACATGATGTCTCCTGGTAGTTATCGGTCGGTGGGTCACGGATGCGCGCGCCGCGCGCCGGCGCTACTCGAACAGCACACCAAGCTGGTCGGTTGCGGGAAACGCCGCGCCCGTCGCGGGCAGATCGCCGCCGAGCGCGTGCGTCAGCTCGGCGGCGGCAGCCTGCACATGGGGCAGGTAATCGGCCAGCACTTTCTTGTTGAAGCGATAGCGCGGCACGCCGAGCGAGATCGCCCCGCTCAGCACGCGGCCGACGCCGAACGCCGGGCACGCGATCGCCGCGCTCTCCGGATCGCGCTCGGCAATCGACACCGCATAGCCCTGCTCGGCCGTCTTCTCGTACTCGCCGCCGCGCGTGCCGGAAAACGCGAGCAGCACGCGCCCCGCCGCGCCGACGTCGAGCGCAAAGCGGTCGCCTTCGCGCAGATGCGTGCTCACCGCGCGCTGCGCCTGGATGCGGAACAGGCAGACGCGCTGGTCGCCTTCGCGCACGTAGAGCGCGGCGGTCTCGCCGGTCTGCGCCGACAGCGTCGACAGGATCGGCATCACGTGCTCGCGCAACTGGAACGACTCGCGGTACATCACGCCGAGCTGGAAGACGGCCGGCCCCAGCACGTAGCGCCCGTCGGGCAGACGCTTGATGAAACGGAACTGTTCGAGGGATTCGAACATCCGCAGCAGCGTGCTCATGTTGAGCCCCGTCACGTCGCTGACCTGCGCGAGCATCAGCCCGCCGGGCGCGCCGGAGAAGGCCAGCAGCGCGGTCAGCGCGCGATTGACCGCGGCCACGCCGCCTTCTGCCTGATTGCTCGTCTCCACCTTGCTCATGTCCGCCTCGCGCTGGGCCGGGCGGCGTGAACGGCGCACCCGGAGCCCATCTAAAAATGAAAGTGACTTTCATTATACGCAGGACGGCCGTGACATCAACATGAATTCGCACAACGTCATTCGTTCATCTTCTTTCAATTTCTCTTAAATATAGGCGTTAACGATAATCTTGACGAATGGGCCCATCGATCACAAAAATAAAAGTGACTTTCATTTTCAGAGAACAACGATGAATTCCTCTTCCCAACCGGTCTGGCGCTCGCTTCTCTACGTCCCTGCCCACGTCCCCCGCTTCGTCGAGAAGGCCGCGACCAGCGCAGCCGATGCGCTGATCCTCGACCTGGAAGACAGCGTCCCGTTCGCGTGCAAGCACGACGCCCGCGACGGCCTCGCCGACGCCGTGCCGAGGCTGCGCGCCGCCGGCCGCGACGTGCTGGTCCGCGCCAACGGCCCGCTCGACCTGCTGGTGCCGGACCTGCGTGCGGCCGTGCAGGCGGGCGTGCACGGCATCGTGCTGCCGAAGGTGCGCGGCGGCTCGCATGTCGAGGCGATCGACGAACTGCTGGCCACGCTCGAGGATGAAGCCGGCGCCGCGCCCGGCAGCACCCGCATCGTCGCGATCATCGAAACGCCGCGTGCGTTCCAGGCGATGGACCGGATCCCGCGCGCGTCGCCGCGCGTCGTCGCGATGATGCTCGGCGGCGCCGACTTCGCGTTGAACTGCGAAAGCGGCACCGGCGCCGACGTGCTGCGCGTGCCGAAGCAGTTGCTGATCATCGCCGCGCGCGCGGCCGGCATCCTGCCGCTCGGCCTGCTCGGCGGCCTCGACGAACTGCGCGACCTCGATGCATTCGAGCGCATCGCGCGCACCTCTGCGGCGTTCGGCTACGCGGGCGCGACCTGCATCCATCCGCTGCAGGTCGATGCGCTGAACCGCGCGTTCCGGCCCGACGACGACGCGGTGCGCGACGCGCGCGCCGTGCTCGCCGCGTACGACGACGCGCGCGCCAACGGCCGCGGCGCGCTGCGCATCGACGGCCGAATGGTCGACGCGGCAGGCGTCGCGCAGGCGACGCGCGTACTCGCGCGCGACGCAGCCGTGCGGGCACGCGCGCGCTGACGATGCGCACGCCTCATCGCCGGCCCCCGCTGCCGAACGCCGTCCGCGTGCGTCGTGCGACGCACGCGAGCGGCCCGGCACGGCACGCGCCGTTCGTCGTCCGCCCCGGATAGCGACGCCGCGCCGCGCGCCCCGACCCGCGCGGCGCTCATGACGAACAACAATCCCAAAACAAGGAGACAGCCCCATGGGCAAGCGAATGTCCGCATTGTGCGGACTGGGCCTCGTATCGGCCGGCGCCTGCGCGCAGACCAGCCTCACGCTGTACGGCGTCGCCGACGTCTACACCGAATTTCTCACCGGCCAGGCCGCGCCCGACGGCAAGTCGTCGGCATCCCTCGCGCGGATGGCCTCGGGCGGCAAGAGCGGATCACGCTGGGGCCTGAAGGGCGTCGAGGCTCTCGGCGGCGGCTGGCAGGCGGCGTTTCGCGTCGAGAGCAGCATCAACCTGACCAACGGCGCCGGAGCCGGCACGGGCGGCTTCGACCGCTCCGCGTGGGTCGCGCTGCAACACGAGCGCTGGGGCGCGCTGCGGCTCGGCCGCCAGTACACGACGCTGTTCGACATCATGGAGCGCTATTCACCGACGGGCGCCTATTCGACGCTGTACGAGCCGGACGGCGCGATCGTCGGCATCAACTATCGCGAGAACAACGTCGTCAAGTATCTGGCGAAGCTCGGCGCGCTGACGCTCGAGGCCCACTATGCGTTCGGCGGCACGGCCGGCGCATTCCAGTCGAACGCCGCGTACGGCGCGGGCTTCGACTATGCGGGTAGCGCGTTCTCGTTCGCCGCGGCGTTCGACGACGTCCACACGCCGAGGCCCGGCGGCTTCGCGCATTTCCGCCGCTACGCCGCTTCGACGCTCGTGCCGCTCGGGCGCGCGCAACTGCTGGCCGGCGTCGAGCACGCGCACAGCGACATCGCCGCGCCGTCGGTCGTGACGAACTTCACGTTCTGGTGGGTCGGCGTCCGTTATGGCATCACCGATTTCCTGCAGGCGATCGGCGCCGTCTATTACGAAAAAATCCGCGCACGGAATCCGGCGAATGCGCAAACGCCGGCATCGCGCCCCCTCAGTCCGCAGCAGGTCACGCTGCAACTGAACTACTTCGTGTCGAAGACGGTGACGCTGTACCTGGCGGCCGGCTACGCGCACCGCGCCGCGCTCGATTTCGACAACGACAACTACAACTTTCTGCACTATTCGCTCGCCGCCGGTCGCTCCGGCAGCGCGGGCGTCGCGCTCGGCCTGCGCAAGGCGTTCTGACCTTGCCGCCCTCTTCCCGCACCTGGAACCTTCGGAGTCCAAAATCATGAATCGCCGCCACTTTCTTTCCGCGCTGACCGGCGCTGCCGTCGCGTTGCCGTTCGCTCACGCCCGCGCGGCCGCAACCGCCGATACCCGCAACACCAGCGAGCCCGAGCTCGCCCGGCAGCTCGCCGACTACGCAGCCGGGCTGCAGTATCACGACCTCGACGCCGCGACCGTCGAAACGATCAAGGCGCATCTGATCGACGCACTGGGCTGCGCGATCGCCGCCCACGACGAACCACCGGTGCGGATCGCGCGCACCGCGGCGCTCGCGTCGCCCGGAGGCATCTCGACCGTGATCGGGACGAACCAGCGCACGAGCCCCGATCTCGCCGCGTTCGCGACCGGCACGGCGCTGCGCTACTTCGATTTCAACGATGCGTATGCCGGCAAGGAAACCGGCCATCCGAGCGACAACGTCGCCGCGTGTCTCGCGGTCGCCGAAGCGCAGCACGCTACCGGCCGCGACCTGATCCTGTCGATTGCGATCGCGTACGAAATCGCCTGCCGGCTGATGGACGCCGCCGCGATCAGCCCGCGCGGCTGGGATCACACCTGCTACAGCCTGCCGGCCGTCGCGCTCGCCGCGGGCAAGCTGATGCGCCTGCCCGCGCCGCAACTCGTGCAGGCGGTCAACCTGTCGATCAACAGCCATCTCGCGCTGAACCAGACGCGGGTGCAGCAGTTGACCAACTGGAAGGCATTCGCCGACGCCGACGCGGCGCGCAACGCGGTGTTTTCGACCGAACTCGCCCAGGCCGGCCTCACCGGCCCCGCGCCGATATTCGAAGGAGCGGCCGGGTTCTTCGCGCAGGTGTCCGGGCCGTTCACGCTCGACACCGGCGCATTCGGCGGGCGCGGCGGCACGTTCCGGATCGGCCGGTGCTTCGTGAAGTTCTATCCGGCGCAAGGGCTCACGCAAACCGCGATTCCGGCCGCGCTCGCGGTCGCCGCGCAGGTTGGCGACCTGCGGCGCATCCGGCGCATCGAGATCCACACGACCGAAGTCGGCTACGTGACGGCCGGCCGCGATCCGGAAAAATGGGCGCCGTCGACCCACGAAACCGCCGATCACAGCCTGCCCTACATCGTCGCGCGGGCGATGCTCGACGGCGACATCACGACCCGCAGCTATGCGGGCGCCGCGCTGCGCGACCCGGCATTGCGCGCGCTGATCGGCACCATCACGGTCAACGCGGATCCGGCGCTGACGGCCCGCTATCCCGCACATGCGCCGAATCGCGTGACGGCCGTGTGCGACGACGGCGCGATCTATACGAAGCAGGTGGACGATCTGCCGGGCTCACCGACGCAACCGATGCGGCGCGACGACTACGAAGCGAAGTTCACGAAGAACTGCCGCCAGCACTGGAGTGCGGCGCGGATGCGTGCCGCACTCGATTTCCTGTGGCGACTCGATGAACAGCCCGACGTCGCGACGCTGCCGCCGCTGTTCGTCGTCGGCTGACCCGCGCGCGGCCCGCGGCGCGCGCCATCGCGCTCAGCCCACGCTGCACGCGTCCGCCGTGACGTCGTCGACGACGGATTCCGCAGCCGCGATGATCGCGCGACGCATCCAGCCATGCGCGTTGCTGGCATCGTAGCGGCGATGCCAGTACAGCGACCACGTGACCGGCTCCATCGAGAGCGGCAGCTCGCGGATCACGAGACGCCGATCGCCGAGGCTCAGCGCGTGCCGCTCCGACATGATCACGGCGTACGGCAGCGCATCGAGCATGTTCGGCACGACGAGCCAGTGCGGCACGTTGAGCACGATGCGGCGCGTACAGCCCATGTTCGCGAGCAGGTTGTCGATCAGGCTGTGGTCGACCGGATTGATCGAGACGTTGAGGAAGTCGAGCGCGAGGAACCGTTCGAGCGTCAGCGGCTTGTCCGCATCGGGATGGTTGCGGCTCAGCATGCACACCATCCGGTCGTGAAACACGGTTTCCGACGACAGCGTGCCGGAATGCTCGAGGCCCGCGCTGATCGCCATGTCGAGCCGCCCCGCGTCGAGCGCTTCGGCCGTCTTGGCCGCGCTCGGGTGCACGACGTCCAGGCTGATATTCGGCGCCGTCGCGCGCATGCGCCGCAGCAACGCGGGCAGCAAAAGCAATTCGGTGAGATCCGACATCCGGACCGTAAAATGACGCTCCGAAGTAAAAGGGTTGAATTGATAATCCGATTCAAATAATTCTTCGATTTGTTGCATGATTTGCCGGACCGGTGCGATCAGCGCCTGGGCGCGTGGTGTCAATTCCATCCCGATCGTGCTGCGCGCGAGGATCTCGTCCTTGAACAGATACCGCAGGCGCGACAGCGCATTACTGACGGCCGGCTGGGTCAGGCCGACCTTCAGGCCGGCCCGCGTCACCTGTTTCTCCGTCAACAGCGCATCGAGTATGACCAGCAGGTTCAGGTCGATCGAACGTAGATTCATGATTGTGACCATCCACTAAACGGGTTAATCGCCCCCCGGTTCACGATTATCGCAATGGGGAAATCCCCTGATATTTAGTGCAATAAAAGAGAATAGTCCAATCTTGACGTTTCAATATTTTTTAGATATCTCCCGTCATTGATTCTGTTTTTGATTTGAATGACCCGATTTTCAGTCACTTTTTCGATAATCGGGTCAATCGACGATCCCGGATCGACGCGTGGAAACGGTTCACCCCGGCCGATCGCGCGCCGGCAGCCGCCGCCTGCGCGTCAGACTGTCGCGACCGGATTCACCGGCGCACCGACCAACCCACGGATATGCAACGGCGGTGCAGTGAGCAGGAAGCGGCTGCGCCGATGCGCGCGCAGCCAGTTCGCGAGCGGCGTCAGGTGCCACAGCTCGCCGAGATGGATGCCGAGCTTGAACAGGCACAGCTCGTGCAGCGGCATCAGCGCACCCGGTTGCGCGAGCGGCTGCGCATGCTGCGGCCGCTCCTCGATCGCGTGGTTGTCGGCCACGAGCGCCGCGAGCCGCGACTCGTCGATCCACTGCAGCAGGCGGGCGTCGCTGCTGTCCAGCACGCAGGCGCTCGCGACGGTCGCGGGCGACCCGCTCTCGTCGTTCAACAGCAAATCGGCGAAACCGGTGTGAAGGCAGACGATGTCGCCCTGCTCGACGTGCACGTCGTCTGCTTCCATCACGCGCATCAGCTGCGCGTAGCCGACTTTCGTGCGGGCGTCGCCGAAGTGATGCCGCAGGTCGATCAGCACGCCGCGCCCCTGCACGCCGGTCCGCGCCATCACCTCGATGCCGAGCGAGCGCGCGCCGCCGGTGGCGTCGCCCTCCTGCGGCACTCGCAGATGCTCGCCCATCCGGAAGCCGTTGTAGAACACGATTTCGGGCACGCCGTCATCGTCCGCGTCGAACAGGCCGCCCACGTGCGACAGGCCGTCCCACTGCGTCGAGAACTGCGAGTGCATGCAGAACGAGTCGTCGCACACCACATCGGTTGCGTTCGCAACCTGTTCGTCCGCGCGATAGCCGAAGTACGGCTTGCCGCCCAGCAGCGCCGGCATGATCGCCGGCGGCCGGCGGCGCGCGTTCAGGCCGCCGCCGCGCGGCACGTCGAGCGGCAGGCTCAGCGAGAACGACAGGCCTTCGCGCACCTCGGCGACGCCCTGCCGCACCTTGTCCGGCGTCAGCCAGTTCAACCGTCCCTTCTGATCGTCCGGGCCGAAATCACCCCAGTTCGAGCCGGGCGGCCGCTTGCTCCAGCGTGGTGCATTCAAGATGGCTCTCCTCCTTTCCGGTTCGGATGCACGCCGGACGTCAGCGCCGCCAGCACATCCAGCGGCGTGTCGTCGGCCAGCGCCTGCACCGCGTCGCGCAGTTCGAGCGCGCGCGGCATGCCGATCGTCGAACTCGCGGCGAGCACGAACTTCGCGACGCGTTCCTGTTCGGTCAGCGGCCGCGAACGGGTGCCCTTGCTCGACTCGACGCGCGCCTCGTACTCCTGCCCGTCGCGCAGCGTCACGCGCAGCACGGCAGGCAGGCATTGCGGGAACCGCGCGTCGCACCACGGATCGGCGACGCAGCGGACTTTGGCGGCCAGCGCCCGGCGCGCGGGATCCTGCACGAGCGCATCGTCGAAATCGTCGAACCAGACGCCGAGCCCGCCGCCGCCGAGCAGCGCGGCCGCGATCGTGTACGGCCCCGAGAACGCCGCCGCATAACCGTTTGGCGGATTGGCCTTCAACTCGGCGGGCTCGCCGATCGTGCGCAGCGTCGACGTCGCGACCCGCAGTTCGGCAGACACCACGTCGTCGGCCGTCACGCCCTGCGCCTTCAATTGCAGCGCCGCGTCGATGCCCGGATGCGTGAAGTGGTTGCACGGGTACGGCTTGAAGATGATCCGGCTCGTCTCCCAGTCGTCACCGAGGTCGCGCAGCACGGCGTCGACGTCGGCCAGTTCGCCGCACCATGCGTGAAAGAAGCCGAAGCGGCCTTCGAGCGCGGTCGGCGGCGCGGTCACGCCCGCGCCCGCCAGTTCCGCCGCGCTCACGCCCGCATGCGCGGCCCAGCCGCAGTGGATCCGTTTCACGGAGCCGCCGGTTCGATTGGCCTCGAGCAGGCCCGCGCCCATGCTCGCGGCGATCCCGAGCGCCGCGGCGATCTGCGCGGCGTCGAGCCCGAACAGCATCGCCGCGGCCGCGGCGGCGCCGACCGTCCCGCAAATCGACGTCGCGTGCTGGCCGCGCTCGAAGAACACCGAATTGCCGAGCCGCTCGTTGTAGGCGGCCACGCCGAGCCGGATGCAGATCTCCGTGCCGACCGTGATCGCATCGAGCAGCGCCGCGCCCGATGCGCCACTCGCCTGTGCGGCGGCGAGCGCGGCCGGAATCACCGACGCGCTCGGATGCAGCACCGACAGCATGTGCGAGTCGTCGAAATCCATCGCATGCGCGAGCGTGCCGTTGACGAGTGCGGCGCTCGCGGCCGGCAGCCGGTCGGGCGCGCCGATCACGCTCGCACGGCCGTGGCCGCCCCAGCGCCGCGCGACCTGCAGCACGGATTGCGCGACGGGTTCGTCGTGCGCGATCAGGCTGTTGCCGACCAGGTCGAGCACACGGGCGGCAGCCTCGACGCGCAGCGTGCGGTCGAGCCCGTCGACGCGCACCGCCGCCGCGAAGCGGCCGAGCGCGCCGACGATACCGTCCGGACTCGCGGGCTTGACGGCAGCAGCCGGCGCGGAAAGCGTATCGGGCGCGCTCATGCCGCGACTCCGTCGCGCCGCAGATGGGTCGCCAGCGCGAGCGTCACGCGTGCGTTCGCGATCAGCGGCGGCGCCACCACGCGGCCGTCGGGCAGCACGAACACCGACGATTGCTCGTCCGCCGCATCGACCGCCTCCAGCACGCGCTCGGCCGCGCGGATTTCTTCGTCCGACGGCGTGAACACCGCGTTGATGACCGGAAGCTGGGACGGATGGATCGCGAAGCGGCCGACGAATCCCATCGATTTCGCCCGCAACGTCGATTCCTTCAGGCCGTCGAGATCGCCCAGCGTGTGATAGACCGTCTGGATCGGCCCGTTCAGCCCTGCCGCGCGCGACGCCACCACGCAGCGCGCGCGGCACACCTCGAGCGTGAAGTTGTCGACGCCGATCCGCAGGTCGGCGCGCAGGTCGCTTTCGCCGAGCCCGATCCGTTCGAGCCGCGGCGACGCGGTCGCGAGCTGGTAAGCCGTCTCCACGCCATATGCCGATTCGATCAGGATCTGGATCCCGGCGTCGCTGCCGAGCGCATCGAGCCAGCCCGCGACTTCCTGGATATGCGCGGGGAAATCGCATTTCGGCAAACGCAGCGCCTGCAACGCGGGCAAGGCGATCGCCTCGACGTCGTCGCGGCACCACGGACTCCCGATCGGGTTGACGCGCACGTAGGTCGGCTTCGGCGGGCCGCCCGCGAGGATCGCGGCGGCGGCCTGGCGGGCGTCGACCTTGTGGCTTGCTGGCACGGCGTCCTCGAGATCCAGCACGATCGCGTCGGCCTCGCTCGCGTAGGCCTTCTCGACCACCTGCGTCTTGTGCGCGGGCACGTACAGGTAGCTGCGGCAGGTTGCGCTCTGTTTCAAATCACACCTCGTTCGGTCAGGTCGGCAAGGTCCTGCTGTTCCAGTCCCAATGCGCCGAATACTTCATCGTTGTGCGCGCCGCGCGACGGCCCGCCCCAGCGGATCGCGCCGGGGGTGTCGGACAGCCGGAACGGCACGTTGTGCGTGCGGAACGCGCCCAGTTCGGCGTCGGGCACCGAGACGACCGAGCCGAGCGCCGCGTACTGCGGATCGCGCAGCACGTCGGCGACGTCGTAGATCGGCGCGACGGCCGCCTCCGCGCGCTCGAACGCATCGATCACCTCGTCGCGCGTGCGCTGGCCGATCCAGCCGCCGACCGCCGCGTCGAGTTCGTCCGCATGCTTCGCGCGCTCGACGCCGCTCGCGAACCACGGCTGGTCGATGAGGTCCGCGCGGCCGACGAGCCGCATCACGCGCTCCGCGATGCTGTGCGCCGACGTCGACAGCGCGACCCACTTGCCGTCCGACGTGCGATACACGCCGCGCGGCGCATTGTTCGGCGAGCGGTTGCCGGCACGCTCCGGTACGCGCCCCGTCTGGTCGTAGCTCGCAACCTGCGCGCCCATCGCCGCGAGCATCGTCTCGATGATCGCGAGATCGACCACCTGCCCGCGTCCGGTGCGATCGCGCGCCTTCAGCGCCGTCATGATCGCGAACGCGGCGGTGAGCCCCGCCACCGTGTCCGCCAGTGGAAACGACGGCAGCAGCGGCGGCCCGTCCGCCTCGCCGGTGGCGGCCGCCAGCCCGCTCATCGCCTCCGCGAGCGTGCCGAAACCGGGGCGGCGCGCATACGGGCCGAACTGGCCGAAGCCCGTCACCCGAACCAGCACGAGCCGCGGATTGATCGCGGACAACACGTCGTAGCCGAGCCCCCAGCGCTCCAGCGTGCCGGGCCGGAAATTCTCGACCACCACGTCGGCCTGCGCGGCCAGCTCGCGAAAGATCCGCTGGCCGTCGGCCGTGCCGAGATTCAGCGTGACCGCCCGCTTGTTGCGCGCGACCACCTTCCACCACAACGGCACGTCGTCGCGACGCGCGCCGTACTTGCGCGCCGGATCGCCCGTCGGATGTTCCACCTTGATCACGTCGGCGCCGTAGTCGGCGAGCATCGTCGCCGCGAGCGGGCCGGCAAACAGCGTCGCGGCGTCGATCACGCGAATGCCGCCGAGCGGCGCGCGGCTTGAGGTGTCCGACGCCGTGCCGGCGTCGACCTCCCCGGTTTCCACAGAGGCCATGGCGTTCTCCTGCCAGATAGGTTGCACGGCGCGCCACGCGGCTTCATCGTTTGCATCACTAATCATCATGCAACGATGCAGGCGCGGCGCGCGACCCGCGGCTCAGACCGCGTTGATCCGATAGATCGGGAAATACGTCTCGATCTTCCCGCCAAGGTAATCGGATGCAAGCTTCGGCACGTCGTCGAAATCGAAGATTTCGGTCGGTTCCTGGCCGATCCAGCCGGTCGATTCCTGGAAGTCCCGAATCGTGATGCTGTCGTCGTAGCGCCACGCGTGCGTGTGAATGTGCAGACGGCGGTTGATGCATTCCGTCGCGCGCAGGTTCCACAGACGCATCCCGGTTTTCCAGCCGACCGTCGCGACGATGCCG
Source organism: Burkholderia sp. BCC0419 (assembly GCF_902830285.1). Classification (NCBI taxonomy): domain Bacteria; kingdom Pseudomonadati; phylum Pseudomonadota; class Betaproteobacteria; order Burkholderiales; family Burkholderiaceae; genus Burkholderia; species Burkholderia sp. BCC0419. The sequence goes on from NZ_CADESR010000001.1 coordinate 2,059,771, forward strand.
GTGCGGCCCGTCACGCGCATCGTCGCGCGATACAGCGCGCCGCCGAGATTGTCGAGGAAGATCGCGACGCCGCGCCCGCCGCTCAACTCGGCGATCGTCTCGGCGAATATGCGCTCCGACTCGCGGTAGCGTGCCTGATAGTCCGGATCGGCCCGATAACGCGCCTCGTCATACGCGAGATCCGGAAACTTGCGGCGGTCGACCGGCGTGATGCCGAGCTTCGCGAGCTCCTCGAGCCGGCGGTCGTTGCTCGCCGTCATCGCGACGCGAAAGCCTTCGCGCTTCGCGAGCTGCAGCTCGGCCAGCGTCGTGCCGCCGCCCCAGCCGAACACCAGATAGTCGGCCGGATCGACGTCCGGCAATTGCGAACGCCAGCAGGTCGACGCGACCTTCCAGTTGTCCCATGCGGTGAAGTAGCGGCCGTAGGTCGCCCATTGCAGCAGCGAGTGGCGGCTGTCGGTCGGCACCGGCACCAGGTTGTCGGCGCGCATCTTGGTGCGCTGCGCCATCACGCCGATCGTGCCGGGCGCGTCGTACGCGTAGACGAGCTCGGCGAATCCGTATTCGTCGCGCTTGCCGAACGGCATCACCATGCAGATCTCGCCGTCCTTCAGCGCGTGGGCCGCACTTCCGCGCTCCACGACGCGTACCAGCGCGCCGTTGCCCAGCACGATCTTGTCCTCGCGGCGCTGGCGGCAGATATCGACCGGATTGCGCGACAGCGCATGGTCGAGGTTCGCTTCCCACGATCCGTACAGCGGCTCGACGAGCACCTCGTCGGCTTCGAGCGGGGAAAATTCGAAGGTTTCGCGGCGCAGCTCGCCCGCAACGGGCGGCTGCTGGCGGGTCGGCTCCGGTCCCGCATAGAGAACCCATGCATCGGTCTTGATCATCGTCATTCCTCGGTAAACGACTGGTATCTGAAAAAGCGCGCCGAACGAATCGCCGGCTTCAGCGCGACTGCGTCTGCTCCAGTGCCGCCTCCACGTCCGCCGCCGCGGCGACCTGCCCGAGCTTCGGGAAGATCTGGGTCAGCGCGAACGTCTGCGCATCGGCCGACGAGGTGCTGACCGCGTCGCTCACGATGACGACGTTGTAGTTGTTTTCGTATGCCTGGCGCGCCGTCGATTCCACGCCGATGTTGGTCGCGATTCCCGTCAGCACGATGTCGGTGATGCCGCGGCGACGCAGTTGCACGTCCAGGTCGGTGCCGGTGAACGCGCCCCACTGATGCTTCGTCACGACGAGGTCGGACGGCGACACGCCGAGCGCCGGCGCGAACGCGCTCCATTCGGGATCGAGATTCGGCGGCGACGACGGCGCATCCGTCTTCACCTTCAGCGCCACGCCGCCGTCGGGCCGGTAGCTCGTGTGCACGTAGATGACGGGCAGCCCCCGCGCGCGGAAAACCGCCGCCAGTTCGACCGTCTTCGCGACGACCTGCGCGCCGGTATAAGGCGTGACCGGCAGCGACACGATGCCGTTCTGCAGATCGATGGCGACGAGTGCGGCGGTGCGATTGAGCGTCGGAATGGACATGTATCACCCTCACTTTTGTTGTGGAACGGAAGAAACGGCGGCGTCGAGGTGCCGGCTCGATACCGCATTGAGCAACAGCAGCACGCTGATCACCGCCAGGACGACGGCCAGCTCGCGCAAGCCGCGGTCGCTCGCCGGATGGCCGAGCGCGAGACCGACGAGCGCGAACGACAGGCTGCCGCCGACGTACTGCGCGGTGCGGTACAGCCCGGAAGCCGTACCGATCCGGCCGTGCGGCGTGCTCTGGTAGAGCGTGGCCTGATTGCCGAGATTGTTGAAACCATTAGGAATACCGAACACGACGGACAGCAGGACGATTGCCGCGATCGGCAGGCTGCTCGTCATCTGGCTCATCACGACGCTGCCGATGCAGAGCAGCGCGGAACCGATGATCAGCACCGGACGCGCGCCGTGGCGGTGCACGATGCGGGTCGCGAGCATCGTCGTGACGGTGCCGATGCCGGCGACCGGCAGCATCACGAGGCCGGCGTCGGCGGCCGATAGCCCCCTCGCCTCCTGCAGCCACATCGGCAGCGCATAGAAGATCGCGTAGAACACCGCATAGGTGCCGACGCAGCGCAGATACGTGCCGAGCAGCGGACGGTTGTCGGCCAGCATCCGGATGTCGATCAGCGGCGCCGCGGCCTGCCGCTCGCGGCCGATCAGCAGCGGCACCAGCACCAGCGTCGCGGCCAGCAGCAGCCAGTCGGGTGCGCGCGACACCGACTGCAGGAACAGCAGCAGGCTCGCGAGCGTCAGCACGAACAACGCCACGCCCGGCAGATCCAGTTCCGTCAGCGTGGCGCGCCGCGTGCTGCGCGCCTGCGCGCCGCGATAGGCCGGGTCGGCCGGGATCCACAGCCATGCGAACAGGAAGGCGGCCAGCACGATCGGCACGTTGATCCAGAAGATCGCGCGCCAGCCGGCGAACTGCACGAGTGCGCCGCCGAGCGGCGGGCCGAACGCGACGGCCACCTGCGCCGCGATCGAAATCGCGCCGAGCCCGCCCGTCGGCGTCGCGCCGTTCGCGTGCTGCTGCGACCACGCGCGGATCATCGCCATGCCGGCCGGATAGGCGGCGGACGTGCCGATGCCGAGCGCGACGCGCGATGCGACCAGCCAGCCGAGCGTCGGCGCGAACGGCGCGAGCGACGACGCGACCAGCACGATCGCGAGGCCGATGCAGAAGATGCGCTTCGCACCGAAGCGATCGGCGAGCCGCCCCATCGTCGGCTGGCCGGCGGCCGTCGCGAGATAGAGCCCCGACACGAGCCACAGCGTATCGATGCGCGCGTGCGCGGCGCCGGGCGGCGCGAACGCCTGCTGGATGCTGACGAGTGCGACCGCGATCATCGACGAATTCAGCGCGTTGAGCAGCGTGCCGAGCACGATCGGGCCCACCAGCTTCGCCGGCAGGCGCAGACCTGCGTCGCGTCGGTCGCCACCGCCTTCGGGCGCGCCGCCGGCGGTCGCACGGGCCGTGTGGCCGGATCGATCGTGAGTCGTTTTCATGGCGTCTTCGCGTGATGGATGTGCATCGGTCGACGAATATCGAACGTGCGTTCACCTTACCGCTCCGATCGCCGCGGATGAAATGGATTGTTGCGATGCACACATTCGCAACTTGAATGGGGAGTGTGCGCGGGACGCATGCGAGCGATGTACGCCGGCATGACCGCGCAACGCGGGATACGCCCGTCAGCCTTGCGTGACGGGCGTAGGCGCAGGATTCGGGAGGAGGACTTCAGTCAGCGCGGCACGCAGCGCGCACCGTCACCGCGCGCGCGGCATGACAGTTTTATGCCGCGCCGCGGCACGGGATCAGAGGGTGGCCTCTACAGGGATCGCGTCAGTGCCGCATTCGTGCAGAAAATGTCGAGGGCTGCGTGGCAATAAACGACACGCTGCCCGATCTGCCGAAGCAAATTCGACGCAGCGTGCGGGGATTTCGCTACCGCCGCGGCCAGCGCGGCACGATCCGGTCAGTGCACCCCGCCGCTCACGACGACGTGCTCGCCGGTCAGCCAGCGCGCATCGTCCGATGCGAGGAACACGGCGACCGACGCGATGTCGTTCGGCTCGCCGAGGCGGCCGAGCGGCGTCTGGCCGAGCACCTGCGCTTCGAGATCGGAACCGATGATGCCCGCGCTGTGCGTGCCTTCGGTCACGACCATCCCCGGGTTGATCGCGTTCACGCGGATCTTGCGCGGGCCGAGTTCGAGCGCGAGCACGCCGGTGATCGCGTCGACCGCGCCCTTCGTGCCGCTGTATACGGCGCTGGCCGGCGGCGTGACGCTGGTCACCACCGAGCTGATGTTGATGATGCTCGCGCCTTCGCCGAGATGCTTGACCGCCGCCTGCGTGGTCAGCAATACGCCGAACACGTTCGTGTCGAACTGCCGGCGGTAGTGCTCTTCGGTGATCGCCTCGATCGGCGCGAATTCGTACACGCCGGAGTTGTTGACGAGCACGTCGAGACGACCATACGTTTCGATGGCGGTATCGACGATGCGCTGCGCATCGGCGGCCTTCGACACGTCGCCGCCGACCGCGACCGCGTGGCCGCCCGCTTCGGTGATCGCGCTCACGACCGCATCCGCGCCCGCCTTGCTGCTCGCGTAGTTGACGACGACCGATGCACCTTCGTCGGCCAGTGCCTTCGCGATTGCCGCGCCGATGCCCTTCGATGCGCCCGTGACGATCGCTACCTTGCCTGCCAGCTTGCTCATGGTTTCATTCCTCAGTCCGAAGACGTTCGATGGATGGCGCCGGTTGCCGCAGCGATGCGGTGATGCGTCGGATGCATCGATGTGTTGCGATGGCGACCGGCCTGACTGGCAATGTAGTGTGCGGCACCGCAGCGATAAAGCGGCTCGAAGCGAATTGACTGGCGGAGTTTGCCGAACAATCGACCGGGCGTCGTCAGCCGGCGCTCAGCCACGCGTGGGCGACCTCGCCGCCCAGCCCGTCGAGCCCGCCGTCGTAGACGATCCGTCCCCGCCCCATGACCGCCGCGCGTCGCGCGAGCCGCGGCGCAAGCTGCAGCCGCTGCTCGATCAGCACGATCGAAACGCCGTCGGCCTGCAGCGCGGCGAGGCACGCGCCGACTTCGTCGACCGCGAGCGGCGCGAGCCCTTCGGCCGGTTCGTCGACGATCAGCACGCGCGGGCGGCCGGCGAGTGCGCGCACCAGCGCGAGCACCTGCTGCTCGCCGCCCGACAGCCGCCCGGCTTTCACGTCCGCGCGCGCGGCCAGCAGCGGAAAACGCTCGAACAGGCGGTCGAGCGCCGCGCGTTCGGCTGCGCCGCTTGCGCCGCGCAAACCGAGCCGCAGGTTGTCGCGCACGGTCAGCAGCGGGAACACGTCGCGGCTTTCGGCCACGTAAGCGACGCCGCGCCGCGCGGTCTCGAACGTGCGCGCCCCCGCGCATTCGGCGCCGGCGATGCGCACCGAGCCGGCCGTGCGTACGAGCCCCATCACGGCCTTCGCGAGCGTCGAGCGCCCCGAGCCGTTGCGGCCGAGCAGCGCGAGCGTCTCGCCCGGCGCGAGCGCGAGATCGACGCCGTCGAGCACGGGCTGCAACCCGTACCACGCGCGCAGCCCGCGAATGTCGAGCACGGCGCTCATGCCGCGCCCTCGCCCAGGTACGCGGCCCGCACGCGCGGATCGGCGCGGATCGCGTCGGGCGCGCCGGTCGCGACCACCGCGCCGCGCACGAGCACCGTGATGCGTTCGGCGAAACCGAACACCGCGTCCATGTCGTGCTCGATCATCAGCACGGTGCGGCCCTGCGTCGTCGCTCGGATCAGCGCGATCATCCGCGCCGCCTGCGCGCGGCTCATGCCGGCCGTCGGCTCGTCGAGCAGCAGCGTACGCGCACCGCTCGCGAGCGCGATCCCGAGATCGAGCGCGCGCTGCTCCGCATAGCTCAGCTCGGCGGCCGGCGTGTCGCGCCGCGCGTCGAGGCCGATGTCGTGCAGCACGCGCGCGGCCGCAAGATCGACCGACGCCGATTCGCGCAGCCGGTTCCACCAGCGCCGCCGTTCGGCCGGCGCATGCAGCGCCGCGCAACGCAGGTTGTCGAATACGCTCAGGCGCGCGAACGCGCTCGTCTGCTGGAAACTGCGGCCGATGCCGAGGCGGCTCGCGACGACCGGCCCGCGCCCGCGCAGCTCGACGCCGTGCAGCACGATGCGCCCGCGCGTCGGCCGCGTCGCCCCGGCGATCACGCCGAACAGCGTGGACTTGCCCGCGCCGTTCGGCCCGATCAGCGCGTGGCGCTCGCCGGCCGCGATGCTCAGATCGACACCGTCGAGCACGGTCTGTGCGCCGAAGCGCTGCACGACGCCGTGAAGCGCGATCGCGTTGCCGTTCATCGCGCGTCCTCCTGCGTGGCGGCCGCCGCGCCATGCCCGAGCCGCGCGCGCCAGCCCCACAGCAGCGTGCCAATGCCGGCCGCCGAACCCGCGACGGCCCAGCCGATCGGCGTATCGGCATCGATGCCCCATGTGCCGAACGCGAGGCCCGTGCCGTCGTCCTGCGCGAAGCGCCATGCATAGCCGAGTTCGGCCGCGCAGACGATCGCGACGCTCCAGAACGCGCACGCACCGATGGCGCACAGCAGGCGCCACCGCTCGGTCGCCGGCGCGCCGCGCCGCAGCGCATGCGCGAGCGCCTGTACGATGCCCGCGATCCCGCCGGGCGCGGCCACGACGATCGCGACGAACAGCACGCCGAGATACAGCGCCCACGCGCGCGACGCGCCCGCGACGACGATACTCAGCGCGGTCAGCACGGCCGCGCCGGCCGCGGGCCCGAAGAATGCGCCGGTGCCGCCGATCACCGCGGCGATCAGCACGGTCGCCGAGCGCGCCATCGATACGCTGTCGGGCGTCGCGATCTCGACGTCGATCAGCGTCAGCGTGCCGGCGATACCCGCGAAGAACGATGCGCAGGTGACCATCGCGAGCCGCACGCGGCGCGGATCGGTGCCGAGCGCCGCGACGCGCGCCGGGTTGTCGCGCACCGCGTTCGCGAGCCGCGCAAGCGGCGTGCGCGTCAGCGCATGCATCGCCCACGCCGACACGACGCACCACGCGGCGATCAGCGCATACGCATGCGCCGGCGCGCCGAAATGCCCGTTGCCCCAGGGCGCGCCGCCCGCACGGTCGATCGGCACGCCGCCGATACCGCCGAACCATGCGGGCACGCTCCACGCGGCGGCCGCGACGCATTCGCCGAGCCCGAGCGTGATCATCGCGAACGCGGTGCCGGAACGGCGCGTCGCCAGCAGCCCGGCGACGAACCCGAAGCCCGCGCCGGCCGCGCCGCCGACGAGCGGCAACAGCGGCAGCGGGCCGCCGACGTGGTTGAACCAGTGGGCGGCCGCGAACGCGCCGAGGCCCGCGAACGCCGCATGCCCGAACGACAGCAGCCCGGTCGTGCCGAGCTGCAGGTTGTACGACAGCGCGAGCACGACGAGCGCGGCCGTCTGCGCGAGATAGCCGAGCACCGCGCCATGCGGCCACAGCCACGCGGGCAGCGCGACGCACGCGGCGAACAGCGCCCAGCGCACGCATCCGGCCAGTGCGCGGCTATGCATCGACACGCTCGCCGAACAGCCCGCGCGGCCGCGCGACCAGCACCGCGACGAGCAGCAGGTACGGCACCAGCGGCGCCAGTTGTGCGATCGACACCGCGGCGACGCTGTCGGGCAGCGCGATGCCGGTCCATTGCGCGAGGTCGCGCAGCGACGTGTCGCTCGCGGCCGCGAAGGTCTGCGCGAAGCCAACCGCGAGCGACGCGACGAACGCGCCGCCGAGCGAGCCCAAGCCGCCGATCACGACGACCGCGAACACGACCGATCCGACGGTTTCGGCGAGCGCCGGTTCGATCACCGCGAGCGGCGCGCCGATCACGCCGGCCAGCGCCGCGAGCGCGGTGCCCGCGCCGAACAGCGCCGTCATCACGCGCGGCACGTCGTAGCCGAGCGCCTCGACCGCCGCGCGATGCGTGAGCGCCGCGCGCACGACGAGCCCGATGCGCGATGCACGCAGCAGCCCGCCGAGCGCGACCAGCATCGTCGCGGACATCGCCATCATGAACAGCCGGTAACGCGGCAAAGCGAGACCGAACACGGTCACCGGCGCGCCGTCGAACAGCGGCGGCACGGGCGCCGGCAGCGGCGCGAGGCCCCACACGAGTTTCGCGCCCTCGCCGATCAGGTACGCGAGCCCGAAGGTCAGCAGCAGCTCGCTCGTATGGCCGCGCGCCTGCACGCGGCGCAGCAACATGCGTTCGCAGCCGGCGCCGAGCAGCCCGACCGCGAGCGGCGCGAGCACGAGCGCGGGCCAGAAGCCCGCCCAGGCCGCGATGCTGTAGCCGACGTACGCACCGAGCATGTAGAAGCTCGCATGCGCGAAGTTGAGCACGCCCTGCACGCTGAAGATCAGCGTGAGGCCGGCCGACAGCATGAACAGCAGCAAGCCGTAGCTGAGGCCGTTGAAGGCCTGGAGCGCGAACGCGTGCACCGCGTCGCGTCAGGCAGCGAGCGGTTCGAGCGCGGCGCGCAGCGCGTCGGGCAGCGGCACCGGGCGGCGCGTGCCGCGATCGACGTACACGTGCACGAAATGCCCCTGCGCGGCGGGCGACGCATCGCCTTGTGCGAACAGCCCGACTTCGTAGCGCACGCTCGACGCGCCGAGCTTCACGACGCGCAGGCCCGCGTCGACCGATTGCGGAAACACGAGCGGCGCGAAGTAGTTGCACTGCGTCTCGACGACCAGCCCGATCGTCTGCCCGTGCTCGACGTCGAGCACGCCCGCGCGGATCAGGTACTCGTTCACGACGGTGTCGAAGTAGCTGTAGTAGACGACGTTGTTCACGTGCCCGTAGACGTCGTTGTCCATCCAGCGGGTCGTGATCGGCAGGAAGTGGCGATAGGCGTCGCGCGGACGCGGCTGCGGCTTGTCGGACATGGCGATGGCGGTCAGTGCGATGGAAACGATGTGGACGATGAGGAGGACGCGCGGCGACCGGAGAACGCGGCGCGCCGGTAAAAAACGCAGCGCAGCGCCGCGATCGCGCGCGCCACGGCGGATGACACCCTGCGGGCAGGCCGGCCCGTCACTGCCCCGGCCGATCGACGAATTCGAAATCGAGGCCGCGCGCGCGCATCCAGTCGGCGAGCGCGATGCCCGTGCCGGCGCGCCACGGGCGCAGCAGCGGCGGATCGACGAGCTTGTATTCGAGCAGTTCCGGCGACAGCGACACCGTGCCCGACGCGCGCACGTGGTACGCGATGATCAGCTCGTTCTTGCGCATGAATTCGTACACGCCGACGAGCGATACGTGCTCGGCCTTCAGCGCGGTTTCCTCGAACACCTCGCGCGCGATGCCGTCCTCGGGCGTCTCGCCGTTTTCGAGGAAACCGGTGATCAGCGCGAACATCCCTTCGGGCCACGCCGCGTTGCGCGCCAGCAGGATCTTGCCGTCGAGTTCGACGATCGCGGCAACGACGGGCAGCGGGTTGTTCCAGTGCACGTAGCCGCAGGCATCGTCGGGGCAGGCCTGGCGGATGCGGCCGCCCTCATGGTCGGGATCGGCACGCTCGGTCAGCGGGCTCGCGCAGCGCGGGCAAAAGCGGTAGTCGGCGATGGTCATCGATGGAGATCTGGCGAGCGCCGGACGGCCGTCTGCCGGCTGCCCGCGCACCCGCTCGGCGCGGGAAAGGCTTCATTCTAGCGAGTTTGGCCGCGCCCGAGACGATCCGGCCCCACCGGCGTCAGGGCGACCCGCGCCCGCGTGCGACGGTCGCCGCAAAGCCGGCGGCGCCGATCAGCAGCGCGGCCACCGCGACCCACAGCGCGGGTGTAAACGACCCGAAGCGCGCGGCCAGCGGCGCCGCGACGAGCGGCCCGAGGATCTGCCCGACGCCGTACGATGCGGTCGCATAGCCCATCAGCCCGGCCGCGCGCTCGCCGTGCAGGCGCCGCGCCTCGCGCATCGCGAACAGCGTGATCGCGGTGAACGGCAGGCCGAGCAGCGCGCTGCCGATCGAGAAACCGGCCGCGTTCGGCCACACGATCCCGGCCGCGATGCCGAGCGCCTGCGTCGCGCAGCCGGCCGCCAGCAGCAGCCGGTTGTCCCAGTGCCCGGGCAGCCGCGCGGCGGTGATCGCGCCGACGATCAGCGCCGCGCCGAACATCGGCCAGAACAGGTCGGGCCATGGTGAGGCGGCCGGCAGCGCGGCGCGCGCGATCACCGGCAGGAACGTCGCGGTGATGATGTAGCCGAAGCCCGGTGCGCCGTACAGCACGACGAGCCACGCGGCGTCCGCGCGATGGCTTCGCGTGCCGGCCCGCGCCGCCGGGGTGGCGGGCGCGACGGTGGCCGCATGCGGCGCGGCGGCCGGCGGCGCTGCCTGCGCGTGCGCCGAAGTCGGCGCCGCACCGAACGTGCGCCAGATCGCGACCGACAGCACGGCCGACAATGCCGCGAAACCCTGCCAGCCCACCGCCGCACGCTGGCCGGCCAGCGCACTGCCGATCAGCCCCGTCACCACGATGCCGACGCCCGGCCCCGCATAGATCACCCCGCTCCATTCGGGCGCATGCAGCTCGGCCAGGCGTCGCAACCCCCATTGCGACATGAACACGAACGTCCACGCGCTGACGACGCCCGCGACGAAACGCACGACGAGCCACACCGGCAGCACGTGACCGACGCCCATCGCGGCGGTCAGCAGCACGGTCGCGACGAGCCCGAAGCGCACCATCCGCGCCGGCGAGACGCGCAGCGCCGCGCAACTGACCGCGCCGACGAAGTAGCCCGCATAGTTCGCCGACGCGAGCCAGCCGCCGCCTTTCAGGCCGATCGAGCCGTCCGCAAGCATCAGCGGCAACAGCGGCGTGAACGCGAAACGGCCGACGCCGAGCACGACGGCCAGGCCGACCATGCAGGCCAGCGCGGCCGCGCGGGCACGGCGGTCGGCCTGGTCGGACGAAAGCACGCGGGCGGCGGCGGTCGGAGCATCGAAGCGGGACATGGCGGCATGGGCCGGCGCGTCGCGCGCCGGCCGGATCGGAAATCGGAATGGGTCCATCCTAGCTTGACCAACCATTCTCGAAAAATGAATAATTGAGAATCGACCCATCCCCTGGAGAGAATCATGGACCTGGCGGCGCTGGCGATCTTCCGGGCGGTCGTGCGCGAGAACGGCGTGACGCGCGCGGCGGCCAAGCTCAATCGCGTGCAGTCGAACGTCACGACGCGCATCAAGCAGCTGGAGGAGGAACTCGGCGCGGCGCTGTTCGTGCGCGACGGCCGCCGGCTCGTGCTGACGCCGGCCGGGCATACGCTGCTGCCGTATGCGGAGCGCCTGCTCGCGCTCGCCGACGAGGCGCGCGACGCGGTGCGCGAAGACACGCCGCGCGGGCGGCTGCGGCTCGGCACGATGGAAAGCACGGCCGCGAGCCGGCTGCCGACCCTCCTCGCGCGCTACCACCATGCGTGGCCCGATGTGTCGCTCGAACTGCTGACGGGCACGACGGGCTGTCTGATCGACCGCGTGCGCGACTTCGAGATCGACGCCGCGCTGTTCGCGCGCCCGCCCGAGCCGGACACGCTGCCCGACACGTTCGAGACGGTGCCGATTTTCCGCGAGGATCTCGTGCTGCTCACCCCGCGCGGCCATCCGCCGGTGCGCACGCCGCGCGACGTGATCCTGCCGACGCTGATCGCGTTCGAGCGCGGCTGCGCGTATCGCAAGTACGTCGAGCAGTGGTATGCGGCGCACGGCGTGAAGCCGGCGCGCGTGCTCGAACTCGGCTCGTATCACGCGATCGTCGCGTGTGTCGCGGCCGGCGCGGGCGTCGCGGTCGCGCCGCGTTCGGTGCTCGATCTGCAGCCCGAGACCGGCAACATCGCCGCGCACGCGATTCCCGAACTCGAAGGCATCGACACGCTGCTTGCGTGGCGGCGGGGTTATGCGTCGGCGGCGCTCGCCGCGCTGCGCGATGCGCTCACCGACGCCGCGCGGCAGCCGGGCGACGTGGCGAAGCCGACCGTGTCCGTGCCGGCCTGACCCGGGTTCGCGTGTCGCCGCGGCGATCGACGCGCACAACCTGCACAAACAAAACGACCCGACCGGCACCTGCCGATCGGGTCGTTTTTCGATTCACGCGATGCCGTCAGTGCGGCGGCATCGCATCGGTCGTGCAACGATCAGAGCCGTTCTTCGACCCAGCCCTTCACGCCGGCCAGCGCGCCCGGCAGGTTCGCCGGCTCGGTGCCGCCAGCCTGCGCCATGTCCGGACGGCCGCCGCCCTTGCCGCCAACCTGCTGCGCGACGAAGTTCACGAGCTCGCCGGCCTTGACCTTCTTGCTCGCATCCGGCGTAACGCCCGCGATCAGGCTGACCTTGCCGCCTTCGACGGCCGCCAGCACGATCGCCGCGCTCTTCAGCTTGTCCTTCAGCTTGTCGACCGTTTCGCGCAGCGTCTTCGCGTCGGCGCCGTCGAGCGTCGCGGCCAGCACGTACACGCCGCCGATTTCGACGGCCTGCTGCGCGAGCTCGTCGCCCTGGCTCGACGCGAGCTTCGACTTCAGCGCGCCCAGCTCCTTCTCGAGCGACTTCACCTGCTCCTGCACCTGCGCGATGCGCTGCGTGAGTTCCGACGGCTGCGCCTTCAGCGCGGCCGCGGCTTCGTTCACGCGCGCGTCGAGCTCCTGCACGTAACGCACCGCGTTGTCGCCGGTGATCGCCTCGACGCGGCGGATGCCGGCCGCGACGCCGCCTTCGACGACGATCTTGAACAGGCCGATGTCGCCGGTGCGGTGCACGTGCGTGCCGCCGCACAGTTCGCGCGAGAAGCCGAGATCGAGCACGCGCACTTCATCGCCGTACTTCTCGCCGAACAGCGCCATCGCGCCGCCCTTCACCGCTTCGTCGTACGGCATCACGCGCACGATGCCCGGCGCGTTGGCCAGGATTTCGTTGTTGACGATCTGCTCGACGCGACGGATTTCGTCGTCGGTCATCGGCGCGTTGTGCGCGAAGTCGAAACGGGTCTTTTCCGCGTCGACGAGCGAACCCTTCTGCTGCACGTGCGCGCCGAGCACTTCGCGCAGCGCCTTGTGCATCAGGTGGGTGGCCGAGTGGTTGCGCTGCGTGCGGGCGCGGCGATGCGCGTCGATTTCCGCGCGCAGCACGTCGCCCACCTTCAGCGTGCCCTGCTCCAGCGTGCCGTGATGACCGACCACGTCGGCCTGCACCTTCAGCGTGTCGGCCACCGCGAAGCGCGTCGCGGCGTTCGCGAGCACGCCCTGGTCGCCGACCTGGCCGCCCGATTCCGCGTAGAACGGCGTGTGGTCGAGCACGACGACCGCATCCTGGCCGGCCTTCACTTCGTTGACGGCCGAACCGTCGACATACAGCGCGACGACCTTCGCGTCGTCGAACGCGATTTCCTCGTAACCGTGGAACGTGGTCTTCGCGCCCGAGTATTCGAGGCCCTGCGTGGCCTTGAACTTGCCGGCCGCGCGCGCCTGCTCGCGCTGACGCGCCATCGCGTCGTCGAATGCCGGCTCGTCGACCGTCATCCCGCGCTCGCGGCACACGTCGGCCGTCAGGTCCAGCGGGAAGCCGTACGTGTCGTGCAGCTTGAACGCGAGCTCGCCGTCGAGCACCTTGCCGCCCTTCGCTTCGACGTCGGCCAGCGCGGCCTCGAGGATCGACATGCCGTGCTCGATGGTTTCGAAGAAGCGCTCCTCTTCCTGGCGCAGCACGTCGGTCACGCGCTGTTCGGCTTCCTTCAGCTCCGGATAGGCCGTGCCCATCTCGGCGACGAGGTCGGCCACCAGCTTGTGGAAGAACGCACCCTTGCGGCCCAGCTTGTAGCCGTGGCGGATCGCGCGGCGCACGATCCGGCGCAGCACGTAGCCGCGGCCTTCGTTGCCGGGGATCACGCCGTCGACGATCAGGAACGAGCACGCGCGAATGTGATCGGCGATCACCTTCAGCGAGTTGTTCGTGAGGTCGCTGATGTCGGTCACGCGTGCGGCGGCCTTGATCAGGTTCTGGAACAGGTCGATCTCGTAGTTGCTGTGCACGTGCTGCAGCACCGCGGCGAGACGCTCGAGGCCCATGCCGGTGTCGACCGACTGCTTCGGCAGGCGCGTCATGTTGCCCTGCGCGTCGCGGTTGAACTGCATGAACACGAGGTTCCAGATCTCGATGTAGCGGTCGCCGTCTTCTTCAGGCGACCCCGGCGGGCCGCCCCATACGTCCGGGCCGTGGTCGTAGAAGATTTCGGTACACGGGCCGCACGGGCCGGTGTCGCCCATCGTCCAGAAGTTGTCCGACGCGTAGCGCGCGCCCTTGTTGTCGCCGATCCGGATGATCCGCTCGGTCGGCACGCCGACTTCCTTCGCCCAGATGTCGTACGCCTCGTCGTCTTCCTGGTAGACGGTCACCCACAGCTTGTCCTTCGGCAGCTGGTAGACCGTGGTCAGCAGCTCCCACGCGAACTTGATCGCGTCGTGCTTGAAGTAGTCGCCGAACGAGAAGTTGCCGAGCATCTCGAAGAACGTGTGGTGGCGCGCCGTGTAGCCGACGTTCTCGAGGTCGTTGTGCTTGCCGCCCGCGCGCACGCTGCGCTGCGCCGTGGTGGCGCGCGAGTACGGGCGCGGGTCCGTGCCGAGGAAGACGTCCTTGAACTGGACCATGCCCGAGTTCGTGAACATCAGCGTGGGGTCGTTACCGGGCACGAGGCTCGACGAGCGGACAATCGTGTGGCCCTTCGATTCGAAGAATTTGAGGAATTTCTCGCGGATTTCGGCAGCTTTCATGGCGTGCGGGGACAGTCTGGCAAAGACGGCTTCAAACGCCGGCGCCCCAGGCGGGGCGCGCGGCGGCATGGATTCGGAAACGATCGATTATACGATACAGGCCGTCCGCCCAAGCGGCAGCGGCCCGCTGCGCCGGGCGACCGGCGTGGGCGACCGGCGTGGGCGGCCGGCGTTGGCGACCGGCCTGGGCCACCCGCGCGGCCGATTCGCCTTAAGATGCTCGGCATGCCAATCGGCCGTGCCGGCCAAGGCAGGCCAGCCATGAAAGGAGACGATTCGACGATGGGTGCCCTGAGCCATATCCGCGTGCTGGACCTCACCCGCGTGCTCGCGGGCCCGTGGTGCGCGCAGACCCTTGCCGATTTCGGCGCGGACGTGATCAAGGTCGAGCGCCCCGGCGCCGGCGACGACACGCGCCACTGGGGGCCGCCGTACCTGAAGGACGCGGACGGCGCGGATACCGCCGAAGCCGCGTACTACCTCGCGGCGAACCGCAACAAGCGCTCGGTGACGATCGACATCGCGACGCCGGAGGGGCAGCAGATCGTGCGCGAGCTCGCCGCGCAGAGCGACGTCGTGCTCGAGAACTACAAGGTCGGCCAGTTGAAGAAATACGGGCTCGATTACGACTCGCTGCGCGCGGTGAAGCCCGATCTCGTCTACTGCTCGGTCACCGGCTTCGGCCAGACCGGCCCGTACGCGCATCGCGCGGGCTACGACTTCATCGTCCAGGGGACCGGCGGCTTCATGAGCATCACCGGCGAACGCGACGGCGAGCCGGGCGGCGGCCCGCAGAAGGCCGGCGTCGCGATCGCCGATCTCGCGACCGGCCTCTATTCGACGATCGCCGTGCTCGCCGCGCTCGCGCACCGCGACCGCACGGGCGAAGGCCAGTACATCGACATGGCGCTGCTCGACGTGCAGGTCGCGCTGCTCGCGAACATGAACACCAACTTCCTCGCGAGCGGCAAGCCGCCGGTGCGCTGGGGCAACGCGCATCCGAACATCGTGCCGTACCAGACGTTCCAGACGAGCGACGGCTGGATCATCGTCGCGGTCGGCAACGACGGGCAGTTCCGCAAGTTCGTCGAGGCCGGCGGGCGGCCCGAGCTGGCCGACGACGAGCGCTTCGCGACGAACCCGTCGCGCGTGCGTCACCGCGACACGCTGGTGCCGATCCTCGCGGAGATGGTGAAGGCGCGCGAGAAGGCCGACTGGATCGGCGCGCTCGAAGCGGCCGGCGTGCCGTGCGGGCCGATCAACGATCTCGACGAGGTGTTCGACAACGAGCAGGTGGTCGCGCGCGGAATGCAGGTATCGCTGCCGCATCCGTGCGGCGCGGACGTGAAGCTCGTGCGCAACCCGATCCGGATGAGCGCGACGCCGCCCGACGCGCGCACGGCCCCGCCGCTGCTCGGCGCGCAGACGGAAGACGTGCTGCGCGACATGCTCGGCTACGACGACGAGCGGATCGCGGCGTTGAAGGCGAAACAGGCGATTTGAGCGCGCGTGACACCCGGCCCGACTGCCCACGTAAGCAGCGTCGGCCGGGTATATCGGGGGTCAGCGCTGCGCAAGCGTGTCGCAACCGCCCGCAAGCAGTGCGAGCGCGGCACGCGCGGCCGGATCGACGACGATTGCGCGACCACCCGCGCCCGGCAGGCCGGCGACTGCCACCGTATCCGTATCGGCCGCCCCCCTGAATACCAATGTCGGAAGCGGTTCGGAGGCGATACGATCACGCATTTCCAGCGTGCCGAGCGGCGCCGGGAACGCCGTCGCGAGCTCGGCGCCGGACACGCTACCGCGCGCGATCAGCGTGGTGAGCGGCGCGAGCCGGTCGGCCAGCCCAGGTGGCGCGACACACTGCCGGGAAGCACGGCCATCGGCAAACGTGACGCGCACGGAGAACGGCGCCGCCGGCTGCACGCGATGCGCGTTCACGCTCAGCGTCTCCGCGGTGTAGACAAACGACATCAGCTCATCCGGCTGCACGCTGAGTATTTCGGTACCCGGCACGATCAGCGCGGGACTGCCGGCGCTTCCGACCATGCTTCGCCAAGCCAATCCGACGAGCACGGCGACGAACACCACGCCAGCCGCGCGTACGACCCAGCCTGTTGCCGCGCGCGTCATGACACCTGCACCATGGTTCCGACCGGCGTCCATTCGTACAGTTGCCGCGCATCGGCTTCGCTCAGCCGCACACATCCATGCGAGCCGAACCGGTCACTCACCGAATTGCGAGCCAGCCGCACGACGCCGAGCGGCATCGGTCCGTGGTATTGATGAAAAGCCTTGCCATCCGTGGTGAAGAACATTGCATAGTCCATCTGCACGTTATACATGCGACTGCGATAAGGGTGATGCTTGCGGAGGATTCTGAACGTGCCCCGATCGGTCGGGTGCTCACGGTCGCCTGTCACGCAGTCGAAGCGGAGCACGCAAACGCGCCCCTCGTACGCTTCCACGCATTGCCGTGACAGATCAACCTGAATCCGTTTCGTCGCGGCTCCGTTCTTTTCTTTGGTGCGGTCGGATCGTGCGGGCTGGACTGGCATGGAGGCTTTCCGTCTGTTCGAATTGCCCGCCAGACTACCTACTACCAACTTCAAGCGATATGGGACACGTCAGAAATTCGGAGCGCTATCCAACGGCAGATGGCCTGCCGCCGCGCACGCCCACCAAGCGATGAGCCCGGATGGTGCGACGTGCTTCGGGGCCTTCCGATGCGCACGGCTCCGCCGCTGCTCGGCTACAACGACGAACGGATCGCGGCGTTGAAGGCGAAGCAGACGATCTGACGGTCCTGCACGACACGGTCAACCTGCGACCGCCAGCCCATCGAGCCAGCCGCGCGCTTGCGGCCAGTCGCCGAGCCCGCTGTCCGCGTTGATGTGGCCGCGCGGGCCGAGGTCATGGAACGTGCTGCCCCACGCGTTCGCGCAGCCGCGTGCGAACGCGAGCGAACCGTACGGATCGTCGCTGCTCGCGACGACGCAGGTCGGAAACGGCAACCGCTCGTGCGGCACCGGGCCGAAGCCGTGCGCGTCGGCCGGAAACGCCGGCCCGGCCGGATCAGGCAGCGCAACCAGCAGCGCGCCGCGCACTTTCGCGAGCGCGGCCGGCCGCGCATAGCGGGTCGCCCACCATGCGGCGGTCAGCGTGCCGAGGCTGTGGCCGGCGATCAGCACCGGCCCGCGCGCGGCTTCGACCGCTCGGTCGAGCGCGAGACACCAGCCGTTGCGAAACGCGCGGCTCCAGTCGGGCATCGCGACCCGCGAGAAGCGCGCATCGGCGCGCTCCCAGCGGCTCTGCCAGTGGAACGGACCGGAGTTGCCGTAGCCCGGCAGCACAAATACGAGGGGGTCGCTCATGAAAGGATTCGTCGACGAATGAAGTCGTTATGTGGCGTCGACGAAGTGTCGCACACCCGTTCCTCCCTGATGTTGCCTGTCGAAAAACGGAAGGGGTGTGCGGGCGGGCCGTTACGCGTACGCAACGGCATCACGCCCGGCCGGCGATCGCGCGGGCACCGAGGCCCGCACGCGCCGGCGTGAATCAGCGCACGCCGGCGCCGACCAGGCCGCCTGCCGCCGCGCCGGCCACCGTGCCGACCGGGCCGCCCGTGATCAGGTAGCCGAGCGCGCCGCCCGCAGCCGCGCCGATACCGGCATTGCGCTGCGTATGCGTCATCGCGCATGCGCCGAGTTGCGACAGGGCCGCGACGATCACCGCGGTACGAACGAGAAAAGTGGTCTTCTTCATCATGATTATTGGCTTCCTCCCGCCACGCAAAAATTGCGAATGGCGGCATTGAATCGGTGAAGCCATCATAGGAAAAGCCGAACGGCGCCGGCAATCCGATTTACGTCGTGTTACAGCCGACACACACTCGATATATTGCGGTACGCATCGCGAACGGACCGCGCCCGACGGGCAGGCCGCGCGGGACGGACCCCGGTCAGGTAGAATTACAGGATTAAACCGGCGCGACGCGCCGACACAACCCTGACGCCAACCGCATGAGCACCGAACGCAACGACGCCCCCGCGGCTTCCAATTTCATCCGCAACATCATCGACGACGACAACCGCACCGGCAAATGGGGCGGGCGCGTCGAGACGCGCTTCCCGCCCGAGCCGAACGGCTATCTGCACATCGGCCACGCGAAGAGCATCTGCCTGAACTTCAGCGTCGCGCGCGACTACGGCGGCGTGTGCCACCTGCGCTTCGACGACACGAACCCGGAAAAGGAAAGCGTCGAATACGTCGACTCGATCGTCGACGCGGTGCGCTGGCTCGGCTTCGACTGGCGCAAGGACGCGGTCGATCATCAGTATTTCGCGAGCGATTACTACGACAAGCTGTACGAATTCGCCGAGCTGCTGATCCAGCGCGGCAAGGCGTACGTCGACAGCCAGAGCGCCGACGAAATGCGCGCGAGCCGCGGCTCGCTGACCGAAGGCGGCAAGCCGTCGCCGTTCCGCGACCGCTCGCCCGAGGAAAACCTCGACCTGTTCCGCCGCATGAAGGCCGGCGAGTTCAAGGAAGGCGAACACGTGCTGCGCGCGAAGATCGACATGGCTTCGCCGAACATGAACATGCGCGACCCGGTGATCTACCGGATCCGCTACGCGCACCACTACCGCACCGGCGACGCATGGTGCGTGTATCCGATGTACGACTACACGCACTGCATCTCGGATGCGCTCGAAGGCATCACGCATTCGCTGTGCACGCTCGAGTTCGAGGATCACCGCCCGCTGTACGACTGGGTGCTGAACGAACTCGCGGAAGCCGGCGTGTTCGCGCGTCCGCTGCCGCAACAGATCGAATTCTCGCGGCTGAACCTCACGTACGCGATCACCAGCAAGCGCAAGCTGCTGCAACTCGTCACCGAAGGCCACGTCGACGGCTGGGACGACCCGCGGATGCCGACGATCGTCGGCGTGCGCCGCCGCGGCTTCACGCCGGAAAGCATCCACCTGTTCTGCGAGCGGATCGGCGTGACGAAGATCGATTCGTGGATCGACATGAGCATCTTCGAAGGCGCACTGCGCGACGACCTCGACGACAAGGCCGCGCGTACGGTCGCGGTGCTCGATCCGCTGAAGCTCGTGATCGACAACTATCCGGAAGACCTCGAGGAAGCCTGCACGGCGCCCGTGCATCCGCACCATCCGGACCGCGGCGTGCGCACGTTCCCGATCTCGCGCGAACTGTGGATCGAGCGCGAGGATTTCGTCGAGAATCCGCCGAAGGGCTATTTCCGCCTGTTCCCGGGCAACAAGGTGCGCCTGCGCTACGGCTACGTGATCGAATGCACGGGCTTCGACAAGGACGCCGACGGCAACGTGACGGCCGTGCACTGCAACTACTTCCCGGACAGCAAGTCGGGCACCGAAGGCGCGAACACGTACAAGGTCAAGGGCAACATCCACTGGGTCAGCGCGAAGCACGCGCAGCCGGCCGAAGTGCGGATCTACGATCGCCTGTTCAAGGAGCCGCACCCGGACGCGGGCGGCGCGAACTTCCTCGAAGCGCTGAACCCCGATTCGAAGAAGATCGTGCAGGCGTACGTCGAGCCGGGCAACGGCGACGTCGCGCCGGAAACGCGCCTGCAGTTCGAGCGCCACGGCTACTTTGTTGCAGACCGTGTCGATTCGAAGCCGGGCAAGCCGGTGTTCAACCGGATCGTCGGGCTGCGCGACAGCTGGGGCAAGCCGGCCTGACGGCCTGCTCCGCGCGGGTAGCGTGCGGCGTCGCAAGCAAGCCGCCGCTGCCTGACCATTGAAAAAACCGGCTCCAGGGCCGGTTTTTTCATGGGCGCGCGCCGAAGAACGGCAGGCGACAGCGGAAGCCGCGGCACCTGTTCACGCGCCCGACAACCGCCGATGCAGCTCCACCAGCGACAGCTTCGTGCGAAACAGCCGCGCGAGACTGCGGCTCGCATAGGTGTCGATGTCGGCCGGCACGGTCCAGCGGTACGCATCCATCTCGGGAATCATCGAACCGTCGCGACGGCTCGGAAACAGCGACGTACACGTGCAGTGCGCGGGATCGATCTCGCCTTCGGCCACCTGCACCGCGAACAGGTGCAGGTCCTTGTCGTGCCGGTACGCGAAGCGGCCGAGATCGAGCAACCGTGCCGGCGCGAACTCGATGCCGGTTTCTTCCAGCAGTTCGCGCAGCGCGGCGTCGGCCGGCGTCTCGCCCGGTTCGCCCTGCCCCTTCGGGATATCCCAGTGCGTGGTGTCCGTCGCGTGCGCGAGGAACACGCGGCCGGCCGCATCGAGGATCACGACGCCGCACGACACCGTGCGCGGCGCGCCGCCCCGCTTCATCACGCGCGTGCTCAGCGCTTCTGCAGTTGCCACTTGCCCGCGGCCGTCTTGCAGTAGACGGGCTTGAGCGTCATCGTCTGACCCTTCGCGGTGATTTCGGTCGCGACTTCGCGGCAGGTCTTGCCGTCGGTCTCGGTCGTGCTCGGCGTGAGCTTCGCGTCGATCTGCGTGCCGCGGCCGCTGCTCTGCCACGTCGTGGTTTCGCCGTCCTTGCCTTCGTCGCGCGCCTGCACGACCGCCTTGGAGAGCGACGCGCGATCGGTCTTGCTGAAATAGCTGATCGGCGTGTCGTTCAGGAAGTTCAGGTTGTTCTGTGCATGGGCGGGCAGCATCGCGGCTGCGCACGCGGCGCCGGCCAGCACACGCGTGACGATGGAAAGGGATGCACGCATCGACATGTTTTTCTCCTTGGATGTTCGATCGAACGGCGCGGCGCATGCCGGCGAACCGGCGGCCGGCGCTCCGGCACGCGCCACGCCCGTCAGCGAGCGAGCATAGCATGCGTGCCGCAAGGAACGTCTTCTAGCGCGCGGCCGACGTGGCCGACCTGGCCGCCGGTTGATATCCGTCAGTCAGCGTGCCGAGGAACGCGATCACGTCCTTGATCTCGGCCGCGTTCAGCGCCGGCGCGTCGCCGCGCTTGCGGTCGAACGGCGGCTCGCGGTTGATGTTCGGCCAGTAGCGCTTCGGCAAATCGTCGTAGATCTGCACCTTGCCGTGCACGACCGGGTAGAACTTCTCCGGATGGATGTCGCGCTCGACGTAGAAGCGCATCACGTCCTCGAGCGAGTGATACACGCCGTTGTGGAAGAACGTCTTGCGCAGCGCGACGTTGCGCAGCGACGGCGTGCGGAACAGCCCGCAGAATTCGTCGCGCCCCTTCAGGTCGGTGCGCTCGGGGCCGCATGCGCCGAGATCGTAAAAGCGCGGGTCGCGATTGACGGGCAGCGCGCGGTTGCGCGGCACCGCGACCGCGATCAGCCCGAAATCGCTGAACTGCGGCGGGCCGCCTTCGAGCGTGCGCTGGCTGATGTGGCAGCTCGCGCAGTTGCCCTTCTTCTCGTCGTTGAACAACTGCAGCCCGTGCAACTCCGCGGGCGTGAGCTGCGCGTGGCCGGCCAGATACGCGTCGTACTTGCTCGTGTACGGATCGAACAGCGCCGGCTGCTGCTGGAATGCGTCGAGCGCGCGCAGCACCGCATTGAACGTCGCCTGGTCGTCGCCGAGCACCGGGTCGCCGAACGCCTTGCGGAACGCGTCGACATACGGTGCGGCGCGAACCGCCTTCGCGACCCTTGCGGGCGAGCTGCTCATCTCGAACGGCGACGTGAGCGGAATGCGCGCCTGCGCATCGCGCGTATCGACGCGACCGTCCCACGTCAGCCCGCCGGTCGGACCCGCGTCGATGCTTTCGTCACCTTCGTCCGGCGAATCGTGGAAGTGCTCGCTGAACGGCGGGATGCCGCGCAGGTACTTCAGCGACGGTACCGCGCGAAAGCCGGTACGGTGCATGTCGTCGCCGCCCAGCTGCACCGACAGCGCGTTCGGCGGCCCGAACGCATGCTCGGCGCTATGGCACGACGCGCAAGCGAGCTTGCCGGACCCGGACAGCGACGGATCGAAGAACAGCTGCTTGCCGAGTGCCGTCATCTGCTTCACGCCCTCGAACACCTGCGCGCGCGTCTGCGGCTGGCTGGCCGGCGCGACCGCCGGGGCGGCCGGTGCGGCCTGGGCCGCCGGTACGACGGACGCGGCCGACGCCGTCGTGCCGGGCTGCGCATCGCAACCGGCGAGCGCCGCGAGCGCGCCGACCATCGCGAGCGTCGCCGCGGCGGGAATCAGCGATCGCGCGGACGCGAAGGATTTCAAAAGGGTGTGCATCGTCGTTGTTCTAGTAGCGGTGGGCAATCGGCCGGAGCTTATGTCAGTTCCGTGACCGTTGAATGACGTTCGACCGACAGTCAATTGAAAGCGGCCCTACACCCGGCTGTCAAATCGGTTCCAGATAATGCGCGCAGCCGGGCGGTACCGCGAGGTTCGTGCGTCGGCCCTCCCGCCACCCGGTTCCCACACGCGACCAACGACGAATGAGAGAGAACATCGCATGAAGAAGCACGCCTGGATTCGTTACACGCCGATCGCCCTTGCGGCCGCGCTCAGCCTGACCGCCTGCGGCGGCGACGACGTCACGCAGCAGGGCCTGTCGGCCGTCAAGAACGTCGTCGTGATCTACGCGGAAAACCGCAGCTTCGACAACCTGTACGGCAACTTCCCGGGCGCGAACGGTCTGCAGAACGCGACGGCCGCGAACTCGGTGCAGAAGGATCGCGACGGCTCGACGATGGCGACGCTGCCGAAGATCTGGGGCGGCCTGACCGCGACCGGCATCACGCCGGCGGTGACCGAGGCGATGACGGCGAACCTGCCGAACACGCCGTTCGCGATCGACGATCCGAAAGGCTTCAACCAGTCGATGAGCATCGCGACGCGCGACATCGTGCACCGCTTCTACCAGGACCAGATGCAGATCAACGGCGGCAAGAACGACATGTACGCCGCATGGACCGACGCGGGCGGCCTGACGATGGGCCACTACACGGCCGATCCGGCGAAGCTGCCGCTGTGGAAGATCGCGCAGCAGTACGTGCTCGCGGACAACTTCTTCATGGGCGCGTTCGGCGGTTCGTTCCTGAACCACCAGTACCTGATCTGCGCGTGCGCACCGTACTACGCGAACGCCGACAAGAGCCCGGCGGCCGGCAAGATCGCAGTCCTGAACGCCGACGGCAAGTCGCTGAAGGTCGCGACGAACTCGCCGGCTTCCGCGCTGAGCGGCCCGCCGAAGTTCGTCAACGACGGCGCGCTCACGCCTGATTTCTACGGCATCAACACGATGCAGCCGGCGTATCAGCCGAGCGGCAACAAGGCAGCCACGGGCGGCGACCCGCTGCTCGCCGACCCGGCCAATCCGTCGACGATGCCGCCGCAGACGGCGACCAACATCGGCGACCTGATGACCAACGCGGGCGTGTCGTGGGCATGGTATGGCGGCGCATGGGGCCAGGCGCTGCAGGCGAGCCAGAACGGCACGTCGAACGTGATCTACGGCGCCGACCTGTCGACGCCGAACTTCCAGCCGCACCACCAGCCGTTCAACTACTTCGCGAACCAGGCGCCGGGCACCGCCAACCGTGCGCAGCACCTGCTCGACGGCGGCGCGAACGGCGCCGAGTTCATCAAGGCGATCGACGCGGGCACGCTGCCGCAGGTCGCGTTCTACAAGCCGCAAGGCAACCTGAACGAGCACCCGGGCTACACGGACGTGACATCCGGCGACCAGCACATCGCCGACGTGATCGCGCACCTGCAGGCCAGCCCGCAGTGGAAGAACATGGTCGTGGTCGTCACGTACGACGAAAACGGCGGCTTCTGGGATCATGCGACGCCGCCGAATGCCGATCGCTGGGGCCCGGGCACGCGCATTCCGGCGCTGATCGTGTCGCCGTATGCGAAGAAGGGCTTCGTCGACCACACGCAGTACGACACGGGCTCGATCCTGCGCTTCATCACGCGCCGCTTCTCGCTGCCGCGCCTCGCGGGCCTGCAGCAGCGCGACGACGCGCTGAAGGCGAACGGCGCGCAGCCGATGGGCGACCTGACGAACGCGCTCGCGCTGTCGCCCAACCTGTAACGGCATCGCCATCACCGCGAACGGGCCGGCCGAGCTGCCGGCCCGGACGAACGAAGGGCAGCCCCGCAGTTCACGGGGCTGCCCTTTTTCACGCCGCGTGCGGGTGGCCGCGCGCCGCCGTCACCAGCCGTACTTCAGCTCGACGCCGACGTAATCCGCGTTGTGCCCGCCCGCCTGCCGGATCGCGTCGCCGACCTGGAAATGCACGGCCTCGATCGCGCCGATCAGGTTCGCGGCGATCGTCCAGTCCGCGCGCAACTGCACGTACATGCCCGTCCACAACCCGCCCTTGCCTGCCGTGCCCGGCACCGGGATGTTCGGCTGCTGATAGACGGCGTCGCCGGTCGTCTCGCGCCACTGGAAACCCAGCGCGCCGAGCAGCGACAGGTTCGCCGTCGGCTTCAGCGTCACGGACGGCTTCACGTGAATCAGGTTCGCGTAACTCGTATAGCCGGCCAGCGTGAAGTAATAGCCGTTCGGAAACAGCGGATTGAAGGTGCCGACGCGGCCGTCGTGCGGATGGCGGTCGCCCGATGCCGCATCGACCTGCAGCGCGATGCGCGGCGACCACGGCGCATCGAGCTTGTAGCCGGCGATCGAGCCGACCGCCCATGCGCGGATCGTGTTGTTGCCCACGGTGCCGGTCTGCAGCATCGTTTCGAGATCCCAGTCGAAGCGGCCCTGCGTGCCCGTGTAGCGCACATCCCACACGTCGCGATGCTCGGGGCCGCTCGCATCGAGGAAACGCGCGTTGTTGCGGTTGTAGCGCGACCAATAGCCCGACAGGTCGCCCGGCCCGACCGACTGCCGCTCGAAGCGCACGCCGCTGAACGTGAGATCACGATTCGACACGTCGTCGAAATCGGACGCGTTGCGGTTCTGCACCGGCTGCGTCGCATAGCCGATGAAGCGCCACTTGCCGTATTCGTAATCGGCCCACACCGCATCGAACGCCAGCCGCACGTTCGGGCCGTCGCGCGCGGCGATGAAGCGCTGCAGGTCGAACGCCATCTCCTGACGGCCGACGCGGAACTTGACCGTGCCGCCGCCGAGCGCGCCCGTGTATGTCGCGAACGCCTGTTCGAGATCGAGCGGGTTCCTGTCGACCGGCGACACCGTGTTCTTGCCGAACGCGCGTGCGTCCTGCAATTGCGCGAAGAACTGCCAGTGCGGGCCGAGATGCGCATCGGCGTGCACTTCGACGCGCTGGATCAGGTACGTGTCCGATTGCGCGGAGCCGATGCCGAACAGCGGCGCGTCGTTGGTCTCCAGGCGTTCGCGCAGGTTCACGCCGAGTGATAGATAGGATGACGGATCGTCGCCGAGCCGCACGTATTTCAACGCGTCGAACGGCTTGCGCGGCACGCACGGATTCGCGAGCACCGACCAGTCTTCCTGCCAGCGGTTGAACAGCACCGTCGGCCGCTTGGCGGTGCACGTCGAGGCGGTGGTGGCTGCGGACGTCGAGGCCGGCGTCGAAGCCGATGACGCGGTCGACGCCGGCGTCGGTTCTTGCGTCGGAGTCGAGGCCGACGCATCTGCCGTTTCCGCGAACGCAGCGTCGGCGCCCGCGAACATCAGCCCCGCGACGACCGACACGCGCGCGGCCCGCTCGAAGCGGCGGCCGTGGCGCCGCCTCCGTCGCTCGATCATGCGCGCTCCTGCGTGGTCGTACCGGACGCTTGCGCCGCGCACAGCGCAAGCGTCGCGAGCGCACCGACGGGAACCAGCAGCGCCAGGAATCCGACGTAGCGGAACCCGAGCGCACCGCACGCCGCGCCGAGCGCGAACGCGACGATCGCCGGCAGCATCTTCGCGAAGCGTGCGCGCGCGGTGGCGCGCACGCTGTCCGCCGTACCGGGCGACAGCATGTCGACGGCATCCAGGATCGCCTGCGTGACGTTGCCGGTCATCACCGTATTCGGTACGCCGCCCGCGCGCGCGATCACGCGCGGATGCGCGTTCTGCACGCCCATCGCGAACGTGCCGACGATGCCGGCCACCAGCGCCGCCAGGCTGTCGGGCTGCGTGACGGGCGTCGCCCACACGCCGGCCGCGCAGAAGCCGAGCAGCAGCACGGCCTGCACCGTGTGCAGCACACGCGTGCCCTGCCAGGCGGGCCGCGCGGCCATCGACCGCGCGATCAGGCTGCTCGCGATCACGCCGCACACGAATGCGGGAAACACGCTGAGCTTCAGCACGACGCCCTGGCCGAAGCCCGCGATGCCCGCGCCGATCAGCACGAAGTTGCCGGTCACGTGCGCGGTGAACAGCCCGAACAGCGCGACGAAGCTCAGCGTGTCGACGAAGCCGGCCACCGCGGCTAGGATTGTGTCCTCGTGCTTCATCGCGCCGCGCTCGCGTGGATCTCGGCGACGTAGCCGCCCGGGAACTGCACGAGCGCCGCGTCGCGGCCATCCGACTTGAACGGCGGCACGAGCACGGTCACGCCCGCGGCTTCGGCCTGCTTCAGCATCGCGGTGAGATCGGATACTTCGTAGCCCGTCATTTCGCGCCCGAACGGGTAAGGCAGATGGCCGTCGGTCACCAGCACGGTCATCTTGCCGAAGCCCGATTCGATGCGAATGCGGCGGTAGGTATCGTCCGGCCGGCCGATCTCGACGCCCGGCGCCTTCAGGTTGTCGGACACCACCTTGCCTTTCGAGAACTTGACGAAATCGTGCACGAACTTGCGTACGCTTTGCGGCGACACGTACACGCGATTCTCGGGGATGGTCTGCAGCGCGTCGTAATGCGGCGCCTGGGTATGCCAGTAGAGCTGCATGTTCACGCCGCCCGCCCACGTGACGATCGCGTCGCGGCCGATCGGATCGGGAAACGTGTCGACGATCACGTCGGCACCGTGCTCGCGCGCGGACTTCACGGCGACGTCCATGTCGGTCACGAGATAGCCGGTGCGCTCCGCGCAGAACGGATACGGGATCGGCGTCTTGAAACCGAATACCGAGATCGTGCCGACCGGCGTCAGCACGAGTTGCGACATCGTCTGGCTCGGCGTCGGTGTAACCTGGAACACGCCCTGCTTCGACTTCTTGCCGCCGAACGTCGCGACGAAACTGTCGGTGAAGCGATCGAAGTCTTCGGGTGCGACGCACACGTGGGTCGTGTCGTACTGTGGACCGACCGCCACCGTCGGCGCGACTGCCGGCGGCACCGGCGGTTTCGCGAACGCCGTCGGCGCGCAGGCAAGGCCGCCCGCGAGCATCGCGGCGAGCAGCACGGAACGAACAGATTTCATCACAGGATTTCCTGGTTGTTGCATCGTCATCGAATGGAACGGCCATCATCGGCCGGTTGCCGCGCATCGTCGAGCACGGTCGCGAGCACGAGTGCCGCGATCAGCCCAAGATGCTCGAAAAAGCTGTTGAGCGCCATGAAATGTTCGGCGCCCGAACGGTTCCAGAAATCGTTCGCCACGCCCATCGCGACCAGCGTCAGCATGCCGAGGCTGCCGGCGCCGAGCCACGTGAAGCGGCGAAACACCACGCACAGCGAGCCGGCGATCTCGACCGCGATCGCGAACACCGCCCACAGCGCGGCCGGATGCAGGCCGAAATGCGCCTGCTCCGCGACCGCGCCGTTGAAGTCGAGCGCCTTCGCGACGCCGCCGAGCAGATAGGCGGACACCAGCGCGAGGCGCGCGAGCGGCAGGACCCACGGCTGCGACAGCAGCACGCGGATCCACGCGGGGTTGCCGTAAGCGATGCGCGTCGCCATGTCAGACCGCCCAGCACGAACAGCCGAACGCGCCCCAGAAGCCCTTCGCATCCGGCGTCGGCAACGCACGGCCCCACGCGCCCGCATGCGCATGCCCGTGCACGTTGCACGCGCTCGAACAGCCGCACGCCGCGGCGGCCGCCGCCGCGCGCTGCAACGGCGCGCCGTTGCGCTGCGTCGCGCCCCAGCCGCCATAGCCGCCGTACTCGCGCACCGGCGACCAGTCGGGCATCGCCGGCGGAATCGGCGCATCGTGCGACGCGAACGGCCCCGCGCCGCACACGATCTTGCCGCCGACCACCGTCAGCAACGCGCTCGTGTCGACGATATCGTCCTCCGCGCATGTGAAGAAATCGCGATCCGGGACCATCAGGTCGGCCAGTTGCCCGACCGCGATGCGCCCTTTCTTGCCTTCTTCGTTCGAGAACCACGTCACGTACTCGGTCCACATCCGCAGCGCGGTTTCGCGATCGAGCAGGTTGCGCTGCGGATACAGGCGCAAACCGCCGACCGTCTTGCCCGTCACGAGCCACGCGAGCGACACCCATGGGTTGTACGACGCGACGCGCGTCGCGTCGGTGCCGGCCGACACCTTGAGCCCCTTGCCGAGCATCTTCGCCACCGGCGGCGTCGCCTCCGCGGCTTGCGTGCCGTAACGCTCGACGAAGTATTCGCCCTGGTACGCCATCCGGTGCTGCACCGCGATGCCGCCGCCGAGCGCAGCGATCCGGTCCATCGATTTCTCGGAGATGGTTTCCGCATGATCGAAGAACCAGTTCAGCCCTTCGAGCGGGATGTCTTCGTTGACCTTCTCGAATACGTCCAGCGCGCGGCTGATGGTTTCGTCATAGGTCGCGTGCATGCGCCACGGCCAACGGTTTTCCGCGAGCACGCGCACGACGCCTTCCAGGTCGTCTTCCATCTGCGCCGGCAGGTCCGGCCGCGCGACGCGGAAGTCCTCGAAGTCGGCCGCCGAAAACACCAGCATCTCGCCCGCGCCGTTGTTGCGGAAGTAGTCAGTGCCGTCGTGATACTTGACACTCTTCGTCCAGTTCACGAAGTCTTCCTTCTCCGCATTCGGCTTCTGCGTGAACAGGTTGTACGCGATCCGCACCGTCATCTCGCCCGCGTCGTGCAGCTTGCGGATCACTTCGTAATCGTCGGGATAATTCTGCGACCCGCCGCCCGCATCGATCACGCCGGTCACGCCGAGCCGGTTCAGCTCGCGCATGAAGTGGCGCGTCGAGTTGTACTGGTAGTCGAACGGCAGCTTCGGGCCCTTCGCGAGCGTCGCGTAGAGGATCGTCGCGTTCGGGTTCGCGAGCAGCAGCCCGGTCGGGTTGCCCGCGTCGTCGCGCAGGATCGTGCCGCCCGGCGGCTCCGGCGTGTCCTTCGTGTAGCCGACCACCCGCAGCGCCGCTGCGTTCAGCAGTGCGCGGTCGTACAGGTGCAGGATGAACACGGGCGTATCGGGCGCGACGGCATTGAGTTCGTCGATCGTCGGCAGCCGCTTCTCGGCGAACTGGTGTTCGGTGAAGCCGCCGACCACGCGCACCCACTGCGGCGCGGGCGTGATCGCGACCTGCCGCTTCAGCATCTCCATCGCGACCGCGAGCGAGCGCACGCCGTCCCAGCGCAGCTCCAGGTTGTAGTTCAGGCCGCCGCGAATCACGTGCGTATGGTTGTCGATCAGGCCCGGCAGCACGGTACGGCCGTCGAGGTCGACGACCTTCGTCGCGCGGCCCGCGAGCGGCACGATCTCCGCGTTGCCGCCGACCGCGACGAAGCGACCGTCCTTGATCGCGACGGCGGTCGCGACCGGGTTCGCACGATCGAGCGTCGTGATGCGCCCGTTGTGCAGGATGAGATCGGGTTGGGTATCGGTTGCGCTCATGAAATGTCCTCGATGCGGTCAGAAGCCGAGCCAGTGACGAACCGGCGCAATGGCCTGCGCGCCGACCAGCATGCCGGCGAGGCCCACCAGCGCGATCAGCGGCGGCGCCGGCGAGCGCACCCTGATCACGCTGTACACGACGCCGATCAGCACGCCGGCGCCCAATGAAAGTAGATAAGATTCCATAACGATTTTTCTCCCGGCCGGATTAGAATGATCCGCATCGCATCGGCCGCATGCTGCGCTGCCCCCGCATCCGTTTCGCTTCCCTGCCATCCGTTCCGACCATGCAACACCTTCCTGATCTCGAAGCCTGGGCCATCTTTGCGCGCGTCGCGGAGACGGGTTCGTTCGCGAAAGCCGCCGACCTGCTCGGCGTATCGCAACCCACCGTGTCGAAAGCGATCGCACGCCTCGAAAAGCGCCTCGGCGCGATGCTGCTGTACCGCACGTCGCGCAAGCTGTCGCTCACGCCGACCGGTGAACTGCTGCGCGACCGCGCGATCCGCCTGCTCGCCGATGCGGAGCTGATCGAAAACGAAGCGACTGCGCAGGCGCTCGAACCGCACGGCCTCGTGCGCGTGAATGCGCCGATGTCGTTCGGGGTGCACCATCTGTCGCCGGTGCTGCCCGCGTTTCTCGAGCGCTATCCGCGCGTCGACATCGATCTCGTGCTCACCGATCACATCGTCGACATCGTGTCGGGTGGCTTCGACGTCGCGATCCGCATCGCCGAGCTGAGCGATTCGACGCTGCGCTCGCGCCGTCTCTGCGCGGTGCGCCGGCCGCTCGTCGCGTCGCCCGCGTATCTCGACCGGCGCGGCCGCCCCACGCATCCGCGCGACATCGAACAGCACGTGTGCCTCACGTACACGAACCTGCCGACGCCCGAGCACTGGCGCTTCCATCATCCGGCATCGGGCGACGAAGTCGGCGTGTCCGTCCACGGGCGTATCCGCACCAACAACGCGGACGTGATCCTCCCCGCGCTCGTCGGCGGTCACGGCCTGGCGCTGCAGCCCGAGTTCCTCGTGTGGGACGCGATGCAGCGCGGCGAGCTCGAGGAAGTGATGAGCGACTGGAAGATCGCGGACATCAACGTGAACCTCGTCACGCCGCCCGGCATGCTGCGCGCCGCGCGCGTGACGGTGCTGCTCGACTTCCTCGCGGAACACTTCGCGCACGCGCCGTGGGCGCTGCCCGTCGCCTGAACGCGCGACGGCCGATGGCAGGCGATCGCCGCATCCAGCGCGACGATCGCGGCCGGCGGCCCGTTACTTCGCCGGTACGGCCGGAATCGACTCGTGCGGCGTCGCGGTGCGCTGCGGTGCCTTGTGGACCATCGTGTACGCGTAGTCGACGCCCATCCCGTATGCGCCCGAATGCTCCTTCGCGATCGCCATCACAGCGTCGTACGAGTCGCGGCGCGCCCAGTCGCGCTGCCATTCGAGCAGCACCTGCTGCCACGTGACCGGCACCACGCCGGCCTGCACCATGCGCTGCATCGCGAAATCGTGCGCGGCCTGCGACGTGCCGCCCGATGCGTCGGCGACCATGTAGATCTCGTAGTCGCCTTCGAGCATCGCGCACAGCGCGAACGTCGTATTGCAGACTTCGGTCCACAGACCCGACACGACCACCTTCTTGCGGCCGTTCGCGGCGAGCGCGTCGCGCACCTTCTGGTCGTCCCACGAATTCATCGACGTGCGCTCGAGCGTCTTCTGGTTCGGGAATACGTCGAGCAGCTCGGGATAGGTGTGGCCCGAGAAGCTGTCGCTTTCGACCGTCGTGATCGTGGTCGGGATGTTGAAGACCTTCGCGGCCTTCGCGAGCCCGACGACGTTGTTCTTCAGCGCCTGGCGATCGATCGACTGCACGCCGAACGCCATCTGCGGCTGCTGGTCGATGAAGATCAGCTGGCTGTTCTGCGGCGTCAGTACTTCAAGTTTCGGGTTGCTCATGGCGGATGGATCCTGTGAACGGGAAAAGGGAAGCCTGCCTCGACCGTGAAAACGGGAGGAGCCGGGAATGCGTCGGCGCCGGATCGTCATCATCCGGGCCGAAACATTTAAGCCGCAAACGCGCGGCGCGAACACCCAAGAAACGGAATCGATCCGATTCCTGAATGGATGCCCGTTCGGGGCGCCCCGCTCTTTTTTTCTTCACGCAAACCCGCTACGCTTTCAAGACTCTGACGGCGCCGTTCCGGTGCCGCTCGGCCATCACGAGGCGCACCCCATGAAACCGTATGTCTTCTCGCTGCTCGCCGGCGTCCTCGCCGGCGTCATCTACGGCGCGATCGGCGTGAACTCGCCCGCGCCGCCGATCATCGCGCTCACCGGCCTGCTCGGCATGCTGGCCGGCGAACAGATCCTGCCCGTCGCGCGCCGCATGCTGTCCGGCCATCGGCTGAACACCGCATGGCGCGACGCGCAGTGCAGCCAGCACATGTTCGGCGCGCTGCCGGGCGGCGCCGCGAACGACCGCAAGCCTTCGTAATCCACCCCATCGCCGCCGGCCGCGCATGACCAACGTCGAGCTGTTCCATTACCTGCTGCTGTTGATCTGCGGCGCGGGCGCCCTCACGTGGCTCGCCGAGCGCGTCTCGATTCCGCCGGCCGTCGTGCTGCTGCTCGGCGGCTGCGTGGTCGCCGTCGCCGGCAAGCGCGTGCCCGACATGGACCCGGCGCTGCTGCTCGCGGCCGTGCTGCCGCCGCTCCTGATGTCGAGCGGCTTCTACACCGCCTGGAAGGAATTCCGGCAGGAGCTCGCATCGATCGCATCGCTCGCGCTCGGGGCCGTGGCGTTCACGACCGTCGCGGTCGCGCTCGCCGTGCATGCGGCGAATCCCGCGCTGCCGTGGGCCGCGTGCTTCACGCTCGGCGCGATCGTGTCGCCGCCCGACGCGGTCGCCGCGAAGGCGATCCTGCAGCGCCACCCGCTGCCCGCGCGGCTCGTCGCGGTGCTCGAAGGCGAAAGCCTCGTCAACGATGCGTCGGGCCTGCTGCTGTACCAGATGGCCGTGTCGGCCGCGCTCGCCGTGTCGATCACGGCGGCGAGCGCGACCGGCCTGTTCTTCTCGCTCACGCTGATCGGCATCGCGGTCGGCCTCGCGTGCGGCCATGCGATGTGCTGGGTGCTGCAGCGCCTGCGCGAGCCGATGCTCGGCATCGTCGTGACGTTCGCGATGACATGGGGCAGCTACGGGATCGCGGAAGCCGTCGGCGGCTCCGGCGTGCTGTCGGTCGTCACCTGCGGACTCGTGCTCGGCGTGCGCCAGCATCGCGTGTTCGACGCCGACATGCGGATCAAGGCGAAGGCGACGTGGGAAGCGATCGTGTTCGTGCTCGACGCGCTCGTGTTCATCCTGATCGGCCTCGCGCTGCACGCGATCCTCGCCGGCGTGAACCACGAAGGCGCGGTGCTGATGGCCGGCCTGCGGGTCGCGCTGCCGGCGACGGCCGCCGCGATCGGCGCGCGCGTGGTGTGGGTGTTCGTCGCGATGTGGCTGCCGGGCCACCTGCGCGCGCGGCGCGCGGGCCACGCGCCGTGGTCGTGGCGCGAGGCCGTCGTGCTCGGCTGGTCGGGCATGCGCGGCGTCGTGAGCCTCGCGGCCGCGATCGCGCTGCCTGCCAACTTCCCCGGCCGCGACCTGATCCTGTTCAGCACGTTCCTGCTGATCATCGCGACGCTCGTCGTGCAGGGCGGCACGCTCGCGCCGCTGATCCGCGTGCTGAAGCTGCGCCCGGCCGCGCGCCGCACGATGTCCGAGCACGCGGTGCGTGCGCACACGTTCGGCGCGGCGCTCGCCGAACTCGATGCGCGCGAGCAGCGCGGCGCCGGCCTCGAACGTGCATCGCTCGACCGGCTGCTGACCGAATACCGGAGCCGCGTCGCATTCAACGAACGCGCGCACCGCGACGGCGCGGCGCCCGCGGACGTGCGCGCGCGGATGCTGCGCGTCGAGCTCGAGCTGGTCGGCGTGTCGCGCGACGCGCTGCTCGACCTGCATCGCGACGGCCGGGTCGACGACGCGGTGCTGCACCGCATAGAATCGGAACTCGATTTCGAGGAGCTGCGGCTGCAGCGCCTGCTCGAACCATAATGCCCGGCCTGCCCGGCCCTGCCCGCCCCCTTTCCCATCTGGAATTTCAATGAGCGAACTCACCGTCGAAGCGAGCATCGGCCCGGTCGATTACCTCGTCCACTTCAGCGATGGCGTCCACCAGTGGCGCGCCGACGAACCCGCGTCGCTCGGCGGCGGCGATGCGGCTCCGACGCCCGTCGCGCTGCTGCTGTCGAGTCTCGGCGCGTGCACCGCGATCACGCTGAAGATGTATGCGCAACGAAAAGGCTGGCCGCTCGACGAAGTGCACGTGAAGCTCGCGCACGAATCGGGCAGCGCGGGCAGCACGATCGTGCGCCGCATCACGCTCGACGGCGACCTGACCGACGAGCAGCGCGAACGCCTGCTGCAGATCGCGAATGCCTGCCCGGTGCACAAGATCCTCACGCATCCGATCGCGATCGACACGGCGATCGCCTGAGCGCGTCCCGCCATCGCCCCCGCCACCGTCACGAGATTCCCGTCATGTCCGCCTCGATCAAGACCCTGCTCACGCCGCGCGAAAGCGACATCGGCAACCTCGTCGTGCGTCGCGTGCTGCCCGCGCGCGCCGCGCGCCTCGTCGGCCCGTTCATCTTCTTCGACGAGATGGGGCCGGCCGTGCTGCCGGCCGGCCGCGGCATCGACGTGCTGCCGCATCCGCACATCGGCCTCGCGACCGTTACCTACCTGTTCGACGGCACGCTGATGCATCACGACAGCCTCGGCTTCCGGCAGAAGATCGTGCCGGGCGACGTGAACTGGATGACGGCCGGCCGCGGCATCGTGCATTCGGAGCGCTCGCCCGACGAGGATCGGCCGCGCGAGCAGCCGGTGCACGGGATCCAGACCTGGGTCGCGCTGCCGGTCGAGCATGAGGACACCGCGCCCGCGTTCGTTCATCACGCGGCCGATACGCTGCCGTCGTTCACGCGCGACGGCGTGACCGTGCGCGTGATCGCGGGCACCGCGTTCGGGCTCGCGTCGCCGGTCGCCGTGTTCTCGCCGACGCTCTATGCGTATGGGGAATTCGCGTCGGGCGGGCAGCTCGCGCTCGATGCGGAGCACGACGAACGCGGCGTGTATCTCGTCGACGGCGACCTCACCGTCGACGGCACGCCGCTCGCGCCCGCGACGATGGCCGTGCTCGAACCGGGCGCGACCGCCGCACTCGCGAGCGCGCACGGCGCACGCGTGATGCTGCTCGGCGGCGCACACCTGCCGGGCGAGCGGTTCATCGAATGGAATTTCGTGTCGAGCGAACGCGCGAAGATCGACGCGGCGCGCGCCGCGTGGGCCGATCAGACGTTCGGCAAGGTGCCGGGCGAAGAAGACGAATGGACGCGCCAGCCGGAGCGCAAGGCGTAACGCAAAGCGCAACGGGCGGCCGCGGCCGCCCGCCGATGCGGGCTCAGCACGGCACGCGGCCCACGACCCCACCACCCGACTGCGTACACCAGCGCTGTTCCTGCTGAGGGCCGGCTTGCGGTTGCGGCGCCGAATACGGCACGGCCCTCGCCACGGCAAGCGCGTTGGCCAACTGTTTGGCCTCGATCTGCCGCTGTTGCTCGAACGACGCACGCTGCGCGTCGTCCGCCTGCTTCGTCAGCGCAACCAGCCTCGCATAGCGGGGATCTCGCGCGTCCTGGAATGGCGGCAGCGGCGGCGCAACCGGTACGGCAGGCGCGGAGCCACGGTATCGGGGGATCGACATCTTCGAGGTGTTCCCCCAGATCGCCGCCGCGCCGATATCCCACATCGCCACGCGCATCTCGAGCGCGTGTTCATAGCCGCGATCGACATCGGCCGTCGCAGGCATCCCCGTCGGCGCGGGAAGCGGCTGCAGGGACGGCGGCAGCGGCTGCAGCGTCGGATGGACGAGCCGCACCCAGCTCACGGCGGCCACCGAGTATTGATACAGGACACGCTGGTAAGCCTCGAGGATTCTGGCGCGACTGTCGGGCGTGGAGGACGGGGTGTTCGACACCAGGGCGATGAACGACGCCAGCGTTTGGGTGTAGCGGGCGCCTTCTTCCTTCTGCGCCGCAACGCGTTCCGGCTGCGGACCGGGCGATCCGCTCAACATCCCCGCACACCCTGACAGGGCAGCGACCACGGCCGCGCACACCCCAACCGTTCGACACGCGATCCGAATTTGATACGACATGGCAGCCCCCACCGACACACGATCAGTACCCAACGAATCCATACGGTGTCCGCCGCCGGCAGCCGCGACCCTGGACCGTCCGGCCCGGGCGCCGGCGCCGGTCAGAGGGCAGACCGCCCGACCTTTACATTCAAGAGAACGGGCCGCCCTGGCGCGGCTGCCCTTTCCGGTTGCAAACCGGCGGGTTCGTCATGCCGAAAGACAGCAGATTGCCGCCATTGATCGTGCACGCAAACTCCTTGCCGTCCCTGGCCTTCAGGTTGACGTAGGTATTCGTCCCTTCGGTGCGGCGGTTGACAATGACGAGCTCATCGGGCGAATACCCCAGCGTGCCGGCGGTACTGGACTTGATCTTGTCGTCGGTCAGCATGTTGGTGCTGCCGGCGATGCCCGCGCAGCCGGAAACCAGCAAAACCGTCAGCCCCACGAGAAAAGCGCTTGCCGAACGCATAAACCCTCCATTATTCGATTTTTATCGCCCATTTACCGAATAAACATACGCCCCGCTCGCGGCGCTATTCAACGGAATAGTCGGAATCGCCTGAAGCGTATGCCCGGTGGACTGCGCCAAATGATATAGACCGGTCTAGTTTCGTGTCAATCATGCCCGATTAAAACCCGGCATCCAGCCGGCCGCCGTTCCTTCAGGCCTTCAATCCCATCAGCTTCGCGAGCACCGGCCAGCGATCGAGCGACGCGTCGAACGCGCGGCGCGCCTGTTCGTCGACATAGCGTTCGGGATCGAGCGCGGGCAGATGCCGCGCGAGGCCGATCACGTCGTTCGGTTGCGACAGGCGATCGTCGTCGCCTTCGCCGGCCATCGTTACTGTTCGTCGATCCATACGCCATCCGGAGTTTTCACCGCGTAACCCGCGGCCGTCTGCATCGTCACCGTGCCCTCGTTCTCGCCGATCATTCGCGTGCGCGGCAAATCGGCCGCATATTGCGCGAGCGTCGCGCCCGGCTTGAACGGGCTGTTCGACACGAGGTTCGACAGCAGTTGCGCGAGCGCGAGGAAGCTGGTCGGCTGCTCGATCACGGTCGTCGCGCCGTGATTGCCGGCGAAGCCGACGAGCCGCACGCCGACCGGCCCGTGCACGATGCGCGGCGTCGGAATCTCGCGCAGCCCCGCGACCTGGTTCTTGTCGCCGCGCAACGCGGCGCCGTGCTCGGGCACGAACACGATCACCGCGCGGCGGCCCGATTGCGCGATCAGGTCGGCGAGACGGTCGAAGTCGGTCATCAGCTTCGTCGCGCGCTGCGGATACGAGTCGATGCTCGTCAGCGCGCTGCCGACGACGCGGTTGCCGTCGTGCAGGCTGATCGTGTTGTAGTACAGCGCGACCGGCCCCGGCACCGCCGCGCGCTGCGCGTACCAGTTCGCGAGCGTCGAGTAGTCGTCCTTGATCGCCGAACCGTCGAACGCGTGCATCGCGACCGGCGCGGCCGCGTTCGAGATCATCGGCGCATCGGCCACGCCGATGTTGTCGTGGATCACCTGCAGGAAGTTGTCGAAATGGCCGTCGTGGTTCAGCAGCGACTGCACCGTGTAGCCGGCGCCCGCCAGTTGCGAGAACAGGTGGCACTGCTGCGGCGCGGGCTTGTACAGGTCCGCATGCGCTTCCTGCCCGCAGCTCGCGCGCAGCACGCGGATCGCCGCCGGGCCGCTGTAGCTCGCGGCCGTGCTGAAGTTCGTGAACAGGTAGTCGAAGTGGCTCAGCATCGGATGGTTGCGCACCTTCGCCGCATCGAGGTCGTCCCACGACAGCGAGCAGATGTGCAGCACGATCACGTCGAACTGCGCGGCCGGATCGCTGCCGAGATGGCCGAACGCGACCTGCCGCTGCGACTCCTGCGCGCGGAACGTCGCGAGCGCCGCGTTGTGGTCCTCCGGCTGGTCGACGCGCGTGGCCCCCGCCGCGTTCGCCTGCGGCTGGGCCGGCGCGACGACGCGCGCCATCAGCCCGCTGCCGGCCTGCCACAGCGGCATCACGACCAGCACGGCCAACACGAACGTCGCGACGCGCAGCCAGCGATTGACGATGAAATAGACGATCAGCACGCCGACGATCGTCAGCGCCAGCACGGGCGGCAACAGGCGCGGCAGCAGCTCCATCCAGTAGTCGAGACGGAACGTGCTGACTTCGCGCGCGGCCTCCGCGAGACGGGCGAGCGGCGGCGCATGCAGCTCGCGCGCGAGCAGCGGCACCGCGATCGCGATCGCCACGACCTGCCGGACGATGCGCCACGCGCGCGCCCGGATCGGCGCGCTCGCCGCGAGCGCCACCGCGAACGCGAGGTTCGCGAGCCAGAACGGCTGCAGGTGCCCGGTCGCGAACAGCGCGAACTTCAGGATGAAATACAGATTCCAGAACGTCATCTAACCCACTCCATGATGCGCGCCGCGTCAGTCGCGCGCGCGATCGAGTTTCGGCGCGAGCATGGCCTGCAAGCCGCGCGCCGCACCCTTCCACATTCGTACGTAACCGTCCAGCCCGATCCGCAGCACTTCCTTGAGCCCGCCGAGCGGCGTGTCGGGCCGCGCGCCTTCGTGCCAGTCGAGCCACGCATCCGCGCGGCCGAACGTGCATTGCACGAGCTGGCGTTCCTGCTCGAGCGTCAGTTCCTCGAAGCTCACGCCGACATGGGTCGGCGTCGCACGGGTCACGCGCACCGGGAACGGAAACGCGCGGTCGCCGCGCGTCACGCACACCGTCAGCGTATCGCCGACCGCGAGCGGCAGCCCCGGCACCGCTTCGAGGCCGAGGCCGCCGGTCGAGTAGTCGCTCGTGAAGCACGCGGCGGTCGAGCCGTCGGCGAGCAGCAGCATCGCCGGCACGCGCATCGCGATCCGGTGCGTGACGCGCACCTGCTTCGTCTCGCGCGCGACGGCCAGCGCCGCGCCGAGCATCGCGAGGTTGTACACGGTCCAGCCGAGCGTGATCAGGATCGTCGACGCCTCGTCGCCCTGGTCGGCCACGAGCCGCCACAGGCCAGCGACGATCGCGAGCACGTTCAGCGCGAACAGCACGAGATACGGCTTCGACGTCAACCAGTCGACGTAGCCTTCGTCGATCTTGCCGCCCTTGTCGGTCACGTTGAACTTGCCATGCTTCGGGCTGAAGAACGCGACGGTGGTCGGCAATGCGATGTACCACGCGAGCACCGATTCGTAGACCTCGGCCCAGAACGAATGACGGTAACGCCCCTGCATCCGCGAGTTCGCGATGTTCGCGAGCACGAGATACGGGATCACGTAGCTCGCGAGCGCGAGCGACGATGCGTTGATGAAGTACAGGTGGAAGAACAGGTACGCGAGCGGGATCGTCAGGAACACCAGCCGCGGAATCCCGTAGAAGAAATGCAGCATCGCGTTGCCGTAGCAGATCCGCTGGATGAAACCGAGCCCGCGCCCGAGGAACGGATTGTCGATGCGGAAGATCTGCGCCATCCCGCGCGCCCAGCGCGTGCGCTGCTTCACGTGGCCGGCAAGGCTTTCGGTCGCGAGGCCGGCCGCCTGCACGGTCGGCAGGTACGCCGACGTATAGCCGCGCCGATGCAGCTTGAGCGCCGTATGCGCATCCTCGGTCACGGTCTCGACCGCGACGCCGCCGACCTCCTCCAGCGCGCTGCGCTTGAGCACCGCGCACGAGCCGCAGAAGAACGTCGCGTTCCACAGGTCGTTGCCCGACTGCACGAGGCCGTAGAACAGGTTGCCCTCGTTCGGGATCTCGCGGAACGTGCCGAGGTTGCGCTCGAACGGATCGGGCGAGAAGAAATGGTGCGGCGTCTGCACCAGCGCGCACTTCGGGTCGCGCAGGAACACGCCCATCGTCGTCTGCAGGAACGAGCGCGTCGGCACGTGATCGCAGTCGAAGATCGCGATGTACTCGCCGTGCGTCTTCGGCAATGCACGGTTGATGTTGCCGGCCTTCGCGTGGCGGTTGTCGTCGCGCGTCAGGTAGTCGATGCCGGCCTCGGCCGCGAATGCCGCGAATTCGGGGCGCCGGCCGTCGTCGAGCAGGTACACGCGCAGCTTCGCGCTCGGCCAGTCGATGCTCTGCGCGGCGAACACGGTCGGCTTCACGACCGACAGCGGCTCGTTGTAGGTCGGGATATAGACGTCGACGGTCGGCCAGGTGTCCGGATCGTCGGGCAGCGGCACGATCGGCCGGTCGAGCGGCCACGCGGTCTGCACGAAGCCGAGCAGCAGGATCATCCACGTATAGGCTTCGGCGCCATACAGCAGATAGCCGGCGACGGCTTCGACCGGGCTGCGGAAGTCGAGCGTCTGGGTCGTGCGCCACCACACGTAGCGGACGGTGGCGAGCAGCGCGAGCGATGCGAGCGCGAGCGTCGGCAGATGGCCCGGCAGGCGGCGCAGCGCGAGCGCCAGCACCGCGACGATCGCGAAGAACGCGAACTGCGCACCGGGCATCAGCGGCGACATCCCGGCCGCGGCCCACAGCACCGCGCCGGCCACGAGCAGCAGCGGCGCGAGCCAGCGGCGCCGGCCGACGCCGTTCGCGCGCGCATCGAGCCAGCCGCCCCAGCGCGCCCACGGCAGACGCTCGAGCATCGCGTTGATGCGCCGGCCGACCGCGCGCCCGGCCACGTAGACGGGCACCACGAACGTGTCGAACCACGCGAGCGGATCGCGCGCGGGCCGGCCGTCGGCCGCGCGCGGTGCGCGCACGATCGCGCGCCACAGCCATTCGCGCACGCTGAGCGGCTGCAGCACGCCCCAGTCGTGCGCGAGCCGCAGGAACGCGACGCGCACCCAGCGGCGCACGTGATCGGGCCGGCCGGGCGGCGGTGCGTGGAAGAACAGCCGCACGAGCCAGTCCACCCGCGTGCGTTCTGCCGGCAGCCCGATGCCGCGTGCGCACCAGTCGGCCGCCCGGCGGCCGAACGCGCGCAGTCGCGACGCGAACGCGGCCTTCACCGCGCCGCTCCGGTACGACCCGCGACGGCCGCCGTGAGCCACGCATCGACCCAGTTCGCGACGCCGTTCAGGTCGTGCGACGCCTGCGAATACGGCGCATCGTCGAAGATCCAGCTGCCCCGCGCAAGCGCTTCGGGCACCGCCGCGTCGACGTGGATGCGCTGCTCGAGCATCGACGCCGGGCCCGCGACCGCGCGCAGCATCGCCAGCGCGTCGCGCTGCATGTCGCGCGCCGGGTTCAGCCGGTTCACGACGATCTGCAGTTCGCCGCCGCCGGCCCGCAGCGCGCCGAGCCGCGCGGCCGTCGTCGCGCAGGCGACCGGCTCCGGCGGCACGACGACGAGCGTCAGGTCCGCGCAACCGGTCGCCTGCCCGGCCTGCGGCGACGGATAGCGAGGGGTGTCGACCAGCACGACGCCGTCGGCCGGCAGCGCGATCTCGTCGAGCGCGCGCGACAGCCAGGCCGGATCGGCCACGAGCCGCGCATCGCACGCGGCGGCCCCGGCCGCATCGACCTGCCCGTACGGCACGAACAGCACGCCGTCGGCGTTGCGCCACGTGTGCGCATGCCACGGTTCGGCGCCGCCCAGCAGGCCGTGCGCAAGACCGTGTTCGGCCAGCGTATCGAGGCCGAGCGTCGCACCCATCAGGTTCTGTGCATCGAATTCGACGGCGACGACCGGCCGGCCGCGACGCGCAAGCAGCACCGCGAGCGCGGCGGCAAGCGTCGTGCGGCCCGCGCCGCCTGTCGTCGACGTGAGGGCGATCGTCTTCATCGTGCCGCCTTGCTGTCGCGCTTGCCGCGTTTGTCGCCTTCGTCGCCTTCGTCGTCGCCGACGCCCGGCAGCAGGCGGCCGCGCAGCGCGACCGGCACGAGTTCGCACGGCACCGCGTCGCGCCGGTCGATGCCGCGCGGCGCGTGGAAGCCGCGGCCGATGCCGAGGTGCTGCGCGACGATCCACACCGGCACCGCAATCGCGATACCGACGATGAAGCCGATGACGAGTTCGGCGATCATGCGTCCTCCTGCTTGCGCAGCGGCATCGCGCTGCGGACGGCGCCGCGCGCACGCGCGGCGGGAATGACGGGGTCCGGCGCCGAGGCGTCGTCGACTGCGGCGGGCGCGGACGCCTGCGGCACGCCGATCGCGTCGAGCGCGACGACGGTATCGATTGCATCGATCGCGTCGCTCACCTCGCCCGCATCGGGCAACACCTCGCCGGGAGCGGTGGGAGCGGCCGCTGTGCGCGCGGCGCCCGGCGGCTGCGTCGCCGCGAACAGGTCGCTGTAGTCGGCGATCGGCGCGCGCCGGTTCTCGGCCTTCAGCGCATCGAGCTCGGTGTCGATGCTGCCCTGCCCGAGGCACACGACGCGATCGGACAGCGTATCGACCGGCACGTCGAAGATCCGCGCGAGCGCGTCGTCGGCGTCGACCGGCTCGCAGGCGAACAGGAACATGAACAGGTGCCCCGCATCGGCTGTCACGATGTCGCCCGTGCGGCGCGGCCGGCAGTGCCGCAGCGCGTCGACGTGCGACACGCCCGGCAACAGCGTGAGCTTCGCGAGCGTATGCGGCAGCGCAAGCACCGCGCCGCGGTCGAGCACCGCGCGAATCCGCTGGCAGAACGCGCCGACCGGCAGATAGCCGAGCACCGAATCGCCGAGCGCGGCCGCGAGCGCCGCGCGATAGTCGGCCGCGACGGGCCGTGCGTAGAGCTGGCCGTGCAGCGCGTGCACGGCGGC
Source organism: Burkholderia sp. BCC0419 (assembly GCF_902830285.1). Taxonomy (NCBI): domain Bacteria; kingdom Pseudomonadati; phylum Pseudomonadota; class Betaproteobacteria; order Burkholderiales; family Burkholderiaceae; genus Burkholderia; species Burkholderia sp. BCC0419. The sequence goes on from NZ_CADESR010000001.1 coordinate 2,102,789, forward strand.
CTGCATCCGCGAGACGGGCAGGTCGCGCGCGACGACCCGGTTCGCGCCGACGCTCAGCACGAGCACCTCGAACTGCTGGCGCAGCACCTCGCCGCGTTCGACGACCGCGATCTTCAGCGCGCCGCCGCACTGCCGGCGCAGCGCGTGCACGTCCGCGCACAGCGCTTCGAGCTGCGCATGCGAGCGGAACACGAGCACCGCGGTCGCGGCCTGCGCGTGCGCGCACGCGGCGACGACGGCCGCGTTGTCGTCGACGATCTCCCAGGCGTCCGGCACGCGGCTCGCGCCGTCGAGCACCGCGCGGCTGACCACCACGCGATCCTCGTCGCTCGCGAGCTTCATCCGGTGCGCCGGTTCGGTCGCGCCGCCATCGACGCTCGCCGACAGCCGGCCGTCCGGCGCGAAGCGCAGCGGCCGCACCTCGCCGGCCGCGAGCGTGTCGCCCGCGCGCCAGAAATCGACGACCCACAGCAGCTCGCCGTGCGTGCGCTGCAACTGCGCGACGCCCGAGCAGATCCCGTGGAAGCCGCTGCGCGGCGTGCGATTGGCCTCGCGCACGAGCGGCGCATCGTCGGCGCGTGCGTCGCCGCCCGCGCGGGTTGCTTCGGGGTCGAGCAGCAGCACGAGCGCGATCCGGCGCGTGCGACACCAGTCGGCCAGTGCGTACGCTTCATCCGCGAGCGCGACCGGATCGTCCCAGCTGAACCAGCGCTGGGCGCCTTCGACGAAATACAGCGAACGGGCATGCAGCCCGTAGCGCTTCATCGCGCGCAAGCCGCCGGTCAGCCGCGCGAACGGGCCCGGCGCCGCGTGGCGCGGCGCGTTGCCGGCCACGCCGGCGTCGGCGCCGTCATCGGCCGGCGTGGCCGCCGGCGGCATCGCCAGCACGTTCAGGTTGCGTGGCCAGCCGGCCGGCTGCGCGCCGCCCGCGAAGCCAAGCGATTCCATCTGCGCGGCGACGCGCGCCGGATCGCGTGCCAGCACGATCGTGACGTCGCGCGTGCGCGCCTGGCGCGCGCTTTCCCACACGAGCGCATCGCAGGCCGGCGTGCCGCCGGCCGCGTAGATCGCGTAAAGGCCGCCGGCTTCCAGTTGCGTCCAGGTATCGGGCAGGCCGTCGATCGCGAGCCGGCTCAATGCGCCGGCGCGGCTACCCGCCGGCGCCACGCGCAGCAGCGCTCGCAGGCGGTCGGTCAGGCCGGTGGCGCCGGGCGCTGGGCGGGCGGCATCGAATTCCGTATTCACGGCGGTCCCCTAGTAATCCGAATAAAGCCGCACGGGCGTCGGCGTGACGAGCCAGCTGCGCGGCGCGCGCGCGTCGAACGCATAGCGCAGGTACACGAGCGCCGAACTCGGCGCATAGTCGTGCGACCGGTCGATGTGCAACTGCGCGCCGACGCTCAGGTGCGGGTTCACGCGATACTCGACGATGCCGTTCACGCCGTACGAGAACGACACGCCGCGCGTCGAACTGCCCGCGTACACGAACCCGGCCGCCACCTGCGCGGCCCGCTGGTCGGAGAACGTCGGGTAATACAGCGAATCCTTCTCGTAGCTGTTCGAGATCCCGCCCGTGACGGTCAGATCCCACGACAGTGCATCGTGCCGCCCCGCCCATTCGATCGGCACGCCGAGCGACAGATAGCGCTGCGGGCTGTAGTAACCGCCCTGCCCGTACGTGTAGTAGCGCAGGTTCTGCGCGTAGTGCCACGCATTGCCGACGAGCCCCGTGCTGACCTTCATCGTCGCGCGCTCGTACACGGGCACCGTGAAACCGGTGCGCAGCGTGACTTCCGCGTTGCGTTCGACGTTGCGGCCGGACAGCACGCCCGCGCCGAGTTCCGCGAACAGGTTCGTGCGGCCGACGTCGACTGACGCGCGCAGGTTCACGCCGTCGCGGCGCACGCCACCCCACACCGCGCCGGTCCACGGGTCGCGCATCCCCGCGTACGACAGCACGCTGCTCGTTTCCGGCCGCCGCGACGCATTCACGGAGAAGCTCGCGGGGCCCGCGTCGAAGCGATAGCGCACGCCGCCGACCAGGTAATGCACCGGGAAGCCGAGCGGCGACGTGCCGAGATCGACGCGCCACGCATCCGACAGATAGCCGGCGCCGAGCGCGACGCCCGTCGTCGACTGGTGCAGCGAGCCCGGCGGATTCGCGATCAGTGCGGCGGCCTGCGGGTTCGTCTGGCCCTTGAGCGCCGCGTACGTGCCGAACGTCTTCAGTGAATAGGCATCCGGATTACTCGTATCGAGCGTGCCCGGGTCGAGGTGCACGGTGTCGATCTGCGCGAACACGTGCCCGTCGTAGCGGATCGGCATCTGCATGTAGACCGGCACCTGCTGCGCACGATACGACGAGATGCCTTCGTCGCCCGATTTGTACGCGGGTATCCAGCCGGTCTCGATCTCGGGATTGCGCCGCTGCGCGAGGTCCGCGAACGCGGCCTGCGCGGGCGTGAGCCCGTCGCGGCCCGGGCTCACGCCCGTCGCGCGTTCCTGCGACTGCGACAGCCGGTACAGCGACGCCGCATCGTCATAGCGGCCCTGCGCCTCGGCCACGCGCCCGGCCGCGACCGTCACGTCGGCGCGTGCCGGATACGCGGCCTGCAGCCGGTCGGTCACCTGCGCGGCTTCGTCCGGGCGGCGCAGCGCGTTCAGGCGGCGCACGGCGGACAGTTGCGTGTCGACGTCGTCGTCCGGCGTGCGCGCCAGCACGGCCTGCACGCGCTCGCGTGCGGCGGCGCGGTTGCCGCTGTCCTCGTCGATCCGCGCGAGCGCGAGCTGCGTATCGGCATCGTCCGGCGTGCGCGCGACGACCGGCGCGAGCGCCTCGCGCGCCGCGTCGTAATGACCCTGTGCGCGCTCGAGATCGGCGAGTTCGAGCGCGTAACGCTTGTCCGCGCGGCCGGCCGGGCTCGCGCGCTCGAGCAGCGTGCGCGCCCGCGCATAGTCCTGTTGGGCGATCGCGTCGTCGGTCTGCCGCAGCACGAGCCGCAGCGACTGGTCCTCCAGTCGCGCCGTCTGCGCGGGCGAGAGCGACGGGTCGCGGCGCAGCGTGTCGAGCCACGCGGCGAGCGCATCGTCGCGCCCCGCGCGGCCGAGCAAATCGCCGTAGCGCAGCCGCACGTCCGCGTCGGCTTCGCGCGGATGCGCGGCGATCCAGTCGCGCAGCGGCGCGAGGCCGCGCTCGGGTTCGCCCGCGTCGATCCATTGCGCGCCGATCGCGGCGAGCATGTCGGGATCGTCCGGCGCGCTCGCCTGCGCGTGCGCGAGCGTCGCGGCGAAGGCCGCGCGGTCGCCGCGTGCCTGCGCGCTTCGCGCGTCGGCCAGCGCGCTTTCGGCATCGAGCTTGCGCGCGAGCGCCCGCATCCCGTCCGACTGGTGCGCATCGTCGACCGGCGCCAGCGCGGCCTGCGCGCCCGCGACATCGTCGACCGAGTTGCGGTACAGCGCGCTCGCGTAGCGCATCTCGGGCGTATCGCTCCGCGCGAGCCCGTCGTCCATCACGGTGCGGCCGAGCTGCGGCAGCCCCATGTCGCGATAAAGGCGCGCGAGCGCGAAGCGCGTCCACGGCGCGTCGGGCGCCGCGCGCACGGCCGCCTCGTAGCGTTGCGCGGCCGGCCCGCGTGCGCCCTTGTCGGCCAGCGCGCGCGCCTCGTTCGCGAGCACGTCGCCGCGCAGGCCGTCGAGCGCGCGGCGATCGTCGGCGCCCGTCACGCGCCCTTGCAGCGCGTCGAGCAGCGGGCCGATCCGGTCCGCGCGGCCGGTGTTTTCATACAGCGTGGCCGTGTCGCGCACGGCCGACAGGCTCGGCGAACGCGCGGCCAGCAAGCCGCGCAGCAACGGCTCCGCCTGCGCCCAGTCGCGCTGCGCGAGCAGCGCATCGGCAAGCTGCAGCTTCGCGTCCGGGTTGTCCGGCTGCATCGCGAGCGCCGCCCGCGCGGCGCGCTCGGCATCCCGCGGGCGCCCGGCGCTGGCCGCTTCGCGGCCCTGGGCGAGCAGCCCCCAGAACTGCGCGGTACGCGCGAGGCCCTGCCATTTGCCGCGCTGGTCGGTCGCCCGCGTCGCGGCCCGCGCGAACAGCGCGCGCGCTTCGTCGTGCCGCCCTTCGCGCAAGCGCAGCAGGCCGAGCCCACCCAGCGCATCGGCGTCGTCCGCCCGCGCCCGCGCGGCGCGCGCGAGCAGCGGATCGGCGGCGGCCAGGTCGCCGCGCGCGAGCGCCTGCAACCCGCGCTGCTGCGCGATGTAGTCGGGATCGCGTTCGAGCCGGCGCTGCGCGTCGCGCTGCTGGTCGAGGGCGGCCGCGCGATCGCGGAATTCGGTGTCGTCCGGCGCGAGCGCGAGATACGCGTGCAGCGCATCGAGATACGCGGGGTCGCTGCCGGCCGACTGCAGCACGCGCCGCCACAGCGCCATCGCTTCCGTATGGTCCGCGTCGGCGCGCTTCACGAGCGACGAGGCGATCCGGTTCGCTTCCGGCCGCGTGTCGTCGCGCTGGTTCAACAACCGTGCGAGCGCGACCGACGCGCTCGTGTCCCGCGGATCGGCGGCGACCGCTCGGCGCAGCGCGGCGATCGCCGGCTCGCGCCCGCCCGGTGCATTCGACACGATCTGGTAATACTCGGCGCCGAGCGCGCCCGACGGTGCGCCGTTCGGAAACAGCGCGACGATCCGCCGGGCTGCCTCGTCGGCGCGGCCGCTGCGCGCGAGCAGCCGGATCTGCGCCATCTCGCCGCGCCCGCTCGTCGCGACGCGGTATTCGTCGGCCACCCGCCGCGTGGCCGGCGCATTCGGCGACTGCGCCTGCAGCCGCGCCAGCGACGCCTGCGCGCCTTTCGCGTCGCCGAGCCGCAGCAGCACACGCACCTGTTCGGCCAGCAGCTCGGGATCGCCCGGCGCGATCAGCAGGCCCTTGCGCAGCGCATCGCGCGCGAGGTCGTCGCGATGCTTGATGCCCCACATCCGCGCGGTGTCGAGCTCGCGCCGTGCATCGGCGGCAGCCGAGGTCGCCGGTGTCGCGGGGGTCGCCACCGTCGCGCCCGAGACAGCGCCCGGCGCCGCCGCGCACACCGACGACGCGAGCCACGCGAATCCCGCGACGTGCGGCGCGGCGCACTTCAGCGGGCGGCGCACGAACGGCCTCCCCAGCGGATGTCGAGCGTGCCGTCCGCACCGAACCGGTAGCGGCCATCGCGCCAGCCGAGGCCGAACAGCGTCAGCACGCTCGTGTAGTAGCCAGGCGCCGACTGGCGCGCGAGCGTATCGACGCGGGCCGCCTGTGCATCCGCGAGCGCGTGCTGGCCGCGCGCGTCGAGAAACGGCACGGCGGCCGCGGAGAAACCGCCGTTGCCGTCGTTCGGCCCCGCGACGCCCGTCGTCGTATCGACCCGCTCCGGCGGTGCGCCATGCGCGGCGATATGGTCGGCAAACGGCGCGAACTTCGCGAGCAGCGGCGCGGCGAGCGGATCGGCGCGATCGAGCATGCCGGCCCACAGGTACACGCGGATCGCGTTGTACGCGCTCTCCGCATGCGTCTGCGGATCGGGCCCGAAACCGTTGCCCGCGCGATACAGCGCCCAGTCGGGCGAGAAGCCCTTCGGCGCGGTGTCGAGCAGCACGCGCCCGGTGCTGGATGCCAGCGCGGCCCAGCGCCGGTCGTCGGGCAGCCGCGCGCCGAGCGCGCGAATCACCTGCGGCGGCGAATAGCTCGGATTCACGCGCCATTGGCCGTTGGCCAGCTTGAACCCGGTCGGCCCCGGCAGCAGCGTGAGGCCGAGGCCCGGCACGGTCGCCGTCTCGGCGTCGAGCACGCGCTTCGCGAGCAGCGCGCCGCGCGCCGTATAGCTGCGCTCGTGCCACAGCCGCCCGGCTTCGACGAGCGCATACGCGATCCACAGGTCGGCGTCCGACGCCGGGTTCGCGTCGAGCACGCGCCACGCGCCGTCCGGTGCGCGGCCCCACAGCCACGCCGGCAGGTGCGCGCTCAGGTCGCCCTGCGCGAGGTTGTTCTCGGTCCATGCGAGGATCGTGTCGAACATGCGCCGGTCGTTCGCGACCAGCGCGAAGAAAAGTCCATACGCCTGCCCCTCCGATACCGTGCGCGAATCGGCCGAACCGACGTCGATCACGCGGCCGTCGGCCGAGATGAAATCGCGCTTGAACGTATCCCAGCGCGGCCACGCCGCGCTGCATCCCGCACCGACCGCATCGGCTGCACTCGCCCCCGCGGCGTGCGCGCGCGTGGCCATGCCGGCCGCCGCGCACGTCACCGCAACCGCCAGCGCGAGCATCGCGCCGACACGCCGCGCCGGCTGCGTTGCCCGTCGCTTCGTCATTGCCCGCGCCATCCGTTACATCCCCCGTCGACGCGCGGCGATTCGCTGCAGCACGCTGAACACGCCGAGCGCGAGCAGCAGCCCCGCGACGACGCCGACCGCGCCGAGCACGACCGGATGCCGCGCCGCCTCTGTCCACACGCGCGCATACCACGGCACGAAGCCGACCACGTAAGGCTCGCCGACCCGCAGGCTGTCGACCTGCCCCGGCCGCACCAGCGCGAGGTCGCCCTGCAATTGCGACACGAGCCCGCCGTTCTCGAACACGTCGAGCAGATCGCCGAGGCGCGGCTGGTCGGTCGCCGTCAGCGCGACGACGCTGCGGCCGCGGCTGCCCGGCAGCTCGAAACCGGCGAGCGCCGCGAGCGGGCCCGTCTGTTCGATGTGCGCGCCGCCGTCGGCGACGCCCACGCCGTTGCGCCAGCGCTCCTTCACCGTGAACGCGACGCGCGTCACGCCACCGCCCGCGCCGCCCTGCTCGCCGATCGCGAGCGGCAGCGCCGTGCGCCACTGCGCGAGCAGCGGCGACGCCGGCGAGCCGTCGATCACGAGCAGATCCTTGTGCCCCGACAGCGCGGCGACGTCGCCGGGCCGCGCGACCTGCACGCGCAGCGCCGGGTAGCCGGTCCATTCGCCCATGTGGCCGAGCATCGTCAGATAGGCCTCGAGCTCCTGCGGCGACGGCCGGTCGGGCATCACGACGGCCGTCTGCGACAGGTCCGCGAAGCGCGTGAACGGGAAGCCGCTGTTCGCGAAGAACGCGAGGTTCGGCAATTGCGCGTAATGAACGAAGTGCGAGAAGTCGATCGTCGAATCGGGATCGATCGCCGCGCGCTGCGGCTCCGTGGCCGCGCTCGAGCACAGGCCCGTCTTCTGCGAATCGAGCGTGAAGCGGAACTGCAGCTGGTTGCCACTGCCGACGCGGAACGCGGGAATGTCGACGTCGCTCGTCACGCGCCCTTCCGGCACCGCCAGCAGCGGCAGCTGCATGCGGCCGTGCGCGTCCTCCGCGTGGGCCGGCCCGAGCCGGTACGACTTCACGAGCTGATCGTTGATCTCGACCGCGAGCGTCGAATTGTCCTGCACGGTCGGCGCCGTGTAGCGGTAGCGCAGCGTGATCGGCACGCCCGCGCCGTTCCACGAATGCAGATCGGCCGGCACGCGCAGGTTCAGCCGGATCGCGTCGGGCGTCGTGCCGCGCACTTCGAGCTGGCGCGGGTCGTTCACGAGCTCGCGGAACGCGATCGGCCGATTCACCGGCAGCCAGCGCGGCGCGTCGTACGGCTTGCGCGGCGCGCCCAGATCGACGTGCGCGACCGTCGCCGCCGGCCCCGACAGCGCCGCGCGGCCGAGCACGAGCGTCGCGACCGCGTCGTCGACCTCGGCCGCCGTACGGCCCGTGACGACCAGCAGCTTGCGGCCCGGCGCGGCCGGGTTGTCGGCGACCGCGAGCAGCGGGCCGCCCACCGGCGGCAGCGCGAGACCGGCCGGCAGCATCGCGGCCGTGCCGACCACGACGGCCTGGTCGTCGGCCGGCAGCGCGGTCGACACCGGGAAGCGCGCATGCCGGTAGTCGGCCAGCGCGCCGAACCACGACGCGAGCACGCCCGCGCTGCGCAGCGTCGCCGAATCGGGCGTGGCCGGCAGCACGAACGGCAGCCGCACGCGGCCGTTGTCGCGCCGGTCGAAGAACGGTGCCGGCAGCAGCGCGAGATCGTTCGGCAGGCGCACCGGCGATTCGTCGAGGATCAGCTCGCTCGTCGGGCTCACGTCGGCCCACAGCGCCGAGTTCGTCGGATCCTCGCAATGGTCGAGCGTGTAATGCGCGATCAGGCGCAGGCCGATCTGGTTGAAATCGGAAAAGTAGCGCGGATCGATCGGGATCTCCTGCGTCACCGTGCGGCCCGCGCGGGCGGCGTCGAACGGGACGGTCGCGATCACCTCGCCGTTGACCGACACCTTCAGGTGCGACAGCGGAAAGACCAGCGACGGCGAATACGCGTAGGTCAGGCGCAACCGCGCGCCCGTGATCACGCGATCGAGCCGCACGCCGGCGTTGATCGTGCGTGCGTCGTCGGCGCCGCGCAGGCGCAGCGGATCGAACGCGCCGAGCGACGCGAACGGCACATGCACGGTCGTCGCCGGCAGGCCGGCGGCCGGCGCGCTGGCCGCCGTCGGCGCGGCCGCGGGCACTGCGGCCGGCGCCACATCGGGCGCCGCCGCGCGACCGGCAGCGGCCGTCGAAGCGGCGGCCGGCACCGCCGGCATCGGCGCGGCCGACAGCGCGGCCGTGTGGAAAGCGCCGGTCATCGCGGCCGCCAGGACGAACAGCGACACGGCCGGCTTCATGCGCCGCCCCGCGTCGTCACGATCGTCCGGTGATCCTGCGCGTCGCAACCGACGCGCGCAAAGCAGCTATGCCCGTAAGTGCACATCCCCTCTGCTTCCCCTCATATCTATGACTTGATTGCATTTATCGGTACGACGCGGCGGATGCTTGAATGACCGGTTCGTCGCGCTGGGGGGCGCCTGGCACAGGCGTCCGCCCATTCGTCACACTATCTCAAAAATAGAACAAAACTTACCGTGATTCGCGACTGAGAGGCGAAAAGAACCCGAATTCGGTCGAAAATGCTGCGCAGGAAGAACGAACAGCAAGAATTGCGCCGTTGCCGCCGGCAGGCCGACACGGCATGCTGCCGGCGCGCGACGGCTGGCCCGGCACCGGCTACGGTCCGTTGCGGACCGCCGAAACGCGCTGCCGCGAGCGGCGCGTATGCTACCGCAAGCACGCACTGCGCGACGGATTTTCTTCGCGGAAAACTGATTTGAATCAATTCATCGACACCGCCACCCGCTCCCGGGCGTGCAGCGGCGCGGCGCCGGTCGATATCGCGACGACCCGGGCCCCGAGATTCGGAGCACGATCGCTCACGGCCGGTTTCCGCCAATAACGCGCGTGCGCCCTGCCAGATCTCGGCGTTCCGCGAGGTCGGGCTTGCGCGGAGCGCGCGGCAAGCCGGCGAATCCGCCGAATTCGACAGCGGGCGCTACGGCCGGGTGTCGGCGTCGGCAGCGCGGAGCGATCGGCCGACGGCACCCGTAAGAAAAACGGACTGGCCGCGCATTCGAAACAGACGACGCAAGGAACCAACTGAACGCGGTCGCCGCGTACAGGCGCCGTGCTAGCCGGTCGGCGACACCGCGATCGCGATCCCGACGACGAGCCACTGCACGATCGCGACGAGCACGGCGGCCCGGCACAGCCCGACCGCGCCGCGCACGCGCGCGTCGAGCGTGCGCCCGGCCTTCGTCGCATCGATCCAGCCCAGATCGGCGAGCGCGCGGTCGAGCGCCGCGAGCCCGTCGTCGACCGACCCGTCGCCGTCCACCGCCCGGGCGAGCGCGGCAAACAGCCGCCGGTCGATCTCGATGCGCGCCGCGTACCACAGCGCCGCGATCCCCGATCCCGTGCTGACGGCGGCCAGCAGCACGCGCGCGAGCGTCGCCAGCGGCCAGCCCGCCGCGATCCATCCGCCCGCGCCGGCCGCGGCCAGCGCGGCCGCGATCGCCCACACGCCTGCATCGAGCGCGCCGCGCGCGGCGGCGATCCTGAACGGGGCGGACGGATCGCGCATCACCCGCGCGCCTCATCGCGACGGCGATCGATCCACTGCTGCAGCACGGCCACGCCGTCATCCGACCACACCGCGTGCGGCCGAACCGCGCGCACCGCGGCCAGCGCGTCGCGCGCATCCGTCAGCCCGCGCCGCGCGGCAAGCCATGCGGCCGCGCACAGCACGCTGCGCCCGTAGCCGAGCGCGCAACAGACCAGCACGTCGCGCCCTTCGCCGTGCAGGCGTTCGAGCGCCGCGACGGCCTGCGCAAGCTGCGCCGCCGTCGGCGCGACGAGGTCGAGCTGCGGCACGCACGCATACGCGAACGATGCATCGGCCGCGGCCCAGCGCGGCATCTCGGCGGTCAGGTCGACCAGCGCGGTGAAGCCGTGGCGCCGGATATCGCGCGTCGTCGGCGACCGGCCGATCGACACACGCTCGTCGATCCGCACCGGGGTCGGCTGCCGGAACGTCCACAGCCGTGAATTGACGAACGCGCCGGCGATCGTCGGCGCGAGCAGCCAGCCGATGAAGACCGGGAACCGCCCGTGCGCATCCTTCTGGAATGCGCCGGGCGCGCCGCGCCGGTAGGCCCATGCGACGCAGGCGAGCGCCAGCGCGACCCACCCTGCCGCCAGCGCCCAGCCCGGCGCGCGCGGCACGCACGCCAGCGCCGCGAGTGCGACCAGCGCGGCACCGAGCACATAGCGGCGCGCGAGCGCGCGACCGGCCTTACTCGGCGACGCATCGGCGCCCGGCAAGCGGCCCGCGACATCGCGCAGCGGAAACAGGAACAGCGCGAGACAGCCGACAGCCGCCCCGGTCGGCACGTCGATCGCGTGATGCTGGTAGGTCGTCAGCACCGACACGCCGATCGCCGCGAACCACAGATGCAGCACGACGCGCGCGAACGTGCCGCGCAGGTGCTTCGCATAGACGGCCCACAGCACGACGAGCAAGCCGATATGCAGTGACGGCGCCTGGTTGAACGGCTTGTCGAAACCCATCAGCAGCGTGAACAGCGCACCTGCCACGCCACCCGCGTCGGGCCGTTCGAAGCCGAAGCGCAGCGGCCACGCGATGAAGCACGCGACCGACACCAGCTGCACGGTCAGCAGCCGCTTCACGTGATCGAGCAGATCGTCGCGGCGCGTCCAGAAGAAGAACGACAGCGCATACAGCAGGTCGATCGACCAGTACGGCACGATCGTCCACGGCACGAACGGGATCGCATGCTCCCAGCCGAACGCGAACGTCGGCACCGCGGCGCGGCGCGCGGCGAGCCAGTTCGCGAAGCCGTACGTCGAGAAGAACACGGCGCCCATCGCCGCGAGCCAGCCGAAGCGCAGCGCGAACGACGCGTCGCGCGCGCCGGCCGCCGGCTCCGCGAGCCCGCCACGCGCGCCCGCGCCGCCGCCGAGCGCGCTCATGACGCGTCGACCCGCTGCGCGAGGCTGACCGTGAAGATGCCCATCTCGTCGATCCGCTGGTCGAGCTTGCGGAAACCCGCCCGCGCGACGAGCTCGTCCATTTCGGCCTGCGAACGGCGGCGCATCACCCAGGTCGACTCGCCACGGTGATTGTTCAGCGCGCGCGCGATGAATTCGAGCTGCGGATGCCACGGCTGCCCCGTATAGACGAGATAGCCGCCCGGCGGCACGGCCTGCGCGAGCCCGCGCAGCGAGCGCTCGATCAGCGCGTTCTCGCCGAACAGCTCGTACAGGCCCGACACGATCGCCAGCGTCGGCCGCGGCTCGAGCGTCGCGAGCGACGCCTCGTCGAACGCGTCGCCGCGTTCGAAGCGCGCGATCGGCTCGAGGCCGCGCTGCGCGATCAGCACGCGCCCGGCCTCGACGTTCGGCGGGCTGTAGTCGCGCAGCGTGATGTCGTCGGGCGCCGCGCCGTCGCGTTCGGCGGCCGTCGCGATCGCATCGAGCACGTAGCGTCCGTGGCCGGCCGCGATGTCGACGATCCGCACCGGCGTGCCGAGCCCGCGCAGCCGGCCGATCGCCGTGCCGATCAGTTCCTGCAGATGCACCTTGCGCTGGCGAATGCCGACCCAGCCCGGCGAATCGAGATACGTGCGGTCGATCAGCGCGCCGATGCCGAGCCGCCCCTGCGCGCGGTTGCGGTACACGTAGTCGAGCGTCGAGCCCGAATCGAAGCCGAGCCGCAGCCCGAGCGCGATGCCGTCCGACAGCGCGCCACCGGCTTTGAGGCCGGCGCGCGTGAGCGCCCAGTACGCACGGGCGAACACGTTGGCCGGCGGCCGGCCGAGCGCCGCGTACTCGTCGTGGAACGCGCCGCGCCGGTCCGCATCGGCGAGCGACACGCGCGGGCTCGGCGCATCGAACTCGCGCAGCACGAACGCCCGCAGCGGCGCGAGCGCCTGCGCGCGGTCGCGCTCGCCGAGCGTGTCGTGATAGAAGCCCGGCAGCACGATGCGCTCCTTGCGCGCCGAGCCGAGCCGCTCGAAGAAGCGGTCTTGCGGGCCGCGATGCACGACCCAGTCGGCGCCCGAGATCAGCAACTGCGTCGGCACGGTGATCGCGGCCGCGTCGGCGACGATCCGCTGCGCGGTATCGTGCAGGTCGAGCAGCATGTTGACCGCGATCGGCCGCGTGATCAGCGGATCGGACGCGTAGCTCGCGATCCGTTCGGGATCGTGCGTGAGGAATTTCGGCTTCACGTAGCTGTTCACGTAGAACAGCCCGCGCAGCTTGTGCATCAGCCGCAGCCCGGGCCGCGCGAACGGCACGTAGAGCTTGATGTGAAACGCCGGCGACGCGACGACGAGCGCGCGGATCGGCGGCGCGTAGTCGTGCGCCCAGGTCGCCGCGAGCACCGCGCCGACGCTCTGGCCGATGACGGCCATATCGTCGATCGCGATGCCGTGCGTGTCGCGGATATGCTCGACGAAGGTCTGCAGGTCGCGCACCGACGCAGCCGCGCTCGGGCTGTAGCCGCGCGCGCCCGGTGAGCGGCCGTGGCCGCGTGCGTCCCAGGCGAAAAAGGCGAATTCCGGCAGGTCGAGCTCGTCGACGAGGTGTGCGACGCGCGCCGAATGTTCGTGCCCGCGATGCAGCAGCACGATGGCGCCGCGGCAGCGCGCGCCCGTCGCTGGCCAGTGACGATAGAACAGCGTTTCGCCGTCGTGCGTGATGAAGTCGGCCTCACGGGCCGTGCGTGTGCTCATGCGATCTCTCTCGTTTCGTTATTCGAATGATGTGGCGCCGCCCTCCGGCGCCCGGCCCGTCAGCCGCCCGCTTCGGCGATGCCGGCCTGCACGCGCCGCACCGCCGTCACGATCGACAGTACGATCAGCAGCCGCCACAGCCACGCGGCGACGCTGCCGACCGGCAAGCCGAGGCCGATCCACAGCGCGAACGCGCCGAGGGCCAGCGCCCGGTCGCTCTTGCCGAACGGGCCGTCGTAGCGGCGCGTCGCGCCGACGAGCGGGCCGATCAGCCCCGCGCATTCGACGATCACCGCCGTCAGCGCGAACAGCCAGACGTCCGCCGGAGCGAACGCGGGAACGGCGAGGAACGGCAGCACGAGCGCGACGTCGGACACGATGTCGCCCAGCTCGTTCAGGTACGCGCCGAGCGTGCTCTTCTGCCCGTGCTCGCGCGCGAGCATCCCGTCGATCGCGTTGAGCGCCATCCGCGCGAACAGCCATAGCGGAATCAGCAGGAACAGCGCGCGGGCGAACACGCCGAGCCCGGCGAGCGCGCCGACGACGATCGAGCCGCCGGCCGCGAACAGCGTGACCTGGTTGGCCGTGACGCCGCGTTCGGCGAGCGAATTCGCGAACGGGCGCAGACGGTTCTGGAATTTGGGTTTGAGTGCGTAGAGGCTCATCGTTTCGTATTCGTATTATTCGCGCGGCACGGTCGGATACGTTTCCCGCCGCCATGCCCCGGGCGGCGAAACGGCCGTCGTCGGCCTGGATTGAACGGCCCTCATCGTCGCCGAGCGGCCTCGATGCGTCAAGCATGCAGGCCCGCCCCGCCCGCGTGGCGCCAATCTGGCGTTTTTCGGCGAAACTCGCGATAATCCGCTGGCCCGATCGCAGCGAGATCCCTTCGAACTGCAGACGGGCACTCGTGCAACAGCCGATTATCACGCCGCCGACCGGCGCATTCGCCGCGACGCAACAGCGTGCGACGGCGAATCGTCCGATTATCGCGGACCTGCGACAGGCAGCCACGAACTTGAAAAAATTTAAACAAGAGCCGTCCGGCGCGCATCCTGCCGCGCCGGCATTCCGGGGTTCCGCCCGCCGCGCGTGCGCAGCGGGCCGGGCATGCACGCAGGAGGCAGCGCGCCGATGAACATCGTCAACGTCTGGCAGCGCGACTTCCTGCTGTCCATCGTGCGGCTCGTCGCCGGCGCGTATCCCGTCTGGCATCAGGCGCCGCCGTCGCCGACCCAGAAGATCTATTTCTCGAACCATACGAGCCACATCGACACGCTCGCGATCCTCGCCGCGCTGCCGCGCGACGTGCGCGCGGTCGTGCGGCCGGTCGCCGCGCGCGACTACTGGGACAGCAGCGACCTGAAGCGCCACATCGCGCAGAAGCTGCTGAACGTCGTGCTGATCGACCGTCACCGCGAAAACGGCGGCGACCCGTTGGAGCCGGTGCGCGACGCGCTGCGGCAGGGCCACTCGATCATCATCTTCCCGGAAGGCACGCGCGGCGCCGACGTATTGCCGCAGCCGTTCAAGAGCGGGCTGTTCCATCTCGCGACCGAGTTCCCGGACGTCGCGCTCGCGCCCGTCTACCTCGAGAACCTGCAGCGCATCATGCCGAAGGGCGCGATCTGGCCCGTGCCGCTGATCTGCAAGGTGCATTTCGGGGCGAACGAAGCGCTCGGCGCCGACGAAGACAAGCCGACGTTCCTCGCCCGCATGCGCGACGCGGTCGTCGCGCTCGCGCCGCCGCAACGGCCGGCCGGCTGAACGCGGCGCTCCCTTCTCCCTTTTCCGGATATCAACCATGCGAACCCTCTTCTGGGAACTGGTCGCGGGCGTCACGGGCGTGCTCGTCGTCGCGACCGTGATCGGCGCGATCCTCGGCGCGCGCAGCGGCGGCACCAGCGCGACCATCGTCAACCTGAACCAGCGCATTCGCGCATGGTGGGCGATGATCGCGATCATGGCCGTCGCGATCGGCCTCGGCAACAACGTCACGTACCTGGTGTTCGCGCTGCTGTCGTACCTGACGCTGCGCGAGTTCATCACGCTCACGCCGACCACCGCGAGCGACCATACGACGCTCTTCATCGCGTTCTTCATCGCGATCCCCGTGCAGTACCTGCTGCTCGGCATCAACTGGTACGGGATGTACTCGATCTTCGTGCCCGTGCACCTGTTCTTCGCGATGTCGCTCGTGTCGGCGCTCACGCAGGACACGCGCGACTTCCTGAGCCGCAACGCGAAGATCAACTGGGCGCTGATGGTGTGCGTGTACGGGCTGAGCCACGCGCCGGCCGTGCTGATCCTCGACATTCCGCGCTACGCCGGGCAGAACGCGCTGCTGCTGTTCTTCTTCCTGTTCGTCGTGCAGATCAGCGACGTGCTGCAATACGTGGTCGGCAAGTTGTTCGGACGCCGCAAGATCGCGCCGCAGCTGTCGCCGTCGAAGACGATCGAGGGCTTCGTCGGCGGCGGCCTGCTGGCCACGCTGTGCGGCGCCTCGCTGTATCGCGTGACGCCGTTCAGCTTCGGCGCGGCGTTCGGCATCTCGCTCGCGATCGTGATCGCGGGCTTCGTCGGCGGGCTCGTGCTGTCGGCCGTCAAGCGCTCGCTCGGCACGAAGGACTGGGGCTCGATGATCGCCGGCCACGGCGGGATGCTCGATCGCGTCGATTCGATCTGCTTCGCCGCGCCGGTGTTTTTCCACCTGGTGCGCTACCTGTATGTGTGATGCGCGGGCGGCGCAACGCCGCCCGTCGTACGCCAAAACTTGTCGCCGATCGAGCACCGTGTCGGTCGTCCAGCTGAAGTGGCACTGGCAAGCCTGGCATTCAAACATCGATAGCCGGCCGACTGTTCGCGAACAAGACTGCAGCGATCTGCGCGGTCAGCAACACCGTCGGTTCCCGGTCCTCGTCGTCGTTATCGAATCCATGAAGCGCCGGCCGGATTGATCGCGTATTCATCAAAACTGGGCCGTCAGCTGGAACCCGAGCGTGACCCGGTTCGTCGGGAAACCAGACGGCTTGTACACCGGCGTACCGGCGAACAGGTCGTAGCCGTACCCGCCGAAACGCGTCGCGACGCTCCCCTTCACGCCGATCACCGCGCCTGCCAGTTGCGTGCCGACCAGCGCGACCGGCTGCGGGCCCCACACGCGGCCGTAGTCGAGGCCCGCGTAGGCCGCCACCCCCGTCTGTCCGATCGGCGCTTGAAGCTCGTTGCGCCAGTAGAAACCTCGAGAAGCCGCCAGCATCGTCTCTCCATCGAAGCCGCGTACCGTGTAGCGGCTGCCGATCGTCAGGTCGTCGATGTAATACAGCGTGTGGCCCGTGTATTGGCCGTGGAACGTCGTCACGTAACGGAACGGCTGCTGCGCGATAGCGAACGGCACCGACAGGTTCGCGTCGAGCACCGCCATCTTGTAACGGTAGGTCGGGCCGCCGTCGGCCGCAAGAATGTCGTCCTGCGCGCCGAATGCGCCGATGCCCTGCCGGTACGCGAGCGTGCCGTCGAATTGCGCGTTGCCGAAGTAGTGACGATCAGTCAGGCCGAATTCGACGAACGTGTTGTTGCGGCGCTGCTGCGGAATTTCGGTGTCTTCGATGAAGCTCTGACCGAAGCGGCGCGACAGCCGGAACTGCGCACCGAACACGTCGTTCTGGCTGCGCGACAGCACGCGGTTCAGCTTGAAGTCGACCGTCTTCGAATTGCCGCTCGCGATGAACGTCTGGTTGACGCCGGCGATCTGCTGGTAGTACGTGCTCGTGTATGCGGAAAGCGTCGCGGTCCAGTACCCCCACGGGATCGAATAGAAGCCGTTCCAGCCGTGCGAGCCAAGCCGCTTGTCGCCGAACTCGAGATCCTGGCTCATACCGATGTTGAAGATGTCGTTCAGGCCGAGCGGGTTGTCGACGCCGAGCGACAGGTTGCCCTGCAGTCGGCCGGTCGCGCGTGTGCCCGAGTTGTCGATCGAGGCGACGACCGTCCACGGCTTGCCGCGCTTCACATCGAGCACGACGTCACTTTCGCCTGGCACATCGGCCGGCACGATCTGCATCGACACGTCCTGGCTCGACACCCGTTTCATCTGCTCGAGGCCCTGCTCGAGATCGCGCAGGTTCAGCAGTTCGCCGTCGCCGGTCGGGAAGGCGGTTTTCCAGGTGCCGCGGAGCTTCTCGTCGGCGAAACGCACGTGGCGAATCACGCCGGGAATCAGCGCAAACTTGAGGGTACCGGTCGACAGATCCTGTTCGGGCAACAGCACGCGCGTGGTGACGTACCCGCGCGCCAGGATCGCTTGCGACAGGCCCTTGACGAGCACGTCGAGCCCCTGTTTGCCGACGCACTGGCCGGTGTAGTGCTCGAGCCATTCGCGCGCGAAGGCGAAGCGATCCATCGGCAACGCCGATGCGCCTTGCGATTTCAGGGATGCAGGCAGTGCGTCGGGTACGTCGAGTGCGAAATGCTCGATGCGAAAGCACGGTGTTTCGGACGGCAGCGCTGGATAGCCTGCGCTCGCCGTCACGCTCGAACGCACCCCGGGCGCGGTGACGGTCCGTTCGCGTTCACGAGCCTCTTCCTGCTGTCGGGTTTGCTGGTCGTTACCTGGAACAATCAGACGCGGAGCTTCTTGCGCCGACACACCGGTCACGATAAACAGCAGTGCTGCGGCAGCCAAATTCCCTCGGCGAATAATTTTCATGTTTTTCTAGATATGAGTCGTTGACTACAACCGAATCATGCGCATTCGTCAAGGATGCGACTACTTATTAACGCTACCAGCACACTGATCGCCGAGAAAAGTCCAGAAATAAATGCACGGGTGGCAGCCACACGAGTCCAATCAGCAGGATGCTGCTCGTGCATCATCTTGCCCCACTATTCCGGATTTTTGCTTCCGCCAACTGCTTGCTATCCAACCATCCTACTTTCCAAGAAATATCTCAGTATAAAAATATATTCTTCAATGCCACGAAAATTACGAAGCCCATAATTTCAGCGAAAGAGCACCAGCAGATAATTTTCTGCAGCCGTGTTTTCGGAACAGATTCAATTGGCGCCCCTGGCCACCATCTAACTCAAGCTTCCCTCAACCAATCCAGAATCCCATGTCAATAAAATTTTTTATCAAAAAATATTCTTTAGCATCACGCACGCAATGAAACTCACAATCGCAACGAAGACAATAACCCCACCATCTTCTGAAATAGTGTTTTGTTTTTAATCATGTAATCCCAACAAATTTATTATCCTGATTTATCTTGATCTATATTACACTCCCAGACCACCCTACATTATGTGCCCGTCAGAATTTCAGGATGCGGCCATCAGTTAGCAAACTACTCAACGCGCCTCGCCAGTACGTAGTAAACGCTGGCACTTAGAAATACTCGCAGCATCGAAAATCATTGCTATCGAACCATTCCTATCAGCTGTCGGAGCAGTTACTGATGCAAAAGCACCACCCTTACAAAGCGACAATTCGTTAGCCTCCTTTTTAACTGGCACCCATCCGCGTGCAAGCAATGTATTGCCGTAGGCTCTCTCTAGACCAACACCCCATGTTTTCCGATCAACACTCAGCAAGAGATAAACTCTCGCGAACGTTGTTTTTTCATTATTGTCATAACGAACAACACGCCCACCATCATTAATAATCGCTCGCATATCGTCACGCATCATCGCCAATTGGTCGAATAGTTGGCCTTGCGTAGGATCAGCTTGACAAGATCGAACAAGGCTGACCATTGCCACCGCGAAAATCGCAATTATCAAAAATTGAAACCACGTTTTAAATTTCACCAACGGGAACCTCCGACAGGCTTCGATACCGTAACACCAGTTGAAACTCCGGGCGTACCAACCCCAAACTCAATAGATGTCTGACCACCAATTGAATGATTCAATCCTATGCAAACGCCAAGCATACATCCGCCGATCGGAATTGCGGCTCCATTAAGGAAATTATTGGTTTCAAGCGTGGGGGAATCGCCTGGAAACAACAGATACCCAAACATAATATTCCCAGAGGGTGAAAACGGATTTGCCTTCCCACCGCCCACGTATATCTGGCCATCATGCAAGTTCACGGATGTTCCGTAGGCGACGCTCATACCGGATCCATTTGCGGAAGAATAATCCGGCGCCCGAAAACCAGGCCCTGCCGACTTGCCCGAGTTGCTCGCCAACGCAACCTGCTCGGGCGTTGGCGAGCCGTCCTTATTTCCGAACATGAGCGGATTATTGTAGTACTGGTCCTTGGCAAACAGTCCACCACCGTTCTGGTTAATATAAGCCACCGCTGTCGAATCACCACCCGGTCCTTTGCTGGCTGCTGCATCCACCAAACGATATCCATTCACCAGCAACATGTTCTGTGCTTGATCGATCGTAATGTCTTGCCCGGTTTTCTGCTTATAGAACGCCACGAAGTCCTTCGCGCGATCTTGCGCCCACTTCCGTTCGTCCGGATGCAACTGCCGATTGAATCGGTCAGCGTTATACCCAGAGAACGCTCCCGCTTCACCGCCAACTGCGGCACCGGCTCCCGTCGCAAGCGCGTTCGCCACGATGTTGCCCAGCGCCTGATTCATATTCGCGTTGCCGGTCGGATCGCTCCCCGCGATCGCGCTGCTCAGTTCGTTCAGTTTGCCTGAAGCGATCGACGCAATCGCCGCACCGGCGGCACCACCTACCGCGTTGCCGCCCGCCAATCCGGTCACCAGCGCCGCGCCTGCACCTTGCATCAGTGCACGGTTCGCCCCGCCTTCCTTCCACGCGTCGACGCCTGCCTGGTCGCCATTGGCTGCGGCGTCCTTCATCATCTTGTCCGCGTAGTCTCCGATCCGGCGCGACACCGCTTCGCCAGCCGCGCTGGCCGCAGCCATCATGTCCGACTGGTTGGCCAACAGGTTCTGCATGTCCGGCAGTTTGGCGACTGTTCCGTTCGTGTTCGTCGTATCGCGGTTCAAGCTCGCCACATCCTGCTTCTGGTTCGCCGAATCCGTGATCGTCACCGTCCCCGCGCTGACGCCGCTCTTCGTCGTCGCGCTATCACTACCGCTGTCGTTCTGCCCAAGCATGGGCGCTGCACCCCCCGCATTCTTGCCCGACGTGCTGCCGTGCGTACTGTAGTTCATCCCGCCGTCGCCGGTCGTCGCACCCGCACTGAAGCCGCTCGAAATCGCATCGCTGAGTTTATTGTCATCAGGACTTGTCCGGCTCGTCGCTCTTCGCTTCGTAGCTCTTGCGTGCCTTTTTGTAGCTGTTATCGAATGGCTTGATCCTCAACATCGCGGCGCGACTTGTATAGCCACCGACCAGCGCTATCCCGAAGCCAGCCAATAACACAATCCCTCCAAAAATTGATGGCGGAATGAATTTGACTGCGACATACATCGCCAATACCCCTATCACAATCAAACTCAATCTCACCCATCGAGGAAAATTTCCATCCTCGAACAATTTAATTTTTCGCACCATTCCCTCCCGTGTTTCCCGTTGCCGCCTTCACGACGCTCTGCCAATAAGAATTGAGTATCCCTTGAACCTTATTTGAAATATCACTGCTGCTAACGGTATTCGACACTCCATTGATAACCGGGCCTAGGAGTGGGTATTTCTCCGATGCTGCATTCGACACCACGTTCAGTACGCCACCAACGCCATACTGCCCAAAGTCTGGACTCACCATCTGTCCGATAGCATCGGCGCCGACACCAACGGCAGTCGCCCCAAATGCAATCTGCGCGAACAATGGAGCAAACGGAGATGGGGCAGACGCCAGTGCGCCGCTCGTCGACCCAACCCACCCGGCAGTCGTTGAGGTGACCGACGCTAAATCACCCGTGGTTGACTTGATGTAATTCACGTCGGTTTGGTTCGGCAGGCGAGTAAATGGCCCTGTCAGCGTGAAATGATAATCTGGCTTCGCCGGCTGATCGTAACTGAACTGGCTCGGCACCTGACTAGGCACAGCCGAGTTCGCATTTGCCACGATGTATGCCTGCAGATCCGAGTTCACCTGTGCCGTCGCCTGGGTCAGAATTGGTTTCCCGTCGGCCGTCGAACCCGCATAAATCCATTTAGCCCCAGAGTCCGTCGGCGCTTGCCCCACCAGCGTCTCCGGCGCACCTGATTGATGCTGGCCATCGACCGACACACCCATGATTCTCATCTGATCCTCAATTTGCGCTTGGGTATATTTACCTTTGCTCTTCTCTGCCAACTGCTTCGCGAGCGTCTTTTCCTCAGGATGCAACTGCCGATTGAATCGGTCAGCGTTATACCCAGAGAACGCCCCAGACTCCCCACCCACAGCTGCACCGCCCCCCGTCGCAAGCGCGTTCGCCACGATGTTGCCCAGCGCCTGATTCATATTCGCGTTGCCGGTCGGATCGCTCCCCGCGATCGCGCTGCTCAGTTCGTTCAGTTTGCCTGAAGCGATCGACGCAATCGCCGCACCGGCGGCACCACCTACCGCGTTGCCGCCCGCCAATCCGGTCACCAGCGCCGCGCCTGCACCTTGCATCAGTGCGCGGTTCGCTCCGCCTTCCTTCCACGCGTCGACGCCTGCCTGGTCGCCATTGGCTGCGGCGTCCTTCATCATCTTGTCCGCGTAGTCTCCGATCCGGCGCGACACCGCTTCGCCAGCCGCGCTGGCCGCAGCCATCATGTCCGACTGCTTGGCCAACAGGTTCTGCATGTCCGGCAGTTTGGCGACTGTTCCGTTCGTGTTCGTCGTATCGCGGTTCAAGCTCGCCACGTCCTGCTTCTGGTTTGCCGAATCCGTGATCGTCACCGTCCCCGCGCTGAGACCGCTCTTCGTCGTCGCGCTATCACTGCCGCTGTCGTTCTGGCCAAGCATAGGCGCTGCACCACCCGCATTCTTGCCCGACGTGCTGCCGTGCGTGCTGTAGTTCATCCCGCCGTCGCCGGTCGTCGCACCCGCACTGAAGCCGCTCGAGCTCGCATCGTAATGCGACTGGTTCTGGATGTCCGAGAAGGACAGCGAGCCCGTCGTCAGCGAATTCTTCGACGCATCCGCTTGACTTGCGATGAGTCCACCCTTCAGGTCGGTATTACCGGTGACATTGATATTGAAACCGCCGTCACCTGCTTGAATCCCGGCTTGCTCATTGACGCCGGCATAGCTGCCCGACGCGTTGCCCTTGCTCTGGCTGAAGCTCGCACTGGCACCGCCCTGACTGATGCTGAAGCCGCCACCCGAACTCGACTGATGCGCCGCGCTCGACAACGTGTCCTGCACGCTGACGATGTTCAGGTTTCCACCCACGTCGGCGTTCACCTGATTGCCCTTCACGTTCGAGCCGATGATGTTCGTATCGCCGCCCGAGATGATCGTCACATTGTTTGCAGCATTCACATGGCTGTTGTTCTGCGTGGCCAGATCGCTGTTACCGTCGCCGTTGGCCTTCGACATCGCCGCGGAAACACCGAACCCGCCGGTGCCGACCGACACGCCCACGCTCGCGCTCTTCGACTCGTTCGTGCTGCGAGTCGAATCGGTGTCCGTCGTATTGACGATATTGACCTGATTTTTTGCCGCCAGAATCACATCGTTTGCGTTCACATTCGAGCCGGCGATCGTCACATTACCGCTGCCAGCCTGACCGTTGCCGGTCGCCGCAAACGCCACCGTTCCGCCCGCATTCACATTCGAGCCACGATTCGTCACGCTGTCTTCGGAAAACGCGCTCTTGCTATGGCTACTACCGACGCTGACTTCGACCTTGAACTGAGGCGTCTCGCCCGCCCCCAGCGTCCTGACCAGATCGCCCGCAGCCATGTTCGCATCCCACGCGGCGCTCGCCGCGGCCATCCCGTGCAGCGCCGCTGCCCGGCCATCCTGGCTATTGCCGGACGCACGCGATTGACCAACGGCATTCGATACCGCGTCGATCACCGGTGCCTTCAGCGCCAG
Source organism: Burkholderia sp. BCC0419 (assembly GCF_902830285.1). NCBI lineage: Bacteria > Pseudomonadati > Pseudomonadota > Betaproteobacteria > Burkholderiales > Burkholderiaceae > Burkholderia > Burkholderia sp. BCC0419. The sequence continues at coordinate 2,125,892 of NZ_CADESR010000001.1, forward strand.
CGTCAGGCCGCTCTTCGAGACCTCCTGCGTCTCCGCGCGATGGTTCTTGTCCTGCGCCGCGTCGATCGTCACGTTCGCGCCTGTCCCGCTGAGATTCTTCGCTGCGATGAGGTCGCTTCCGGTCACATGCAGATCGTTTCCAGCCGTGATGTTGAGGTTACCCTTCAGCGAACCGATCGTGCTGCCGTTGTTCGATACCTCGGCCGTCTGACTGGTCGTCTTCAACGAACTGCTGCCCACTGACACCGACAGTCCGCCGCCCGACATCAGACCGGATTCCTTCTTGTTGTAGTAGCTCGACGATTGCAAGGTGTCCTGCGACGTCGTGACCGTCACGTTGCGCGCTGCCGCGAGCGTCACGTCATTCGTTCCGACGATGGTGCTGCCCTGAACATTGACGTCCTTTCCACTGACGATGTTCACGCCGTCCGCCGACACCAGACTGCCGCGATTGAGCGTCATCGTCTGGTCGATCCCGCTGGCGACCTTCACGCCGCTCACCACATTGCTATGGCTATGCGTTTCATGCGAGTTCAACTCGTGCGTTTCGGTTGCCGCGCCGACATTCACATCACCAGCCGCGAGCAGGTTCGCATTGCCCTTCTCGAGGCTGATTGCGCTGCCGGAGAGCGTAATGTCCTTGCCCGACACGATGTTGACCGTGTCGCCGCCCTTGAGCGTCGTCCCGGTCAGCGCCTGATCCGACGTGTGCAGCGTCTCCGCATAGCTGCCGTGACTGTCGCTGCCGGAACTGTTGCTGTTCACCGTCGATGTCGTGCTCGCCGCGCCGAGCGTCACGTTGCCCTTGGCAGCAAGCGTCCCACCCTGGCCGAGGTCGATCTGCGCGCCCTTCGCCGTCAGATCGCCGCCCACGACGACGTTCGATTGCCCGCCGACCGTCACCGAGCTACCGGTGACCTTGTTGATGTCGGTGTTCGACACGCCGTTCGCCCGCTGCACGATCTTGTGCTCGCCGGTCTGCACCGCACCGAGATCCCAGTTACCGCCGACGTTCATGCCGAGGTTGCCGCCGACCGACAGGTTGCCCGCGTTCTGCTGGAAGTTGCCGCCAGTGACGATCGACGCATTGCCCGCGACGTCCAGCTTCGCTGTCGGCCCGAGCGTCGTCACCACGCTCGTGGCACCGTCGCGGCTCACGCGCGTATTGGTCTTCGTCGCGGTATCGAGAATCAGGTCTTTCCCGGCATCCAGTTGCAGACTGCCAGCCTTCACGTTCGCCGACGTCAGGTCGATGTTGTTCTCGGTCTTCAGCGCCATCAGCCCGCCGCTTTGCAGCGCGCCGAACGCGTTGTCGATCTGCTTGCCCTGGATCGCCAGCGTGTTGTCTGCCTTGATCGTGCCGCTGTTCGTGAATGACTGCGCGTTCTGGAAATCGATGTTCGTTGCGGAAATCAGCGGGCCATTGACATTCTGCTGGCTGGCTTTCGCGAGATACACGACTGGCACGAGCACCGACTGGCCGTCGACCACGCGCGTTTCCATCATGATCACGTTGCTGGTCAGCTTCGACACCTGCTCGGCCGACAGGCTCGCGCCCATCGGCAGATCGAGCGACTTCGACAGATCCGCGCCCGCCGTCATCAACGATTGATACATCGTCTGCAAGTCGGCATACGGCCCCAGCACCGCCTTGCCGGTCAGCGCCGTTACCTGATTGCGCACGAGCTGCTGTTCATAGAAGCCGTCGCCGAGACGCTTCGGAATATGCGTGAGGTCGACGCCGAGTTGACCGAAGAAGTAGTCGCTCGAAATGAAGTTCTTCTGGTTCGTGAACGCCGGGTTCGTCTCGATCACGTAGTTCGCATTCGGCGCGGTAGTCGGCCGGTACAGCCCGCCCTGCGGAATCGTGAGGTTGTTCAGCACGTTCAGCGCCGTCGCGCTGGCGATGATCGGATCGACCGGCGCTGGCGGCCCGCCGTGCACCGACGACGCGCCCGATTTCACGCCACTCGCGTTACCGCTCAGGTTGGTCGGTGTAAGACCCGGCACCGACTGCCCCGGCAACAAGCCGAGCGACGGAATCGATGCGTTACCGGCCGTGTTGCTGACGCTGACGCCCGTCCCCGAGATCGTGCCGTTAGAACTCAGCGTCGAAAAGTAGCCCGGCAGCGTGTAATCCTTGATCGACGCCGGCGCCGCCTGCGTATAGCCGCCTGGACGCCCCGTCACGAACGGCGCATTGCCGAACGGCAGTTGCCAGTCGTGTTCGGTGTTGTCGTAGTTGTTGTAGTGATATTGCCCTGAGTAGGAAACCGTCACGCCCGGCAGTTTCTGGCCGGATGCCGCCCAGCCGTCGGCGTCGTAGCGGGCCGGCATCTTGATGTCGCCGACCGCCGCGATGTTGCTCCAATAGTTTTGCAAGGTGCCGACCGACGACGCATCGATCTTGCCGCCCGACACGATCTGCGCGGCCGGGCTGATGTCCGTCACGGTCGTCGCCGTCGCGCTGTCCGCATAGTAGGTCGTCTTCTGGTAGTTGCTGTTCCACTGCCCCCCATGAGGCGGATCGGTCGGAACCCCACCGACGAAATCCAGAAAGAGTTCACGCACTTCGGGCTTGCTCAGGTCGACCCCGCCCACGTCCCGACCCGAGCAGGCCTCCATGTGGACCGCCACGCATCCGGACATGCTGATGCCGAACTGCGCGAGCAATGCCGGATCGATCTGGCTGGTGGACGTCTTCATCACGCGGCGCGTGCTCGTCACCTTGTCGGCGTGCAGTTCCATGTCGGCGCCGGACTGGATCAGGGCAGACACGTTATTGATCAGCGCCGCGTTCCTGTAGTTGCCGCTCGCGTCCTTGCCGCCCGCCAGCACGACCTTGCCCATGCCGAAGATGGCGGTCGTCGCCATCGAATCGGCCGCAGTCGTGTCGTCGCGGTTTTCAATGTCGTGCGCGAGGATTTCGAGCGTGCCGCTGCTGTCCGATGCACCGATCAGCGCGGTCGGCCCGAGGTTCGAGATCGTATTCGTCGCGTTGAGCGAGGCGCTGGCGCCCACGAGCGCACCGGTATTGATCAGGTTGGTCGATTGCGTATGCAGCAGGCCGCCGGCCGTCAGGGCACCCACGTTGACGATGTTGCCCGCGTTCACGCTCAGGTTGTTGACCGATTGCAGGTTCGCGTTGTTCGTGAAGGTGCCGGGCAGCGTGAAGGCGAGATCGTGACCGACGTTGAACTGCGTGTCGGATGCTGCTGTGTAGTCGCCCTGCAGGTTCACGTTCGCGTCGTGCGTTGCGCTGTACGTGCCGCCGCCCTGCAGCGTGGCCGCCGCGACCGACAGATCGTGCGTCGAGCTGATCTGGCCGTTCGTGTTCGTGATCGCGCCGGTCGTCGTGACGTCCACGTCGCCGTTCGAATTCGTGACGTTGCCAATGGTGCCGCCACTGTTGTCCAGGGTGTTGCCTTGAACATGCAGCGATGCGCCACTGAGCTGACCGCCTTGCGTGTTGCTGATCGACGCCGCGCTGACCGTCACATCGCCATTGCCGGTAATCGCGCCCATGCCCGCTACGCCGCCGGCGTGGCTGTTGGCGATCTGGCTGCCGCCTTGCACCGTCATCTTGCCCGCACCGAGGTCGACAATGGCGCCGTCCGCGTTGTCGATCGAGGCCGATTGAATGGCGAGCGTGCTGGTGTCGCCCGCTGTCGACTGCCCGGCCTGGATGTGGCCGCCCCGGTTTGACAGGGCACCGCCGCCCTTCAATGACAGCGACGCATCCGATCGAAGCAGGCCCTGCGCGTTGTTCATGTCGCCCGCAATCGTGGCGTTGATGCCGCGCTGCGCGGCGAGGATACCGCTGGCGTTGTTCCAGGAAGCCGCGTTGACGATGGCTTGTCCCTTCGTCACGATGGTGCCCGACGCGTTGTTCAGCGCACTCGATCCGTTGCCCGGCGCAATCGTCAGCGTACCCGTGCCAGCGTGCGTAATGGTGCCGCCCGCGTTGTTCAGCTCGGCGGGGTCAAGCGTCAGGTCCGTGGCGTTGGTCTGAATCACACCGGCCGCCGAGTTGTCGAGCGTGCCGCTGACATTGATGTCCATCGCCGACGAGCCGTATTGCGTGATCGTGCCGGCGTGGTTCACGAGGTTGGCGGCCGTCAGCGCAAGCTGATTGGCTTCGAGCTTGCCGCCGCTGTTGTCGAGCATCGAATCGGCGATGACGGACAGGTTCGGCGCGACGATCGAACCGCCCTGGTTCGTCATCGAACCGGTGCGGATCGTCGCGTTCGTGCTGGCACCGATCTGGCCGCCGTCGTTCGACAACGTACCGCTTGTGGCACTTACGTCCGTATTCGACAACAGCTTGCCGCTCGCATTGTTCAGCGTACCGCCGACGGTTGCCGTCAGTCCGTTCTGCGCGTTGATCGAGCCCGCTGCGTTGTTCAGCGTGCCGGTTTGCGCGACGACGCGCCCGTTGCTGGCGATCGCGCCACCGATGTTCGACACAGAGCCGGAACCGTTGCCGAGCGTCAGCGTGCCGTTGCCGGCATGGGTGATCGTGCCGCCATCGTTGACGATCGACGTCGGTGCGAGCGTCAGGTCGGTACTGTTGGTTTGCAGCGTGCCGCCACTGGAATTGTCGAGCGTGCCGGACACGTCCACGCTCATCGCGCTGGCGCCGGTCTGTGTGATCGTGCCGCCGTGGTTCACGAGATCCGTCGCGTTCAACGACACTTGGTCGGCCTGTACGGTGCCCGCGCTGTTGTCGAGCGTCGTACCAGTCAGCGCGGCTGTCCGACCGACGATCGAGCCGCCGTTATTGACCAGGCGTGCGCCCGCATCGACAGCGACCTTTTGCGCAGCCTGCAGCGTGCCGCTGCCGTTGTCGACCGACTGGCCCGATACCCGCAGATTCGTGTTGGATGTGATCGCACCGCGATTGACAACGTTTGCGCCTTGAACCGACACATCGCCATTGCCGGCGATGACGCCGCCTTGCGCGCCATTCGCCGTCACGCCCGCTGCGTTGGTCAACTGGCTGCTGGTCGTCACAGAGAGACCGTCGCTGTTGAGCGACGTAATCCGACCCGCCGTGTTGTCCAGTGACGCACCAGCCACCGTCATGCCCGCCGCGCTTTGGATGGTGCCCTGGTTGTTCGCGATGGCGCCGCCCCCCACGTCCGCCGTGCTTTCGGATACCAGCTCACCCGACTGGTTGGCGATCTGGCCGGCGACGTTGACCGACAACGGACCCTGCGACGAGACCTTGCCGCCTTGGTTCGACAGGTTGCCGCCGGTCAGCATCGTGCTGCCGCCACTCGACAGGCTACCGTGGTCGTTGATCACCGTGCCCATCGCGTTCGCGTGAATAGCGCCTTGCGCGCTCGTCGTTGCGTTCGACAGGTTCACGTCGCCGGCAGTCGCGTTCAGCGACAGATCGCCGTTCGTCGCCGTCTGGCTGCCGGCGAGATTCACGCTGCCGCCCGTCAGCGACGCATTGCCGCCTGCGACATTCTGGCCGGTCGCGGTCAGTTGGCCCGACGCAGTGAGGTTCAGGTCGCCGCTGTGCGCGACGGAACCGTCGTTGTTCACGCCCGCGCCGAGCGTGCCGGTCGAGTTGACGCTGCCAGCGTTGACCGTCGTGTTCTGCTGCGCCGCGAGCGTCCCGGTGTTCGTGAGATCGGCGGCGGTGTTCGCCGACAGCGATTGTTGCGCATACGTGGTGCCGCTATTCTGGATGCCGCCCGAGGCCGACAGCGCCATATTGCCGCTTGCCGTGGTCTTGCCGGTGAGCACGAGCCGGCCGTTCGACTGCAGCGTCAGGTCGCCTGCCTGCGCGGCGATGGTGCCGGCGTTGGCCACCCCCACACCAAACTCGTTCGATGCGAGGACGATCCTATTGGCATACATACCGCCCAACTGGCTCACGTCGATCGCGACTACCGGAGCGGAGCCGTCGCCGGCGATCGGCGTCGCAGCAAGCGTGTCGTGATTGACCTGAGCCGCGCCTGCGATCACGTTCAGGTTCTTCGCATAGATGGCGGAATTGACCTGTACAGCGCGGGCGATAAGGTCCACCTGATCGGTACCGGTTGCGTTCAAGCCGGCGCCCGAGACGGTCACGAGGCCGCGGTTGACGTTGTACCCGGCGAGCGAACCATCGGCGCCGTAGTACGGCACGCCGGTCGTCAAGGTCGCGCGACTGGTATTCAGGAAGGTTCCACCGTCCACGAAAATCCCGGACGGATTCGCCAGGACGAGTTCCGCGCGGGCGCCTGCGATCTCCACGGCGCCGCGAATTTGAGAGGGGTTCGGACTGTTGACCTGGTTGACGATGATCCGCGCGGCCTGCCCGGCTCCGTAATTCGGGTTGCCGTTGATCCAGCCCGCCTGCTGTGTCTGAACCATCGTGGCCGAGTTGTTCAGGATCGCGCCGGCCTTTTGGACATCGAACTGATTGTAGGTGTTGACCGATACGCCGGCACCTGAAGGCTTGGCCACGTTGACTTGGGGCAGACCGTTCGGCGTCTGGATCACCTGTGTGCTGGTACCCGGCGTCGGGATGATCTGCGCACCGGACAGGGGGGGCAACATGCCGAGCGCGGCGACACCTGCCATCACAACGCGAACGCCAGACGACGATGAACGCCGCCGCGCACGCGCCTCGCCCGTTGCCGATTTCCCCTCAGCCGTCGCCGTCTCCGCGACGGCAACCACCATACCCCGAAGCCTGAAATACACCAGGCGATGCGTATTCTTGTTCATTCTCGCCGACGCGGCCTGCGTCCGTTCGTTTGGTTATTGAACGCGAGCTTACTGAAACATCGAAAAACGGCTGTCAAATATTGCCAAGATGTTGAATGCGAACCACAAATTTCGATTTTCAGTCTCGTCTGATTGACGTGTGCTGACGTACGACTTCGACAGCCGCCAGTCGAACGACAAGTCTCCGAGTACCACGCTAATTCGCCGTTTTAATCTCGCTCGCGATCGTGATCGCGGGCTTCGTTGGCGGGCTCGTGCTGTCGTCAAGCGCTCGCTCGGCACGAAGGACTGGGGCTCGATGATCGCCGGCCACGGCGGGATGCTCGATCGCGTCGATTCGATCTGCTTCGCCGCGCCGGTGTTTTTCCACCTGGTGCGCTACCTATATGTTGATGTGCGGGCGGCGCAACGCCGCCTGTCCCTGCACGCGAAGGATCAGTACCCGTCGCGCAGCGCCTTGGGCACGAGGTAGCGGCCGCGCGCGGCGTCGAACTTCACCGTGTAGCGTGCATGGATGGCCTTGTCGCCGCGCGTACCCGTTTCCGTGACCGTCAGCGGATAGACGTCGCCGGCGCCGGTCGTGTCCGGCACGATCTCGAAGCGGCGTTCCTCGCAGCGCGCGCGGGCGTGCGCGCATTCCGTCGACTCCGCATTGTCGAGCGCCTCGTCGATGCGCGCCGCCGCATGCACCAGCGCATTGCCGTACGGCAGCCAGATCGACCGGAAGCGTTGCGTATAGCCTTGCCGCGTGTCGCTTTCACCGATCACGAACCCGAACAGGTGCTGCCCGAACCGCTCGATGCGCACCGTGCCCGGTTCGCCGCGCTCGCCCGATGCGATCTCCGTTGTTTTCGCGACCGGCTCGAGCGTCCTGTCGTCCGGCGAAGGCTTCAGCACGTACAGGTCGATCGTGCCCGGCGTCGCGTCCGCATCCATGCCCGGCATCCCGTTCTGCACCGCCGCCTCGGTCTCGCCGCACATCGCGAGCAGCGTGCGCGGGCCGTCCGCGGTCGCCACGCGCAGCACGCCGCACGGCGAATAGATGGAATCGTCCCCTTCCGCCTGCCAGCCCTTGCGGTCCGCGCGCCAGTTGCCGTAGGTGTCGTGGATGAAGGTCTGCAGTGGCCGGTCGGGCCGGGGCGGCTCGGCGGCATGAACGGGCGACAGCGCGGCGAGCACCGTGAGTACCGTGAGCGCGCCAAGGGCAGCGCGCGAAGCCGTGAGCGGCTTGAGACGTCGGTTCCGGTTCTGGACAGTCATGATGAGATCAGGTCGGATTGATGTGTGGCAAATCGTTGCAGATTCGTCCAATCAGGGTTGCCGTGGCGCGATGCCCGTGCCGTCGGGCTTCAGCCGCGTGGAACGCACCCATCCTTCGGCGATGCCGCGCGTGCGCGGATTCAGGTAGACGACCGACGTGAAGCGGCCGTACTCGGTCCGCGCGTCGACGCGGTCATGCTCGACGATGAACAGCCCATCGATCCTGCATGCGTCGTCCGGTGCAGAAAAGAACGGCAGCCGCCCCTTGCCGGTGACGGCGCGCCCTGCGTCGCTGCCCATCACGTAATCGCCTTGCGCCTGCGCATGGCGGTTCAGCGCATCGCAATCGACGGCACTGTGTACCGGCGTCGCCGATACCACGCACGTCGACACGAAACGCGACAGCGCACGCCGGTCGATCTGCAGCACGTCCGGCCGATCGGAGTCGCGCGTGACATCGAGCGCCTGCATCGCCTGCGTATCGAGCGTCACCCAGCCGACCGTCGCTTCGCGATTCGGCGTGCCCGGATGGTCGGGCGTCGTGAACAGGCGGATGCGGTAGACGTCGCCGTTGCGCTCGTCCACGGCGGCACGGATGTCATGCCGATCCATCGCGGTCTGTCGCAGCGCAGGGACGATGAGTGCCGTCAGTTGCGCGTCACACGATGAAGCCGGCGCGGCGGCCGCCGATTGCACGGCAATCGCGCCGACACAAGCGAATGCGGCGCACATCGCGATTGCCGCACGCCGGCCACGATGGCCGGTCGCGCCATTCGCGCCGGCCGGCGTTACGATCTCGTTCTTCACTCCAGGCTCCGTTCGATACGCGCGGGAATCGGCCCGCGAGGCCGTAGCGTACACGCACGGCGCGGCGCCGCAAGCGTCGAGTGGCCTGCCGCAAGATCAATACCCCGAGGGGTTAACGCGTCGGCGGGATGGGAAATTGCCGGGTTCGGCGCATACTGGGCGCTCGCTCCAACCGCTCCGCCGCCTGCCGCGACGGGCCACTGCCATCGACACCGCCCATGAAACTGAAGCTCGACATCGTCCAGCTCGCCGGCCGCGACGGCGACACCCACACCAACCTGCAACGCACGCTCGAAGCGATCGCGGCCTGCGCGCCCGGCACCGACATCGTGATGTTTCCGGAAGCGCAGCTCACTGGCTTCCTCGATCCGTCGAATCTCGCCGAAGTCGCCGAGCCGCTCGACGGCCCGAGCGTCGGGGCGGTGATCGCGGCCGCCCGTGCACGCGACGTCGCGGTCGTGGTCGGGCTGATCGAGAACGATGGCGGCCGCTTCTACAACACCACCGTGTTCGTCACGCCGGACGGCATCGCGCTGCGCTATCGCAAGACGCACCTGTGGGTCAGCGAGCGCGACACCGTGCTGCCCGGCGACCGCTACGCGACGGTCGAATGGCGTGGCGTGCGGATCGGCCTGCTGATCTGCTACGACAGCGAATTCCCGGAAAGCGGCCGTGCGCTTGCCGCGCTCGGCGCGCAACTGATCCTCGTGACCGACGGCAACATGGAGCCGTACCGCAACGTCCACCGCACGTCGGTGTCGGCGCGCGCGATGGAGAACCAGGTGTTCGCGGCGGTCGCCAACCGCGTCGGCACCGGCAGCCACGACGTCGTGTTCGCCGGCGGCAGCCTCGCGGTCGATCCGTTCGGCAACCTGATCGTCGAAGCCGGCAACACCGAATCGCGTCATACGGTCGAACTCGATTTCGACCAGCTCGCCGCATCGCGCGCGGTCTACGACTATCGGCAGGATCAGCGCCTGCACGTCGCCGGCAAGCGCATCGAGCATGCGGACGGGCGTCGCGAACTGCTGATTCCGTGAACGCCCGGCCCGTCCCGGCCGCGACGCCTCCGTCACACCGGGTCGGGCACCTCGATCGCCAGCAACGCCGAACTGACCGACTTGCCATGCGCATCCAGCGCGAGCGAGCGCGTCACCCCGCCGCCGAGCGCATCGCGCAGCACGAAGTTGAACGCGCCGAGCGCCGGCAATTCGTAGCGCACGACGTCGCCGTGCACGATGCCCGCGAGCCATGTCTTCACAGCCTCCGCATCCAGATGCATGCGCAGGTGGTCGTAATGACGCGGATCGCGGCAGATGACCGACACGTTCAGCGTATTGCCCTTGTCGCCGGTGCGCGAATGCGCGAGTTCACGCAGTTGCATCAGGCCTCCACGAATGAAAACGACGGCGTCACGGCCGCGCGCGGCAACAGCACCGACTGTACGGCGATCACCTCGCGCGTCGACTTGAACGCACCGCCGCCGCCGGCCGGCCCGTTCGTATAGAGCGTCTCGACTTCATTGCCGATCCGCGCGGCTTCGGCAGCGTTCGTCGCGCGGCCGGCCACCCGCACGCGCACCTCGGCCGGCTCGCCGCGCGCGGCCGGCGTCGCGTCGCCATACAGCGCATCGACGCCGATCAGGTCGAAGCGCAGTTCGCTCGCCGCGACGCCGGTCAGCGGGAGCCGCTCGCGAACGATGTCGAGCGCCAGACGCGCACGCGCGAGCGCGCCCGGGCCGCCGTACGAGATCTGGCCTTCGCCGATCCAGCCGTCGACATATGCGACCGACACCTTCAGCGTATCGGGCCGCGCGGCGCCGCGCCCGCCCGTCACGCGCACGCGATCGATCGCCTCCTCGGCGACCGCCACGCGCGTGAAATCGGCCACGACGTCGGGCTGCAGATACCGCGCCGGGTCGTGAATCTCGTAAAGCAGCTGTTCCTTGCAGGTCGCCGCGCTCACGCGCCCGCCCGCATGCGGCACCTTCGTGATCACGACCGAGCCGTCGGCCTCGACCTCGCCGATCGGAAAGCCGAGCCGCGCCAGATTCGGCACGTCCTTGTAGCCGGGATCGGCGAAATAGCCGCCCGTCACCTGCCCCGCGCATTCGAGCAGATGGCCGACGACGGTCGCAGCCCCAAGCGTGTCCCAGTCGTCCATCCGCCAGCCGAACGCATGGATCAGCGGCGCGGCGAACAGCGACGGATCGGCAACGCGCCCGGTCAGCACGACGTCCGCGCCGGCCGCGAGCGCATCGACGATCGGCGCGGCGCCGAGATACGCGTTCGCGGACACGATGCGCTCGCGATACGCGGCGACTTCGTCGCCGGATTCCTCGAAACGGAACGCGCCACGCAGCACGACGTCGAGCACGTCGTCGCCTTCGACCGCCGCGACTTTCAGCCCCGCGATGCCGAGCGACTGCGCGATCTGCGCGGTACGCCGTGCGGCCGCGCGCGGGTTCGCCGCGCCCATGTTCGACACGATGCGCACGCGCTTCGCAGCCGCGACCGGCAGCACCGCGTGCATCCGCGCGTCGAGCAGCGGATCGTAGCCAAGCGCCGGATCCTTGCGGCGCGCCTGCTGCGCGATCGCGATCGTGCGCTCGGCCAGGCATTCGAAGACCAGGTAATCGAGTTGCCCGTGTTCGGCCAGTTCGACCGCGGGCTCGATCCGGTCGCCCGAGTAGCCGGCGCCCGCGCCGATGCGCACGCGCCGTTCAGGTTGCTTTGCTGTCATGTCCGTACCGTCGTCCGGCGGAGTGCGCCGCCGGGAAGAATCAAAAGATGCCGAGCACGACGCAGGCGATCGTCATCACGATCGACGCGCCGAACAGCAGCGGAAACGTGAATTTCTGATGCTCGGCCAACTCGATCCCGCACAGGCCGACGACGAGGAACGTCGCCGGCGTGAGCGGGCTGACCGGAAAACCCGTCGTCATCTGGCCGAGCAGCGCCGCCTGCCCGACCTGCACGGCCGGCACGCCGAGCTGGCCGGCCACCTCCGCGATCACGGGCAGCACGCCGAAGTAAAACGAATCGGGATCGAACAGCATGCTGAGCGGCATCGACGCGAGGCCGAGCACGACCGGGATGTGGCCGGCCATCGACGGCGGCACGAAGCCGACCGCCGCCTGCGCCATCGCCTTCAGCATGCCGCTGCCCTGCATGATCCCGGTGAACACGCCGGCCGCGAGCAGGATGCCGGCCATCATCAGCGCGGCACGCGCATGCGCGTCGACGCGCTTTCGCTGCATGTCGACGTCGGGGTAATTCACCATCAGCGCGATGCACAGCCCGACCATGAACATGATCGCGGGCGGAATCTTCTCGCCCATCACGACCATCGTGCCGAGCACGACGAGCGTCAGCACCAGGTTGAACCAGAACAGGTGCGGCCGGCGCAGCGCCTGCTCGTCGGGCGTCAGCTCGCGTTTGGGCAACGGAACCGACGCATCGTCGCGCGACAGGCCGAGCCGCTTCTCCTCGCGCCGCCCGAGCCAGTACGCGACGCCGAACACGAACACGAGCCCGATCGCCTGCACCGGAATCAACGGATTGAACAGCGCCGACACCGGCAGATGCAGCGACGCCGACGCGCGGATCATCGGCCCGGTCCACGGCAGGAAGTTGATGCCCGCGGCCATCGACACCGCGGCGGCGAGCACGCGCCGGTCCATCTTCAGCCGGTCGTACAGCGGCAGCACGGCCGGAATCGTCACGAGAAAGCACACGGCGCCCGAGCCGTCGAGGTGGATCAGCAGCGCGAGCAGCGTCGTGCCCATCACGATGCGCGTCGGCCGCGTGCCGACCGCGCGCAGGATCCGGTCGATGATCGGGTCGAGCGTGCCGGCGTCGGTGATCGTCCCGAAGTACAGGATCGCGAACACGAACATCCCGACCACGGGCGCGAGCCCCTTCAGCCCGTCGATGACGAACTTGCTGGTGTGCAGCCCGAAGCCGCCGATCAGCGACGCGGCGATCGGCACGATGATCAGCGCGACGAGCGGCGACATCCGCTTCGACAGAATCGCGGCCAGCAGCACGACGATCGTGCCAAGCCCGAGTAACGGCAGCATCCGTGTCTCCTACCTTGTCTTTTGTTGGAGACGAGCGTAAGGTCGGCGCAGCGATAGCACAATTGAAATGATTTGATCGCAGCAATCACGAATCGTTATGGATCTGAATCTTCGCGACATTCGCGCGTTCGTCACCGTCGCGCACGCCGGCAACTTCACGCGCGCGGCCGCACGGCTGCACCTGTCGCAGCCGGCGCTGACCGTGCAGATCCGCCGGCTCGAGGAAATCGTCGGCGCGCGCCTGTTCGACCGCAACAGCCGCAGCGTCGCGCTCACGCAAACCGGGCGTGAGTTGCTGCCGCTGTTGCAGCGCTCGCTCGACGATATGGAACGCGTGCTGCGCGATGCGCGTGCGCTCGGCGAAGGCACGAGCGGCACGGTGCGGCTCGCGTGCCTGCCGACCTTCGCGTCGAGCGTGCTGCCGGAGCTGATCCAGTCGTTCCGGCGCGACGTGCCGCGCGCGGGCTTCGAGATCCGCGACGGGGTCGCGAGCCTCGTCACCGCGCTCGTGCGCAACGAGGAAGCCGATCTCGGGCTGACCGGCGGCGATACGTTCGATGCGTCGCTGGAGGTGCTGTACGCAGGCGCCGACCGGCTCGTCGCCGTGTGCCCGAAGGATCATCCGCTCGCGCGCAAGCGCCGCGTCAGCACCGCCGACGTCGCCGGCGTGCCGCTCGTGCTCACCGCGCAGGGCACGAGCGTGCGCAGCGTCGTCGATGCCGCGCTGGAAGCGGCCGGCTGCACGCCCGACATCGCGTGCGAGCCGACCTACATGATGACGGCCGTCGCGATGGTGCGCGGCGGCCTCGGCGTGACGATCCTGCCCGCGACCGCGCGCGAGGTGCGCGCCGAGCCCGACCTCGTCGCGAAGCCGATCGACGATCCCGCGTTCGTGCGGCCGATCGCGCTCGTCACGAAGCGCGGGCGCACGCTGCCGCGTGTCGCGCAGGCGTTCGCCGACATCATGCTGGCGGAATTGAAAAAGCGCGCATGAAGCGCGCCTGATTCGGAAAGTTCGTCCGGCGCTTACTGTGCGTCCGGATCGACGTGCAGCGATTCGCCGATCGCATAGAAATTGCCGCCCGCGATGTAGTGCAGGCTGCGCAGCGCGGGATCGGCCGATTCGAAATACCAGTGACCGTCGCGGAACACGCGCGTGTCGGACCACGCAGCGACCACCTCGCCGATGAACAGGTCGTAGGTCTGCTGGTTGTGCGGCTCGGGAATCAACCTGCACGCGAGCCAGCCCGAGCAGCCGGCGACGAACGGCAGGTCGTGGCCGTCGACGTCGAACAGCGTGACGCCCGCTTCGCGCAGCTTGTCGGGCCGTTCCGCAAGGCTGTGGCTGCCGACCGCATGCGTGAGCTGCAGTTGCGCAGCCGTCGGCACCTGGATCACGAACGTGCCGCTGCGCTCGACGAGTTCGCGCGTCTTCGCGGATTTGTCTAGCACGACGGTCAGCTTCGGCGGCAGGAAATCCAGCGCGCACGCCCAGGCGGCGGCCATCACGTTGTCGACGCCGTCGTGGCGCGCCGACACGAGCACGGTCGGGCCGTGGTTGAGGAGACGGTAGGCCTTGTTCAGCGCCACCGGAGCGATGTGACTGTCCATACGGGTTCCTTGGAGAACGGCGCGCACGCACGGATGCCGTGCGGCGCGGCGCCGGCCGTCGCACCTGCGCGCGGCCGGGCCGGAGACCGCATTCTCGCACCCAATTTCAATCGGCGCTGGCGCCGCTGCCGGTCACTTCGCGAACAGCTGGCCGATGTCGCGGAACGCCTTGAATTCGAGCGCATTGCCGCACGGATCGAACAGGAACATCGTCGCCTGTTCGCCGACCTGCCCCTGGAACCGCACATACGGCTCGATCACGAACGTCACGCCGAACCCGCGCAGCCGCTCGGCCAGCGCTTCCCAGCTCGCCCAGTCGAGCACGATCCCGAAATGCGGCACCGGCACGTCGTGACCGTCGACCGCATTCGTATGCGCGCCTTCCTGCGATGCGGTTTTCGGATGCTCGTGGATCACGAGCTGATGCCCGTAAAAGTTGAAGTCGACCCACTGCGCACTCGAGCGCCCTTCCTCCAGCCCGAACACGCGGCCGTAGAAATCGCGCGCGGCCGGCAGGTCGTAGACCGGAATCGCCAGGTGAAACGGGGAAAGACTCATGATGGCCTCGTGAAGAAACGCTCGCGTGACGCGAGGACGGCATCATGGTAGACAAGGCCGAGCAAAAATTAAATCAATATATAGTTTTGCGATTCACAAACGGAATTGATCAATGATCCGCGAACTGAAAACCCTCGTCGCCGTCGCCCGGGAAGGCACCTTCGCCGCGGCCGGCAACCGTATCGGGCTCACGCAGGCGGCCGTCAGCGCGCAGATGCAGCGTCTCGAAGCCGAGCTTGGCTTCGCGCTGTTCGATCGGCAGGGTCGATCGGCGCGGCTCAACGAGCGGGGCCATCACGTGCTCGACCAGGCGCAGGCGCTGATCGGCCTGTATGAGAACCTGAGCTCCACCGCGCCCGGCACGCCGGCCGCCGTGCGCGTGACGATCGGCGCGATCGCGTCGGTGCAGAGCGCGCTGTTGCCGGCCGCACTGGCCGATTTCCATCGCCTGCACCCCGCGTGCCGGACGCGCGTGATACCCGGGCTGTCGATCGAGCTGGTCAACCGGGTCGACGCGGGCGAGATCGACATGGCCGCGATCATCCGGCCACCGTTTGCGCTGCAGAGCGACCTGCACTGGACGACGCTCGCGCAGGAACCGTTCCGGCTGATCGTGCCGCGCGGCGTGAAAGGCAAGGACTGGGCCGACCTGCTCGCGAACGCGCCGTTCGTGCGCTACGACCGCGCGTCGTTCGGCGGCCGCCAGGTCGACCGCTTTCTGCGCAAGATGCATATCACGGTGCGCGACACCTGCGAACTCGACGAACTCGACGCGATCGTCAAGCTGGTCGAGAACGGGGTCGGCGTCGCGATCGTGCCGCAAACCGCCGTGTATCGCCGCTGGCCGGCCGGCGTGCGCGCGATCGACCTCGGGCATCACACGTTTCACCGCGACATCGGGCTCGTGCATCGTGCGCGACGCACGATGTCGGAACCCGCGCAAACGCTGGCGCAACTGATCGAAGCAGCGTCGCGGCGGCGCGCGCCGCCGCAGGCCGCGTGATCGACGCGTGGCGGCTCAGCGTCGTCCCGCCGCCCAGTCCACCGCCGCATCGAACAGCGCAACACCGGCCGGCGACAGGTTCGTGAACGTGTCGTTGTCGAGGAAGAACATCACGCGGCGCGCCGGCGCGAGCGTTTCGTAGTCCATCGTCGCACCCTTCTCGTATGCAAAGATCGCGGCCTTGTCGGGTTGACCGTACACGGTCGCGATCGTGATCGCGCCGAGCCCCGGCTTGCCCCAGCTCATCGGCGCCTGCTTGCCGTACGCGTTCGTCGCGCCGGCCGGCAGCCCGGCCGCGATCGGATGCGGCGCATTGACGAGCCACAGGTAGCGCTCCTTGCCCGTTTCGCCGAAGTCGACGTCGTGCCGCTTGCCCGTCATCGCGAGATCGTCGAGCAGGTCGTTTTCCCATGTCACGAGCGGCTTGTCGAGCGTGCGCCAGCCGGGCCGCACGTTCTTCGACGATACCGTCGACGAGATCACCACCAGGTCGGCATCGCGCGCCGCATCGGGCGTGGCCGACTCGTCGATCAGGCGCACCGCGTAGCCGCGTTCGCCGAGATGCTGGCCGATGCGTTCGTCGACCTTCAGGTTCGGACCGTGCAGCTGCACGAGCATCGCGACGCGCGTGACGGGCTGCGCCGCAACGACGACATCGGCCGCGAACGCGGGGGCGCTGGCTGACAGGCCCGCGCACAATGCGAACGCCGCGCCGGCAAGCGAGCGCAACGCGCGACGCCGCGTGCCGACGGCCACGGCGCGCGCGGCGCCGGTCTTCATGTTCCGGTTCATCAGGTTCTTCTCCGAAGCCGCACGCCGTCATGTGCGACGCGCGGCGATTTGCGTGAATGAAGTGGGTTGCGCACTCAGAACTGCAGCGTGGTCAGCAGCGACACCTGCCGCGCGTCGCCGACCGCGACGAAATAGCGGTTCGCGCTCGACGGGTAGTACGTGCGGTTGAACAGGTTCTTGACGTTGAGCTGGAACGACAGCTTCTGCTTGCCGATCCGCGTGTCGTAGGTCGCGAACGCGTCGGCGAGCACGTACGACGGCAGCGTGAAGCTGTTCGCCGAATCGCCGGGCCGTGCACCCACGTAACGCGCGGCCGCGCCGATGCGCAGGTCGTCGCCGCCCGCCACCGTGCCGAAGTCGTAGACGGCCGCGAGCGACGCGGTGTGACGCGCGACGTTCCACAGCTGGTTGCCCGCGTACAACGGATCCTCGGTCGTTTTCGCGTCGATGTACGCGTAGCTCGCGATCACGTTCACGCGTTCGCCGATCTTGCCGGACACGTCGAGCTCGACGCCGCGCGAGCGCGCCTTGCCCGACGTGCGCCAGTCGGTCAGCTTCGTCGCGTCGTTGTACTGCGACACGAGCACGTTCTTCTTGTCGATGTTGAACAGCGCGAGCGTGCCGGTCACCCCGCCCGGCAGGTCGAGCTTGCCGCCCACTTCCCATGCGGTCGCTTCCTCGGGCGGCGTCGCGCCGTCGATCACGTAACCCGTCATCGGTGCGATCGACGACGACGGCTTCAGCGACTGCGAATAGCTGCCGTACAGCGAGAACGCATCGGTCCACTTGTAGACGACGCCCGCGCGCGGCAGCCACTTCGAGCCGCTGAGATCGGTGTTCGCGGTAAACGGCCGGCCGCGCCCCGCGACCTGGTTGTAGGTGATGTAGCGGATGCCGCCCGACACGATCCACTTGTCGGTCAGGTGAACCGTATCCTGGAAGAACGCGGATGCATCGTGCAGCGTGTCGGTCTGGTCGCTGTCGCTCGCGGACACCGTGCTCGACGGCGGCAGCAGCCCGTACACCGGATCGACATAGCTGAACGGCGTCTTCACGGCCTGGCGCAGCATGTCCTTGCGGTAGATGCGGCGGTATTCGGTATCGAAGCCGACCTGCACGTCGTGCCGCATCCCCGCGAGAGACAGCTTGCCGGTCACGTAGCCGATCCCGTAGCTGTCGGTGCTGAGCGACCCGTGCGTCGCATCGTTGCTGCGCGTCATCGTGCCCTTCACCGGATCGACGCCGGTCGTGCGCAACTGGTTCGCGTCGTAGGTCTCGCGGTTGTAGCTGTAGCCGAAATGCGCGCTCCAGTCCGCGTTGAACTGGTGATCGACACTCAGTTGCGCGAGATGCGATTCGCCGTCCATGTTGTTGAACGGCTCGTCGATGCGCCGCCGTGCGGGAATGTCGAGCGGCGCATTGGTGCGCGGATCGAGCGCGGTGCCTCGATCGAACGGCGCATGGAACTTGCGGTACTGGTACGACACCGCGACCTGCGTATCGCGGCCGTACCACGCGAGCGACGGCGCGACGAAGGTCTGCCGGTACTCGCCGAAGTTGCGCCAGTACTGCTCGTTCGACTGGTCGACGATCAGCCGGTACGCGAGCCGCGAATCGCCGACCGGCCCGGTCGAGTCGAAGGTCGCGCTGCCGCCGTTCTTGCCGTGCCCGAACGTCGAGGCGCCGAGCGAGATCGCGTGGTAGCGCGCGAGCTGCGGCTGCTTGCTGACGACGTTGACGACGCCGCCCGGGTCCATCAGCCCGTACAGCAGCGACGTCGGCCCCTTCAGCACCTCGACGCTGTCGGTCGCCGCGTTGAACGCGCGGCCCTGCACGAGCGGCATGCCGTTCTGCATGATCGAGCCGTCGCGGTTGCCGCCGAAGCCGCGCTTCATGATCGTGTCCTGCGTACCCGCGAGCGTGTTGCCCTGCGTGATGCCGCTCACGTTGCCGAGCGCGTCGTCGAGATTGCGCGGCCGCTGGTCGCGCAGCACCTGCGCGGGCACGACGTTGACGGCCTGCGCGGTGTCGAGCAGCGGAATGTCGGATCGCATCACGCCGGCTTCCTTCGGCGCGCGATAGCTTTCGGCGCGCAATGCGCCGGACCGCACGTTGATCGTCGGCAACTCGGCGGCCGGCGCGGCGCCGGCCGCCACGGGCGCGGCCGCCGAACCGTCGGCGCGCATCAGCGTGTAGCCGCCGCCCGGCTGGCGCAGCGCGACGAGCCCCGTGCCGGCCAGCAGGCGGTCGAACCCGCCGTCGACGTCGAACCGGCCATGCACGCCGCCGCTCGTCAGGCCGGCCGTCAGCTCGGCCGGGAACGCGAGCAGGATGCCCGCGTCGCGGCCGAACCGGTTCAGCGTTGCTTCGAGCGGGCCGGCCGGAATGTCGAACGCACGACGCGACGCGCGCTGCGCGGCGGGCGCCGCATCGGCGTCGGTGTCGGCCAGCGCGGGCAACGGCAGCAATGCCGACAGCAGGACGGCGCCGGCCAGCCGGCGGGCAAGACGGCTCGGCGCAGCCGGGCGCGACGCGCGCGGCTGGTGACGGGCGGGCGCCGGACGGCGCCGATACGTGAGACGGATGGAAGCCATGATCGGGGAGTCGGTGGACGATGGGCTGCTTTCATGACCCATGTCACGCGAACATCGAGAAACAGCTCAGGTCGGCGGAAAAAATTTTCGGGGCACTCACGAATGGGCCGAACGGGCCGGCACGACGGTCGCCCAGTAACGCGTCAGGTAGTGGACGTCGATCGGCAGCGTCGCCGTCAGCGTATCGAGCACGCGCGCGGGATCGTCGAGCGGATAGGTGCCCGACACGCGCAGCTCGGCCACGGCCAGATCGCAGCGCAGGCTGCCGGGCCGATAGCGGTCGAGCTCGGCGACGAGATCGGCCAGCCGCATGCGCGACGCGACGAGCATGCCGTTCGTCCACGCGGACGCATACGGATCGAGCGGCACCGGCGTCCCGATCGCATCGCGCGAGAAATCCGCGCCCTCTCCGGCCGCGATCACGCGCGTGCCGGCCGACGCATCGACCGGCTGCACCTGAACGGCGCCGGCGAACACCTCGACGCGCGTCGCACCATCGCGCTGCCGCACCGCGAAGCGCGTGCCGAGCGGGCGCAGCTCGCCCTGCGCGGTCGCGACCACGAGCGGCCGCGCGGGCACACGATCGTCGTGACCGCTGGTGACCATGATCGTGCCGCGCAGCAGGCGCAGGCGCCGCGCCGCGTCGTCGAAGCGCACGTCGAGCGCCGTATCGGTATCGAGCACGACAACCGTGCGATCGGCGAGCATCACCGTGCGCCGCTGGCCGACCGCCGTGCGCAGGTCGGCCGGCCAGATCGCCGCGCGCCGTGCGGGCTCGGCCATCCATGCGGCACCGCCCGCGAACAGCAGCACGGCCAGCGCCTTCCCGGCCGCGCGGCGGCCTGCCCGCTTCGGCAGCAGCGCCGCCTGCGCGGCCTGCGCGTCGAGCCCGGCCGCCAGCCGGCCGAACCGGCCCTGCATCGCTTCGATGTGACGCCACGCCGCGTCGTGCGCCGGA
This sequence comes from Burkholderia sp. BCC0419, assembly GCF_902830285.1. Lineage (NCBI taxonomy): Bacteria > Pseudomonadati > Pseudomonadota > Betaproteobacteria > Burkholderiales > Burkholderiaceae > Burkholderia > Burkholderia sp. BCC0419. Next base: position 2,146,282 of record NZ_CADESR010000001.1, read on the forward strand.
TCCTCCGCGCGCCAGCGTGCGAGCGCGGCGACGAACGCGTCGTCCGTGCGGCCGGACTGCCGGTCGACCCACCATTCGACCGCGCGACGTGCGACGTGCGGCGGCACCGCCGGCGCTCCCGGGGCGGCCATCGGTCAGGCCGCCATCGCGAAGAAACACTGCGTGCCGGCCTTCACGAGATAGCGCTTCACCGTCGCGAGCGACACGCCGAGTTCACGCGCGATCTCGGCCTGCGTGAGCCCGTCGAGCTGCGCGAGCAGGAACGCGCGCTTCGCCGCGAGCGGCAGGCCGTCGAGCAGCCGGTCGATCTCGAGCAGCGTCTCGACGACGACGGCCCGCTCTTCCGGAGACGCCGCAACCGCTTCGGGGCGCTGCGCGAGCACGTCGAGATACGCGCGCTCGATCTGCTCGCGCCGCCAGTGGTTGCTCAGCACACGCTGCGCGACCGTCGTCAGGAACGCGCGCGGCTCGTCGGCGCCGATCGGCTCGTCGCGTGCGAGCAGGCGCATGAACGTGTCGTGCGCCAGGTCGGCCGCGCGGTGCGCGCAACCGAGCTTCCGGCTCAGCCAGCCGCGCAGCCACGCATGGTGGCCGGCATAGAGGGCGTCGATTTCTCGATGGAGGGACAGCTTGTCAGCGGACATGGCCGGGTTCCGGGGTGCGCGAGCATCAACAATTCTGTAAATGAGAATGATTATTATATACAAAAGTAAGCTGGCGGCCCGGGTTTCGGTGCGCGGGCGACGACGTAGCGAACGGAGGGCGACGTCGCGATGCCGTCCGCCGGACGCGATCCGCACGCGTTTATCACATCCGTTCCAGGCCGGCCAATACGATTCGTTAAATAATGATTTGACGGATCGATAACAATATTGAGATTGCGGTAATTCGCCCGAAAATCACGCGGAATTATCACGGCACGCGCAAAATGCAATGAAAAATCGGTGGAATAACAACCCATTGATACGCGGCTATCAATAATGCGAATCCCTCAACGGTGAATTTCCAGGAACATCCCCGTCAACATCAGGCCACAACGAAGAATTTCATTTTTGCCGTTTCAGTGCGGCTCTGTAGTCTCCTGCCATTCCGGATCACGAACCCACACCCATGCGCAAGGAGATGACATGAAACGCAAGACCCTCTCGCTGATTTCGCTCGCGTCGTTCGCGGCGATGCCCGTCGCGCATGCGCAGTCGAGCGTCACGCTGTATGGCGTGATCGACACGTCGATCACCTATGTGAACCATGCACAAGGCAAGGACAACGCGTGGATGCTCGGCAACAGCAGCGCGGGCAACCTGGCCGGCAGCCGCTGGGGCGTGAAAGGCACCGAGGATCTCGGCGGCGGGCTGAAGGCGCTGTTCCAGCTGGAGAACGGCTTCGACCCGAGCAACGGCCGGCAGGGCCAGGGTGGCCGCCTGTTCGGCCGGCAGGCCTTCGTCGGCCTGACGAGCGACCGCTACGGCACGCTGACGTTCGGCCGCCAGTACGATCCGCTCGTCGATCTAGTGCAGGGCATCACCGCCGACAACTATCTGGGCAGCGCGTTCGCGACGCCGGGCGACGTCGACAACTACGACAACAGCTTCCGCGTCGACAACGCGGTGAAGTACACGTCGGCCGTCTATGCGGGCCTGCAGTTCGCGGCGATGTATTCGTTCGGCGGCATTGCCGGCAGCACCGGCGCCGCGCAGTCGTACTCGGCCGCCGTGTCGTACAACAACGGGCCGTTCAGCGTCGCGGGCGGCTACTTCCACGCGACCAACAGCCCCGCGTCGAACGGCGTGCGCAACGGCTGGACCAGCTCGTCGGACGGCACGTTCGACGGCCCGATCAACAGCGGCTATGCCAGCGCGCACTCGTTCGGCATCGCCCGCATCGCGGGCCAGTACGTCGCCGGATCGTTCACGTTCGGCCTCGGCTACAGCAACGCGCAGTATCGCCGCGACGCAAGCTCGGTGTTCGGCTCGAACGAGCACTACAACACGGGGCAAGGTTTCGTGAACTACCAGGCGACGAATGCGCTGCTCGTCGGCGTCGGCTACAGCTACACGCGCTCGGGCGGCGACACGTCGGCGACCTATCACCAGGTATCGGCCGGCGCCGACTACAACCTGTCGAAGCGCACCGACGTCTACCTGACCGCCGCGTACCAGCACGCCAGCGGCCAGACCGGCGACGGCAACGGCGGCTCGATGGCCGCGCAGGCCTCGATCGGTTCGTACGGTTACGCGGGCACGAGCTCGCAGACGATGGTCAACCTCGGGCTGCGTCACCGCTTCTGACGGCGAGACTCGAGACGGCCGGCTGCGCGCGGCGTGGCCGGTCGGCTTCGCATTGCGCAGACGGCGGCTTCGGCCGCCGATTTTTTTTGTCGCTTTCTTTCGCCCCGCCAACGGCCGCCGGGCGATTTTTTCTCTCGCCCGCTTCATCGCCGGTTTCATCGCGCGGCTGACGCAATACGTCAAGTTCCCCTCGCCGCCATTGCATTCGCATTCGCGCAAATGCCGGCCATTTTTACCGATCAGGCATTGCTGGAGGCCGTGATCCGGCGCGATAAAAATGCGCGGCAAACGCGCGGGCAAATGCAAAGGAAAGTTTGACGCGAGCCATTTGCCCGCCCGCTATGGCACACTTCGCGTCTGCGTAATTTCCTTGCACCGGGCGGTCGGATTCCGCCCTATCCTGCCATGCCGCGTCATACCACTCGCCCGCTCAGCCGCGTCACGCTGACAATCGCCTCGACGATCGCGCTCTCATGCGCGCTCTGCGGCGTCGCGCGGGCCGATTGCCTGGACGACGCGGCCGCGTTCCAGCACGTGAGCGTCAGCCTGATGCGCGGCATCGCGCAGGTCGAATCGGGGATGAATCCGAACGCCGTCAACACGAATACCAACGGCACGGTCGACATCGGGCTGATGCAGATCAACAGCACGTGGCTGCCGACGCTCGCGCGCGAAGGCATCACGCGGGAAAGCCTGTTCGATGCGTGCACGAACGCGTATGTCGGCGCGTGGATCCTGTCGCAGAACATCCGCCAGCTCGGCCCCAACTGGAACGCGATCGGCGCGTACAACTCCGCCTCACCCGACAAGCGCCTCGCGTATGCGCGCAAGGTCTATGATGCAATCCGGACCATGCCGGATTCGCCGGATACTCCCATGCCTATCCTTCCACCGTCCTTCACGCCGCCGCAACAGGCCCAGGCGTACAACCCGTTCGCAAGCCTGAGCGTCTCCGCTCCCCAGGGAGTCACGCGCCCGCGCACGATTTCGCCGGCCCCGCCGCCTCCGCCGCCCCAGGGTGGCCCCGCCGGCCCGGCCGGCTCGTACAACTTCGGATGGACGGTCACGGGTGCGGATCAGGCGAAGCCGATCCAGGTATTCGACGACGGCGCGCGGGTCTACGTGCAGTTCAGCGACATGAAGCACGTGCCGGCGATCTTCACCGAGACGTCGGCCGGGCGCGTGCTGATGTCGTGGGAGCTGCAGTTTCCGTATGCCGTCGTGACGCGTCCCGCGCAAACGTTGATCTTCCAGCTCGGGCCGTTCGAAGCGCGCGCGCAGCGCAGTGCAGCGGCCGCGGGCATGACCGCGCAGGCGGGGACGGCGGGGACGGCGACGGCCGGGGCATCGGCATCGAAGAAGTCGGCCGGGACAGGCGCGAATGCGGCGACGAACACGGCGGCCAATACGGCCGCGAAACGCACGGCGTCGGCCGACGCGCTGTGGTACGTGAATACGCCGTCGACGTCGGGAACGGCGGCGGCCTCGCCTTCGACCGCGAATATTCCCGCCACGCTGCCGACGGCCATCACGTCGAACACGCCGCCGCCCGCGCCGGCTCAAGCTCAAGCACCGGCTGCGGCCGCCCAGCCGTCGCGCGCCAGCGCGGACGCGCTGTGGTACATCTCGAAGTGACGCGCGTCCGATCGCACGCGCGTCGCGGCGCTCATGGGCCCGCGGTCGGCCGCAGTTTGGGCGCGTTCATGTCGTCCACCCATTGCAGCTCGGCCGTGCCGTTCTTCCTGAAATACACACGCAGATAACGCGACGTCGACGATTCCGGCTGCGGAATCGTCACGTCGATCACCGCGTGCTCCGCCGGAACACCACGCTGGATCTCGTCCAGCGGCTGCGCGAATGCCCAGTCCAGCTTCACCTTCCGGCCCGGCGTGACCTTGCAGCCGCACGCGAACCCGCCGCCGCCGCCGAATGCCTCGCCGTCCTCACGTGCCGACGGATTGCCGAAGCATCCCGACTTGTGCTCGTTGTCGAGCCAGAATTCGTGAAGCTTACGGGTGTACTCGTTGTATCCGGTGATGCACACGGTATGCGCGTCATTAGACGCATCGCCGTCATGCCGCCCGCATCCGGCCAGCACGCCCGGCACCGTCAGCACCAGTGCGAGCACCCGCGCCCTGAACCGCATCGACGACCCGGCGCGCGCTGCGATGCCGACACCGGCCCTCACCCGCGCCGCACCCAGATCACTTTCCCGTCGCGAATGCCGAGATTGCGGCGCTCCTCCCGGTAATCCATCGTGCCCGGCAACGACTTCCCGTCGCGCTCGAGCACGCGCCACAGGCAGCCGTCGAGCAGCGCGGTCGCATCGGTCTCGGTCTTGCCGACCAGCGCATCGTCCGGCGCGGCGTCCGCCTTGCATACCTGCGCGGCGCCCGACTGCAAAGGGGCCCTGGCTGCGCCACCCGCGGTGGCGTTGGGGTGCTTCGTATCCATGTCCGCACATCCTGCAAAGGTTGCGCCCGCAACGAGTGCAACGAGCATCGCGATCGTGTTCTTCATCGGTTTCTCCCTGTCTCGGCCCGGCGGTCGATGTGCGGCATTCGTGCACGACCGGGCATCGCATGCGTAATCGATTCCGCGCGCTGCCGGCCGTTTCCTGATGGAGCCGGCCAGCCAATGGCGGCCTGTCGCGACCCGGCGGAGCCGCCTCGGCGCACCGGCGTCGCAGGCCCGGCCTGACGCCGAACCCGCCCGCATGTTACCGCACGCGGTTCGCGGCGACGATGCGACGCCGACGCATCGTGTGCGCCCCGCGCGCCGGCCCGCGTCGGCAATCCGTTCAGAACTTGTACGTCACGCCCGCGATGCCGTAGTAGTTGCTGCGCGACTGCACGATCGGGCTGTCGCCCGCGCGGCCGAGCAATCGCGTCACGCCGCCGGTCGCGAGCACCGACCAGTGCCGCGACAGCGTCCAGTTCCATGCAACCGCCATCGATGCGCTGTCGATCCCGCCGCTCGCCGAATACGGCCGGAACCGGCTCGTCATCGACTGCGCGTCGGTCACGCCGTAGAAGGTCTGCATGTAGCGTCCCGAGCCCGCGTGCACGGTGCCCGTCACGATGATCTCGTGCTGCGACGTCTTGAGCACCGGCACCGCGAGATCCACGTGCCCCGACACGCCGCGCGACGTGTGTGTCACGGGGGTATCGATCGTGACGCTCAGTTCCGCCGCGTCGAAGAGCGTCACGCCGGCGCGCACGCCGACGAGCACCGAGCCCGGAATCCGGCCCATCCCCTTCAGGTAGTCGGAGCCCGGCAGGTCGAAGCGGTTCTCGTCCGCGCGGCCCGCGTCGTAGCTCACCGCCGCCGACACGAACGCCCCGTGCGGCAGGTCCAGCCGGTAGCCGGCGCCCTCTGTGCTGTCAACGAAGAAGCCATTGCCGAACTTCGCGGAAAACGACGGCGCCACGACGCCGCGATACTGTTTGCTGCCCTGATAGCGCGGTGCGACCCCGCCGCCGAGCGACAACGAGTACTGGTTTTCCGCGTGGGCGGCGGCGGCGAGGGTCAGGCCGGCGAGCGGCATGCAATAGCGGTAGCGGCGAAGTGATGGGCGCACAATATTGAGATATGAGTGACGAAGCCCGCAGTCTAGGTGCCGCCCCGCGCCGAGACTGTCCTGAATGTGCGGCGAATGTGTGCGCAATTGTGTTCGATTGTTCGCGATTGTCGCCCCGCTGCCCCGGCCGTCGATCCGCCGGATAGAATTCGCGTGCCGCGCCGCGCATCGGCCTGCCGGGAGTGAGATGGCGCGTGCATCCTGAGGAGACCATGAACGAAGTTCCGCTCAAATACCGTGTGCTGCTGATCGAGGACGACGATCGCCTCGCGCAGCTCGTCCGCGAATACCTCGACGGCTATGAATTCGCGGTGACGGTCGTGCGGCGCGGCGACCTCGCCGTCGCGGCGGTGCGCGAGCACCAGCCGGCCCTCGTGATACTCGACCTGATGCTGCCGAATCTCGACGGCATGGAAGTCTGCCGGCGCATCCGCGCGTTCACCAACGTCCCCGTGCTGATCCTGACCGCGCGCGTGGACGTGTACGACCAGGTCGCCGGGCTCGAGACCGGCGCCGACGACTACGTGACGAAGCCGATCGAGCCGCGCGTGCTCGTCGCGCGCGCCCGTGCGCTGTTGCGCCGCGCGCAGCCGGCCGCGGCGGAAGCGCCCGTCGTCGCGCCCGACGCGCTCGTATTCGGCGAGCTCACCATTTCGCCGCCGAACCGCACCGTCACGTGGCGCGGCGAGCCGGTCGAGCTGAAGACCGCCGAATTCAACCTGCTGCTGATTCTCGCGCGCGCGGCCGGCACCGTGCTGAGCCGCGACGACATCCTCAAGCAGTTGCGCGGGATCGAATTCGACGGGCTCGACCGCTCGGTCGATTCCGGCATCTCGAAGCTGCGCCGCCGCTTCGAGGATGCCTCATCGGAGCCGCACAAGATCAAGACGATCTGGGGTCGCGGCTACCTGTTCAGCCCTTCTGCGTGGGACGAATAAATGCTGCGCCCGTTGCTCCGGTTGTACCTCGTCGTGATCCTGTTCGTCGGCGCGTCGATCATCTTCATCCAGCTGTCGTTCGACCGGATCTTCTACGAGCGCGGCGCGCAGGCGCAGCGCGACTCGCTGACGACCTATTCGTTCGTGCTGAACGACTACCTCGAACGCCATCCGGGCGCGCAGCGCGAGCTCGCACTGCGCGAACTCGCGCTGCACGGCCGCGAAGGATTCGGCTTCATGTCGATGGCCGACGCGCGCGCGCAACTGAACGGCGCGCCGCTGCGCGATCTCGATGCCGGCCGGATCGCGATCAGCTACAACGGCAAGGATTACTACATGCCGCTCGCGGACGGCTCGGTGCTGCATGCGCGGCCGATCGAGGCGCCTGACCTCGACATCCGCATCTATGCGTACATGCTGCTCGCGCTCGCGACGCTGTTCGCAGTGGTGCTGTGGATTCACTATCACTGGCGCGACATTCGCCGGCTGCAGGACGCCGCGCGCGCGTTCGGCGCCGGGATGCTGTCGACGCGCGTGAAGCTGTCGGGCAAGTCGAACACCTACGATCTGTCGCAGCAGTTCAACGACATGGCCGCGCGCATCGAGGCGTCGATCAAGCAGCAGCGCGAAATGATGCACGGCATCTCGCATGAACTGAAAACGCCGCTCGCCCGGCTCGAATTCGGGCTCGCGCTGCTCGCCGATCCCGACGAAACGGGCCGGATGCGCGAGCGTCGCGATGCGCTGCGGCGCGACGTGCGCGAACTCGACGAACTCGTCACCGAGCTGCTGACGATCGGCCGGCTCGAACAGGGTGCGAGCGAACTCGCGCCGATGGAGGTCGTCGTCGACGCACTGATCGACAGCGTCGCCGGCAACGTCGCGGACGACATCGCCGATCGCGGCATCGCGCTCGACGTGTCGACGCTCGACGCGCCCGCGACCCACGTCTGCGACCCGAAGCTCGTCGCCCGCGCACTGCTGAACCTGATCCGCAACGGCGCGCGCTATGCGTCGCGCAAGGTGTTACTGGCCGCCACCCGCGACCCGTCCGGCGCGCTCGTGCTGAGCGTCGACGACGACGGTCCCGGCATTCCGCCCGCCGAACGCGCCCGCGTGTTCGAGCCGTTCCAGCGGCTCGACTCGAGCCGCGACCGGCAGACCGGCGGCTTCGGTCTCGGGCTCGCGATCGTGCGGCGCGTCGCGCTCGTGCACGGCGGCGACGTGCGGCTCGAGGATTCGCCGCTCGGCGGCGCGCGCTTCGTGATCACGCTGCCCGTACGCGCGCTGCCGGACAGCCTCTTCGACGTCGCGCAGGACGTCGCGAACCCGCACGCCGATGCGCGCCGCCGTCGCGGCACGGGTACGGTCATCCCGCTTCGTTGACGTCCCCCTCTCCCTAAAGGGAGAGGATTCCCACATCTGGCGATGCACGTCCGCATCGGAGAATGTTCAGCGCAGCGTTGATATCGCGATCATGCACGACACCACATCCACTGCAGGCCCATTCTCTTACTCGCAGTCCCGCAATACCTTTCGGCCGCGTCGTGCTGTCTTTCGATCCGCACGCCGAACAGGACTGGGTCGAACCGCTTTCGTCCACTTCCTCGGAACGTGGCGCCGTGCGCGATCGCTTTGTAGCGGAGCTTGTTTCGGAAGGACGACCAGGATGCGTCGTAGACGCTCTTCGCCATCCTGGTTCTGGCGAGCTTCGCGGCCGACACGTTGCCGACCGCGATGTAATCGAAACGCCGCACCAGATCGAGCGCGAGCTTGTGCTGGAAATCGGCTCGGGCATTCGCCACCTTGGCGTGCAGCTTCGCGATATGCCTTTTGTGCTTTCGTGCCCGCTGCGCTTTCGCGAGCTTTTCCGCCGCGCGTCGGCCGAACCGGTCATTCGGCAGTTTTTCTCCGGTCGAAAGTGTGGCGAAGTCTTTCAGGCCGAGATCGATGCCGACACCGGAACGGATAGGTCGGGCCGGAACATCAGGCATCTCAATCGCAATGTTGAGAAACCAGTTGCCGCGTGCATCCTGCGCAAAGTTGGTGCCATCCTTGATCTTGCCGTCGGGAAGCAGCCGGCTGTTGAACACGCGAAACGTGTTGCCGGCGAAACGGAACGCGTCACCCTCGCGCTTCAGGTCACGCCCCTTCAGCGGCACCCAGCCCAGCGATTTCCTGCCGCGATAACGCAGGTAGGGCCGACGGTGCTGACTGCGCGACTTCGCGTATTGCTCGCACGTCGCGTTGACCGTGCCGGAGTGAATGCCGAGTTCCTTGCTGCTGCCGGTCGTCAGCACGTTCAGGTGGAATCCTGTAGGCCACTTCTTGCTCCACTTGAGCGCGTGCTTCTGCGTGTCGTTGCAGAAGTTCCAGACGTAGTTCACCGCGCGGCTCTGCTTGTTAAGCAGTCCGTTGAGCGACTTCACGCGGTAGCGGTAGACAAGGATCATGTCGGTGATCCTAACCCGTGGAAGAAGCTGTCTGTCAACAGCAATCCTTTCCTCCCCGTCCTGAAGGACGGGGTTTCTCGGAGCAACTGATAAAACAGGCGACCGGCTCCGACCCGCCCTCGCCTTCACTCAGCGCCGGCGCAGCAGCGCGACGAAGAACAGGCTGCCGAACAGCGCGGTCACGATGCCGATCGGCAGATCCTCCGGCGCCGCGAGCGTGCGCGCGGCGACATCGGCCCACACGAGCAGGATCGCGCCCGCCAGCGCGGCGACCGGCAGCAGCCGGCCGTGCTCGGCGCCCACGACGCGACGGCACAGATGCGGCGTCACGAGCCCGACGAAGCCGATCGCACCGCTCACCGCGACCATCGCGCCCGTCGCGAACGACGCGACGACGAACACCTCGCGCCGCATCCGCGCGCTCGGCACGCCGAGCGACGCGGCGGCGACATCGCCCGACATCAGCGCATTCAGTTCGCGCCGGCGCGCAACCAGCGCGCCGCCTGCAAGCACCGCGCACACGGCCGGCACCGGCAGCAGGTCCCAGCGCGCGAGCCCGACCCCGCCCAGCATCCAGAACAGCACCGACGACGCGGCGCGCTGATCGCCGAGATACAGCAGCAGGTTGCCGAACGCGGCCATCATGAACGACACCGACACACCCGCGAGCAGCAGCCGGTCCGATTCGAGCCGGCCGCCGCGGTACGCGAGCGCGATCACGCAGGCGGTCGCCGCAAGCGCACCCGCGAACGCGGCGACCGACAGCGTGAACGGGCCGAACGCCGCGCCGGCCACCACCGTGACCACGATCGCGCCGAGCATCGCGCCCGCGCTCACGCCGAGCAGGTGCGGATCGGCCAGGCGGTTCGCGGTCGCCGCCTGCAACGCGACGCCGACCGCCGCCAGCGTCGCGCCGACGATCGCGGCCAGCAGCGCACGCGGCATCCGGATCAGCCAGACGATGCTGTCGTCGCCCGCGGCGGCCGCGAACGCATCGGCACCGCCGAACGCCGATGCGACGTGCGCGGCGACGATCCGCACCGCGGCCGACATCGCGATCGGCGCGGGACCGAACGCGGCCGACACGACGATCGACACGACCAGCAGCACGGCCAGCCCCGGCAGCACCACGCGCATGCCGGGCCGCGCCGCCTGCCCGCGCACGCTCATCGCGCCGCTCCGGCAAAGGCGGACGGATACAGCGCGCGGGCGAGCGTCTCGACGGCCGCGACGTTCTCGGGGCCCGGCGTCGCGGCATCGTACGGAATCACAACGAAGCGCCGGTCGCGGATCGCGGCCACGCGCGCGAGCGCCGGCTGGCTCGACAGGAACTGCTGCTTCTGCGCGGCCGTGACTGCCGAATAGTCGACGATCACGATCACCTGCGGATCGCGCGCGACCACGCTTTCCCAGCTCACCTGCGTCCAGCTGCGCGGCAGGTCGTCCATCACGTTGCGCGCGCCCGCCGCCGCGAGCAACGCGGTCGGCATCGCGAGCCCGCCCGCCGTCATCGGCTTGTCGGTGCCGCTGTCGTACACGAACACGCGCAGCGGCGCCGGGCGCCCGATCGCGCGCGACACCGCCGCGAGCCGCGCACGCATCCCGGCGACGACCTGCGCGGCGCGCGCATCGACGCCGAAGATCCGGCCGAGATTGTTCAGATCGCGGAACACGTCGTCGAACGAGGCGGCCGACTGCTTCATCACGTGCGAACACGATTCGGTCAGTTCGTAGGTGCGGATGCCGAACGGCGCGAGCGTCGCCGGCGTCACCGGCCCGCCGACGTGCATGCCGTAGTTCCAGCCCGCGAGATAGAAGTCGGCGCGCGCGGCGGCCAGCACTTCCAGCGACGGATACTGGCTCGCCAGTTCGGGCACGCCGCGCAACGCGTCGCGCACGCGCGCGGTGCCCGTCTTCCAGCCGCCGATGCCGGTATAGCCGACGAGCCGGTCCTTCAGGCCGAGCACGAGCATCATTTCGGTCAGGTTCACGTCGTTGCTCACCGCGCGCGTCGGCGCACGCTCGAACGTCACGTCGCGATCGCAACTGCGCACGGTGACGGGATAGGCGCCCGCGTGAATGGCCACGCTGCCGAGCACGGCAGCGGCGACCAGCCGGCGGGAGACGGAGGACAGGACAGGAAACGGCATGGCGGTCATTCCGGATGAAGCGGCGTGATGCGCGGGCGGCCCGTGACGGGATGGCGATCGACGAGCGCGGCGACGCCGAACACGTCGCGCAGCAGCGCTTCGGTCAGCACGTCGTCCGGCACACCGGACGCGACGACGCGGCCATGCGCGAGCACATGGAGCCGGTCGCAATACGCGGCCGCGAGATTGAGGTCATGAATCGTCGCGAGCGTCGCGATGCCGAGGCGGCGCACGCGCGCGAGCAGTTCGAGCTGGTGACGCAGGTCGAGATGGTTGGTCGGTTCGTCGAGCAACAGCAGTTCGGGCTGCTGCGCGAGCGCGCGGGCCAGCAGCGCGCGCTGCTTCTCGCCGCCCGACAGCGACGCGAAGCGTTGTGCGCGGCGCTCGACGAGGCCGACATCGTGCAACGCGGATTCGACGATCCGGCGATCGTCGGCCGACTCCGCATCGAACGGCCGCTGGTGCGGCGTGCGGCCCATGCCGACCAGTTCGTCGACCGTCAGCCCGAAATCGTCCGGCGTTTCCTGCTGCAGCACCGCGATGCGCTGCGCGACCGCGCGCGGCCGCATGCGCCACACGTCCTGCGCGTCGAGCGTGACGCGGCCCGCGTCGGGGCGCGCGTAACGGAACACGCAGCGCAGCAGGCTCGTCTTGCCGCTGCCGTTCGGGCCGACCAGGCCGACGACTTCGCCTTCGGCCACCGTCAGCGTCACCGAATCGAGCACGTCGACCGCGCCGCCGGGAGACCAGCTCACGCGTTCGATGTCGAGCATGTGTGTGACGGGACGCATGTCGTGCCGCCCTAGAAGCGCATCGTCGCGACGAGCTCGGCCGAGCGCGACGGACCGAGCAGCCATTGCTCGCCGCCGTTCGACGTCGTCACCGCGTACGTGCGGTTCGCGAGATTGCGCAGATACAGTGCGAGCTCGGTGCGCGACGTCGGCTGCCAGCGCAGCGACGCATCGAACACCGTATACGACGGCACCTGCACGCGATTCGCGTCGTCGCCGTAGGTCGCGCCGACGTAACGCACGCCCGCATTCGCGTGCCAGCGCTCGGCGAACGCCCAGCCGAGCCACAGGTTCGCGGTCTGCTGCGGCACGCCGGACGGCACGTTGCCGGCCCGCGACACCGTCGTGCCGCCGGCCGTCTGGTTGAATGCATCGTAGCGCGCACGCAGCAGCGCGACGTTCGCATCGATCGTCCAGCCGTGCGGCAGCCGCGCGCCGCCGGTCAGCTCGACACCGCGCGACGACTGCCGGCCGACCTGCTGGCGCAGCGCCGGATTGAACGGATCGGTGCTGAGCAGGTTGCGCTTCGTGATGTCGTACACCGCGAACGTCCAGTACGCGCGACCGTCGAACAGCGTCTGCTTGAGCCCGGCTTCCCATTGTTCGCCGGTCGCGAGCCGGTAGCCCGCCTGCGACGCGGACAGCGTCACGAGCGAGCCGACGCCCTCCGCACCCGTCGTGTACTGCGCATACGCGCTGAACGTCGGCGCGATGTCGAATACGAAACCGGTGCGCCAGCCGACGTTCGCGAACCGCTTGTCGAAGCCCGTGCCGGTCGCCGCCTGCTCGCGGCTGAACGCGATATGGTCGTAGCGCAGGCCGCTCACCCACGCGAGCCGCGGCAGCACCTCGAGCCGGTTCTCCGCGAATACCGCCGCCTGCCGCGCGCGCGTGCTGAACTGCGGCACGGTCGGGTCGGGGCTCGTGAACACACCGGGATCGAAGCCATGCGCCGGCACCGTCGTTTCGCCGCCGTATGGCGAATTGTTGATGCCGCTGAACGTGATCTGGCTGAATTCCGTGCCGACGACGAAACGGTTCGCGCGACCGAACAGCATCCCGTCGAAACGCACACTCAGCCGGTCGCCGATCTGCCGCTGCTGGTGGCCGATGTCGAGATAGTCGCCGCGCGTGACGCGCCCCGTCGCGGGGTCGAGCGCATACGACTCGGCGTTGCGCCAGTGGCGGTTCGATGTCAGGTAGTAGAGCTGGTTGTCGATCGTCACGCCGGGCGCGGCCCGGTAGCGGGCAGACAGGCGCGTCCACTGGTCGTAGTACGAAATCGTCGCATCGCCGACGGTGTAGTTCAGCTTGCGCAGCGACGGATCGAGCACGCCGTTCGACGCGGGCACGCCATAGTACGTCGCCGGCATCTGGCGCCCGTAGTCGTAGTCGAGCGTCAGCGCGAGCTGCGGGCTCACGTCGAATGTCAGCGCGCCGCCGATCGCCGTCGTATGCGTATCGGCCCGCTCGGCGAGACCGTTCGCGCGTGCATCGCTCGCGTAGAAGCGGTACGACAGCCGTGGGCCGAGCGCGCCCGTCGTATCGAACGCGAAGCGCTTCGCGCCGTCGGGGCCGACGCCGGCCTGCAGCGTCGTCTCGCGCGTGCGCTGCGGCCGCTTCGGCACCACGTTCACGACCCCGCCGATCGCCCCTTCGCCGTACAGCACCGATGCCGGGCCGCGCAGCACCTCGATGCGCGCGACCGACCACGTGTCGAACGGAAACGTGCTCGTGCCGGCCGCCGGCATCAGCCGCACGCCGTCGAGCAGCGTCATCACCGATTCCTGTCCGCTGAAGCCGCGCACGCTCAGCGCGGTGCCGCCGGTGCCCGGCGCGATCGCGCTCGAAAAGCCGGCCGTGCGCGTGACCGCGTCGAGCACCGTGCGATCGCCACGTGCTTCGATCGTGTCGGCCGTGACGGTTTCGACGCTCGCGGGCGTGTCGAGGCTGGCCAGGCCGAGCCGCGAGCCCGTTTCGAGCGGTTGCGTCAGCGGGTCGGCCGGTGCGGACGAAGCAGTGACGTTGATCGCCGGCAACGCGTGCCGGTCGTCCGGCGCCGATGCTGCGGCTTCGGCGGCCAACGCGCCGGTGGTGGCCATCGCGCAGCCCACCCAGGTCGTGCAACTGCGTGCCGCGCGTGTGCGCCAGGTGCCCGCGTTCCGGCGCGGCGCGGCATGGCGCCGCGCCCCGCGCGCCGGGGTGTGTCCGGTTCTCGTCACGTCGTATCGATCTTGTTCGGTTGTCGTCGCACGCGCGTGTGCCAAGCAGCCCGGTTACCGGCGACGAAAACGTCAGATGATACAATATATCAACCTGATCCGTCAGGATTTCGACAGCCTGTGTTGGCGCCCCGCGCGTCTACAGCAGGAAACTGAACTGCACCCACAGCTTGTCGCCCCGCGGCCGGTTGCGCACCGCGAACGCGTGCCGGTACTTCACGACCACGCCCGACGCCGGCCCCCACATGTAGCGCGACTGCGGACCGATCGCGACCGTTTGCCCGCGAAAGCCGTCCGATCCGACCTTCACGCCGTCCTGCGTATCGTCCGTGAACTGCTTCAGGAACGTGCCCTGCACGCCGAGCTGCACGCGACGGTCGAGCGAATAGCCGATCAGGTAGTCGAGCACGGCGACCGCGCCCGAGTGATAGCGCGTCGCGTGGTTCGGCGATCAGGAGTGCCAACGGCACCCGTCGCAATGCGTATCTCATGTCGTCTCCAGACCGATCGTTATCGTGAGCCGGGCATGGCGGGCCCGGGGGAGACGCAATGTAAAACGCACGACAGCGGCGAAAAAGACGACGATCGGGAGAACCGTTCTCCGTCATGCGGAGAAATGCGCGACAGCGCCGCGCCGGCCTGCGCTCAGCGGCCGACTTCCTTCCATTTGCGCGCAAGCCCGAGCCGTTCGAACCGCTCGATCAGGAACTCGGTAAAGACGCGGATCTTCGCCGGCTGGTGTCGGCGGCTCTGATACGCGATGTTGACGGTGAGCGCCGGCAATTGCCAGTCGGTGAGCACCGGCACCAGCTTCCCCGCGACGATATCGTCGTGAATGATGTAAAGCGGCTGGATCAGGATGCCGAGCCCGGCGAGCGCCGCGGCGCGGATCACCTGCCCTTCGTTCGCATCGAGCACGCTCTTGATCGTGACCGACTGCTTCTTCGCGCCGTGACGGAAATGCAGCACGTACGGATCGTTCGCGAGGTTATAGACCAGCAGCCGGTGGTCGCCCAGCGCGTCGGGCGTCGCGGGCGCGCCGTGCTTCGCCAGATAGCCGGGCGACGCGGCCAGCACGCGCCGCGTCTCGGCGAGCTTGCGCACGGTGATGCCCGAATCGGCCTCGTGCTCGCGCGTGCGGATCGCCACGTCGATGCCGGCCTCGATGAAATCCGGGTAGCGGTTCGCCGCAATGATCTGCACGTTCAGGTTCGGGTAGCGCCGGTGAAATTCGGGCAACGCGGGCGCGATGTAGATCGACGCGAACGACACCGACGCGGTCACGCGCAGCGTGCCGGCCGGGTTGACGCTCGCTTCGTTGACGGCCGCGTCGGCTTCCGACAGCTCCGCCAGGATCGCGGCGCAACGCCGGTGGTACTCGTGCCCGGCGTCGGTCAGCCACAGCCGGCGCGTGGTCCGCTCGACGAGCCGCGCGCCCAGCCGCTCTTCCAGCGCGTTCAGGCAACGGCTCGCCGCCGCGCTCGACATGCCGAGCCGCTCGGCGGCCTTCGACAGGCTGCCCAGCTCCGCCACCTGCACGAAAAATTCGATCTGCGTCCACTTGTCCATGCGTTCGATTCTTCCACCTGGCGGAGAACAAAACTCCTCCAAACCCACTTTTTTACGATTCGGGGAGGAATTAATGTTACGTCAATGCGCCATCGAGCGACATCAGGAGACAACCCCAATGCGCAATCTCAACGAAGACACCATCACGCAGGCCGTGATCGCGTCGCTCTCCGGCTGTCGCGACGAGCGGCTGCGCACGGTGATGACGAGCCTCGTCCAGCACCTGCATTCGTTCGCGCGCGAAACGAAACTCACCGAAGCCGAATGGCAAGCCGCGATCGGCTTCCTGACGGCCGTCGGCCACATCACCGACGACAAGCGCCAGGAGTTCATCCTGCTGTCCGACGTGCTCGGGCTGTCGACGCTCGTGACCGCGCAGAACCACGCGAAGCCAGCCGGCTGCACGGAAGCGACCGTGTTCGGGCCGTTCTACGTCGACGGCAGCCCCGAATTCGGGATGTTCGACGACATCGCGAACGGCGCATGCGGCGAGCCGTGCTTCGTGTCGGGCCAGGTACGCGGCATCGACGGCACGCCGGTCGCCCACGCGTCGCTCGAGGTGTGGCAAGCCGACGAGGACGGCCACTACGACGTGCAGTTGCCGGACGACGACGGGTCGGTCACGCATCGCGCGCGCGGCCGGCTGCGCAGCGGCGCCGACGGCCGCTATGCGTTCCGCTCGATCCTCGCCGAGCCGTATCCGATTCCGCATGACGGCCCCGTCGGCGCGATGCTCGATGCGCTCGGCCGCCATCCGTGGCGCCCCGCCCACCTGCACTTCATGATCGAAGCGCGCGGCTACGAAACGCTGATCACGCACGTATTCCGCGACGGCGACCGCTATCTCGACTCCGATGCGGTCTTCGGCGTGCGTTCGACGCTCGTCGCCGACTGGGTCCGGCATGCGCCCGGCATCGCGCCCGACGGTTCGCCGATGGACACGCCGTTCTACACGCTCGATTACGACTTCGTGCTGAATCGCGCAGAGCGTGCCGCATGATCCGGCACGTCGTGATGTGGAAGGTTGCCGGCGCAACCGATCACGAACGCACCGCCGCGCGTGCCACCGTGAAGTCCGCGTTCGAAAGCCTGCGCGGCCGGATTCCGGGCATGACGCACCTCGAGATCGGCACGGATTTCAGCGCGGCCGATTACGCGTGCGACCTGATCCTCGTCGCCGAATTCGAGTCGCACGAGGCGCTCGACGGGTACGCGACGCATCCCGAACACGCACGCGTGCGCGACGCACTGACGGGGCTGCGCATCGCGCGCCACCAGGTCGACTACGCAACGGAGTGACGACCCCATGAACTTCATCTACCACGCACGCCCCGCACGCGTGATCTTCGGGGCGGGCAGCCTCGAGCATCTCGAACGCGAAGTGCTGGAACTCGGTGCGCAGCGCGCGATCGTGCTCTGCACGCCGGAGCAGCGCGACCTCGCGCAACGCATCGTCGAGCGGCTCGGCGCGCGCGCCGCCGGGCTGTACGACCGCGCGACGATGCACGTGCCGATCGAGATCGCCCGCGATGCGCAGGCATTCGCCCGGTCCTGCGGCGCCGATTGCGCGGTCGCGATCGGCGGCGGCTCGACGATCGGTCTCGGCAAGGCGATCGCGCTCGAAAGCAGCCTGCCGATCCTCGCGATCCCGACGACGTACGCCGGCAGCGAAATGACACCGATCTACGGACTGACCGAAGGCGGCGTGAAACGCACGGGCCACGACGCACGCGTGTTACCGAAGACGGTGATCTACGATCCCGCGCTCACGGTCACGTTGCCGGTCGAACTGTCGGTGACGAGCGGCCTCAACGCGATTGCGCATGCCGCGGAAGGGCTCTACGCGAACAACGCGAATCCGGTCATGAGCCTCGTTGCCGAAGAAGGCATTCGCGCGCTGGCGCGCGGCCTGCCCGGCGTGCGGCGCGACCCCGCCGATCTAGACGCGCGCGGCCACGCGCTCTATGGCGCGTGGCTGTGCGGAATGGTGCTCGGCAACGTCGGCATGGCGCTGCACCACAAGCTCTGCCATACGCTCGGCGGCAGCTTCAATCTGCCGCACGCGTCGACCCACACGGTCGTGCTGCCGCATGCGCTCGCGTACAACGCGGCGCACGCGCCGGACGCGATGCAGCGGATCGCCCGCGCGATCGGCACGAACGACGCCGCGCGCGGCCTCTACGCGCTGGCACGCGACAACGGCGCGCCGGTCTCGTTGCGGGCGATCGGCATGCAGGAAACCGACCTCGATCGCGCCGCCGATCTCGCGGCCGCGAATCCGTACTGGAACCCGCGCCCGATCGAACGCGACGGCCTGCGCGCGTTGCTGCAGGACGCCTTCGACGGCAACCTGCCCGGCTCGACGATGCGCTGAGCCAAACACACGACAAACCAATAAACGAAACCGTCATGGAGACAACCCGCATGTGCCGTTCGGCGCGGCGCGCCTGATCGGCTGGCTGGTTCATCCGACGACGGAGCACGCCCGCGGCACCGTGATCGTGTTCGGCGGCCCGAGCTGCGCCGTAGCCCCCACCCCGCTCAACCGCCGGTCTTGAACGCCGGCAACTGCTGCCCGAGCCGCGCGCCCATTTCCGCACCGAGCGCCTGCAGCGCATTGAACGGCCGGATCATGACCTCGAACTCGACGATCCGGCCGTCGTCGTCGAAGCGGATCATGTCGATTCCCTTCAACGCCTTGTCGCCGATGGTCGCGCCGAACTCCAGCACGACGCTCTTGCCGTCGTCGGTCACGAACTGGCGGTGATACGTGAAGTTCTCGAGGATCGTGATCACCGTGCGCAGCGCCATCAGCAGCGCGGGCGCCGGCCCGTACGGCTTGAACGCCATAGGCGAACGGAACACGGCGTCCGGATGGACGATCGATTCCAGCGCGCCAAAATCCTTGCGCTCGACCATCGCGTGCCATGTATCGAGCGATTTCGCGACAGCGGGATGAAGAGGCAGCGGGGAGTGTGTCATCGAAGTCTCCAGCATCGTGGTTGGACGGAAAAGAAACGAATCGGTATCAAAGGGTCGCGGCCAGCGTCGTGCCCTGGTGAATCGCGCGCTTCGCATCGAGTTCGACGGCCTCGTATGCGCCGCCGATCAGATGCACGCGGCATCCGGCGGCCTGCA
This sequence comes from Burkholderia sp. BCC0419, assembly GCF_902830285.1. Lineage (NCBI taxonomy): Bacteria > Pseudomonadati > Pseudomonadota > Betaproteobacteria > Burkholderiales > Burkholderiaceae > Burkholderia > Burkholderia sp. BCC0419. The sequence continues at coordinate 2,165,411 of NZ_CADESR010000001.1, forward strand.
GTTGCTCCGCCAGCTCGCGCGACGGCTCCTGCCCCGCGCAGATCACCACGCTGTCCACCGGCAGCGTCTGTTCCACGCCATCGATCGTCACGTGGAAACCGTCGTCGTCGATACGCCGGTACGTGACCGCCGACGACATCCCGACGCCGCGCGCCTTCAGCGCGGTGCGGTGAATCCATCCGGTGGTCTTGCCGAGCCCGTCGCCGACCTTCGACGCCTTGCGTTGCAGCAGATGCACGTGCCGCGCCGCCGGTTCGGGCCGCGCGGCGCCCAGCCCGCCGGCATTCGCATACGATCGGTCGACACCCCATTCGCTGAAGAACCGGTCTGCGTCGACCCGCTCGGCGCCGTCGCGATGAACGAGATACTCGGCGACGTCGAAGCCGATGCCGCCCGCGCCGACGATCGCGACGCGGCGGCCGACGGCCTGGTCGTCGCGCAACACGTCGAGATAGCCGAGCGCCTTCGGATGCCCGATGCCGTCGATCGGCGGCGTGCGCGGCACGATGCCCGTCGCGATCACCACTTCGTCGAATTCGCCCTGCAACAGCATTTCGGCGGTCGCACGCGTATTGACGTGCAGCGCGATGCCGCGCAGTTCGATCTGCCGGCGGAAGTAGCGCAGCGTTTCGTTGAACTCTTCCTTGCCGGGCACCTTCTTCGCGATGTTGAACTGGCCGCCGATCTCGGCGCCGGCTTCGTACAGCGTCACCGCGTGACCGCGTTCGGCCGCCGTGACCGCGAAGCCGAGGCCCGCCGGCCCGGCACCGACCACCGCGATCCGCTTGCGCCGCGGCGCGGGTTGGATCACGAGCTCGGTTTCATGGCACGCACGCGGATTCACGAGGCACGACGTGATCCTGCCGCTGAACGTATGGTCGAGGCACGCCTGGTTGCAGCCGATGCACGTGTTGATTTCGTCCGCGCGCCCTTCCCGCGCCTTGCGGACGAATTCGGCATCGGCGAGGAACGGTCGCGCCATCGACACCATGTCGCAATAGCCGTCGGCGAGCAGTTGCTCGGCGACTTCCGGCGTATTGATCCGGTTGGTCGCGACGAGCGGGATGCCGACCTTGCCCATCAGTTGCCGCGTCACCCATGCGTACGCGGCGCGCGGCACCTTGGTCGCGATGGTCGGAATGCGCGCCTCGTGCCAGCCGATGCCGGTATTGAGGATCGTCGCGCCGGCCGCCTCGATCGCCTGCGCGAGCCGGATCACCTCGTCGAGCGTCGAGCCGCCTTCGACGAGATCGAGCATCGACAGCCGATAAATGACGATGAAGTTCGCGCCGACGCGCTCGCGCACGCGCCGCACGATCTCGACCGCGAAGCGGATGCGGTTGTCGTACGCGCCGCCCCACGCATCGTCGCGGTGGTTCGTGCGCGCGGCGATGAATTCGTTGATCAGGTAGCCCTCGGACCCCATGATCTCGACCCCGTCGTAGCCCGCATGCTGCGCGAGCGCCGCGCATCGCACGAAATCGGCGATCGTCTCGTCGACCTCGTCGCTGCTCAGCGCATGCGGCGTGAACGGGTTGATCGGCGCCTTTAGCGCACTCGGCGCCGCGAGCGCCGGGTGATACGCATAGCGCCCGAAATGCAGGATCTGCAACGCGATCCTGCCGCCCTCCGCCTGCACCGCGCGCGTCACGACACGATGGCGTTCGGCTTCCGCTTCGGTCGTCAGCATCGCGCCGCCCGGCGCCGGACGGCCGCGCTCGTTCGGCGCGAAGCCGCCCGTGACGATCAGGCCGGCCTCGCCTCGCGCACGCTCCGCATAGAACGCAGCCATCCGCTCGAAGCCGTTCGGCGCTTCCTCGAGGCCGACGTGCATCGACCCCATCAACACGCGGTTCCGGAGCGACGTAAAGCCGAGTTCGAGCGGGGTCGTCAAATGCGGATAACGGGATGTCATCGGGCGTCTCCATTTTTTATGCAACAAGTTGCACTGATAGTAGCTCGTCGATTTCGTTTATGCAACATGTTGCACAAACAAGCTCCCGCCGTTTGTGCTGCGGCCCCGATATGGCAAGATACAGTTCATTGCGCAGCCTCCTTCGATCCGACATGTCCCTGCCTCACGCGCTTCTCACCGCCCTCGCCGAACGCCCCGGTTCGGGGTCCGAGCTCGCCGACCGTTTCGATCGCTCGATCGGTTACTTCTGGCAGGCGACGCACCAGCAGATTTATCGCGAACTCGGGCGTCTCGAGGAAACGGGCTGGATCGAATCGCTGCCCGCCGAGTCCGGCCGCGGCCGCAAGCGCGCGTACCGGATCCTGCCGGCCGGCAAGAAGGAATTGCGACGCTGGATCGCGGAACCGGAAGATCCGACACCGCTGCGCGAAGCGCTGATGGTGCGTCTGCGTGCGGAAGCCGTGCTCGGCCCGGCCGGTCTCGAGGACGAGATCAGGCGGCGCATCGCGCTGCATCAGGAAAAGCTGGACGTGTATCTGCAGATCGAGGCGCGTGATTTTTCGACGGCCGGCGATCCGGCGGCCGGCGGTCCGGCGGCCGGCGATTCGCGCACGAAGCGCCTGCAGCATCTCGTGCTGCAGGCCGGCATCGCGAACGAGCGGTTCTGGGTCGAGTTTTCGCAGCATGCGCTCGATACGCTGCGCTTGCCGAAGGATTGAAGGCGCCGACGAAGGACGGGCGGCGTTCGTTTCAGCACCGCTCGGCATCGTGCGCCGGTGTCGCTGGTCGCGACGTTTCTACAGCAGGTCGCGTCGCGCCCGCCGTCGTGACGAACCCGCCGCGCGGCCCGCATTGAATCGCCGCGCGGCGCAACCGGATCACGCGTCCGGAAGAATCACCACCTTGCCCTTCACCTGCCGGTTCGCCATCCGCGCGATCGCGTCGGCCGCACCGGCCAGCGACACGCGTTCGGTGATCGCGGGCCGCACCTTGCCGGCCGCGAACCATTCGGCGAGCAGCCGCATGTTCGCGGCATGCTGCGCCGGATCGCGCCGCACCGCATCGCCCCAGAACACGCCGAGAATGTCGCGCTCCTTCAGCAGCGCGAGGTTCAACGCGATCTTCGGGATCTCGCCGGCCGCGAAGCCGACCACGAGGAACCGGCCGCGCCACGCGGTCGCACGCAGCGCCGCTTCGCTGTATGGGCCGCCCACCGGATCGTAGACGACGTCGGCGCCGCGCCCGCCGGTCAGTTTGTCGACGCGGCGGCGCAGGTCTTCGGTCGCATAGTCGATCGTCTCGTCGGCGCCCGCTTCACGGCACAGCGCGAGCTTGTCCGCGCTCGACGCCGCCGCGATCACGCGCGCGCCGAGCGCTTTCGCGATCTCGATCGCGGCGATCCCGACGCCGCCGGCCGCGCCCAGCACGAGCAGCGTCTCGCCCGCCTGCAGCCGCGCACGCTGCTGCAACGCGTGCAGCGACGTGCCGTAGGCGAGCACGAGCGCCGCGCCCTGCTCGAACGTCATCCCCGGCGGCAGCGCGGCGAGCTGGTGCGCATCGGCCACGCACTGCTCCGCGAACCCGCCGTGGCCGGTAAACGCCATCACCGAATCGCCGGGCCGCCACGCGGTGACGCCCTCGCCGACCGCGTCGATCACGCCGGCAAACTCGACGCCCGGCGAAAACGGCAGCGCCGGTTTCACCTGATACAGCCCCTGGACGATCAGCGCGTCGGGGAAGTTGAGCGACGCCGCCTTCACCTGGATCCGGACCTGCCCGGCAGCCGGCTCGGGAATCGCGACGTCCTCGATGCGCAAGCGGTCGATCGGGCCGAATGCGGTACACAACAGGGCTTTCATGCGCTTTTGTCTCCTTGCGCGGTGTGGCCGCGCATCGGTGCAGTGTGCGGGATACCCCCCGCGCGGCCGGTTCACGACGAGCACGCGATGGCCATCGGCATCGACAAGATCGTCGGTATTCCGGAATGTTTTTTTAAGCCACGTTCAGAACCACGCGTCGCGCATGTCGAGCGTCGTCGTGTCGACGCTCGACAGCAGGTCGAGCTGCGCATCCACCTTCGGCAGTTCCCAGCGGAAAAAGTAACGGGCCGCCGCCCGCTTGCCGTCGTGGAAATCGCCGTCGTGCCCGTGCGCGGCGAGCGTCACGTCGAGCCATAGCCATGCGACGACGAGATGGCCGAATGCTTCGAGATACACGCTCGCGTTCGCAAGCCGCGTCTGCGGATCGCCGATCGCGCTCAACTGATGCGTCACGTCGCACAGCCCCGCCCAGCGCTGCGCCAACGCATCGGCCTGCTCGCGCGTGCCGGCATCCAGCGCTCGTGCACGCTCGACGGTCGCGCCGATCCGCGCATCGAGCGCGCGCAGCGACGCGCCGTCGTCCTGGGTCACCTTGCGGCCCAGCAGGTCGAGCGCCTGGATGCCGTGCGTGCCTTCGTGAATCGGATTCAGGCGGTTGTCGCGATAAAGCCGTTCGACCGCGTAGTCGCGCGTATAGCCATAACCGCCGTGCACCTGGATCGCGAAATCGTTCGCGGCGAGACACCACTGCGACGGCCAGCTTTTCGCGATCGGCGTCAGGACGTCGAGCAGGCGCGCGGCATCGGTGCGTACCGCCGCATCGTCGTGCGCGCGTGCTTCGTCGACCTGCTTCGCGCAATACAGGATCAACGCGAGACCGCCTTCGACGTAAGCCTTCTGCGCGAGCAGCATGCGCCGCACGTCCGGATGGTCGACGATCGGCGCCTGCGGCGCGGCCGCATCCTTGCCGGCCGGCCCGAGCGGGCGCCCTTGCGGACGGTTGCGCGCGTAGTCGAGCGCGTGCAGATAGCCGGTATAGCCGAGCGCCACCGCGCCCGCGCCGACCCCGATGCGCGCTTCGTTCATCATGTGGAACATGTACGCCAGCCCGTGATTCGGCTGGCCGACCAGGTAGCCGATCGCGCCCGCACGCCCTTCCGGCCGATAACGCGTCCCTTCGCCGAAATTCAGCAGGCAGTTGGTCGTGCCGCGATAGCCCATCTTGTGGTTCAGCCCGGCGAGCACGACGTCGTTGTGCTCGCCGTTCGCGTCGCCATCGGCGCCCGTCAGGAACTTCGGCACGATGAACAGCGAAATGCCGCGCGTGCCGGGCTGCAGCCGGCCGTGTTCGTCGGGGATCTTCGCGAGCACGAGGTGGACGATGTTCTCCGCCATCTCGTGCTCGCCGCCGGAAATCCACATCTTGTTGCCGGTCAGCCGGTAGCGCGCGCCGAGCGGCGAATCGCATTCGAAATCGGCGCGCGTCGCGATGTCGGACAGCGACGAGCCGGCTTGCGGTTCGGACAGGCACATCGTGCCGAGGAAACGCCCTTCCAGCTCCGGGCGCGCGAACGCGTCGATCTGCGCGGCGCTGCCGTGCGCGACGAGCAGGTTCGCATTGGCGACGGTCAGGAACGGATACGCGGCGGTCGCGATGTTCGCGGCCTGGAAGAACAGGAACGACGCGGCTTCGACCAGTTTCGGCAAGCGCATGCCGCCGAGCGCTTCGTCGTGCCCCGCGGCGATCAACCCGGCGTCCGCGAACGCGCGCACGGCCGGTTCGACTTCCGGGATCAGCGTCACGCGTTCGCCGTCGAACTGCGGCTCCTCGCGATCGCCGCGCGCCGCGTGCGGCGCGAACAGGTCTTCGGCAATCCGCTCGCTGGTGTCGAGCACCGCGTCGAAGGTCTCGCGGCCGTGCTCCGCGTAGCGCGGCAGCGCGGCGAGCGCTTCGGCGTCGAGCCAGTCATACAGCAGGAACGCGAGATCGCGTCGCGACATCAACAGGCTCATCGTGCTGCCTCCCGGGGTGCCGGCCATGTCAGCCGAATGAAGGGTTGCGTGACTGCAAGTGCTGGCAGGAATTTAGCACGGTCGTTCGCAAACGACAACGGCGAGCAAGCTAGTCCGCGTATCCGGGAGGTGGACCGGGCCGCACGACGCGGCCCGGCGCGGGACAGATGCCGCGTCAACCCGCCTGCGGTTTCGCGAGCTGATCGGCAATCGGCAGGCTACGGATGCGCGTGCCGGTCGCCGCGAAGATCGCGTTGGTCAGCGCCGGTGCGACGGGCGGCAGGCCCGGCTCGCCGACACCGCCGAGCGGCGTCGCGAAGTCGTCCGGCGCGACGAGATGCACGCGGATTTCGCGCGGCGCCTCGTTCATTCTCAGCACCTGGAAGCCGTTGAAGTTGCTCTGCTCCGGGTGGCCGTCCTTGAACGTGATCTCGCCGTGCAGCGCGATGCCGAGCCCCATCACCACCGCGCCCTCGAGCTGCGAGCGCACCCGCTCCGGATTGACCTGCGGCCCGCAGTCGATCGCGATGTCGACGCGCGGCACCGAAATCTTGCCGTCCGCGCCGACCTGCACCTCGCACACCGCCGCCGTGTACGACACGAAGCTGCGATGCGCGGCGATCCCGAGCCCGTGCCCCTTCGGGAGCTTGCGCCCCCAGCCGGCTTCGCGCGCGACCGTCTCGACCACACGCCGCAGCCGCCCCGTATCGACCGGATACAGCGCGGGATCCTCGCCGTAGTTCACGTATTTCACCGTGATGTGCGGCTCGAAACGCCGCGCGGGCCCGATCAGTTCGAGCAGGAAATCCTTCGGATCGCGGCCGGCCGCATGCGCGAGCTCCGACACGAAACTCTGGATGCCGAACGCATGCGGGATGTTGTACACCGAGCGGAACCAGCCGATCCGCGTGTGCGCTTCCGCGGCCGGATTCTCGATCCGCACGTTCGGGATCGCAAACGGCAGATCCGCAATGCCTTGCGCGAGCTCGCCCGGCTGCTCGTGCACGACGCCGGCGCGGAACGTCGACTGGATCGACGGCGCGACCGTGCGATGCTGCCACGCGACCACCTTCCCCGACGCATCGATCCCGCCGTCGAACGCTTCGAGCGACACCGCGTGGAAGTAGTCGTGCGCGATGTCGTCCTCGCGCGTGAAGGTCAGCTTCACGGGCGCGCCGACCGCCTTCGACAGCAGCGCGGCTTCCACCACGTAATCGGGCTTCGACTTGCGGCCGAAGCCGCCGCCGAGCAGCGTCACGTTGACCGTCACGCGCTCGGTCGGCACGCCGAGCGCCTTTGCGATCTCGTCGCGCGTGGTCTGCGGCGCCTGCGTGCAGGTCCACACTTCGCAGCGGCCGTCGGCCACCCGCGCGACGGCCGCGGGCGGCTCCATCGTCGCGTGTGCGAGATGCGGAATGTAGTACGTCGCGCGCACGCGTTTCGCGGCGCCGGCGAGTGCGGCGGCCGCGTCGCCGTCGTTGCGGATCACGTCGCCCGGTTGCGCGGCGGCCGCTTCGAGCGTCTTGCGATATTCGGCCGAGTCGTAGCCCGCGTTGGGTCCGTGCTTCCAGTCGATCTTCAACTGCGCGCGGGCCTGGATGGCCGTCCACGTATCGCGCGCAATGACGGCCACGCCGCCGAGCGGCTGGAAGCCGGACGGCAGCGGCGTCGACGCCAGCTGCACGATCTTGACGACACCCGGCAGCTTCTCGGCGGCCGACGCATCGAATGACGCTACCGTATCGCCGTAGACCGGCGGGCGCGCGACGACCGCATACAGCATGCCGTCGAGCCGCGTATCGATCCCGTACTGCGCACGGCCGCCGACGATGTCGCGTCCGTCGATCAGCGCCGTCTTGCCCTTGCCGATATAGCGGAATTCTGCCGGCGCCTTCAACGCGAGCGTCTTCGTATCCGGCACCGGCAGCGCGGCCGCTTTCGCCGCCAGCTCGCCGAAGCCGAGCTTGCGCCCGCTCTTCGTGTCGACGACCTCGTGCACCGTCACCTTCACCTGGCTGGCATCGACGCCCCATGCCGTCGCTGCCGCCTGCGCGAGCATCGTGCGCGCGGCCGCCCCCGCGCGGCGCAGCGCGGCGAAGCTCTGGCGCAAACTGCGCGACCCATCGGTGTTCTGGTTGCCGTAGCGCGGCTCGTCGCCGACCGCTTGCGCGACCTTCACGCGCGCCCAGTCCGCGCCCAGCTCGTCGGCCACCACGAGCGCGACGCTCGTGCGTACGCCCTGCCCCATCTCGGAGCGGATGCAGGTCACCGTGACCGTGCCGTCCGTTGCGATCGCAACGAACAGGTTCGGATCGTCGCGCAAGCCGTGCGGCATCCCCGCGCCGCCATACTGCGGATTCGCGCTGACGGGCGGCTGCACCGGCGCGGCCGCGTGCGCCAGCGACGGCACACCAAACGCGAGCAGCAGCCCGCCGGACGCGAAGCCGAGCAGCAGCGCGCGACGGCTTTCGTTGTGGACGGAGAGTTCGGGCGCGCTCATGCGTCACCTCCGCGGCGCACGGCAAGCCGGATCGCCGCGCGAATGCGCGTATAGGTGCCGCAGCGGCAGATGTTGCCGGACATCGCATCGTCGATGTCGGCGTCGGTCGGATGGGGGTTCGTCTTCAGCAACGACGCGGCCTGCATGATCTGTCCGGACTGGCAGTAGCCGCATTGCGCGACGTTCAGCTCCTGCCACGCCTGCTGCAGCGGGTGCGTGAGGTCCGTCGACAGCCCCTCGATCGTCGTCACGCGCTTGGCCGACGCCGCCGCGACCGGCGTGATGCACGCCCGGATCGCCACGCCGTCGAGATGCACGGTGCACGCACCGCACAGCGCCATGCCGCAGCCGAACTTGGTGCCGGTGTGGCCAAGCACATCGCGCAGATACCAGAGCAACGGCATGTCGGGATTGCCGTCGAAGTGCTGCTCGCTACCGTTGACGGTCAGCGTGATCATCGTTCACCTCCTGGTTGCGATGCCCGCCGGGCAGGCATCGGGTGGGGATTCGAACGGCGCGGCGCACATTCAGAACGATCAGGCAGGCGTGGCGCCGTTTCGTCGACCGTGTCGCGTGCAGGCACGGCCGGGCAGATGCCGCGAACGATGCGGCCGGCCGGTTGCCTGCGCAACCTTTCAACGTCACGCCGGCCAGCGGCTCGTCAGCACGGATCGCCGTCCGCATTATCGAACCATTTCGGATTTGACGTCGGATCGGGGGGATTCGGGAGTTTTAGGCAAGCGGGGAGGAAGCACGGCCAGGAACGGGAGGTGTCGGTGGCGTGACTTTTGAATGCATCGGGAAAATTCGGTCTGGGCCGCACACAGGCAAGCATCCGGCCGACCTCGAGGCCGAACCGGATGCCAGACGTCTGCGTAGAACGCGCCGGAAGACGCTACCGCGCGATCCGCCTCACGGCGACCGCAACGCCTGCAACCCGAGCGTGAGCGCGTTGAACGGCATCTCCGCGGTGCCCATCGAGAAGCTGGTCGTCTTCGTGGGCACGCCGGGCGTACGCATCAGCGCATGAACGATCCGCTCGCTCGCATGGCCGTCGCCGTACGGATTGCTCGCGCGCGACATTTCCTCGTACGCGCTCTCGCTGTCGAACAGCCGCGACGCCTCCCACACGATCCTGTCCTGATCGGTACCGACGAGCCGTGCGGTGCCGGCCTGGATCGCTTCGGGCCGCTCGGTCGTCTCGCGCGTGACGAGCACCGGCTTGCCGAGCGCCGGTCCTTCCTCCTGAATGCCGCCCGAATCGGTGATGATGAAATGTGCACGCGACATCAGGAATACGAACGAAAGATATTCCTGCGGCTCGATCAGGTAGATATTGGGCACGCCGCCGAGCCGCGCACGCGCCGGCTCCCGCACGTTCGGATTCATGTGCAGCGGATAGACGAACTGCGCGTCGCGATAGCGGCTCGCCAGCGTGCACAGCGCGTCGCAGAAATTCCGGAACGGCTCGCCGAAACTCTCGCGGCGATGGCCAGTGATCAGCACGACGCGCCGCGACGGTTCGAGAAACGGGAAGTATGCGGCGACCTTGTCCGAGAGCGCGGCGGTATGGTCCAGCATGCGCTTGACCTCGTGCAGCGCATCGATCACGGTGTTGCCGGTCAGCGAGACCGCCCCGCCCGGCACCCCCTCGCTCAGCAGGTTGTCGCGTGCCTGCCCGGTCGGCGCGAAATGCCATGACGACACCGCATCGGTCACGCGGCGATTCAATTCCTCCGGCCACGGCGACCAGATGTCGCCGCTGCGCAAGCCGGCCTCCACGTGCCCGACCGGCAGATAGCGATAGAACGCTGCAAGGCTCACCGCAAGCGTGGTCGTCGTATCGCCGTGCACCAGCACGATGTCCGGCCGCAAGTCGTCGAAAACCACGCCGATCGCCTGAAGAATGCCGGTCGTCACGTCGGTCAGCGTCTGGCTTTGCCGCATCAGGTTGAGATCGTAGTCGGGCTTGATGTCGAACAGCGTCAGCACCTGATCGAGCATTTCCCGATGCTGCGCGGTCACGCATACCCTGGCATCGACACCCGCTTGCGCCTTCAGCGCACGCACCAGCGGTGCCATCTTGATGGCTTCCGGCCGAGTCCCGAACACAAGCAAGATCTTTTTCATCGTTATCCTCGTTTAGCCACTTCGCACCTGGCGATCCTGAACGTGGCGCAAAGCATATATTCGGGCGGCGCATCCCCTGCTCGCACGCGATCAACACGCGGCGGTGTCGTGGGGCGAGCGCGCCGCCTCGTCCGCGCGGTCCGGGCCGCGCGAATCGTCGTACTACCGGTGTCCCCTTGCGCTTGATCGGTCACGTCATGATTCGTTCCTCGCTGTGTCGGGCGTCACGTTGGTTCGTCACGCCCTCTCCACTACAGCAATATTCAAACCATCCGCCCTGCGGGCGCGTCCGGTCCGCGCAGTGCACACGACACACACGCAGCGCGTGACGGAATGTTTCACAACTGCTACGAGCGTCGCATCGCCGGCCGAGCGCGTACGGACAAACATCCGGTCGGTTGCGCGATCCGTCCGACGGCGTCGTCCGATGAATCGCGAAGTCATATCGAGCATCCGTTGCGCATTGAACCGCACGCCTCTTTTGAAGCGCTTTGTGCCGCCTCGACTCGCAACCTTTGTCCGTGCAGTGCGCGGCACGTCATCGACGCCCGGCCACGGTCATGCAGGAGAATTTCCCGACACGCAACGCCGTTCACGTCGCACGAATCGAAGGGCGGGAAATGTTGCGAATGTGAAACACGCATTCGGCACGGGATGGTTTCATCGGAGTCCGGTTCATCCGGTGTACGCAGCAGCGGGTATTTCGCCCCCTCCATATAGTTGCACACGCACCTAATTTCACAATGTCGAGCAACCACGCAAAGCCGCTCCCGGCAAGGCGGCGCAGGTTCGGCAGACAAATCGTTGGCCGTGAGACACGTATGGGCTGCGACATCGACCGCGCGGTCGCGCCGCTTGCGCACCAGCTGATTCTTCGATGAATCAAAACGTGCCGCCGCCGCCCGCCCCGCGCACCCAGCCGGCCTCCCGACCCTTGCTGCGCGGGGCGTCGCGGCCGATGGCTCACGCCTTGCTTGATTCCAGACGGGTGTGCGCCCCGAAGCGCTCGTACGACAGCCGACGGACGGGCACGCCCAAGCAACGAAGCCGGGACGGGACGCGTCCGCGCGGAGCGGAGGACGGCCGCTCATGCGTGACGAGCGTGCCGTCGCGGCCCATTGACCTCCGCGCGAACCACGGTCCGCCTTCCTGCTCTCATGTGAGGAACGGGCCCGGCAGCGCGAATAACGGCACCAGCCTCAAGTTCACCGGCGCCACGGTGAACTTGAGCCACAACGTCGACATGCTCGCCAGGCGCGACGCGGCCAACGCCGCGCCCGGCACGATTGCGCAGGACCACCGCGCAGGAGCCTACGATCATGAACCGGCTCGCGCTTTTCCCGATCACACGCTCACGCGTCGCGGCCATCGTGCGGCTGTGCTGCCTGCGGTGCGTTGCCTGCTGTGTCGCCGCGTGCGGCTTCACGCTGTACGCGAGTGCCGCCGAGCTCCGGATCAACGGGCTGTACCAACGCCCCGACGGGGCGATTACCGTGCGCCTGAATGGCGCCGGCGTCGATCCTTATTTCGCGGCGAAGGCGCTGCTCGCCGCGGACGACGCGCAACTCGACGCCCATCAGGCAGCACTCGCCTGGATCGCCTGGTTGTTGCCGCGCCAGCGCAACGATGGCGGCTTCGATCGCTACTGTGTGAAAAACGACCGGTACAGCGCATGCGCCGAAGCTGACACCGACGACGCGATGATGGCAACCTGGATCGAGTTGCTCGCCCGCTTCGCACCACCCGACGGCTTGCCCGCCGCATGGGAACTCAGCCTGAACCGCGCGGGCATGCATCTGGACACGCTGCTCGACAAGCCCGCCGGCGTCTATCGGATCTCGTCGTCGCTGCACGTAGCGTTGCTGATAGACAACGTCGAGGTACATAGCGCATTCCAGGCTCTCGCGGCGTACTACGTCCGGCACGCCGACTATTCGCACGCGAGCCCATGGAGCCAGCGCGCCGACCGGCTCGCATCGGCCATCCTGAAAATATTCTGGCGCGGCACGCAATCCGGCTTTCGCGCCAGCACGCAGCAGGTCAGCGATACGAGCTTTTATCCGGCGAAAATCGCGCAAATCTTTCCACTCTTGTCTGGCATTCAGGTTCCCGAACAATCCAGTGAAATGATCTATGCGCAATGGATGCAGAAATACGGAAAGACCTGGCAACAACTCGCCGGCAGTGATTATCCGTGGGGTTTGGTCGCGCTGGTCGCGTCCAGGATGAACGACTGGAGCACGATCGCCTGCTGGCAGGCTCGATCCGGTCCGTACCGTCACGGCGCACACTGGAACGTACTGGAGGAGTCGCTTTATCTGGCATTCGAAAGCCGAATGGTCGCCCCCGTCGCGCCCGCTCGATGCGGATTCACGATGGCGGCGGCAACGGCAGCCGCAACGCGCTGACGCAAGGGCGCGCGATCCATGATCACCAAAAGAGAAGGAGACCTGTCATGTGTGGCATCGTCGGCGCGGTCGCGCAACGGGACATCGTCCCGATTCTGATTGAAGGTTTGCGCCGCCTCGAATATCGCGGCTACGATTCATGCGGCGTCGCGACGGTCGTCGGCGGCCAAGCTCGCCGAGAGCGCAGCATGTCGCGCGTCGCCGACCTCGACGCGCACGTGCGCAGCGCCGGCCTAACCGGCAGCACCGGCATCGCGCACACGCGCTGGGCGACCCATGGCGCGCCGGCAACCTGCAACGCGCATCCGATCTTCTCCCGCGATGAAATCGCACTCGTGCACAACGGCATCATCGAAAACCACGAAGCGTTGCGCCAGCAGCTTTCAGACGAGCACTACGAGTTCGACGGCCAGACCGACACCGAGGTCGTCGCGCACCTGATCCACAGCAAGTATCGCGGCGACCTGCTCGCCGCCGTGCGCGATGCGACGTCGCAGCTTCACGGCGCCTATGCGATCGCCGTGTTCAGCAAACACGAGCCGCAGCGGCTGATCGGCGCGCGGGCCGGCTCGCCGCTCGTCGTCGGCGTGACGGACGGCGAATGCTTTCTCGCGTCCGACGCGCTCGCGCTTGCCGGTATCACCGATCGCTTCATCTTTCTCGAGGAAGGCGACCTCGTCGAGTTGACGCCGGGCGGCGTGCGGGTGCTCGATCGCACCGGCGCACCGGTCGACCGTGCGATACAAACCGTTTCGTCCGCGCAAGGCGTGGTCGAACTCGGGCCATACCGGCATTTCATGCAGAAGGAAATTTTCGAGCAACCGCAGGCCGTGGCCGCGACCATCCCGGATGCGGGGCTGTTCGATCCGGCCGTATTCGGCCCGGACGCCGCGCGGGCGTTCGAGCAGATCGACAACGTGCTGATTCTCGCGTGCGGCACGAGCTATTATTCCGGCCTGACCGCGCGCCGCTGGCTCGAGACGATCGCGCGCGTGCCCGCGCAGGTCGAGATCGCGAGCGAATACCGTTACAGCGACGCGCTCGCTATGCCAAACACGCTGGTGGTGAGCGTGTCGCAATCCGGCGAGACCGCCGATACGCTCGCCGCGCTCAAGTACGCGCAGGCGCTCGGTCATATCGATACGCTCGCAATCTGCAACGTGCCGACCAGCGCGATGATGCGCCAGACCGGCCTGCGCTTCCTGACGCGGGCCGGCCCGGAGATCGGCGTCGCGTCGACCAAGGCGTTTACGACGCAGCTCGTCGCGCTGTTCATTCTCGCCGTGACGCTCGGGCGGCTGCGCGGCTACGTCGACGACGCGCAGCTCGCGCGCTACACGATGCAACTCAGGCGACTGCCCGGCGCGCTCGAAGACGTGCTCGGGCTGGAGCCGCAGATCGCGCGCTGGGCAGTGGAATTCTCGCAGCATGAAAACGCGCTGTTTCTCGGGCGCGGGCTGCACTACCCGATCGCACTCGAAGGCGCGTTGAAGCTGAAGGAGATTTCGTATATCCACGCGGAAGCGTATCCGGCAGGCGAGCTGAAACACGGGCCGCTCGCGCTCGTGACCCAGACGATGCCCGTTGCAACGATCGCGCCGAACGATGCGCTGCTCGAAAAGCTCAAGTCGAACATGCAGGAAGTACGGGCGCGCGGCGGCCAGCTTTACGTGTTCGCCGACGCCGATACGCGGATCGACAACAGCGAAGGCGTATCGGTACTCCGGATGCCGGATTACTACGGGTTGTTGTCGCCGATCCTGCACGTCGTGCCGTTGCAGCTGCTCGCCTATCATGCGGCATGCTTGCGCGGCGCGGATATCGACAAGCCGAGGAACCTGGCCAAATCGGTGACGGTCGAGTGACACCCGAGCGTATCCGCGGATGGTCTTGAAATGCCCGAACTGGGCCGTCCTGCACGATTCGAACGTGCGACCTTCGACCTGGACGAATGGAAGCTCGAAATGCCGGACCCTTATGCCCCGGGGAGCCTGATACCTGGATTGACGACTACATCGAAAATCCCGTCAACGAATAATCGTCATCATTGACTGAAATGGCGTGCTCGGCGACGGGATGCGTGTGGTGCCTTACGCCGCAGGATACGTTCTGAAATCATTTACGATCAGTGACTGCCGCACCGAGCCTCCCTTCGCATTCAACGCGCTGCTAGATCGCTCACTTCTTCTCGGGCTTCCGAGGTGACGCAGAATCAGCGTTCCGTCCCGGCAGGCCCGGCCGCAGGAGGCTTGGCCTTCCAGGTTGCAAGCGCGCGCGTGAGGTCGTTTGACATATAGTGGGGCCCATCGAACAGATAGGCCGGATAGCCGCGATAAGCCAATAGCTGCCTGCCCAACTCGTCGGCGCTGGCTGAACGGAACCCCCCATGCTCGGCGGGCCTGAAGGCCTCGGCAATGACCCGCACGCGTCGTTTACCCAGTCGTGAAGCCAGTTCGTCGAGGTAAGTGCGTGCGACGTCGGGCTCGCGCGCATAGACGCCGCAGCCGTCCTGGAAGAACACCCCGACATCCGAAGGCAGCCACGATACGAGCCAGTCCGCCAGCGCCTTGCCGCCGATATTGGTCTGGTCGTAGACGCTCACCCACAGCGGACGAGGCAGCCGCTGCAGGACGGCAGCAAGCTTGGGCGCGTCCTGCCAGGTCGGATCGATTTCGACCGGGAAGTAGTAGCCGGTGACATGCAGCGGGACAGGTACGCGCGCCGCCTCCACGGACTGGTCCGCGAGTGTCGACAGATGGGTGCGCGCACGTTTTTCGTCCTGGTAGCCGGCCAGGCCCAGGATGACGTTTCTGGCCCACGGCTCGCGACCGATGCGTTCCCAGTCGGGAAGGTGCGCCGCGGGACGGATGCGGGTATGGGCCACGTACGCGGTATCGTCGACGACGACCCACTGGATCAACAGATCGTGCACGCCAAGCTGTTGCCAGCTTCCGACGGGATTCGTCGTCGTGTTGTCCACCTGCCAGACGATGCCGTCAGCATGCACGTCGCGCGCCGTCCAGCTACACGCGGCCATGGCGAGCGATGCACCGATGATCGCGAGCGTCGCCGCCCGGGGCGAACGCGGCGCGGGCAAGCACCGGCGCGGCCGGCCGGCCTGTCGGAACCGGCCCATACGCTGTTGAAGCCTGCGCAAGGCCGGGATGGCGTACGTAGTCATCGCTGCCTCCCGGAAAACATTCCCGCGCGTCATCGTAGCCGATCAAACGCAAACGTGCGACCCGCGTTGCCGATGCGGGTCGCACGAGGTTGCTGCCAGCCCGCGTCACTTGGCCGTTGTGCCGTCCACCCATGTATAGCCGAGATTCGTGATGCCGGTCACGAGACTCTGGAAGTCCTGGTAGGCAGGTACGCCGAGATCGGACTCAAGCCAGTACGGATGGAAGAAGAACGACGCGAAGCCGTCCCGCACCGCCAGACCGTATTGCGCATTGGTGACGAGTTGCTGCCACGTATACGTGATGCATGAGAACTTGTCGATAGTGCAGATGTTGTACTGGATGCTGCCCAGGTTTTCCGGGATGATCCGCTGCCCGTAGTAATCGGAATTGATGATGTACGGGAAAAACTGCCCGGCCGAAAAGTCCTGGTTGGGCGCCCCCGTTCCGAGCTGCGGATTGGTCGCGGTGTAGTAGACGGCCCGCTGGAACGTGGTCGGGAACGTCTGCGCCGTGGCCGTTGCTGCCTTCGGCGACATCTGGTACTGCGGCGCGGCCCAGCCGACGACCTTGTAGCCGTTGAGCGTGAACTCGAGCAGGCCGTCGGCCATTCTGCCTTTCGCCCATTGCACCGAGTCCTCGTCGACCGGACGATTCTGGACCGCGAACCAGAACTCGTAGTCGCTGCCGCTGACCGCGGTCAGAAGATTCGGCGTCGAGTCATACTGGTGCGTATAGCCGTGCATCACGATCGAGCCGCCGCGCAGGAGCGCGTAGTTCAACGCACTCTTGAGGCCCGTTGCCTGCGCGAGGTGAATCGTCTCCGGCACGCCGCCGTTGTAATACCCGTTCGGATCGGTATACAACGGAATGGTCGCCATCGTGAACTTGATGTTCTTCGAGTACAGATAATCCGTCAGCTTTCTCATCGAACTCGTCGTCGTAAATGCGTCCACATCCTCGAGGCGGACGAGCGCACGATGATTCACCGGTGCATTGGTCTGCAGGATGTCGTGCAGGATGTCGCATATCACCAGGTAGCGATCCGTCGGGCCGATGTAGGAGAACGGCATATCCGCGAAGTACCACAGCTTGCCCGAGCGCATGACGTATGGCGTGGTCGCCCCACTCTTGCTGTTCTTCATGGTGACGAGCACCTGCGCCTTGGTGGCATCGACAACCTGGGTCAGTCCGACCTCCGGGTCCGCATTGATGGCGCCGGTCGACGCGTCATACGCGTAGTACTTGACCATCGGCAGGTTCTTGTACGTGACCGTGTCGTAAAAGCCGGGATTCGGATTGCTCGACGAAGGCGGTGCGTTCATCCCGGCAACGCCTTGAAAGCTGAACCCGAAGGTCTGGTTGAACGTATAGGCCGTGTTCCATGCGAGCTGCCACAGGTTGTACTTGAACCAGACCACGGTCTTCGTGGCGGTCATCACGTCGCTCATGAACGCCGCCGGAATCGGGTTGTCGTAGTAGTCGCCGATGTAGAACGTGGCGTCGTGGCTCCCGATCATGCCGGGCGTGTAGTTCTGTATCGGCACCAGATCGACCGTCGTATTGAAGTGGCCGAGCAGGTTTCTCAACATGATGCTGTACATCAGGCCAAGCTTCGAATACGGGTTGTTGGCCGGGTTGTCATACAGCACAAGCGTGTGTGCGGTGGTAGCCTGCGCGTGCGCCGTGCCCGGCAATGTCATTTGCGCGAGTCCGGCAAGCAGGGCTATGACGATCAAGATCTTTTTCATGGCCATTTCTCCCTAGTCACGTTCCACGTTGCCGCCGTGTTTCTTGACGAGCTTTCTGTCGAACTTGGGGCGCCCCGTCTCCTTGTACGCCTTTTCCCATTCCTCGTCGGACATACCGGGCTTCACGACGACCTGGGTCGAGCCGATAGGTAATGGCGGGGGCTTGATCTTGCCGTGAGACTCATTGTTCGTCTCCGCGCCGGTGACGACGAGTGCAGGGGCCAACGCGAGGAGTAGTCCAATGGTCCTCAACCCGTTTCGAAAAGATCGATTGCGATGCGAAGGCATGATTTTCATCCTTTGATATGCAAATTAAGTTCATCTCGTTAACGAAACGAGCACGGTGAAGTGCCATTCAGAATCGGGGCGTTATGTCGTGATTTTTGACACGCTTGATACCGGTTAAAGAAACGAAACCGGATAGTTTGGCTTTCAAGCTAGATCCGTACCATCCGCTGCAAATGGGCACCGGGCCGAGACGCCCAAATCGGTACGTCATGGCCGTCCAAAATTGCTTCGATAAACGTTTCAAGCATGCAACGCGGCCCGTTTC
This sequence comes from Burkholderia sp. BCC0419, assembly GCF_902830285.1. NCBI lineage: Bacteria > Pseudomonadati > Pseudomonadota > Betaproteobacteria > Burkholderiales > Burkholderiaceae > Burkholderia > Burkholderia sp. BCC0419. Next base: position 2,183,680 of record NZ_CADESR010000001.1, read on the forward strand.
GCGAATTCAACGCGTAAAGCCTGGTGGGACGGTTCAGGGAAAACCGGTTGCGCGCCGCGCTCCGCACACGTCAACGCGGCAATCGAGCCGGTTAGCGCGTATGCAATGACGACTCGAACGCCGGATTTTCGGGTTCGATGTCGATTCCTTCCGGCCAATGACGCCGCAATCGCGTGACGCCCCTCCGATGGCGGCGACCGAAGCGCGGCAGCGGATCTGCCAGACACCTTTCATCGAATCGCTCGATCGCGTGTTTCAGCACTGAAACATTTGGTTCGGGTTCGATCAGCCGAGTGCGTGGCGTACACGTCCGGCGCCCGGCAGGTTCAAGGTGGTGGGACGGTGGCGCACGACTTGCTTGATGAACTGTCAGTCGAGAAGACAGTGCGCGGGGAGCACTGCGAGACGCCGGATCGAGCATGGCTGCAAGCGTTGGCGAATGCAGGGATGGAGGCAAGCAAGCGGGAGAACCGGCTGTCAAAAGTCATCCACTGAACACGTTGCATTTTTGATGATGTTACGTGGTCGTATCAATAGCGCTCGAGGTCTGACCGAGTCTGTTGAGAGCGACAGGAGTGAGCGTGGCGTTAGCCACGAGTGGACGTGACGGGGTCGACGGGGACGGGGCGTGTTTCGTCTTACGTTGGTACGAGGGAGAGGAAACGCTGACAAGAGAAAAATCGCGGAAAAAATGATGGATAATATGATATGGAGTGCATATTTATATGCACTTAACATTGTCGCCATTGTGGCCGCCCTCGTCATCCTGGTCAGCACGCTGGATGACCTCACGCTGGACGCCTGTTATTGGTCATTCGAAATCCGGCGCATCTTGCGTCGCGAGAAATCGCAGACCATCGATATCGGCATGCTGCGCGCGCTGGAAGAGCGCCATCTGGCGCTCATGGTGCCGGCCTGGAAAGAGTATGACGTGATCGCCAAAATGATCGAAAACACCCTGGCGACCCTCGAGTACGAGCACTACATCATCTTCGTCGGAACCTATCACAACGACGCCGAAACCACGGCGGAAGTCGAACGGATGGTGCGCCGGTATCCGGGCAGGGTGACGCGCGCAACGGTCATGAACGACGGGCCGACCTGCAAGGCCGACTGCCTGAACTGGATCATCGAAGCCATCCTGCGCTACGAAGAGGTCCACCATATTCGGTTCGCGGGCGTCGTCATGCACGACTGCGAAGATGTCATTCATCCGGTTGAACTCAAGTACCTCAACCATGCGGTGGCGGACAGCGACCTGGTCCAGCTTCCGGTCCTGTCATTGCCGCGAAAATGGAACGAGTTCGTGGCCGGCTGCTATCTCGACGATTTCAGCGAAACGCACCAGAAGGATGTGCCGGTGCGCGCCCGTCTGACCGGCGTCGTCCCGGGCGCGGGCGTTGCGTCGTGCTACAGCCGGCGTTCGATCGAAGCGGCGATGAAGGAGCGCGACGGTTGCCCGTTCAACACGAGTTCGCTGACCGAGGACTATGACTTCAGCTTCCGGTTGAGAGACCTCGGCATGAAGGAAACCTTCGCCCGCTTTGCGCTTTCGGACGTCGCGCACGACGCCGGCGGCCAGCGCGCAAAGGAAGGCGCCCCCAATCGAAACCTGCTGGCCACGCGCGAGTATTTTCCGAAGACCTTCCGCACCGCCTACCGGCAGCGCGCGCGCTGGATTCTCGGCATCGCGTTTCAAGGCTGGGAGCAACTCGGCTGGAAGGGCGACCTCCTCACCCGCTACATGTTCTTCCACGATCGCAAGGGCATCGTGACGTCGCTGTTTTCGGTGATTGCCTATGGCGTGCTGCTCAACTTCGTGTTGCTTGCCGCCCTGCAGAGAGCCGGGCACGTCATCCCCGCCGGCACCCACCTCGTCGCGGCCAGTGCATGGGTCACGCCGCTGCTGTGGGTGAACACCGTCATGCTGTTTGCCCGGGCCGGACAGCGCTTTCACTTCGTCAGCAAGCTGAACGGTCCGCTCCAGGGGCTGCTCTCGATCCCGAGGATGTTCGTCAACAACCTGATCAATTTCTATGCGGTCTGCCGGGCCTGGCGCATCTATATCGGCCACCTGGCGAGCGGCAAGCCCATCGCATGGGACAAGACCAGTCACACCTACCTGTCGAACGAACAGCTCGGAAAAGCGCGCCTCAAGGTCGGCGAGATCCTGGTCGGCTGGGGCGTGGTCTCGCTGGAGCAGTTGCAAGCCGGTCTCGAGAAACAACTGACATGCGGCAAGCGGCTGGGCGAACTGTTGCTCGAAGGCAGCGCGCTGTCCACCGAGTCGCTGGCCGACGCAATTGCCGAGCAGGCGGAACTGCCGCGGGTGAGCCTGGGCAACGTCGCGGTGGGTCACTTCGCGGACTCGCTGGCATTCGAGCTGCAGTACGCGTATCACGCCGTCCCGTTTTCAACCGCGGACGACGGGACGCTGAACGTCGCGGTCGGGCGACCGCTCACGCCGGACGAACAGGACATCGTGCGGCGCGGCGCCAGATCGAACGTGGCCTATTTCATTGCCTGCGATGCGGAGATTGCCGCCGAACTGGCCCGGCACTCGCGCTTCGTCGAAATTGCGCGGCTACGCGACGGCGACGACGCGACGCCGCAGGCAGCTTCGGTGAAAAAGCCGTCGGGAGAACAGGCATGAAGCGCTCGACACGTCCCATCGCGGCTGGCCTCAAGCGCTGCGCACGGTTGAGCGCCCTGGCAATCGCCATGTCGCTGGCCTGGCAGGCTCCGGCATCCGCCGCCCAGCAGCTCACCCCCAAGGCCTATCGGCTCGCCGATGGCGCATACAAGGCGATCAATGCCGGCGACCTGCCCCGCGCGGAAGACTATGCGCTGCGCGCCCTCAAGATTCAGCCCGGAAGCGAACAGCTCGGACTGCTGCTCGTGGATGTCTACCGGCGGGAAGGCAAGGTCGACGAAGCCGACGCGATGGTGGAATCGCTGAGCGTGCGTTTTCGGAAAAGCGCGGCGGTACGGGCGCAGCATGGCTATCTGGCGCAGCGGCAGATGCGCTACGACGTCGCGTGCAGCGATTTCTCGGCGGCCGTCGCGACGGGAAACTGGAGCAAGGAGCAGCAGCGCAACCTGCGCCTCGCGTGGTCGGACAGTGCGCTCGCGGCGAATCGTCCGCACGAGGCGGGCGTTGCGCTGGCGCCGCTGGCCGATGAAAAATCGGCCGTGATCCAGTTGCGTATCGCGCAGATGAGCTTGCAGGCGGGCGACCGCGACAGCGCCATCCGCGTGGCCGAGCTGGCGGCCGGCGACGCGTCGACCGATGGCGAGCGGAACATGGCCGCGTCGATCGTGGCACAGGCGCAGCAAGCCGATCAGCCGCCTCAGGTGCCGGTGGACGATACCGCGCAACGGAAGTTGCAGCAGGCCTACGACCTCCTGCGCGAGCACAAGGATCGCGAGGCGCTCGACACGTTCCAGGAGGGTTTCGCCGGTGGCGCCGGCAACGCGATGAACTACGCGGATGCGGGCTATGCCGCCAAGCGGATCGGATTGAACGAGCAGTCCGTCCAGATGTTCGAACACAGTCTCGACGCCGACGAAAACGAACATGCGTTCGACGCGCAGCGCAAGTTCGGCTATCGGCGGGAAGTCGAACAGCTGGAGCGCACCTGGGGTTTCGTGCTGAGCGCGCCATACCAGTCGGCGGCATTCGGTCCGCAGGGCACGATCAGCGTGCTCCAGCCGGGTATCGAGGCATACTGGCAGCCGCCGAAGATCGGCTATCGGAACGGCCGCATCCTTCAGTTCTTCGTGCGCGGATACGGCACGGCCTACGACGGCTCGGGCAACGTGACCGGCTTGCCGACCGTGCAAGGATCGGTGGGCGTGCGTTACAAGCCGATACCCGACCAGAACGTGGTGATGACCGCCGAGCGGCTGTTCCACATCGGCAGCCTGTCGATGACGGACTGGCTGATGCGCCTGGGCTATTCGTCGGAAGGGGGCACCGACCTGCGGGTCACCGAACCGAGCTGGCGGAGCTGGCAGGCGTATGTCGAAGGGGCGTATTTCATCCGGGCAGGCCGATACATCATCTATTCGGAGCTGCGTTACGGGCACACGTGGCGTTTGCCGATGCTCAGCAATCGGCTGACCGTCTACCCGCACGCCGCGGTGGCCGGCGATCACGACAACCGTCAGCCGGACAAGACGGCAATCGGTGCGGGGCCGGGGATCCAGTTCAGGTACTGGTTTCGCGAAGGCAGGTATACCGCGCCGGCAAGCTATCTCGATGTGACGGTGCAATACCGGTTTCCCTTGACGTCAGCGGTCCGCGCACGTGGTCTCGTGGTGCGCGCGACATTGTGGTTCTGAGCGACTGCGCTGACGCTTGGGGGCTACCCGCGGGATGGGGCGATCAGTTGGGCGACTTGAGCGTGATGATCGTTTGACGCAACAACTGGAAGTAGGCGCTCGTCGAGTACGGAAGCATCTGCTCGGCGTAGTTCCACCAGAAGAATCCGCCGATGAAACGCGGATCGGTCATGCTGTTGACCATCGGGTAATAGGTCTTGATCAGGTTCTGCTGCACCGACGCCGGCGCGGAGATTGACGACGTGCCGATTTCGCCGAAGCCGACCTTCGCGTTCGGGAAAATGCTTTCCAGCGCCGCGAAATCGTTGTTCCACGACGGATTCAGCCCCGTGCAATCCTGATACGGGTAGTAGCTGAACAGCGCATAGTCGGCCTGCTGGCGAACCGTCGACGAGAGGAAGTTCGTCGGCCAGGTCTTCCAGTAATCCTGCGGCTTCTCCCAGCAGTTGTTGCCCTTGCTGTCGTCGTTGTAGTACAGCGTGATGGCCGTCTTGCCGCCGTTCGATTTGACGATCGTGTTGGCCGCGGCGACCATCTGGCCGATCTGCTGCTCTTGCGAATTGACCACGGCGTTCGTGCCGCTCGGGTTGGCCCGCAACCATTCGCCGTTGATTTCGTTGGCGATCTCCCACACGTCGACGGTGTTCTTCAACTGCGACACCAGTTCCTGCGTTCGCGCCTTGTACGTCGCGAGATCCGTTGGGAAATAGTAAGAATCGTAGACCTCGCCCATCACGTATGCGACTGCATGCAGGCGCAGCAACGGTGCGTAGTAGTCGGCGGCAGACGTATCCGGATCGAACACGACACGCACGGTCGGCCGGTACGGCAGGTTCTGCAGCGACGCGATGATCGCATCAAGTTTGGTCAGATCGTCGAGCGTCACGCCGTAGACCGGACTCTTCAGGGGCTCGACCTGGGCCTCGGCGGACCGGGACAAAGGCATCAGCCCGGCACAAGCAACACATGCAGCAATGGTCGTACGTGAAATACATTTCGTCAGGTTAATCAAAACGTCGTTCCGTCTTAAAGTAAGAAGAAGCGCGATTTTAGACGAAAATAAAAGTAAATTATCTGATGATATCGAAATCAGGATGCCAGGCGTCGCGACGCCGACACCTCATGCGCGGGCGAGCACCGTGCCGGAGAAGTGACTCCGCGATGCTGTCGAGAGACAAGCGCAGTTCGTTGCCGCTCTTTCCTAGCGATGTAAAAACAGGGGTTATCCGCTTGTATCGCGCGACAAGTGCGCCGATCTCGTCATGCATGCGTCTGCAGGCCGTCAGCGACATCCTGCATGCGCCAGCACCTCGAGGCGCGCACGACCGGCGTGGGCGTCTGCTGAGTGCAGCGCACCAAAAGCGTGGAGCACTTGCACGAGCATCCAACGATGCGCATCGCGATAGCCTCCGATTCCCGCGTTGATCGGATCGGGTTACATGACGGTTGCACGAAGCAGCGCCGAAGAACCAGCGATCGATGGGGAAAACCCGGAAACTCCTGATGGCATTGGCCCGCCCTACACGATTCGAACGTGTGACCTACGGCTTAGAAGGCCGTTGCTCGTGGGTCGCCGCGCCTCGCTGGGCGCGGCTTGTATCCAACTGAGATGCCAGCGAGCACAAATTGAGCACACTGCGACTACCTTGAGGTAGCCGCAATGGCGACAATCACGAAGTACCGCAACAAGTGGAAATGCCAAGTCCGCAAGACTGGCTTCCCGTCCCGCACCCGCACATTCGCGTCCCGCGCCGATGCCGCTGAATGGGGCCGCATGGTCGAAATGGAGATGGACCGAGGGCTATTCGTCTGCATGGACGAAGCTGACCGCACCACCGTAGCTGACCTACTGGACCGATACACTCGCGATGTGTCCCCGACAAAACGCAGCGGCGGAAGCGACAAGGGCCGTGCTCAGAAGGTCACGCAGCGACTCGGTGCGTACAAGCTCACCGCCCTCACCTCGACCCATCTCGTCGGCTACCGCGACGCCCGGCTCAAGGAGGTGTCGCCGCAGACAGTCATCCACGAGCTAAATCTACTGAACCGGGCGCTCACGCTGGCGACCCGCGAATGGGGCATCGTGCTACCCGCTGGCATCCCAAAAGTCATCAAGCCACGGAAGCCACAAGGCCGGGATCGACGGCTTCACCCGGACGAGATACAGGCCATCATCGACGCGACGGAATCGCCCGACCTGCGGGACTTCATCCGGCTCGCCGTAGCAACCGGCATGCGTCGCGGTGAACTCGCATCCCTGCGATGGGAACACATCGACCTTGACCGACGCACCGCGCACCTACCGCTGACGAAGACGGACACGCCGCGCACCGTGCCGCTGTCCAGCGTCGCTACAGCCGTTCTACAGGCCCGCAAGGACGCCGGGTACACCGTACCCTTCGCCGTCACCGCGAACGCCCTCACGCGGGCATTCTGCCGTGCTGTGCAGCGAGCGCGAGGATTGTACGAGTCAACCTGCCGCGTACTGGAACGCCCCGCCGATCCTCAATGGCTCGTCGGAATCCGCCTTCATGATCTGCGTCATGAGGCGACGAGTCGCTTCTTCGAGCTGGGATTGCAGACGGTTGAGGTCGCCAGCATCACCGGCCACAAGACGCTCGCCATGTTGAAGCGATACACGCACCTCCGGGCGGAAGACCTCGCTCTTAAATTGGGCTGACACCCGCCACGAAACAGCAACACTCAGGCGGCATAGTTGTCGTTCCGAGCAAGAGCAGCATGACTGCCCGCGCCTGCAACCTCACATGGAGAACAGGCATGGGCACTATTCAATCACGCTCCCGACGCAGCGGCATACGCCTACAAGCGACAATCCGCATCAAGGGCTTCCCGACACTCTCCCGCGCGTTCGGGGACAGGACGGATGCTGAAGCATGGATTGCCGAGCAAGAGGCATTCATCCACCGCCGCATCCTCGCGTCGAAGATGGAAACCGAGCGCCAGCGAATCGCCGCTGGATGTGAAGTCCAGTACCGTACGCTCGGCGACCTGATGCGGCGCTACCTCGCGTCCGTCACTCCCCTTAAGCGGGCATCCGCGCAAGAAACCATCCGAATGCGCGGCATACTAAAACACGAGATAGCTGCCTGCCCCGTCATGAACCTTGACTGTCCGCGCGTCGCGGCATGGATTGCCACACGCCTGCGAACCGTCAGCGGATCGACGGTCCGGCGAGACATAACGCTGCTCGCGCACGTCGTCAAGATCGGCATAGAGGAATGGAGCGCGCCGCTTGTTCAAAACCCCTTCCAAAAGGTACGTCGCCCTCCTGCATCTCCCCCAAGAGATCGGCGTCTACGCCCCGGAGAAGAACCCGCGCTGCTTGCCGCGTGCGCCGATGCCAGAGCGCCATACCTGCGCCCGGTAGTTGAACTCGCCCTCGAAACAGCAATGCGGCAATCCGAGCTTGTCAGCCTCGATTGGCAGCGCATCAGCTTGTCCGGACGCTACGCCTATCTGCCCATGACGAAGAATGGGACAGCTCGCGGCGTGCCCCTCTCTTCGCGTGCCATCGAGGTACTTGCAACTCTCAGCAGAGGCGGGAATGGTGCCGGGTCGGTGTTTGCGGGCGTAACGGCGGAGGCAGTGAAGCGCGCCTTCATCCGCGCCACACGGCGCGCCCGCCTCGACAACTTCCGGTTCCACGATCTGCGTCATGAGGCGACCTCGCGGTTCTTCGAGCGCGGACTGACCGTACCAGAAGTAGCCCGCATTACCGGGCATAAGACATGGACTATGCTGGAACGGTACACCCACCTACAGCTTGACGACGTAGCACGGCGGCTGGACGGCCCGGCCAACCCGGCTGTAGCGCCTCGGACCATCGAGCAATTAACGCACGAGCTACGGCGACTTGTGGCGAACGCGGATAGACTGCTACCGGATCGCCCGCACCAACCTTGAGCAGCTCAGCCGAGGAAGTCCAGCTGCCTTGCGTTGAATAGCGCTAGAGGTCAGTTTGCCGTTGCGAGAAGCAGAGCCATCGCCCACCCGATTGCAACATAGCGCCGCCCACCTAATCGCGGAGGTGGTTGTCAGCCCGAATCTCGGGCGCTTCCGTTGCCACGTACTCCTTACGAGCATTGCTCATTCTCCAATTCGAATCAGGTTCCCTTCCGTGCAGTCGGGTTCGATAGAGTATCCAGCGTACCGACCGATAGCAAGCGCGGCTCGCGTCGGCTTCGCCTCGCTCGGCTGACGCCCGCGCCAACAGATACAGAACGAGTGAACGATGCGACAGGCGACACCCTCACGGGTGCCACCTGCCTGCTACCGCGCTGCTGCACGCTTAGTAAGCCCAGCCCCAAGCGTTCTTGCTCGAAAGCCCAATGTCCGGGTCGACGTGTTCCGGCTTGTTGCCAAAGGTATCCCGCATACGTTGGGCGACCACCTTCGCGGCGATGTTAATCATTTGCTGATGCCCTTGTCGATTCGTCAGGAACAAGGACATGAAGCCGTTACCAAGGTTCTCACCGGACGTTACTTGCCAATACGGGTACTCTATCGCGGTCGCTTTACTACGTGAACTGAATGGTGTCAGCGCCATGCCTACGTCAGTAGCATCCCCGGTAATCTCTGGCTCCAGCGGTCCCGCCTGCTTCTCAATCGCCCACTTCAACGCTGCTTGATAGTTCGATTGACCCTGCCGCTGAACGGCTCCGGGGAACTCCCGATTCACCATTTCATAGAACGGACGTGCACCGAAGGCTCGATTGTTCAAGACAACTGCACCGGGCACAAGGTCCGCATTCGCCACCACTTGCGACAGCGCTGTACGTGCCGCTGTGTCGTCGTCGTATGCGTACGCTTTTTTGTACTGCGCGATGAGCGGCGCGATGTGTTCGGCGAGCTGCCGCTTGTTGCCGTCCGTCAGGTTGTATGGTGTTAGCTCGCCATCCCCGCCCCACAGCGGAATCATGCGTTTGAACCACCCCGGCGAAGCGCTCGCCACAGCGCGCTGCGCATCCTGTACCTCCTGCGCCGTCGCAACTGCCCCCGCGCCACGGCTGATTAGATGACGAGCCGTCTTGAGCTGCAAAGGATCATCCAGCTTGTACCCGCTGTTCAGTAACGCAATCACTTTCGGCCCCATCGAGTCGCCCATGTACGCCATCACTGCCCCTTCACCGCCGATCCCACGCCGCAACGCATCCGCATACTGCAGCGCCTGCGCGGCATCCGGGGTAAGCGGTGTGTCTCCGTTCAGCATGAGGTTCATTTGCTGGGTCAGCACTTGCTTGAGCATCGGGGATTGGAGCGACGAATCGTACGCCACCGCGCTCAGCTTATCGAACAAGTTCGCCTGCACGTCCGGCTGGTTCGCGTATTCCGGGCCGCTGGCCTTCCGAAACATCGTATCTGCTACCTGCGCCTTTGCGCCATCGGGGAGCGGCAAGCCCGTTAGCGCCGCTGGCGACGAGCTATTGATGGCCTTCCCTACAAGGTCAACCGCTTGATCGTAGTTCAACTGCTTCAACTGCGCTTTCTGGTACTGAGCCAGAATATTGGCGTTCCCCGCATCGAGCATCTTGTGCATCTGCGCCCGCTGCTCGTTGTCGTACATCGCCGTGGCGTCGCCGTTGAGCTGGCGGTTCGAGTCCTCATGCGCGTCCATCACAGCGTCGAGCTTCGCGTGACCTTCCGGCGACGAGTCCATCCCCGTTGTGCCGTGTTGCAGGCTCCACCGTAGGTCAGCCCGCGATGTGAACAGGTTCCGTGCTGCCGGGTTCTTCTGCGCCCACTCCTGCTCCAGTCGCGGAATTTGGACTTCGAGGTTGTCCTTCATGTCAGTCGACATGGACTGGTATTCAGGCATCGCCCTAACAGCGCGCACCGCCTGCCAGTGCCCGCTACGCGCATTGCTGAGTGTGATGTCGCGGAGCCCGCGCTGGTACGCCTCAGTGGTCATGTTCGCGGGTCGAATGAGCTGGTTCGTAAAGTCAGCGTAGGCGCGGTCCACATCTGCTTGCTGGGGGTTGTTGTTCGCCGTGAGTGTGTCCTGTAACGCTTTGCCGCCGACCGTTCCAAGGTTCGTAAAGCCGTTGTACGCCTGTTCCTGCGTGAACTGCATGTACTGGCCCATGTGCGTGTCGAGCATTCGCGGAAGTTGCTCGGCGAACCCTTGCTGTACCAGAGAATCGAATGCAGGATCGCCCGTACTCTCGACTTGATTCATCTTGTCGACGATGTATGCACGCACTTGGTCGGGTGACTTCTCGCGAAGCTGCGGCATCGCAAGCATGAACTGCGACTGCGCATCCTGCATCGCAGCCGCCACATTGAACGCCTGTGCACCCTGCACCGTAGCATCCGGGCCGTACAGCTTCGTGTACCAAGGCTGCTCGTTCTCGATCTCGATGAGGCTCTTGCCCTGCGCTGCTTGGGCCATGCCCTCGGCGTACTGCCGCTTCTTCGTGCGGTCGATGTACGGCTGTAGCATCCCACCCGCCAGCTTGTTCAGCGCATCCAGCGTCACACCGGAGCCGAGCACGCCTTGCCGGGCAACCGCGCCCGAGTATGCGGCGATGTCCGTGCCGCCTACGGCGAGTGGCCCGCTGGACTGCCCGACACCACCCAGCCCGCCAGAGAAGCTGTTAGAGCCTCCGCCGCCGAGCGTGCTTTGTTGAGTTACAACGCCACCGTCACTCGACAGCGAAAAGCTCACGTTTGCCATAGTCTCCCCTTAATCCAGCATAAAGTTAAATGAATTGGTGCTGCTCGAATTGCCGCCCGAGCCACCGTCTACCGTGAAGCCGTACGCGTTGTTGCCGGACGTGCCGCCGGTACTACCCGCACCCCACGAGCCACTGAAACTGTTCACACCGTTCAAAATCGCCTGCGACGCATAGTTCGCCGTATTGCCCACGCTGTAGCCGCCGACGCTACCGCCGCCCGAGTTCCGGAACTGCTGGAACCCCATCCCGCCAACAGCCCCCATCGCTGCGCCCTGAGCTGCCGTGATGTCGGGCATCTTCTCGGGTGCCATGAAGGTTTGCGGGATGTCCTTCTGGTAATTCATGCCCGCGACGGTCTGCCCGTAGTCCTGCGACGTGATGAGGTTCGAGCGCAGACCCGCCGCCGCCATCACCTGATCGAAGGACATCTGTGCGCCCTTCGTGGCTTGCATCGCGGTGAGTCGCGAGGTTGTTGTCTGCATGGTCGCGCGCATGATGTCGGCGGACGTGCCGCCAACACCACGAGCTGCCGAATCGGCACGCATCGCACCTAGCTGGGCTGCCGCCGCAATCTGCTGCTCCAAGCTGCCTCGCGTCATGGCTTCTGTTGCTCGCGCCATGTTCACGGCTTGCGCATTCGTCTGCGCGCCGATGGCGATGGCGCGGTTCTGGTTGCCAATCGCGCGCTGCGTGTTCGACAGCGCCGCCTGCGCCGCGAGGAACTCATTGTTCGCATCACGGATCATGTTGTTGTTCTCCGCACTGGACTTCGACAACAAGTTCGAGGCGGTGGTCTTGGCGGTATCGACCGTGTACTGCGCATCATTCTGCGCGTTCTGTAGACGGGCCTGCATCATGCCAACACCCGCTCCGGCGATCATGCCGAACAATTGGCACATTAGGCCATCCCGCAGTCAGAAGCGAGAGAGAAAGATAAATACATCCGTACTCCTTATTTAATACATCGCTGCTAAGCTCGGCTGGGCTGCTTGGTCAGGCTTCTACGTCCCGCTGATTGCGGGACAGGCTCCGCGCAGGCCGCAAAACTGCGCGCACCACGCGACAGCTGTTTTCAGTCGGGCAGTTTCAGCGCTGCTCAGCGCTCTCGTACATTCGACTCTACCCCCATCTCCCGCGCCCGTATGAGTAGATCGGGGCTGAATGCAAAGGCGCGCTCACGGTCGTCATTGACACGCGCATTGCCCGGCTCGCGCTTACGGAATTCCACAATCACCTCCGCCAGAATCGCCTGTGTGCGGGCCAGCCCAACCGCGCTAAGCAGGGCCTCCAGCGCACGGTCGTAAGCCTGCTCATTCGTCAAGCTCGTATCCGGGGTAGTGCTCACTGCTGTTTCCATGTTCGAATCCTCCTATTGGTGTTCTGTTGGTAATGGGCGAACCTCCGCTGCGTTCGGCGCAAAGTTCTACAGGATGGAGAACAGATAGCCGCCCGCATGCAAGCCGCCGACGCTCAACGCGGAAGCCGATAGCCGCGCCGCGCCCGCTCGATGTAGCGGCGATCAATCACCGGCGGCGGAGGCTTCGTCGCCTTTCGAATGGCTGCGCTTGCGAAGTCTTCGATGCTGACGCCGCGCATAGCGGCGCATACCGCGAGCGAAGCGCGATCCATGCCGCGAAGCCGTGACGCCTGCTCGATCACCTCCGGTTCAGGTTCCTCCGGCCGGGCCATCGGAACGCCCAGCGCGGACAGCCGGGCGATGCGTTCCTGCTCCATACAGTCAAGCTCATCGTTCATGCTTTCACCCGCGCCCGGTATTTCCGCGCGGCCCAGCTCGGCAGCCCGCCCGTACATGCTTCTACTGCTTCCCGCCATACAGCTACCGCCCCTTTCGATGCTCGGGCCTCAAGGCGCTCGAAGTAGGACTGCGCCGTGCCGCTGTGCTCAAGCGGATGTTGAGGGGTCTTGCTCATACTCATCCTCCAAATGTGACAAAGCCCGCACGACGGCGGGCCTCTGGTTGCGGCAGGCGATGCCTGCGCGGGAGCGTACGGTGCGAATGTCCGCGTGTGTGTCTTGGTTGGGACATGAAATGGAATCGCTATCCGGCCCCCAGCCGTGTGCCTGTCTGCCTAGTGCAATGAAATTGAATCCATCGCGGCCGGGCTACTGCCAAGGATTCGACAGGCGGCTCGCGAACCGCCGTACACAGGCGCTACGCGGTCGGGACGAGATGAAGTAAGAATGTGCCGCCGAGGTGCAATCAACCCGTCACGGGCCTGCTGACGCAGTGTTAGGGCCGAACTCGTGCGCGCCTTGCGGGTTCATTTCTCCGCCGGGCAGTTTCACGCGTGCCGGACGTATCGGCACGGCCTCCGCTCACTCTCCGAGGATGCCGCCGAGGGCCGCGTCGATCTCATCAGCAGCGGCCTTATCGGCAGCTTCCGCAGCGGCCTGCACCTCGACACGCTCCCGCGCTACACGCGCCGCCTCGTCGGCATTCCTGAGCCAGCCGAGAATCGTCTCTTTGGTCAGGGTCTTATCCAGCGCCAGTAAAGCCGCAACGACGCCGTGATCCTTCCCGCCGCTGCGCACTACCAACGTGCCGCCGTTCCCCTTCCGGCGAAGCGTCCGCGCCGATCCGAACCAGTACACTTGATCGTTGCCGAGGAAGGCGAATCGGCCCATGGCGAAGTCCTGCCCGGTATCACCAGCCGCTTTACGAGCGGCGAGCCGGAACTTGGCGACCTTGGAGAACGTGTCGAGTCGGGGTTTCCCGCGACCATTCCATCGGTCAGCATCCGCCATCAGGCCAGCTTCGACGAGCCGGGACTCGGCGTACTCAATGAGGCTCGGCGGGAGCTTCGTGCTCGACCATGCCTTCGGGCCGATGCCGACAGCGGCGAAGCCAGCATGCTCCGCGACAGCATCCCTTACTGCCGACCGAGACAGGCCGTCTAGCGCCGGACTCACCATGAAAGCCAGCCCTCTACGGATTGCCTCGTAGTACGCTTGGGGCTTCTTCGGCCGCACGATGACGGCCCCGATGATGTCGATGTCGATACCCAGCGCCTTGGCGTCGGCGATTACTTCGCGGCGCGCTTGATCTAGCTTCCGCTGCAAGCCCTTGATCTGGTCGGCGAGGATGGCGGCACGCGTTGCGTCGGAGATAGCGGCCTTGGTCGATGAACCCATGTAGCGTCTGATGCTGACTTGATTACGAGAGGGGAACCTACCCTAAACAGCGACCGACCACAATCCCTTATGCAGTCTAGCTTTTGTACTGAATAGCTCGATAGGTTCCCCTTTCCTGCACTATTCTATGGAGAAGAATAGAAGTACAGGGTTCCCTTTGGCCCCGGCCCAAACCAGATTGTGCTCGGCCGCGTCGCCACCAGTCTCGCATCAGCACACCGCGAGCACATCTCCGATAGCGGATTCCGCAAGCGCTTCCGCATCCTCTGCCCGGTAACGGTCGGCCACCTCGCCGCTCGCATCTGCCCGCGCCCGCCATGCAGTAGCCCCGAGTCGCAGCGCACGCAGGGCGCGCAGCATCTTATCGTCTGCGCCTGCTGCGTCCTCCCAAGGCTCGGACTGCAAGACCCACCCCTCGGTATCGGCCACCGTCCCAGCTTCGGCCAGCGTCTCATAGCCAGCCTCGCCAGCATTCGCCAGCTCGGTCGCCCGGTCCTCATAGCCGACGAAGAACGCGCCCTTCGCGTCAGCGTGATCCCACTCCGGACAGACATGCTGGCGGATGAAGTCCCAAGCGGTTTGGCAATGGTCCGCCATGCTGGAATAGCCGGGCGCTACGGGCATCGCGCGGGCTGGGACGGGCGTATCCTTGCGCGCCGCTTGCCAGTCCACCTCAGCGAAGAATGCGCCCTCCTTGTAGGCATCTGCGGCGTCGATGTTCGAGTTACGGATAGCGATGATGTTCGTTTGATTCATGGTCGTTTTGCGGTACTCTGCGGGCGCGCTGGCCCGCATCGGTTAGGTGATGCCCGGTCGATCCGCCAAGACTGAACCGAGCGTTACTGTGGTACGTGCGGTGCCAGCGCCCTACTCGGCGGTGCCTCCTTCGGCCCCAGCCGAACCGGCAGCAATCACGGATTGCGCCGCCTTCATGATGGTCACGTGCGTTGTGCCGTATTCCTTCGCCAGTGAGCGCGCCGACGCGCCTCCATCTAGCCTCGCCCGAATCGTGCGCTTCTCGTCCGGCGTGAAACGCTCGGGCCTGCCGCCGACGCGGCCCTCCGCGCGCGCGCGCTCAAGCCCCGCGTGCGTCCGCTCGACGATCAAGTCGCGCTCAAACTGCGCGAACGCAGCGAACATGCGCAGGATGAGATCGCCCGCCGCGCTTGTCACCTCCTGCACGGGCAAGTCCAGCACAACTACCCGGACGCCTGCGGCGCGTAGCGCCTGCACCGTGCCGTCAACGTCGGCAGCATTCCTGCCTAGCCGGTCCAGCTTCGCAACGACAAGCACGTCGCCCGCCTCTAACTTCTCCACTAGCTTGCGGAACTTCGGGCGCTCCATCGCTGGAACTGTGCCGCTGATAGTCTCAGCACACACACGATGCGGCTCTACCTCATACCCCGCCTGCTTCGCGACAAGCTGCTGGTTCGTCGTGTCCTGATCCTGCGTCGATACGCGGCTGTACAGAAATGTTCGTGACATAGTTTGTGCGTGTGAATCGCCATGGATAGATAACGTGGATAGAATCATCTTTCGGATAGAAACTATTGTCAAGGACTTTCTAACCACTCTCGGCGCACCGAATCCCCTGGACACTTAACGAACGTTATCTATCCATGTCTCAGCGGATGCTCCTTCCACGGTGCACATGCGTCGACGATGAGGCCCCCACCCTCGGCGTGTCGCCGGTCAGCGGGTGCGCATCGGCGAGATCAGCGGCACGCGGCGCGGCTCACGCCGCGCCCGGCAGTTCGCCAATGAACATGGATGATGCCCGGCGACGAATCCCGCTGGATAAAACGCGCACACCCACGCACGGGGGCGCACGCGTGCGGGCGAGTGGCGTAAGTCCGCGCAGATAAGCACATCAAATTTGGCTTCGGCTATTTTGTCGGCGCAGCGCAACTATTCGGAGCGAATTGCAGCAATCCGGCAAGGAGACTGGCGGTATGATTACTTCGCCCAGCCATGAAGCGAATAACGAGGAGCGATTGTGGACCACCAAGAAGTGAATACGATCCGGGGACAGTTTCAGGCAGGTCAATGGCCGCAGTTCTTGCAGATGATCTCGATTGCAGGCCTTCGTGGCTGGGCGGGCCAAAGCGTTGAATTCAACTACCCGGTAGTGGCAGTCGTCGGGGAAAATGGCAGCGGTAAAAGCACCTTGCTGAAAGCCGCAGCCTGCGCATACGATCAAGGTGATCGGGACAAGAGGTTCTACCCTTCCACTTTCTTCGTTGAGACGGTGTGGGACCAAATCCGCAACGTGGCCATTAATGTTCGGGTCAGGCGCGGTCAAGCGGTTGACACCTTCCGCATCACGAAACCCACGGCTCGTTGGCGGGTGCCGGAAAACGCGCCCCACCGCAACGTCTATCTGCTCGACATCTCTCGAACACTCCCTCTTGATGCCTCCGCTGGGTACGCCAAAATAGCCCGGTCGGCTGCATCCGAGATAGAAAGCAATGACATCGACAATGAATTTCGTCAGCGACTGTCTTATGTCCTTAGTCGTCAATACAATCGAGCACGCTTCGCCACGTCAAACGTTGATGCCCGCCGACAAGTAGGGTTGCTCGAAAGAGAATGGGGCGAAGTCTCGCAGTTTCACCAAGGTGCCGGCGAGGATGCGACCCTTGACCTCTTTCGCGTGCTTCAGGGGATGCCGCAGTATTCCCTTCTCCTTATCGATGAAGTGGAAGCATCACTCCATCCACGTGCTCAAAGGCGACTCATTAGATTCTTACTTTGGCTTTGCCGCCAAAGGCGAATTCAAGTTGTGCTATCAACGCATAGTCCGTACGTACTGGAGGAATTGCCGCAAGAAGCCCGTGTGCTATTGCTGCCCGGGCCGCAAGGGCTGAGTGTCCTGTACGGCGTTTCGCCTGAGTTTGCGATGAGCAGACTTGACGATGAGGTCCATCCCGATGCACATGTATTCGTTGAAGACCGCGAGGCTGCGGTGTGGCTGCGGGAAATTCTCGCATCTTCGGCGGACACCGCCGAGCTTATCGGCCGCATCACTATCAGTGCTGTTGGCCCGTCGAATGTCGTTTCCCTCATTGGTCAGTTGGGACGTAATGGGCGACTGCCTTACCGATCGGTCGCAGTGATTGATGGCGATCACGATGACCCGAACTGCGTACGCTTGCCGGGTGATCTTGCCCCGGAGCGGATCGTCTTCACGCAATTGCGCGAGCGGAATTGGCCTAATTTGCCGGAACGCTTCGGTATCGGCGCGGGTACTCTGCTTACGGCGCTTGAGGACGCAATGTTGGCTCCCGACCATCACGACTGGACACGACTGGTCGGGGATCGAGTGCACAAAAGCTCCGCGAGCGTGTGGGAGATTTTGGCGAACGAATGGAGCCGAACGTGTCTTGATGCAGCCGACTGCCAGCGAATCGCCGACGCAATAACGACAATTGCCGACCAACCACAAGCGGGCGGGCTTTAGCCGTTCGCGGCGGGCCGCGAGTGCACAGAATTCCTACCGGAATTCTACCGGCTGTTACAGGGGAAGCGCATGGGACGGCACTAGAATGCCACCCATCACGCCCGTTCGCCGCTAGAATCCGAGCACACTCTGAGCACAGTGAGTGCAGTTCCGCGTGCTGATCGGAGTGCAACCCAGCAGTGTGCTCGACTCACAACTTGTTGATCTTTCAGGGAAATTCTGGCCCGCCCTACACGATTCGAACGTGTGACCTACGGCTTAGAAGGCCGTTGCTCTATCCAACTGAGCTAAGGGCGGTCGGGGAGAAAAGACACGGCCTGACACGGGACCGCATTCGGCATCGGGTTTTGGAGCAACGAGCGGCAGCCACACCGCCCACAACCACTCAAAGCCCCGAAACAAAACGGGCCCGGCATAGAGCCGAGCCCGAAATTATACCCGATCATCGCGCCGGATCACGCGAGAGCGGCGCCCGCGGCATCAAACCGGCTGCGGATGCAGCATGAACCAGCCGAGGCAGAACACGCCGGCGATCACGCAATACACGCCGAACGATGCAAGCCGGCCGCGCCCTTCGAAATAGCGCATCAGGAACCGCACGCTCAGGTACGCGGCGATCGCCGTCAGCACGCCGCCGAGCAGCGCATCGGCGAGCTGGTCGCGCGCATGGAACAGCTTCGGCAGTTCGAGCACGCCTGCGGCAAAGATGATCGGCGTGCCGAGCAGGAACGAGAATTCCGCCGCCTTCTCCGCCGTCAGCCCGGCCGCGTTGCCGGCGATCATCGTCAGCCCGCTGCGCGAGAAGCCCGGAATCAGCGCGCCGATCTGCGCGAGGCCCACGAAGAACGCCTGCTTGAACGTCATCTTCTCGGGCGCCTGATGCGCGCGGCTGCGCTGGATGCGATCGCCGAGCCACAGCAACACGCCGTTGACGATCAGCGCGATCGCGACGATCCGCAGATCGTGAAACACGCGCTCGATGCGCTTCTCGAGCAGCAGCCCGACGATGCCGGTCGGGATCGTGCCGATGATCAGCGCCCACATCAGGTGCCCGTCGTCGTTCTTGCGGCCGCCGAGCTGCGCGAAGAAGCCGCCGATCAGCGCGATCCAGCGCGCGCGGAAGTACCACAGCAGCGCCACCGCGGTGCCGAGGTGGAGCGCGACGAGGAATGGCAGCAGTTGCGGCGCGTGCTTGTCGATGTGCATGCCGAACAGCGCCGGCACGAGCAGCGTATGGCCAAGGCTGCTGACGGGGAAGAGTTCGGTGACGCCCTGCAGGACGCTCAGGAATACCAGAAACCAGAGGCTCACGCGTCGGTCCTTTTAGTGAAGATTAAGCGGGAAGGAAGGCGGACGACGCGATGCGCGTCCTGAAAAACGCGCCCCGATTATGCCGAGCCCGGATTACTGCGCCAAGGCATTTGGCAGGATATTGCGGCAATGCACACAAACGCTTGCAACTTGTAAGCACTCAGAAAGCAAAAAGCCCGCCATTTGCATGGCGGGCTTGTCGACTTCGGCAGAAATTGCCGTCAGCGGCCGAGCTGATAGAAAAATAATACCGTGCTACCGGTAAACATGCCGAACAGTGCGATTCCCATTGCCATTGCCAGATCCATGGCCCCCTCCACGAAGTGTCATGACCCGGCAACATCACCGGTTTAGATGCATTATCCAGACCGTCGACAGTGTTAAAAACTCGCAATTTCCCGAGAAGGGTTTTCCCCGATCGGCCGCGGCCCGATAATGGAACGCACGTTGCTCCCGTCACCCGCCCAACCCGATTCGCCATGCCGATCTTCCAGCAACACGACATTCACGAACTTCACGCCGGCCCGTCGCTCGTCCGGGTCGCCCCGCAATCCGGCGGCCGCCTGCTGTCCTGGCACGTCGATGGCGAACCGGTAATCTTCTGGCCGGAAACCGCCGACTGGAGCAACCTCGCCCGCGTGCGCGGCGGCAATCCGCTGCTGTTCCCGTTCCTCGGCCGCCACCGCGTCGGCGGTGAAATCGGTCGCTGGCGCGACGCCGCCGGCGTGGTCCGCGATCTGCCGATGCACGGTTTCGCGCGCGATCTGCCGTTCGACGCGCACCCGTCGGCCGACGGCGCCGCGCTGACGATGACGCTCGACGCGAACGACGCGCTGCGCGCGAGCTACCCGTTCGATTTCCGGTTCGAAACGACCTACCGGCTGGCCGACGCGCATACGCTGGAAGTCGCGCTGACGACGACCAATCGCGGCGACACGCCGCTGCCCTATTACGCCGGCCACCATTTCTATTTCGCGCTGCCGCACGGCGAGCGCGCCGATACCCTCCTCGAGCTGCCGCCGACGCACCGTTGCCAGCAGCGCGCGGATGGCTCGATCAGCCCGCTCGAACCGGGCGAAGCCCGTTACCGCCTCGACGATCCGGACATCCTCGACCGCTTCCACTGCCTCGACGGCGAGCCGTCCTCGCCGGTGCGCATCGTGATGCCGGGCCGCCGCCGCACGATCGAGATCGCGCTGGACGTGCCGGGCTCGATCCCGTGGTACGCGGTCACGACGTGGACCGAAAAACCGGATTCGGACTTCTATTGCGTCGAGCCATGGCTCGGCCTGCCCGATGCGATCCACAACGGCCTCGGGCTGCGCATGCTCGCGCCGGGCGCGACCGAAACGGCCGCGCTGCGGATCCGCGTCACCCCGCTCGCCGGCTGATTCGGCCCGCATCGAACCGGGGCGCGGCGGCCCGCCAGCGACCGAAACTGCGGTGCACGGGTCGAACCCGTTAAAATCGGACGTTTTGTGTTGCCTGCCGCGTCACGCGCGGCAGGGTCTTGCGAGGTTCAATGTTCGGAACAACAACGAAGCGACTCTTCGCAGCCGCCTGCGCCGCCCTGCTCGTCGCGTGCGGCTCCGCGCCCGTCGGCCCCGGGTTCTATCGCGTCGAGCGTGGCGACACGCTTTACAAGATCGCGCGCGACAACCGCACGTCGGTACAGAGCATCGTGCGCTGGAACCAGATGACGAACCCCGATGCGATCGAAGTCGGCCAGGTGCTGCGCGTCGCGCCGCCGCCCGGCACGGCCACCGCATCGACGCCGTCGACCACCGGCACCGGCAGCGCCGGCCGCGCGCGCCCGACCCCTTCCGCGCCGGTCGAATCGGCCGTGAAGCCGGCCACGAGCATTGCGCTGATCTGGCCGGCGGCCGGCAACGTGGTGCGCACGTTCGACGGCTCGAAATCGAAGGGCATCGACATCGCGAATTCGCCGGGCACGCCGGTGATCGCGGCCGCGCCGGGTGTCGTGGTCTATGCCGGTAACGGGCTGCGCGGCTACGGCAACCTGATCATCCTGAAGCACAACGCCGATTATCTGACCGCCTACGCGCACAACCGCGCGCTGCTGGTGAAGGAAGGCCAGTCGGTCACGCAAGGGCAATCGATCGCCGAGATGGGCAACAGCGACAGCGATCGTGTCGCGCTGCATTTCGAGCTGCGCTACGGCGGCCGCTCGATCGATCCGTCACGCTACCTGCCGGCGCGCTGAGCGCACGACAGACGGCATGCGACGCCGGCGCGCATCGCGTGCCGTCGTGGCGAAAACGGAAAAAATCGAGTCAGCGCTTGCGCAGACGTCCGGTGAAACGGCCGGACAACGGATCGACATGACGAGCAAACGCCACCAGCACACCGATTCCGATCAGGCTGAACCCCGCAGCTATCAGAAGCAAATCCATGGTCACACCACTGTTTTGTCTTGATCTTATGCGTCATTGTGGAATCGTGCACTGAGCCGTGGCTATTGGACGAGTCCGAACATTCCCTATCAACACACACCATTGTGGATTCGTCTGCGTGAAATCCTGATGTAAGCCGTTCACCCGACGCCATGCCCACACCCGGGAGACCATGCGATGCTGCCCGCCGCCGACCGCTACGATCACCTCCTCTCCCGCTTCCGCTGGGACATTCCGGCGCGCTACAACATCGGCGTGGACGTGTGCGACAAATGGGCCGACGGCAGCGGGCGCCTCGCGCTGATCCACGAAACGGCACAAGGCGACGTCTCCCGCATCACGTTCGACGACCTGAAGAATGCTTCTAACCGGCTCGCGAACAGCTTTGCGCGCGCCGGCCTGCGGCGCGGCGACCGGATCGGCATCTTTCTCGCGCAGGGCCCCGAAACGGCGATCGCCCATCTCGCCGCGTACAAGTTCGGCGCGATCGCGGTGCCGCTCTTCACGCTGTTCGGCGTCGATGCGCTCGAGTACCGGCTCGCGAACAGCGAGGCCGCCGCGCTCGTCACCGACGCGGCCGGCTACGCGAAGATCGCGCCGCTGCGCGCACAACTACTGCCGGCGCTGCATACCGTCTACTGCATCGGCGACGATGCGCCCGACTCACCGGGCGTGCTGCGCTACGACGCGGCGCTCGCCGCAGAAGCGCCGGAGTTCGTGCCGGCCGATACGGCCGCCGACGATCCGGCCGTGATCATCTATACGTCCGGCACGACGGGCAAGCCGAAAGGCGCACTGCACGCGCATCGCGTGCTGCTCGGCCACCTGCCGGGCGTCGAGATGTCGCAGCAGTGCTTCCCGCGCGACGCGCGCCTGTTCTGGACGCCCGCCGACTGGGCATGGATCGGCGGGCTGCTCGACGTGCTGCTGCCGTCATGGCATCACGGCGTGCCGGTGCTCGCGCGCCGCTTCGAGAAATTCGACGGCGACGCGGCGTTCGCGCTGATGGCGCGGCACGGCGTCACCCACGCGTTCCTGCCGCCCACCGCGCTGAAGCTGATGCACGCCGTCGCGGCGCCGCGCGAGCGCTACGCGCTGTCGCTGAAATCGGTCGCGAGCGGCGGCGAATCGCTCGGCACCGAACTGACGGCGTGGGGCCGCGACGCGCTCGGCGTGACGATCAACGAGTTCTACGGGCAAACCGAGTGCAACATGGTGCTGTCGTCGTGCGCGGCGCTGTTCGATGCGCAGCCCGGCGCGATCGGCAAGGCCGTGCCCGGTCATGCGGTCGCGATCGTCGATGCGGACGGCACGCCGCTGCCGCCCGGCGTCGAAGGCCGTATCGCGGTGCGCCGCCCCGATCCGGTGATGTTTCTCGAATACTGGCGCAACCCCGGCGCGACGCGCGACAAGTTCGCGGGCGACTACCTGCTCACCGGCGATACGGGCACGATCGACGCCGACGGTTTCGTGCGCTTCGTCGGCCGCGACGACGACGTGATCACGAGCGCCGGCTACCGGATCGGCCCGGGTCCGATCGAGGACTGCCTGCTCACGCATCCTGCGGTGCGGATGGCGGCCGTCGTCGGCGTGCCCGACGCGACGCGCACCGAGATCGTCAAGGCGTTCGTGGTGCTGAACCCCGGCCACGTCGGCGACGATGCCCTCATCAGCGCGCTGCAGGCGCACGTGCGCACGCGGCTCGCCGCGCATGAGTATCCGCGCGCGATCGCGTTCGTCGACAGCCTGCCGATGACCGCGACCGGCAAGATCGTGCGCCGCGCGCTGCGCGACGCGTGAGCGGCCCGCCCCCGCTCGGCCCGCCCGGCCGGATGGTTTATAGTGGCGCCACGCAGCTTTTCCAAGAAACCGATGTCCTCTGATCAACACGCCGCCGCGGGCGCGTCGCACAGCCCGCTCTACACCAAACTCCTCGGCGAGACCGCCAAGATCGACTGGTGCGATCTCGAGCGCTTCTTCGCACAGGGCAAGCTGCTGTCGGTTGCGCGCGACCTCGATCTCGTCAGCGTCGCGGAAGCGGTCGCCAGCGACGATGCCGAACAGGTCACGCGCTGGCTGTCGTCCGGCCTCGTCGCGCGCATGCCGGCCGAGACCGCCGCCGACTACGCGGCGCGCAATCCGGAGCTGTGGGCGGTCGTCGTCTCGCCGTGGGTCTGCGTGCAGGAACGCGCCTGACGCGTCCGCCATGTCCGAATCCGCCTTACCGCACGGGGCCGGCGGCGCTGCGGCCACCGTCACGCATCGGCGCGTCCTCGCACTCGCATTCCCGATCGTCGTCGCGAACCTGACCCAGCCGATCCTCGGCGCCGTCGACACGGCCGTCGCCGGCCACCTCGACGGGGCGCAATATCTCGGCGGCGTCGCGCTCGGCGGGCTGTTCTTCAATTTCGTGTTCTGGGGCTTCGGCTTCCTGCGGATGGGGACGACCGGCCTCGTCGCGCAGGCACATGGCGCCGGCGACTCCATCGGGATCCGCCTGAACCTGCTGCGCGCGCTGATCGTCGCGTTCGCGCTCGGCGCCGTGGTGCTTGCATTGCAGGTGCCGCTGCTGTCGTTCGCGCTGTCCGCGCTCGGCGGCAGCGATGCCGTCCGCGCGACGGCGCTCGCCTACAGCCACTCACGGATCTGGAGCGCCCCGTTCGCGCTCGCGAACTACGTGGTGCTCGGCTACCTGCTCGGCGTGCAGCGCGTCCGGCTCGCGCTCGTCGCGCAGGTGTTCATCAACGCGGTGAACATCGGCGCCGTGCTGCTCTATGTGTACGGTTTCGGCTGGGGCATCGCCGGCATCGGCGCCGCGACCGCCACCGCGGACGCATGCGGCTTCGCGCTCGGCGCGTGGATGCTGTGGCGGCTGCGGCCGCGCGGCCTTGCACCGCTCGCCGTACGCGCGCTTGCCGACCGCGTCGCGCTCAAGCGGCTGATCGTGCTCAATCGCGACATCTTCCTGCGCACACTGTGCCTGCTCGGCGCCTTCGGGTGGTTCGCGCATCTCGGCGCGAAACAAGGCGACGCGACGCTCGCCGCGAATGCGCTGCTGCTGAATTTCCAGACCTTCATGGCGTATGGCCTCGACGGCTTCGCGCATGCGGCCGAGGCGCTCGTCGGCGCGGCGGCCGGCGCGCGCGACCGCCGCACATTCAGGCAAGCCGTGCGCGTCACGCTGTTCTGGTCGGCACTCGGCGCGCTGCTGTTCGCGCTCGTTTACTGGGCGGCGGGCGGCTGGATCGTCGCGCGCCTGACCGACCAGGCCGAGATCCGCGCCGTCGCGTTGCGTTACCTGCCGTGGGCCGCGATCTCGCCGATCGTGTCGGTCTGGGGCTTCCTGCTCGACGGCGTGTTCATCGGCGCGACGCAGACGCAATCGCTGATGCGCGCGATGGTCGTTTCGTTGTCGATCTTCATCGTGGCCACCCTCGCCGCCGTCGGCACGTTCGGCAATCACGGCCTCTGGTTCGCGCTGCTGCTGTTCATGGCGGCGCGCGGCGCGACGCTCGCGCGCTACCTGCCGGCGCTGTTGCGGCGCATTGGCGCCGACCCGCAGGCCGCGTCGGCGGCCCGCGCGTGACAGCGGGCCCGAGCGACCGTTACTGCACCGGTTTCGGCGACGGCGCGTCGAGCATCGACGGCGGCGTCATGTCGGTCGGCACGCCGCGATAGTCGGCCGGATCTTCCGGCGGGTGGCCGCGGCGCGCCTGGCGGGGATCGCTGGTGCAGGCAGCAAGAAGGGATGCGGCCAGCACGGCCAGCATGAAACGGGTCATCAGGGAAGGCTCCGGAAGACGGCGCGCCCATCGCACGCCGGGACCGCGTCGAGTCTAGCGGAAATCCGGTTTCAGGGTTGCGCCGCGCATGTCCTACTATGTACGCATGGCGCTGTGCCGTTGAAAGGAGGCTGCCATGTCGTCTGAGGAAATTGCGGGCCTGATCGGCCTGGTCATCGGTCTGATGGTGCTGGTCGCACTGTCGTACTTCGAGTCGCGCGAATACAAGCGCAACCACGAAGGCGAAGGGATGATCCACCACTGGATGGCGGAGCACCACCTGCTCGACTGGCGGCGCAAGCACTGAGCGCGCCGCGGCCGTCGGCCCTCCCCGGGGCCATCGCGAACGTGCCGCCCCGCGGCACGGCGATAGCTGCGTATCGCTGAAATTATCAGGGCCTGATACGTCACACCTGAACCGGATATACGAACGCCGTCGCGCGGCAGCTACCGCGCGACGGCGTTGGCTTGCGCGCGTCGCACCCGGTGGGCGCGACGCGATGCGGACCGCTTAGCCCAGGAAGTGGCGAGCGTAGCGCACGTTGATGTCCGACAGGCGGAACAGCGTCAGGAAATCCGCGCAGTTGAAGTCGGGATCCCAGGCCGGCGCGCCGCAAATCTTCGCACCGAGACGCAGGTAGCCCTTGATCAGCGGCGGCGGCGCGACGACGGTGCCCGTCTGCAGTTCGTCGACCGGCAGCGCCGTGTGCGGAAACGCGCGATACTCGGGCGCCGTCAGCGAGCCTGCCGACAGCGACTGGTACAGGTTCGCCGCGTAGTGGCCGCCGTCGGCCATCGACACGCTCGCGCAGCCGAGCATCGTCTCGTAGCCGTTCTGCATCATGTACGCGCCGAGGCCGCCCCACAGCGCCATGATGACGGCGCCGCTGCGGTAGTCGCTGTGCACGCACGAGCGGCCGACCTCGACCATCTTGCCGCGCAGGTGCGTGAGGCGCGACAGGTCGAATTCGCCTTCGGCGTACAGGCGGCCGACACGCGCCGCCTGGTGCGGCGGCAGCACGCGGTACGTGCCGACGACTTTCAGCGTGTCGAGATCGCGGACCAGCAGGTGGTCGCAATACGCGTCGAACGGATCGACGTCGAGACCGGAAGGGCCGCTGACCTGCGCGCCCATCTCTTCGGCGAACACGCTGTAGCGCAGGCGCTGGGCTTCGCGCAATTCGTCTTCCGTACGCGCCCATGCGGCGCGCAGGCGATACTCCGATGTGACGGTTTCACTGGCGCGCGGCAAGTGGCGCCGCGACGTGTCGAGGGGCAGCGAGGCAAAAGGGAGCGTAGGCGTCGGCAGTTCTCGCATTAGGCTTTCCTGGTCGTAAGGAATAGGGCGACATGCCCGCCAATGTAGTAATCGGCCGTGACCGTTATGTGGCACGACCGTGTCCTTTCAATGACGTGTCGCCGAATTGACTTTAGCAGAAAGCTCGCGAAACCGTATGATCAATCCCTACAAACCAATTCAGGCGGGCTTCACACCAGTTCGGGCGTCAGGACGGCCCGCAGCACGGCCTGCCGGCTGCCGTCGCGCGTGCGGCTCGCCAGCCACACGATTCCGCCCTTCTTGATGCTCCAGCTGTCGTCGTCGCCGGCGATCAGTTGCGCGGCAACGCTGCCGAGCGTCGGCTGGTGGCCGACGATCACGACCGTCGGCGCGACGCCTTCCGGCCAGCCGGCCGCCGCCAGCACGTCGTCGACGCTGCCGCCCGGGGCGAGCGCGTCGATGGTGCGGTACTGGTCGGTCAGCGCCTCGACGGTCTGTACGGTGCGCGCCGCCGGGCTCGCGAGGATCACGGCATTCGTCTCGAGCCGGCCGCGCAGCCATTTGGCCATCGCCTGCGCGTCCTTGCGGCCGCGCACGGTCAGCTGGCGCGCGAGATCGCTCGTCGCGTAATCTTCGGCTTCGGCGTGGCGCCACAGGATCAGGTTCATCATGATGTTCTCCTTGCGTCGACGGGCGACCGCGCGCATGCGTGCGTGCGTGCGGGTCGGCCGATCGTCACGGGAATTGTCGCAAATCGCGACCGCTTCGCGGCCGCGGCATTTACCCGCATATCGTGATTGACCGAGCCGGTCATTCAACGTTATTATCTTTGGCTCGTCGGAGCGTAGCGCAGCCTGGTAGCGCATCTGATTTGGGATCAGAGGGTCGTAGGTTCGAATCCTATCGCTCCGACCAAAGGAATCAAGGGGTTACATGCCAAAAGCGTGTAACCCCTTTTTCTTTATTCGGGAGCGCCGCTGCAATCAGTCTGCGTAATCGTGTTCGCATGTGCCGCCTCCTCGGAAGGAGTCTTACTGCACCGGCCTGGGAAGACTGCAACCCGAATAGAAAACGCGGCAGTTCCTGTCGTTCGCGTTGCAGACTTTCATGGCCTTGGCTGTGGCCTCGTCGATCGAAGCCCCGTAGTTCGAGTTGTGCGTGTTTTCTCCAACAGACATGACCGCGCAGCCATTCGCGTACGAGAGGTCAACCTCGCACTGCGTACCACCTTGCGCCTTGCATTGCGAAAGCGCGGCGCGCTCAGCCTGTCGCTGGCTGTCCAGATCGGTAGATGTGCCCAGAGCGCCCACCTTACCGTCGGTGGAGATTGCCCCCCAGCGGGAGATCCAACTCATCTGGCGTTGAGGTGGAGATGCGCCTTGCTCTTGGCCGCCCGAATCCCGGCCACATCAACCCGCGCTATAGGGGATCCAACCCGGCGGACACGCGACTTGTGCATCGCTGAGCGATGCAGCGCCCAGAAGTGTCGCCAGCAAGGAAAACGTTCGGATGGCACGCATAGTAGATGAAGTCGCCCACGCTATTGGATACGTTGAGGAAGACTGCAGGCGGAGTAGTAAACGTGGCAATTTGAATCTCCTGCGGCACGGCACATCTTCAATCCCTTCTGCGCGGCATCGTCCTCCGTGATACTGCCATTCATGTTCATGGCTCGATCGCCGACCACCATCGCCACACAGCCGTTTCCATAGGAAATCTGCAGTGTGCAGTCAGTGCCGCCCTTGAGGCGGCAATCCCTCAGAGCAGCCACTTCGGCCAGCGCCCTGTCGGGCTGGTCTTTCGAGGCTCCGAGGATGCCCTTAGGCGTGTCTGTCGCAAGCGCCTGCCAGCTGGAAGCCCACCGGACGGAGGGCGCCGAGCTCTGTCCAGGGTATTGCTGTTGCGCGTTCGGATCCGCGCCGCACACGCTTTGGTCCTGCGCCGTGCCATACGGAACCATCCCCGGAGGACAGGCGGTCTGCGCTTGGGCGATAGAGCCGCAAGCCAGCGCACTCAGCAAGCCAAGCAAAAATACGAAGCGCATTCGGTGCATCGATGGTTTCCGCTGGATCACCCGTTATTCGATTTCATCTTCACGGCAATTATTTCGATGTCGGCGATATCGCACACAACGAAGTTGATCGCGAAAAAGTCCTGCCTCAGCTTGGACTTATCGACGCCCATGTCCATCGGCAAGCAGCCGATGAAACGCGCTCGCCAGATTAAGCGCGCAGCGTGCAGAGAATGTATACTAATCGGTCTATCTTGAACAGAATACTGAGCGCCGGGTTCGGACATGCTGGCGTAGAGGCAACGCCTGCTTTGTTTCCATTTCTTAGTATTCGCTACCGCAGTCGTTCAGTAAGCGTGGAGCCGACACCGTCTTGACGGCGTGAGCATCAACCGCAATGCGGAGGATTGGGTCGAGGTCGTCTGGCGGCTCACCGGCGACCGCGGCGTCGATCATGTCCTGGAGGTGATTGGCGGCGCGCATCTCGGCAAGGCGGTCCAGGCAGTGGCGATACACGGCCATATCGCAATGGTCGGAACGCTCGACGGGTTCGAGGTCTCGGCCTTGGCCCACCCTCTGCTGCTCAAATCCCCAACCATCCAGGGGATCGGCGTCGGCCATCGCCGGGCGCTGGAGGATCTGGTCGCCGCAGTCGACCGGACCGGTCTCATACCCGTGATCGACAAAAAATACACCCTTGAGGAGCTTCCGGCGGCGCTCGATCACCTCGATCGCGGTGCCTTCGGCAAGATCGTCCTCGAACTCAACTGAGCGAAGATAAACGGGATAATAGGGCATCAGTGGTCAATGTGACCCTGGCTCAGGGTCACTTCAAAGTCATTGCCGAACTTCACTCATCACGGAAGCTGCCGGCGGAATGCGAGAACAACGATGAGACCCGTTGTAACCTGGATGATCGAAACCACGTAGAGTCCGGTCACCATACTGCCCGTCAAGTCCTTCAGAACCCCGAGCATCCATGAAGACAGCAGGCCGGAAATCTGCCCTAGGCTGCTGATGATGGCGATGCCGATGGCCGCCGTACTCTTTGAGAGATAGGTCGGCGGAATCGACCAGAAGACCGAGAACGCGCCATACTGCCCGATACTGACGAAGGTGAGGAAGACAATGGCCGGCAACCAACTGCTATGGAAAGCCGCGAGCAACAACGAGCCGATGGCAGTAATCGACACAGTTGCCATGAAGTGCCAGCGTCGCTCCTGCATGCGATCTGACCGACGTCCCACCGTAATCATGGAAATCGCGCCTGCGACGTTCGGGATGACTGTCAGAAGGCCAATGACGAGAGGACTGCTAATGCCGGACTGCCTGATGATGGCAGGCCCCCAGAAGTTAAGCACGCTCAGTGCCCAGGGGCTGAAGAAGTAAGCGAGCGACAGGAGATAAATACGGGGGTCACGCAGTAGTTTGGCGAACACGGCTCTGGTGCCATGCATGTGCTGCTTGCCAGCTTGCTCGTGGTTCAGCAGTTCGCGAAGGTAGTGCTTCTCGTTTTGATTTAACCAGCGCGCGTCTTCAGGACTATCGTCCAGATAGAAAAATGCTGCCACGCCCATCACCAACGCAGGCAATCCTTCGATGAGGAACATCCACTGCCATGACTTGAGGAGATACTCGTCTCCAAAAAACTGCATGATGCCGCCCGATAGCGGGCCACCGACAATACCGGCCACACAGAGGCTAACCATCAGCATCGAAGTCGCACCTGCCCGACGGCTCGCCGGAAACCAGTAGCTGAGGTAAAGAATCAGGCCGGGGAAGAAACCAGCTTCGGCGGCACCCAGAAGAATACGCACGATGTAGAACTGCGTCGGCGTGCTCACAAATGCCGTACAGGCCGACACAATGCCCCACACGACCATGATGCGCAACAGAGCGGCTCGAGCGCCGAGCTTCTCGAGCAACATGTTGCTCGGCACCTCGAAAATGACGTACCCAAGATAGAAAATGCCGGCACCAAGACCATACGAAGCATCGGTGAGTCCGACATCGGCCTTGAACCTTAGATAAGCGAAGCTGACGTTCGAACGGTCGATGTAGCACAGTACGTAGGCGAGCAGCAGAAACGGTATTAGGCGGAGCGCGATCTTTCGGAAAAGCGCTGCCTCGTCAACAAAGACGACTCCTCTCGCTTCAAGGCGCGAGTCTTCCGCACCGTCACTGATGGTGGCTTGATTCAAGCTTGTCTCCTGGATATGGTCTTGAGCGAGAGGGCTCAGTTGTTCTTGGTAGGATGCTTGCGGAGCAGATAGCGCTGCATCCCCTCAAGTACCTTTTCGCCGCGTTGATTCACCACGGTCGACGACATTGTCAGAACGCCAGTTGTGCGTTGTTCGAGCAGTTCGCTGACTTCGAGCGCGCTGTAGAGTGTGTCGCCCATGAAGACCGGCTTCAGAAACTTGCTGTTCTGTTCGATAAATCCCATCAGAGAATGCTCGATCATGTGCGGAAAGAGACCAGCGCCGGCTGCAGTCTGAATGACGACCTGGAATCCATGTGCCAGCATCCCAGGCATGCCGCGGGCGCGACAATACTCCACGTCGTAGTGAACCGGATGGTTGTCGCCGCTGGCAAGTTGGAATGCCGCGAAAAGGGCATCGGTTAGTGTGCGCGATGGAAGTGCGAACCGCTCTCCGACTCGAAAGTCTTCGAAAAATCGCTGCTCCGCTAGATAATACGTTTGTGGGCTGATGTTTTCGTGTGTCTCCATCGCGTCCGAGAGTATCTAAGGGTTGGGAGTGAACCGCGCGAACTTAGCTGCAACCGACGGCTCGTACGGATGGTGGAGTATAGAAAGCGCGTTCGCGCAGGCGATAGTCGAATGTTTCGAAAGGTGCCTTCGTATCTGTCTAACGCTGCGTCCCGCAGTCACAAGAGGAAGACCAAATGAGATACGAACTGACGGACCTGAAGCTGTTCCTCGCCGTGGCGGAGTCAGAAAGCCTGTCTGCAGGCGCCTCTGTCATACATATCTCAGCACCATCGGCAAGCTATCGATTGAAAAATCTGGAGCAGGCCATCGGCGCGGATTTGTTTATACGTAGTCCGAAAGGAATGTCTCTGACCCCTGCAGGACGGGTTCTGCTCTCGCATGTTCGGACCGTCCTGTCGGCTATTCAGCACATGCAGGGCGATGTCGCGAAATTCGGCAACGGCGTAAAAGGCCACATCAAGATGGTGGCAAACAGCTCATGCATGGAAGGTCTCACCTCGGCGCTTAGCCGTTACCTTGGCACCCATCCGAACATCAACGTCGAGTTGGAAGAGCGACTAAGCGCAGACATAGTGCGGGCCGTTACAGACAAGAGCGCAGACATTGGTCTTCTCGCTGGCGACGTGATGACCGACAAGCTTTCCTCCATGGGGTATGGAGAAGATGAGCTCATCCTGGTCACTCCGGTACCCCATGTCCTCAGCTCGCGTTCGCGACTTTCTTTCGAAGAGGCTCTGGATGCCGACTTCATCACGCTGAGCAAGCGCAGCAGCAACACTCAGTTCCTTACCCAAATGGCCGACCGCCTTGGACGCAGCCTGAAGGTCCGGGTCAACGTCCATAGTTTTCCTGTGGTGTTGCGCCTCGTTGAAGAGAATGTCGGTGTCTCCATCGTGCCTCGAAGTGTCGCCGTGCGCGCCATTCAGGCAGGGCGAGTCGCCGGCATACAGCTGACCGAGGCGTGGGCGAAGCGCAAGCAGAGTGTGATTGCAATTGACTTCGATGCTCTGCCGGAATTCGTTCGGGAGTTTGTTGAATATCTCAAGGAACCACGACAAGGAGACGCTGCGGATTAGACAGCGCCTAACGCATTGTTCGAATCATTCGACTCGTGCTCAGAGAAGATCGCCTCCTATACTGCGACGCTACTTGAAGCGATGAAATGGGAGACGACACAATGCTTGACGGTGCGCTCAAAGGCGTAAAGGTCCTCGACCTCTCACGTATTCTGGCGGGGCCTTGGTGTACGCAGAATCTGGCCGACATGGGTGCGGACATCATCAAGGTGGAAAATCCCGATGGTGGCGACGACACGCGCGAATGGGGGCCGCACTACCTCGATTTTCCCGGTGATGAAACGCGTCTTTCCGCGTACTTCGCGAGTTGCAATCGCGGAAAGAAGTCCGTTGCCATAGATTTTTCTAAGGCGCAAGGTGCCGCCATCGTACGTCACCTTGCGTCGAAGGCGGATATCGTCGTTGAGAACTTCAAGTCCGGCTCACTTGCGAAGTACGGACTTGACTATGAGACGCTCAGTGCGTTAAATCCTCGCGTCATCTATTTGTCGATTACGGGCTTCGGGCAAGAAGGACCGATGGCCGGTCGCCCCGGCTACGACTACGTCTTCCAAGGTGCCGGTGGGCTTCTGAGCTACACCGGCTGGCCGGAGGGCGAACCAGGAGCGGGGCCTGTTCGTGTCGGCGCATCTATTATCGATGTCAGCACTGGCATGTACGGCACTGTCGCAGTGCTCGGTGCCCTGTTCCAGCGGACGCAGACTGGAACAGGTCAGCATATCGACCTCGCGTTGTCAGATGTTGCAATCGCGATCAACGCGAACAATAACCTCTCGTATCTCATATCCGGCCAATCACCGAAGCGATTGGGCAACGCCCATGCCAATCTCGCCCCGTATGAAATCTTTCCGTGCGCAGACGGATACATCGTCCTCGCAGTAGGTAATGACCAACAGTTCGCCCGTTTCTGCAAGGTAGCCGGACGACCGGAAATGGTGGCCGATTCGCGCTATGTGACCAACGAGGACAGGCTAAAAAATCGCGCCTCGCTGCGTGAGGCCGTGGGCGAAGCGCTCCTGGGTCGTACCCAGCACGAGTGGGGTGACGCATTCGATGCGAATGGCATCCCTTGGGGACCTATCAATACGCTTGAGCAGGTATTCGCCAGTCCGCAGACGAAGTACCGAAAGATGGCGCAGACGCTCACGCATCACCAGGGCGTCAGCGTCCCGACCGTGCGCAATCCGGTCGCCATGGTCGATGTTTCCGGGAGCAAAGCGCCCCCCCTGCTCGGCGAAGACACGCACGCAGTTCTGACGACGCTCGAGCTATCGCCTGCCGACATTGAACAACTCGAGGCGCAAGGCGTGGTTCGCACTGTTTGATACCTGAGTTTCACCTCACATCTATGAACGAATTCTCTACGTTGACTCGGGACGACCGAGGCGTTGCAACTCTCACAATCGCCAACGCAGGCAAGGCGAACATTCTGTCGTCTCCGGTTATGGATGGCCTGATCAAAACGCTCAATGAACTTGCGAAGGACGAGTCGCTGAAGGTGCTGGTGCTGGCCAGCAACGGCGAAAATTCATTTATCGGAGGCGCCGACCTCAAAGAGATGGCCCGGTTGGAGGCTGCCGAAGCGGAGGCGTTTATCTGTCGTTTGAAAGCGCTGTGCGATGCCATCCGGGCATTTCCGACGCCTGTCGTTGCACGTATCCAGGGATGGTGCCTCGGTGGCGGGCTGGAAGTCGCTGCTTCGTGTGACATCCGCGTTGCGGGTTCCAATGCAAACTTCGCCATGCCTGAAGTACGTATGGGCATCCCGTCCGTCATTCACGCCGCCCTGCTGCCTCGTCTCATGGGGCGCGGTCGCGCAAGCTGGCTGATGCTGGTTGCCGATAGTATCGATGCGAAGCAGGCGCTCAAATGGGGGTTGGTCGAGCAAGTGGTCAATGCTTCGCAACTTGATATGGCCGTTGACGAATTGGTGGCAAAGCTCGTCGATTCGAGTGCATGCGTGCTGCGGACGCAGAAGGCACTGTTGAACCAATGGGATGAGTTACCGCTTTCGGCAAGCGTCGAAGTCAGCATTCAGTCATTTCGAGACTCATTTGAGACAGGCGAGCCAACACAGTTCATGAACGCCTTCTTCGAGAGACGCAAAAAACGTGACGCCTCTGCTTCCTGAGCGCGACGGCAAATTAACAACCACTACCTCGGCCATCCTTGCCTGCACGCTGCTTCTTCTCGTTTTCGCTCATCGTTGCCACCGTTTTGCTACAACATATAGCGTAGCGGGTCGGATCGCAAAATCTCAATGAGCTTAAATTTCACACAAAATCAATGACTTATGATTTAAACCGATTACCATCGACGTTGAAAGTAACGGGACCCGATTGGGGATCAGAGGGTCGCAGGTTCGAATCCTATCGCTCCGATCAAAGGAATCAAGGAGTTACGGTCAAGCACCGTAGCCCCTTTTCCGTTTACGGGCTCTTGAGCCGCCCGCCCTGAATCCCGGCTCGCCGCGATTCGGTCCATTGCAGGGATCAACCGGGGTGTCGACGCGACCATGCATCGATCTCTACCGCAGCCCGCGCACGGAACTTGCTCGAACACGCGATAATACGTGTGAACAACCTGCAACCGCGCATGAAAAACAACATTCTCAAGCCAGCCCTCTGCGCGTCGCTGCTCGTGCTCGCCACCGCCGGCACCGCGTCGGCGAAAGCGCTCGACGACGCGCTCGATTGCCATTCGACCGGCCACAAGTTCGTCGCGCCGCTGCTCGCGGCCGGCGACATCCAGTCGGAGCCGATGCACGTCGAATCGAATTCGGTCAATGCGTTCCGCACGAACCGCTCGCTGACGGCGTACGGCTTCGGCGTCTACGTCGTGCTCGGCTACCAGGCGAATGACCCGATCTTCCGTCCGGGCGACGGCAAGCCGATCGGCGACTGGGCCTACGGTGTCGTCGTGCGCGGCACGAAGAGCGCGGTCGAGGAAGCCGTGCGCAAGGCCGGCAGCGACGCAACCGTCAAACAGGCGTTCCCGTTCCTGACCGCGATCGTTTGCTCGTCGGATTGAGCCGACCGTCAGCACCCGCGTTGCGCGGCCCGTAACGATCGTACGGCGCGGCGTCCGACGGGTGCCGCCAGCGCGGCACATCCCCCGCAGCCCGGAACACCCTCCGGGCCCCGCTATCGCCCTGTCACGCGCCGGTATAAACCACGCGATACGGGATACCGACCTTCTCCCACTCCGCCGCCTCCTGGCTGAGGCTGTAGTCGGTCAACGGGTTCTGCTCGACCCAGGCGTTAGGCAGACGCACCTCATACCCGCCCTTCTTCATCTGCGAAACGGAGATGTCGGGCAGCCCCGCATCGGTCCGGCGCCGGCATAGCAGCGCCGCGAGCCGCAGGCAGAACAGCAGCGGCCATTCGACCTCGCGCGCCTGCGACAGCTTGCCGAGCTTGCCTGCATGACCGAGCACGAGCGCGGCGAGCCGCGCCTGGTCGGTGCGCGAGAAACCCGGCATGTCCGCGTTACTCGCGATATAGGCCGAATGCTTGTGATACGCGCTGTGCGAGATCGACAGGCCGATCTCGTGCAACGCGGCCGCCCAGCCGAGGAACATCCGCCCTTCCTCGCGCGCTTCCTCGTCGTCTTCCTCGAGCTCGTCGTAGAAACGCACCGCGAGCGCACCGATCCGCTCGGCCTGCGCACGATCGACGCCGTAGCGGCGCGTGAACCCCTCGACGGTCACCGCACGCATGTCCTCGTGCTGCGTCCGGCCGAGCAGGTCGTACAGCACGCCGAGGCGCAGCGCGCCGTCGGTCGTATCGACGTAGTCGACCCCCAGTTCCTCGAACACCGCCAGCATGATCGCGAGGCCGCCCGCGAGCACCGGCACGCGGTCGGGTTTCAGCGCGATCAGCTTCAGCCGGTTGACGTTCTCCGACTTGATCAGCGCACGCTTCAGCCGCTCGAGGCCGCCGCGCGAAATGCCGTGCGTGATGCCCGGATCGTTGAAGCCGTTCGCCTCGACGAGTTCCGCGAGCGCGCGCGCGGTGCCGGACGAACCGATCGCCTGGTCCCAGCCGGCCTTCTTGTACTCGCTCGAAATGATCTGGATCTCGCGCTTGGCCGCGAGTTCGGCCTGCCGCATCGTGTATTCGTCGACGTTGCCGGCCGGAAAGAAGGTGCGGCTATGGCTCACGCAGCCGATATAGAGGCTCTCCATCACGATCGGCGTGTAGTGCGAGCCGATGATGAATTCGGTCGAGCCGCCGCCGATATCGACGACGAGCCGCTTGCCGGCGCTCGCCGGCACCGAGTGCGCGGCGCCCGCATAGATGAGGCGCGCCTCTTCGCGGCCCGCGATCACTTCGATCGGGAAACCGAGCGCCGCCTCGGCCTCGCCGAGGAATTCGGCGGCGTTCTTCGCGACGCGCAGCGTGTTGGTCGCCACCGCGCGCACATGATCGGGATGGAAATCGCGCAGGCGCTCGCCGAACCGCTTGAGCGCCTCCCAGCCACGCTCCTGCGACGCGCGATCGAGCATCTTGTCGCTCGACAGGCCCGCAGCCAGCCGAACCGGCTCGCGCAGCGCGTCGACGGGATAGATCTGGCTGCCGGCCGGCGTTTCCTCGACGCGCCCGACGATCAGCCGGAAGCTGTTCGAGCCGAGATCCACGGCAGCCAGCAAGTGGGGAGTTGTAACCATCAGAAGGGGGCTCCGTGCGCGTTCTTCCGCAGCAGCCGTTCCGGCCACCGCGGGCGATCAATCAAAGGCGACATTTTAAGCGTGGAACGCTTGCCGTTGCCACGCTTCACGGGCATGCAGACTACTCGATTCCATATAGCCGAAACATTTATGCGACGAAAGGGTTCCGGCGTAGAATTTCCCGATATAAAACCATGATTGTCATCAGCACGTCATCGTACCGTGAGAGTTTCCGAGCGTCCTTTCGAATCATCGCCTGAATTACCCCCTACTCTGCCGATGTCCGTCCGTTATCCGCTTCTCAATCGTGAACTCGGCATCCTCGGTTTCAACGAGCGCGTGCTGGCCCAGGCGGCCGATCCGCAAGTCCCGTTGCTCGAGCGCCTGCGCTTCATCTGCATCACCAGCAGCAACCTCGACGAGTTCTTCGAAGTCCGGATGGCCGGCCTGCAGGAGCAGATCCGCGACAACCCCGGCGCGCTGACGCCCGACGGCATGTCGTTACAGCACGCTTACGATCTCGTCGTCGAACGCGCGCAACGGCTCGTCCATCGACAGTACACGATGCTGCACGAAACCGTGCTGCCGGCGCTCGAACAGGAAGGCATCTACTTCCACGCGAGCGACGCGTGGAACGACGAGCAGCTCGAATGGGCGCGCCGCTACTTCCTCGACGAGCTGCTGCCCGTGCTGACGCCGATCGGCCTCGATCCCGCCCACCCGTTCCCGCGCGTGCTGAACAAGAGCCTGAACTTCGTCGTCGAGCTCGAAGGCCGCGACGCGTTCGGCCGCCAGGCCGTGATGGGCATCGTGCAGGCGCCGCGCGCGCTGCCGCGCGTGGTGCGCATGCCGCATGCGCTGTCGGGTTTCGAGCACGGCTTCGTGCTGCTGAGCTCGTTCATGCAGCGCTTCGTCGGCGAACTCTTTCCGCAACTCGTCGTGAAGAGCTGCAACCAGTTCCGCATCACGCGCAACAGCGAGCTGTTCGTCGACGAAGACGAAATCACGAACCTGCGTGTCGCGCTGCAGGGCGAACTGCCCGCGCGCCACCTCGGCAACGCGGTGCGCCTCGAAGTGTCGGCGGACACGCCGCTGCACATCGTGCGACGCCTGCTCGAGGAAAGCGAACTCAGCGACAAGGACTGCTATCGCGTGGACGGGTCCGTGAACCTCGTGCGCCTGATGCAGATTCCCGATCTCGTCGACCGCCCCGACCTGAAGTTCACGCCGTTCACCGCATCGACCCCTGCCGCCATCGCCAACGCGCCGACGATGTTCGACGCAATCGACAACGGCGACATCCTGCTGCACCACCCGTACGAAAGCTTCCAGCCCGTGCTCGAACTGCTGCAGCAGGCCGCGAGAGACCCAAGCGTCGTCGCGATCAAGCAGACGATCTACCGCACCGGCACCGACTCGCCGCTGATGGACGCGCTGATGGAAGCCGCGCGCAACGGCAAGGAAGTGACCGTCGTCGTCGAGTTGCTCGCGCGCTTCGACGAGGAAACCAACATCAACTGGGCGTCGCAGCTCGAAGCCGTCGGCGCGCATGTCGTATACGGCGTGGTCGGCCACAAGTGCCACGCGAAGATGATGCTGATCGTGCGGCGCGTCGTGCAGGCCGGCAAGGCGTCGCTGCGCCGCTACGTGCACCTCGGCACCGGCAACTACCATCCGCGCACCGCGCGCCTCTACACCGACTTCGGGCTGATGACGGCCGACCAGAAGATCTGCGAGGACGTTCATCACGTATTCCAGCAACTGACCGGAATCGGCGGCGAACTGACGCTGCACGAGCTGTGGCAGTCGCCGTTCACGCTGCATCCGCGCATCATCGATTCGATCCGCGCGGAGATCGACAATGCGCAGGCCGGCAAGCGCGCGCGCATCGTCGCGAAAATGAACGCGCTGCTGGAACCGTCGGTGATCGCCGCGCTGTACGAAGCGTCGCAGGCCGGCGTCAAGGTCGACCTGATCGTGCGCGGCGTCTGCGCGCTGAAGCCCGGCGTGCCGGGGCTGTCGGACAACATCACGGTGCGCTCGATCGTCGGCCGCTTCCTCGAACACCACCGCATCTACTATTTCCACGCGGGCGGCGCCGAAGACGTCTATCTGTCGAGCGCCGACTGGATGGACCGCAACCTGTTCCGCCGCGTCGAAGTCGCGTTCCCGATCCGCGAGCGCAAGCTCAAGCGCCGCGTGATCGCCGAAGGGCTGTCGGTGTGCCTCGGCGACAACCAGTCGGCGTGGCTGATGCAAAGCGACGGCCACTATCGCCGGCGCCGCACCGGCAAGACGAGCCGCAACGCGCAGCTCGGGTTGCTCGCGAAGTTCTGCTCGTGAGCCGTCGGCGCGATGCGGGTCGCGCGCCGCTTCACCATGAAAAAAGCAGCCCGCGGGCTGCTTTTTTAACGCCGGGCCGCGACGCGATCAGGCTTCGTAAGCGGCCGGCCGGATCGCGATGATGCGCGAACCCGGGAATCGCGCAGTGAACGTACTGCCGCGCCCTTCCTCGCTCTGCACGTACAGATGCGCGTCGTGCCGCTGCAGCACGTGCTTGACGATCGCGAGCCCGAGGCCCGTGCCGCCCGTATCGCGCGAACGGCTGCGATCGACGCGATAGAAGCGCTCGGTGAGCCGCGGCAGGTCGGCGGCCGGAATCCCGAAGCCGCTGTCCGTGACGGAAAACACGCCCTGCGCACCTTCGCGCCGCCACGACAC
Source organism: Burkholderia sp. BCC0419 (assembly GCF_902830285.1). Taxonomy (NCBI): domain Bacteria; kingdom Pseudomonadati; phylum Pseudomonadota; class Betaproteobacteria; order Burkholderiales; family Burkholderiaceae; genus Burkholderia; species Burkholderia sp. BCC0419. Next base: position 2,223,329 of record NZ_CADESR010000001.1, read on the forward strand.
GACGATCTTGCCGCCGTCCGGCGTATAGCGGATCGCGTTCGTGACGAGATTCGCGAACGCGCTGAACAGCTCCGTCTGCGCCCCCGTGACACCGAGCGTCTCGTCGATCGAAAACGCGATGTCGTGATGCCCGCTCGACAGCGTCTGCGCATCTTCCTTCAGATGATCGAACACCGCACGCATGTCGATCGCGTGATCGACCGGCGGCTTACTCTCGCCTTCCAGCTTCGCGAGCACCAGCAGGTCGGTCACGATGTGCCGCATCCGCGACGCCTGCTGCTCCATCATGTCGAGATAGCGCGCGCGATCCTCCTCGTTCAGCGGCAGCTCGCGCATCGTCTCGAGGAAGCCCGACAGCACGGTGAGCGGCGTCTTCAACTCGTGCGACACGTTCGCGACGAAGTCGCGCCGCATCGCGTCGGTGCGCTCGAGCTCGGTGATGTCCTGGGTGAGCAGCAGCTTGCGGTTCTCGCCGTACGGAAACACCTGCACGGCCAGCACGTTCTGCCGCGAGTCGCCCATGCCGCGCATCAACAGCGTCTCGTCGTAATGCTGCGCATTCAGGTAGCGGACGAAATCGGGATGACGCACCAGGTTCGTGATGTGCTGGCGCAGGTCGCGCTTCGCATCGAGGCCGAAATGGACTTCGGCGATCGCGTTGCACCACTCGATCTGGTCGTGGTCGTCGAGCATCGCGACGCCGTTCGGCGATGCCTGGATCGCCTGGATGAAGCGCGAGTGCTGCTGTTCGACCTGTCGCACCTGCGCATGCCACTGCTTCGCGAGCTTGTGCAGCCGATAGTAGATCTCGCCCCAGATGCCCGGCGCACTCGGCACTTCGCCGTAGACCGGTGCATCGAGCAGGCGCCACAGACGCTGCGTATGGAAGGTGCTGAAAAAGCCCTGCGCGACCAGCATCACGACCACGAACACGAGGCCCGCGATCGGGCCGGCGAAGACGCCGACCAATACGCCGATCAGCACGAGCAGCACGAGCGACACTAGAAAGCGCGCCCAGATGATGTTCATGATTCAGCGTCCGAAAGAATGAACGGCATGCCGCGGCACGCGGCATGCCCGAATACGTTACGCGTGCTTGGCCAGGCGGTAGCCGCTGCCGCGCACGGTTTCGATCATCGCATCGCAGCCGGCCGGTTTCAAGGCCGCGCGCAATCGTTTGATGTGCACGTCGACGGTACGCTCCTCGACGAACACATGGTCGCCCCACACCTGGTCGAGCAGTTGCGTGCGGCTGTGCACGCGCTCGGGATGCGTCATGAAGAAATGCAGCAGACGGAATTCGGTCGGGCCGAGATCGAGCTTGATCTCGCTGCCGTCCCCGTGCGCGGCGACGCGATGCGTGGCCGGGTCGAGGCGCAGCCCGTTGATCGACACGACGTCCTCGGTCAGCTGCGGCGCGCGGCGGCGCAGCACGGCCTTGATGCGCGCCATCAGTTCCTTCGGCGAGAACGGCTTCGTCACGTAGTCGTCCGCGCCGATCTCGAGGCCGAGCACCTTGTCCTGCTCGTCGCCGCGGGCGGTGAGCATGATGATCGGGATGTGTTTGGTCCGTTCGTTGTTGCGCAGGTCGCGCGCGAACGCGATACCGGACTTGCCCGGCAGCATCCAGTCGAGCAGCACGAGATCGGGCAGCACGTCGCTGATCAGGTTCTGCGCCTGTTCGGCGTTGTACGCACGGATCGGGCAATGACCGGCGTGCTGGAGATTCACCGAGATCAGTTCGGAAATCGCGGGCTCATCTTCAACGACGAGAATGTTGCTGGGCATCGGCACCTCTATTCTTCCTATATGGAGTCGATTAACTGTTGGCTTCGCGATCGAGCGTGTCGCGCGGCTGGTGCCGCACGTCGGTGCCCTTCACGATGTAGATGATGAATTCGGCGATGTTCTTCGCGTGGTCGCCGATCCGTTCGATCGCTTTCGCGATGAACAGGTAATCGAGGCCGACCGAGATCGTGCGCGGATCTTCCTGCATGTACGACACGAGCTTGCGCACGAATGCGCGGAATTCCATGTCGATCTCCTTGTCGTCCTTGACGATCTGCGCGGCGGCCACCGTATCGAGACGCGCGAACGCGTCGAGCGCGCGGCGCAGGATCGTCACGGCCATCTCGCCCGACACCTTGATCTCGGCGATGTTGACCGCACGCGCGGCCGGCTCGTCGACCAGGCGGCGCACGCGCTTCGCGATCTTCTCGGCCTCGTCGCCGGCGCGTTCGAGGTTCGTAATCGTTTTCGAAATCGACATCAAAAGACGCAGGTCGCGCGCGGCAGGCTGCCTCCGCGCGATGATGTTGCCGCACTCCTGGTCGATGTCCACTTCCATCGCGTTCAGCGTTTCCTCGGCCGTGATCACCTTCTCGGCCGCATCGCGATCGAATTCGTTCAGCGCGTGCATCGCGCCGACGATCTGCGACTCCACGAGTCCGCCCATTTCCAGCACTTTCGACGACACGGCATTCAGGTCCGCGTCGAACTGGCTCGACAGATGTTTATCCGACATGACTGTTGTTCTCCGTCATCAGCCGAAGCGGCCGGTGATGTAGTCTTCCGTTTCCTTGCGCACCGGCTTGATGAAGATCTTTTCGGTCTCGCCGAACTCGATCAGCTCGCCCAGGTACATGTAGGCCGTGTAATCCGAGCAGCGTGCGGCCTGCTGCATGTTGTGCGTGACGATCACGACCGTGTAGTCGCTCTTCAGCTCCGCGATCAGCTCTTCGATGCGGCCCGTCGAGATCGGGTCGAGCGCCGAGCACGGTTCGTCGAGCAGCAGCACTTCCGGACGGATCGCGATGCCGCGCGCGATGCACAGACGCTGCTGCTGGCCGCCCGACAGCCCGTAGCCGCTCTGGCCCAGCTTGTCCTTCACTTCGTTCCACAGCGCGGCCTTCGTGAGCGCCCACTCGACGCGGTCGTCCATTTCCGAACGCGTGAGCTTTTCGAACATCTTCACGCCGAACGCGATGTTGTCGTAGATCGACATCGGGAACGGGGTCGGCTTCTGGAACACCATGCCGATCCGCGCGCGCAGCAGCGAGATGTCGCGCTTCGTCGTCAGCAGGTTCTCGCCGTCCATCAGGATTTCGCCTTCGGCGCGCTGCTCCGGATAGAGCGCGAACATCTTGTTGAACGTGCGCAAGAGCGTCGACTTGCCGCAGCCCGACGGGCCGATGAACGCCGTCACCTTCCCTTCGGGAATGCGCAGGTTGATGTTCTTCAGCGCGTGGAACTTGTTGTAGAAGAAGTTGAGGTTGTTGACCTCGATCTTCGCGTTCAGCGGCGCGAGCGGACGGCCGTGCGCCGCGTCTTGCGTGCCGGCGGGCGCAGCGGTGCGCTCGACGGGATTCAGGTGGCTTTCTGCCATATTCATCGGATCGCTCCGCCGTTACTTTTTCGAGAAGATCGAGCGCGCCAGGACGTTCAGTCCGAGCACCCCGAGCGTAATCAGGAACACGCCCGCCCATGCGAGCGACTGCCATTCCGCGAACGGGCTCATCGCGAACTTGTAGATCGTGACCGGCAGGTTCGCCATCGGCTGGCTCATGTCCCACGAGAAGAACTGGTTCGACAGCGCGGTGAACAGCAGCGGCGCCGTTTCGCCGGCAATCCGCGCAACCGCGAGCAGCACGCCCGTCGTGATCCCGCCGATCGACGCGCGCAGCGTGATCTTCAGCACCATGCGCCACTTCGGCGTGCCGAGCGCGAAGGCCGCTTCGCGCAGCGCATTCGGCACGAGCTTCAGCATGTTCTCGGTCGTGCGGATCACGATCGGGATCTGCAGCAGCGCGAGCGCGATCACGCCGGCCCAGCCCGAGAAGCGCCCCGACTTCGCGACGACGATCGCGTACACGAACAGGCCGATGACGATCGACGGCGCGGACAGCAGGATGTCGTTGATGAAGCGGATCGTGCTGGCCAGCAGGTTCTTCTGGCCGTATTCGGCGAGATAGACGCCCGCGAGGATGCCGATCGGCGTGCCGACCAGCGTGCCGAAGCCGCACAGCAGCAGGCTGCCGACGATCGCGTTCGCGAGACCGCCGCCTTCCGTGTTCGGTGCCGGCGTCGATTCCGTGAACAGCTGCAGCGACAGGCCGCCGACACCGAGGTGGATCGTCGTGTAGAGAATCCACACGAGCCACAGCAGGCCGAACGCCATCGCGCCGAGCGCCGCGGCGAGCGCGATCGCGTTGACGGCCTTGCGCTTGCGCTGCAGGCGGTTGCGCATCGCGTCGAGCACGGCGCCGTCCGGCCCCGGGAAATTCATGATGGGCTCGCTCATTTCTTGCCCTCTCCCTTCTCGAGACGAAGCAGCAGCAGTTTGGAGATGGACAGCACGATGAAGGTGATCACGAACAGGATCAGGCCGAGCTCCATCAGCGCGGACGTATGCAGGCCCGGCTGCGCTTCCGCGAATTCGTTCGCGAGCGCCGACGTGATGCTGTTGCCCGGCGCGAACAGCGACACGCTGTCGAGCAGGTTGGTGTTGCCGATCACGAAGGTCACGGCCATCGTCTCGCCGAGCGCGCGGCCGAGGCCGAGCATCACGCCGCCGATCACGCCGGTCTTCGTATAGGGCAGCACGACCTTCCACATCACTTCCCAGGTCGTGCAGCCGATTCCGTAGGCCGATTCCTTCAGCAGCACCGGCGTGACCTCGAACACGTCGCGCATCACCGATGCGATGTACGGGATGATCATGATCGCGAGGATCACGCCGGCCGCGAGGATGCCGATGCCGATCGGCGCGCCGGACGTCAACGGGCCGAGCACCCACACGTCCTTGAGCAGGCGGCCGAGCGGTTTCTGGAAGTACTCGGCGAAGATCGGCGCGAACACGAGCAGCCCCCACATGCCGTACACGATCGACGGAATCGCCGCGAGCAGTTCGATCGCGATGCCGAGCGGGCGGCGCAGCCACACGGGCGACAGCTCGGTGAGGAACAGTGCGATGCCGAAACTGACGGGCACCGCGATGACGAGCGCAATGATCGACGTCACGATGGTGCCGTAGATGGGCACGAGTGCGCCGTAGATGTCCGAGTTGGGATCCCACTCGGATTGCCACAGGAAGCCGAGGCCGAACTTCTGGATGGTCGGCATCGACGCAATGATCAGGGAAACGATGATCCCGCCCAGCAGCAGCAGGGTCACGATCGCGGCGAGCCGTGCAAGGCCGCCGAACAGGACATCCCCGAGACGGCTCGGCGCGCGCTGCGCACTGTCGGGCGATCGGGAGGACGTGTATGAAATATCAGACATGGGTGCCTGCTTTTGATTGCCGGGCGCCGTAACGCCCGGCTTTACCGCACACACTGCCCGACCGGCACGGCCGGGCAGCGAACCGCTGCATGCTTACTCGGCGGCGACCGGCTTGCCCGAAGCGTCCGTCACCTTCGTCTTCCACTGCTTGCGGATTTCCGTCTCGACCGTCGCCGGCAGCGAGATGTAGTCGAGGCTGTCGGCAGCCTTCTCGCCGTTCTTGAACGCCCAGCTGAAGAACTTCAGCGTTTCGGCGCCCTGCTCCGGCTTGTCCTGCTTCGCGTGCAGCAGCACGAACGTCGCGCCGACGACCGGCCACGCTTCCTTGCCCGGCTGGTTCGTCAGGATCTGGTAGAACGACTTCGACCAGTTCGCGCCTGCTGCTGCGGCCTTGAACGTTTCCGTCTTCGGCTCGACCACCGTGCCCGTCGAATTCTTCAGCGCGGTGTAGGTCATGTTGTTCTTCTTCGCATACGCCCACTCGACGTAGCCGATCGCGCCCGGCAGGCGCTGCACGAAGGCCGCGACGCCGTCGTTGCCCTTGCCGCCCGTGCCCGTCGGCCAGTTGACCGTCGTGCCTTCGCCGATCTTCGACTTCCACTCGTCGTTGACCTTCGACAGGTAGTTCGTCCAGATGAAGCTCGTGCCCGAACCGTCAGCGCGGCGGACCACGGCGATGTCCGTATCCGGCAGCTTGACCTTCGGGTTCAGCGCGGCGATCGCCGGGTCGTTCCACTTCTTGATCTTGCCGAGGTAGATGTCGCCGAGCACCGGGCCCGACAGCGTCAGTTCGCCGGCCTTCACGCCCGGCACGTTGACGACCGGCACCACGCCGCCCACCACCGTCGGGAACTGGAACAGGCCTTCCTTCGCGAGCTCTTCATCCTTCAGCGGTGCGTCCGAACCGGCAAAATCGACCGTCTTCGCGACGATCTGCTTCAGGCCGCCCGACGAGCCGATGCCCTGGTAGTTGACCTTCGAACCGCCGGACTGCTGGTAGTCGGCAGCCCATTTCGTATAGATCGGCATCGCGAACGTGCTACCTGCGCCCGTGATGTCAGCAGCGTGGGCGGCGACGGCGAAAAGCGCGCCAGCCAGGCCGGCAATCGCGGTTTGCATCAATTTCATGAGACCTCCAGTGTGTGAGCGGATGACTACGGCACCGCGAAGGTTAGGGGCTGCTCATGACGGTAATGTGACAATCGATGAAACTGGCGTGACAGTAACATGACTGGTTGAAAGGGAGTATCGGGGCGGCGCGTCGGGGCGCGGGAGCGGCGCTGGCGGCAAGAATTGCCTGGCTCCGAGGGCGGGATGGGCGCCCGTTTTCACGGGCATGCGGGCGCATCGTAGCGCACCATCAGCCGGACGGAAAGCCCGCCCGGCAGCAGGCATGATTCCGGGGTCGGATGCCTGATTTGATCGGAAAAATGCGTTCGCCGAAAGTGCTTCTATTAGGTAGGGCAAACCTTTGCGTCTGACAAAACGACGGCGCCCGAGGGCGCCGTACGCATATTCATCGAGAGCCGGCGCGCGGGCAGCCGAACCGCCGCGCGCGCCTGCCCGGGTCAGGTCGTCGCCGCGCGCACCGCATCGGCAATCGTCTCCGCATGGCGCAACGCGTCGGCCGCCTGCTCCGCTTCGACCATCACGCGCAGCACGGGCTCCGTGCCCGATGCGCGGATCAGCACGCGGCCGCTGCCGGCGAGCGCGGCTTCGGCTGCATCGATCGCGGCGCGAATCGACGCGCTGCCCTTCCAGTCGGCGCCCGGCTTCATCCGCACGTTGATCAGCTTCTGCGGGAACAGCGTGACGCCGTCGAGCATCTGCGCGAGGGTGCGGCCGCTGCGCTTCAGCGCGGCCAGCACGAGCAGCGCCGACACGATGCCGTCGCCGGTCGAGTGCCGGTCGAGCGACAGGATGTGGCCCGACCCTTCCGCGCCGAGTTGCCAACCATGCTCGCGCAACTGCTCGAGCACGTAGCGGTCGCCGACCGCCGCACGGACGAACTTCACGCCCTCGCGCTGCAGCGCGACTTCGACGGCGAGGTTGGTCATCAGCGTGCCGACCGCGCCGTCGACCTTGCCGTCGGTCGTGATCCGGTCCTTCACCAGCACGTAGAGCAGCTCGTCGCCGTTGTACAGGCGGCCGGTCGCGTCGACGACCTGCAGGCGATCGGCATCGCCGTCGAGCGCAATGCCGAGATCGGCGTGATTCGCCCGCACCGCGCGCACCAGCGCGTCCGGCGCGGTCGCGCCGACGCCGTCGTTGATATTGAAGCCGTTCGGCGCAACGCCGATCGGAATGACGTCCGCACCGAGTTCGTGGAACACGTGCGGCGCAATCTGATACGCGGCGCCGTGCGCGCAATCGATCACGAGCTTCAGCCCGCGCAGGTCGAACGCAGCCGGGAACGTGCTCTTGCAGAATTCGATGTAGCGGCCGCCTGCGTCGTCGAGGCGGCGCGCCTTGCCAAGACCGTCCGACGGCGCACATTCGAGCGGCTTGTCGAGCCATGCTTCGATCGCGGCTTCAGTGTCGTCGGGCAGCTTGTTGCCGTCAGCCGAGAAAAACTTGATCCCGTTGTCGTGATACGGGTTGTGCGACGCGCTGATCACGACACCGGCCGACAGACGCAGCGCACGCGTCAGGTACGCGACGCCGGGCGTCGGCATCGGGCCGGCCAGCATCACGTCGACGCCCGCTGCCGAGAATCCGGCCTCGAGCGCGGCTTCGAGCATGTAGCCCGACACGCGCGTGTCCTTGCCGATCAGCACGGTCGGACGCGAGCCTGCCGCGACGTCGGCCGAGCCGGCCAGTACCTTGCCGGCCGCATAGCCGAGGCGCAATACGAAGTCCGGCGTGATGGGCGCTTCGCCCACCGTGCCGCGAATGCCGTCCGTGCCGAAATATCGACGTCCCATGGGGTCTTTCCTCCTTCGTCTTTCGTCTTTCTGACTTGCTTATCGTTGCCGCGCGGCTGCGCGCACGGCATTCCATACTTTCAGCGCATCGACCGTCGCCGCGACGTCGTGCACGCGCACGATCGCGGCGCCCCGCTCGACCGCGCACAACGCGGCCGCCACGCTCGCCGCGACGCGCTCCATCGGCGGCTTGCCGCCGATCACCGCGCCGAGCATCGACTTGCGCGACATGCCCGCGAGAATCGGATAAGCGCGACCGTCGGGCCGCGCGGGCGCCGTATCCGGCAACGCGGCCAGTAGCGCATAGTTGTCGTCGACGACCGCCTTGCCGAACCCGAAGCCGGGATCGACGCAGATGCGCTCCGCCGCCACCCCCGCGTCGCGCAGCGCCTGGGCGCGCGCCGCGAGAAAATCGCGTACGTCGGTCACGACGTCGCCGTAGTCGGGCTCGCCGACCTGCATCGTCTGCGGCTCGCCGAGCATGTGCATCGCGCACAGGCCGCTATTGCCGTCGCGCACTGCGTCGATCGCGCCCGGCTGGCGGAACCCCCAGATGTCGTTGATCAGGTCCGCGCCGGCGGCCAGCGCCGCACGCATCACGGCCGGCTTGTAGGTATCGATCGACAGCGGCACGTTCAGCGGCCGCAGCGCCTCGACGAGCGGAATCACGCGCGCGAGCTCCTCGTCGAGCGGCACGGGCGGCGCGCCGGGGCGCGTCGATTCGCCGCCGATGTCGAGCAGGTCCGCACCGTCGGCAATCATCTGCTCGGCCTGGCGCAGCGCATCGTCGCGCGCGAGGAAGCGGCCGCCGTCGGAGAACGAATCGGGCGTGGCGTTGAGGATGCCCATCACGAGCGGGCGTTCGAACGTCAGTTCGAAGCGGCCGCACCGGAGCGGCGCGGGAATGAACGGGAACACTGCGGAATCGGACACGAGCAACGGGCGTGGATGAATGCAAAACGGGCCGGTGTGAAGCCACACCAGCCCGTGAACGGTACTAAAGCGGAGATTATGCCGCCGGCGTAGCCGGCGCCGGCGCGCTGCCGGGCTTGACCTCGGCGCTGCCGCCGCCCGACGAATCACCGCCGACAGCCGGCGAACTCTTCGGCGAGCGCGGCGGACGGCCTTCCATGATGTCGTTGATCTGATCGGCGTCGATCGTCTCCCACTCCATCAGCGCGGCCGTCATCGCCTCGACCTTGTCGCGGTTGTCTTCGAGCAGGCGACGCGCGAGGTTGTACTGATCGTCCAGCACGCGGCGGATTTCCGAGTCGACCTTCTGCTGCGTCGCTTCCGAGATCGTGCGCGTGAAGCCGCGGCCGAACGGCGACGCATCATTCTCGTCGTCGACGTAGACCATCGGCCCGAGCGCGTCGGTCATGCCGAACCGGGCGACCATCGCACGCGCCGTCTGGGTCGCCTTGTTGAAGTCGTCCGATGCGCCGGTGCTGACCAGATTCATGAACAGCTCTTCGGCTACCCGGCCACCGAACAGGATCGCGAGGCGGTCCAGCAGGTAATCCTTCGAATACGTCTCGTTGTCATGCTCCGGCAACTGCCACGTGACACCCAGTGCGCGACCGCGCGGGATGATCGTGACCTTGTGCACCGGGTCGGCCTTCGGCAGCAGCTTCGCGACCACCGCGTGGCCCGACTCGTGGTATGCCGTCGCGCGCTTCGCTTCCTCGCGGATCACGGCCGACTTGCGCTCCGGACCCATGAAGATCTTGTCCTTCGCGTCCTCGAAATCCTGCATCTCGACGATGCGCTTGCCGCGACGGGCGGCGAACAGCGCCGCTTCGTTCACGAGGTTCGCGAGATCGGCGCCCGAGAAGCCCGGCGTGCCGCGTGCGATGACCGCCGCGTCGACGTCGTTCGCGATCGGCACCTTGCGCAGGTGCACGCGCATGATCTGCTCGCGGCCGCGGATGTCCGGCAGGCCGACATAGACCTGGCGGTCGAAACGACCCGGACGCAGCAGCGCCTTGTCGAGCACGTCGGAACGGTTGGTCGCGGCGATCACGATCACGCCCGAGTTCGCCTCGAAGCCGTCCATCTCGACCAGCATCTGGTTCAGCGTCTGTTCGCGCTCGTCGTTGCCGCCGCCCATGCCGGCGCCGCGATGACGGCCGACCGCGTCGATTTCGTCGATGAACACGATGCACGGCGCATGCTTCTTCGCCTGCTCGAACATGTCGCGCACACGGGCCGCGCCGACGCCGACGAACATTTCGACGAAGTCCGAACCCGAGATGCTGAAGAACGGCACCTTCGCTTCACCGGCGATCGCGCGGGCGAGCAGCGTCTTGCCGGTACCCGGAGGACCGACCAGCAGCACGCCGCGCGGAATGCGACCGCCCAGTTTCTGGAATTTCTGCGGATCGCGCAGGAAGTCGACGAGCTCGGACACTTCTTCCTTCGCTTCGTCGCAGCCCGCGACGTCGGAGAAGTTCACCGCGTTGTTGTTCTCGTCGATCAGCCGCGCACGCGATTTCCCGAACGAGAATGCGCCGCCTTTGCCGCCCCCCTGCATCTGCCTCATCATGTAGAACCAGAACACGATGATCAGGATCGTCGGCCCGAGGTAGTACAGCGCGGACATCAGCGCGTTCGGCTCGTCGTCGGCCTTGCCGCTGACCTGCACGCCGTACTTCATCAGATCGCCGACCATCCAGATGTCGCCGGGCGACACGATCTGGTATTTCTGGCCATCAGCCGGAGTGACGGTGAGGTTGCGCCCCTGAACGATGACGTTCTTGACCTTGCCGTTCTTGGCGTCGTCCATGAACTGCGAATAGGACACGCCTTCCTGGACGCGGGGCTTGTCGAACTGCTTGAACACCGTAAACAGCACCAGTGCGATCACCAGCCACACCGCTGCCTTCGAAAACATATTGTTGTTCAAAGCACCACTCCTTCACTCGTAGACGAGCGCCTACATTTTCCTTGCGGCGCCCCTCGGTCATTCTAATCCAGTCCGACCACCCCCGCCATAAGCATTGACAACCGCCGCGATAGCGCTTCGCTTGTCTGGCAAGGGCCGGAGCCCGTTTGCGGCACCGCGCTCCGCATCAGCGCGGATGCTTCAGCTGCCGACCCAAAATGAACGTTTCGGACGATTTGTCGCGGGATGCCTTGGGCTTGCGCGGCGCGACAACCTTAAACTGCTGTTTGAACTTCTCGACGATCTGGCTGTAGCCGCTGCCGTGAAAGCACTTCACGAGCAGCGCACCGTCCGGCTTCAGATGGTTCTGCGCGAATTCGAGCGCCAGATCGCAGAGATGCTCGATGCGCGCCGCGTCCGCCGAGGCCACGCCAGAGAGGTTGGGGGCCATGTCGGAAATAACAAGGTCCACCTCGCGGCCTTCGAGCACTTCTTCGAGCTGCTGGAGGACGTCGTCCTCGCGGAAGTCGCCCTGCAGGAAGTGGACGTCGGCGATCGGCTCCATCGGCAGGAGGTCGAGCGCAACGATCGTGCCGTCGATGCCGCCTTCGCGCCCCGCGTCGCGCTTCTTGCCCTGCGCGAGCTTGTTGCGGGCATACTGGCTCCAGCTGCCCGGCGTGGCGCCGAGATCGACGATCACCTGGCCCGGACGGATCAGCTTGTCCTGCTCGTCGATTTCCTTCAGCTTGTACGCGGCGCGCGCGCGATAGCCCTCCCGCTGCGCCATTTTGACGTACGGGTCGTTGATGTGGTCGTGCAGCCAGTGCTGGTTGAAGCGGTTTTTTGCCATTCGAGAGAGAGATTGCTGCCAATTGCTTCGTGAAGCCGCGCTTTTAGCGGATAATACGCGTCTTCTTCGCGCGGCTGCGGCCCCTTTTCAGGCCCAAGCCGCGATTTTACGTGGTTTCGGCGCACGGCTGACGCGGTAACGTTCCGCGATCGCTATCCAGTCAGCGCGCCCTTATTTAGATTTCGACATTTCCATGCCCGCCCTTTCGCTTTCTCCCGCCGAGCGCTCCGCGCTGCGCTCCCAGGCCCATGCGCTCAAGCCCGTCGTGCTGATCGGCGCCGAAGGGCTGACCGACGCCGTGCTGAAGGAAATCAAGGTGCACCTCGACGCGCACCAGTTGATCAAGATCCGCGTGTTCGGCGACGAACGCGACACGCGCATCGCGATCTACGATGAAATCTGCGACCGCCTGAGCGCGGCGCCGATCCAGCACATCGGCAAGCTGCTGGTGATCTGGAAGCCCGAGGCCGCGGTTGCGGCCCCGACCCGCGGCCGTCGTGCCGGTGCATTGCCGAGCGCGGCCGAAGCCGTCGATGACCGCAAAGGCCGTGCGCCGCGCACCGTCAAGGTCGTCAAGGTGTCGCCGAACGCGAGCCCCGTGCGCCGTCCGAAGCCGGTGAAGGTCACGGTGCGCGGCAACGAACGCGTGACCGCAGGCGGCACCGTGAAGCGCGCGAAAAAGCGCCAGGCCAGCACCAAGCGGCCGTTCCAGGGCAAGTAAAACGCTTGCGCGGCACGGCTTCCCGTGCCGCCCTGCCCCGGCGCGACGCTCACGCGTCGCGTGCCGGCAGACGCCAGATCAGCATCAGCCCCAGCACGCTCTCGACGAGATAGAACACGCTCGAGACGCCGTGCAGCATCCCGAAGCGGCTCGCATACGGCGAATTCGCGATATCGGTGCCCGCCTCCATCGCGGCCACCCGCAGCGCGTTCATGAACGGCTGCAACGCAAAATACCCGACCAGCACGCACACGACCATCGCGGCGACGATCCAGCGCACGCGGCGATAGTCGTTGCTGCCGCGCCGCACCTGCTGGTTCGACAACGCGAGCAGCAGCACGCCACACACGACGCCGAGGATCGCCTCGATACGGAACAGCTGGGCGGCGACCGAACCGGCCGTCATCCGCTCCAGCGTCTTGAACAATACGGGCGCGACCGCATACCCGATCGTCAGCAGGCTGCCGACCCACACGGCCGACAGCAGACGGAACACGCGATGCGGCATCACGTCGCCCCGCTTCAGACGTAGCTGACCGAGATGATTTCGTACTCGCGCACGCCGCTCGGCGCCTGCACGGCCGCGACGTCGCCTTCGGTCTTGCCGATCAGCGCGCGCGCGATCGGCGAGCTGACCGAGATGAGGCCGTGATCGATATCGGCTTCGTCGTCGCCGACGATCTGGTACTTGACGGTGTCGCCCGACTCGAGATCCTCGAGTTCGACGGTCGCGGCGAACACCACGCGGCCATCGGCGTCGAGCACCGTGGGATCGATGACTTGCGCGGCGGACAGCTTCGATTCGAGTTCGGCGATGCGACCCTCGATGAAGCCCTGTTTTTCCTTCGCGGCATCGTATTCGGCGTTTTCGGACAGGTCGCCCTGTGCGCGGGCCTCCGCGATCGCGTTGATCACGGCCGGCCGCTCGACCGACTTGAGGCGCTGCAATTCATCGCGCAGTTGCTCTGCGCCACGCTTTGTCAACGGAATGGTGCTCATAAACGGCTCAATCGCTAAAAACGGCTTTAAAAAAAATCACCGCGATTAAGCGCGTTTCCGATGCACTGGAAACACCGCCTAATCGCGGCACGTGTTGCTTCGACAGGTAACTGACTGCTTAGTTTAGGCGAGCGTGAAGACCTTGTAAATCATAGACTTCCAGATCCTTCAGGTAGCGCAAGCCTTCGACGGCCGCGCGCGCGCCCGACATCGTCGTGTAGTACGTGACCTTGTGCGCCTGCGCGCTCATGCGGATCGAACGCGAATCGGCGATCGCCTGGCGCGTCTCGTCGACCGTCGTGAACACGAGTGCGATCTCCCCGTTCTTGATCATGTCGACGATGTGCGGGCGGCCGTCCTTCACCTTGTTCACGACCTTCACCGGCACGCCGGCCGCTTCGATCGCGGCAGCCGTGCCCTTGGTCGCGACGATCGGGTAGCCGAGGTCGTGCAGCATGCGCGCGACTTCGACGGCCTTCGGTTTATCCGCGTCCATCACGGTCAGCAGCACCGTGCCCGACTCCGGCAGGCGCGAACCGGCCGCGAGCTGCGACTTGAACAGCGCTTCGCCGAACGTCTGGCCGACGCCCATCACTTCGCCGGTCGAACGCATTTCAGGCCCGAGGACCGGATCGACGGTCGGGAACTTGACGAACGGGAACACCGCTTCCTTCACGCTGAAGTACGGCGGCTCGACTTCCTTCGTCACGCCCTGCTGCGCAAGCTTCTGGCCGACCATCGCACGCGCCGCGATCTTCGCGAGCGGCAGGCTGGTCGCCTTCGACACGTACGGCACCGTGCGCGACGCGCGCGGGTTCACTTCGAGCACGTAGATGATGTCCTGCTTCGAGCCGTCCGCCTGCGGTACCTGCTGGATCGCGAACTGCACGTTCATCAGGCCGACCACGTTCAGCGCCTTCGCCATCGCGCCCGTCTGGCGCTTCAGCTCGGCGACGGTTTCCTTCGACAGCGAGTACGGCGGCAGCGAGCATGCCGAATCGCCCGAGTGGACGCCCGCCTGCTCGATGTGCTCCATCACGCCGCCGATGAACACGGCTTCGCCGTCGCAGATGCAGTCGACGTCGCACTCGATCGCGTCGTTCAGGAAGCGGTCGAGCAGCACCGGCGAATCGTTCGACACCTTCACGGCCTCGCGCATGTAGCGCTCGAGGTCGCGCGGCTCGTGGACGATTTCCATCGCGCGGCCGCCGAGCACGTACGACGGACGCACGACCAGCGGATAGCCGATTTCGTCAGCCAGCGCGAGCGCTTCGTCTTCGGCGCGCGCGGTGCGGTTCGGCGGCTGGCGCAGGCCGAGGTCCTGCAGCAGCTTCTGGAAGCGTTCGCGGTCTTCGGCCGCGTCGATCATGTCCGGCGACGTGCCGACGATCGGCACACCATGCGCCTCGAGGTCGAGCGCGAGCTTCAGCGGCGTCTGGCCGCCGTACTGGACGATCACGCCGACCGGCTTTTCCTTGTCGACGATCTCGAGCACGTCTTCGAGCGTCAGCGGCTCGAAGTACAGGCGGTCGGACGTGTCGTAGTCGGTCGACACCGTTTCCGGGTTGCAGTTGACCATGATCGTTTCATAGCCGTCCTCGCGCATCGCGAGCGCGGCGTGCACGCAGCAGTAGTCGAACTCGATACCCTGGCCGATCCGGTTCGGGCCGCCGCCCAGCACCATGATCTTCTTGTTCGTGGTCGGCTGCGCCTCGCACTCTTCCTCGTAGGTCGAGTACATGTAGGCCGTTTTCGTCGCGAACTCGGCCGCGCAGGTGTCGACGCGCTTGTAGACCGGGCGCACGTTCAGCTCGACGCGGCGGCGGCGGACGTCTTCCGGCGTCGCGCCGAGCAGCTTCGCGAGGCGGCGGTCGGAGAAGCCGCTCTGCTTCAGGTAGCGCAGTTCGTCGAACGTCAGCGACGCGAGCGTGCGGCCCCCGAGCGCCTTTTCCTTCAGGATGATCTGCTCGATCTGCTCGAGGAACCACGGGTCGATCGCGGTTTCCGCGAAGATTTCCTCGGCCGTCATGCCGATGCGGAACGCATCGCCGACGTACCAGATGCGGTCCGGGCCCGGCTCGTGGATCTCGATCGCGATCTCGTCGCGGTTCGTCGACTTCTCGTCGAGACCGTCGACACCGACTTCGAGGCCGCGCAGCGCCTTCTGGAACGATTCCTGGAACGTGCGGCCGATCGCCATCACTTCGCCGACCGACTTCATCTGCGTGGTCAGGCGCGAATCGGCTTCGCGGAACTTCTCGAACGCGAAACGCGGGATCTTCGTGACGACGTAGTCGATCGTCGGCTCGAACGACGCCGGCGTCTGGCCGCCGGTGATTTCGTTCTTCAGCTCGTCGAGCGTATAGCCGACCGCCAGCTTCGCGGCGACCTTCGCGATCGGGAAGCCGGTGGCCTTCGACGCGAGCGCCGACGAACGCGACACGCGCGGGTTCATCTCGATGACGACCATGCGGCCGTCCTTCGGGTTGATCGAGAACTGCACGTTCGAGCCGCCCGTGTCGACGCCGATCTCGCGCAGCACCGCGAGCGATGCGTTACGCAGGATCTGGTATTCCTTGTCGGTGAGCGTCTGCGCCGGCGCGACCGTGATCGAGTCGCCGGTGTGCACGCCCATCGGGTCGAGGTTTTCGATCGAGCAGACGATGATGCAGTTGTCGGCGCGGTCGCGCACGACTTCCATCTCGTATTCCTTCCAGCCGAGCAGCGACTCTTCGATCAGCAGCTCGCGCGTGGGCGACAGGTCGAGACCGCGCTTGCAGATCTCCTCGAACTCTTCGCGGTTGTACGCGATGCCGCCACCCGAGCCGCCGAGCGTGAACGACGGACGGATCACGACCGGGTAGCCGCTGCCACCGGTGAGCGCCATGATCTCGGCGTGCACCTGGGTCGCCTCTTCCATCGAGTGCGCGACGCCCGACTTCGCGGAACCGAGACCGATCTTGGTCATCGCGTCCTTGAACTTCTGGCGGTCCTCCGCCTTGTCGATCGCTTCCGGCGACGCGCCGATCAGCTCGACGCCGAACTTCTCGAGCACGCCGTGGTGGTGCAGGTCGAGCGCGCAGTTCAGCGCGGTCTGGCCGCCCATCGTCGGCAGGATCGCGTCCGGGCGCTCCTTCTCGATGATGCGTGCGACGACTTCCCACGTGATCGGCTCGATGTAGGTCACGTCGGCCGTGTTCGGGTCGGTCATGATCGTCGCCGGGTTGCTGTTGACGAGAACGACCTTGTAGCCCTCCTCACGCAACGCCTTGCAAGCCTGCGCGCCCGAATAGTCGAACTCGCACGCCTGGCCGATGATGATCGGGCCGGCGCCGATGATGAGGATGCTCTTGATGTCTGTGCGTTTTGGCATGGCTTGTGAATTCAATAAGTAATCGTTGTCGTGGGTCGGCCGGCGGCGCTCAGCTCAGGGTCGCGAGCGCCAGCTTCACCGAGAAACCGATGAACAGGCCACCCACGCTGCTCGCCGCGCCTGCCGCAAGCTTGCGGCGGCGGCGGAAGTGCTCGGCGAGCCGCGCGCCCGCGAAGATCAGCGTGCTCAGGTACAGGAAGCTCGCGCATTGCGCGATCGCCCCGAGCACGACGAACGACAGCGCGGGATGCGGGAATGCCGGGTCGACGAACTGGATGAAGAACGAGATGAAGAACAGGATCGCCTTCGGATTCAGCAGGCTCACGATCAGCGCTTTCCGGAACGGCTTGTCGAAAGACCGCTCGCCGTCGACCGCCTGCGGCGCCTCGACCGGCGCATCGCCGCGCGCACGCAACTTGCTCCACGCGCTGCGCAGCATCCCGGTGCCGATGTACAGCAGGTACGCGGCGCCGCCGTACTTGACGACGGAGAACAGCAGCGGGTTCGCCTTCAGCAGCGACGCGACGCCCGCAGCCGACAGCACCATCAGCACGGTATCGCCGACGAACACGCCGCAGGCCGCGCGATAGCCGGCCTTCACGCCGCGCTGCGCGGCGAGCGACAGCACGTACATCGAGTTCGGCCCCGGCAGCAGGATGATGAAGATCACGCCGAACACGTAGGTCCAGATATCCGTGATGCCGAGTGCGTGGCCGAACATGATGTGAATCTCCCGTCCTTCGGTTGCGTCGATGACGTTAAGCGGTGCGCTGCTTCGCCGCGTCCATCAGCGCGGTGAAACGGTCGAACAGGTAGCCGATGTCGTGCGGGCCGGGCGACGCTTCCGGGTGGCCCTGGAAGCAGAACGCCGGCTTGTCGGTCAGCTCGAAGCCCTGCAGCGTGCCGTCGAACAGCGACACGTGCGTCACGCGCGCGTTGGCCGGCAGCGAATCGGCGTCGACCGCGAAGCCGTGGTTCTGCGACGTGATCACGACACGGCCGTCGCCGAGATCCTTCACCGGATGGTTCGCGCCGTGGTGGCCCGTCTTCATCTTCAGCGTCTTCGCGCCGACCGCGAGGCCCATGATCTGGTGGCCGAGGCAGATGCCGAAGGTCGGCACGCCGCGCTCGATGAATGCCTTCGTGGCCGCGATCGCGTAATCGCACGGCTCCGGATCGCCGGGGCCGTTCGACAGGAAGACGCCGTCCGGATTCAGCGCGAGCGCATCTTCCGCACTGGCTTGAGCCGGCAGCACCGTCACGTGGCAGCCGCGCTCCGCGAGCATGCGCAGGATGTTGTACTTGACGCCGAAGTCGTACGCGACGACGCGGTACTTCGGCGATTCCTGCATGCCGTAGCCGCCTTCGAGACGCCATTCCGTCTGCTTCCATTCGAACGGCTTGGTGGTCGACACGACCTTCGCGAGATCCATGCCGGCGAGGCCCTCGAACGAGCGCGCGAGCTCGATCGCCTTCGCCTCGTCGTCGGAGCCCGCCAGGATGCAGCCGCTCTGCGCGCCCTTGTCGCGCAGGATGCGGGTCAGCTTGCGGGTGTCGATGCCGGCGATCGCGACGACGCCTTCGTCGCGCAGGTAGTCGCCGAGCGTGCGGTCCATCCGGAAGTTCGACGCGAGCGTCGGCAGATCGCGGATGATCAGGCCGGCGGCATGGACTTTCGTGGCTTCGACGTCTTCGGCGTTGACGCCGACGTTGCCGATATGCGGATAGGTGAGCGTGACGATCTGGCGCGAGTAGCTCGGATCAGTCAGGATTTCCTGATAGCCGGTGATCGCGGTATTGAACACGACTTCGCCGATCGTATGGCCTTCGGCCCCGATCGAATAACCACGAAAGACCGTGCCGTCGGCGAGTGCAAGCAAGGCGGGAGAAAAAGACGGCAACACGGGAGGCTCCTTGGGGAACACCCTGCTGCCGACCTGTTTACCCTGCCGCGCGAGCGCCGCGCTGCGTGGGCGCGCGTGGTCGCTAGCTGGACGCGGCCTGCGTTGTCGAGACGCGAAGCCGGCGCGTGGCGCACGAGGCTTCGCGGCATCGCCCGGCAGGCGGCGTGCGGCGGATGAACGGGATGAATGAGGTAGGCGCTAGGGTGCGAGGTTGATCAGCACAAACTTTCAAATTATAGCCTGAAAATGGGCCTATCTTCAATTGATATGGCCGTCCGATCATGCGCGCGCCGCGCCCGGCGGCGCAGCGCGACGTGCTGCGGCCCCGTTTCCGCGACCGCCTTACCCATCAGCGTACCGCCGGATCAGTGCGCTTGGCCAGCGGCGCGCGCGGGCCACACGTACCAGACCGCGCTCGCGAGCTGCAGCGCGAGCAGCACGCCCCACGCGGTGAAGTGCGCGGCCGCCGGATAACGGCCGTCGACCGCCGGCCAGTGCGACAGCACGGCGCCGACGCCGATCTGGAACGCGAAGATCAGCAGGAAGATCACGAGCGTGAGCGTCGTGTTCGCGCGGCCGATCAGATGGACGGGAAAGTGGCCGACCATCACCGCGTAGGTCAGGATGCCCACGCCGCCGAACATCCCGTAGGCGGCCCACAGCACGGCCGGCGGCAACGGCACGCGCGCGACGATCGCGAGCTGCGTCGCGACGAACAGCGCCATGCCGATACCGCACGTTGCGTAGACCGACACGCCGCGCCGCTCGAGCACGCGCGCCGCCGCGCCGAAGCCGACGCAGCCGGCCATCATCGCGAAGCCGAGCACCGACACGAGGCGCGCGGCATGCGACGCGTCGAACCCGCCGACATCGCGCAGATACGGCCCCACCCATAACGACTGCATCGCATAGAACACGCCCTGCGTGACGACGGAGAACGACGCGATCTTCCAGAACGCGCGGCTGCCCAGGATGTGCCACGTACCCTTGAACTGGCTGACGAGCCCGCCCTGGTGGCGCGCCTGCTGCGCGTCGGGCGCGCCGAAGCCGATCGATGCCGCGACGACCACCGTCAGCACCGCGAGGCCGAAACAGATCGCGCGCCAGCTCGCCCAGCCGAGCAGCCAGGTCAGCGGCGAGCCGACCATCACGCCGCCGAGGCCGCCCACGGCCATCACGAGACCGTTGACGAGCGGCAGCCGGCCGACCGGGAAATGCTGCGCGAGCGCCTTGAACGCCGCGCCGAGACACACCGATACGCCGACGCCGATCAGCAGCCGGCCGACCATCATCGTGCCGATGCCGTGCGCCGCGCCGAACACGGCCGCGCCGGCCGCCGCGAACAACAGCATGCCGGCCGTCACGCGGCGCGGGCCGAAGTGGTCGAGCATCACGCCGGCCGGAATCTGCGCCCCCGCGAAGCCAAGGAAATAGAGGCTGGTGAGCAGGCCGAGATCGGCGGCCGACAGTCCGAGCTCATGTGTGACGAACGGCGCGAAGCCCAGATTGACGCCGCGAAACACGTACGACACGAAATACCCGACCGAAAACAGCGCGAGCACCCTCACCTGCGCCGACGACATCGCTTCCCCTTGTCATATGAAGACGCGCGACGCAGCGCCGCGCACAAACGAAAACGCCGTCACCTCGGTGACGGCGTTTCGTCGAATTCGTCGGATGATAGCGCAATCGTACGGGCCTCACCGGCCGCGACGCTGCGCGCGCCAGCCGCGCTTACTTCTTCTTGCCCTTGTGCGCGGCGGCCTTGGCCGGCGCGGCTTTCGCGGGAGCGGCCTTCGCCGACGACTTGGCGGCGCCGCGCTTGCTGCCGTGCGACTTGCTGCCCACCGCCAGGCTCGCGCGCTCGATGTGCGCACCGCCCGTCGACGTCGCGATCCGCTCCGGACCGGGTTCCGCCGGCACCGCGCGGCCGACCGGCACGTGCAGCACGAGCGCCTGGCCCGGCATCACGAGATCGCGATGCGTGCGGTTCCATGCCTTCAACTGGCCGACCGACACGCCGTAGCGGCCGGCGAGCGCCGCCATCGACTGCTTGCGGCGTACGCGGATCAGCATCTTGCGCGTATCGGGGACATCCGGCTCCATCGCGAGCGCACCGTTTTCGGCGACGTCGGCGCTGATGTCCTCGTCGTCGTCATCGCCGCGCGGCACGACGATCGTCGAACCCGGCTTCAGGCGCATGCCGGCCGGAATCTTGTTGACCGACATCAGCGTATCGGCGTCGACGCCGATCTTCTCGGCGATCGCGGCCGGGCGTGCGCGCTCGCTGACCGTGTAGGTGGTCCACGACGACAGCTGGCCGTTGTAGGCTTTCAGGCTCTTCTCGAACGCGGACGCGTTGTCGAACGGCAGCAGGATCTGCGGCTCGGTCGCGCCGAGGATCACGGGCTTCGAGAACGATGGGTTCAGCGAGCGGAACTCGTCGAGCGGCAGGTTCGCGAGCTTCGCGGCCACCGCCACGTCGATGTCGCGCGACGTCGTGACCGTCACGAAATACGGGTGGTTCGGGATATCCGGCAGCGCCAGGCCGTACTGCTGCGGGCTCGCGATGATGTTCTTCACCGCCTGCAGCTTCGGCACATAGTTGCGCGTCTCGTTCGGCATCCGCAGGTTCTGGTAGTCGGTCGGCAGGCCGGCCGCCTGGTTGCGCGCGATCGCGCGCTGCACGTTGCCTTCGCCCCAGTTGTACGCGGCCAGCGCCAGATACCAGTCGCCGAACATGTCGTGCAGGCGGGACAGGTAGTCGAGCGCGGCGCTCGTCGACGCGAGCACGTCACGGCGCTCGTCCTGCCACATGTTGCGCTTCAGGTTGTACGTGCGGCCGGTGCCGGGCATGAACTGCCACATGCCGGCCGCTTTCGCGACCGACAGCGCCTGCGGGTTGTACGCGGACTCGATGAACGGCAGCAGCGCGAGCTCGGTCGGCATGTGACGCGCCTCGAGCTCCTCGACGATGTGATACAGGTACTTCTGCGAGCGCTCGGTCATGCGCTGCACGTAATCGGGCCGCTGCGTATACCAGGTCGTCTGCATGTCGACGAGATCGCTCTGCAGGTCGGGCATCTGGAAGCCGCGGCGGATGCGCGCCCAGAGATCGGAGTCTGCACTGGTCAGGTCGCCGACGGATTGCTTGTCGACGTCGACAGTTTCTTTGGCGGTGGCTGATTTACGGAGGTAGTTGGACGTCGCCTGCGAATCGGCGGCGTTGTTGGCGACAGGGGGCTGGCTCGCACAAGCGGCGAGTAGCAGCACCACCATCGCACTCAATATAAGTCGCATGAAAATCTCGGCTTCCGACGGCTGGAAATTGCAGGCGATACTACGGAAGTGCGTGCTTCACGTCAATAAAAACACCGAAAACTCAGCGAAATCCTACATTTGGAGCAATTTTTACAGACACCGCTTGAGCTTTGGAGTCCTCCGGAAAACGTCATCGGAACCGGTTTTTCCATTCGCGCATCAGCGTGAATGCCGCCAGACGATCCGTCACCGTTTCGTGCAGCTCGGCCGCGAGCGTCGCGTGGATCGCCGCGCTGTCCGCCCGCATGAACGGGTTGACGGCACGCTCGTGCGCGATCGTAGTGGGCAGCGTCGGCACGCCGCGCGCACGCAGCGCCTGCGCGTCGTCGCGCCACGCGGCCAGCGCCGCATTGCCGGGCTCGCACGCGAGCGCGAAGCGGATGTTCGACAGCGTGTATTCGTGTGCACAATGCACGCGGGTGTCGCCCGGCAGCGCCGCGAGCGCGTCGAGCGACGCGAGCATCTGCGCGGGCGTGCCTTCGAACAGGCGCCCGCAGCCGCACGAGAACAGCGTGTCGCCGCAGAACACGTGCGGCACCGCGTTGCCCTGCCCGGCCGCGCCTTGGCCGGCCGTGCCTTGACTGGCCGCGCCTTGGCCGGCCGCCTGAAAATACGCAATGTGGCCACGCGTGTGACCCGGCACGTCGAGCACGTCGAATGCGACGGCCGGCGCGTCGAGCGTCACGCGATCGCCGCCCGAAAGCGGCCGCGTGACCACGCCGATCGCTTCGGCCACGGGGCCGTAAACAGGGAGCGGAGCATCGTCCGGTTGGCCATTCCGCAGCGCCTCGACACCGCCAACGTGGTCGGCATGGTGGTGCGTGAGTAAAATAGCGGTCAACCGCCAGCCTCGTTCGGCAAGAACCCGGCGTACGGGCGCGGCTTCACCCGGGTCGACGGCGATCGCATCGCGGCCGTCCGAGACGAGCCAGATATAGTTGTCTTCGAATGCCGGTACCGGCACGTATTCCAGCTCGTTCATGGGCGCGCAATCATCGTTATGTCCGATCCACAAATTATAGACTGGCCCGCCTGGACCGACTCGCCGCCCGGCCGCTACGTGCTGGGCTGGGAGCAGGCGCAGCTCGACCGGATCGTGTCCGACGTCTTCGGCTTTCACGCGCTGCAGCTCGGCCTGCCGCAGCTCGATGCGCTGCGCGAGAACCGCATGCCGTATCGCGGCCTCGTGCTCGACCCGGCGAGCGGCGCGAGCGCGCCGTATCAGTATCCGTGGGCGCGCGAAGCGCACGCGGCGGCCCATGCGCCCGCCGATCGCAGCACGACCTGGTGCGACCTGCTCGACCTGCCGTTCGAATCGCAGAGCGTCGACCTGATCGTGATGCCGCACACGCTCGAATTCACGTCCGACCCGCACCGCCTGCTGCGCGAGGCCGAGCGCGTGCTGATGCCGGAAGGCCAGCTCGTGATCACCGGCTTCAACTCGCTCAGCCTGTGGGGCATGCGGCAGTCGTTCGGGCGCATGGCGAACCGCCCGTTCGTGCCGGCCACGCGCGACCAGATCGCGTTCATCCGGCTCAAGGACTGGATCAAGCTGCTCGGTTTCGACCTCGAACGCGGCCGCTTCGGCTGCTACCGGCCGCCGCTCGCCACCGACCAGTGGCTGGCCCGCTACGGCTTCATGGAGGCCGCCGGCGACCGCTGGTGGCCGATCTTCGGCGCCGTCTACATGGTGACGGCCGTCAAGCGCGTGCGCGGCATGCGCCTCGTCGGCCCGATCAAGATGAAGAAGCCCGTGCTCGCGCCGGGCCTGACGCCGGCGGCCTCCCCGACCACCCACCAAGAACGTTCATGACAACCGACACCATCGACATCTATACCGACGGCGCCTGCAAGGGCAACCCCGGCCCCGGCGGCTGGGGCGCACTGCTGCGCTACGGCGATCAGGAAAAGGAACTGTTCGGCGGCGAGCCGAACACGACCAACAACCGCATGGAGCTGATGGGCGTGATCGCCGCGCTCGAAGCGCTGAAGCGGCCGTGCCGCGTGATCGTGCATACCGACTCGCAATACGTGCAGAAGGGCATCAGCGAGTGGATCCACGGGTGGAAGAAGAAAGGCTGGGTCACCGCGGCGAAGACACCGGTGAAGAACGCCGACCTGTGGAAGCGGCTCGACGCGCTCGTCGTGCAGCACGAGATCGAGTGGCGCTGGGTCAAGGGCCACGCGGGCCATCCCGAGAACGAGCGTGCGGACGCGCTCGCGAACCGCGGCGTCGAATCGCTGGCCGCCTGAACGCCGGCCGCCCTCTCCTGTTTTCCTTGCTTTTCCCGACATGCGCCAGATCATTCTCGATACCGAAACCACCGGCCTGAACGCCCGCACGGGCGACCGCCTCATCGAAATCGGCTGCGTCGAGCTGCTGAACCGGCGGCTCACCGGCAACAACCTGCACTTCTACGTGAACCCCGAACGCGACAGCGATCCGGGCGCACTGGCGGTGCACGGCCTCACGACCGAATTCCTCAGCGACAAGCCGAAATTCGCGGAAGTCGCCCACCAGATCCTCGACTTCGTGAAGGACGCCGAGCTGATCATCCACAACGCGCCGTTCGACCTTGGCTTTCTCGACGCCGAATTCGTGCGGCTCGGCCTGCCGCCGTTCACCGAGCATTGCGGCGGCGTGATCGACACGCTGGTGCAGGCCAAGCAGATGTTCCCCGGCAAGCGCAATTCGCTCGACGCGCTGTGCGACCGCTTCGGCATCAGCAACGCGCACCGCACGCTGCATGGCGCACTGCTCGACTCGGAGCTGCTCGCCGAGGTGTATCTCGCGATGACGCGCGGCCAGGACAGCCTCGTGATCGACATGCTCGACGACGCGGGCGCCGACGGCGGCGCCGGGAACGGCCAGCGCGTGTCGCTCGCCGCGCTCGACCTGACCGTGGTGGCGGCGAGCGACGACGAGCTTGCCGCGCACCAGGCGCAGCTCGACGAGCTCGACAAGTCGGTCAAGGGCACCTGCGTGTGGCGCCAGTCCGCCGATACGGATACCGCCGAAGCAGCCTGATGCACGCGGCCCGCGCCGCGGCCGCGCTCATGCGCGCGGCTGCAGCGCGATGACGGCCATCCCGCCGAGCGCGAGCACCGCGCCGGCCACGTCCCAGCGGGTCAGCGCGACGCCGTCGACCACCCGCAGCCAGATCAGCGCCACCGCGATGTACACGCCGCCGTACGCGGCATAAGTGCGCCCCGCCGCACTCGGGTGCAGCGTCAGCAGCCACGCGAACAGCGCGAGCGACAGCACGGCCGGCACCAGCAGCCAGGCCGGGCGCCCGGCCTTCAGCACGAGCCACGGCAGGTAGCAGCCGACGATTTCGGCCAGCGCGGTAGCGGCGAACAGCGCCGCGATCCTCATCAGTTCGGTCATCCGGTTCCTCGCGAATTCCGCCCCGTCGCGGCGGGCGGCACGGCCGCGCCGCGCGCCGCCGATCATACCCGAGCGGGCCGCGCCGGATGCCCCGCCAGGCGGGCGATCCCCGGCAATTTGCACGATCATCCGTCATCGTGCTATCATGTCGCCTGTTTCAACATTCAATATCTGTCTTTTCGATTTTGAGAGAAGTCCGTCCGCACGCTGCGGGCCGGTGCCTCGATCGAAATTGCACCCACAGGAAAGCCCGCCCGACAGGCCCGCTTTTCTCGTTTCGTTGCCCCTCCGGGGCGTTGCCGGAACGCCGGACCCATCGTCCGCACCGGCATCTGCCGCCAGCATCACGCGGCCCATTCTTCATGAGCGCACAGTCGCGACGGCCCATCGGGCCCGCGTCGAAGCAGCCCCTTGGCCCTTTGCTGCCCTTTGTGCAGTAAGTGCTTAATGGTCTGCCCCGACGCGCAGCACGCGACACCGCGCTCGCCGGCAAACCGTGTCGGACGGCCCGCCCGTTCCGGCGCTGTCAAAGGAGTGCATGACCTTGACCGCAACACACGTCAGCCCGACCGCTGTCTCTTCCTCCGCTTCGTCGTCCGGCGAAGCCCCGCTCGCCGTGGACGACATCACCGTCGTCGACCAGGGCCTGCTCAAGCGCGCCGTCAGCGCGATGGCCATCGGCAACGCGATGGAATGGTTCGACTTCGGCGTCTACAGCTATATCGCCGTCACCCTCGGCAAGGTGTTCTTCCCGTCCAGCAGCCCGTCCGCGCAGCTGCTCGCGACCTTCGGCACGTTCGCGGCCGCGTTCCTCGTGCGCCCGCTCGGCGGCATGGTGTTCGGCCCGCTCGGCGACCGCATCGGCCGCCAGCGCGTGCTCGCCGCGACGATGATCCTGATGGCCGTCGGCACCTTCGCGATCGGCCTGATCCCGAGTTATGCGTCGATCGGCATCATGGCCCCGATCCTGCTGCTCGTCGCCCGCCTCGTGCAGGGCTTCTCGACCGGCGGCGAATACGGCGGCGCGGCCACCTTCATCGCCGAGTTCTCGACCGACAAGCGTCGCGGCTTCATGGGTAGCTTCCTCGAGTTCGGCACGCTGATCGGCTATGTGCTGGGCGCGGGCGTCGTCGCGCTGCTCACCGCGTCGCTGTCGCAGGAAGCGCTGCTGTCATGGGGCTGGCGCGTGCCGTTCCTGATCGCCGGCCCGCTCGGCCTGATCGGTCTCTACATCCGGATGAAGCTCGAGGAAACGCCCGCGTTCAAGCGCCAGGCCGAAGAGCGCGAAGCGCAGGACAAGGCCGTGCCGAAGGCGCGCTTCCGCGAAACGCTGCTGCGCAACTGGCGTGCGCTGCTGCTGTGCGTCGGCCTCGTGCTGATCTTCAACGTGACCGACTACATGGTGCTGTCGTACCTGCCGAGCTTCATGTCGTCGACGCTGCATTTCGACGAATCGCACAGCCTCGTGCTGGTGCTGATCGTGATGGTGCTGATGATGCCGATGACGCTGTACGCCGGCCGCCTGTCGGACAAGGTCGGCCGCAAGCCGGTGATGCTCGCCGGCTGCGTCGGCCTGCTGGTGCTGTCGATCCCGTCGCTGATGCTGATCCATGCGGGCACCACGGCGTCGGTGTTCAGCGGCCTGCTGATCCTCGGCGTGCTGCTGTCGTGCTTCACCGGCGTGATGCCGTCGGCGCTGCCCGCGCTGTTCCCGACCGAGATCCGGTACGGCGCGCTCGCGATCGGCTTCAACGTGTCGGTGTCGCTGTTCGGCGGCACGACGCCGCTGGTGACCGCATGGCTCGTCGACGTCACGCACAACCTGATGATGCCCGCGTACTACATGATGGGCGCTGCGCTGATCGGCATCGTGTCGGTCGTCGCGCTCGCCGAAACCGCGCGCCAGCCGCTGAAGGGTTCGCCGCCGGCCGTCGCGACGCGCCGCGAAGCGCACCAGCTCGCGCGCCAGTTGCGCGAGGAGGACGACGAATCGGAAATCTACGGCGTCGCGACTCCCGCCCGCGCGTGAGCGTCGCTCAATGAAAAAGCCCCGGCCGAAGCCGGGGCCCGATCGAACCCGATCCGCCCGACCGGCTTGCGCCGGCCGGGCTTTTTTTCATCCGCGTGCCGCGAACGTGCTCATGCGTGCGCTTCGCCGTGACGGCAGAAGATCAGCGCGCGCGACCGCGACACGGCCGCCTGCGCGCCGCGCGCCGCGACGATCAGCCCGACCTGGCCGAGATTGAAATCGCGCTCGACCATCAGCTGCGCCAGCGCGGCAAGCGGCAACACGACGGACGGGTGGTACAGGCTCGATTCGATCAGGGCTTTCATCATCGGCTCCATCTGGCAATGCGTAATTTGATGGAGTGGATTCTAGGGATCGGTCGCGTCCGGATAAACAGCGCGAATGCGAAGTCACTTGTCAGCCGCCGAGAACAATCGGCAGCGGCTTGCCGGACAAGGCCGCGCGGCGGCCAACAGCGGGGTGCGACCGTCCGGCGCCGCCGTCGGTCACGAGCGTCGGCGCCTTGGCGACCGGGTTGACCGTCCTGAACTGCTCGACATGACGAAACACCGAGATCGACTCGTGTTCGAACGGCAGGTCGAGCGGCTTCGCCGAAATGGCGACGCGGCGCACGAACGGGGAATCCAGCAAGCCGATCAGCTTCATCGCAAACGCTCCGCCTCGCGGGAATGGGACCGACGACTGTAGCAACGGCGCGCGGCAGCGCCTAGCGCGCCGGTGCGCTTGACGCGCATCAGCCAGCCGCGCATCGGGCTCGCACTGCCCGTCCACTGTGACCATAATGCAGGTTCACGCTCCTTCCGCCCCAGGGTCCGCCATGTGGTATGCCGTCGTCGAGCAGCAGCGGGAATGGATGCGCGCATGGCGCGCGGCGACGCGATACGCGTTCGATGCATGGCCCGCGGCGTCGCTGCCGCATGCCGCGTCGTCGTGCTACGACGACCTGTTCGAACCGCTGCTCGGGCCGCAGGCCGCGCCGCCGGGCTTCGACCTCGCGTGGCCGGCCGTCGACGAGCAGGTCGTCGCGCACACGCCGTTTTGCGACTTGCGGCGCTTCGCGCACGCCGACGCGCGCCGCACGGTGCTGCTGTGCGCGCCGCTCGTCGGGCATGCGGCCGTGATGATGCGGGAAACCGCCGAAACGCTGCTCGCCGATGGCGACGTCTGCGTGACCGACTGGCGCAATGCGCGCGACGTGCCGCTCGCGGCAGGCCGTTTCGGGCTCGACGAGTACGTCGCGATGCTCGACGGCTTCGTCGACACCCTCCAGCGCGACGGTCGGCCGCTGCACGTCGTCGCCGTGTGCCAGGCCACCGTGCCGGCGCTCGGCGCACTCGCGCTGCGTGCCGCGCGCGGCCTCGCGCCGCCCGCGAGTATCACGCTGATCGGCGGCCCGCTCGACGCACGCCTGAACCCGAGCGCGCTCGGCGCTGCGGCCGCCGCCCATTCGCTCGACTGGTGCCGGCGCCACCTGATCGACATCGTGCCGCCCGGTTTCACGGGGCATGGCCGCCACGTGTTCCCGACCTATCTGCAACAGGGCGAGATCGCGCTCCTGTATCCGCAACGCTTCCTGACGCTGATCGAAACCTACGCGCTGGCAGCTTCCCGCTTCGACATGACCGGGCTCGCCGACGCCCGGCGGGCGCTGCGCGAATACACCGCGCTGCTCGACATGCCGGCCGACTATTTTCTCGACACGGTCGACGTCGTGTTCCAGCGCATGCTGCTCGCGACCGGCGCGTGGCGCGTGCACGGCCGGCCCGTCGAACCGGCCGCGCTGCGCGACGTCGCGCTGCTGACCGTCGAAGGCGCCCGCGACACGGTCACGGGCGCCGGCCAGACGCATGCGGCGCTCGACCTGTGCAGCGGCCTCTCGGCCGACGAGCACCATCGCGTCGATATCGACGATTGCGACCACTACGGATTGTTTACGGGGCCACGCTGGCACGGCAACGTCCATCCGGCGCTACAGCATGTGTTCGCGCTGGCGGAAGCCGGCCGACCGCGCCCGCGCCGGATTCAGTGAGCGTGACGACGCGTCAGGGGCGCGCCGCGTCGAGCAGCGCGCGCACTTCATCGTCGCTCGTCTGCTCGAAGCGCGTGTAGAACTGGCTGATTCCGAACAACCGCAGCGGCTGCGACACCGTGACGAACGCGTCCGCCAGGCCGTCGAACACGTGCGCCGCGCCCGCCGGCGCGACCGGCACCGCCGCGACGATGCGCGCCGGGTGGCGCTCGCGCAACGCCTGCAGCGCGACGCGCATCGACGCACCGGTCGCGATACCGTCGTCGACGACGATCACGATGCGTCCGTCCACCGCCAGCGGCGGCGCCGCGCCGCGGTACAGCGCTTCGCGGCGTTGCAGTTCGGCCGTCTCGCGCGCGATCACGTCGGCGAGTTGCGCATCCGATACGCCCATCGTGCGGATCACCGACCGCTGCAGATGCGTCGCGCCGCCGGTCGCGATCGCGCCCATCGCGAGCTCCGGGTCGAACGGCACGCCGAGCTTGCGCACGACCAGCACGTCGAGCGGCGCGCGCAGCGCGCACGCGACCGGATACGCGACGGGCACGCCGCCGCGCGGCAGCGCGAGCACGACCACATCGCTTCGCCCCGCGTATTCGCGCAACGCGTCGGCCAGCTGCCGGCCGGCATCGGCGCGATCGGCAAAACTGCTTTCGGTCACGATCGGCTCCCTGCCGTTGCGCCGACTGCGCGAAAGCCGCGCCGGCACCTGTCAACGAGGATGGTTCATCGCTCGCGCCGATGCAAGCAGGGTCACACCGGCGCGCGATGCGCCGAAGCAAAGGGTCAGAGGCCGCCAGCCTGCCGGTACAGCCGCCAGAACGACTGCGCGTAGGACTGCGCGAGTTCGGGCGCGCGCCGGAACACGTTCACCGTGTCGGCGTGCTCGGCCGCGCCGTCGGACAGCGTCGTCAGCGCGACGCTGTCGTCGACGATCACGAAGCGCGACGCGGGGCCGCCGTGCCGCGAATCGATCGCGACGTCAATGCCCGCGGATTTCAGATAGCCGGCGCCGCTGTACCTGCCCGCACGCGGCGGGCGCACCAGCACGACGCGCACCTCGATCCCGCGTGCGCGGGCCGCGCGCAGCGCGCTCGCGACAGCCGGCTGCACCTGCGTATAGCCGGCCAGCAGCACGCGGCGCTGCGCCTGTTCGATCAGATCGACGGTCGCGTCGGCCGCCGCGTTGTCATACGAAAAGTACGTGCCGACCGATGCGGCGTCGGACGGAATCTGGCTGGCGTGGACGCTCGTCGCGCAGCAGAACGCGGCGAGCAGGAAGGCGGCTGGTCTCATGGCGGGCGCCATTGTAGCGACGCCAATTCGCGTGGCAAGGGGCGGCTGCGACGCTGCTGCGCCGGCGCAACACACAGTGCGAAACCGGTGCGCGGCGGCTGTGTTTCAAGCCGGGTTTCAACCCGCCGATCAGCCGGCCGCGACGCGCGCGAGCCAGCTCGTCACGCCGTCGACGGAACGGAAATCCGCGAGGCTGCGCGCCGGCAGCGCGGGATACGCGCCGCCCGCCATCTCGGCCAGCGCGCGCCCGGGGCCGAGTTCGAGAAACGCGGTTGCGCCGGCCTCCACGCACGCGGCAAGACAGGCCGCCCACTCGACCGGCTCGGCGATCTGCCGCGCGAGCTTGTCGAGGCCCGTGTCGACATCGAGCACCGACGCGCCGTCGATCCCCGAGAACAGCCGCGTGCCGGGCAACGGCCGGCGCACGCGCGTCGCGGCCAGCGTCGCGCGGAATGCCGGCACGGCCGCCGCCAGCCGGCGCGTGTGCGACGCGATCCGCACGCAGACGGGCGCGACGCGCAGCGCGCCGGCGCGCGCCGCGTCGTCGGCCACGGCATCGACATCGGCGTGCCGCCCCGCGACCACGAACGCATCGCCAGGGTTCGCGATCGCGATGGCCGCGTCGCGACCGTCGCACAGCTGCGCGAGTTGCGCGCGCGTCAGGCCGCGCACGAACACCATCCGCTCGTCGCCGCCGCTCGCGGCATCCATCTCGCGTGCACGCGCGGCGGCCAGGTCGAGCGCAGCGTGCGGGTCGATCATCCCCGCGACGCTCCACGAGCCGACCTCCCCGACGCTGTAGCCCGCGACGCAGCGCCGGCGCGGCCACACCGTGTCGAGCAGCGCGGCCGCCGCGAGCGCCTGGACCGTGCAGAGGATCTGCGCGGCACGGTTTTCCCGCAGCGCGTCGGGCCCGGCCTGCCGGACCCACGCGCGCGGATCGTCGCCGAGCAGCCGGCCCGCATGCGCGAACAGTGCGTCGGCCCGCGGCGCCGACCCGGTCAGGTCGAACATGTCGGCGCGTTGCGCGCCTTGCCCCGAGCACAGGATGGCCAGCGTCATCGCGCGTGCCCTTCGGCTTCGAGCGCATCGACGAATACGCTCATCGCGAGCAGGTCGGCCGCGCCGCCCGGGCTCAGCCGGCGCGCGACGAACGCACGATGCGCGGCCGCCGCGCGCAGCCGCCAGTCGCGCGCCCGCACGCCGCCGCGCGCGACGAACGCGCGGGCGGTCGCACGGGCGAAATCGAGGCCGTCCTGCCCGCCCCGGTGCAGCAGATTCGTGTCGTCGAGCGCGGCGATCAGCGCGAAGCACGCGGCGACGCGTGCGGCTTCCGGATCGCCCGGCAGGTCGCGCTGGGCGCGGCGCAGCGCGGGCAGTCCGACCGCGTACACGGTCGGGAAGCCGTCGGCCGCCTCGCGACGCGCACCGCCGACACCGTAGCGGCGGCTGGCGCGCTCGCCATGACTGTCCGGCAAACGCGGGCCGCCGAGGATCTCGACGCCCCAGCGGCGGGACACGAACGCACCGAGCGTCGTCCCGGCCGGCATCGCGCCCGGCAGCGCGCGCCGGCCGGCGGCCGCGCACAGCAGCCCGAGCCCGAAGATCGCGCCGCGATGCGTATTGACGCCGCCGGTCGCGGCGAGCATTGCGTGTTCCGCGCGCAGGCCGATCTTGCGCAGCACGGCCATATCGGCGTCGCGCGCGCCCGCGTCGGCGAGTTCCGCGAAGTACGGCCGCAGCACGGCCGCGCTACGCGCGAACGTCGCCGCATCCATGTCCGCGTGACTGCCGGTATCGACGTGACTGACGAGGCCCGGCTTCGGATAGGTGTCGATCTCGAGCACGAGGCTGTGCTCGGCCAGCGCAGCGATGCGCTCGGCATCGGACGGCGCCGCTACGCGGCAGGCAACCCGTGCGTTCATCGCGTGCCTCCGGCGAATGCATCGGCGCGCATCAGTTCGACGGCGATCGCGGTCTTCACCGCGATTTCGGGCAACCGCGCATGCAGCTCGCGCCAGTTGACGCCCGCGCCGTCGTCGCGCAGCAGTTCGCCGTCGATGCGCATCGGCGCGCGCGCGTCGATCGCCGCGAGACCGTCGAGCAGCGGCGCAAGCGACGCGGCGTCCGGCAGCGGAAACACGATGTCGAGATCGGACGATGCGCTCAGATATGACTCGCCCGTCAGCGCCTGCCACGCGAGACTGCCGAACACGCGACCCTGCACGCCGCAGCGCGCGCCGAGCGCATCGAGCTCGCGCAACGGCGCCTGCCATGCCGCGGGCGCGGCGGCGAGCACGTCCGTCAAGGTCGGCAGCGGGCCGACCGTCGCGAGCGCGTCGGCGGCCACGTTCAGCGCGATGCGCCGCTTGCCCGCCGACGGCGGCAGCGGCAGGCCGAGCGGCACGCGGCCGGCATCGGCTTCATCCGGCGACGCGCGACGCACGATCAGCGGCCAGCCGCGTTCGGCCCATTCCCGCACGAGCGGATCGCCCGCGAGCGCGGGGTCGCGGGCGAATGCCGCGCCCCACCCGGCCGCCGTCAGCGTGACGAGCGTGTGGCGGCGCAGCGGCAGATCAGCGTGCGGCACGCGCGAGTGCCTCGACGCGGCCGGCGACGTCGGTCGCGACCGGCCGGCCGCGCGCCGCGCGCCGGTCGATGCGCTCGGCCGGCTTGCCGAGCCATTCGCCGACCTGCGCGTCGAGCGCGCGGGACGGATCGAGCACGGCGTCGACGGCGCCCATCTTCACGAGATTGTCGAGCCCCGGCGCGAACACCGGCGTCGAACGCGCCATCTCCTTCAGCACGTCGATCGGCAGCTTGGTCACGCGCGACATCGACGGCAGGTCCATCACCTCCGGCTCGGCGCCCGGCACCGCGAGCAGCGTGCGCGTCGCGAGCGCGGTCGCGATGAATGCGCCGGCGGCCGTGTGGCCGTACAGCACGCCGATCGTCCGGTGTCCGGCGAGATCCGCGTGCATCAGGCATTTCGCGAGATGCGACAGCCCTTCGTTCAGGCCGAGCAATTCGTCGCGCTTGCTCATCCGCTGGCTGTCGCTGTCGACCAGCACGAGGACCGGCGTGTCGCCGCCGCGCTCGACCGTGTCGAGCACGCGCGCCGCGAGCGTCAGCGCCTCGTCGATGCCGAACGGCAAGCGGTCGGCAACACCGATCACGTCGACGCGCGTGCCGGCCAGTTCCGCGTGGCCCGTCAGCAGGCCGCCATTACGCGCAATCGAATGGCCTCGGGGAAACAGCGAGTTCAGTACTTCATCGAGCGTCATGCTGGGACTCCTGCAGTTGATCGGCGAGCTTCGCGAACGCGTCGTCGGCCATGCCCGGAATCGCTTCCGGCGCGTCGGCCCCGAGCATGCGCCACACGTCGAGCGCGTCCTTGCAGGCGCCGAACCGTTCGACCCGCGCTTCGAGACGCGCCTGTTCCGCGCGCAGCATCGCTGCATCGAACGCCGGCGCGCGGCCGATCAGTTCGAGCGCGGCCGCGCGAAACGCGTCCGGCGTGTCGGCCACATAGCGGTCGGCGCCGCCGATCAGCCGCCGGTGCTTGCCGCCCATCGTGCGCCAGATCAGCGCGCGATCCTTCGAGTCGAATTCCTCGACGCCGCGATTGGTCTCGATCACTTCGGGGCCCGACACGCTGATGCGCCCCTGCTCCGACACCGCGAGCGCCGAGCAGCACGCGGCGAGCAGCCCGCCGCCGCCATAGCAGCCCGCGCGCCCGCCGATCAGCCCGATCACCGGCACGCCGGCCGCACGCGCGTCGACGAGCGCGCGCATGATCTCGGCGATCGCGAGCTCGCCCGCGTTCGCTTCCTGCAACCGCACGCCGCCCGTATCGAACAGGATCAGCACCGGCTTGCCGACTTCGCGCGCGGCGCGCAGCAGGCCGGTGAGCTTCGCGCCGTGCACTTCGCCGAACGCGCCGCCCATGAAGCGGCCCTCCTGCGCGGCGACCAGCACCGGCCGGCCGTCGAGCCGGCCGTGGCCGACCACCATCCCGTCGTCGAACTGCTGCGGCAGGTCGAACAGCGGCAGGTGCGGGCTCGTCACGCGCTCGGCCGGCCCGAGGAATTCGCTGAAACTGCCCGCGTCGAGCAGCCCGTCGATGCGCTGCCGCGCCGACGCTTCGTACCAGCTCGCCGCGTTCGCGACGAACGCCGGCGCGTCGTGAATCACGTCGCTCATCATGCGTCTCCCTCGATCGCGCGCACGGCCTGCGCGAGCCGCAGCGACACCATGTCGGGGCGCGCGCCGCCGTCGTTGATCGACAGTTTCAGGCCGCCCGGCATGCGCCGCTCGACGAAATCCGACACGACCGCCTGCCACACCGCGCCGAAACCGACGGCCGCGGTGCGGATGTCGATCTCGCATTCGTTGCCCGGCAGCACGCGCTCGACCAGCACTTCGAGATTGCCGGACGCGACCACGCCGACGAGCGCCGTGGCCTGCTCGCCCTTCGCGCGGTCGCGCGCGGTGAAGCGATAGTTCAACTGTTCCATGCCCTCTTCCTCACCAGTTGCGGAACCGGGCCGGCGGCGCATAGAGCCCGCCCGACCAGTGCACCAGATCCTTGATCGAGCGCGCGGCGAGCCAGCGGCGATCGGCGTCGAGCGGATCGATGCCGAGATCCTCCGGGCGGCGGATCACGCCGCGCTCGCGCAGCCGCTCGACCATCCTGCGATCGCGGCCGCGGCCGACGTCCGTATAGCCGGCCACGCCGCGGATCGCGTGCTCGCGTTCGTCCTTGTCGCGGCACATCAGCAGGTTCGCGATCCCTTCCTCGGTGACGATGTGCGTGACGTCGTCGCCATAGACCATGATCGGCGCGAGGTCGAGCTGCAGCTTGTCGGCGAGCTTCAGCGCGTCGAGCTGCTCGACGAACATCGGCACGTTCTTGTCGCCGAACGTCTCGCCGATCTGCACGACCAGCTTGCGGCCGCGCCGCAGCGCCGCCGGCGTGTCGGGGTCGGCTTGCGCGCCGGCCTTCAGCCATGGCTCGCTCGGATGGCGCCGGCCGCGCGCGTCGCTGCCCATGTTCGGTGCGCCGCCGAAGCCGGCGATGCGCTCGGCGGTGACCGTCGACGAATGGCCGGACAGATCGATCTGCAGCGTCGAGCCGATGAACATGTCGCACGCATAGAGGCCGGCCGTCTGGCAGAACGCGCGATTCGAGCGCAGCGACCCGTCGGGGCCCGTGAACCACACGTCGGAGCGCGCGCGGATGTAGTCGTCCATCCCGACTTCGGAGCCGAAGCAATGGATCTGCTCGACCCATCCCGATTCGATCGCGGGAATCAGCGTCGGGTGCGGATTGAGCGCCCAGTGCGTGCAGACCTTGCCCTTCAGCCCGAGCTTCGCGCCGTAGGTCGGCAGCAGCAGCTCGATCGCGGCCGTGTTGAAGCCGATCCCGTGGTTCAGGCGCTTGATGCCGTACGGCTCGTAGATGCCTTTGATCGCGAGCATCGCGGTGAGGATCTGCGTTTCGGTGATCGCGGCCGGATCGCGCGTGAACAGCGGCTCGACATA
This sequence comes from Burkholderia sp. BCC0419, assembly GCF_902830285.1. Taxonomy (NCBI): domain Bacteria; kingdom Pseudomonadati; phylum Pseudomonadota; class Betaproteobacteria; order Burkholderiales; family Burkholderiaceae; genus Burkholderia; species Burkholderia sp. BCC0419. Next base: position 2,259,871 of record NZ_CADESR010000001.1, read on the forward strand.
GAACGGCCGGCCGGCTTCGACGACGAAATGCACGCGGTCGCCGGGGATGTCGACGCGCGGCACCTTGTCGACGATGCGGTCGACCTGCGCGATCACGATGCCGTCCTTGAACGCGGTGGCCTCGACGACGGTCGGCGTGTCCTCGGTGTTCGGGCCGGTGTACAGGTTGCCGTCGCGATCGGCGCTCACGGCCGCGATCAGCGCGACCTGCGGCGTGAGGTCGATGAAGTAGCGGGCGAACAGTTCGAGATAGGTATGCACCGCGCCAAGCGCGATCTTGCCGCCGAACAGCAGCTTCGCGATGCGCTGCGACTGCGGGCCCGAATACGCGAAGTCGAGCCGCTTCGCGATGCCGCGCTCGAATACGTCGAGATGCTCGGGCAGCACGACGCCCGACTGCACCATGTGCAGGTCGTGGATCTTCGCGCTGTCGACGTCGGCGAGCGCCGTCGCGAGCAGGTCCGCCTGCTTCTGGTTGTCGCCTTCGAGGCACACGCGGTCGCCGGGCCGCAGCACCGCTTCGAGCAACGCGACGGTGTCGCGCGCATCGACCCGCTTGCCCTGCGCGTAAGCCGCGCCGGCCGCGAGGCGTGCATCGCGCGCCTGCCGCGCGTGATTCCATCCGGTCATGAACAGTTCTCCGCTTCGATGGTTCAGCGGCATTCTAAGCCTGGCGCCGCCGCCGATTGATGATGTTGCCGAATGCGACTCAGAGGACGCCGCGATGGATACGGCCCGCGCGCGGGCCGCGTCGCATCGCCCTACGCGCCGACCAGCGCGCGCGTCGTGAAGAACAGCAGCGACGGCCCGAGCAGGCAGCCGACGCCGGTATGGAACGTCGCGACCAGCGCGCCGTACGGCACGAGCCGGCGGTCGGTCGCGGCGAGCCCCGCGCTCACGCCGCTGACGGTGCCGGCCAGCCCGCCGAAGATCATCGCGGAGCGCGGCGTCTTCAGGCCCATGAAGTTGGCCGCGACCGGCGTGCCGACCATCACGATGATCGCCTTGACGAGCCCCGTCGCGATGCTGAGCGCGATCACGTCGGAGCTCGCGCCGATCGCCGCGCCCGTGACGGGGCCGACGATGTAGGTGACGGCGCCCGCGCCGATCGTCGTCATGCTGACCGCGTCGGTATAGCCGAACGCGCGCGCGACGCACGCGCCGACGATGAACGGCAGCACGGTGCCGAGCAGCAGCGACACGACGCCGACGAGCCCGGCCTTGCGCGCCTCGGTCGGCTGCACTTCGAACGCGGTCGCGACGATCGCGAAATCGCGGAGCATCGCGCCGCCCATCAGGCCGATACCGGCGAACAGCTTGACGTCGGCCAGCCCCTTCTCGCCACCGGTGAATGCGCCGCCGACGTAGGCGAGCACGAGGCCGATGACGATCGCGATCGCCGAGCCGTGCACGCGGCCGAACGTGAGCTTGCGCGACGCGATCGACGACAGCCACATGATCAGGCCGACCAGCGCGAACGACGCGACGAGCCCGTTGTGGGCGACGGTTTTTTCGAGCATCTGCAGCATGGCGGCCTCCGTTACTGTTCTTCGAATTGCGGCACGCCCGCGAAGGCCGTGTCGTCGCGCCCCGTGCGCGCAAGTACCGCGATGCAGCATGCGCAGATCGCGACCGCGCCGACCGCGGCGAGCAGCGCGACCGGGCCGCCCTTCAGCGCGGCGACGACGTTCTGGTTCGCGGCCATCGCGACGACGACGGGAATGTACATCGCGCCCCAGAAACCGACGCCGGCCTCGGTCTCCTTCGGCAGCCAGCCGCGCCGGTGCAGCCACAGGCGCAGGCAGATCAGCAGCAGCATCGCGATGCCGACGCCGCCGACGTTGGTCTTCACGCCGATCGCGCTGCCGAGCAGGTCGCCGAGAAACAGTCCGGCCAGGTGGCAGAACGCCAGCAGCGCGGTTCCGTAGATGATCATGAGTCGTCTCCAGTCTCTTCGTGACGGGCGCCTGACGCGTGCGGGAGCCAGGCCCGCACGCCGATCCCGGGCGGACTGTCCGTCTCCTGCGGCGGGGCGCCGCGGCCCGGCGGCTCGTCGTGCGAGCGCGTTCTCGGGGTCGATGGGATGATGCGGTTTCGGGCCGGACGCCGGATGGCTTAGACTGATCGATGCAATCGGCGGCACGACACGGGCTACGCGTCCGGTGCCCCCCGTTCGCGGAGGCCGCACTGGCGCGTGATCCGATACTAGCGCCGCAAAATCCGGTCATTTATGAAGTTGTCGAAACCGATTCAGTGGATTTAGCAATGCGTCCGTTACCGCCCGAGTTGCTGCGCAGCTTCGTCGCCGTCGCCCAGTCCGGCAGCTTCACCGCCGCATCCGAGCGCGTGAACCTGTCGCAGTCGACCGTCAGCCAGCATATCCGCCGCCTCGAGGAGCTGCTCGACCGGCCGCTGTTCGAGCGCGACACGCGCAACGTGCACCTGTCGCAGCACGGCGACGCGCTGTTCCGCTACGCGGTGCGCATCCTCGAACTGATGGACGAGGCCGTCACGTCGGTATGCGGGCCGCCGCTGTCGGGCAAGGTGCGGCTCGCGATGTCGGAGGATTTCGCGTCGGCGCACCTGACGGCCGCGCTCGCGAGCTTCGTGCAGCGCAATCCGGATGTCGAGCTCGCGATCTCGACCGGGCTGTCGGGCGACCTGTTCGACGCGCTCGACGAGGGCCGGCACGATCTCGTGTTCGCGAAGCGCATCGCCGGCAGCCGGCGCGGCCGCGTGATCCGCAGCGAACCGCTGTACTGGTGCACCGGCCCCGATTCGCGGATCACCGGCCACGAGGCCGTGCTGCCGCTCGCGATGCATCCGGAGCCGAGCGTGTCGCGCCGCCGCGTGCTCGAATCGCTCGAGGCCGTCGGGCGCCCTTACCGGATCGCCGTCGTGAGCAGCAGCATCGCGGTGTTGCGGGCGGCCGCGAGCGCGGGGCTCGGCGTCAGCGCGTTCGCCGGCTACGTGATCCCGGCCGGGCTCGCGCGGCTCGATGCGGGGCTGCCGGAACTCGGCGAACTCGAATACGTGATCGATCGCCCGGCGGCCGCGTCGCGCTCGACGCTCGCGCTGGAAGCCACGTTGATCACGGCGGCCGCCGAGCTGTAACGGCGCCGCGCACACCGCACGAGAGCGGTCGCGCCCGCACCTGACAGCTTTGCCCGGCACGCGTCATCGTCCGCGCAGCACCCGCTCGCGACAATGGGACCCATCGGAACGCACCGCACATCGCCGCGCGCATCCGGTACCCCGTCCCCTTGATCGGAGCCCGCCATGAAGAACGTCCTGCGATTCGCCGTCGCGACCGCCGCCGCCGCGCTGCTGTCCCCCGCCTTTGCCCAGACCGACGCGTCGGCCCCCGCACCGGGCCTGACGCGCGCGGAAGTCATCGACCAGCTCAAGCAGGCCTATCTCGACGGCGAACTGCCGACGAACGACGGCAACTACCCGCCGAACGCCGCGACCCGCGCGCGCAACCGCGAACTCGTGCAGGCCGTGAGCCCCGCGTGGCTGGCCCACGTGCCGCCGGCCCAGCAAGCGACCTCGCAGCAATGACCGGCGCCGCCGCCGCGCGCGATCGGATCAGGCTCAGGGCAGGAAGCTGCGGCGCCGCGCGTCGATCAGTTCGACGAGCAGCCGGTCGCGCTCGGCCGCCAGCTCCTGCATCGAGCGCTCGCCCTGGATCGCGCGCAGCTCGTCGTTCAGCTTGCGATCGACTTCCGGGTCGAACGAGGGCGTGCCGAGGTCGTCCCACCAGCTCGTGATCGGCCCCGACAGGTGCTCGAGGAAATGCGCGATCCCGCCCGCGCCGCCGCCGAGGTGATAGGTCAGGCACTGCCCCATCAGCCCCCAGCGCAGGCCTGGCCCCCACGCGACGGCCTTGTCCGCATCGGCGACGCTCACCACGCCTTCGCCGACGAGGTGATACACCTCGCGAAACAACGCGGCCGCGAGCCGGTTCGCGACGTGGCCGGTCATCTCCTTGTTCAGCACGATCGTTTGCTTGCCGAGCGCATCGTAGAACTGCTTCACGCGCGCGATCACGTCCTGGCCGGTCGCATCGCCGCCGACCAGCTCGACGAGCGGGATCAGATGCGGCGGATTGAACGGATGCGCGATCAGGCAGCGCTCCGGATGCTTCGCGCACGCGGTCTGGATCTCGGACATCTTCAGGCCCGACGAGCTCGACGCGATCGGCACGTGCGCGGGCAGCACGTCGTCCATCTGGCGATAGAGCGCGCGCTTCAGGTCGAGCCGCTCGGGGCCGTTCTCCTGCACGAAGTCGACGCCATCCAGCGCACGCACGAGATCGGCGTCGAACGACAGCCGCGCGGAAAGTTCGGCGGCGCGTTCGCCGAGAAACGCGGCGAGCGCGTCGCGCAGCCGCGCGTCGGCTTGCGGCGCCGGGTCGGTCGCGACGACGTCGAAGCCCTGCGTCAGATAGAAAGCGGCCCAGCTCGCGCCGATCACGCCGGCGCCGACGATCGCGATACGTCGAATGTCCATGGTTGTCCCGTGTGGTTGGTCTGCGGATATGTCGCGGCGATTGTCGCATCGAATCCCGCGCGCAGGCGTCGATGCAGATTGCGCATTCCCTCTTGAAATGCGCGGCGGCGGCCACTAACTAAGCGTCGTCGGGCAGTGCCGCATGCAACGCACCGCCCCCGTATCGACCCCGTGGAGTCACCCGTCGCGCCCGCCGCTGGCGTCGCGTCGTCACGTCTCCCGCGTTCCCTGTTCAGGAGGACCAACATGAGCGGTATCCATCACGGCTACGACTTGTTCGACGAATTCGCCCGCGTGCAGCGGCAGATGACGAGCCTGCTCGGCGAACGTCCGGCCGGCATCCGCGCGGTGCGCCCCGGCGCCTTTCCCGCACTCAACGTCGGCGCCACCGACGATGCGATCGAAATCGTCGCATTCGCGCCCGGCATGGCCGCGACCGACTTCGACGTATCGATCGACAAGGACCTGCTGACGATCAGCGGCGAGCGTAAACCGGCGCCACGCGCCGAAGGCGACGACGTGCGCACGTATGCGCAGGAGCGCTTTCACGGCGCGTTCCGCCGCGTGGTCGAACTGCCGCGCGATGCGGACCCCGACCAGGTCAGCGCCCGCTACGAAAACGGCTGCCTGCTGATTCGCGTCGGTCGGCGCGAAGCCTCGAAGCCGCGTGCGATCACCATTCAGTAACCTTCAGGATACCGACATGAACACGAATCCGACCCTGGCCGAACGCCACCCGAGCACCGTTCACGCTGCCGCCGCCGAAGCCGCACGCCGGCCCGCGATCACCCCGTCCGTCGACATCGTCGAGGACCTGCGCGGCGTCACGCTGCGGGCCGACCTGCCCGGCGTGCCGCGCGACAACCTCGACGTGAAGGTGCACGACACTACGCTGACGATCGAAGCCGCGACGCACCTCGACACGCCGGCCGACCTGCGCGTGCGGCACGCGGAAGTGCGCGCGACGCGCTATGCACGGTCGTTCGTGCTGAGCGCCGACCTCGACACGTCGCGGATCGATGCGAACCTGCGCGACGGCGTGCTGACGCTGACGATCCCGCGCCGCGAGGAAACGCGTCCGCGCCGCATCGACGTGACGGCCGGCAACGCGTAAATGTCGACGCGTGTCCTGACGCGACGCGCATGAAAATGCCCCGCCCCGGCGCGATGCCGGGCGGGGCTTTTTTTGCATCGGGCCGCGCGCGTTCAAGCGCGCGGACTGCGGCTTCAATCGAAATCGAACAGGTCGAACACCGACTTCTTGCGACGCCGGCCGTCGTGCCGATAACGTTCGTCGTGCGAGCGGCCGTCGCGACCCCAGCCATCGTCGCGGTCGCGCGGCGCATGCGCATCGTGTTGCGCCGGCGCGGCGTCGCGGCGAGCCGGCGCGTCACCGGTTTCGCGGGCGATCAGCTTGTCGAGTTCGCCGCGATCGAGCCACACGCCGCGGCAGGTCGGACAGTAATCGATCTCGATCGACTGGCGCTCGGCCATCAGCAGGTCGGGCGTCTTGCAGACAGGACATTTCATCGCGTTTCTCCTTTCCGTGAGAATTTCATCCGGATTCCGTATGAGGCGCGCGAGCCGGCCGCCGCAGCGGCCGGGGTCACGTGCGCCGGCTCAGTCGCGCGCCACGTGCGCTGCCCGCTTCGCCTTCGCGCGCCGCGCCAGCATGTTCATGCCCTCGACGAACGCCGAGAACGCCATCGCCGCGTAGATGTACCCCTTCGGCACGTGCGAACCGAACCCTTCGGCGATCAGCGTCATGCCGATCACGACCAGGAACGACAGCGCGAGCATCACGATCGTCGGGTTGCGGTCGATGAAGCGTGCGAGAGGCTGCGCGGCGAACAGCATGACGGTCACGGCGACGATCACGGCGACGAACATGATCGGAACGTGCTCGGTCATGCCGATCGCGGTCACGATGCTGTCGATCGAGAACACGATGTCGAGCATCACGATCTGGCCGATCGCGGCCCACACCGTCAGGCCGGCCGCGCCGGCGGCCCCGCCCGCGCCGTCGCCGTCGTGCGACACGTGGTGATGGATCTCGGTGGTCGCCTTCCACACGAGGAACAGGCCGCCCGCCAGCAGGATCATGTCGCGCCACGAGAACGCATGGTCGAACAGCGTGAACACGGGCTCGGTCAGGCTCGCGATCCACGCGACGCTGCCGAGCAGCGCGAGGCGCATCACCAGCGCGAGCGCGATGCCGAGGCGCTGCGTACGCGCGCGCTGCGCTTCGGGCAGCTTGTTGCTGAGGATCGAGATGAAGATCAGGTTGTCGATGCCGAGCACGACTTCCATCACGACGAGCGTCAGGAGCGCGGCCCAGACGGCGGGGTCGGCGGCAAGCGTCAGCAGGTAGTCCATGGGATGGGCCGATACGAAAGTGGAAAGCCTGATGATATGCTGCCCCACACTTCGGAAAAATCAGAGAGAATCTGACTTTAGGTTCGGTTTTTTCGATATATCGCGCTCCGATGCTGAATTTTCGACATCTGTACTATTTCTGGGTCGTCGTGAAGGAAGGCGGCTTCGCGCGGGCGGCCGGCCGGCTGGACATGGCCGTGCAGACGATCAGCGCGCAGGTGCGCGAGCTGGAGAAATCGCTCGGGCACCAGTTGCTGCGGCCGGCCGGGCGCGGCGTCGCGATGACCGACGCCGGGCAGGCCGCCTTTGCGCGCGCGGAAGTCATCTTCGAGATGGGTCGGCTGATTCCCGACGACGTGCGCGCGGCGGCCAGCCAGCCGACCGTGCGGCTCGCGGTCGGCCTCGCGGACGGCATCTCCAAACTCGCCGCGCACGCGATCCTGGCCCCGGTGCTCGACACGCCCACGCTGCGGCTGCTGTGCCACGAGGGCGAACACGACGCGCTGCTCGCGGAACTCGCGCTGCATCATCTGGATCTCGTGCTGGCCGGCCAGGGCGCGCCGTCCGGGTCGAACCTGCGCGTGACGAGCGAGCGGCTCGTCGCGTCGCCGGTCGACTGGTACGGGCCCGCGGCGCTCGTCACGCCGGCCGCGCGGCAGCGCTTTCCGCAGTGCCTGGCCGAGCTGCCGGTGCTGCTGCCGACCGCGCATTCGGCATTGCGTGCGCGTCTCGACCTGTGGCTGGAAAGCGAGCGGATCGTGCCGCGCGTGGCGGGCGAGTTCGAGGACAGCGCGCTGATGGCCGTGTTCGCGGCGCGCGGCCTCGGCGTGTTTCCGCTGAGCGAACTCGGCGCGAACGACGCGTCGCTGCTGCGCGGGCTCAGGCGGCTCGGGCGGGCGGGCGACGTGACCGAGGAGATCCACGCGATCCGCTCGCGGCGCGGCGAACATCATCCGCTGACGTCGCAATTGCTGGCCGCGGCGCGCGGTGCGCCGGCCGTCTGAAGCGAGCGCGACATCAAACGAAACTATAATGTCGCCCCGGCCATACGAGATGTGCACGCGCATCAATTCGGGCACTACCCTTGCGCCGCCTCTCGCCGAGCCTTCTGAAAGACGCCATGCACAACCGATTTCGCCTGTTTTCCGTTTCGTGCGCGCTCGCGGCCGCGACCGTGCTGGCGGCATGCTCGTCGCCGCCCAAGCCGATCTACCAGCAGGAACAGTTCGACGCGACCAGCAGCCCGTATGCGCATACGTTCCACTCGAAATCCGACGCGGCCTGCGAGGCCGCGCGGCGCGCACTGCTGAGCCAGGGCTACGTGGTGTCGTCGTCGCGCAACGACGCGGTCGACGGCAGCAAGAATTTCCAGCCGAGCAACGACATGCACGTCGTGATCGAGTTTCACGTCGTGTGCGCGGATGCCGATGCGGACGGCTCGTCGAGCATCGCGTACGTGAACGCGGTGCAGGACCGCTATACGCTGAAGAAATCGAATACGTCGGCCAGCGTCGGCTTGAGCGTGTTCGGCTCGCTGTCGCTGCCGATCGGGTCGAGCGACGATGCGCTCGTCAAGACCGCGAGCGAGACGATTCCCGCCGGCGTGTTCTATGAGCGCTTCTTCACGCTCGTCGACCATTTCCTGAAGATCGACCCGGCGCGCCGCGACCGCGCGACCGTGAAGGCCGCGGAGAAGGAACCCGTCGCGCCGCTGCCCGAGCCCGCGCCGACGCCGCAGGGCGAACCGATGAAGATGACGACGCCGGTCGTGCCGACGCCGCCCGCGGCGCCGGTGCCGCTTTCGGCGCCGGGTGTCGCGCCAGGGTCGGGCGCGAATGCCGTGCCGGCCGCGGCATCGGCCGTCGCGGCGCCGGCGGCGATGCGCGCTGCCGCGCCGGCGGCCGCGTCCGGGTCAGCGCCGGCTTCGGGGGCGGCGCCCGCGGCGGCGTCCGCGCCTACGCCGGCTTCGGCGGCCGGTCCGGCGCCTGCGTCGGCTCCTGCTCCCGCTTCGGCGCCTGCGCCAGCTTCCGGTCCAACAACCGCGCCGGCCCCCTCGTCGACCTCCGGTTCGACGGCCGCGCCGGTTTCCGCGCCCCCGTCTCATTCGGGTCCGGCAGCAGCGCCGGCCACCACCACTCCGTCATCGGCCGTGCCCGCGCCTTCGTCAGTGGCATCGGCGCCCGCATCGGCATCGGCGCAGTCAAGCGCATCGCCTGCGCCGGCCACCGCCAACCCGGTCGCATCGTCCGCGCCGTCCGGCGCGAGCGCACCCACCGCGAACTGATCGCGCTCCCGTATCGTCGCGCCGGCCGCGTGCGGCGCAACGCGACGGTACGCACACCTTCCGCATCATTCCGCGAGGTCGTTCCCGCCCCTCCGGCTGTAGCCGGCCGCGCGGGATTGACGGAAAGGCAACGTCGACGCGTCATGGTCAGCCATGCGCGGCCCATGCCCACAGTCACAACAAGCGAAAATCGCGGGCCACCCGCCAACTCGCGCCGCTCCGACTGCCGAGACCCCACCTACCGCAACGTCGCGCGCAGCGTCTGCAGATGCTCGACGGTCGTGGTCACGCCGCCGCAGACGATCACCGCGATGTCCGCTACCGACGCGAGCACCGGCACCGGCCGCTCCAGCGCGGCCAGCGCAGCGCCGCACGCGGGCTCGACGACGATCCTGTGTTCGTCGAGAAACCGCAGCGATGCAGCCACCGCGTCGGCATCGGACACGACGACCGGATGGATCGCGTGGCGCGTCGCCCATTCGACTGCCGCGTCGCACGGCCGCTTCGCGCCGAGCGTCGTCGCGATGCTCGTGATTGCCGCCAGTTCGACCGGACGCCCCTGCGCGAGCGAGCGCGCATAGCAGTCGGCGCCTTCCGTCTCGGCCGCGACGACCGGCACGTCGTGCCAGCCGTTGCGCGCCAGCCCTTCGAGCACGCCGCACAGCAGACCGCCGCCGCCGACCGCGAGCACGACCGCGTCGGGCTTCGGGCCGACCGCCGCCATCTCGTCGATCATCGTCGCGTGGCCCTGCCACAGCACGCGGTCGTCGAACGGATGCACGAACGCGTCGTGCTCGCCGAGCGCCGACTGCGCGAACGCATTCGCCTCCGCCCAACTCGCGCCGTGCACGACGAGTTCCGCGCCTTCGACGCGGATCAGCTCGCGCGCCCGGGCCGAGGTGCTTTCCGGCACGACGACGCGCACCGGCACGCCGAGCTCGCGGCCGCAATACGCGACCGCGATGCCCGCGTTGCCGCCCGACGACGACACGAACCGCCGGGCGCCGTCCGCATGGCGCGCTTCGCAGACGGCGCCGATGCCGCGCAGCTTGAACGAGCCCGACGGCTGCAGCACATCGAGCTTCAGCCGGATGGTCCTGCCGAGCCGGCGGGACGCGATGGGCGAGCGGATATAAGGGGTCGGGATATGGAGCGGCATGGGACGGAACGCAATGAGGACGGAGGGAACGCACGCGACTCGCGACGAAGCGAATGCGGCAATGCCGGTCATCGTACGGCAGGCCCGTCATGCTTTCCAATACCATCGAATGGCGTTTGTTATGCTTCTCAGGCATACCCACTCATTGGACCAGACACCGCATGCGCCAGATCGAACTGCGTCACCTGCGCTACTTCGTCGCCGTCGCCCAGGCCGGCAGCGTGATGGCCGGCGCCCGTGCGGCCGGCATCGTGCAGCCCGCGCTGTCGCGGCAGATCCGCGAGCTCGAGGACGCGATCGGCACGCCGCTGCTGATCCGTCGCGCGACGGGCGTCACGCTCACGGCGGCCGGCACGAGCTTCCTGCACGATGCGACCGGCCTGCTCGCCATGCTGCAGGACAGCCGCGAGCGCGCGTTGCGCAGCGCGGCCGGCCAGCTCGGCGAACTGCGGCTCGGCGCGCTGCCGAACTGCCTGCCGTTGCCGGTCGTCGCGAACGTCCTCAAGGCGTTTCGCGATGCGTGCCCGGACGTGAAACTGTCGATCGCGCCGATGCTGTCGGCCGAACAGGCGAGCGCGCTGATGCGCGGCCAGCTCGACGCCGGGATCATGGCGTGGCGTCGCGAGGAAGCGCCGCACCTGACGGGCGTGCGGCTGTTGAGCGACCGCTTCGTACTGGCGATGCCCGCGCCGCCGGGCGGCCGCTTCGTCGCGCCGCGCACGCTGGCCGACGTCGCGAACGCGCCGTTCGTCTGGTTCGATGCGCAGCGCTCCGCCGCGCACCACCGGTTCCTGATGACGCAGTGCCAGCAGGCCGGCTTCACGCCGCGCATCGCGCAGGTCGGCAGCGACATCCCGACGCTGATCGGCCTCGTCGCGGCCGGGATGGGCTGCGCGTTCGTGCCGGAAAGCGCATCGCCGACCTGCCCGCGCACGGTCCGGCTCGTCGCGCTCGACGAACTCGCGAGCCGCTTCGACATCGAGTTCGTGTTCGACGGCGCGGCGGCGGCCCCGTCGCCCGTCGTCGCGCGGTTTCTCGCGGCGGTCCGCGATGCGGCCGGCGAACCGGGCTGAATGAATGCGGACGCATCGGCGCGCGGTCAGGCGATGCGACTTGCAGCGCCGGCCGACGGACGGAATCGCCCTCCCGCGATCTCGTCGTTTTCGCTGTTGTTGCACACTAAACGACACCGCCGTGCCACCGAAAAATCTTTCAGAACGCCGACGGACGCCACCACGACATCGCAATTTTCAAATTGACATCAAAAACGGCCGTTTAACGCCGATTCGAATCGTCCTGGCCCGAAATATACTGCGCGCGCATCCAACCCCTCGTGCCAAAGAGAGGATGCGTTTCCGCCCCGGCCACGGTCCCCCTGTGGTCGGGGCTTTTTTTGCTGTTGCGCCTTGCAGGGCGGCTCATGGGTCACGCCACACACGTCGCCCGCGCGCTGCATTGTTGACATGAAATCAAGATAATTTCGTCCGGATACGGCTTTTTCCGCAAAAGTAATGCAGGCACACTTCGCGCTGTCCTCAATGGCTTCGTGCCGTTGTTCCCCGATTACAGGAGCCCACCGCGTGAACCCAACGACTTCCTCCCCGTCCCGCCCGGGCGGCGGCGCCGCGCTGCCGCTGCTCGCGCTCGCCGCCGGCGCGTTCGGCATCGGCACGACCGAGTTCTCGCCGATGGGCCTGCTGCCCGTGATCGCCGACGGCGTGCACGTGTCGATTCCGCAAGCCGGCATGCTGATCAGCGCGTACGCGATCGGCGTGATGGTCGGCGCGCCGCTGATGACGCTGCTGCTCGCGCGCTGGTCGCGCCGTTCCGCGCTGATCGCGCTGATGTCGATCTTCACGATCGGCAACCTGCTGTCGGCCGTCGCACCGGACTACACGACGCTGCTGCTCGCCCGCCTCGTGACGAGCCTCAACCACGGCGCGTTCTTCGGGCTCGGCTCGGTGGTCGCGGCGAGCCTCGTGCCGCGCGAAAAGCAGGCCAGCGCGGTCGCGACGATGTTCATGGGCCTGACGATCGCGAACGTCGGCGGCGTGCCGGCCGCGACCTGGCTCGGCCACATCATCGGCTGGCGCATGTCGTTCGCCGCGACCGCGGGCCTCGGCCTGATCGCGATCGCCGGCCTGTTCGCCGCGCTGCCGAAGGGGGAAGCCGGCAAGATGCCCGACCTGCGTGCCGAACTCTCCGTGCTGACGCGGCCCGTCGTGCTCGGCGCGCTCGGGACGACGGTGCTCGGCGCCGGCGCGATGTTCACGCTCTATACGTACGTCGCGCCGACGCTCGAACACCTGACGGGCGCGACGCCCGGCTTCGTGACTGCGATGCTCGTGCTGATCGGCGTCGGCTTCTCGATCGGCAACATCGCGGGCGGCCGGCTGGCCGACCGCTCGCTCGACGGCACGCTGATCGGCTTCCTGTTGCTGCTGATCGCGACGATGGCCGCGTTCCCGCTGCTCGCCACCACGCATGCGGGCGCCGGCGTCACGCTGCTGGTCTGGGGGATCGCGACGTTCGCAGTCGTGCCGCCGCTGCAGATGCGCGTGATGCGCGCGGCCCATGAAGCGCCGGGCCTCGCATCGGCCGTCAACATCGGCGCGTTCAACCTCGGCAACGCGGTGGGCGCCGCCGCCGGCGGTGCGGCGATCTCGGCCGGGTTCGGCTACGCGGCGGTGCCGCTCGTCGGCGCGCTGATCGCCGCCGCCGGACTCGCGCTCGTCACGCTGCAGGTCACGCAGCGCCGCCGCTCACCGGCCGCCGCGAATTCGTAAGCGCGACCACGTCCGGACCACCTGGAGCCTTCCGCACGCATTTTTACGGCCGCGCCATGCGGCCGTTTTCATTTTGAGCGTACGGTCCGGTTCCGACGGCTCGGTCAGCGCCCCGCGGCAAACCCGCCGAAGAACGCGCGCGCATTCGCATCGAGACTCGCGAGGTGATAGCCGCCCTCCTGCACGATCACCGTCGGCAGCCCGAGCGCACCGATCGCGCCGCCGAGCCGCCCGAACCCGTCGGTCGTGACCGCGACCTTCGATTGCGGATCGTCCTTGTAGATGTCGAAGCCGAGCGCGAGCACGAGCGCATCGGGCTGGAACCGCGCGAGCGCGCGCAGCGCGTCGTCGAGCCGCTCGAAGAACGTCGACTCCGGCGCGCCGTGCGGCATCGGCAGGTTGAGGTTGAAGCCGTCGCCGGCGCCCGCCCCCGTCTCTTCCTCGTAGCCCGCGACGACCGGGTAGAAGTTGGTCGGGTCGCCGTGGATCGACACGTACAGCACATCGTCGCGGCCGTAGAAAATCTCCTGCACGCCCTGCCCGTGATGCATGTCGGTATCGAGAATCGCGACGCGGCGATGGCGGCCGAGCAGCGCCTGCGCGGCGATCGCCGCATTGTTCAGGTAGCAGAAGCCGCCGGCCGCGTCGCGGCGCGCATGATGGCCGGGCGGCCGGCACAGCGCGTAGGCTTCGCGTGCGCCGTCGTTGACGTCGGCCGCCGCGGCCAGCGCGCCCTGCGCGGACCAGTACGCCGCACGCCACGTGTTCGCGCCCACCGGGCAACTGCCGTCGGCGAGATAGCGCGCGGCTTTCGCGAGCACGCCGCGCAGCGGGTTCGGATCGCGCACGAACACGTTCGACATCACTTCGTCGCCCCAGTCGTCGGGCATCTGCTTCCAGTCGCGATGCGCGTCCTCGAGAAAGCGCAGATAGTTCATGTCGTGCACGGCCGCGATCGGCGCGGTGCCGCGGTCGGCCGGCTCGCGCACGTCGAAGTCGAGCGACCGGACGGCCGCGACGAGCCGCGCCGCGCGCTCGGGCACTTCCTGCGGCTCGCGCATCTGGCCGCGCGACAGGTAGCTGCGCGGATGATGCAGCAGTTGTTCGGGATGGAAATAGGTTTTCATCGTAGTCCTCGTCGATTCGCCGTATCAGGCGCCGTGCGTCGCAGCCGGCGCGTCGACGCGCGCCGCGATGCCCGCGCGCGCCAGCACCGCATGGAGCAGCACGTTCGTGCCGCGCGTCACGTCGTCGGGCAATGCATCCTCGGCTTCGTTGTGCGACAGGCCGTCGACGCACGGAATGAACACCATCGCGGTCGGGAAACGGCGCGCGAGCAGGATCGCATCGTGGCCGGCGCCGCTCACGATCCGCTCGTGCGTGTAGCCGAACACGGCGGCCGCCTGCGCGACCAGCCCGACGCAATCGCGGTCGAACGGCGTCGCCGGGCTGCGCCAGCAGGTGTCGATCGCCACCTGCACGCCGCGCGCGGCGGCAATGCGGGCGCATGCATCGCGCAGGTCGCGCTCCATCGCATCGACTTCGGCATCGTCGTGATGACGCAGGTCGACCGTGAACGTCAGGTCGCCGGCAATCGTGTTGCGCGACGCGTTGCGGATGCCGACCTGCCCGATGGTCGCGAGCCCGCGCGGCGCGTAGCCGGCGACGATCCGTTCGAGTTCGAGCGCGATCTGCGCGCTCGCGAAATACGCGTCCTTGCGATACGGCATCGGCGTCGTGCCCGCGTGCGCGGCCACGCCCGTCACCGTCACGTCGAGCCAGCGGATCGCCTGCCCGCCCGTGACGATGCCGATCGTCGTGCCGTTCGCCTCGAGCACGGGCCCCTGTTCGATATGCGCCTCGAAATACGCGTCGACCGCGCCGCCCGTTGCGCGCGTGCCGCGGTAGCCGCACGCGTCGAGCGCCGCACCGAGCGTGACGCCGTCGGCGTCCTGCTTCGCGAGCGCGTCGTCGAGCGGCAACGCGCCCGTGAACACGGCCGAGCCGAGCATCGCCGGCGCGAAGCGCGCACCTTCCTCGTTGGTCCAGGACACGATCTCGAGCGGCTTGTCGGTCGCGATGCCCGCGTCGTTCAGCGTGCGCACGAGTTCGAGCGCGGCGAGCACGCCGTAGACGCCGTCGAAGCGGCCGCCTTCGGGCTGCGTGTCGAGATGGCTGCCGATCAGCACCGGCGCGGCCTGCGCATCGGCGCCGTCGCGCCGGGCGAACAGGTTGCCGACCGCATCGACGCTCACCGTCATCCCCGCATCGCGGCACCATTGCGCGAACAGGTCGCGCCCGCGCCGGTCGTCATCGGTGAGCGCGAGGCGCCGCACGCCGCCGCGCGGCGTCGCGCCGACGCACGCCATGTCGGTCAGGCTCTGCCACAGGCGGGCGCCGTCGATTTCCAGCAGGTCATTCATATGCATTCCGGATCGATTCGTTCGTTGAGATTCAATGCGAGCCGAGCGCTTCGGCGGCGGCCGGCTGCGCGGCGCGGCGCGCATCGAGCGCGACGATGCAGAGCAGCGAAATACCGGCGAGACACGTGTAGAACACCGCGAGCGGCCACCACTGGCCCACGAAGCGATGCGCGAGCCACGTGCCGACGAGCGGCGTCAGGCCGCCCGCGATCGCGCCGCAAATCTGGTAAGCGAGCGAGATCGCCGAATAGCGCACGTGGGCGGGAAACACGTCGCTGACGAAGCCCGCGATCACCGAATAGAAGCCGGCCATGCAGACGACGGCGAGCGCGATGCCCACGATCAGCGACGCGGAGGTGCCGCCCTGCACGAGCATGAACATCGGATACGGCGACAGCATCGCGAGCAGCGCCGCAAGTTTCAGGAAGCGCGCGCCGCCGATGCGCTCGGCGATCCACGCGGCAATCGGCTGCGCGAAGAACTGGATGATCGCGACCGCGAACAGGCTGTCGAGGATCAGCGAGCGCGATACGCCGACGTACTGCGTCGTGTACGCGATCATGAACGTGTTCGTGAAATAGACGCCCGCGATGCCGATCGTGTTCGCGCCGATGCAGAGCAGCACGAGCCCCGACGCGGAACGGAACACTTCGGCGACCGGCAGTTTCACCGTGCGATTGGCTTCCTTGACCCGCGCGAATTCCGGCGACTCGTTCACGCCGAGCCGGATCAGGATGCCGACCACGAGCAGCACCGAACTCGCGAGAAACGGCAGGCGCCAGCCCCAGGCGAGGAAGTCGGCCTTGTCCATCGACGTGACCGCGCGGAACGCGATCAGCGACAGGATCAGCCCGGCCGGGCTGCCGAGTTGCGCGAACGATGCGAAGAACGTGCGGCGCCCCTGCGGCGCATGCTCGCCCGCCATCAGCACCGCGCCGCCCCATTCGCCGCCGACCGCGATCCCCTGCACGACGCGCAGCGCGACGAGCAGCACCGGCGCGAGCATGCCGACCCTCGAATAATCGGGCAGCAGCCCGACGCACACGGTCGCGACGCCCATCATCATCAGCGTCGTCATCAGCGCCTTCTTGCGGCCGATGCGGTCGCCGAGATGGCCGAAGATCACGCCGCCAAGCGGGCGCGCGAAGAAGCCGACCGCGAACGTCGCGAACGACGCCATCGTGCTGACGAACGGGTCGTGCGACGGGAAATAGAGTTCGCCGAACACGAGCGCGGCAGCGGTCGCGTAGATGTAGAAGTCGTACCACTCGATCATCGTGCCGATGAACGCGGCCGTCGCGGCGCGCGCCGGCTGGCGAGCGGAAGGAAGGGACTGGGTCATGCGGGCTCCTGACGCGCGCCGCAGCGGCGCGACACGCAATATCGTGACGACGGCCGTCTGTCGCGGCCTCGCGCCGCACGCTGCGGCGCCCCTCCTTTATCGGTGGCCGCAAATCATTAGTCAAATTTCAAGTTATTATTCTCGACATAAATTCAACTAATGCCTGCCCGCCGCCGCCCCGGAGACCCGATGCGCCCCGACCTCGCCCCGTTCCTGAACGACCGCCTCGACTGGAACCTGCTGCGCACCTATCTGGTGATCATGCAGGAGCGCAGCGTGAGCCGCGCGGCCGCCCGCCTGCACGTCACGCAGCCGGCCGTGAGCCAGGCGCTGCGGCGGCTGGAGCAGACGCTCGAGCGCAGGCTGATCGAGCGGCGCGGCGCACACTTCGCGCCGACGCCGGCCGGCGAAGCCGTGTACCGGATCGCGAGCGACATCTATGGCGGCATCTCGCGCCTCGAAACCGAAATCGACGACAGCACGGCCGACCTGACCGGCTCGATCCGGCTGCTGACGGTGAGCCGCATCGAATCGCCCGTCTACGACGAGTTCCTCGCGGATTTCCATCGCGCGTATCCGCGTATCGACCTGCAGATCGAAGTGATGCGCTCGTCGGACATCCTGTCGTCGCTGCTGCAGAAGACGGCCACGGCCGGCCTCGGCCTGTGCCGCACGCCGCACGACAAGCTGGAGATGCGCTGCTTCCTGCGCCAGCGCTATGCGATCTACTGCGGCCGCCATCACCGGCTGTTCGGGCAGACGCAGTTGCGGATGGACGACCTGCTCGCGGAGAATTTCGTGTCGTTCACGAGCGACCAGATCGGCGACAGCCTGTCGCCGCTCACCGTGTTCCGCGACCAGAAGGGCTTCACGGGGCGCATCGTCGCGTCGTCGCCGAGCCTCGACGAAGTGCGGCGGCTGATCTTCGCGGGCTACGGGATCGGCTGCCTGCCCGAGCACATCGTGCGCGACGACATCGCACAGCAGCGGCTGTGGCGGCTGCCGCCCGACGACGGGCTCGTCGATGTCGA
This sequence comes from Burkholderia sp. BCC0419, assembly GCF_902830285.1. NCBI lineage: Bacteria > Pseudomonadati > Pseudomonadota > Betaproteobacteria > Burkholderiales > Burkholderiaceae > Burkholderia > Burkholderia sp. BCC0419. The sequence continues at coordinate 2,277,784 of NZ_CADESR010000001.1, forward strand.
CGTGTTCCTGCTGTGGCATCGCGACCGCAAGATGAACGCGGCCGAGCATGCGTTTCTCGACGCGATGGAGCGCTGCATGCAGCGCTATTCGCTGGCGGAGCGGCTGGGGAAGTAACGGCGCGAACGCGCCCGGAGAAAGCGCCGGGCGCATACGGCCCGGCGCGTCGCGCCGTGTGTGTGCGTCAGAAGCGATGCACGATGCCGAGTTGCACGCCGCGCGCATTCGCGCCCGGGTACGCGAGCGGCAGGCCGGGGTTCGCCGCACCGGCGAGCGTGTAGCCGGCCTGGTTGCGGTTGCGCAGGTATGACAACGCACCGTAGAAGCTCGTGCGCTTCGACAGGTCGTACTCGTACATCAGCCCGAGCTGGTCCGCATTGTTGCCCTGCGACGACTGGTCGTGCAGATACGCGTAACCGAGCGCGACATAGTTGGCAGGATTGAACTGGTATTTGACCGACAGCCCGTACACACGCGAATCGATCCCGAGGTCGGCCCACTTCACCGCGGAAAAACCGCCGTACACGGTCGCCTTGCCGATCGCGTAAGACGCACCGGCCATGATCGTGCGATCGGTCGTGGTCGCTGCGGCGTTCTTCAACCACTGGCCCGCGACGAATGCGCCGAACGGCCCGTGTTCGTAGGTCAGGTCGAACTGCTGGCTGGACCCGGCCGAGCGCACGCCGCCCGCATCGCCGAACCCGAAGTACAGCCCGCCCTGGAAACCGGCGATCTCCGGGCTCTGGTACGACAGCGTGTTGCTCGTGCGGAACGCGAACACGGTCAGGTTGTCCATGCCGGATGCCTGCGTGACGCCGCCGAACGCATCCTGTCCGCCCTGGTCGTTGAACAGCGGCGAATTCTGCCGGCCCGCGCGCACCTTGCCCCACTGTCCCGCGATGCCGACCCACGCCTGCCGGTTGAACAGGCTGCCGGCACTCGCGAGCGAGCCGTCGTTCGGATTGAAACCGTTTTCCAGCGCGAACTCGATCTTCTGGCCGCCACCGATATCCTCGCCGCCCTTCAACCCGAACCGGCTGCCCCACTGGCCGCCCGAGTTGATCGCGGCCGTATAGCCGTTGCCCGTATTCACGACCTGCGCGAATTCGTCGATCACGCCATACAGCGTGACGCCATCCTGCGCGAGCGCGGCGCCCGAACCGGCGAGGCAGGCAATCGCCACCGTGGCACGAAGACCGGCGTGCACCGGCCGCGCGCGGCGATCGATGCCGCGCACTTCACTATGCTTAGTCATACTATTTAGTGGATCGAGATTGAAACGATGCCGGGCGCGGCGTGAATGCCGCACCGGTATCGCGAGATACGGGATTGTGTCGACAGCGCCCGGCGCAGATTGCGACCGGCTCGGCGCTCAGGCCGGCGACGTGCCGGCCCGAGGCGCGAGACTTGGCGTCAGTGGTGAACTTCGCCGCGTTCGAGCGGCCGGATCAGGCGTTCGGGAATGCTGCGTCGCGACGCGCGGGCGGCGATGTAATACAGCACGGCCGGCACGACGAGGCCGAGGATCCACGAGATGTCGGTGCCGCCGAGCGCATCGACGAGCGGCCCCGTGTAGATGTGCGTCGACATGAACGGCAGTTGTACCAGGATGCCGACCACGTAGATCGTGATCGCCATCACGTTCCAGCGCCCATAGCGACCGTCCGGATCGGACAGCGCCGGCACGTCGTAGCGCGAACGCGTGAAGCAGTAGTAGTCGACCAGGTTGATCGCGCTCCACGGCGTGAAGAATGCGAGCAGGAACAGGATGAACGCGGTGAATTCCTTCAGGAACGAATGACGGCCCGCGAGCGCGATCAGCGTCGACACGCAGATCATCCCGAAGATGTACACGAGGCGGCTCTTCGACGATACGGCGCCCTTGCCGCGAAAACCGCTGACGATCGTGGCCATCGACATGAAGCTGCCATACGCGTTGAGCGCCGTCACCGTCACCTTGCCGAACGCGATGCTCAGATACAGCAGCGCGGCCACGGCGCCCGTCGAGCCGAGGCCGACGATGTACGACACTTCATGGTGCGCGAACTGGCTGCCGGCGAGCGCGGCCGCGAACACGCCGAACACCATCGCCGCCTGTGCGCCGATCACCGAGCCGAGGCCGACCGCGAGAAACGTCGCGACCGACGACGTCGAGCGCGGCAGGTAGCGCGAATAGTCGGCCACGTACGGGCCGAAAGCGATCTGCCACGACGCGGACAGCGACATCGCGAGCAGGAAGCTCGCGAGCGAGAAATGCCGGTTCGCGAGCAGCGCGCCGATGTCGTGGTTCGCGAACAGTTGCGCGAACATGTAGACGAACGCGACGATGCCGACCACGCTCGCGATCCGGCCGACGAAGTGGATCGCGCGATAGCCGAACACGGTCAGCACGACGATCACGGCCGCGAACAGCAGGATGCCGGCCGCATCGTCGACGTGCAGCAGTTGCGCGACGGCCTGCCCGGCCAGCACCGAGCCGCTGGCGGAAAAGCCGATGTACATCAGGCACACCAGCACGATCGGGATCATCGCGCCGTACACGCCGAACTGCACGCGGCTCGAGATCATCTGCGGCAGACCGAGCTGCGGCCCCTGCGCGCCGTGCAGCGCCATCACCGCGCCGCCGACGAGCTGGCCGAGCAGCAGCGCGACCAGCGACCAGAACACGTCGCCGCCGAGCACGACCGCGAGCGCGCCCGTGACGATGGCCGTGATCTGCATGTTCGCCGACAGCCACAGCGTGAACTGGCTCAGCAGGCCGCCGTGGCGCTCGGCGTCGGGAATGAAGTCGATCGAGCGAACCTCGATCAGTCCGCCGGCTTTTCCACTGGAATTCGTTGACACGGGTCAATCTCCAAAATACTCAGGACCACACATGGTTTGAACGAGACAGGAAGCTGCGAGCCGCCCTTTCGGCTCTGCGGATGCGGGGCGCCGTGGATCGCCGGCATGCGCCACGCACGCACGGTCAGCACGCTGGCGCGCAACCGGCACGACGGGTGCCGACATTGCCAGCGGATGATCTTGTATATACAACTTGCGAGATATCGGTGATTACCCGGAATCGCTCGACTTTCGAAATCGTCCGAATGATCGGGGGGATGCCGGGGCAATTTCGCCGCAAGGCAGACGTCGGAAAAATGAAAGTTTGAGCGGCCGGGGGCCCGAACGGGTGCGGCCGTCATGGCGTCGGCGGGAGGAAGTTCAGCAGGTGCCGCGCGGCGTCGATGTCGCGTGCGCAGTCAGTTGTCGTCAGTGCCGTGACTCTGCGTCACGACACCGCGCTTTCGTCGCACCGTCGCCGTATCAGACGAGCCGGTCGGATGCGACGACCTGCACGCCCGGCCGTGCGTCGATCGCCGCGTCGAGCAATGCGCGCGCGATCCGCGACGCGGGATTCACGCGCCACTTCGCCGGCAGCACCGGCGCGGCGGCGCTCAACGCGAACACGAACAGCCGCTCGCCGAACCTGAACTCGTCGCGGCTGCCGCCGATCAGGCCCGGTCGCACGTACGTGAGCGAATCGAACCCGACGCCGGCGAGCGCCTGTTCGACCTCGCCCTTCACGCGGTTGTAGAAGATGCGCGACGCAGCGTCCGCGCCGAGTGCGGAATTCAGCACGTAGGTCGGCGTGCCGTGCCGATGCGCGAGCCGCGCGACCGCGAGCGGATAGTCGTGATCGACGCGCCGGAACGCCGCCTGCGAACCGGCGGCCCGCATCGTGGTGCCGAGCGTGCAGATCACGGCATCCGCGTGCCACCAGTCGGCCGTGTCGGGCAGATGGTCGAAATCGACTTCCAGTGCGCGCATCTTCGGGTGCGGCGACAACGGCCGGCGCGCGAGGACGATCACCTGGTCGACCCGCGTATCGGCCAGCGCGACTTCGAGGACGTGGCGTCCGACGAGTCCGGTCGCGCCGACGAGCAGCAGTTGCATGTCCGGTTCTTCCGTTTGGAGCCTGCGTTGGCGGGCCCGAGGCGGCCCGGTTTCCGGCTATCGACATGATCGTCGGCCGACGCGGCGGCGGCAACCCTCCTCTCGTCTCGAAAAATTACGGCCCCGTCAGGCCCGCACGTCAAACATGCAGCGCGTGTCCGAGCGCGCGCAACGCCGCTTCCTGCAACGCTTCGCCGAGCGTCGGATGCGCGTGGATCGTGCCGCCGATGTCTTCCAGCCGCGCGCCCATCTCCAGCGACTGCGAGAACGCCGCGGCCAGCTCCGACACGCCACGCCCGACCGCCTGCCAGCCGACGATCAGGTGATTGTCGCGCCGCGCGACGACGCGCACGAATCCGTCGGTCGCCTGCAACGTCATCGCACGCCCGTTCGCCGCGAACGGGAACGATGCGCTCAGACAATCGACGCCGGCCGCGTGCGCATCGTCCGGCGACCAGCCCGCCGTCACGATCTCCGGATCGGTGAAGCAGACGGCCGGAATCGACGCGGGCATGAACTGGCGACGCCGGCCGGCGATCAGCTCGGCCACCATCTCGCCTTGCGCCATCGCGCGATGCGCGAGCATCGGCTCGCCCGCGACGTCGCCGATCGCCCAAACGTTGCGCATCGAGGTCCGGCATGTGTCGTCGATCCACAGCGCGCGGCCGTTGCGATCGAGCATCAGCGACTCGAGCCCGAAACCGTCGACCCGCGGCCGACGGCCCACCGCAACCAGCACGCGATCGGCCGGTAGCGCCTGCTCGGCGCCATCGGCCGCCTGCACGCGCACCGCGCCGTGCGCGTCCAGCCCGAGCACCTGGTGGCCGAGCCAAAGCCGCACGCCGAGGCGCGCGAGCGAATCGGCAACCGGCCGCCCGAGTTCGGCATCGTACGCAGGCAGCACGCGCTCGGCCGCTTCGACGACGCTGACGTCGACGCCAAGCTTGCGATAGACGATCCCGAGTTCGAGCCCGATATAGCCGGCGCCGACGACGACCAGCCGCTTCGGCAGCGTCGCGGGCGACAGCGCTTCGGTGGACGACACGACGTGCCCGCCGAACGGCATCGACGGCAGCTCGACCGGTTCGGAACCGGTCGCGAGCAACAGGTGTTCGCAACCGATGTGCACCGTATGGCCGCCGACGACGACCTCGACGGTCTTGCCGTCGAGCACGTGCGCTTCGCCGTGCAGCACGCGCACGCCGTTCTTCTTGAGCAGCGCGCTGACGCCGCGCGTCAGCCGGTCGACGATGCCGTCCTTCCATGCGACGCTTTTCGCGATGTCGATCTCGGGCGTACGCACGCGGATGCCGAGCGCGCCTTCGCCGGCATGGCCGCACGCCTGTTCGAACGCGTCGGCCACGTGGATCAGCGCCTTCGACGGAATGCAGCCGATGTTCAGGCATGTCCCGCCGAGCCGGTCGCGTTCGACCAGCACGGTCGGAATGCCGAGCTGGCCGGCGCGGATCGCGGCGACGTAGCCGCCCGGGCCGCCGCCGATGACGAGCAGTGTGGTGTGTTCGTTCTTCATCGGCTCACTCCACGAACAGCAGTGCCGGGCGTTCGAGCACCGCGCGCACGGCCTGGATGAATTCGGCCGCATCCGCGCCGTCGACGACGCGATGGTCGAACGACGACGACAGGTTCATCATCTTGCGCGCGACGACCGCACCGTCGCGGATCATCGGCCGCTCGACGATCCGGTTCACGCCGACGATGCCCACTTCCGGATGATTGATCACCGGCGTCGACACGATGCCGCCGAGCGCGCCAAGGCTCGAGATCGTGATCGTCGACCCGCTCAGTTCGTCGCGCTGCGCACGGTTCGCACGCACCGCGTCGGCGAGCCGCGCGATTTCGGCCGAGATCGACCATACATCACGCGCTTCCGCATGGCGCAGCACGGGCACCGTGAGGCCGCCGTCCGTCTGCGTCGCGACGCCCATGTGCACCGCGCCGTAGCGCGTGACGACGCCCGCTTCGTCGTCGAAACGCGCGTTGATCTGCGGGAAGTCGCGCAGCGCGATCACCATCGCGCGGATCAGCAGCGGCAGCGGCGTGAGCTTGCCACGCGTATCGCCGTGGCGGCGGTTCAGTTCCGTGCGCAACGATTCGAGCTCGGTGACGTCGATTTCCTCGACGTAGCTGAAATGCGGGATGCGGCGCTTCGCTTCCTGCATCTTGCGCGCGATCGCGCGCCGCAGGCCGATCACCGGCACTTCGGTTTCGTCGTGGCGTTCGTCGTAGCCGCGCGGTTGCGACCCGTGCGCCGAGCCGCCGCCGGTGCGCGCATACGCATCGAGATCCGTATGCAGGATCCGCCCGGCTTCGCCGGTGCCGCGCACGTAGCGCAGCTCGATGCCCATGTCCCACGCACGCTGGCGCACGGCCGGCGACGCGAGCGGCCGTTCGCCCGGCGCGAGCGCCGCGCGCGGCGGCGCGGCCGGTTCGTCGCGGCGCGGTTTCGCCGGGGCGCGGCTGGCCGCAGGCTGCGCAGGCGGTTCGGCCGGCGCGTCGGCCACCGCCGGTTTCGACGGCGCCGCCGCGACCGGTGCGGTTGCTACCTTGGTTTCTCGCACCGGTGCCGCGGCCTTCAGGTTGCCGTCACCGTCGACTTCGAGACGAATCAGCTCGCTGCCGACCGCCATCATCTGGCCGATCCGGCCGCCCAGTTCGACCACCTTGCCCGTCACCGGCGACGGAATCTCGACCGCCGCCTTGTCGGTCATCACGTCGGCGAGCGGCTGGTCTTCCTTGATCGTCTGCCCGACTTCCACATGCCAGGCCACCAGCTCGACCTCGGCGATCCCTTCGCCGATATCCGGCATCTTGATGACATGAATCCCCATCTCACGCCTCCATCACGCGTCGCAACGCTTCACCGACCCGGGTCGGGCCCGGAAAGTACGCCCATTCCTGCGCATGCGGATACGGCGTGTCCCAGCCCGTCGTGCGCTCGACCGGCGCTTCGAGGTGGTAGAAGCAGTGTTCCTGGACCAGCGACACGAGCTCCGCGCCATAGCCGCAGGTGCGCGTCGCCTCGTGCACCACGACGCAGCGCCCGGTCTTGCGCACCGACGCGACGACCGTGTCGAGATCGAGCGGCCACAGCGTGCGCAGGTCGATCACTTCCGCGTCGATGCCCGTCTCCTCCGCCGCGGCCAGCGACACGTGCACGGTCGTGCCGTACGTCAGCACCGTCACGTCGTTGCCGGGCCGCACGATGGCGGCCGTATCGAGCGGCACCGTGTAATAGCCTTCCGGCACCGCGCTCGCCGGATGCTTGAGCCACGACGTGACGGGCCGTTCGTGATGGCCGTCGAACGGCCCGTTGTACAGCCGCTTCGGCTCGAGGAAGATCACCGGATCGTCGTTCTCGATCGACGCGATCAAGAGCCCTTTCGCGTCGTACGGATTCGACGGCATCACCGTGCGCAGCCCGCACACCTGCGTGAACATCGCCTCCGGGCTCTGGCTGTGCGTCTGCCCGCCGTAGATGCCGCCGCCGCATGGCATCCGGATCGTCATCGGCGCGATGAACTGGCCGGCCGAGCGGTAGCGCAGCCGCGCGCCTTCCGACACGATCTGGTCGGAGGCCGGATAGAAATAGTCGGCGAACTGGATCTCGCAGACGGGGCGCAGCCCGTATGCGCCCATCCCCACCGCCACGCCGACGATCCCGCCTTCGGAGATCGGCGCATCGAACACGCGCGACTTGCCGTATTTGTTCTGCAGTCCTTCGGTACAACGGAACACGCCGCCGAAATAGCCGACGTCCTGCCCGAACACGACCACATCGCTGTCGCGCCCGAGCATCACGTCCATCGCGGAGCGCAGCGCCTGGATCATCGTCATCGGCTGCGTCGCCGTGTCTGTCTCGTGTTGCGCCATGATCATGCTCCCAGTTCCTGGCGCTGACGGCGCAGGTGCGCGGGCAGCTCCTTGTATACGTCGTCGAACATCGAGGCCGGCGACGGAATCCGGTCGTCGGCGAGCGTCCCGTATTTCTCCGCTTCCTTCTGCGCGGCGATCACCTCGGCCTCGAGCTCGGCCGTCAACGCATCGTGCGCACTGTCCGACCAGATGCCCTTCACGATCAGGTGACGCTTGAAACGCTCGATCGGATCGCCGAGCGGGAAATGGGACCAGTCGTCGCTCGGCCGGTACTTGGTCGGATCGTCCGACGTCGAATGCGCGCCCGCGCGGTAGGTCACCCACTCGATCAGCGTCGGGCCGAGATTGCGGCGCGCGCGTTCGGCCGCCCAGCTCGACGCCGCGTAGATCGCGAGGAAATCGTTGCCGTCGACGCGCAGCGACGCGATCCCGCAGCCGACGCCGCGCCCGGCGAAGGTCGTGCCCTCGCCGCCCGCGATCGCCTGGAACGTCGAGATCGCCCACTGGTTGTTGACCACGTTCAGCACGACCGGCGCGCGGTACACGTGCGCGAACGTGAGCGCGGTGTGGAAATCGGCTTCGGCCGTCGCGCCGTCGCCGATCCATGCGGATGCGATCTTCGTGTCGCCCTTGATCGCCGACGCCATCGCCCAGCCGACCGCCTGGATGAACTGCGTCGCGAGGTTGCCGGAAATGGAGAAGAAGCCGGCTTCGCGGTCCGAGTACATCACCGGCAGTTGGCGACCCTTCAGCGGATCGCCTTCGTTCGACATCAGCTGGCAGATCATCCGCTCGAGCGGCACGTCGCGCGCGATCAGGATGCTCTGTTGCCGGTAGGTCGGAAAGCACATGTCGCCGTCGCGCAGCGCCATCGCGTGCGCGGTGCCGATCGCCTCTTCGCCGAGGCTCAGCATGTAGAAGGAGATTTTTTTCTGGCGCTGCGCAATCATCATGCGCGCGTCGAAAATGCGGGTCTTGAGCATCGCGCGCAGCCCGGCGATCAGCCGCGCATCGTCGAGATCGGGAGCCCACGGGCCGACGGCCTTGCCGCTGTCGTCGAGCACGCGCACGAGGCTGCGGGCGAGATTGGCGGTGTCCGCCGCGGCAACGTCGATCGGCGGGCGGCGGACGGCGCCGGCCGGCGATAGATGCAGATAGGAAAAGTCCGTCTTGCAGCCCGGGCGCCCGGTGGGCTCCGGCACATGCAGACGCAATGGCTCTGACAGGCTCATCGTGTCGTCTCCACGCTCGATTGTGTCTCACGCTGTTTGGGAACGCGCGGGCCGGTTGCCGGCCTGCGCGCGAGCTGACGCGCGGATAAGCACGTCAACCTTGGAAATCTATGCCTTGCGGCGGCGGACGTCGATGCCCAAGCCGCTCGTTCGTGGTGAGCAGATTTGCCATGGCGGATCGCGGCCGCGCGTGAGTGCGGCGAGCGGAGTCGGCGCAGGACGGGATTGCTGCGGTGCAGGGTCGCTGGATCGGCGGTGATCGATCGGGCGCCGGGGACAGACGGATCGTCACGTCCCGATCATGTGAGGGTACGAAGCAAAAGACCCCGCGAAATCCTGGATCTCCGCGGGGTCTTTTCGGGTTCGGGCGCTCGTGCGCCCGATTACCGGCTTACTGCGGCGCGCGATCGATCACGCGTCGGGCCGGAAGATGTCGAAGCGGCTGTCGGGCTTTACGTGCACGTAGGCCGACGGGCCGCCCGCACGAAGAATGATGTCCGCGCCGAACGTGTCGAAGATGCCGTCTTTGAGCAGATCATTGCGGATATGGACCGCGACGACCTCGCCCAGCACCAGCGTGGCCGGCGTCTCGACGCCGCGATGATCGCGCAGCCGGATCACGTCGGTCACCTTGCATTCGAAGTTGACGCCGCTTTCCGCGACGCGCGGCACGTTGACGAGGCGCGACGGAATCGCGGTCAAACCGCCGAGGTCGAATTCATTCACGTCATACGGCACCGCGGCGCAGGTCTGGTTCATCTTTTCGGCGAGGTCGCGCGTCGCGAGGTTCCATACGAACTCGCCAGTCTCCTGCACGTTGCGCAGGCTGTCCTTCGCGGCCGTGCTCGAAAAACCGATGATCGGCGGACGATAGTTGAACGCGTTGAAGAAGCTGTACGGCGCGAGGTTCAGCGTGCCATCGCTGCCGCGGGATGAAATCCAGCCGATCGGGCGCGGGCCCACGATCGCGTTCAACGGATCGTGCGGCAGGCCGTGGCCTTGCGAGGGTTCGTAATAGTGATGGGTCGAGTCGGTCATGAAGGGTGGTCTTGCGGGAGGCAAACTGCGTTGAAGACGATCGACGGAACGCATGTGCCGCTGGCGGCAAAAGGTATCCGGTGCGACGTGCGTGCCAGTATCACATGGCGTCGTGTTCGTCGCAGTGAAGCGCGCCCGCGAGCCGTGTCGCCGCGCCGACGCATGCGGCGCGCCCAACAAAAAACCCGCGAGCGCTGCATTTCTCGCGGGTTTTTTTACACCTTCATCGAATCGCATCAACGCAATCGATGGTGCCGGGGACCGGACTTGAACCGGCAAGCCAATTAAGGCGGCGGATTTTCGTCACACTGCTTCTTTCGAAGCCGGCGTCGCGTGCGCGAGCCGTTCGTGCGCTGGACTATGCCTTCACCGTCGCGCGCGGGCGTGACCGCTGCCCGTGCGCCTTAGGCGCCCCCCGTCTAGTCTCTACACCTTCCTCGCTGCAGTCGTACCGCGAGGCTTGGCTCGGCGTTGCCTCGATGTACACGTTGCACATCAGGGGTTTCACCGAATTTGAAGGGTTCTGCACCGGCCGTTTCCGACCGGGCACTCAATCTTTTAAGTCCGCTATGTTTACCAATTTCATCACCCCGGCAAAAGGGCGGACGCGATTCTACCATTGCTTGGCGCATGCGTTCCCTGATTCCCGCGCAATGCATCGCGATGCAGCACATTTGGCGGCCCCGTCCGCGGCCGAATTCATATGGCGTAACCGACGACGTTGCCACTCCCATCGCCGATTTCCTCCCGCGCCGCAACATCCGCCGATACAATCGAAGCCCCCCGTGCCCGACGGGGCGCCAACCGTCTGATGTTTGTATCGTGCTTTTTACGAAACACACATCGTGCGCGTCATCGCGAAGTCACAAACGTTTTCGATAATTCCCCGGCCGAAAACGTTTACATCGCATGACTACATGACCTCGACCATCAAGGACGTCGCTGCCCTCGCGGGCTTCTCGATCGCCACCGTTTCGCGTGCGATCAACGCGCCGCATACCGTCAGCCCCGCCACGCTGCAGACGATCCGCACCGCCATCGACACGCTGCAGTTCCGCCCGAGCCCGCTCGGCCGGCAACTGCGCGGCGAGCGCACGCGGCTCGTCGGCGTCGTCGTGCCGACGCTGTCGAACCCGGTGTTCGCCGACTGTCTGCAAGGCATCGACGAACTCGCAACCGCGGCCGGTTTCAAGCTGATCCTGATGACGACCGAATACGACGCGGCGCGCGAGCGTCATGCGATCGAGACGCTGCGCGAGCAGCGCGTCGAAGGGCTGATCCTCACCGTCGCCGATGCGGACACGCACCCGCTGCTCGACATGCTCGACCGCGACGGCCCGCACTACGTGCTGATGCACAACGACACGCAGCGCCGTCCGTCGGTGTCGGTCGACAACCGCCGTGCCGCCTACGACGGCGTGCAGTTGCTGACCGCGCTCGGTCATCGCCGCGTGCTGATGCTGGCTGGTTCGCTCGCCGCATCGGATCGCGCGCGCCAGCGTCATCTCGGTTATGCGCAGGCACTCGCGGAAAGCGGCGTGGCACCGCTGCCGCCCGTCGAGGTCGACTTCAACGCGCCCGAGCTGCCCGATGCGGTGCTCGCGCACCTCACCGCGCACGCCACGCGCCCGACCGCCCTCTTCTGCAGCAACGACCTGCTCGCGATGGTCGTGATGCGCGGCCTGCGCCGCGCGGGTTTCTCGATTCCCGACGACCTGTCGGTGCTCGGCTTCGACGGCATTGCGATCGGCGAGCTGCTCGCGCCGCCGCTCGCGAGCGTCGCGACGCCGAACCGCGACATCGGCCGCCACGCCTGGCAGCGTCTCGTCGAATCCATCGGCGGCGCGGCGATCGACCGCACGTCGATGATCCTGCCGCATGCGGTGCGCGACGGTGCGACGGTTGCGCCGCCGGCCACCGAGCTGCACTTGCGCAAGGCGTGATCGCCAGCCGCACGTCCACGCATACCGAACCCCACACCACCCCAGCGCTACACCCACTCTCGCCCGGAGACCCACCGTGTCCTTTCGCCTGACCTCGCTGCTGCGCGCGCTTGCCGCGCCGCTCGCCTTTGCCGCGCTCGTCGCCGGCGCCCCCGCGGCCCACGCCGACGAAACGGCGATCTGCTACAACTGCCCGCCCGAATGGGCCGACTGGGCCGCGCAGATCGCGGCGATCAAGCAGAAGACCGGCATCCGCGTACCGTTCGACAACAAGAACTCGGGCCAGGCGATCGCGCAGCTGATCGCCGAGCAGAAGAGCCCGGTGGCCGACGTCGTCTACCTCGGCGTGTCGTCGGCATTCCAGGCGAAGGACAAGGGCGTGATCGCGCCGTACAAGCCCGCGCACTGGAACGACATTCCCGCGAACCTGAAGGACCCGCAAGGCTACTGGTTCGCGATCCACTCGGGCACGCTCGGCTTCTTCGTGAACAAGGACGCGCTCGACGGCAAGCCGGTGCCGCGCTCGTGGGCCGATCTGCTGAAGCCCGAATACAAGGGCATGGTCGGCTATCTCGATCCGTCGAGCGCATTCGTCGGCTACGCGGGCGCGGTCGCCGTCAACCAGGCGCTCGGCGGCAGCCTCGACAACTTCAAGCCGGGCCTCGACTGGTTCCGCAAGCTGAAGGCGAACGCGCCGATCGTGCCGAAGCAGACGGCCTATGCGCGCGTGCTGTCCGGCGAGATCCCGATCCTGCTCGACTACGACTTCGATGCGTACCGCGCGAAATACAAGGACAACGCGAACGTCGAGTTCGTGATCCCGAAGGAAGGCACGATCGCGGTGCCGTACGTGATGAGCCTCGTGAAGGGCGCGCCGCACGACGCGAACGGCAAGAAGGTGCTCGACTTCGTGCTGTCGGACGAAGGCCAGAAGCTGTGGGCCAACGCGTACTTGCGCCCGGTGCGCGCGCAGACGCTCGGCGCCGACATCGCCGCGAAGTTCCTGCCGGCGAGCGAATACGCGCGGGCGAAGCCGGTCGACTTTGGCAAGATGGCGGCCGGCCAGCAGGCGTTCGGCCAGCAGTACCTGCAGATCATGCAGTAAGCCGCGGGACGCAACCGATGCTCGACCTGACTTTTCCGCTGCGCTGGCGCGTCGCGCTCGTCGCGCCGGCGCTGGCGGTATTCGCCGCGTTCTGGCTGCTGCCGATGGCGTCGCTCGTGCAGGTGTCCGCCGACGGCGCCTTCTTCTCGCAGTACGCGGCGCTGCTCGGCAACGCGCGTTACATGAAGAGCCTCGGCGAAACGGTGGCGCTGTCCGCGGGCGTCACGCTCGCGACGCTCACGCTGTCGACGATCTCGGGCCTGCTGCTCGCGCGCCGCGAATTCGCCGGCAAGCGCGTGCTGCTCGCGCTGCTCACGTTTCCGCTCGCGTTCCCGGGCGTCGTGGTCGGCTTCATGGTGATCATGCTTGCGGGGCGCCAGGGGCTGATCGGCATGCTGTCGGCGAAGCTGACCGGTGATAAATGGGTGTTCGCCTATTCGGTCGCGGGTCTGTTCGTCGGCTACCTGTACTTCTCGATTCCGCGCGTGATCGTCACCGTGATCGCGGCCGCGTCGAAGCTCGACGCGTCGCTCGAGGAAGCCGCGCGTTCGCTCGGCGCGTCGCCGTGGCGCATCTTCGTCGACATCGTGCTGCCCGCGCTCGCGCCGGGACTGATCGCGGCCGGCGCGATCTGCTTCGCGACCGCGATGGGCGCGTTCGGCACCGCGTTCACGCTCGCCACCGACCTGAACGTGCTGCCGATGACGATCTACACCGAGTTCACGCTGAACGCGAACATCGCGACGGCGGCCGGCCTGTCGATCGTGCTCGGCGTCGTCACGTGGGCCGTGCTCGCACTCGCGCGCCGGTTCACCGGCCACACTGCCGCCGCCGCGGCCTGAGGATTTCTTCATGCAATCGCTTTCCGGTTCGCCCGCGCCGTCGCCGGCGCCTGCTCCGGCCCCCTTGCAAACGACGCGTGCCGCGCGCCGTGCGCCGCGCGTCGCCGGCGCACGTGCGATCGCCGCGCTGCAATGGGGCGTCACGCTGCTGCTGTGCGCGTTCCTGATCGTGCCCGTCGTGATGTCGGTGCTCGCGGGGCTGACCGTCAACTATTTCCGCGGCCTGTCGAGCGGCCTCACGCTGCACTGGCTCGAGCAGGTATGGCAGCAGTATCACGGCTCGGTCGCGCTGTCGCTCTACGTCGCATTCGCGACGCTCGCGATCGTGCTCGTCGTCGGCGTGCCGGCCGGCTATGCGCTCGCGCGCAGCAAGAGCCGCCTCGCGCGCGCGATCGAGGAAGCGCTCGTGCTGCCGGTCGCGCTGCCGGGGCTGGCTTCGGCGCTCGCGCTGCTGGTCGTGTACGGCGGCTTCACCGCGTTCCGGATGAGCCTGTGGTTCATCGTCGTCGGCCACGTCGTGTTCACGCTGCCGTTCATGGTGCGCGCGGTGGCGGCCGTCGCGGCCGGCGCCGACCTGCGCACGCTCGAGGAAGGCGCGGCGAGCCTCGGCGCATCGTTCGTCACGCGCTTCGTCACGATCGTGCTGCCGAACCTGCGGCCCGGCATCGTCGCCGGTGCGCTCGCGGTGCTCACGCTGTCGATCGGCGAATTCAACCTCACGTGGATGCTGCATACGCCCGACACCAAGACGCTGCCGGTCGGGCTCGCCGATACGTATGCGTCGCTGCGCCTCGAAGTCGGCAGCGCGTACACGATCCTGTTCCTGCTGATGACGCTGCCGCTACTCGTCACGATGCAGTGGCTCGGCGTCGATCCGTCCGGTACGCGCGCGCTGAAGAAGCGCCCGCGCTGACTTTTTTGCAGACATGAAACTCGATTCCACTCCCGTCACCTTGACCGGCTGCGCGAAGACGTTCCGCGGCACACGCGTGCTCGAACCGCTCGACCTGTCGATCGGCGCCGGGGAAACGCTCGTGCTGCTCGGGCCTTCCGGCTGCGGCAAGACGACCACGCTGCGCCTGATCGCGGGCCTCGACATGCCCGATGCCGGCGGCACGATCGCATTCGGCGACGACGACGTCACCGCACTGCCGATCGAGCGCCGGCAGGTCGGCATGGTGTTCCAGAACTACGCGCTGTTTCCGAACCTGACGGTGCGCGGCAACGTCGGCTACGGGCTGAAGATCCGCAAGACCGAGCCGCGCGCGTTGCGCGAGCGCGTCGACGAACTGCTCGCGATGATGCGGCTCGACGCGCATGCGGACAAACCAGTCGATCAACTGTCGGGCGGCCAGCGTCAGCGCGTCGCGCTGGCGCGCGCGCTCGCGGTGCAGCCGCGCGTGCTGCTGCTCGACGAACCGCTGACCGCGCTCGACGCGAAGCTGCGCGACGTGCTGCGCCGCGACATGAACACGCTGCTGCGCACGCTCGGCGTGACGACCGTCTACGTGACGCACGACCAGGCCGAAGCGATGGAGCTCGGCGACCGGATCGTCGTGATGGGCGCGGGCCGCATCGAGCAGATCGGCACGCCGCGCGAGATCTACTACCACCCCGCGAACCGCACGGTCGCGCAGTTCATCGGCACGCTGAACCGGCTGGCGGGCCAGTGGCGCGACGGCGCGCTCGAAACGACGGGCGGCGCAATCGCCACGCCGCATGCGGCCGACGAATGGTTCTTCCGCCCCGAGGACGCGCAGCTCGCCGATCCCGCGCATGCGCCATTGCGCGGCGCGGTCGGCGCGTGCGCGTTCCTCGGCGAGCGCACGCGGCTCACGATCGAGCATGCGGCACCCGACGCGCTCGTGATCGACGTGCCGGGCCGCATCGCGCTCGCGCGCGGCACGGCGGTCGGCCTCACGATCGCGCCGGAAGGCCTGATCGCGCTCGGCGCGTAAGCGGTCGTTCGGGCATCATCCATGCAGCACCCCACGGCGGCGCACGCCGCCGCGACAACAACCAGACGATTCCGAGGAACGACGATGCTGCTTGCTCAAATCAGCGATCTCCACATCAAGCGCCCGGGCCAGCTCGCGTACCGGCGCGTCGACACGGCGGCCGCGCTCGCCCGCTGCATCGCGAAGCTGAACGCACTCGTGCCGCGCCCCGACGCCGTGCTCGTCACCGGCGACCTGACCGACTTCGGCCACGACGAAGAGTACGGCAACCTGCGCGGGCTGCTCGCGGCGCTCGAGATTCCGTATTACCTGATGATCGGCAATCACGACGACCGCGCCGGGCTGCGCCGCGCGTTCGCCGATCGCGCCGAATTGCACGACGGTGAATTCGTGCAGTACGCGCTCGACGTCGGCGCGGTGCGCGTGCTCGCGCTCGATTCGCAGGTGCCGGGCGCGAGCCACGGCGACCTGTGCGACGCGCGGCTCGCGTGGCTCGCCGCGCAGCTCGACGCCGCGCGCGACCGCCCGGTAATCGTCGCGCTGCATCACCCGCCGTTCGTGTCGGGCATCGGCCACATGGACAAGCTGCGTCTCACGCCCGCCGCCGCCGAGAAACTCGACGCGCTGCTGCGCGGTTATCCGAACGTCGAGCGCGTGCTGTGCGGTCACGTGCATCGAACGATGTTCACGCGCTTCGGCGGCACGCTCGCGTGCGCGGTGCCGTCGCCCGCGCACCAGGTCGCCTTCGACCTGCGGAGCGATGCGCCGTCCGCCTTCCGGCTCGAACCACCGGCGTTCGCGGTCCATCGTCATGCACCCGATACGGGGATGACGTCGCATCACGTCTATGTGGACGAAGGCGCGGGGCCGTATCCGTTCTACGAGCCGACGGGCGAACTGGTCGACTGACGACGTGAAGCGCGTGCCGTGATGGGCGGCGGCCGGCCCGTTGTGCCGTCGTGTCGCCGTGCCTGCCGTCGTGCCTGCCGTCGTGTCGGCTTGCCGGCTTGCCGGCTTGCCGCCGGCAGGATTCACGTCGCTCCGGTATGATCGGCAGCCTCGACCGGCGCCCGGCCTACCTGCGCACCCGATGCGTGCGCCGCCTGCCGCGCCGCCCCACTCCGTGCCCGCCGCCATGTCCACCGCCTCCACCGACCGTCCGACCGACGCCGCCTCGCCCCACTACTCGCGCAGCCTGCTGTTGCTGCTCGCGACGATCGCGGGCGTGTCGGTCGCGAACATCTACTACAACCAGCCGCTGCTCGACAGCTTCCGCTCGTCCTTTCCGGACGGCGCGTCATGGATCGGCGCGGTACCGACCGCGACGCAGCTCGGCTATGCGGCCGGCATGTTCCTGCTCGCGCCGCTCGGCGACCGTTTCGATCGCCGCGGGCTGATCCTGCTGCAGATCGCCGGGCTGTCGATCGCGCTGATCGCGGCGGCCACCGCGCCGTCGCTCGTCGTACTCGCGGTCGCAAGCCTCGCGATCGGCATCCTCGCGACCATCGCGCAGCAGGCCGTGCCGTTCGCCGCCGAAATCGCGCCGCCGGCCGAACGCGGCCACGCGGTCGGCACCGTGATGAGCGGCCTGCTGCTCGGCATCCTGCTCGCGCGTACCGCCGCCGGCTTCGTCGCCGAGTATTTCGGCTGGCGCGCGGTGTTCGCCGCATCGGTCGCGGCGCTCCTCGCACTCGCCGTCGTGATCGTGCTGCGGCTGCCGCGCAGCTCGCCGACGTCGACGCTGTCGTACGGCAAGCTGCTCGGCTCGATGTGGCATCTGGCCGTCGAGTTGCGCGGGCTGCGCGAGGCATCGCTGACGGGCGCCGCGCTGTTCGCGGCGTTCAGCGCGTTCTGGCCGGTGCTCACGCTGCTGCTCGCCGGCGCGCCGTTCCATCTCGGCCCGCAGGCAGCCGGCCTGTTCGGGATCGTCGGGGCCGCGGGCGCGCTCGCCGCACCGTATGCGGGCCGCTTCGCGGACACGCGCGGCCCGCGCGCGATCATCTCGCTCGCGATCGCGCTGCTCGCGCTGTCGTTCGTGATCTTCGCGCTGTCGGGTTCGAGCCTCGTCGGGCTCGTGATCGGCGTGATCGTGCTCGACGTGGGCGTACAGGCCGCGCAGATCTCGAACCAGTCGCGCATCTATGCGCTGAAGCCCGACGCGCGCAGCCGCGTCAACACGGTGTACATGGTGTGCTATTTCATCGGCGGCGCGCTCGGCTCGTCGGCCGGCGTCGCTGCATGGCGCGCGTTCGGCTGGACCGGCATGTGCGCGGCCGGCCTGCTGTTTACCGCGCTCGCCGGCTGGTCCCACCATCGCGGCGGCCGGCGCGGCTGAGCGCGACCGGCCACCGCGGCGTCACGCGTCGGTGCGCGAGGCGGCCGGCTCGGCGGCGGCGGGCGGCGGCGCGAACGCCGGGGCCGGGTCGATCACCGCGGCGGGATCCATCACCGCCGCGGGCGTCGGCACCGCGAGCGGGACGGCGGAAGGCGCGAGGATCGGCGCCGCATCCGGCGCGGCGATCGGCTCGGCGACGGACGAAACGTCCGCCGTCACCGCCTGCTCGGCCGCCACGGCCGGCGAACTGGCAGCCGCGGCTGCCGCCGCTGGCCGGCGCGCCGGATCGAACACGAACGACAACCCGACGCTGCCGAGGATCGCGACGGTCGCGACCACGGTCGCCATCGTCACCGGTTCACCCAGCAGCAGCGCACCGAGCGCGACCGCGACGATCGGGTTCACGTACATGCAGCTGCTCGCGATGATCGGGCTCGTGTGGCGAATCAGGTAGCCGTACGCGACATACGCGGCCATCGTGCAGAACACCATCAGGTACACGAACGCGAACACCGGCCCGACGGCCAGCTGTTCGACGCGTTCGCCGAGCAGCCACGCGACGATCGTCGACATCAGCCCGCCAAGGCCGATCTGCAGCGACGTCGACAGAAACAGGTCGGACGGCAGCTTGAGCCGCGTCGCGAGATGCGCGCCGCCCGCCCAGAACAGCGCGCCGGCCAGCACGCAGATCGTGCCGAGCGCCGAGTTCGCGACGGCCGAGCCGCTCGAATTCAGCACGACGATGCCGACCATCCCGAGCGCGACGGCCGCCCATTCGCCCTTCGTCACCGGCCGCCCGGCCACCGCCGCGATCACGGTCGCGAACAGCGGCACCGTGGCCACCATCACCGCGGCCGAACCGCTGCTGACCGTGCGCATGCCGAGCGCGATCGTGCCGGACGACAACGCGACGAGCATCGTGCCGACGATCGCCGAGTTGCGGATTTCCAGCAGCGTCGGCCATTCGGGCTTGCGCCGCAGCGCGAAGATGAACAGGCCGATCCCGCCGAGCAGGTTGCGCAGCCCCGACAGCAGCAGCGGCGGGAACGACTGCAGCGCGAAATGCAGCCCGCTGTAGGTCGAGCCCCAGACGAAATAGATGAAGACGAGCGCCAGCGCCACCCGGCCGCCGCGGCTTTGCGGCAGGCGGATCCGGAACGAAAAGCGGGCGAGGAAATCGAGGAGGCGGTCGAGCGGCGTCATCGTGCAGCCCGCCCGCACGTCACGCCGCGTGCTCCGCTGAAAGACGCCGGCAATGCCGGCAAACGGTCCACGCGGGACCGGGAAGGCAGAGCGAACGTGCGGAACGACATGGCAGTGCGAACGGCGACGAAAGAGAACCGGCAAGCGGCGGCAAAAGGGCAAAAAACGGGGCAAAAAAAACGTGCGCAACCGCGTCGGCTGCACACGCTCGGCATTATGGCATCAAGGATTCGAAAGCATCGTCGGACATGTCTGAAAGCATATCGACTGATGTTTCGGCGCGACATTTTGCGGACGACGGACCGGTGAAATCCAGGGCCGGATACGCAATGCGGGGATTGCCGGCGGATGGGAGGCATGCCGGCGTCACCATGCGCAGCCGTTGATCCAGCATCGGCCTGACGACCAGTCATGCGCGCCGGTGCTCGCGTCGCGTCTATCGTGACGGACGGCATGCCCGCCTGCGGGCGCGCGCAGCCTTTCTCCGACACTCACACCACCCATACAAAATTTTGTATAATCCAGACATTCTTCCGCCGAAGCCGGTCGTTTTCGTCGGCACCGCGCTGGCCGATCTCCGCGGCTTTCCGCTGCCCGCGCGACGCGAAGCCGGCCACCAGATCGACCAGGTGCAGCGCGGCCTCGCGCCCGACGACTGGAAACCGATGCGCACCATCGGCGTCGGTGTGCGGGAAATTCGCCTGCGCGATGCGAGCGGCGCATTCCGGATCGTCTACGTCGCGACTTTCGCCGCAGCCGTCTACGTCCTGCACTGCTTCCGCAAGCAATCGTCGCGCACGAACAAGACCGATATCGACCTCGCCGCCCGCCGCTATCGGTCGCTGATGATGGAGTTGAAACGATGACCAATGAACGTTACGCGAACGTCTGGGACGCAATCGAAAGCGAGCCGGCGCAGGCCGCGAACATGAAGCTGCGCTCCGAACTGATGATCGCGCTCAAGCATCGCATCGCGCGGCTCGAACTGAGCCAGGCCGAGGCCGCGACGCAACTGGGCGTCACACAGCCGCGCGTCTCCGACCTGATGCGCGGCAAGATCAACCTGTTCGGGCTCGACGCGCTCGTGAACATGGCCGCGGCAGTCAGCCTGCGCGTCGATCTCCAGGTGCGCGAATCCGCGTGACGCATGCGCACGGCACACGCCCCGCTCACGATCCGCCGAACCAGTTGTAGCCCTGATCGACCCAGTAGCCACCGGGGAACGTATCGGTCACGAAGATTTCCATGATGTGCTTCGGGTTCTTGTAGCCGAGCTTGGTCGGCATCCGCAGCTTCATCGGGAAGCCGAATTCCGGCGGCAGCCGGCGGCCGTCGTAGTCGAACGCGAGCAGCGTCTGCGGATGCAGCGCGGTCGGCATGTCGATGCTTTCGTAGTAGTCGTCGGCACATTTGAAGCCGACGTATTTCGCACCGGTATCGGCACCCGCGCGTGCGAGAAACGCGCCGAACGGCGTGCCGCCCCAGCGGCCGATCGCACTCCACCCTTCCACGCAGATATGCCGCGTGATCTGTTCCGCGTGCGGCAGCGCCCGAAGCTCGTCGAGCGTCCACACGCGCTTGCCCGTCACGCGGCCGGACAGCATGAGCCGATAGGACGATTCGTCGACGTGCGGCACGTCGTCGATTCCGTAATACGCATTGAACGGGAACGGGCGCGTGATGTCGGCCTCGGTGTAGGTCGGCGCGAGCTGGCCGGGGTTGAACAGCCACGCCTGCACGCGATCGTTCATGCGCGACACTGTCTCGAGGAACGTATTGACCGACGCGTCGTCCTTCAGCGTGCAGCCAGTCAGCATCGTGAGGCCGCCGAGCGTCAGCACGCGCCGGTTGAAGAGCCGCCGCGACGGCATCTCGAGCTCGCGGCGCACGTCGAGTTCGAGCGATTTCCGGTCGAGCGTCCAGCGCGGCTCGCTACGGTTTTTTTCGGATTCCGACATGATGATTTCCTTCGCCCGCGGCTTGCGGGTCAGCGGCCGCGCAGCATCGCGAGCAGCGAGCGCGGTACCAGCAGCGCCATCGCGACATGAACGACAAAGAAAGCGACCAGCAGCGACATCGCCCAGAAGTGCACGATGCGCGCGTTGTCGTAACCGCCGAACAGCTCGCGCAGCAGCGGGAATTGCACCGATTTCCAGATCGTGAGCCCCGACAGCACCAGCACGACGAGATCGACGATCGCGGTCAGGTACGCGGCACGCTGCACCGCGTTGTAGACGCTCAGGTCGTCGTGCGCCAGCCGCCCGCCGAGCGCGGCGCGCACGTCGCGCCACACCGACGCAGGCGTCACGGGCAGCAACTTGCGCGCGAAGCGCCCCGTCGCGATCGACATCGCGAGATAGAACAGCCCGTTGCCGACCAGCAGCCACATCGCCGCGAAATGCCATTGCAGCGCGCCGCCGAGCCAGCCGCCGAGCGTGATGCCGTGCGCGAACGTGAACGACGGATAGATCGGCGACGCATCGTAGATGCGCCAGCCGGACAACGCCATCAGGATCGCCGCGAGCGCGTTGAGCCAGTGACTCACACGCACCCACGGCGGATGGATCGTGCGCGTGGGCGGCGTCGCCGGTGCGCGATCCGTGGCAGGGACGGTTTGCATGATGAAGACTCCGGGAGTGATGCGCCGGGACGCGATGCGGCCCGCAGCCGGCCGCGCCCCGCACGTATCGGTCAGTTCGACGGGCTCATGGTGTCCTTCTTCATCGCGTCGCCCTTCGACATTGCGTCGTGGCCCATCGCGTCCTTCTTCATCGCATCCTTCTTCATCGCGTGCTTCTTCATGCCGTCCTTCTTCATCGCGCCGTCCTTCGCCATCGCGTCGTGGCCCATCGCGTCCTTCGACATCGACGAATCGTCCTTCGACATCGCGTCGTTCTGCGCATACGCGCCCGTGGCAACCGTGGCGAGGGCAGCAACGCAGGCGGCAATCAGTACTTTTTTCATGACACTTCTCCGAAACATGGGTTTGAGGAGCCGAATAGACGGCGCACGTCGCGGGAAATGACAGTCGCGGCAAAATTTATTTTAGGTCGTGCGAAGACGCGCGTTGCTGCACCGCGCGAGCGCCGCCGGCCGGGGCGCCGGACCGCCGCGGCCCGTCATGCTGCAACCGCACGCGCGCGAACGATCCGTCCCGGTTGAAACCGCCGCAAACCCGGTGTATCGTGTGCCCTTGCTAACGCGGGGGTCCTGCAATGCGTTCGGTCAAACAACCGGCATTGCGGGTGAGAAATACCCTTTGAACCTGATCTGGATAATGCCAGCGCAGGGAAGCGTACGGATTTCGCCGCCATCCTTCTGACGAAACCCGCCGCCTCACCAAGCCTCGTCTCCTGCTTAGCTCGAGCCCCACATTCGTCAAGGGCTCCGGGCAAGCGCCGAAGCGCCTGTCCGGCGCTCACACAGGAGATTGCATGAACGCCAATCCGAAGTTTCTGTCTGCCGACGCCCACGTCGACGCCGCTGCCGTCGCGCCGCTGCCCAATTCGCGCAAGGTGTATGTCACCGGCTCGCAGCCCGACATCCGCGTGCCGATGCGCGAGATCACGCAGGCCGACACGCCGACCGGCTTCGGCGGCGAGAAGAATCCGCCGATCTACGTGTACGACACGTCGGGCCCCTACACCGATCCGGACGCGAAGATCGACATCCGCGCGGGCCTGCCCGCGCTGCGCCAGCGCTGGATCGAAGCGCGCGGCGACACCGAGGTGCTCCCCGGCCTGTCGAGCCAGTACGGCCTCGAGCGCGCGGCCGATCCGGCCACGGCCGAGCTGCGTTTCCCAGGCCTGCACCGCAACCCGCGCCGCGCGCAGCCCGGCAAGAACGTGACGCAGATGCACTACGCGCGTCAGGGCATCATCACGCCGGAAATGGAATACATCGCGATCCGCGAGAACCAGCGCCGCGCCGAGTACATCGAGAGCCTGAAGTCGAGCGGCCCGAACGGCGCGAAACTCGCCGCGATGATGGGCCGCCAGCACCCGGGCCAGGCGTTCGGCGCCGCGGCCTTCGGCGCGAACGCGCTCGCCGAGATCACGCCGGAATTCGTGCGCGACGAAATCGCGCGCGGCCGCGCGATCATCCCGGCGAACATCAACCACCCGGAATCCGAGCCGATGATCATCGGCCGCAACTTCCTCGTGAAGATCAACGCGAACATCGGCAACTCGGCCGTCACGTCGTCGATCGGCGAGGAAGTCGACAAGATGACGTGGGCGATCCGCTGGGGCGGCGACACGGTGATGGACCTGTCGACCGGCAAGCACATCCATGAAACGCGCGAGTGGATCATCCGCAACAGCCCGGTGCCGATCGGCACGGTGCCGATTTACCAGGCGCTGGAAAAGGTCAACGGCAAGGCCGAGGACCTGACCTGGGAAATCTTCCGCGACACGCTGATCGAGCAGGCCGAGCAAGGCGTCGACTATTTCACGATCCACGCGGGCGTGCGCCTGCAGTACGTGCCGCTCACCGCGAACCGGATGACGGGCATCGTGTCGCGCGGCGGCTCGATCATGGCGAAGTGGTGCCTCGCGCATCACAAGGAAAGCTTCCTGTACGAACACTTCGAAGAGATCTGCGAGATCATGAAGGCGTACGACGTGAGCTTCTCGCTCGGCGACGGCCTGCGCCCCGGCTCGATCTACGACGCGAACGACGAAGCGCAGCTCGGCGAACTGAAGACGCTCGGCGAGCTCACGCAGATCGCGTGGAAGCACGACGTTCAGGTGATGATCGAAGGCCCCGGCCACGTGCCGATGCAGTTGATCAAGGAGAACATGGATCTGCAGCTCGACTGGTGCAAGGAAGCGCCGTTCTACACGCTCGGGCCGCTGACCACCGACATCGCGCCGGGCTACGACCACATCACGTCGGGCATCGGCGCCGCGATGATCGGCTGGTTCGGCACCGCGATGCTGTGTTACGTGACGCCGAAGGAACACCTCGGCCTGCCGAACAAGGACGACGTGAAGGAAGGGATCATCACGTACAAGCTCGCCGCGCACGCGGCCGACCTCGCCAAGGGTCATCCGGGCGCGCAGGTGCGCGACAACGCGCTGTCGAAGGCGCGCTTCGAGTTCCGCTGGGAAGATCAGTTCAATATCGGTCTCGACCCGGACAAGGCGCGCGAATTCCACGACGAAACGCTGCCGAAGGATTCGGCGAAGGTCGCGCACTTCTGCTCGATGTGCGGCCCGCATTTCTGCTCGATGAAGATCACGCAGGACGTGCGCGAATTCGCGGCGCAGCAGGGCGTGTCGGAAACCGAAGCGCTGAAGAAAGGGATGGAGGTCAAGGCGGTCGAGTTCGTGAAGACCGGCGCCGAGATCTACCACCGTCAGTAAGCGCGCAGCGAGCCGCACCGGCTCGTATCGCGACGCACAAAGCCCGCTTTCGAGCGGGCTTTTTTGCGCATGCCGCGTGCCTGCCGGCCCAGGCGAAACAATTGATTACGAAACCGCGCGAGCCTTAACAAGTCCTTACAGTAGCGCCGCGGGACGGCGCGTAGATTGGGGACATGCGCGGCCGCCAGGCGGTTGTGCGCCTTCCGTTCACTACCACAAGGACAACGATCATGAACTCGATTCGGCGTTTTGGGGTATGCGCTCTCCTCGTCGCGACGGTAGCCAGCCTGTCGGCCTGCGATTCGATGTCGCGACGCCAGCGCGATACGGCAATCGGTGCGGGTGTCGGCGGCGTCGCCGGCGCGGCGATCGGCGGCAACGCGCTGTCGACGCTGGGCGGCGCGGCGGCCGGCGGCATCATCGGTAACCAGATCGGCAAGTAAGCAGCCCGACATCGGCCGGTTGGGCGTCGCCCAGCCATCGGCCAGTCGGTTCAACGGCGTTTCCGCACTGCGGAAGCGCCGTTTTCGCATGCGGCGATGCAACAGGCGCGGACGCCACCCCGAAATGATCGGTTACCGTTTTTCATACCGTGTCATTAGTACTCGGCCTAAGCTTGAAGCATCTGCCGATAGCCGGCTCCGCCGGAGACACATCATGAACAGGACCTTCGTCGCCGCAGCGCTTGCCTGCGCGACGCTTGCCGGCTGCTACTACCCGTACGGCTATTACACGGCGGCGCCGGTGCCGGTACAGCCCGCGCCCGTGTATGTCGATCCGGGCCCGGCCTACTACTATCCGGCGCCTGCGTATGCGCCCGCATGGGGCAGTTATTGGGGCCCGGCGCTGTCGCTCAATTTCGGCTTCGGCGGACGCGGCGGCTGGCGTCATCACTGATCGGCCGCGCCGCGCGGTCGGCGTTCCGCCGCCGGTGGCAAGCGGCGGATTCCCGTTTCTTGTCGTTTCATCCGATCGTGAAACGACGGCGCGGTAACGCGGTGTAAGATTCTCCGCATCCCGTCCCCGCCCTCGCCGATCGATGTCGCCCAAGAACGCTTTCCTGCTGACCGTGCTCGCCGCCCTGTGGGGCGCATCCTTCCTGTTCATCCGGATCGGCGTGGTCGATTTCGGCGTCGCGCCACTAATGGCGCTGCGCGTGGGCATCGGCGCGCTGTTTCTCGCGGGCTTCGCGCTGACGCGCTTCAAACCCGCCGATCTCGGCGCCCGTCTGCGCCGTCATGCGTGGCCGCTGTTCGTCGTCGGCGCGCTGAATTCGGGCATCCCGTTCTGCCTGTTCGCGTTCGCCGAGCTGACGCTGTCGGCCGGCGTGACGTCGGTGATCAACGCGACGACGCCGCTGTGGGGCGCGCTCGTCGCTTACCTGTGGCTGAAGGACAAGCTGTCGCTGCCGCGCGCGCTCGGCCTCGTCATCGGGTTTGCCGGCGTGCTCACGCTCGTGTGGAACCAGATCGCGAACGCGCACGGCGACACGGGCGCCAGCGCGACCGCGCTCGCCGCGGCGGCCGCGCTCGGCGCGACGCTGCTGTACGGCATCGCGGCCAACTATACGAAACGCAAGCTCGGCGGCGTCGATCCGCTCGTCAACGCAGCCGGCAGCATGATCGGCTCGACCGTCCTGCTGCTGCCGTTCGCGATCGCGACGTGGCCGGCCGCGCCGGTCGGCGCGCACGCATGGGGGTCGGTGCTCGCCCTCGGCGTCGCGTGCACGGGCATCGCGTATTTCATCTTCTTCTACCTGATCGCGCATGTCGGGCCTGCCCGCGCGATTACCGTGACGTTCGTGATCCCCGTGTTCGGGCTGCTGTGGGGCGCGCTGTTCCTCGGCGAACACGTGTCGGTCGTGATGATCGAAGGCTGCGCGATCGTGCTCGTCGGCACCGCGCTCGCAACCGGCGTGATCAAGCGGATTCCCGGCGTCCGACCGCGCGGCGGCGAGGCGGCCTGACGATCGGCGCGCCGGGCGCGCACGAACCGCCGCCGGTCGCCCGTCGCCCGTCGCGCGGCAATGCCGGTGGCGACGCGACGCGGGTGTGCCCACGCGCCGCCGATCGCACTGCGGCGCGCGGGCATTCGACTCATTCGACTCATTCGTCTGACGGGGGCCGCCGGCCGGCGGGATTTCCCGCATCAGCCTGCGCATCGCGCGGCAGCGACGCATGGTCACGCCGCCGCCCTGTCGCGGGATTGTCATCTGCCGCTGCGGCGCGCTTCGTTTCGCGATGGTCATGCACCGTACGCATGCATGCGGCGTCGGTCGCCGCGCCGCTGCGCGCGGGCCGGAATCGCGGTGTACCGTTTGCGTCTGGAGTTACCCTGATACGCGCGCCGCGGCAATCCCGTTACACTCGGAAAACTTATCCGCAGAAGGCGGTTTCGATGCCCCACGTTCTTTCGCGTCCGCCTGCGCATGCGGCTGCATCGGCGTGGCGGTGCGCGGCCGCCCCGCCGCCCGTTCCCGGGCACCGTTGACATGAAGTCCACCCGCGACCTGTCGCTCGACGCGCTGCTCGAACGCCTCACACCGACGCCCCACGGCTGGCTCGCCACCTATCGCACCACGACATTGCGCAGCGTGTTCCAGCCCGTGCTGTCGATCACGCACAAGCGCGTCGTCGGCTACGAGGCGCTGCTGCGCGTCGTCGACGGCAACGGCACGCTGGTGTCGCCCACCGCCCTCTTCGACAAGACCCGCGGCGACGCCGACGCGCTGCTGCTCGACCGGCTCGCGCGCTGCCTGCACACGGCCAACTTCGTCACGCAGGGAATCGGCGACGGCTGGCTGTTCCTGAACGTGACGCCGCGCGTGCTCGACACGGGCCTCGTGCAGCGCGAGTTCGTCGAGGCGCTGTGCCGGCATTTCGCGCTGCCGCCGAACCGCATCGTGCTGGAAGTGGTCGAGCAGCCGGCGCGCGACGAAGCCGCGCTCGCCCGCACGATCGACATGATCCAGCATCGCGATTTCCTGATCGCGATCGACGATTTCGGCACCGGTTTCTCGAACTTCGACCGCGTGTGGCGGGCGCGGCCCGACATCGTGAAGCTCGACCGCTCGCTCGTCGAGCGTTCGACCGCCTCGGCCGACGATCGCCGCATCATGCATCACCTCGTGTCGATGCTGCACCAGGCCGGCGCGATGGTGCTGGCCGAAGGCGTCGAAAGCGACGACGCGCTGCAGGCGCTGATGGAAGCCGACATCGATTTCGTGCAGGGTTTCCAGTTCGGTCAGCCCGATGCATCGATCGCACACGCGAGCGCGGCGGCGCCCGCGATGCTCGATGCCGCGTGGCGGCGCTTCATCGCCCGCCGGCACACGCCGGCGACCGCCGAGCAGCCGGGCTTCGACGCGATCGAACGGCTCGTGCTCACCGGCGCGGCCGCGTTTTCGGCGAGCGGCAACCTACAGGACGCCGCGCAACGCGTGTTCGCGGTGCCGGCCGCGCGTCGCGTGTTCGTCACGGACGAGACCGGCGAACAGTTCCTGCCGTCGATCGGCGCACCGCTCGACGACAGCCAGGCGAGCGTGACCCGCCTCTCGCCGCTGTTCCCGGAAACCCACAGCAACTGGTCGCGACGCCCGTATTTCCAGCGCGCGATCGCCGCCCCGGGGCGCGTCGCGCTGATGGGCCCGCACTTCTCGCTGACGGAAGGCCGCGACTGCTATACGGCCGCCGTCGCGATCCGCGCGCAGAGCCGGCTCGTCGTGTTCTGCGTCGACTTCGTGCTCGACAGCGCCGGAACCATCATGCGGTAACCGGCGCGCACGGCGGGCGGGCGCGGGCGACGGGTATCTCCCCTTCGTTCGTCAGTCGACCACCTTCCCGCGCCCTGATTTCACCACGGCGCGGCGCGACTTGTGCTCGAGCCGCCGCTCCTTCGACGCGCGCGTCGGCCGCGTCGCAACCCGGGCGCGCGGCGTGTACGCGACACCGCCGATCAGCGCATCGAGCCGTGCGAGCGCGGCCTCGCGGTTCTTCTCCTGCGTGCGGTATTCCTGCGACTTGATCACGACGATGCCGTCGCGCGTGATGCGCTGGTCGGACAGCGCGAGAAGCCGCTCCTTGAGGACCGGCGGCAGCGACGACGCGCGGATGTCGAAGCGCAGATGAATCGCGCTCGATACCTTGTTCACGTTCTGCCCGCCCGCGCCCTGCGCGCGCACGGCGGTCCATTCGACCTCGGCCGGATCGAGCGTGTAGCGGATCATCATCGCGAAGCCTCCGTGCGGCGCCGGGCGAGCGCCTCGTCGACGCGGGCCGCGAGCCCCGAATCGCGCTGCGTGCGCGTCGCGACCGCCTGCGCCAGCACGCGCCGCGGCCCGATCACCTGCACGCGCGTGCGCGCGCGCGTGACGGCCGTATAGACGAGCTCGCGCGTGAGCACCCGGCCGAACGACGCGGGCAGCACGAGCGCCGCTTCGTCGAATTCCGAGCCCTGTGATTTGTGCACCGTCAGCGCGAACGCCGTTTCGTGCGGCGGCAGCGCGGCCGGCGACACCGCGCGCGCGGTGCCGTCCGCGCGCCGGAACCACACGCGCAGCACGCCGTGCGCGTCGGGCAGCGCAATGCCGATGTCGCCGTTGAACAACCCCAGCGCATAGTCGTTGCGCGTGACCATGATCGGCCGCCCGGTGAACCAGTGCGCGCCGACCGCGAGCGGCACGCGCGCCGCCTGCCGCACATGCGCGGCCACCAGCGCATTGACGTGCTCCGCGCCGCGCGAGCCGTTGCGGGTCGCGCACAGGATCCGGAACCGGTTGAGCGCGTCGAACAGCGGCAGCGGATCGGGCGCCGGCGCGGCCAGCGCGTCGCGCAACGCATCGAGGTAGGCGCCGAAGCGCCGTGCGAGCCGCTCGACCGTCGACGACGCCAGCGTGTCGCCCGCATCGTCGTGAAACGATGCGGCTGCCGAGTCGTCGGCGGGCAGCGCATCGAGCGCCGCCTGCACGTCGCCGCGGCGGATCGCGAGCGACAGCCGCCCGATCGGCGAATCGAGACCGAAGCGGTAATTGCGTTCGAGCCACACGACGCAGTCCGCGAGCGGCGCCGGAGCGGGCGTGCCGGCGGACGCGGCAGCGGCGGCGGCGGCGGCGGCGGCGGCGGCAGCGGCTTCGCCGGTCAATGGTGATGCCGCCGCCGTCATCGATGCAAGCGCCGCGTCGCCTGCGTCGAACGGCGGCAGCTCGACAGTGTCGAGCCATGCGAGTTCGTCGGCCTCGATCCATGCAGGCGCATTGTCAGGTGGGCCGGCATCGGCCGGTGCCGACTCGGCTGACGGCGACGACGCGATGTCGGTCGACGACACTTCGTCATCCTGCGGTTCGTCGTCGAAGAGCGACGCCTGTCGCGCATCGACTTTCGGCCGAGACGCCGATTTGCGTGAAACAGGCGCAGCTGCCGATGGCAGCGCCCGTGCGGAAACGGAAACCGGCTTCACCGCCGGAACCGCCGGCGGCTCGGCTTCATCCGGCACCGGCAACGCCGCGACGAACGCCGCCTCGTCGACGCCCAGCGCCTGCGCGATGCGCGTGCGCGCCGCGGCGGTGAACGCCGGCCGCGCGCTCAGCTCCGCGAACACGGCGCCGGCCTCGACCGCGGCCAGTTGATCCTTGTCGCCCAGCAACACGAGCCGCGCGCCCGGCGCGAGCGCGTCGAGCAGATGCGCGGCGAGCGCAACGTCGATCATCGACGCCTCGTCGACGACGATCAGATCGTACGGCAACGGATTGTCGCGATGATGCCGGAAGCCGGCCGCCCCGCCGCCGCCCAGCAGCCGATGCAGCGTGTACGACGTGTCGGGCAGGCGCGCCGCGAGCTCGGGCGGCAGATCGCCGGCGCGCGCGTGCAGCGCCTCCTGCATCCGCTGCGCGGCCTTGCCGGTCGGTGCGGCCAGCGCGATGCGCAGCCCCGGGTGCGCGTCGAGCAGACAGGCCAGCACGCCGACGACGGTCGTCGTCTTGCCCGTGCCCGGCCCGCCGCTGACGATCGTCACGCGGCCGGTCAGCGCGACGATCGCCGCCACGCGCTGCCAGTCGACTTCGCCGGTGGCCGGCCCGAAGTAACGGGCGAGACTGTCGCGCAACCGGTCGGGCGACAGGCCTTCGTCCGGCGCGGCGACACCGGCCTGCGCGACGAGCGCATCGGCGAGCCGCCGTTCGTAATCGAAATAGCGCGACAGGTACAGGTGATCGAGCCGGTCGACGATCAGCGGCCGCTCGTCGCCGCGCGCGAGCGTGCCGAACGCGACCACGCCACTCGCGGCGAGCGCGGCGCGCACCTCGTCGAGCGATGCTTCGTAGCGCTGCGCGAGCGCGCCAAGCGCCACGCACACGTGGCCGCCGGCGGTCGCGCGGCTCGTCGCGAACGCGGCGCGCGCCGCCCAGCGTGCCGACGCGGACGGCGCACCGGCACGTCGCGCGAGGTCGCCGATGCGGCGCGCGAAGCCTTCCGCGAGCGCGATGCCGAAATCGGCCGGCTCGGGCAGCCGCGCGACGAGGCCGCCGGTGAATTCGAGCATGTCGTCGGATGCGGTCATGCGCGGCCCCCTTCCATCATCCGGTCGAGCGCGTCGACGAGCGCGCGCGCGGGCCGCTGCGCATGCACGCCGGCCGGCTCGCCGCCGCTGCGCCAGCCGGGCCGCACGCCGCGCACGAACAGGTACAGGTAACCCGCGATGTGCGTGTCGTAGTCGTAATCGGGCAGCCGGCCGCGCAGGTAGCGATGCAGCGCGACCGTATAGAGCAGCGCCTGCAGGTGATACGCGTGATCGGCCATCGCGACGTCGAGCGCGCGCGGGCCGTAGGCATCCGGCGTCGTGCCGAGGTGGTTCGACTTCCAGTCGACGATCCAGAAACGGCCGTCGTGTTCGACGATCATGTCGATGAAACCCTTGATGAAACCGGCGAGCGTGCCCGCCTCCAGTGCCACGTCCGGATAGCCGTGCGCGACCAGCAGCCGGCGCAGCGCCGTCAGGTCGAGCGACGGCGCCGGGAACAGGAAGCCCATTTCGTCGAGCCGCTTCGCCGGATCGAGATCGGCGAGCCGCATGCCCGGCACGAGCTCGGTGTGCACGACGTCGTCGACGAGCCGCGCCATCATCGCCGGCAGGCGCGCCGCAAGATCCGGCTCGGCCTCGACCGGCCGGTCGTGCAGCGCGCCGAGCGCGGCCTTGTGCCACGATTCGGGCTCCTTAAACCGGCTGAGCTCGAACAGGCGGTGCAGGCATTCGCCGGCCGCCGCGCCGCGCGGGAACACGAGAATGTCGTCGTCCGGCGGGTCGGCCACGACCGTATCGGCCAGTATCAGTTCGCCGTCCGGCGTCACCGCGGCAAGCGCATCGTGATCGGGCCGCAGTTCATCGTCGGGCACGGCCGCGACGCCCGCCTCCTCGCGCGCTATCGACGCGGTCAGCGAGCTGAAGCTCGCCATCCGCCACGCATCGCGCAGCACGCGTGTCGCATGGCGCGCCGCGAGCGTCTGCGACGCGTCGTGCCCGGCCGCGAGGCGCTCGCGGCGCGCCGGCACGGGCAGCGGCGCGACGCTCACGGGGCCGCCCGCGAGCGCACGCCATGCCGCATCGAGCGCGGCTTCGTCGGGCGGCTCGTCGAGCCACGCATCGAACGCATGGCCGGCACCCGCGACGAGCCAGTTGAGCACGCTGCGCCGCGCTTCGCGCGTCGAGCGCGACGACAGGTAGGGCCCGGCGACGACATAGCAGCGATACACCGCGCGCGTGAGCGCCACGTAGACGAGCCGCGCGCGTTCCGCGGCCTGCTCGCGCAGCGCCTGCCGCGCCGCCTGCGCGGCCGCCTCGTCGTCGCATCCGTAATGCAGCACCGCATCGCCCGCGTCGTCGTGATACTCGCGCGCATCGGGCAGCGCGGACGACGGCGGCTCGCGCAGCCCGCCGTCGTTCAGGAACGGACAGAACACGATCGCGTATTCGAGCCCCTTCGACTTGTGCACCGTGACGATCTGCACGAGATTGCGATCGGACTCGAGCCGCAGTTGCGCTTCCTCGCCGCCGCCGTCGAGCCGTTGCGCGGCGAGCCAGCGCAGCGTCGGCGCGATACCGGGCTGCGCGGATGCCCGCGCCTGCGTCAACTCGGCCAGATGGTTGATGTCGGTCACGCGGCGCTCGCCGTCCGCACCGGCCATCAGCCGTTCGGCGATCCTCAACTCGCGCGTGAACGTGCGCCACATCACCGCGAAACCGCGTTCGCGCCACACCAGCCGATACCGCGAGAAGCGCTCGACCCAGCTCATCGCATCGACACTGTCGGCCGCCGACGCGCCGGGTGGCGCTCCGCCGTCGCCCTGCTCCATGCGCCACAGCGCGCCGGCATCGAGCCCGAACCAGTCGGACGCGAGCGCCGCGCGCAGACGCCGCAGGTCGCCCGGCGCATCGATCGCCGCCAGCACGCGTTCGAGCTGTTCGGCGTCGCCGGTCGAGAACACCGACGCCTGCGCCAGCTCGACGCTGCCGATGCCCCACGTCGCGAGCACGCGCTTCACGAGGCTGCCCTGCCGGTGTGTCTGCACGAGCACCGCGATGTCGCCCGGCGACAACGGCGTGTCCCCCATCCGCACGCGCCCTTCACGCGCGCCGCGCATCAGCCGCGCGATCTCGGCCGCGCAGGCCTGGGCAGCCTGTGCTTGCGCATCCCGCTTGAGCAGCGTGCCTTCGCCGCCCGGCAGCGCCCACACCCGGAAATCGCCGGCCGGGCCCGGATCGGTTTCGTCGACGAACGGCGCACGCACGCGCGTGCCGGCGCGCACCGCGTAATAGTCGAGCCCGTCGAGCACGAACGCGCGCGGATTCGACATGAAGAAGCGGTTGCATGCATCGACGATCGCGGGCGTCGAGCGCTGATTGACCGCGAGCGTATAGCACGCGCTCGCCCGCGCGCGCGCGGCGAGGTAAGTATGCAGATCGGCCGCGCGGAAACTGTAGATTGCCTGTTTCGGATCGCCGACGAGAAACAGCGGGCCACCCGGCGCGAAGATCCGGTCGAAGATCGCGAACTGCAGCGGATCGGTATCCTGGAACTCGTCGATCAGCGCGGCCGGATAGCGTGCGCGCAGCGTCTCCGCAAGCCACGGATGCGCATGCAGCGCGTGATACAGGTTCGCGAGCAGATCGTCGAACGATACGACGCGCCGTGTGCGCTTGCGCTCGGCCAGCTCGCCCGGCGCCATGTCGAGCCAGTCGGCGATCAGCGCGAGCCAGCGCGCGCGCTGCGCGGCCTCGGCAGCGGCCACGGCCGCTTCGAGCGCGTCGGCCACGTCGAAGAACGCGTGGGCGGGCGTCGCACCGCCTTTTTTCGTCGCCTTGGTCAGCGCGGTTTGCGTGAGCTTCAGCGCGGCTTTCGGCAAGGCGGCCGTCGCGGCACCCTGCTCGAAATGCACGGCCCACGCGGCGAGCGCATCGGCGACCGCGTCGGGCTTGTGCGAGCGTTGATTGAGCGCGGGCTGCGCGGCGCGCAGCAGCGCATCGATCGCGTCGCGCTCGGCCGCCCACATGCGCGCGGCTTCCGCGAAGCATTCGGCGGCCGCCGCTTCGGCCGATTCGTCCGGCTCGGTCACACCGTCCCAGCGCAGCGCGGCGAGCGGCTTCTTCAGCCGGCGTGCGAGCTGCGCATCGAGCGCGGCCGGGCCGGCCCCCGATTCGACGAGCCAGGTCGCGAAGCCCGGCCAGCGCGCGGCCGCCGGTTCGACACGCGTGCGCCAGAAATCCGCCGCGAGTTCGAAGCGCAGCGACGCATCGTCGGCCTCCATGTCGAACGCGAACGGCATCGCGGCCGCGAACGGCGCTTCCTGCAGCGCGCGCTGGCAGAACGCGTGGATCGTATGGATCGCGGCCTGATCGAACGCGCGCAGCGCGCGCCGGATCCGCTTCGCGGCCGTCTCGGGATCGAGCGCGCCGCCTTCACCGAGCGTGGTTTCCAGCAAGCGTGCGATGAACGGATCGCCGCCGTCGTCGCCCGTGTCGAGCGCATGCGCAAGCTGCGCGAGCCGGCTGCGAATCCGCTCGTGCAGTTCGGCCGTCGCCGCTTTCGTGAAGGTCACGACGAGGATTTCGTCCGCGCCGAGATCCTTTTCGAGCAGCAGGCGCACGTACAGCGCGCAGATGTTCCAGGTCTTGCCGGTGCCGGCCGACGCCTCGATCTGGTTGACGCCGTCGAGCGGGCACGCGAACACGTCGAGTTCGAGCGCCGCCTGCTGCTGCGACACGGCGCTCATGCGACCTCCTTCAGATGCTCGACGAGCGGCTCGAACACGAGCCGCGCGAGCGTACCGAACGGCTCGTCGAGCGACGGATGCGCGCCGCGCCACGCGATCGCGATGGCCGGATCGTCGGCTTCGCTCACGACCCGCTCGTTGATCCACACGCTCGCGGCCTTGGCCTCGCCGTCGGACACCCGCGCCCACGCACTGCGCGGGAAAAACCGCAGCGGCATGCGCCGCCCCGCGCGAAACAGCGCGGCCAGCGGCGCGAGCCGTTCGAGCGGCGCCGCGACGGGCGTCAGCTCGAACGCACCGCCGCTGCCGAACCACAGCGTGCGGCGCGGGCCGTCGGGCTCGATCGCACAGTAGACGAGATGCGCGAGCCACGCGGACAGGTAATCGCGTGCGCTCGGCCGCGCATAGCGATAGATGACCTGCCCCGCCGGCGTCAACCGGTTCAGCGTGCCGTGCAATTCGAGCGGCGCGCTCACCGCGTCGGCCGCCAGCATTGCGTCGTCGGCGCCGAACAGCGCCTGCTCGATGTCGGGCCACTTCGGCACGACGGTGAGCGAAAACGGCCGCCGCTCGATGCCGTCGCCCAGCGCGCGGCGCACGTTCGACGCAAGCTGCGTCATCGAACCGAGCGCCTGGTCGCGCCACACCGCGCCCGTCGCGCCGCCGGGCAGTTCGGGGCTCGCATCCGCAATGCGCAGCGCGTGATCGTACACGCCGCCGTCGCCCGCTTCGATCAGGAGCGGCAGCACGCGCTCGGCAAGCGCGTCGCTGCCGGCAAAGTCCAGCGCGAACGGCTCGGTATCGAGCAGTTCGGCCTGCGCGTCGGCCAGCACGATGCCGAGCCGGCCACGCAGCAACGCACGCGCCGGATGGCGCCAGAAACGTTCGAATTCGCTGAACGCGACGGGCTCGACCGGCTCCGCCGGCAGCGGCTGCGCGAAGAACGGCTGCTCGCGCGGCCCGTCGCGCGACGCTTCGGCGGCCAGCAGCGACGCGAGCGTCGCCCGCTCGGCGTCATACGAAACGAGTTGGCTGCCCGGCTGGAAATACGCGGCCGCGAACGGTTGCAGCGGATGCTCGACGATGAACGCGCGCCGTGCGGCATCGACCGCGTCCGGTGCGGCGCCGGGCCCGGCCGCGACGATCGCCAGATGATCGAGCAGTTCGTCGACGAGCGCCGCGGGCGGCAACGGCGCATTGTCCCGAATGCTGCGGCCCGTATAGGCGATCAGCAAGCGGTCGCGTGCGGCGAGCAACAGGTCGAGAAACAGATTGCGCTCGTCGTCGCGGCGCTGCCGGTCGCCCAGCTTCGGCAGCACGGCCATCAGGTCGAATTCGTCCGCGCGCGCGAGGCTCGGCAGCACGCCGTCATCCATCCCGAGCAGGCAGACGACGCGATACGGCAGCCCGCGCAAGCTCGTCAGCGACGAGAACGTGACGCCGCCCCACGGCACGCCGCCGCGGGCCGGATCGTCGAGCGCCGCCGCGAGCCCCGCGCGGACGACGGCCGCCGGCAACGCCTCGTCCGGCGCGCCCTCCGTCATCGCGGCCAGCATCGCGTCGAGCGCGTCGCGCACGCCGGCCAGCGCGTCCGCATACGCGGCGCCCGAATCGAAGAAGCGCGCGAGCGTGTCGGCAAACAGTTCGCTCCAGCCGCGCGGCGTGTGCGACTCGGCGAGCCGCCGCGCGAAGCCGTCGAGATCGTCGGTAAACCGCGCGAGCCGGCCGAGCAGTTCGGCCTCGCTGCCCGTGGCCGCCTCGATCGGCAGCCATGCGCCGATCGGCGCCGCGCCTTCGGGCATCGCATAGCCGAGAAAGAGCCGCGCGAGCGCATCGGAGAACGTATGGCGCGGCGCGGGCACGGCCGCGTCGTCGCTCGCGAGCGGCGACAGCCCGCGCCGCGCGCCGGCGGCCGCGAGCCAGGTCTGCACCGTTTCGAGCGCGGCCGCGTCGATGTCGTAGCGCGCGGCCACCGCATCCACGCGCAGCCATTCGACCAGCTCCGGCGCGCCGACCTGCCGCTCCGGCAACGCGAGCCAGTCGAGCAGCACGCGTGCGACCGGGTTCGCCTGCGACGGCGGCAGGCCGGTGATCCGGTAAGGCACCCGCGCACCGCCGGCGCCGGCCGTGCCGAACACCGCGTCGATCAACGGCCCGGCCGCGGCGAGATCGGCCACCGCGACGAGCACGTCGGACGGCTGCAGGCTCGCATCGGCATCGAACCACGCGAGCAGCCGGTCGTGCAGCACCTCGAGCTGGCGCGCGAGGCTGTGGCACACATGCACCTCGATCCCGCGCTCGACCGGCGTGTCGCCGATTTCGGCCTCCGGCTGCAGTTCGAGGATCGCGTTCTGCACGCGCGCGAGCCAGGTGGGTGCGGGATTCTCGACGAAACGCGACGCATCGCCCGACGCGGCGCTTTCGGTCAGTTCATGCAGCATGTGCAATTGCGCCTGCGTCTGCCTGCCCCATTCGGCGAGCAGCGGATGGCCGACTTCCTGGTAGTCGCGCCGCCCGGCCGCATCGAGCGCCTCGGCATGCGCGGCGGTCACGATGTCGAACCAGAATTCGCGGCACGGGTTCAGCGCGTAGACGCGCACGTCGATCCAGCGCGACAGTTCGCGCAACAGCGCGACGTGCAGCGGCGGCATGGTCGGCAGCGCGAACACGCTGACCGATTCGGGCCAGTCGGCACGCGCGAGCGCATCGGCATCGAGATGGCGCGCTTCGACGAGGAAGCGGTGCGCGGGCGGCGTGCCGCTGTCGCTCAGCTCGGCGAGCAGCGCGCGCCACAGCGCGGCCTGCCAGCGCTCGTCGTCGCGTGCGGCGTCGCTGATCCCGCGCGGCGCGCCGTCGCCCGCGAGCACCGATTCGCCGGCCTGCCACGCGGCCAGCCATTCGGGGCGATAGGTCAGGTAGTGATCGAGCACGGCCGCGACGCGATGGGCCAGTTCGTAGCGCATCGCATCGTCGGAGGCCGACAGATACGCGGCCAGCCGCGGCGACGCGAGCCACGGCGCACCGTCGGCCGCCTGCGCGAACAGCCGGTAGCAGCGCCACACGAGCCGGTCGGGCGCGAACGGCGAGCGCGCGGGCACCGTCAGCACGCGGCCGATCTGCGCCCACAGCCACTGCGCGAGATAGGTGAACTCGACGTTCGCGCACACGCCGTTGCGCGCGGCGATGTCGAGCTCGAGGCGGCGGCGCAGCGCCGCGCTCGGCACGATGACCTGTTGCGGCGCCCACGGGCCGTTGCGGGCCGGGAACGCGGCCAGATCCTCGAGCAGCGCGTCGGCCAGCGTTTCGTGACGGTTCGAATAGAAAAGATGGAGCATGAGGCGGGCGTCGGAACCTCGCACCGACGGGGCCGGGCGAACAGGATCACCAAGGATAACAAATGGGCCGCCGCCGCGAACCTCGGCCGGAAAGCCAGCTTTTGCGAGCCGCGAAATACGATAGACTCGTCGCCAATCAATACGCCGCCCCCGGGCGTCTTCGTCTGCCATTCAGCCCATCGATGCGCTATTCGGTCGAAATCAGAAAGTTTTTCTACAGCCAGTACTTTTTCGGCGGCCTGCGGATCGCGGTCGGCGTGTCGCTACCGGCCGTGTTGTGCCTGATCGTGTTTCACAACCGGGAGCTCGGCTTCACGATCTCGACCGGCGCCCTCGGCGCGTGCGTCGTCGACATGCCGGGCCCGCTGAAGTACAAGCACAACGAAATGCTCGCGTGCAGCGTGATCGGCTTCCTGGCCGCGCTCGCCACCGGCCTCGCGACGCCGAACATCTTCGCGCTGTGGCTCACGATCGTGCCGCTCACGTTCGTGCTGTCGCTGATCGTCGTCTACGGCAACCGCTGGCCGCAGATCAGCTTCGCGACGCTGTTCATGATGGTGATGACGCTCGAGGAGCAGTTCACGCCGCTGCAGGCGTTCGTCAACGCCGGCTGGATTCTCGCGGGCGGCCTCTGGTACACGTACTGGGCCACGCTCGTGTCGCAATGGCAGGCGCGCCGGATCGAGCAGCAGGCGCTGGCCGAAAGCCTGTTCGCCTGTGCCGACTACCTGCTCGCGCGCGCGCAGTTCTACGATCTCGACGCCGATCTCGACGAGTGCTACCGCAATCTCGTCGCCAAACAGATCACCGCGGTCGAAACGCAGGAGACCGCGCGCGACATCGTGCTGCGCAACCTGCCGAAGCTGCGGCGCGGCAAGCTCGACCCCGGCCGCACGACGATGTACAACCTGTTCATCAACAGCGTCGACCTGCACGAGCTGTTCGTCGGCGCACACACCGATTACTCGCTCGTGCGCAATACGTTCGGCGGCTCGGATCTGATCATTTTCTACCGCGACCTGATCCGCAAGGCCGCGGCCGATCTCGAGGAGGTCGGCCTCGCGGTGCTCGAAAACCGCGCGCCGCATTCGCACATCAGCGTGAAGGCCGAGCTGCGCGCGATCGAGTACGAGATCGAGCTGATGCGCAAGAAGAACTTCGCGGCCACCAATGCGGAAGCCTATGCGGCGGTGCTCGCGACGTTCCGGCGCATCTGGAGCGCGACGCGCCTGATCGACCGGATGCGCCGCAACCTGTCGGGCCACGCCGATCCGCAGCAAACCGAACTGAAGATCGACAAGGCGCTCACGCGCTTCCTGCAGCGCCGTCGCATGTCGCCGCTGCTGATCTTCTCGAACCTGAACATGCGCTCGCCGAGCTTTCGCCATGCGCTGCGCGTGACGATCGCCGTCGCGGTCGGCTTCTGGATCGGCCGGCTGCTGCCGCTCACGAACGCCTACTGGATCGTGATGACCACCATCATCATCCTGAAGCCCGGCTACTCGCTCACCAAGCAGCGCAACGCGGCGCGTATCGTCGGTACGCTGATCGGCTGCGCGGCGAGCGTCGCGCTGATCTACACGGTCAAGGATACGCACCTGCTGATCGCGATCATGTTCGGGTCGATGGTGATGAGCTACAGCCTGCTGCTGTTCAACTATGCGGCGAGCGTCGTGTTCACGTCGTCGTACGTGCTGCTGATGTTCCACCTGCTCGCGCCGGGCAGCATGCGGATCATCGGCGAGCGCGCAATCGACACGGTGGTCGGCTGCATGATCGCGATCGCCGCGAGCCGGCTGTTCCCGTACTGGGAATACCGGCTGATGGGCAAGCTCGTCACCGATATGCTGACGTCCACCCGCAAGTATTTCGAGGCCGTGTGGCGCGCCGGGCGCGGCATGTCGCCGCCACCGCCGGTGCCGACCGCCGACGGCGCTGCGGTCGTCGCGGGCGTCGCCGCGGCGATCGAGTCCACGGCTGCCAGCCTCGACGACGACTACCGCTACCGCCTCGCCCGCAAGGACGTGCACATCGCGTTCGCGAACCTCGGGCAGGCGTTCCAGCGAATGATGATCGAGCCGAAGGCGCACCAGCGCTTCGTGCCCGAACTGAACGACCTGCTCGTGCAGACGCATGTGCTCGGCGCGCAGATCACGGCTGCCGCGCCGCTGATCCGCAGCGCATGCGCGGCCGATGGCGGCCTCGTCCACGACGACGCGCTGCAGCGCGGCCTCGCCGCCGTGCTCGACAATCTCGAGAAGGCCGAGGCCGGCGAGCCGCCGCCCGCCGACCAGCTCGAAGCGTCGAAGCAGATCACGCGCGATCTCGATGCGATGGTCGTGTCCGCGGAAAAATCCGATGCGGTCGGCGCCGAGCTCACGCACGACCTGAAGGTGCTCGCGCACCAGTGCAAGCAGATGCTCGCGTCGTCGCTGCTGATCCGCAAGGATGCGAGCGTGATCCGCCTGCCCGCCTGACCTCCGTATGTCCACGCCGGCAGGCCAGCCCGCGCACGCCGCGGATCGGCCTGCCGGCACGCCTCGATTCAACGATCCCCGAAGAAGCATGCCCCACCCGCTCCACGCGGCCCGCGCCCGCGGCGCGCGACCGCCCCACGCCCCGTTCCGCTCGCCGCGCCAGTCAGGGAATACCCGATTCCGGCCACCGGGTCCGGCTTGTTATCATTCGTTCACATTCAAGTTGTATAGACAACTTGACGCAGTCGAACCGGCCCCGCTCGCCAGGTTCGTCGCATAACGATCTCGGAGACTCCATGAAAAACTTGCAGCGCCACCTGAGCGCGCGGCACATCCGCTTTCTCGCGCTGGGCTCGGCGATCGGCACGGGCCTGTTCTACGGTTCGGCGTCCGCGATCCAGCTCGCGGGCCCGGCCGTGATCCTCGCGTACCTCCTGGGCGGCGCGGCCGTCTACATGGTGATGCGCGCGCTCGGCGAGATGGCCGTGCGCGAACCCGTCGCCGGCTCGTTCGGCCACTACGCGACCGAGAACCTCGGCCCGTTCGCGGGCTTCGTCACCGGCTGGACCTACACGCTCGAAATGGTGATCGTCGCGATCGCCGACATCACCGCATTCGGCATCTACATGGGCTTCTGGTTTCCGGACGTGCCGCAATGGATCTGGGTGCTCGGCGTCGTCGCGATCATCTGCGGACTGAACCTGTGCCACGTGAAGGTATTCGGCGAGCTCGAATTCTGGCTGTCGATCATCAAGGTCGGCGCGATCGTCGCGATGATCGGCGGCGGCGTCGCGATCCTGCTGACCGGCATGCACTTCGGTCACTCGGCCGACGTGCCGACGTTCGCGAATCTATGGAACCACGGCGGCTTCTTGCCGAACGGCGTCGGCGGGCTGATCGCGTCGCTGTCGGTCGTGATCTTCGCGTATGGCGGCATCGAGGTGATCGGGATGAGCGCCGGCGAAGCGAAGGATCCGGAGCGCGTGATTCCGCGCGCGATCAACGCGGTGCCCGCACGCATCCTGCTGTTCTACGTGCTGACGATGGTGGTGCTGATGTCGATCGGCCCGTGGACCGGCGTCGGCAGCGACGGCAGCCCGTTCGTGCAGATCTTCTCGGCGCTCGGCGTGAAGTCGGCCGCGACGATCCTGAACCTCGTCGTGATCAGCGCGGCGATCTCGGCGATCAACAGCGACATCTTCGGCGCGGGCCGGATGATGTTCGGGATGGCGCGGCAGGGCCAGGCGCCGCGCGTGCTGATGACGACGTCGCGCCACGGCGTGCCGTGGGTCACGGTGCTCGTGATGGCCGGCGCGCTGCTGGTCGGCGTGCTGCTCAACTACCTGATGCCGAAGGACGTGTTCCTGGTGGTCGCCGCGATCGCGACGTTCGCGACCGTGTGGGTCTGGCTGATGATCCTGCTGTCGCAGGTGGCGATGCGTCGCCGCCTGTCGAGCGCCGAAGTCGCCGCGCTGAAGTTCAAGGTGCCGCTGTGGCCCGTTGCGCCGGCGCTGACGATCGCCTTCATGGGCTTCGTGATCGTGATGCTCGGCTGGTTCGACGATACGCGCGTGGCGCTGTATGTCGGCGCGGCGTGGCTCGCGCTGCTCGCGGCCGTGTTCTACGCACGGATCCGCCCGAAATTCGCCGCTGCGTCACGTTGACGCACGGCTGACCTGCCGATGCGGCGCGTCGGTTCCGGCGCGCCTTCCGCTGTCCCGGTTCCGCGCGGCGCCCGTCGCGCCGGAAGCCGCGGATCGACTCCGTTCACCCACCCCGCGCGCGCGACCCGACCGGGCCGCGCACCGGCACGTCAGTGCGATGCCGCGCTCGCGGCCTCGGCCGGATGGGCCTCGTCGTACGCGTGCTTCTGCGAAATCGCGTTGTACAGGATCGTCCCGATCACGAGCAGCACGGCCACGACGATCAGGATGCTCACGTTGCGGACAGGGTTCTTCTTGCGCTGATCGCTCATGGTCGGTGCGTCTCCGTCAAATTCATCGAAGCGGGCATTCTACGCGCTTGCGCCCACGCTGCGCCGCCCCGTTCGCCGATCTCCGTTCCCGGCTTCTCCCCTGCTTTCCGCAAGCTTTCGTTTGTTAATCGTTCCCATTTCGATTTAGAATCCCAAGTCTTTCATTTTGTAATGTTCCGGTCGCTCGGGCGGCAGGCGCGTCCCGGAACGCTTCCTCGTCCACCTGCCCCACCGGAGTCTCCATGTCGAATCCGCGCACCCGCCTGCTGCCGCTCGCCGGCGCCCTTGCCCTGACCCTGGCTGCGGCCGCCTTCGCGCCGCTTGCCCAGGCGGCCGAGGAAGTGAGCCTGTACACCACTCGCGAGCCGAAGCTGATCCAGCCGCTCATCGACGCGTTCACGAAGCAGAGCGGCGTCAAGGTCAACACGGTGTTCGTGAAGGACGGCCTGCTCGAGCGCGTGAAGGCGGAAGGCGCGCAGTCGCCGGCCGACGTGCTGATGACGGTCGACGTCGGCAACCTGCTCGACCTCGTCGACGGCGGCGTCACGCAGCCGGTGCGCTCGCAGGCGCTCGACGACGCGATTCCCGCGAACCTGCGCGGCACGAATGGCGACTGGTACGCGCTGTCGCTGCGCGACCGCGTGCTGTACGTCGAAAAGGACCTGAAGGTCGATGCGTTCCGTTACGAGGATCTCGCCGATCCGAAATGGAAGGGCAAGATCTGCATCCGCTCGGGCCAGCATCCGTACAACACGGCGCTCGTCGCGGCGATGATCGCGCACGACGGCGAGGCCGCGACCGAGCAATGGCTGCGCGGCGTGAAGGCGAACCTCGCGCGCAAGGCGACCGGCGGCGACCGTGACGTCGCACGCGACATCCTCGGCGGCATCTGCGACGTCGGCCTCGCGAACGCTTACTACGTCGGCCACATGAAAAACGCTGAACCGGGCAGCGATGCGCGCAAATGGGGTGACGCGATCAAGGTCGTGCGTCCGACGTTCGCGAACGCGAAGAGCGGCGGCACGCACGTGAACATCAGCGGCGCGACGGTGGCGAAGCACGCGCCGCACAAGGCCAATGCGGTGAAGCTGCTCGAATACCTGGTATCGCCGGAAGCGCAGGCGCTGTATGCGCAGGCGAACTACGAAT
Source organism: Burkholderia sp. BCC0419 (assembly GCF_902830285.1). NCBI lineage: Bacteria > Pseudomonadati > Pseudomonadota > Betaproteobacteria > Burkholderiales > Burkholderiaceae > Burkholderia > Burkholderia sp. BCC0419. Next base: position 2,321,829 of record NZ_CADESR010000001.1, read on the forward strand.
ACCCGGTGCGCGCGAACGTGAAGCTCGACCCGGTGATCGCGAGCTTCGGCACGCTGAAGGTCGATCCGCTGCCGCTGGCGGACATCGCGAAGCATCGCAAGCAGGCAAGCCAGCTCGTCGACAAGGTCGGCTTTGACAACTGACGCCTCGCCTGCTGGCGCCTACCGCGAGCCGCGCGGTTCGCGTCCGCGGTCGCGGCCGCGCGCGGGCAGCCTGTGGCTGCTCGCGGCGCTGACGATCGCCGCGGCGGTCGCGGCGCCGCTCGCGGTGCTCGTGGCCGCCGCGTTCGACGCCGATCTCGCGCACTGGCGGCATCTCGCCGAATTCGTGCTGCCGCAGGCGCTCGTCAATACGCTGTTGCTGCTCGCCGGGGTCGGCACGATCGTGTCGATCGTCGGCACCGGCTGCGCATGGCTCGTCACCGCGTACGATTTCCCCGGCCGCCGGATCCTGACCTGGGCGCTGCTGCTGCCGCTCGCGGTGCCCACCTACATCGTCGCGTTCGCGTATCTCGACCTGCTGCATCCGATCGGCCCCGTGCAGGGCGCGATCCGCTGGCTGCTCGGCTTCGACAGCCCGCGCCAGTTCCGCCTGCCCGACCTGCGCTCGCTGCCCGGCGCGATCTTCGTGCTCGGCTTCGTGCTGTATCCGTATGTCTATCTGAGCACGCGCGCGATGTTCGTCACGCAGTCCGCGAGCCTGCTCGAAGCCGCGCGCACGCTCGGCGCCGGCCGCCTCGCGACGTTCTGGCGCGTCGTCGTGCCGCTTGCCCGGCCCGCGATCGCGGTCGGCGTGAGCCTCGCGCTGCTCGAAACGCTGAACGATATCGGCGCGTCGGAATTTCTCGGCGTGCAGACGCTGACCGTGTCCGTCTATACGACGTGGATCACACGCTCCGATCTCGCCGGCGCCGCGCAGATCGCGCTCGCGATGCTCGCGATCGTCGTCGGCATGATCGCGCTCGAACGCTACGGGCGCCGCCGCCAGCGCTACGCGCACGGCCGGCGCATGCGGCCGATCGCGCCGCGCCGCCTGGCCGGCGCGGCCGCGCTGGGCGCCGCGGTGCTCGGCTGGCTGCCGGTCCTGCTCGGCTTCGGCGCGCCGGCCGCCTATCTCGCGGTCGAGACGGCCAAGCGGCTGCACCTCGTCGGCGGCGTGTCCGCGCAACTGATGACGGGGCTCGCGAACACACTGACGATCGCGACCGCCGCTACCGCCGCGACGCTCGCGTGCGGGCTGGTCGTCGCGTGGGCCGCCCGCGCACAGCGCGACAGCGCGCGTGCGGGCCCCGCCCGCCTGTGCGCGCGGATCGCGAGCCTTGGCTACGCGGTGCCGGGCACCGTGCTCGCGATCGGCCTGCTGATGCCGTTCGCGGCGGCCGACCGGCTGTTCGGCGCGGCGCTCGGCCGCGACGGGCTGCTGCTGATGGGCTCGGCGACCGCGCTCGTGATCGCCTATACCGTGCGTTTCCTCGCGATCCCGGCCGGCGGCATCGAGGCCGGCCTCGCGCGCATTCCGCCGTCGCTCGAACAGGCCGCGCGCTCGCTCGGCGAGACGGCCGGCGGCACGCTGCGCCGCGTCCACCTGCCGCTGTTGCGGCCCGCGCTCACGACGAGCGCGCTGCTGGTGTTCGTCGACGCGATGAAGGAGTTGCCGGCCACGCTGCTGCTGCGCCCGTTGAATTTCGACACGCTCGCGACCTGGCTGTATGCGGAAGCCGCGCGCGGCACCTATGAAGAAGGCGCGGTCGCCGCGCTCGCGATCGTGCTGGCCGGGCTCGTGCCCGTGATCCTGCTCGCCCGCACCCGCCACAAGATCGGAGCCTGACACCGTGAACCTGCTCGAACTCGACGACCTCTGCGTCGCCTACGACACGCCGCACGGCCGCCGCACCGTGGTCGACGGCCTGAGCCTCGCGCTGCCGCGCGGCGACATCGGCTGCCTGCTCGGCGCGTCCGGCTGCGGCAAGACCACCGTGCTGCGCGCGATCGCCGGCTTCGAACCCGTGCGCATGGGGCGCATCGTGCTGGACGGCACGCCGGTCGCGGCGCCGTCGCTCGACGTACCGCCCGAGCGACGGCGCATCGGGATGATGTTCCAGGATTACGCGCTGTTCCCGCACCTGAGCGCGGCCGACAACGTCGCGTTCGGCCTGCGACGCATGCCGAAGGCCGAACGGCGCCTGCGCGTCGCGCAGATGCTCGAGCTCGTCGGCCTCGCCGATTCCGGCGACGCCTATCCGCACGAACTGTCGGGCGGCCAGCAGCAGCGCGTCGCCCTCGCGCGCGCACTCGCGCCGTCGCCGGAACTGCTGCTGCTCGACGAGCCGTTCTCGAATCTCGACGTCGATACGCGCGAGCGGCTCGCATTCGAGCTGCGCGACATCCTGAAGCACACGGGCCACACCGCGATCCTCGTCACGCACAATCAGGCGGAAGCGTTCGCGATCGCCGACCGGATCGGCGTGATGAAGGACGGCCGGCTCGCGCAATGGGATACGCCGTACGCGCTGCACCATCATCCGGCCAGCCCGTTCGTCGCGGATTTCGTGCGCCGCGACGCGCTGGCCGACGAACGCGCGCGCGCCCTGGCGCGCGGCCGCTGAAGTCGCGCCGCCGGCGCGACCGCGTGCCCGTCAGGCAGGCTCGGCCAGATCGCGCACGGGCAGCGCGGTCGAATACTTGATCTGCTCCATCGCGAACGACGAACTGACGTCGAACAGCGGCACCGTGCGAATCAGCTGCTTGTAGACGCGGTCGTAGTCGTCGATGCCGGCCACGACGACGCGCAGCAGGTAATCGGTCTCGCCGCTCATCCGGTAGACCTCGACCACTTCCGGCATGTCGCGCACCGCCTGCGTGAAGCGCTGCGCCCATTCCTCGGTGTGCTGGTTCGTGCGAATCGCGACGAACACGGTCGTGCCGACCCCGAGCTTGCGCGGATCGCACAGCGCGACCTGCGCGCGAATCGCGCCGGTTTCCTTCAGCCGCTGCACGCGCTTCCAGCACGGCGTCTGCGACAGGTTCACGCGCTGTGCCAGCTCCGCGATCGGCAGCGTGGCATCCGCCTGCAGCAGTTCCAGCAGCTTGCGATCGATGGCGTCCATTTCTCCATTCCCTCGTCGATAGAAATTTATTCTATTCATCCTGCCCAACGGGGAACAATATGAAAACTGCCTCGTTGCGTCGACCGGTGTAAATACCGATCCGGCGCGCGCTCGCCGCTCCAAACGAAGCAGGCGACGCCACCCGCAAGGGTGGAATCGCCTGAAATGGCTGCGCGTCGCGGCTTGCACGTCGCGCCCCGGCCGGCGCTTACCCGCCGCCGGCCGTCATGCCGCTCAATACGCGACCGTCGCGATCTCGCGCACGAAGCTGTCCTGCTCGAGCGCGTCGACGAACGCGACCGCGTAGTCTTCCGCCGAGATCTTGCTGTTGCCCTGCGCGTCCACGATCAGCTTGCCGACGCCCGTGCGGAACGTGCCCGTGCGCTCGCCCGGCGCGATCAGTGCGGCCGGCGCGAAGAAGGTCCAGTCGAGATCGGCGACCGTCTTCAGGTAGTCGAGCGCGTCGCGGTGCGCGAGCGCGACCGCCTTGTACGCGTCCGGGAAACCCTCGGTGTCGACGAGCTGCTTGCCCGGCGCGACTTCGAGCGAACCGGCGCCGCCCACCACCACGAGCCGCTTCAAACCGGCCTGGCGCGTGCCGGCGACCAGCGCTTTCGCGACCGCGACGACCTGCGCCGCATCTTCCTGCTTCGGGCCGTACGCGCTTGCGACGACGTCATGGCCCGGCAGCGCGGCCGCGATGCTGGCCGCGTCGAACAGGTCGGCCGCCTTCGCGGTGATGCCGTCGCCGGATGCGCCCGGATGGCGCGACAGCGCCGTGACGCGGTGGCCGCGCCGCACGGCTTCCGCCGCGATGCGCGAGCCGATCATGCCGGTGGCGCCGAACAGCGCGATATTCAATGAACGTTGCGTCATATCGATTCTCCAGAAATAAAAATATGTAACATAATCAATTACACATAAGGCCGAAAAAAACGGGGCGAAGCCCCCGTTGCGCCGATCGCCGCGCGTGCGCGCCGTCCGGCTTCCTGCCCTGCCTGCCATCGGGCACCCGCCGTCAGTCACCCGCCGGCGCGCGCCGCCCGTTGCGTGCGCTGTTCTTCCAGATCCAGCATGTCGGCCGTCACGTCGACGAGCGTGCGCGTGGCGAGCGACGCCTCCATCGCGCGCTGCGCGTCGCCGATATAGCCGGTCAGCACGCCCTGGATGTGCCGTCCGACGAGACACGCCGGATTCGGCGCCTCGCGGTGCAGCGCGAACAGTTGCGCATCGTCGACCGCACGATACACGTCGAGCAGCGTGATCTCGCCGGGCTCGCGCGCCAGCAGCGCACCGCCGCCCGCGCCGAGCTGCGACGTGGTCAGCCCTGCTGCCGCCAGCATCGACAGCAACCGGCGAATCAGCGCCGGATTCGTATTCACGCTGCCCGCGATGATGTCGGACGACAACGGCACGCCTTCCTGCATCGATAGCAAGGCAAGCACGTGGACGGCAAACGCGAACCGGCTGCTGGTATTCATTCCTGACTCACTCGGCGACGCCGGCCCGACCCGCAACCGGCGACATGTGTAACCATCATAATTACATTTTGCGGATCGTGCAAGCCCGCGTCATTCGCCGCTCGCGGGTTTCGCCCCCGAGGCGCTCTGCTGGCTCCACTGCTGGAGTTTCTTGCCGGCTTCGGCGATCTTCGCGCCCGCTTCGGAAGCCGCATGCGCGACGACGGCGGACGCCGCCGCATCGATCTGCGCCTGCGCGGCGGACGCGAGGCCGCTCGCGGACAACGGCGGGACGGCCGACGCCGCGGAGGCGAGGCCCGCCTTCGCCGCGTTGATCTGTTGATTGACGGTGCTCGCCACCTGGTCGAGCGCCTTGGCCGCATTGTTCGCGGCATCGGCGGCCGCGCTCGCGGCCGTATCGGGTTGCGCGGCCGGCGTGCCGGACTTCTCGCAGCCCGCGAGCAACAGCAGCGCACCGGCGGCCACGGCCGCCAGCACGGACCCGGGCACGCGACGCGCCCGCGATGTCTTCATGTTCATCAGCAATCTCCGGCCGCGCGTTGCACGACCTCATGGTTGGACCGGTGTCGATGATACCGCCTGTGGAACTGGCCCAATGACGACCCGCCATTAAAAATGCCTTTCAATTTCGGACTCGTCTGATTCAATCGCAGGCGCCACGCCTCTAAAGTGGGCACGCTTCAGTTCGCTTCGTCCGTGCCCCCTTTTCCTCGTTATGGCTTTCCTCGTCGATTGGCTCATCGCCCTGGCCGCGCTGCTCGCCGCCACCCTGTTCCTGTGCCTGCGTGCGCCGTCGGCGCGCCGCCTCGCCGAATCCGGGCGGCCGCGCCGCATCGCCTGCGCGCGCCTGCTCACGCAGGCCGTGATCGGTTTCTGGACGGCCGCGCTGATCGTCGCGCAAGGCATCCTCGGCGCCGACGGCGACGGCCAGTCGCTTGCGGGCTTCGCGGCGCTCGCGTTCGCCGCGCTCGGGCTGGCGACCGTCGCCGCCTACTGGTCGGCGTGCGCGCTGCGGCTGCGCCGGCCGCCCGCGCTGTTCGCGCGCCACTGACGCGCCAGATCGGTGCGCGGCACCGCATCGCCGCGCACCGGTTCATTCGTCGTACGCACCAGTTCGGCACGAACCGCACCACGTACGTGCACCCGGAGCGACGCCAGATCGCCGCCGATCACGCCCCGATCCCGTGCACGATTCACCGGAATGCCGCATCGCGCGGTATCCGGGCACCAATTCCACGCAGTCGTTCACCAGGTTGGCTCGATACTTGCGTTCCTTGCCCGTTTTTTGCGCAAGGAAGCTAGGGCATGGATGGTCTGAAATCCGGCGTCGACACACTGTTCCTGTTGATCGGCGCCGTCATGGTGCTCGCGATGCACGCGGGCTTCGCATTTCTCGAACTCGGCACGGTCCGCAAGAAGAACCAGGTCAACGCGCTCGTGAAGATCCTGGTCGACTTCTCGGTGTCGACGCTCGCGTATTTCTTCATCGGCTACACGATCGCGTACGGCGTCGAATTCTTCGACGACATCGGCACGCTGTCGCAGCACAACGGCTACGCGCTCGTGCGCTTCTTCTTCCTGCTGACGTTCGCGGCGGCGATCCCGGCGATCGTGTCCGGCGGCATCGCCGAGCGCGCGAAGTTCAACCCGCAGCTCGTCGCGACGCTGATCATCGTCGGCTTCATCTATCCGTTCTTCGAAGGGGTCGCGTGGAACGAGCGCTTCGGCGTGCAGGCCTGGCTCACGCACGCGTTCGGCGCGCCGTTCCACGACTTCGCGGGCTCGGTCGTCGTGCATGCGTTCGGCGGCTGGGTCGCGCTGCCGGCCGTGCTGCTGCTCGGCGCGCGCCACGGCCGCTATGCGAAGGACGGCCGGATCGCCGCGCACCCGCCGTCGAACATCCCGTTCCTCGCGCTCGGCGCGTGGGTGCTCGCGGTCGGCTGGTTCGGCTTCAACGTGATGAGCGCGCAGACGCTCGACAAGATCAGCGGCCTCGTCGCGGTGAATTCGCTGATGGCGATGGTCGGCGGCACGCTCGCCGCGTGGCTGGCCGGCCGCAACGACCCGGGCTTCACGTACAACGGGCCGCTCGCGGGCCTCGTCGCGGTCTGCGCGGGCTCGGACGTGATGCATCCGATCGGTGCGCTCGTCACGGGCGCCGCGGCCGGTGCGCTGTTCGTCGCGATGTTCACCTGCGTGCAGAACCGCTGGCGCATCGACGACGTGCTCGGCGTGTGGCCGCTGCACGGGATGTGCGGCGCGCTCGGCGGCCTTGCGGCCGGCGTGTTCGGCATGCCCGCGCTCGGCGGCCTCGGCGGCGTGTCGTTCCTGTCACAGCTCGTCGGCACGCTCGGCGGCATCGCGATCGCCACCGCCGGCGGCACGCTCGTGTACGGCGCGCTGAAGGCGACCGTCGGCCTGCGACTCGATCGCGAAGCCGAATTCGACGGGGCCGACCTGTCGATCCACCGCATCTCGGCGACACCCGAGCGCGATTGAGCGCAAGCAAGCATCCGATGGGCATCCCGCAGCATGCCTGACGGATGCCGACGCATCATTACGTTTTCAATTCAAAAAACTTTCATCTAGCGTCCCTACACTTCGGTCCAGATTTCAACTTGCCTTCGCGAAGCTTGCCGCTCGCCTGCTTCGCGAAGGCCATTCTTCCAACAAACGAAACTGGACTCCACATGCCCGCGTTGCCCAATGCTTCCCGTCGTCAGGCCCTGAAGATCCTCGCCGGCGCGCCGATGCTGCCCCTTTCCGGCCTCGCGCTGCCGGCCCTGCTGACAGGTTGCGGCGGCGACGACGATCCCGCGTCGACGCCGGCTGCCGCTGCCTATACGTCGGCGGCATTCTCGGCGATGGCCGCGCCGACGCTCGACAACGCGGCCGCGATGGCCACGACGACGGTCGGCTCGACGCTGTCGGTGTCGTTCTCGGACGGCTCGTCGCGCAACTTCAAGCTCGCGTACCGGCCGTTCTTCGTGACGGGCGACATGGTGCCGGACGGCAACGGCGGCACGACGCTCGCGGGCGGCTACTACGACATCAACAACCAGCCGATCATCGATCGCTCAGTGGCCGGCAAGGAGCGCCAGTTCTATTCCGACTGCCCGGACGGCAGCTCGCTGCTGACGCTGAAGAACGCGAACGTGCCCGGCGTGAAAGGCAATGCGGTGTTCGCGGTCGTCCAGTTCGAATACACGACGCGCGACCAGGCGAGCGCGTCGCAGTACGGCCAGCTGCCGTCGCCGATCGCCGTGCTCACGCTCGACCAGGATCCGGCCACCGGTGCGCTGAAGGTCGTGAAGTACCACAACGTCGACACGTCGAAGGCGCACGGCCTGTGGATCACCTGCGGCGCGAGCCTGTCGCCGTGGGGCACCCACCTGTCGAGCGAGGAATACGAGCCGGACGCGACGAAGGCTGCGACCGACACGCAGTTCAAGGCATTCAGCAAGAACACGTTCGGCGACGAGACGAAGGCGAACCCCTATCACTACGGCCACCTGCCCGAGATCACGGTGAACCCGGATGGCACCGGCACGGTGAAGAAGCACTACTGCCTCGGCCGCATCTCGCACGAGCTGATCCAGGTGATGCCGGACCAGCGCACCGTGATGATGGGTGACGACGCCACCAACGGCGGCCTGTTCATGTTCGTCGCCGACAAGGCGGCCGACCTGTCGGCCGGCACGCTGTACGTGGCGAAGTGGACGCAGACGTCGTCCGCCGGCGCGGGCACCGCGACGCTGACGTGGATCAAGATCGGCCACGCGACCAGCAGCGAAATCGAAGCGCTCGCGAACACGCTGAAGGCGTCGGACATCATGGACCTGGTGACCACCGACCCGAACGATGCGAGCTACACGAAGATCCACTTCGGCGGCAAGTTCAACTGGATGCGCGTGAAGCCGGGGATGGAAAAGGCGGCCGCGTTCCTCGAGACGCACCGCTACGCGGCGCTGCTCGGCGGCAGCATGGCGTTCACGAAGCTCGAAGGCACGACCGTGAACGCGAAGGACAAGATCGTCTACACGGCGATGTCGCGGATCGAAACGTCGATGGTCAAGGGCAACGCGGTGTCGCGCGACGTCGCGGTCGACAAGAAGATCGCCGCGGGCGCCGTCTACGCGCTGAACCTGAAGGCCGGCCAGCGCGACACGACGGGCGGCGCGATCGACAGCGAATGGGTGCCGGTCGACATGGGCGCGCCGGCCGCGCTGGTCGGCGAGGATCTCGCCGCGGCCGACGCGCTCGGCAACCTCGCGAACCCGGACAAGATCGCGAACCCGGACAACCTGAAGTTCTCCGAAAAGCTGCGCACGCTGTTCATCGGCGAAGACTCGGGCATGCACGTGAACAACTTCCTGTGGGCCTACAACGTCGACACGAAGTCGCTCTCGCGCGTGCTGTCGTGCCCGGCCGGCGCCGAATCGACGGGCCTGCACGCGGTCGACGAGATCAACGGCTGGACGTACATCATGAGCAACTTCCAGCACGTGGGCGACTGGGAATCGCCGCTGCACGACAAGGTCAAGCCGACGCTCGACCCGCTCGTGCGCGCGAACTACAAGGATCGCTTCGGCGCCAGCGTCGGCTACCTGACGGCCGAGCAGACCAGCATCAAGCTCGCGAAAGGCTGACCGCCGCGCTCGAGGGGGCATTGCTCCTTGCAGGGCGTCCCTGACCGGGCGTCCCTAACCGGGCGTCCCTAACCAGGCGTCCTTTCTTCATCACCGTTCATTCGTCGGCGCTCCACGCCGTTTCACGCGCGATGCCCACTGCGGGCGTCGCGCTTTTTTTGCGTGCGGAGATCGTGCAGGCGGTGCAAATCGCGTATGCAAACAGGCGCGAAACTGGCCCGGACAGGCGTTTGCGGCGATCGGGGGATAATACGGGCCTGACGCGTCCGGGCGGACGGTCGGAAAACAGGCAAAAAAAAAGCGCCACGGAGACCGTGGCGCTAAAAAAGTTCTAGCCATTCCGAGGGCCGTGCTAGAACCTGAGAGACTGCGCGAAACATCGTTGCCGGTTAAACTCTTGAAACGATGTTTCGAAAACGTGAGACATTCTTTCTGTTTCCGCCCGACAAGTCAAGCGGTATTTGCACCGGTTCATGCACTTTCCAGCAATGCTCATTTGAGCGTTTTCCTAATAAACCAAGGGTGAACCCGCAAAATCTCATCCAATGACCGGTTCGCCCGCGGAACATGCATCCTTTGACAATAGTCCTACAATACCAACAAAATTGAAATCGAGTTTCGGAATTAGAGAGAATCCCTCGTGTCGACCACTGTAACCTCTCCCGCGTCGCGGGACCGTGAATCGTCGCCCGACGAGATCACCGCCCTCGCCCGCGGTCTCGCCGTGCTGCGCCGCATCGCGGCTGCCGACGCCCCCGTCAGCAACCGCGAACTGACCGAATTGACCGGCATCCCGAAGCCGACCGTCTCGCGCATCACCGCGACGCTCGTCAGCGCCGGCTTCCTGTTCCAATTGCCCGACAGCGAGCGCTTCGTGCTCACCGCGTCGGTACTCGAACTGAGCCACGGCTTCCTGCGCAACTTCGACATCCGCGCGCGTTCGCGGCCGTTCATGATCGAGCTGGCCGAACGCACGTCGCTGTCCGTGCACCTCGCGGTGCGCGACCGGCTAGACATGGTCGCGATCGACGTGATCCGCCCGCGCTCGGCCGTGCTCGTCACGCGCCTCGAAATCGGCTCGCGAATGGACATCGCACGTACGGCCGTGGGCCGCGCGTATCTCGCCGCCCTCGAGGACGACGAGCGCCGCCTGCTGCTCGAGTCGCTGCGCACCACCGCCGGCGACGACTGGCCGCACGTGTCCGCCCGCCTCACGCCCGCGCTCGACGAAGCGATGCGCGACGGCCATGCGATCGCGATCGGCGAATGGCGCGAAGGCCTGAATGCGGTCGCGGCCGGTTTCGTCGGCCCGTCCGGTCAACGCTATTCGGTGAATTGCGGCGGCGCGGCGCATCAGTGTCCGCCCGAATGGCTGCAGGACCACGTGGTGCCCGCGCTGCAGGAATGCATCGCGAAAATCACCCGCGAAATCGGCGGCGCGCCGGCCCGGCGCGTCGGCCTGTAATCGTTTCGTCATCGCGCTGTCGCGTTCTGTAACGACCGTAACCCGTTGAAAGATAGACCGCTGGACTGTAACGGGGACGGCACGTAGGATCATGCCCATCGTCGCGCCGCACTCGCGGTGCGCACCGCTCTTTTCCCGCGCGGATCGGCGGGGCCCCGGACCGAGCCGGGCCGCCCCGTCCCGTCACCCGCACGCCCACGCGCAGCCGAGCAGCCCGATTTCCGGCCGCCGCGCCGTCTTCCTGACAGAACACGATGGATAACGAACAAAAGCCCACGCCCCCTTCGAAAGACCCTGCGCCCGCCGTCGCCCGGCGGCCGCGCCGCACGTTGCTGATCGGCACCGTCGCGGTCGTCGTCATCGGCGGCCTGTTGTGGTGGCACCCGTGGAACCGCACGCCGGCGGCAGGCAGCACCGCGCAAAGCGCGGGCGCCAGCGCCGCTGCGGGCGGCCATCGCGGCCGCGGCGGCCCCGCTGCGATGGCGAACGTGCCGCAGCCGGTGCAGGTCGCCACCGCGACGCAGGGCGAGATGCCGATCGTGCTGTCCGCACTCGGCACCGTCACGCCGCTCGCGAACGTGACGGTGAAGACTCAGTTGTCGGGCTACCTGCAGTCGGTGTCGTTCCAGGAAGGCCAGATCGTCAGGAAGGGCGACGTGCTCGCGCAGATCGACCCGCGCCCGTACCAGGTCGCGCTCGAGAACGCCGAAGGCACGCATGCGCGCGACGCGGCGCTGCTCGCGACCGCCCGCCTCGACCTGAAGCGCTACCAGACGCTGCTGTCGCAAGACTCGATCGCGTCGCAAACCGTCGATACGCAGGCGTCGCTCGTCAAGCAGTACGAAGGCGCGGTGAAGACCGACCAGGCCGCGATCGATTCCGCGAAACTCAATCTCACGTATGCGCGCATCACCGCGCCGGTCTCCGGCCGCGTCGGCCTGCGCCAGGTCGACCCCGGCAACTACGTGACGCCGGGCGACGCCAACGGCATCGTCGTGATCACGCAGTTGCAGCCGATGAGCGTGATCTTCACGACGTCGGAAGACAACCTGCCGCAGATCCTCAAGCAGGTGAACGCGGGCCAGAAGCTGTCGGTCACCGCCTACAACCGCAACAACACGGTGCCGCTCGAGACGGGCGCGCTCGCGACGCTCGACAACCAGATCGACACGAGCACCGGCACGGTCAAGCTGCGCGCGAACTTCGATAACAAGGAAGGCATGCTGTTCCCGAATCAGTTCGTGAACACGCGGCTGCTCGTCGACGTGATGCGCAACGCGACGATCGTGCCGACCTCCGCCGTGCTGACGGGCTCGATCGGCCAGTTCGTCTATGTCGTGAAACCCGACAACACCGTGACGGTGCGCAAGGTCACGATCGGCCCGGTCGACGGCGAACGCACGAGCATCGTCAGCGGCATCGCGCTCGGCGAGCGCGTGGTGACCGACGGCTCGGACCGCCTGCGCGAAGGCTCGAAGATCTCGATTCCGGCCGACAAGCCGAAAGGCGCGTCGGGCGCGCGCGGCGCAAGCGCGGCGTCGGGCGCATCGGGTGCCGGCGGTCATCGCGGCGGACACAAGCACGGCGCGTCGCAGGCAGCGGCCCCCGCGGCCCAGTAACGCGCGGGCCGCTCGATGAATCCATCCCGCCTCTTCATTCTCCGGCCGGTCGGCACCGCTCTCCTGATGGCGGCGATCATGCTGGCCGGTCTCGTCGCGCTGCGCTTCCTGCCGCTCGCCGCGCTGCCCGAGGTCGACTATCCGACGATCCAGGTCCAGACCTTCTATCCGGGCGCGAGCCCGGAGGTGATGACGTCGTCGGTCACCGCGCCGCTCGAACGCCAGTTCGGGCAGATGCCGTCGCTGAACCAGATGTCGTCGCAAAGCTCGGCCGGCGCGTCGGTGATCACGCTGCAGTTCTCGCTCGACCTGCCGCTCGACATCGCCGAACAGGAAGTGCAGGCCGCGATCAACGCGGCCGGCAACCTGCTGCCGTCCGACCTGCCGGCCCCGCCGATCTACGCGAAGGTGAACCCGGCCGATGCCCCGGTGCTGACGCTCGCCGTCAAGTCGAAGACGCTGCCGCTCACGCAGGTGCAGGACCTGGCCGACACGCGCCTCGCGATGAAGATCTCGCAGATCGCCGGCGTCGGCCTCGTCAGCCTGTCGGGCGGCAACCGCCCGGCCGTGCGGATCCAGGCGAACCCGACCGCGCTCGCGAAGTACGGGATGAACCTCGACGACCTGCGCACGACGATCTCGAACCTGAACGTCAACACGCCGAAGGGCAACTTCGACGGCCCGACGCGCGCGTACACGATCAACGCGAACGACCAGCTGACGAGCGCCGACCAGTACAACAGCGCGGTCGTCGCGTACAAGAACGGTCGCCCGGTGATGCTGACCGACGTCGCGACGGTCGTCGCCGGCTCGGAGAACACCAAGCTCGGCGCGTGGGTGAATTCGGACCCCGCGATCATCCTGAACGTGCAGCGCCAGCCGGGCGCGAACGTGATCGCGACCGTCGACGCGATCAAGGCGCAGCTGCCGAAGCTGCAGGAGACGCTGCCGGCCGCGCTCGACGTCGAGATCGTCACCGATCGCACGACGATGATCCGTGCGGCCGTACGCGACGTGCAGTTCGAGCTGCTGCTCGCGGTCGGGCTCGTCGTGCTGGTGATGTACCTGTTCCTCGCGAACGTCTACGCGACGATCATCCCGAGCCTGTCGGTGCCGCTGTCGCTGATCGGCACGCTCGCGGTGATGTACATGGCCGGCTTCTCGCTGAACAACCTGTCGCTGATGGCGCTCACCATCGCGACCGGCTTCGTCGTCGACGATGCGATCGTGATGATCGAGAACATCTCGCGCTACGTCGAGGAAGGCGAATCGGGGCTCGAGGCCGCGCTGAAGGGCTCGCGGCAGATCGGCTTCACGATCATCTCGCTGACGGTCTCGCTGATCGCGGTGCTGATCCCGCTGCTGTTCATGGGCGACGTGGTCGGCCGGCTGTTCCATGAATTCGCGATCACGCTCGCGGTGACGATCGTGATCTCGGCGATCGTGTCGCTCACGCTCGTGCCGATGATGTGCGCGAAGCTGCTGCGCCATTCGCCGCCGCCGGAGAGCCACCGCTTCGAGGCGCGCGTGCACCGCACGATCGACTGGGTGATCGCGCGCTACGCGGTCGCGCTCGAGTGGGTGCTGAACCGCCAGCGCTCGACGCTCGTCGTCGCGCTGCTGACGCTCGGGCTGACCGCCCTGCTCTATGTCTACGTGCCGAAGGGCTTCTTCCCCGCGCAGGACACCGGCGTAATCCAGGCGATCACGCAGGCGCCGCAGTCGATCTCGTACGGCGCGATGGCCGAACGCCAGCAGGCGCTCGCGGCCGAGATCCTGAAGGATCCGAACATCGACAGCCTGACGTCGTTCATCGGCGTCGACGGCAGCAACATCACGCTGAACAGCGGCCGGATGCTGATCAACCTGAAGGCACGCGACGAACGCACCGAAACCGCCGCGCAGATCATCCGCGACCTCCAGCGTCGCGTCGCGAACATCACCGGCATTTCGCTGTTCATGCAGCCGGTGCAGGATCTGACGATCGACTCGACGGTCAGCCCGACGCAGTACCAGTTCATGCTGACGAGCCCGAACGCCGGCGAATTCTCGACCTGGGTACCGAAACTCGTCGCGCGGCTACAGCAGGAGCCGTCGCTCGCCGACGTCGCGACCGACCTGCAAAGCAACGGCCAGTCGGTGTACATCGAGATCGACCGCCCGAGCGCCGCGCGTTTCGGCATCACGCCGGCAACCGTCGACAACGCGCTGTACGACGCGTTCGGCCAGCGCATCGTGTCGACGATCTTCACGCAGTCGAACCAGTACCGCGTGATTCTCGAGTCGGAGCCGAAGGAGCAGCACTACGCGCAATCGCTGAACGACATCTACCTGCCGTCGGCCGGCGGCGGCCAGGTGCCGCTGTCGTCGATCGCGTCGTTCCACGAGCGGCCGTCGCCGCTGCTGGTCGCGCACCTGTCGCAGTTCCCGTCGACGACGATCTCGTTCAACCTCGCGCCGGGCGCGTCGCTCGGCGAAGCGGTCAAGGCGATCGAGGCCGGCGAGAAGGACATCGGCCTGCCCGGCTCGTTCCAGACGCGCTTCCAGGGCGCGGCGCTCGCGTTCCAGGCGTCGCTGTCGAACCAGCTGTTCCTGATCCTCGCGGCGGTCGTCACGATGTACATCGTGCTCGGCGTGCTGTACGAGAGCTACATCCATCCGATCACGATCCTGTCGACGCTGCCGTCGGCCGGCGTCGGCGCACTGCTCGCGCTGATGATCACCGGGCACGACCTCGACATCATCGGGATCATCGGCATCGTGCTGCTGATCGGCATCGTGAAGAAGAACGCGATCATGATGATCGACTTCGCGCTCGAGGCCGAACGCGTCGAAGGCAAGCCGCCGCGCGAGGCGATCTACCAGGCGTGCCTGCTGCGCTTCCGGCCGATCCTGATGACGACGCTCGCCGCGCTGCTCGGCGCGGTGCCGCTGATCGTCGGCTCCGGCGCGGGCTCCGAGCTGCGCCAGCCGCTCGGGATCGCGATCGCCGGCGGGCTGATCGTGTCGCAGGTGCTGACGCTGTTCACGACGCCGGTGATCTACCTCGGCTTCGACTCGCTCGCGCGCCGCGTGCGCGGCTGGTTCGAACGCCGCGGCCCCCAAGCCGGCACGCGCACGGATGCGTAACCGATGAACCTGTCGCGCCCCTTCATCACCCGCCCCGTCGCGACGACGCTGCTCGCGCTCGGCGTCGCGCTCGCGGGCCTGTTCGCGTTCATCAAGCTGCCGGTGTCGCCGCTGCCGCAGGTCGACTTCCCGACGATCTCGGTGCAGGCGTCGCTGCCGGGCGCGAGCCCGGAAACGGTCGCGACCAGCGTGACGAGCCCGCTCGAACGGCACCTCGGCTCGATCGCGGACGTCTCCGAAATGACGTCGACGAGCACGGTCGGCAATGCGCGGATCATCCTGCAGTTCGGCCTGAACCGCGACATCGACGGCGCCGCGCGCGACGTGCAGGCCGCGATCAACGCGGCGCGCGCCGACCTGCCCGCCGCGCTGAAGAGCAACCCGACCTACCGCAAGGTCAACCCGGCCGATTCGCCGATCATGGTCGTGTCGCTGACGTCGGAAACCGCGTCGCCGGCGAAGGTGTACGACGCCGCGTCGACGGTGCTGCAGCAGTCGCTGTCGCAGATCGACGGGATCGGCCAGGTCACCGTGAGCGGCTCCGCGAACCCGGCCGTGCGCGTCGAGCTCGAACCGCAGTCGCTGTTCCACTACGGGATCGGCCTCGAGGACGTGCGCGCGGCGCTGGCTTCCGCGAACGCCAACGCGCCGAAGGGCGCGATCGAGTTCGGCCCGCAGCGCTTCCAGCTCTATACGAACGACCAGGCGTCCCAGGCGTCGCAATACCGCGACCTCGTCGTCGCCTACCGCAACGGCTCGGCCGTGCGGCTGTCCGACCTGTCCGACGTCGTCGATTCGGTCGAGGACCTGCGCAACCTCGGTTTATCGAACGGCAAGCGCGCGGTGCTCGTGATCCTCTACCGCTCGCCCGGCGCGAACATCATCGAGACGCTCGATCGCGTGCGCGCGGCGCTGCCGCAGCTCACCGCGTCGCTGCCGGCCGACATTACGGTCACGCCGGTGCTCGACCGCTCGACCACCATCCGCGCGTCGCTGAAGGACACCGAGCACACGCTGCTGATCGCGATCAGCCTCGTCGTGATGGTCGTGTTCCTGTTCCTGCGCAACTGGCGTGCGACGCTGATCCCGAGCGTCGCGGTGCCGATCTCGATCATCGGCACGTTCGGCGCGATGTACCTGCTCGGCTTCTCGATCGACAACCTGTCGCTGATGGCGCTGATCGTCGCGACCGGCTTCGTCGTCGACGACGCGATCGTCGTGCTCGAGAACATCTCGCGGCACATCGAGAACGGCAAGTCGCGGATGCAGGCCGCGTTCGACGGCGCGCGCGAAGTCGGCTTCACGGTGCTGTCGATGAGCATCTCGCTCGTCGCGGTGTTCCTGCCGATCCTGCTGATGGGCGGGATCGTCGGGCGCCTGTTCCGCGAGTTCGCGCTGACGCTGTCGCTCGCGATCGCCGTGTCGCTCGCGGTGTCGCTCACGGTCACGCCGATGATGTGCGCGCGGCTGCTGCCCGACAAGCACGACCCGCAAAACGAGGGCCGCTTCGGGCGCCTCCTCGAGCGCGGCTTCGCGCGCATGCAGCGCGGCTACGAGCGCTCGCTGTCGTGGGCGCTACGCCGGCCGCTGCTGATCCTGCTGACGCTGTTCGCGACGATCGGGCTGAACGTCTACCTGTATATCGTCGTGCCGAAGGGCTTCTTCCCGCAGCAGGACACCGGGCTGATGGTCGGCGGCATCCAGGCCGACCAGTCGACGTCGTTCCAGGCGATGAAGCTGAAGTTCTCCGAGATGATGCGGATCGTGCAGGGCAACCCGAACGTGAAGAGCGTCGCGGGCTTCACCGGCGGCACGCAGACCAACTCGGGCTTCATGTTCGTCACGCTGAAGGACCGCACCGAGCGCAAGCTGTCGGCCGACCAGGTGATCCAGCAGTTGCGCCCGCAGTTGGCCGATGTGGCGGGTGCGCGCACGTTCCTGCAGGCGGCGCAGGACATCCGCGTCGGCGGCCGGCAGAGCAACGCGCAGTACCAGTTCACGCTGCTCGGCGATTCGAGCGCCGACCTGTACAAGTGGGGGCCGATCCTGACCGAGGCGCTGCAGAAGCGCCCCGAGCTGACCGACGTGAACTCCGACCAGCAGCAAGGCGGCCTCGAGGCGATGGTGACGATCGACCGCGCGACGGCCGCGCGGTTCGGCATCAAGCCCGCGCAGATCGACAACACGCTGTACGACGCATTCGGCCAGCGCCAGGTCTCGACGATCTACAACCCGCTGAACCAGTACCACGTCGTGATGGAAGTCGCGCCGAAGTACTGGCAGAGCCCGGAGATGCTGAACCAGGTGTGGATCAGCACGTCGGGCGGCAGCGCGAACGGCTCGCAGACCACCAACGCGGCCGCCGGCACCTTCGTCGCGACCTCGGCCGGCACGTCGAGCGCCGGCACGGCCACGCAGAGCGCCGCGGCGATCGCGTCCGATTCCGCGCGCAACCAGGCGCTCAACGCGATTGCGGCGAGCGGCAAGTCGAGCGCGTCGTCGGGCGCGTCGGTGTCGACGTCGAAGTCGACGATGATCCCGCTGTCGGCGATCGCGACGTTCGGGCCGAGCACGACGCCGCTGTCGGTCAACCACCAGGGGCTGTTCGTCGCGACGACGATCTCGTTCAACCTGCCGCCGGGCGTGTCGCTGTCGCAGGCGACGCAGATCATCTATCAGACGATGGCGCAGGTCGGCGTGCCGCCGACGATCGTCGGCAGCTTCCAGGGCACCGCGCAGGCGTTCCAGCAGTCGACCAACGATCAGCCGATCCTGATCCTCGCGGCGCTGCTGGCCGTCTACATCGTGCTCGGGATCCTGTACGAGAGCTACATCCACCCGATCACGATCCTGTCGACGCTGCCGTCGGCCGGCGTCGGCGCGCTGCTCGCGCTGCTGCTGTTCAAGACCGAGTTCAGCATCATCGCGCTGATCGGCGTGATCCTGCTGATCGGCATCGTGAAGAAGAACGCGATCATGATGGTCGACTTCGCGATCGACCAGACGCGCAACAACGGGAAGTCGTCGTTCGACGCGATCCACGAGGCGTGCCTGCTGCGCTTCCGCCCGATCATGATGACGACGATGGCGGCGCTGCTCGGCGCGCTGCCGCTCGCGTTCGGCAGCGGCGACGGCGCCGAGCTGCGCGCGCCGCTCGGGATCGCGATCGCCGGCGGCCTGATCGTGTCGCAGGTGCTGACGCTCTATACGACGCCGGTCGTCTACCTGTACATGGACCGGCTGCGCATCTGGGCCGAGAAGCGCCGCAACCGCCGCGGCAATACCGGCGGACCGGCGGTGGCCGGCGAGTAAGCGCGTCGCGGCGCGCGGCCGCGCACGGAGCGACGGGGCCTGCCGCATCGCCCCGCTCCGGGTGCCGGCCGGCGCCGCGGCAAGCTCGCGGTGCCGCGCATCGAACGCCGTGTGGGGCCGGCGCCGACAAAACCGCTGGCGTCATCGCCGCCAGTCAGCAGCGATCGGCAGCAGTCAGCAGCGCGGATACCCGATGGCGGGACGCGCGGTCATCCATGTCGTGCCAGGTCATACAGATCGCGTGCGTTGCGCGCATAGCGGCGCGGCGCCATCCCCGACCAGCGATGGAATGCGCGCGCGAACGCCTTCTCCGACGTGTAGCCGACCCGCTCGGCGATCTCGATCAGTCGCAGCTTGCCGTTCGCGAGCTCGCCGCTCGCCAGGTACATCCGATAGGCGGTCAGATGGCCGATCGGCGTCTCGCCGACCAGCCCGGCGAACTGCGCGCAAAAGCGCGAACGCGACATGCCGGCCTCGGCCGCGAGGCTCGCGAGCTGCCAGTTGCGCCGCGGGTCGCGGTGCATCAGCGCCATCGCGCGGCCGATCTGCGGATCGGTCAACCCGCGCAGCCAGCCCGTGTGATTCGCCGACGATTGCAGATGCGCGCGCAACAGCTGCACGAACAGCACGTCGGCCAGGCGCGTCGCGGCGACCGCCCAGCCCGGCTGGCACGCCATCGATTCCTGGATGAAGCTCTGCAGCGTGCTCACGAGCCACGGCGCGACGGCCGCATCGTTCGCGCGCACGTGGATCAGCGTCGGCAACACGGAGAACAGCGGGCTGCGCACGATGTCGCGATAAATGACGATCCCGGTATAGAGCTCGCTGGTCGCGCCGCCGCCGCCCGCGACGAATTCGAGCGGCGTGTCGAAGCGCGGCCGGATGCCCTTGTCGGCCATCAGCGTATCGAACGGCACGGGCGGCACGTCGAGCGACGACGCCATCACGTGCTCGTCGCCGTGCGGCAGCAGCACGAAGTCGCCCGGCTCGACGTGCACGGGCGCGGCGCCCGCGACCGACAGGAAGAACGGGCTGCCCGCGCAGGTGCGAAACGGCGCGCCCGCGACGGCCGGCTTGCGGATCGCCCACGGCGCACTCAGCGTGAAGCGCCCGGTGACGACCGCATCGGCCCGCAGGTCGGTCAGCACGTCGCTGAGAAGATCGGTCGTCATCGTCGAAGTCTCCGTGGAACGCGCCGCCGCGTCAGAAGCGCTGCTGGATGCCCGCCATCGCGCCGACCTGGTTGCGGCCGGTGCCGACCGTGCCGCCCGCCGCCACCGCCGACGTGCCGAGCGCGCTGTTCGTCATGTAGCCGACCGACGTATAGACCAGCGTGCGCTTCGACAGGCTGTAATTCGCCCGCCCGACGAACAGGTTCGAGTCGTAGCGGCCGCGCAGCAGATAGCGCACGGCCTGTGCGTCGAATGATAGCGCCGGGCTCGCGTAGACCGTGCCGCCCGCGAAAAATAGGTCCGACTGGCTGTGGGCCGCGGCCGCCGTGTTGCGGCGGATCCAGCCCGCGCCGAGCTTCGCGATGCCGAACTTGACGTACGCGTCGACGATCGTGCGCGTGTCCGTATAGCCGGGGCTCGACAGCGGCGCCGACGCGCCCGTGCCGCCGTGCATCACGTCGTACGAAGCCGCCACGCCGAACTGCGGCGCGTCGTACGCAACCATCATCGTGTACTGACGGCAGGCGACCGGGTCGCCCGCCACGTTGCCCGCGCAGTTCGTGGCCGACGGGCCAGCCGGGCCCGCCGCATCGCGCCCGGTGCTGTAGGTGCCGCCGAGCGTCACGCCGCCGAAGTGGCCGAGATAGCCGACCGCATTATCGCTGCGCGCATTCGGCAGATAGCTGTCGAAGCTCGCCATCGAATGAATCGACGGGCCGATCACGTCGGCGTTGAGCAGCACGAGCATCGACATGTTCATCTGCCGCCCGAGCGTGAGCGTGCCGTACGGCGAATCGATGCCGACGTTCGCCTGCCGGCCGAAGAGGCGGCCGCCGTAGTTGAGCGCACCGGAATTCAGCGCGAAGCCGTTTTCGAGCACGAAGAACGTGCGGTAGCCGCCGCCGAGATCCTCGACGCCGCGCAGCCCGACGCGCGACGGCACTTCACCGGTCAGCGACGGCATGCCCGCGACCGCGCCGCCGCCCGCCGCGTGGTTGTAGTACTGCACGCCGGTGTCGACGATGCCGTACAGCGTCACGCTGCTCTGCGCATGCGCGCCCGGCGCGGCAACGGCGGCCGCCGCGAACGAAACGGCCGTCGTGGCCGTGCGGAAGGTTTTCATGGGAGTCTCCAGACCATTTATATAGTTATGCTTGCTATTGACCGGCGACGCGCACGGCGCCGCCGGTCAAGTGGGAAATACCGGGTCGGTCAGGTCGCGAGCGGCGTATCGAACGGCATCGAGCGCGGCCGCTCGCCGGTCGCGCGCCAGATCGCGTCGGCCACCGCCGGCGCGACCGGCGGCAACGCGACTTCGCCGCAGCCTTGCGGATCGCGATCGCTGTCGACGATCACGACCTCGATCTTCGGCATCGCAGCCAGGCCGAGCAGCGGATAGTCGGCGAAATTGCGCTGCACGACCGCGCCGTGCTCGAACGTGATCTCGCTCCTGAAGGTGTTGGTGAGCGCAAAGCCGACACCGCCTTCGACCATCTCGCGAATCAGCAGCGGATTGATCGCGCGGCCGCAGTCGATCCCGCACACGATCCGCTCGAGCTTCACGTTGCCGCGCGTCACGCGCACCTCGGCAATCGCCGCGACGTACGTGCTGAACGCGCCGCCGCGCCCGGTATACAGCGAATACGCGACCCCGCGCGACAGGCCGGCCGGCGCGCGGCCGAACCAGTTCGCGCGCGCGGCCGTCGCGTCGAGCACGCGCAGCGCGAGCGCGTCGTGCTTCAGCAACGCGCGCCGGTATTGCACCGGGTCGGCCCGCACCGTATGCGCGAGCTCGTTCACGAAGCTTTCGAGGAAGAACACGGTCGACGTGCTGCCGACGCTGCGCATGAAGCTGACCGGAATCGGCTGCATCACCGTGACCGAATCGACCAGCAGGTTCGGCACGTCGTAGCCAAGGTCGTACAGGCCGTCGAGCATCGTCTCGTCCCAGCCGCCCGCCTTGTCGTAGTGGTCGCGCTTGATCGCCGCATACAGCGAATGGCCGACGACGCGCGCATGCAGCGCGACCGGCAGCCCGTCGCGGCCGAGCGCCGCGCGAAACCGCGCGGACGCGCACGGCCGATAGAAACCGTGGCGGATATCGTCCTCGCGCGAGCGGATCACCTTCACGGGCCGCCCGACCGCCTTCGACGCGACGGCCGCATGCACGACGAAATCGGGCACGTACTTGCGGCCGAAGCTGCCGCCGAGAAACGTCGTGTTGACGATCACGCACTCGGCCGGCACGCCGAACAGCGCCGACAGCGTCCAGCGCACCTTGTCCTGCCCCTGGATCGGCCCCCAGACCTCGATCTCGCCGGCCCGCACGTGCACGGTCGCGTTGACGGGCTCCATCGTCGCGTGAACGATGTACGGCGTGTGGTAATCGGCTTCGACGACGCTGCCGGCCTCTGCGAGCCGGCGCGCGGGCTCGCCGATCGTCGTCGCGACCACCGCATGCTCCGCCTGCAGCGCGCCCTTGCGCTGCGCGAGGATCGTCGCACTGTCGAATGCCGGCGTCGGGCCCGCGTCCCACACGATGTCCGCCGCATCGCACGCCTTCTTCGCCTGCCAGTAGCTCTGCGCGACGACGATCACCGCGTCCTTCGCGAGCACGACGTCCGCCACGCCGGGCATCGCGCGCAACGCGTCGCAGTTCTTTACGGCCGTGGGCCGGCCGTTCAGCGTCGGCGCCATCGTCAGCGCGCCGACCAGCATGTCGGGCACCTGCACGTCGATGCCGAAGATCGCGCTGCCGTCGACCTTCGCGGGCACATCGAGCTTGTGCAGCGGACGGCCGATCAGCGTGTGCGCGGATGCCGGTTTCAGGCGCGGCTGCAGATCGGGCGGCAGCCTCGCTGCATCGTCGACGAGCGCGCCGTACGACAGCGAACGACCGCTCGGCGGATGGACGACGCGGCCGTCGCGCGTCACGCACTGCGTGTCGCGCACGCCCAACCGCGCGGCGCCGGCCCTCAGGAACGCGGAGCGCGCCTGCGCCCCCGCGATCCGCAACCGCGTGTAGAACATCGTCGCCGACATCGATGCGCCGACGAATTGCTGCGGCGCCTCGTTCGCGGCGTCGATCCGGTACGCGTCGCGCCCCGTGACGAACTCGACCGTCACGCTGCGCCAGTCGGCATCCATCTCGTCGGCCAGCACCTGCGGCAACCCGGTATGGACGCCCTGCCCGACTTCCGCCTGCGACAACCCGATGATCGTCCTGCCGTCCGCGTCGACGCGGACCCAGTCGTTGATCTCGCGAAAGCGCGCGCCGCCGGCCGCCTGCACGACGTCGCCGAACGCGAGCGGCAGCAGCAGGCTGCCCGCCAGCGCGACGCCGCCCTTCAGGAACACGCGCCGCGCCGCATTCGGCACGGGCCGCGTCTGCACCGCGTCAGCCGGCCGCGACATGGATCGCCTCGCGAATGCGTTGATAGGTCGCGCAGCGGCACAGGTTCGTGACGGCCTCGTCGATCTGCGCGTCGGTCGGCTTGCGGTGGCGCGCGAGCAGCGCGGCCGTCGCCATCACCATCCCCGACTGGCAATAGCCGCATTGCGGCACGTCCTTCTCGATCCACGCGCGCTGCACCGGATGCGAGCGGTCGTGCGACAGCCCTTCGATCGTCGTGACCGCGCGGCCCGCGACGCTGGCCGCCGGCAGCACGCACGTGCGCGCGGCTTCGCCGTCCAGGTGCACGGTGCAGGCGCCGCATGCGCCGATGCCGCAGCCGTACTTGGTGCCGGTCAGTCTGGCCGAGTCGCGAATGACCCACAGGAGCGGCGTATCGGGATCACCGTCGAAATCGAACGGCTGGCCGTTCAGCATGAAGCGCATCGTCTGTCTCCCTGTTGCGCATCGCCTGTTCGTCATCCGGCGGATGACGGCGATGGCTTACAGGAATTCTTGGCGTCGCAAAAAGCGGCGCCAATGACCTTTGCTCCCGAAAAGGTAGCCGTTCGTCCAGATCGTTTCAGCCGATGAATGGCGGGTGCCGCCCGGTGCGCGCCGGCCCCGGCTTGCGGACCGGCCGCGATCGGCTATCGTGTGTTCATGCCCACCGCCGCCCGCTTCACGGGAACCCGCCATGAACGTCCAGCTCAACCATACGATCGTCTGGTGCCGCGACAAGCATGCGTCGAGCCGCTTCCTCACCGAACTGCTGGAATTGCCGTCGCCGACGCCGTTCGGCGCGATGCTGGTCGTCGCGCTCGACAACGGCGTGTCGCTCGATTTTTACGAACAGGCGGGGGAGATCCGGTCGCAGCATTACGCGTTCCTGATCGACGAAGCCGGCTTCGATCGCGTGCTCGCGCGCATTCGCGAACGCGGGCTGCCGCACTGGGCCGATCCGGCGAAGCGGCAAGCCGACGACATCTACCGCCACAACGGCGGACGCGGCGTGTACTTCGACGATCCGGACGGTCACTTCCTCGAAGTGATGACGCAGCCGTACGTGCTGAACGGCTAGCGCGGCAGGCCGGCGTGGCGCCGGCCCGGATGGTGCGGCGCGGATGTCGCCCGGTTGCGGACGAGACCCGGCCGATTGCGCGACTGCCGCCGGCTGCCAGCTACCGTTACTCGGCGGCGGCCGTCGTCTTGCGCGGACGGCGCGCGCGCGGTGCCGCCTTGCGAGCCGGCTTCTTCGGCTTGGCGGCGGCCGGTGCTTCGGCAGCCCCCTCCGGAGTCGCTTCGACCGACGCCACGTCGTGCGACGGTTGTGCGGCCGCGTCCCGAGCGCCCGAAGCGCGAGGCGCCGGCTCGGCGGGCATCGCCGCGTGCCGCTCGTCATGCGCCGCGTCGCGATGCGGTTCGTCCGCATGCTGGCCGTGCGCGTGCGCATCGCCACCGTGCGTCGCGTCGCCCTGCGCGGCGGCGTCCGGCTTGCCGGCCGCGTGGCGACCGGCGCCCTTCGCGGCCGCTGCCTTCTTCGCGCCGGTCTTCTTTGCCGCGCTCTTGCGCGCACGCTTGCGGCCATCCTTCGCGTCGCCGTGCACGTCGGCCACGTCGGGCGTGTCGGGTGCATCGTGCGTTTCGGCCGGCGCCGCGTCGGCCACCTCGGCAACCTCCGCGTCTTCTGCGTCGACCTGCACGCTTTCGTGAACGACCGCTTCCGCCCGCTGCCCGCGACGGCGCGCCCCGCGGCCGGCCGGCGCAGGCTCCGCCGCGCGCGTGCCGTGATGGGCGCCGTGGTACGCTGCGCCGCCCTCGCCGCCCGTCGCGGCGTGCTCGGCTGCAGCCGACTGGCGGGAGCGCGACACGAACGCGCCCGACTTGTCGTCGCGCCCCACTTCGAGCAGGCCGCGCGCCTGCGCCTCGTCGAGCAGGTTGCCGAACGCGCGGAATCCGTAGTACGACTCGTTGAAATCCGGCTTGCGGCGCTTGATCGCGCTCTTGAGCACCGACGCCCAGATCTTGCCGACGTCGTCGCGCTCCGACGCGAGCGCGTCGAACGTCTCGACCGCCAGCGCAATCGCCTCGGCCTTGCGCGCATCCATGTCGTGCTTGCGCGACGGCTCGTCGGGCCGCTTCGCGCCGCCGTTGCTCGCGCGCTGCTGCTGTTCGCGCTTCGCGAGCGCACGCTGCTGCTCGCGCACCAGATCGTCGTAGAAGATGAATTCGTCGCAGTTCGCGACCAGCAGATCCGACGTCGATTTCTTCACGCCGACGCCGATCACCTTCTTCGCGTTCTCGCGCAGCTTCGACACGAGCGGCGAAAAATCCGAATCGCCGCTGATGATCACGAACGTATCGACGTGCGACTTCGTGTAGCAGAGGTCGAGCGCGTCCACGACGAGCCGGATGTCGGCCGAATTCTTGCCCGACTGGCGCACGTGCGGAATCTCGATCAGCTCGAAGCTGGCTTCGTGCATCGACGCCTTGAAGCCCTTGTAGCGATCCCAGTCGCAATAGGCCTTCTTCACGACGATGCTGCCTTTCAGCAGCAGCCGCTCCAGCACGGGCTTGATGTCGAATTTCTCGTACTTCGCATCGCGCACGCCGAGCGCGACGTTCTCGAAGTCGCAGAACACGGCCATGCTCACGTTGTCCAGGGGTAATGCCATGTGTACTCCAACCGGTGGGCCGACGCGTTATTGACGCGTAATGGCGAAAAAATACATCGGGCACATGATAGCCGGTCGGCGCGTCATTCCCGCATCCGTGTGAATGAATGAACGCCGCTACCGGGTGCCGGTTCGCCCGAAACCGGTTCGCCCGCCGGGATGCCCGATGCCGGTACGCCCCTTATTACGCACCCGCGGCCGGGCCAATTCGACATTACACTTGAGTTATCGGTCGTCCGTCCCTATCTGGATGGATGACGCATCGAGCAAGGAGCGGTTTCATGACGACGAAGGTACTGCTGATTGGCGCGACCGGCCGCACCGGCCAGGCCTGCGCGGATCTGCTGCTCAAGCAGCCGGAGTTCGAGGTCACGGCGCTCGTGCGCCGGCACGGCTATGCGCTGGCGGGCGCACGGGTCGTCGAGGCCGATCTGACGAACGATTTCTCGCACGCTTTCCAGGGCATCACGCACGTGATCTACGCGGCCGGCTCGGCCGAATCGGACGGCGCGACCGAAGAGGAGCAGGTCGACCGCGACGCGGTCGCTCGCGCGGCCGACTACGCGCTCGCCTACAACGCGCAGAAGCTCGTGGTGGTCAGCTCGCTGTCCGCGTACCGGCCCGAGCACGGGCCGGACGCGCTGCACCACTATTCGCAGATGAAGCGCGAAGGCGACGACCGCGTGATCGCGTCGGGCGTCGACTACGTGATCCTGCGGCCGGGCCCGCTCACGGACGACCCGGGCGTCGGCAAGATCGCGCTGACCGACACGTGGCTCGAGCCCGCGCCGCCCGTCTCGCGCCAGGATGTGGCATGGGCGGCGATCGAGGCGATCAAGCTGGGCATCTCGCGCAAGGTCGTCGGCTTCGTCGGCGGCGGCGTGCCGATCGAGCAGGCGCTGCGCGCGTAACGGCTGCTTGCGCGCCGCCGGGACGCGGCGCGCGCCGGTGCCCGCGGCCCGCACGACGGGCCGTTGCCACGCGCGGGGCAACCGCTTACTGCTTCGGATGCGCGTCGGCCCACGCCTTCACGGCGGCGAGCGTGTTCTCGACGTGCTTGTCGGGCGACAGGCTCGTGTATTCGTAGAGAATCTTCCGTTCCGGCGAAATCACGTAGGACACGCGGTTCGCGCGGTCGAGCGCCGGCAGCTTCGCGTCGTATTCGCGGATGATCTTCGCGTCCGGGTCGGCCGCCACCGGGAACTTGCTCCGGCACTCGCTCACCGAGAACTTCGTCAGCGTGTCGATGTTGTCGGCCGACACGCCGATCACCGTCGCGCCGTAAGCCTTGTAACGGTCGACCGCGTCCGCGAACGCATGCGCCTCGATCGTGCAGCCCTTCGTGAACGCCGCCGGATAGAAATACAGCACGACCGGCCCCTGCTTCAGGGCGTCCGCGAGCGAGTACGTGTAAGTCTTGCCGCCCAGCGACGCCTGCGTCCTGAAATCGGGCGCCGCGGCGCCCGGCTTCAGTTCCGCCTGCGCCAGCAGCGCATGGCCGGCCACCAGCGCCGCCATGGCGCCCAGCAACAGTTTTCGCTTCATCTGCGTCCTCATTTCTTATAAAGTCAGCCCGATGTAGGCCACGTGGGCGTTCGCCTGCCGAACACCCGCATCGATGATCCGGCCCGCGGCAGCGCTGCCCGCGGCCGGCCCGTTAAAGATTTCGCACAGTCTGCCGTTATTCCTTCCGGACAACCGGTTCCAGCCCTTCACGTCAGCGAGAAACATGGAAGCCAACAGGAAACAGACGTCACGCAAGGGCTCCTGGCGCAGCGCCTTGCATACGCTGCGCCGCTTCGCCCGGTCGGGCGGCGCGCTGATGCCCGCGCGCGCCGTCGCGCCGCGACGCGACGACTCCGTGCGCAACTGGCTGGAACAGACAGTCGGCACGGTGGATTTCCTCGCCCATGTCGACCGCGAACTGCGCTTTCTGTACGTGTCCGATGCGAGCCTGCGCTTCATCGGCTACCACCGCGACTACCTGCATACGCTGACGCTACGCGACCTGATCGCCGAACAGGATACCCCGGCGCTCGAAGGCCTGCTCGCCCGCGCCGCACGTTCCGGCCAGGTCGAGAAGGCGACGATGTGCATCGTCAAGTCGCTCACCTACCCGCTGGACGTCGAGGTCCGCGCGTTCAAGAGCCGCCACCACGGCGTCGACGGCTTCGCGATCGCGGCCTTCGACGTGTCGTCGTGGCGCGCGCTCGAGGCGCGCCTGACGTACGAAATGCACCACGACCCGATGACGGGGCTCGACAACCTGTCCGCACTCGTGCCGGCGCTGATGCGCGCGCAGCAGACCGCCGACGAGGACGGCACCTGCGCGGCGCTGCTGCTGCTCGACCTCGACGACTACCAGCGGATCAACCGCGCGCTCGGCTACGACGCGGGCGACATGCTGCTGCGCGAGACCGCGCAGCGGCTGAAGGCGCTTGTCACGCCGAACGAGCGGCTCGCGCGCGTCGCGAGCGACAAGTTCGCGGTCGTGCTGGGCGCACCGGACCGCACGCAGGCGAGCCATGCCGCCGATGCGCTCGCGCGACGGCTGCAGGCCGCGGTGCGGGAGCCCTACGTGTTCCAGGGGCAGACCGTGCACCTGTCCGCGAGCATCGGCATCGCACTCTACCCCGACGAACGTGCCGCGCCGCATCGGGCGCAGCATCACAGCCCGCTGCTGCGCCGCGCCGACCACGCGCTCGCGCAGGCGAAGACATCGGGCGGCAACGCGCTCGCGTTCCATGCGCCCGTCGACGATCCGGCCGACGCCGAACGGCTCAAGCTCGAAGCCGACCTGTACGACGGCGTGCGCAACGGCGAGTTTTCACTGCATTTCCAGCCGATCACGCGCAGCCAGTCGGGCGCGGTGGTCGGCGTCGAGGCGCTGATCCGCTGGCGCCATCCGGTGCACGGCCTCGTGCCGCCGGCCACCTTCATCCCGCTCGCCGAATCGATCGGCCTGATCAACTACCTCGGCAACTGGGTGCTCAAGGCCGCGTGCATGCAGCTCGTCGCGTGGGACGGCCAGGGGCTCGCGCTGCAATATGTGGCGGTCAACGTGTCGCCGCAGCAATTCCGCGACCCGCGCTTCACGCAGAGCGTGCGCGAGGCGATCGCGCTGACCGGCATCGACCCGCGCCGCATCGTGCTCGAAATCACCGAAAGCCTGCTGATGCACGATCCCGCGCACGCGAAAATGCTGCTCGAGGAGTTGACCGGCCTCGGCATCCGCTTCGCGATCGACGATTTCGGCACCGGCTATTCCAGCCTTGCCTATCTGCAGCGCTTCCCGCTCGCGAAGCTGAAGATCGACCGCAGTTTCGTCGAGAACCTGCTGACGTCGCGCAACGACCGCGCGATCGTGTCGGCGGTGGTCGGCCTCGCGCAAACACTGGATCTCGAGCTCGTCGCCGAAGGCGTCGAGACCGAGGCGCAGCGCGAGCTGCTGACGGAGATGGGCTGCAATCACATCCAGGGCTGGCTCGTCTGCCAGGCGCTGCCGTCCGAGGAGCTCGCGCGGCGCTTCGAGGCGCAGCAGCTGCACCTGTACGCCGCCGCCTGACGCGCGCGGCGAACCGAACAGATCCGTATGTCAACCACCGAATACCTGCCCCGCACCGCGCTGCTCGACAAGCTGTGGGCCCGGATGAGCGAACGGGGCGATTTCCCGCTGCTGTCGGAATCGCTGCGCGCGACGATGGCCGCGATGAAGAACGACGACCTCGACTTCACCGCGCTCGTGCGCGTCGTGCTGTCGGACTTCGCGCTCACGCAGAAAGTGCTGCGCCTCGCGAACTCCGCGATGTACATGGCGTTCGGCGGCAACATCACTACCGTGACCCGCGCACTGATGGTGCTCGGCATGGACGCCGTCGGCCACCTCGTCGTCGGGCTCAAGCTCGTCGACCATTTCCATCAGAGTACGCCGCGGCGCATCGACGCGAAGCTGGAGCTGAACCGCGCGCTGCTGTCCGGCTGCGTCGCGCGCAAGCTCACCGAGCACGCCGAACTGCGCGGGGGCGAGGAAGCCGTCGTCTGCACGCTGATGCGCCAGGTCGGCAAGCTGCTGGTGGTCTGCTATCTCGACAGCGAATGGGACCGCATCCGCCGCCGCGCGGCCGAGCTGAACGGCGACGAAGCGGCCGCCTGCGTCGACGTACTCGGCGTCGGCTTCGACGAGATCGGCCTCGAGGCGGCCGCGCGCTGGCGGCTGCCCGACGTGATCCGCGCGGGAATGGCCAACGACGATCACGCGGCACACGCCGACGCGTTCGACGACGAGGACGGTGACGCCCGCCACGCGGGCCCGGCCGGCGACGACGGCTCGGCCGACCGCATTCGCTGGCTGCGCGCGGTGAGCCGCTGTTCGACCGACGTCGCCGGCGCGCTCGTCATGCCTGTCAGCCCGCAGCGCGACGCGCGCATCGCGGCGCTCGCGCAGCACTACGGCGCCGAGCTCGACATGGAATCCGACGCGCTCGTCGAGATCGCCGAGCGTCTCGCGCGCGAGGAAGCGAGCGACACCGTGATGCGCGAGATCGTCGAGCTGCGCGCAAACGCCGATGCTATCGCGCGCGCGCAGCGCGCGCCCGAGGCATGCCTCGAAGCCGGCCTCGCGGACCTGCGCGCGCTGCCGTCCGAGCACGTGCTGACGCCGGTGCTCGCGCTCGCGTCGGAAAGCCTGCTGGCCGGCCTCGCCTTCACGCGCACCGTGATGTTCGTGCGTCACGACGACGGCACGTTCGCCGCGCGTCTGGGCTTCGGCCCCGGCGTCGATACGGCGCTCGACCGGCTGCGCTTCGACGAACGCTTCGAGCCGGACGTGTTTCATCTCGCGATCTCGAACTCGGTCGGCATCTTCATCGAGCAGGCGCAGGAGCCGAAGATGATGAAGCGCCTGCCCGCGTGGTATCTCGACGCGTTCGACGACGCGCGCGCGTTCGTGCTGCTGCCCGTGCGCGTCGGCGCGACGAGCGTCGCGCTGCTGTACGGCGACTGGGCCGGCGCGCAACCCGCGCGCAAGATCTCGCAGCAGGAGATGGCCGTGCTCAACGAACTCGCGCGCGAGCTGGGGCGGTTCTTTCCCGGGCAGCCCGGCTGACGGCCGGCGCGCCTCCGTCGTTTCCGCTCCACAAAAGCAAACCGGCCGCATCAGCGGCCGGTTTTTTACCATCGTGCGCTCGAACGCAACGCTTACTTGAGCGTGACGGGCACGCTGAAGTACTTCTTCGCGAGATTGTCGATCGTGCCGTCGGCCTTCAGTTCCTTCAGCGCCTGATCGAGCGCGGTCTTCAGCGCCGCGTCGTTCTTGCGCAGGCCGAAGCCGACGCCCGAGCCGAGGATCTCGGTGTCGCTGACCGTGCCGCCCGCGAATGCGAAGCCCTGGCCTTGCGGCTTCGTCAGGAAGCCCTTCGAGCCGGCTTCCGAATCCTGGAAGGTCGCGTCGAGACGGCCCGACTTCAGGTCGGCATACGCCAGATCCTGCGTCTGGTACGGCACGACTTCAACGCCGGCCGGCGCCCACTTCTTCTTCGCGTACGCTTCCTGGATCGTGCCCTGCAGCACGCCGACGCGCTTGCCCTTCAGCGATTGCGGGGTCGGCAGCAGGCCGCTGCCCTGCTTCGCGATCAACTGGTTCGGAATCGTGTAGATCGGATCGGTGAACGCGATCGCATGCTTGCGCTGGTCGGTGATCGTCATGTCCGAGTTGATCGCGTCGAACTTGCGCGCCTGCAGCGCCGGGATCAGGCCATCGAAGTCGTTCTCGACCCACACGCACTTCGTCTTCAGCTTCGCGCACACCGCGTTGCCGATGTCGATGTCGAAGCCGGTCAGCTTGCCGTCGGGCGTCTTGTATTCGAACGGTGCGTACGAGGCCTCGACGCCGAACCGGATCTCCTTCAGATCCGCGGCAAACGCACTACCTGCCGCCACGGCCGATGCCGCCACCACCGCATGCGCGGCCACTTTACGCCAATCCAACTTCATCAGGTGTTCTCCTCGATACTCGAATGTTCCGGAACGACGGGCGCATGCATCATTGCAGGGCCGGATGACACCGGCAATGCCGACGCCGCGCCGTGATGCGGCGCAACAGCCGCAAGGCCGCGATTGTACCAATCCGCGCGGCCCGATATGGCAAAGCGAGCGTCGATGCGTGATGCTGCGCTGCGTGCCCGGCGGCCGCCATGCGACCCGTCGAACTTGCAAGACGGTGTCGCAAATACGCAAGCGCGACGCGCGCGCCGTCTGCGCGGCGTGCGGGCGTCATCGCAAAAATGAATGGGCTGCGGGACGATGCGTGGGCCGCGAGTCACCGCGGCCCGCACGATTGCGCATCGATCAGACGAGTGCGGCCAGCGTGTCACGCGTCGTATCGACGACGAGCAGGCCCGCGCGCAAACCCGGCTTCACGGTCGGATTCGGGAACACGATGCGTTCCTCGTCGTGCCGCACCGTGTAGCGGTAGTCGCCGTCCTGCGCGAGCACGGTGCCGCGCGGGAACGCGGTGAAGTTCGCGACGTCGGCCGCGACGAACAGCTCGAGCGCGTCGCTCTGCTTCGTGATCTGGTCGATCACGGTGAAGACGCGCGGCAGCGGCGGATGGCCGCCCCGCGGATGGCCGCCCCTTGCTTCGACCTCCGTCGACGGATGGCCGCCCCGCCCACCCGACACGAGCTTGCGCACCGCCCGGTCGGCCGGCGCGAAGCGCGTCAGGTCGTTCTGGCCGAACGGCCGCACCTTGCCGAGCTCCAGCGTGCACGCGAGCGCGCCGCAATGCTCGGCCGTGAAATGCGAATACGTGTTGCCCTTCGCCGTATGCAGCAGCACGGCCGCGATGCGTGCGTCGCCGAGCCATTCGACCATTGCGCGCGTGGGCGGCGTGCCCGTGTGCGGCAGCAGCGCGAACTGCTCGAATACCGACGCGCGGATCGCCGTATGCATGTCGATGTGCCAGCGCGCGCTGCCCGCCGGCGCCGCCGCGAAGAAGGCGGAGGCCGCCGCTTCGAGCTGCGCGGCGCGCGGCGCTTCGCGGCTCGCGGGCACCTGCGCGTGACGACCGCCGAACAGCCGGTTCAGGTCATCGTCGAGATAGCGTTCGCCCGCGCGCATCGCCGGCACGTTGCCGAGCACGACGAGCAACCGGCACGCGAGCGGCAGCGCGCCCGACGCAAGATCGCGCACGAGCATCGACAGCAGCTCGATCGGCGCGGTCTCGTCGCCGTGCACGCCGGCCGACACGAGCACGCTCGCGCGCGCCGCGGCGTCGGCGGCTGCCGGTTCGAACGCGAGTAGCCCGTCGCCGAGCCATTGCCAGCGCACCGCGCCGTCCGCGCAGGCGCCGTCGGTCACGGCAGGCGCGTCGCCCGCGAGCGTGAACGCGAGAAAGTCATCGAGCAGCGCGGCAGCCGGCATCCGTGCCTCAGCGCTGGAAGTCATACAGCGAACCGACGCGCAGGATCTGCGTGAGCTCGTCGAGCGCCGTGCGCGATTCGTCGAGCAGCGTCGGATCGGCGAGGTCTTCCGGTGCGAGACGGTCGCGGTAGTGCTTTTCGATCCACGCGTCGAGCGACGCGAACAGCGTGTCGTTGATCCACACGTTCGACGTGACGGCCGCGCGCTCCGCTTCGGTCAGCACGACGCGCAGGCGCAGGCACGCGGGGCCGCCGCCGTTCTTCATGCTTTCGCGCAGGTCGAACACGAGCACGTCGTGAATCGGGCCGTTGCCGGCCGCGAGCTGGTCGAGATAGGCGGCGACCCGCGCGTTCTCGCGGCATTCCTGCGGCACGACGAGCACCTGCGAGCCGTCCGCCCGCGACAGCAGCTGGCTGTTGAACAGGTACGACGTCACCGCGTCGTTCACGCTCACGGCCGCGTCCGGCACCTCGATCACGTTCAGGCGCGCACCGCGTGCGTCGAGCGCAGCGGTCAGCGTGTCGTAGATCGCCTGCTTGTTGACGAACGCGCGCTCGTGCGTGAACAGTGTGTCGCGGTTGCCGACCGAGATCACGTCGTTGTGGAACACGCCCGCGTCGATCACGTCCGGATCCTGCTGCGCGTAGACCGTCGCTTCCTCCGCGAGCCCGTGGCGATGCGCGACCGCGCGGCTCGCCTCGAAGGTCTGGCGGGCCGGGAAGCGCTTCGGCTCGGGGCCGCGGCGATATTCGGCACGGCCGTACACGAAGAACTCGATACCCGGCTTGCCGTATTCGGCGCAGAAGCGCGTGTGGTTCGCCGCGCCTTCGTCGCCGAGCGCCGGCGTGCCCGTCAGCGCTTCATGCACCGCGAAGTGCGCGGGGTCCGCAAACAGCGTCGACAGCGTGCGGCGCGTCGCTTCGTGCTCGATCGCGCGATGCAGCTTGCTGCACAGGTTCGCCGGCGTGAAGTGCACGCGGCCGTCGCTCGTATCCGCCGACGGGCTGACGGTGGCCGCGTTCGCGGTCCACATCGCCGACGCCGAGCTCGCCGCGGCGAGCAGTTCGGGCGCCTGTTTCGCGGCCTTCGCGATCACGTCCGCGTCCTTGCCGGAGAAGCCGAGCTCGCGCAACAGGCGCAGCGACGGCCGCTCCTGCGGCGGCAGCACGCCTTGCGCGAAGCCGAGATCCGCGAGCTGCTTCATCTTGCGCAGCCCCTGCTTCGCGGCGGCCTTCGGGTTCGCGGCCGACTTCTCGTTGTTCAGCGACGCCACGTTGCCGAACGACAGCCCGGCGTAGTTGTGGGTCGGGCCGACGAGCCCGTCGAAATTGGCTTCTTGTGCGTTCATCGTCGTTCCCTCGCTCAGAAATGCAGGCCCGGCGACAGGCTCGCGGGCAAAGTCAGTTGCGTGCTTTCCACCGACGCCATCGGATACGCGCAATAGTCGGCCGCGTAATACGCGCTCGGGCGATGGTTGCCCGAACGGCCGGTGCCGCCGAACGGCGCGGCGGACGACGCACCGTTGGTCGGCCGGTTCCAGTTGACGATCCCCGCACGGATCGTGCGGCGGAAGTGCTCCCACACCTTCGCGTCGTCGGCCAGCAGGCCCGCGGACAGGCCGAACGCCGTGTCGTTCGCGCGCTCGATCGCGTCGTCGAACGTCGCGTAGCGGACGATCTGCGCGAGCGGGCCGAAGTGCTCTTCGTCGGGCAGGTTCGCGACGCCCGTCACGTCGACGATTGCCGCATTCACGAAGCCGAGGCGCGGATCGCGCTGCGTCATCGCGATGATCGGCTTCGCGCCCTGCTCGATCAGGCGCGACTGCGCGTCGACCAGCTTCGCGGCCGCGCGTGCCGAGATCACCGCGCCCATGAACGGCTGCGGATCGGCGTCGAACACGTCGGCGGTGATCTTCGACGTGACGTCGGCGAAGCGCGCGAGGAAGCGATCGCCGAACGCGCCCTGCGGCACGAAGATGCGGCGCGCGCACGTGCAGCGCTGGCCGGCCGACAGGAATGCCGACTGGATCGTGTGATGCACGGCCGCGTCGATATCCTCGACTTCGCCGATCACGAGCGGGTTGTTGCCGCCCATCTCGAGCGCGAGCACGATTTCCGGGCGGCCGCCGAACTGCTTGTGCAGCAGCGTGCCGGTATCCGAGCTGCCGGTGAAGAACAGCCCGTCGATCTGCCGATGGTTCGCGAGCGCGATGCCGGTATCCTTCTCGCCCTGCACGAGGTTCAGCACGCCGGCCGGCAGCCCGGCTTCGTGCCACACCTCGACCGTCGCCCGCGCGACGCCCGGTGCGAGCTCCGACGGCTTGAACACGACCGTGTTGCCGGCGATCAGCGCCGGCACGATATGGCCGTTCGGCAAGTGGCCGGGGAAGTTGTACGGGCCGAACACCGCGACGACGCCGTGCGGCCGGTGACGCAGCACCGCGACGCCGTCGGCCATGTCCTGGCGCTTCTCGCCGGTGCGTTCCTGGTAGGCCTGGATCGAGATGCCGACCTTCGCGGCCATCGCCGCGACTTCGGTGCGCGCTTCCCACAGCGGCTTGCCCGTCTCGCGGCCGATCGCGGTCGCGATCGCTTCCTTGCGCTCGGTGAGCAGCGCCGCGAAGCGCTTGACGATCGCGCAGCGCGCGTCGAAGTCGAGCGCCGACCAGCCGGCGAATGCGCGGCGCGCGCTCGCGACTGCGCGGTCGACGTCGGCCGCCGATGCGCTGCCGCCCTGCCATGCGATTGCGTCGGTGCCCGGATTGCGCGAAGCGAAGACGGGGCCCGAGCCTGCGACCCAGGCGCCGTCGATGAAGAGTTCCGTCATGATTCGTTTATCCCTGTTTGACTTTGAGCGGCAGCACGCGGACCGGATCGCCGGCCTTCACGTCGAGCGCGGCGGCATCGTCGGCCGACAGCACGAACGAGCCGTTCGCGACCACGCCCGGCGCGACACCGACGCGGAAGTCGTGCAGCGACGTGTTCGACACCAGCGACTTCGGCGCGCTTTCCTGTGCATCGGGCACGCCGATCGCCACCGGCACGACGACGCTCTCGCGCACCGTGCGCAGGTCGTTGATGTGGCATTCGAGCACCGGGCCCGCGTCGAAGATGTCGACGTGGTTCTGATAGCGCAGCCCTTCCGCCTCGAGCATCTTGCGGGCCGGTAGCGTATCGCGGTGCGTGAGGCCGACCGCGTCCTGCGCGTCCTGCGGCAGGAGGTCGACGTACACCGGATAGCGCGGCATCAGTTCCGCGAGGAACGACTTGCGGCCGTGCGAGCTCAGGTAGTCCGCCGCATTGAAATCGATCTGGTAGAAGTGCGAACCGACCGCGCGCCAGAACGGTGACGTGCCGTCCTCGTCGAAGTGGCCGCGCAGTTCCGCGCAGATGCGTTCCGGAAAGCGGTCGCGAAACTGCGCGATGAACATGAAGCGCGAGCGCGACAGCAGGCCGCCGACGCCGCCCGTGCGATAGCGCGGGCTCAGGAACAGCGAGCACACTTCCGCGTAGCCCGTCAGGTCGTGCGAGATGTTCAGCGCGGACATCCGCGTCCACACGCCGAGCTCCTGGCTCGCATGCACGACCGTACTCACGCGATAGTTGTAGAACGGCTGCTCGAGGCCGACCTGCGTCTCGATTCCGCACACGCCCGCGATGTCGCCCGTCGTCGATTCTTCCATCACGAAGAAGTAGCCGGCTTCGCCCGGCGCGGCCCGGCCTTCGAGCGTGCGGCTCGAGCGTTCGACGCGCGCGGCGAGCGCGTCACGATCGGGCTTGAACGTGGTCAGGCCCGGCCCGGTTTCCTTCGCGAGCGACACGAGCGCGTCGACGTCGCCCGTTTGTACGACCCGAACGACGATCATGCTGCGTCTCCCTTCAAATCTTCATCGCTGCGGCGATGCAGCGGCACGCAGCGCACGACATCGCCTTCCTTCACATCGAGCGCCGCGCGCACGTCGCCGGCCAGCGGCGCCTGGGCACCTCGTGCGTCGGCCGTGTCGCCCGGCAGGTCGGCCAGCACGCAGCGGAACGATTCGCCGCTGCCCGTCGACACCATGTACGCGACGTCGCCCTGCTGGTGCGCGGCCTCGCGCACGACGCGCTCAGTGCCGTGCTTCACGCACGCGGTGCGGTCGACCTGCGCGGTCAGCACCGGGCCTGCGTCGAAGATGTCGACGAAGCGGTCGGGCTCGAAGCCTTCCTCGAGATGGATGTCGTACGCGAGCAGCGCCGTTTCGTTCGGCTCGCCGAGCACGCGCTGCGCGGCTTCCGGCAGCAGCGGCACGTAGAGCGGATAGGCCGGCATCACTTCCGCGATGAACGTGCGGCTGCGGCCGCCCGATGCGACGTCGACGTCGGTGAAGTCGCGGCCGAAGAACTTGCGCCCCACTGCTTCCCAGAACGGCGATGCGCCCGTGTTGTCGCTCACGCCGAGCAGCAGCGTGAACACTTCCGGCGTGAAGCGGCGGCGGTTCGCGGCGATGTACATCATCCGGGCGCGCGAGATCAGGTGCGCGGCCGCGTCGCCGCGCAGCGACGGATCGACGTAGAAGCCCGCGAGCCGGCTCTTGCCGGTCAGCTCGTGCGACATCGTGAGCGCGTGGATCTTGCGGTTCACGTGCAGCTCGCGCGACGCGTGGATCAGTGCGTCGTTGCGGAATGCGTAGAACGGTTCCGAGTAGCCGGCCGCGGCCACGATGCTCGCCGTGCCGAGCAGCTTGCCCGTCGACGAATCTTCCAGCACGAAGAGATAGAACTCCTCGCCGGCGAAGTCGACGTCCGCGCGAAACGAATCCTCGGAGAGCGCCACGCGCGCTTCGAGCGCCGCGCGGTCTTGCGGCAGCGAGTGCAGGACCGGCTGCGCGGTGCGCGCCATGTGCGCGAGCGCATCGAGATCCGTGAGTTTGCCGGGGCGAACAAATAGCATCGTCGTTCCTGTCTGCGAGGGGCGCGCCGATCAGCGCGCGGTGGCTTCCTGGGCCGCGAGCACCTGTTCGACTGCCTTCTCGAAGCGCTTCACGCCTTCGTCGAGCAGGTCGAACGGGATCACGAGCGACGGAACGAAGCGCAGCACGTTCGGACCAGCGATCAACATGATCAGGCCGTTCTCGGCGGCGGCGGTGACGAAGTCCTTCGCGCGGCCGTCGAATGCGGCGGTGAGTTCCGCGCCGACCAGGAGGCCCTTGCCGCGGATGTCCTTGAAGATGCCGAAGCGGGCGTTGATGCGTTCGAGCGCGCCCTTCAGGCGCACGCTGCGTTCGCGCACGCCTTCGAGCAGCGCCGGGTCGCCGATCAGTTCGACGACCTTGTCGGCGATTGCCGACGCGAGCGGGTTGCCGCCGTACGTCGTGCCGTGCACGCCGACCTTGAAGTGCGCGGCCAGTTCGTTCGTCGTCAGCATCGCGCCGATCGGGAAGCCGTTGCCGAGCGCTTTCGCGGTCGTCAGGATGTCCGGCGTGACGCCCGTGTCCATGTACGCGTAGAACTGGCCGGTGCGGCCCACGCCCGTTTGCACTTCATCGAAAATCAGCAGTGCGTCGTTGGTGTCGCACGCTTCGCGCAGTGCCTTCAGGAATGCCGGATCGGCGGGGATCACACCGCCCTCGCCTTGCACCGGCTCGACGATCACGGCGCAGGTTTGCGGGCCAATTGCGGCCTTCGCGGCTTCGATGTCGTTGTACGGCAGGTGCTTGATGCCGGCCGGCACGGGGCCGAAGCCTTCCGAGTATTTCGGCTGGCCGCCGACGCTGACCGTGAAGAACGTGCGGCCGTGGAACGACTGCACGAACGAGATGATTTCGACTTTGTCGGCACCGTGGCGGTCGAATGCGACGCGGCGCGCGAGCTTCAGTGCGGCTTCGTTCGCTTCCGCGCCCGAGTTCGCGAAGAATGCGCGGTCGGCGAAGGTCAGCGATTCGAGGCGCTTCGCGAGGCGCAGCACCGGCTCGTTCGTGTAGCCGTTGCCGATGTGCCAGAGCTTGCGGCCTTGTTCGTCCAGCACCTTCAGCAGTTCCGGGTGGCCGTGGCCGAGCGACGTCACGGCGATGCCGCATGCGAAATCGATGTACTCGCGGCCGGCCGTGTCCCACACGCGGGAGCCCTCTGCGCGATCCGGCACGAACGGGGCGGGAGAGAATACCGGCACCATCACTTCGTCGAATGTCTGGCGGGTCACGGTCGAGGTCGAGGTCGTCATGGTCGTTCCTTTCGGTTTCGTAAGAGGGTTCAACAGGATCAAGTTTAGGTAAGGGTGACGCAAGCGTCTTGCGGAATTGCGACGGGTTCTATCGGAAGGTTTTGGTTTTTTGCCCTCTCGGGTGGGGGGCGGCTACGCGTGTCGGTATTTTGGGGCTTTTTCTGGCTGTCTGTGGTTTGCTTCCGGTGTCGTGAAGCACCTGCGATCGTGTCGGTCTATTTGCGTCGCCCCTCCGCGGGGCAGCGGTCACTTTTCTTTGTCTTGCCAAAGAAAAGTAACCAAAAGAAAGGCGCTCAGATAACGCATGACTTCCCGGTGCCAGGGCCACCAGAGTGGACACCATCTAAGTGTCCGCGCCAGTCACGAACCCGGAGTGGTTCGAGCAATGGTTCTGACACCACTCACTACCCCACGGAGCGGTATACCGCCCGCTAGCTCCGTCCTCGCTTCGCTCGGCCGACAGGTCCATCCCCACCCATGCCGCCGTCGCCCCCTCACAAAGGATCCGCTGTACTTTCGATAAGCAGGAAATTCGGCGCTCCCGCAAGAAAAATGGGGGCCGCAAACACGTCGCTATCGCGAGAACACCGATCGTCAAACGATCCGGCCACCCAAATGCCGAGAGCAGAAAAAGGTGGCAGTCGACAGTTCGTGGAGAAGCACGAACGCAACCGCACGTCCTGAAGTACCTTGCGGCCGAGCGAAGCGAGGATGGAGCTAGCGGATGGTATACCGCTCCGTGGGGTAGTGAGTGGTGTCAGAACCATTGCTCGAACCACTCCGGGCTCCTGACTGGCGCGGACACTTTTGTGCGGTCCACTCTGGTGGCTCTGGCACCGGGAAGTCATGCGTTATCTGAGCGCCTTTCTTTTGGTTACTTTTCTTTGGCAAGACAAAGAAAAGTGACCGCTGCCCCGCGGAGGGGCGACGCAAATAGACCGACACGATCACAGGCACTTCACGAAAACCGCGAGCACACCACCAAACAAATCAAACCCAACCTCAATCTTTCCCGCGCTCGACGAGCGCCCCCCCACGAGGTTCGCTGCCGCCGCCGGTCTGCTTTTCGAGCCACGCTCGCCGATCCTCCCGAGGCGTGACCCCGAACCTTTCGCGGTAAGCGTTAGAGAAGTGCGCGGCAGAAGAGAACCCACAGGCGAGAGACACTTGCACGACAGACTTACTGGTCCGCTGCAACTGCGTCCGCGCCTTGAGCAACCGAAGATTGAGGTAATACTTGGAGGGCATCGCCCCGAGATACTGTCGAAAGAGCCGCTCCAGTTGCCTCCGAGAAACCCCAACGAGCCCGGCGATCTCATCGGTAGTAAGAGGATCCTCGACATTGGCCTCCATCAAAAGCAACGCGTCATTCAACCGAGGATGCCGCTCGCCCGGCGCGGTGACAAAGGGAATCCTCTGCCGCTCCTCGCCGCTGCGCAGCATGCCGGCCCCGAGCGCATCGGCAATCCGCTCCGCGAGGTCCGCCCCATGTTCCCGGCCAATCATGGCCAACATGAAATCGACGGTCGCCTGCCCACCGGCACAGGTCGCCCGATCGCGATCGATCTCGAAGATCTGCTGCGTGACGATCGACCGCTCGAACTGCTCGGCGAACTGCTGATACGTCTCCCAGTTCACGCTCACGCGATACCCGGAAAGCTGCCCTGCCATCGCGAGCCACCACACGCCGTGGTGAATACCGGTCACGACCGGCGTGCGCTGCCCGACCCGAGCGAGACTCGCGAGAAACAACCGGTAATCGGCAAACTGCTGAAACCGCTCCGACACGACGATCAGCCAGTCGCACGCGATCGCATCGTTGAACGCCGCATCGGCATGCCACTGCGCACCGCCCGCAAGCGGCACCGGTCGCCCGTCCCACGAACACACCTGCCAGCGATACAGCAACCGCCCGTCGATCTCGTTCGCGAGATTCAACGCATCGACGATCGGACCCACACCCGACATCGACACGGGCGGCAATGCAACGATCGCCACCTGCGTCGTGCGGGTGGCGCCTGCGGGACGAGACACCGGTACCACGGTCGAAACCCGCCCTTCGCGTTACTTGAGGCTGCCCGACAGGAACTGCTTGAGCCGCTCGCTCTGCGGGCGCACCAGCACTTCCTTCGGATCGCCCTCTTCCTCGGTCCGCCCCTGATGCAGGAACATCACGTGGTTCGACACGTTGCGCGCGAAACCCATCTCGTGCGTGACGACGATCATCGTGCGGCCTTCCTCGGCCAGCTTCTGCATCACCTTCAGCACTTCGCCCACCAGTTCCGGGTCGAGCGCAGAGGTCGGCTCGTCGAACAGCATCACGTCCGGATGCATCGCAAGCGCACGCGCGATCGCCACGCGCTGCTGCTGGCCACCGGACAGATGCGACGGATACTGCTTCTCGACGCGCGGCGCGAGCCCGACCTTCTCGAGATATTCGCGCGCACGGTCCTCGGCTTCCTTCTTCGGGATGCCGAGCACGTGCAACGGTGCTTCCATCACGTTCTCGAGCACGTTCATGTGTGCCCACAGGTTGAAGTGCTGGAACACCATCGCGAGCTTCGTGCGGATGCGCTGCAACTGCTTGTGATCGGCCACTTCGAGCGCGCCGGCGCGGTCGGTCTTCGTGCGCACGGCCTCGCCGTCGACGACGATCTGCCCCGCATTCGGCCGCTCGAGGAAATTGATGCAGCGCAGGAACGTGCTCTTGCCCGAGCCGCTCGCGCCGATGATGCTGATGACGTCGCCGGCCTTCGCGTTCAGCGACACGCCCTTGAGCACCTCGTTGTCGCCATAGCGCTTGTGGATGTCGAGCGCCGCAAGCTTGGTGGCAGCGCTCGTTTGAGTGATCTCGGCCAACTGGCTCTCCTCGAGTGAATTCAATGACGGGCGGCCGCGAGATACGCAAGCCAGTGGCGCTCCGCGCGGCGAAACGCCGCGACGAGTGCGAACGATACCGCAAGATAGATCAGCGCGGCGATCCCGAACGACTGGAACGCCATGTAGGTCGCGGAATTGGCGTCGCGCGCGACCTTCAGGATGTCCGGCACGGTCGCCGTGAACGCGACGGTGGTCGCGTGCAGCATCAGGATCACCTCGTTGCTGTACAGCGGCAGCGCGCGGCGGAGCGCCGACGGCAGGATCACGCGGCGGTACATCGTGAACGGCGTCATCCCGTATGCGCGCGCCGCCTCGACCTCGCCGTGCGGGATCGCACGGATCGCCCCGGCGAAGATCTCGGTGGTGTATGCGCAGGTGTTCAGCGCGAACGCGAGGATCGCGCAATTGAAGCCGCTGCGGAAAAACGCGTCGAGCAGCGAGTGCGAGCGCACGAACTCGAGGCTGTACATGCCCGTGTACATCAGCAGCAACTGCACGTAGAGCGGCGTGCCGCGGAACACGTACGTGTAGAACCGCACGGGCATCGACACCCACTTGTTCCGCGACACGCGCGCGACCGCGAGCGGCACCGCGCACACGAAGCCGAGCGAAATCGATGCGACGAGCAGCCACAGCGTCACCGCGAGGCCGGACAGGCGCTGGCCGTCCCAGAAAAGGAACGCCTTGCCGAATTCCTGGAGGATCTCGATCATAGTTCTGCGTGCCGCACGCCCATGGAATAACGCTTCTCGAGCTGGATCAGCACGAGGTTGGAGACGGTCGTGATCGCGAGATAGATCAGCGCCGCGACGAGGATGAAGAAGAACATGTTGAACGTGCTCTTGCCGGCGTCCTGCGCGGCCTTCACGACGTCCGCGAGACCGATGATCGACACCAGCGCGGTCGCCTTCACGAGCACCTGCCAGTTGTTGCCGATGCCCGGCAGCGCAAAGCGCATCATCTGCGGAAACATGATCCGCGCGAACACGCGCGCGCCGCTCATCCCGTAAGCCGCGCCAGCTTCGAGCTGGCCGCGCGGCACCGACAGGAACGCGCCGCGAAACGTCTCGGTGAAGTACGCGCCGTAGATGAAGCCGAGCGTCAGCACGCCGGCCACGAACGGATCGATGTCGATCTGGCTCCAGCCGACGAGGTCGGTGAACTGGTTCAGCCAGATCTGGATGCTGTAGAACAGCAGCAGCATCAGCACAAGATCGGGCACCGAGCGGATCAGCGTCGTATAACCGGTCGCAATCGCTCGCAGCACCCGGTTGTGCGACAGCTTCGCCACCGCGCCGATCAGCCCCAGCGCCACCGCAGTGGCGAGCGACAACACCGACAGCTCGATGGTCTGCACGGTGCCGGCCCAGAGGACAGGACCAAAGCCGTAAAGGAACACGCGCGTCTCCAGAGTTGAATGAATGCCGACGCGTATGCCTGTCCCACGCCGGGCTGACGC
Source organism: Burkholderia sp. BCC0419 (assembly GCF_902830285.1). Lineage (NCBI taxonomy): Bacteria > Pseudomonadati > Pseudomonadota > Betaproteobacteria > Burkholderiales > Burkholderiaceae > Burkholderia > Burkholderia sp. BCC0419. Next base: position 2,365,784 of record NZ_CADESR010000001.1, read on the forward strand.
GGATAGTCGCAAGCGAAATTAATTGCCTCAAATCACCGTGCGCGCGATTGCTGCGTCGCAGCAATTCGTCCCACCATTTGTGCGCACGACTTACGCCGCTGTTTCAAAAGGGAAAAACCCGCTCCCTGACAGTCTGATGACACGCCGGGAAGCGGGTTTTTTGCAATTTTCCGGTCGCTTTTTCGATATAGCGCCGGACTGGCCATCGGGCCGAATGGGCATCTCCGGACCCACGCCACACAATCGCTCGCTCATGCCCGCGACGCGATGCGCGCCGATTCGACGTCACCCGTGGCGCCGCCTTATTTTTGCATCTACAAGAACCTCTTGCCATCTCATGTTTTCGCATCCACAATTAATCGAAATTCCGTTCGTCTTCGATGATGCCAAGGATCTGTCGAACCGACTGAAACATGGCATATCGCTGCGAATGGCCGAATTCGCCGAGTGGGAAGCAGCGTGCGCGTGGCCGGACGTCCGTCGCGATTACGGCGAGACGCGCTGGATCTGTCTGGTGCCGATCGGCGCGCGTCTTCACACGGCGATCGTCGCTCCGCGCGGCCGCACGCTGCGTGTCGTCAGCCTGCGAAAAGCCAACAACCGAGAGATGAATCGATATGAAGAAGGCGGTTAAATTCATACGCAACACGCCCGAGGAAGAAGCGGCGATCGCGCGCGGCATCGCCGCCGATCCGGACGCCCATGAACTCAGCGACGAAGAAATCGATGCGATGGAGCCATTCGTCGAAGTCGTCGCGAAGAAGTTCGGGCGCCCGAAGCTCGAGCACCCGAAGGAACAGGTCAGCATCCGCTACGACGCCGACATCCTCGCCGCGTTTCGGGCAGACGGCCCCGGCTGGCAGACGCGCATGAACGATGCGCTGCGCGACTGGCTGAAGAAGCACCGCGCGTGAACGTCACCGCCCTTTCAGGATGTCGGAGCGCGAAGTCGTATAGACGAGCCCGTCCGGGCCGAAATGGACGTTGAAGAACGCGTCGGTGTTGACGCCGTCCTCGAGCCAGCGCCAGCTCCAGACCGTCTCGGGCTTCAGCGGATATTGCGCGATGTCGCCGGGCTTGCCGAGCAGGCGCCGCACCTCGTCCTCGTCCATCCCCGGGCGCACTTTCGCGAAATTCTCGGCGGTCAGCACCTGCGTCGCGCCCGTGTAGCGCCCGTTCGCATCGAGATCGACGAACCAGGTCTGGTTGCCCATCGGGCCGCGCGGATACTCGAGACGCTTCGAGCCATCGGTGAACGTGCGCTCGGTCTCGGGCTTGCCCATCGTGCCGCGCACGTCGGCCTCGGTCGATTCGCCGACCTTCAGCCCCTTCAGCAGCAGCGGCGCGGGCTTGATCGCGTTGAAGAAGTCCCTGATACGTTGCACGTCGAGATGGCCTTGGTCGTCGCAACCGGTTAGCGCCAGCGCGGCGGCCAGCATCGTCACGGAAAGCAGCCGGGAACGGAAAATCATCGGAAGAATGGCGCGTGGAGAAAACACGCGGCAAGGATACCCGCGCGGCGCCAAAAGCGCGAGACGGGCCGCGCGGCCCGTCTCGTGTTCAATGCGTCGTTTCGGTTTCGGTCCGGGTTTCGGCTGCCCGATTCGCCGGCGCCGGCGTGCGCGGCCCGGCCGGCAGCACGCCCGGACGGCGGCGCGTGCGCACCAGCTCGGCAAGCTGCCACGAGCCGAGCGCGAGGCAGCCGAACAGCACCTCGCGGCCGCGCTTGACCACCGCGAGCGACAGCGCCGTCTCGCGGTCGACGCCGAACATCTGCGCGAGCAGCACGACGGTCGCTTCCTGCACGCCGAGCCCGCCCGGCACCATGAACGCCGCATGCCGCACGGCCTGCGTCATCGCCTCGATAGCGATCGCGCCGCCGATCGACACCGGATGGCCGAGCAGTGCGAGCGCCCAGTAGATCTCGAGCGCGCCGAGCACGTAGCCGGCCAGCTGCCAGAAGAAGGCGCTGAACAGCAGGCCCGTGCGCGACATCAGCGAATCGATGTCGGCGTCGAGCCGGCGGCCGTCGACACCCTGCAGCAGCCGGTGCGAATCGCCGAGCAGGCGGCCCGCGAAACGCTCGATCGCATGGAAAATGCCGCCGCGCCGCATCAGCACCACGCCGAGCACCGGCAACGGAAGCGTCAGCAGCAGCGCGAGGCCGATCGTGCCGCCGCCCATGTTGTCGGTCGTCGCGAGCAGCAGCACGAGGCCGAGCGCCGCGAACGCATACTGCACGACGATCGTCACCAGCACCTCGACGATCACCGACGCGGTCACGCGGCTCGCGTCGGGCACCTGCCAGCGCGCCATCCGGATCCCGACCAGCTCGCCGCCGATCCCGACCACGGGCAGCAGCCGGTTCACCGCTTCGCGCACAGTGGCGATCCACCACAGGAACGACAGCGACGCACGCCGGTCGAGCAACTGGTGCCACGCATACGCGTCGAGCAGCAGCGGCAGCGCGTGAAACGGCACGAGCCACAGCAGCGCGAAGCCGGCACGCTCGAGCATCTTCGATACGTCGCCGATGCCTTCGTGCAGCCCCAGCGCGAGCAGGATCCCGATGCCGATCGGCCAGCCGAGCCATTTGATCCACCGGGTCATGACGGCCGCACTCCCGCTTCGCGCGACGTGCGCGTGCCGCGCCGTGCCGCAGGCCCGCCGAACACGTCGGCAAAGCCGCCGGTCGCGACGCCCGCCGCCTTCAGCGCGGCCGCGACGCGCGGCGACAGCAGCGCATCCAGTTCGTCGACCGGACGGTAGCCGGCCATCGTCGGCGTGATCGGGCCGTCGCCGGCTTCGGCCGGATGACAGTAGATCTCGCCGACGCCCGGCGGCAGCTTCGCGAGCGCGTCGAGCAGCACGGCCTCGTCCATCGCGCCCGTATGCTCGATGCCGACCACGTAGTCGTTGTGCGCGAGCCCCGCGCGGTCGAGCCGCGCGCGCACCAGCGCGATCCACGGCCTGAGCAGCGCGGGCGCGCTCGTTTCGTACGGCAGCCGCACCGCGCGCAACCCGTAGTCGCGGCCGATCTCGACGATCATCGACAGCACGGTCGGATGCAGGTGGAAATGCTTGTGCGCGTTCACGTGGTCGAGCGGCAGGCCGCTCGCCGCGAACGCGTCGAACTGCGCACGGATCTCGCGGCGCAGTTGCGCACGAACGTGCGGCAGGAAGAAGAAGCGACAGCCGTCCTTCGCCATCGCGTCGCCGAAGCGCCCGTCTGGGCCGACGAGCGCGGGAATCTCATGCGCGGGCAGCGTGGCCGGCCCGTCCGCGAGCACCAGATGCAGGCCGACCGCGAGCGACGGCAGCCGCCGCGCGCGTTCGATCGCATCCTGCGCGGCGGGCGCACCGACCATCAGGCTGGCGGCGTTCAGCACGCCGTCGCGATGCGCACGCTCGACCGCCGCGTTGACGCGCGGGTGCAGCCCGAAGTCGTCCGCGGTGAAGATCAGCGCCCGCGCCGCCCGCTGCGTCGCCACGGATCAGGCCTCGTGCGCGCGCAGGAAACGGAAGAACTCGACGCCTTCGCGCAGACGGCGCTTCATCATGTCCCAGCTCGTCAGCATCTCGCGCACGATCTCCCAGATCTTCGATGGCCGGAAGTAGAACTGGCGATAGAACTGTTCGAGATGGTGATAGATCTCGTCGCGCGACAGGTGCGCATAACCGATCGCCGCGAGCTGCACGCCCTCCTTGCTCACCAGGTTGATGGTCTTGTTCTCTTCCATCCAGCCGTTTTCGACCGCCTGCTTGTAGAGCGTCGTGCCCGGATACGGGGCGGCGAGCGAGACCTGGATCGTGTGCGGATTGATTTCCTTCGCGTACTCGATCGTCTTCTTGATGGTCTCCTGCGTCTCGCCCGGCAGGCCGAGGATGAACGTGCCGTGGATCTTGATGCCGAGCTTCTTGCAGTCCGCGCTGAAGCGGCGCGCGAAATCGGTGCGCACGCCCTTCTTGATGTTCACGAGGATCTGGTCGTCGCCCGATTCGAAGCCGACCAGCAGCAGGCGCAGGCCGTTTTCCTTCATCACCTTCAGCGACTTGTACGGCACGTTCGCCTTCGCATTGCACGACCACGTCATGCCGAGCTTGCCCAGACCGATGGCGATGGCTTCGGCACGCGGCAGGTCGTCGGTGAAGGTGTCGTCGTCGAACATCAGCTCCTTCACTTCCGGCATGTTGTCGCGGATCCACTTCGCTTCCGCGATCACGTTCTCGACCGAGCGCGTGCGGTAGCGATGGCCGCTGACCGTCTGCGGCCACAGGCAGAACGTGCAGCGCGACTTGCAGCCGCGGCCCGTGTAGATCGATACGTACGGATAGTTCAGGTAGCCGATGAAGTAGTTGTCGATCTTCAGGTCGCGCTTGTAGACGGGCGCGACGAACGGCAGTTCGTCCATGTTCTCGAGGATCGGACGCGCTTCGTTGTGCTCGATCGAGCCGTCCTTCGCGCGCCAGCTCAAGCCCTTGATCTCGGGGAACGGCTTGCCTTCGGCGATTTCCTTGCAGGTGTAGTCGAATTCCTCGCGACACACGAAGTCGATTGCGTCGCTTGCCGTGAGCGAGTTGTGCGGATCGACCATCACCTTCGCGCCCACCATGCCGACCAGCATCGTCGGCTTCATCTTCTTCAGATCCTGCGCGAACATCGCGTCGGTCGGGAACGACGGCGTGCTCGTGTGAATGATCACGAGATCGTAGTCGTTGGCGATCTTCAGCGTCTCCTCGACCGACAGGCCGTCGGCCGGCGCGTCGACGACGCGGCTGCCCGGCACGAGCGCGGCCGGCTGCGCGAGCCAGGTCGGATACCAGAAGGAACGGATTTCGCGCTTCGCCTGATAGCGCGAGCCGGCTCCGCCGTCGAAGCCGTCATACGAAGGGGCCTGCAAGAACAGCGTTTTCATGAATGCTCCGGTAGCCTGCATAGTTCGTTTCGTTACAACGATTCAGTCAATCAACCGCGGGCCGCCATGCCGGCGCCCGCCTCTCTGTCATGTCGCGCCGCGCGGCTTGCCCGTGCGACGCGTCTCGGCCCGCGGGCCGGGTTCGATCGACGGCCCTAGCGGCCGTCCGCTGCTTCCACGGCCGCCGTCGCGCGTTCGCCGCCGACGACCGCCATCCTCGCACCGCGCCACACGACGTGCGTGCCGAACGCGGCCGCGAGCCACTCGAGCGCGAGCAGCGTGTCGCGCACCGCGACGAGCGGCAGGTCGCGCCAGAACGCGCGCCAGCCGTCCTCGCCGCGCGCATGCAGCACGAGCCGCCCGAATGCGCCGACCGCGGCCGCTCCGCCCGCCAGCGTGCCGGCGAAGGTGCCGTCGAGACGCAATGCGAGCGCCGCACCGATCGCGAGCCACGGCACGGTAAACGTAATGAACAGGAACGCGAAGCCGGCCGGGTTCAGCGAACGGATCGTGCGCAGCCAGCGCGTCTCGCGGTGCCACAGCGGCCCGAACGACGGTTCGGTCACGTCGGTCGCGACCTCGACCTCCGACAGCACGGTGCGCCGCCCGAGGCGGCGCGGCAGCTCGGCCAGCCAGAAATCGTCGGCCAGCTCGTCCTTCAGCGCGACGAGACCGCCGATCCGGTCGAGCGTGTCGCGCGTGAGCGCGAGCGTCGCGCCGAAGCCGAAGCGGCTCGAGCGGCCGAGGTGCGTGATCCGCACCGACGGCGCGAACCAGGCGTCGACGAACTGCGCGCCGATCCGCGTCCAGAAGCCGCCGACGCTGCGCGCATGATACAGGCACGTGACGACCCCGACCGACGCGTCGGCGAGCGGCGCCGTCACGCGCTCCAGGTAGTCGGGCTGCACCGCGATGTCGCTGTCCGCGATCACGATGCGGTCGTATTTCGCGCGCTCGGCGAGATTGATCAGGTTGCTGACCTTCAGGTTCTTGCCATGCACGCGCGCGTCGATCACGAGCGTGATGTCGCACTCCGGATGATCGGCGCGCAACCGCTCGACGATGGCGATAGCCGGATCGGCAGACGATGCGACGCCGAACAGCACTTCATGGCGAGGATGGCGCTGCACGCAGAAGGTCGCGAGGTTTTCGTATAGATGCGGCTCCGCGCCGCACAGCGGCTTGAGCACGCTGACCGGTTCGAAGCCGTCGCGCGCGGCCGTGCGCGGCGTGCGCGGCCGCGGCGCGAAGGCCGCGACGAGCGCATAGCCGGCCGCGGCCAGCGTGAATACGATCAGAAGCCAGTCGAGCAGCGTTGCGGTAGGTGTCATGCGCGACGCCTCCCGGCGACCTGCGCGCCATGGCAAACACTTGAGCGTGATTGAGCGTGATGCGGGTTTCCGACAACGACGAACGCGGGCACGTCCCGACTCCTTGTTCCAGCAGCGTCTGTAATGGGGAGGCACGACCCGTTGTTCGGGTTCGGCCATGCCCGGCTTCGCGTGGCGCATCCTCGCGCAGCGCCCGGACGGCATGCGGGAAGACTCGAATGGCTCCATCGGCACAACAGGGGCAGGCGCCGGATTTTAGCAGTCCGCGCCCCCCGCGCGTGGCGCTACGAGAAACGGACTAGTGCAATTCCGGCAAAGCTGAGCGGTCGACGAACCTGATCGGCCAGGCCACGTTCACATTAGCGTAAGCACTTTGCAGGCGTATTGCAGTCTTGAAAATCAGACGTTTCGTGCAAATTTGTATGTCGATGCGGTTTCATTTCCAATCGCCGTAAAGTTTGGTAATTAATCAGCGATTAGATTGATTTTTGCAACGATCGTCGCAAGCAACCCTGCACCCCTGTAAGGCGCATGGGTATCCGCGCGCCGCCAGCACGTTCCGGAACCCTTTGGCAAAATCCTTGACGTTTGTTGCGTCAGCGCATCACCACGCCACCCCGTTTCGAAGGTCTTCCGATGACACCGTTTTCCGTACTCGATCTCGCCCCCATCCCGGCCGGCGCCGACGCCTCGCAGGCGTTCCGCAACACCGTCGATCTCGCGCAGCACGCGGAGCGCTGGGGCTACCGGCGCTACTGGCTGGCCGAGCATCACAACATGCCGGGGATCGCGAGTGCGGCCACCGCCGTCGTGATCGGCCACGTAGCGGGCGCCACGCAGACGATCCGGGTCGGCTCGGGCGGCATCATGCTGCCGAACCATGCGCCGCTCGTGATCGCCGAACAGTTCGGCACGCTCGCGTCGCTGTATCCGGGGCGAATCGATCTCGGCCTCGGCCGCGCGCCCGGCACCGACCAGACCACGTCGCGCGCGCTGCGCCGCGACCTGATCGGCAGCGCGGATTCGTTTCCGGACGACGTCGCGGAGCTGCAGCGCTACTTCGCGGAGCCGGTACCCGGCCAGCGCGTGCGGGCGGTGCCCGGCGCGGGGCTCGACGTTCCGGTGTGGCTGCTCGGTTCGAGCCTGTTCAGCGCGCAGCTCGCGGCGATGCTCGGGCTGCCGTTCGCGTTCGCGTCGCACTTCGCGCCGGATTATTTGATGCGGGCGCTCGAGATCTATCGCGCGCAGTACCGGCCGTCGGCCGCATGGCCGAAGCCGCATGCGATGGTCGGTGTCAACGTGTTCGCGGCCGAGACCGACGACGAGGCGCGGCGCCTGTTCACGTCGCTGCAGCAGCAGTTCATCAACCTGCGGCGCGGCACGCCGGGCAAGCTGCCGCCGCCCGTCGACGTGCTCGAGGCGAACGAACTCGAACTCGCGACCGTCGCGCATTCGCTGTCGTTCGCGGCGGTCGGCTCGCGCGACACGGTGCGCGACAAGCTGCGCGAGCGCATCGCGCAGACGGGCGCCGACGAGCTGATCGTCACCGCGCAGATCTACGATCATGCCGCGCGGCTGCGCTCGTTCGAGCTGACCGCGCAGATCCGCGACGAACTCGCGAACGAGGCAAGCTGACGGCACGACCGCGCGCCGCCGGCCGCCGGCCCCGCATCACTGCGGGCGCACGGCCGCCAGCCCGTCGAGCAGCGCCTTGTGGAACGCGTCCGGATCCTGGATCTGCGGCGCGTGTCCGAGCGCCGGGAATTCGACGAGCTGCGCGCCGGGAATCGCGGCCTGCGTGCGCTTCGCGAGCTCCGGATAGCGGCCGAGCTTCGCGTGCACGTCGGGCGGCGCGACGTCCTTGCCGATCGCGGTCGTATCCTTGTCGCCGATCATCAGCAGCGTCGGCACGCGGATCGCGCCGAATTCGTAGACCACCGGCTGCGTGAAGATCATGTCGTAGATCAGCGCGGAGTTCCACGCGACCGCGTCGCGGCCGGCACCGCGATACATCCCGGCGAGCATCTGCACCCAGCGCTCGTACGACGGCGACCACTTGCCCGCGTAGTAGGTCGCCTGCTCGTAGCGGCGGATGCCTTCGGCCGTGGTCTTCTGTTCGCGCGCATACCAGTAGTCGACCGACAGCGGCGGCACGCCGAGCGCCTTCCAGTCCTCGAGGCCGATCGGGTTCACGAGCACGAGCTGGTCGGTCGCCTTCGGATACATCAGCGCGTAGCGGATCGCGAGCATCCCGCCCGTCGAGTGGCCCATGATCGTCGCCGACTTCACGCCGACCGATTCGAGCAGCGCGTGCGTGTTGCGCGCGAGTTGCTGGAAGCTGTACTGGTAGCGCTCGGGCTTCGACGACTTGCAGAAGCCGATCTGGTCCGGCGCGATCACACGATAACCGGCGCGGCTCAGCACGCCGATCGTGTCCTCCCAGGTCGCCGCGCAGAAGTTCTTGCCGTGCAGCAGCACGACGGTGCGGCCGTTCGGGTGCGCGGGCTGCACGTCGAGGTACGCCATCTCGAGGGTTTCGCGCTGCGACACGAACGCGTATTCGTGCACGGGCGCCGGATACGCGAACCCTTCGAGGCGCGGGCCGTACGCGGGCCCGTCGTTGGCCGCGGGCGTCGCGGCGACGGCCGCAACGGGCATCGCGCACGCGGCGGCGGCGCTCGCGCCGAGCACGGCGGCACGCGCGACGGACAGGATCTTGCAAATCGAAAGCATGGCGATCACGGTGATTGGGGACGCGCGCGGGCAGCCGGGCTGCAGTGGAGCTGTCTCACGCCCCGCGATTCTACGCGGTCGCGTGACGACGGCGCGCAACACTCCGGGGCCGCGCGACTTCCGCGCGTATGACGAACTCGGGTATCGTGTGACGTGACCCTGAAACGCGTGCAGGCGGATTCCCATGAAAAACGTCCTCAGCATTCAGTCGCACGTCATCTACGGCCATGCCGGCAACAGTGCGGCCGTATTCCCGATGCAGCGTCTCGGCATCAACGTCTGGCCGCTCAACACCGTCCAGTTGTCGAATCACATGCAGTACGGCCACTGGGCCGGCAGCGCGATCGATGCCGCGAAGATGGAGCAACTCGTCGACGGCGTCGCCGCCATCGGCGCGCTCAAGCGTTGCGACGCGGTGCTGTCCGGCTTCCTCGGCTCGCCGCCGCAGGCGCGCGCGGCGGTCGAGATCGTGCGCACGGTGAAGGCGATGAATCCGAACGCGTGGTACTTCTGCGATCCCGCGATGGGCCAGACGGGCGGCATCCGGCCCGAGCCCGGCGTCGAGGAGTTCATCGTCCAGGAGATGCCCGCGCTCGCGGACGGCATGTCGCCGAACCACACCGAACTGCAGAAGCTCGCCGGGCGGCGCATCGAGACCGTCGCCGAAGCCGTCGACGCGTGCCGCGCGCTGATTCGCCGCGGCCCGAAGATCATCCTCGTCAAGCACCTGCACGACCGCAACAGCCCGGCCGACCGCTTCAACATGCTCGCCGTCACCGAAACCGAAGCGTGGATCGGCCAGCGGCCGCTGTATGCGTTTCCGCGCCATCCGGTCGGCGTCGGCGACCTGACCAGCGCGATCTTCGTCGCGTGCCGGCTGCGCGGCGACTCGGTGCGTGCCGCGTTCGAGCACACGCTCGCGGCCGTGCACGCGGTCGTGAAGGCCACCTACGACGCGCGCCGCTACGAGCTCGAGCTCGTCGCCGCGCAGGACGAGATCGCGCGGCCGAGCGAATGGTTCGGCGCGTGGGTGACCGACGCCTGACGCGTGCGCCTCGCCATTCTCGCCACTGCTGCCCCTCTGGCGCCCCTCTGCTGCCCTCTGCTGCCTCGCTCCTCCCGCTCCTCCCGCTCCTCCCGCTCCTCCCGCTGCTCCCGCTGCTCCCGCTGCTCCCGTTGCTCCCGTCGCTCCCGTTGCCTCCCGCCGTTCTCCGGTCCTCCGGCGTGCCACGCATCGCCGGCCGCCACCCGATCCACGCGTGCAAACGTTTCCGGACTTCACATGAATGACACCGATTCCTCGCTATGCTCGCGGCGGCACGAACCGGCGCAGCCGCATCCTGCGACCCGGCGCGCGCCGTTCCCGCAGGTCCCGCCAATCGGCTCCCCCTTTATCGCACGATAACGACCATGACCCGATCGAACCGTCGTGACTTCCTGCGCGTCGCCGCCGGCACTGCCGGCGCCGCCGCGCTGAACCTGTTCCCGCCCGTGATCCGCGATGCGCTCGCGATTCCCGCGAATCGCCGCACCGGCACGATCCGCGATATCGAACACATCGTGATCCTGATGCAGGAGAATCGCTCGTTCGACCACTACTTCGGCACGATGCGCGGTGTCCGCGGCTTCGGTGACCCGCGCCCGCTGCGCCTCGCGAACGGCAAGTCGGTGTTTCACCAGCCGGTCGGCCCGGCCGAACTGCTGCCGTTCCACCCGGGCGCGGACAAGCTTGGCCTGCAGTTCCTGCAGGATCTGCCGCACGGCTGGCAGGACATGCACGCCGCCTGGAACAAGGGCCGCTATGACCAGTGGGTGCCGAACAAGGGCACCACGACGATGGCGTACCTGAAGCGCGACGACATCCCGTTCCACTACCAGCTCGCCGACGCGTTCACGATCTGCGACGCGTACCACTGCGCGATCCCGAGCTCGACCGACCCGAACCGCTACTACATGTGGACGGGCTACGTCGGCAACGACGGCACGGGCGGCGGCCCGGTGCTCGGCAACGAGGAAAAGGGCTACGGCTGGACGACCTATCCGGAAGTGCTCGAACAGGCCGGCGTGTCGTGGAAGATCTACCAGGACGTCGGCACGGGGCTCGACGCGAACGGCTCGTGGGGCTGGACGCAAAACCCGTACATCGGCAACTACGGCGACAACTCGCTGCTCTACTTCAACCAGTACCGCACCGCGCTGCCCGGCACGCCGCTGTACGACAAGGCGCGCACCGGCACCAACATCAGCGCCGGCGGCACGCTGTTCGACGTGCTGCAGCAGGACGTGAAGAACGGCACGCTGCCGCAGGTGTCGTGGATCTGCGCGCCGGAAGCGTATTCCGAGCACCCGAACTGGCCCGCCAACTACGGCGCGTGGTACATCGAGCAGGTGCTGAAAGCGCTCGTGTCGAACCCGGACGTGTGGAGCAAGACCGCGCTCTTCATCACGTACGACGAAAACGACGGCTTCTTCGATCACGTGCCGCCGCCGTTCGCGCCGCAGTCGCGCGACAACGGGCTGTCGACGGTCGCGACGACCAACGAGGCATTCGCCGGCGACGCATCGCACATGGCCGGCCCGTACGGCCTGGGGCCGCGCGTGCCGATGCTCGTCGTGTCGCCGTGGACCAAGGGCGGCTGGGTCTGCTCGCAGACCTTCGATCACACGTCGCTGCTGCAATTCATCGAGGCGCGGTTCGGCGCGCAGTATCCGGTCACGGCCGCCAACGTATCGCCGTGGCGTCGCACGGTGTGCGGCGACCTGACGTCGGCGTTCGAATTCGCGACCGCGGACGCCGCATGGCCGACGCTGCCCGACACGAGCGGCTACGCGCCGCCCGACCGCATGCGCCATCCCGACTACATCCCGGTGCCGCCGGTGCTGCAGAAGCTGCCGAAACAGGAAGCCGGGCTGCGTCCGGCGCGCGCGCTGCCGTACGAGCTGTTCGTGCACGGCCGCGTCGAAGCCGCGAACGGCCAGTTCCGGCTGACCTTCGCGAACACCGGCCGGGCAGGCGCGGCGTTCCAGGTCCAGTCGCGCAACCGCGTCGACGGCCCGTGGGCGTATACGGTCGAAGCCGGCAAACGCGTCGCGGACACATGGAGCGCCGCCGCGTCGCTCGGCCTGTACGACCTCGACGTGTACGGCCCGAACGGCTTCTACTGCCATTTCCGCGGCCCGTTCGCGACCGGCGTCGGCAGCGCGAACGTGAACCCCGAGGTGATCTACGGCTACGACGTCGCGAACGGCAACATCACGCTGCGCCTGATGAACCGCGGCCACAAGGCCGTGCGGCTCAAGGTCACGAACGCGTACGGCCACGGTCACGCGCGCACGTTCGACCTCGCGCCGGGCGCGCACGTCGACGATTACTGGGACCTGCGCGGCAGTCACGGCTGGTACGACCTGACCGTCAGCGACGGCCGGCTGCTCGGCTTCCTGCGCCGCTTCGCGGGCCACGTCGAAACGGGCCGCCCGAGCACCAGCGACCCGCTGATCCGCACGACCGCGTCGCACGACGACGCCGAAGCCGCATCGGACGCCCTGTCCGACTGACGTCGACCCACGCGCGGCGCGGCCCCGGCGGGCCGCGCCGCTGCCTTGCCCCGCTCCGCCTCCTTCCTCCCCTGCCCGTTCCGTTCGCGACGGGAAATTCCCGATACCGGCCGCCCGCGCACGCGCGGAAGCTATGCGCAAATCCGCATCGAATGCGCGGCAAATTTCCAAGACCCGCGCATATCGGCGACCTATATATCGAAGCAATCGGGGCTCTTCGCGGAGCCTGACGGGAGATGTTTCCGAGGATCACGATGCCGACCTCCCCGCCCGATTCCGAGAAGCGGTCGAACCGCCCGACCGTCGCACGCGCCCGGCCCGCCCGAACGCGTGCGGTACCCACTCGCAGGTGTCGAACAAGAGGAACAACATGAAATTCCGTCATTCCCTGCTGTCCGTGTCGATTGCATCCGCGCTTGCCCTCCTCTCGCAACAGGCCGCCCAGGCCGCCGACGCAACCGACGTGAAGGTCGGCTTCGCCGCGCCGCTCACGGGCGTGAACGCCGGCTACGGCAAGGATCTGCAAAACGGCGTACAGCTCGCGCTCGACGATGCGGCCGCGCAGAAGGTGCAGATCGCCGGCAAGCCTGCCCACTTCAATCTCGTCGTGCAGGACGACCAGGCCGACCCGCGCATCGGCGTGCAGGCCGCGCAGGCGCTGGTCGACCAGAACGTGTCGGTGGTGGTCGGTCACTTCAACTCGGGGACGACGATCCCGGCGTCGGTGGTCTACGACAAGGCCGGCATTCCGGTGATCGACCCGGCCGCGACCAACCCCACGCTCACGTCGCGCGGGCTCGCGAACATGTTCATGGTGATCGCGACCGACGGCCAGAACGCCGGCAACGCGGGCAAGTACGCAGTCGACGTGACGAAGGCGAAGCGCATCGCGATCATCGACGACCGCACCGCGTTCGGCCAGGGCGAGGCCGACGAATTCGAGAAGGCCGTGAAAGCCGCCGGCGGCAACCTCATCGGCCGCGAGTTCACCAGCAACCAGGCGGTCGATTTCCGCGCGCAGATCACGAGCCTGAAGGGCAAGAACCCCGACCTGATCTTCTTCGGCGGCCTCGATTCGCTCGCCGCGAACTTCATCAAGCAGATGCGCCAGCTCGGGCTGAACGCGCAGTTCGTCGGCGGCGGCGGCGTGAAGGACAACGAGTTCATCAAGATCGCGGGCCCGGCCGCCGAAGGCGCGATGGCGTGGGAATACGGCCAGCCGCTCGACGAGCTGCCGAAGGGGAAGGATTTCGAGGCGCGCTTCAAGAAGCGCTTCGGCGTCGACGTGCTGTCGTATGCGCAGTTCGGCTATGACGCGGCGTGGGCCGCGATCAAGGCGATGCAGGCGGCCGGTTCGACCGACCCGAAGGTCTATCGCCCGGCGCTCAAGAAGATCGACTTCGAAGGCGTGACCGGCCGCATCTCGTTCGCGAACGACGGCTCGCTGAAGAGCGGGATGTCGACGCTGTACCAGGTGAAGAGCGGCGCGTGGAAGACGATCGTGACGAAGGGAGGCTGATCGGCGATGCGGACGGCCGGCGGCGGAAACGCCGTCTGGCCGCGGAGACCGAAGCGGTTACATCGATCTCGTATGACGACTGATGTTGAAGCGATTCGACCGGGCCCGCCGCCACGCGGGCTCCGCGACGCAACGGTCAGCCGGCCTCGGCCTCGGCTGCCTCGTGCGCGCGGCGCAGCCGCTCGCGGCTGTTCGTGAGGTGCGTGCGCATCGCGGCGCGGGCGGCTTCCGGGTCGTGGCGCGCGATCGCCTCGTAAATGTCCTCGTGCTCATGGTTCAGCCGGCCGACGTAGCGCTCGAGGTCGTCGCCGGCAAAGCGCGCCGAGTTCACGCGCGTGCGCGGGATGATCGACGTGCCGAGCTGCGTCATGATGTCGACGAAATAGCGGTTGCCGGTGGATTGCGCGATCTGCAGGTGGAACTGGAAGTCGAGCTGCGCGGTGTCGCGGCCGCCGCCCGCGCCCGTCGCGATCGCGTCGAGCGCGCGCCGCAGCGCGGCGAGGTCGGTATCGTTCGCGCGCTGCGCGGCGAGGCTCGCGCACTCGCTTTCGAGACTGATGCGCAGCTCCAGCACCGCGAGCACGTCGCGCAGCGTCGTGATCGTCGCGGGATCGATGCCGAGCGTCTGGCGGCGCGACGGCTCCAGCACGAAGCTGCCGATGCCGTGGCGCGTCTCGACGAGGCCGCTCGCCTGCATCCGCGAGATCGCCTCGCGCACGACCGTGCGGCTCACGCCCTGCGCCGCCATGACTTCGGTTTCGGTCGGCAGCTTGTCGCCGGGACGCAGCGTGCCGTTTTCGATCTGCGCGGTCAGCGCGTCGACGACATCTTGTGCGAGGCTGCGTGCGCGACGGCGCGGCGCTGCGGGAAGCGTAGGCACGGACATGTGGCCGGTTCCTTTTTGAATGATCGTAATGTGAGCCGAGGGTTTACGCGGGGTTTGAGCGAAAGCCGATGATTCATTATACTGCGTCACAAGTCATCCGACGACTGATGATCGGTGCACGGATCTCCTGTCGACTCGGGTCGGCTGTTCAGCACCGCCCGGTCCCGTGCGTGACGATCGACCCGCGTTCGCGTTCTGCGCTCCGCTGGCCCGGTTGTCGCTTCCACCCCGTTTCGGGTTGCGTCGACCTGCGGGGCTTGCGCGCCGCGCACGTCGGTTGTCGAATGATCGCACCTCCCGCCGCGCGCGGCAAAGCTTTTGCCGCACGGCATCGCCCACTCTTTCGCCATCGCCGCCCATGAACGCCGTCACAGCCCCGCCCTCCCACGACACGCCGCGCATCGTCGACCTGCAAGCGATTCCGGTCGCCGGCCACGACAGCATGCTGCTCAACCTGAGCGGCGCGCACGGCCCGTTCTTCACCCGCAACCTCGTGATCCTGAAGGACAGCGCGGGCCGCACGGGCGTCGGCGAAGTGCCCGGCGGCGAAAGCATCCGCCGCACGCTCGACGATGCGCGCGCGCTCGTCGTCGGCCAGCCGGTCGGCAACTATCATGCGGTGCTCAACGACGTGCGGCGCACCTTCGCCGACCGCGACGCGAGCGGCCGCGGGCTGCAGACCTTCGACCTGCGCACGACGATCCACGCGGTCACCGCGCTCGAAGCCGCGCTGCTCGACCTGCTCGGCCAGCATCTGGGCGTGCCGGTCGCCGCTCTGCTCGGCGAAGGCCAGCAGCGCGAGCGCGTCGAGATGCTCGGCTATCTGTTCTACATCGGCGACCGCACGAAGACCGCGCTCCCCTATCGCGACGGCCGCGGCGCGACCGACGACTGGACGCGCGTGCGCGACGAAGCCGCGCTGACGCCCGAAGCCGTCGTGCGGCTCGCCGAAGCCGCGCATGCGCGCTACGGCTTCAACGACTTCAAGCTGAAGGGCGGCGTATTCGTGGGGGCAAGCGAGATCGAAGCCGTGACGGCGCTCGCCGAGCGCTTCCCCGACGCGCGCGTGACGCTCGATCCGAACGGCGCATGGTCGCTCGACGAGGCCGTGCGGCTGTGCCGCGACCAGCATCACGTGCTCGCGTATGCGGAAGATCCGTGCGGCGCCGAGAACGGTTACTCGGGCCGCGAGGTGATGGCCGAATTCCGCCGCGCGACGGGGCTGCCGACGGCGACCAACATGATCGCGACCGACTGGCGGCAGATGGGCCATGCGGTGCAGTTGCACGCCGTCGACATCCCGCTCGCCGATCCGCACTTCTGGACGATGCAGGGGTCGGTGCGGGTCGCGCAGATGTGCCGCGACTGGGGCCTCACGTGGGGTTCGCATTCGAACAACCACTTCGACGTGTCGCTCGCGATGTTCACGCACGTCGCGGCCGCGGCGCCGGGCCAGGTCACCGCGATCGATACGCACTGGATCTGGCAGGACGGCGAACGGCTGACGCGCGAGCCGCTGAAGATCGAGAACGGGCTGGTGGAAGTGCCGAAGCGGCCGGGGCTCGGCATCGACATCGACATGGATGCGGTCGCGCTCGCGCACGAGCTGTACAAGCAGCACGGCCTCGGCGCCCGCGACGACGCGGCGGCAATGCAGTATCTGATCCCGGGCTGGACGTTCAACAACAAGCGCCCCTGCCTCGTGCGCTGAGCACCGGGCGAGCCGGGCGGCGAAACCGCCCGGTCGGACGGGAATCGGCAGGCATGATGCCGTGCGCGGCCGGTCCGGCTGGCGCCGGGCTCGAAAGCGCCTTGTGAGTGGAGCGGGATCCGGATGGTTGTCGCCATGCGGGCCTACGTGGCCGCCCCTAGCCGGGCGCCCCTAGCCGGGCGCCCCTAACCGGGCGTCCCTAGCCGGGCGCCCCTATCCCCCGCGCCATCCCCGACGCGACGAACACGATGACGATCACCAGCACCGCCTGCCAGTGGCCGATCCGCACATAAGTCCGCGCACGGCCGATATCGGGCATCTGCTGCCGCCGCGCGGCAGCGCGCCAGCGGATCAGCCCCAGCATCGGCACGATCTCGAGCAGCAGGATCAGCACGAGCGCGGTCATCTTCAGGTGAAAGAGCGGTTCGTGCAGGTAGTACGCGGTCCCTTTCTCGAACCCGCCGAATGCACGCGCGAGACCCGTCGCGATCAGCACGAGCGCCGACAGCCCCCAGACCGCATCGGCCTTGAACACGCCGGGCAAATCGGCCGCCTGCGCCGACGCGATGAGCCGGCGCAACGCGCGGTTACGCCCCGCGATCGCGGCAAACGCGACGCCGAACGCACTCAGGTGAATGGCAGCCAGCAACCAACGGGCGATCATCGCGCCTCCTTGTCGCCCGCAACCGGTGCGGGCCGTATCAGACGATCTGCTTGAGCGCCGCGTCGAGCGCGAGCACGGCGACGCGGTCGCCTTCGGTCGCGAGCGGCGTGCGCATCACGATCTGCCGGTTGTGGCCGACCGCCGCCGGAGAATCCCACAGCAGTTCCGCCTTCGGTCGATTGAACAGGCTGCCGCGGCGCGGCGGCACGACCGCCGGCTGCGCGCCCTGCTCGCCCGCGGCGAGCGCCGCGCGGCCGGGCCAGCGCACCGACAGTTCGCGCGCGTCGTACTGGCCGACCTTGCGGCTTTCCATCCAGACGATCGCGGTGCGCGTCAGCACGTCGAGCGAAATCGCATACCGGCCGACCGCGAAGCGGCGCGCGGCCACGTTGGTCCGCCACAGCGGCCGCGGCCGGCAGATCCACACGATCGCCGCGTACAGCGCCGGCGCGGCGACGAGCCAGCCGTTGGTCGCCGTCACCGCATGCAGCGCGCGGCGCCAGCCGGCCGCCCACGTGAACGCGCCGATCGACCACACGGCGAACAGGAAACCGATCAGCGCGAACACGCGCAGCGCCTGGCGCAGCCACTGCGGCAGCGGATGGAACGGCCGCTCGGCCCGTGCGGCGGCGCCCGGCAGCGCGAGCAGCAGGAAGATCAGGATCAGGTAGATGAATGCCCACGGCGACGACACCATCGCCGACAGCGACGAGCGATAGCCCATCTGGGACATCGAGAACAGCCAGCGCGCGAGCAGCACGAGACCGATCGCGCGCAACGCGAAGATCACGCCGGCGCCGGGGGCCGGCGCTGCGCGCGTGGTTTTCGTTCTCGCCAAGACTGCTCTCCTCTGGATATTCGTACCGGGCCGGATTTCACGGCACGGCCATTATAGGGACATTACCGTCTGGACAGATGGCCGGATGGCGTGCCGGGCCGCTTCGGAGGCCGTTCGCAGCGCCGGGCGCGGCGAGAATACAACAGATCCGCGCCGCAGATGTGACAACGCCCCGCCGGAAAACCCGGACGGGGCGTCGTGACGGTCGCGCGCCGCCACGCGGCGGCGGCCCGCAATCAGCTTGCGTTGACTTCGCGGAGCACCGTGCGGCGCTTCTGGCGCAGCAGTTCCTCGTAGCCCTTCACGTAGTTCTGCGCCATCACCTTCGACGAGAAACGGGCTTCGAACGCGGCGCGAACCTTCTCGCGCGGCAGCGTATCGAGACGCTTGAGCGCGGCGACGGCCGACAGTTCGTCTTCGACGACGAAACCCGACACGCCGTTGTCGATCACTTCCGGCACCGAGCCGCGCTTGAACGCGATCACCGGCGTGCCGCAGGCCATCGCCTCGATCATCACCAGGCCGAAAGGCTCCGGCCAGTCGATCGGGAACAGCAGCGCATGCGCGTTGCCGAGGAATTCGGTCTTTTCCGACTCGCTGATTTCGCCGATGTACTCGACGTGCGGCAGCGCGAACAGCGGCTTGATCTTCTCTTCGTAGTACGCGCGGTCGGCCTTGTCGAGCTTCGCGGCGATCTTGATCGGCAGGCCGGCCTGCTCGGCGATGCGGATCGCCGTGTCGACGCGCTTCTCCGGCGAGATGCGGCCGAGGAACGCGAGGTAGCTCGGCTTCACGTTCGGGATCGGCGTCAGCAGGTTTTCCGGCAGGCCGTGGTAGACGGTCGACAGCCAGTTCGCCTGCGGCAGCGGGATGCGCTGGTTGTCGGAGATCGACACGACCGGCACGTCGCTGAATGCATTGAAGATCGGCTGCAGTTCCGGCAGGTCGAGACGGCCGTGCATCGTCGTCAGATGCGGAACCGGCTGGCGCGAGAACAGCGAGAACGGGTAGTAGTCGATGTGGCAGTGCAGGACATCGAACTCTTCCGCGCGGCGGCGCACCTGCTCGAGGAGCAGCATGTGCGGGGCCATCACGTCGCGGATGGTCGGGTCGAGGCGCAGCGCCTGCGGCCAGCACGCTTCGAGCTTCGCGGAGGTTTGCGAATCGCCGCTCGCGAAGAGCGTGACGTCATGCCCCATCTCGACGAGTGCTTCGGTGAGATAGGACACCACTCGCTCGGTGCCGCCGTACAGTTTCGGGGGCACCGCTTCATGCAACGGAGCGATTTGGGCGATTCGCATGCGTAACTCCTAAAAAATCGGCAAAAAACCAGGTATGGGTCGGCAACCTGCCGGCGGTCCGGGCTGGATGCATGTCGTCCGAACATCGGACGAATCAGCCTGCCGGGAGCGTCGAAACCCGCGCTGCTCAAGGAGCGTCGGCGACGCGACAGGCATAGAACGTTTGAAACGAAGACCCGTTGACAGGGGTTCGTAAAAAACCTGGAATCGAACCCGGAGCCGATTATCTAGGGTTAATCCCGATACGGCGCACGACATTTCAAACACTTTACTTTGTTACAAAGGCGCAACACTTTGCAACCCGCGGACTCGGGCGTCCGTTCTAGAGTGGAAGGCCGTTTTGGCGATCCTTGTTAACCCGCAGCTGCCGGCAGCGTGATTCCGGCACACGAGGCAGGACGGGATGCCGGATTTTATCTCAAAATCGAACGCGAGCCCCTGGCCAAGGCAAGATTCGCGCAGCGCCACGCGCAGCCTTGTTTACAATGCCGGATTATTCAGTCCGAGCGAACGCCGGCCTGCGATCCAGCCGCGACGCTCAATCACCGAATCACCGCACGCATATTTTGGACTCTCTTACCCCCGCCCAGCGCAACGCCCACAACGCGAAGCTGTCGAGCTACGCGCATCGGCCGATCGCGTTCCTGTTCCGCTACATCCGCCTCCACCCCGCCGCGCACCTGATCGTGCTCTGCAGCGTGCTGGCCGCCGTCGGCTGCGCGCTCGGCTCGCAATATGCGATCAAGCACCTGATCGACGTGCTGGCAACCGGACGCCATCACCCCGGCCCGCTGTGGAGCGCGTTCGCGCTGCTCGTCGGGCTGATCGCGGCCGACAACCTGCTATGGCGCGTCGGCGGCTGGGTCGCCGCGCACACGTTCGTCGCGGTCACTGGCGACCTGCGGCGCGACCTGTTCCAGTACCTGATCGGCCATTCGCCGACGTATTACTCGGAGAAGCAGCCGGGCACGCTCGCCAGCCGCATCACGGCCACGTCGAATGCGGTCTACACGTCGGAGAACACGATGGCGTGGAACGTGCTGCCGCCGTGCATCGCAGTGATGGGCGCGATCCTGATGATCATCGTCGTCAATCCGCTGATGGCGGCCGGCCTGCTCGGCTGTTCGGCCGTGCTGTCCATCATCCTGTTCAAGCTCGCCGGCCGCGGCTCGGCGCGCCACCACGCATTCGCGGCGAAGGCCGCGGCAGTCGACGGCGAGCTCGTCGACGTGATCGGCAACATGGGCCTCGTGCGCGCGTTCGGGATGACGCTGCGCGAACAGAAGCGCTTCAGCGCAACGGTGAAGGCCGAGATGGACGCGCGCCAGCAAAGCCTGCTCTATCTCGAGAAGCTGCGCCTGCTGCACGCGGTGATCACCGCGATGCTGTCCGCCGGCCTGCTCGGCTGGGCGCTGTGGCTGTGGGACCAGGGCCGCGCGACGTCCGGCGACATCGTGCTCGTCAGCTCGCTCGGCTTCACGATCCTGCACGGCACGCGCGATCTCGCGGTCGCGCTCGTCGACGTCACGCAGCACGTCGCGCGCCTGTCCGAAGCGGTGAAGACGCTGCTCGAACCGCACGGGATGCTGGACCGCTCGGATGCGCAACCGCTGTCGGCCAAGGGCGGCCGCGTCGATTTCGAACGCGTGACGTTCGCGTACCCGCACCGCCGCGCGATCCTCGACCACTTCGACCTGCATATCGAGCCGGGCCAGCGCGTCGGCCTGATCGGCAAGTCGGGCGCCGGCAAGTCGACCGTGCTCGCGCTGCTGCAGCGCTTCTACGACACGCAGGACGGCGTCGTGAAGGTCGACGGCCAGGACGTGAAGGGCATCACGCAGGACAGCCTGCGCCACGCGATCGCGCTGGTGCCGCAGGACATCTCGCTGCTGCACCGGACGATCTACGACAACATCGCGTACGGCCGCCCCGACGCGACCCGCGACCAAGTGCTCGCCGCCGCACGCGACGCGCGCTGCGCGGAGTTCATCGAGGCGATGCCGGAAGGCTATGACACGATCGTCGGCGACCGCGGCGTCAAGCTGTCGGGCGGCCAGCGCCAGCGCATCGCGATCGCGCGCGCGATCCTGAAGGATGCGCCGATCCTGCTGCTCGACGAAGCGACGTCGGCGCTCGACAGCGCGTCCGAGGAAGCGATCCAGAGCGCGCTCGAC
Source organism: Burkholderia sp. BCC0419 (assembly GCF_902830285.1). Lineage (NCBI taxonomy): Bacteria > Pseudomonadati > Pseudomonadota > Betaproteobacteria > Burkholderiales > Burkholderiaceae > Burkholderia > Burkholderia sp. BCC0419. Next base: position 2,387,412 of record NZ_CADESR010000001.1, read on the forward strand.
CGCCTGATGGTCGGCCGCACGGTGATCGCGATCGCGCACCGCCTGTCGACGCTGCGCAACTTCGACCGCATCATCGTGATGAGCAACGGCAAGGTGATCGACGACGGCCCGCCGGACGTGCTGCGCAGCCGTCCCGGCCTGTACCGCGACCTGCTCGCGAAGCAGCACGGCCGCCATCATGCGGCCCCGGACGGCAACACGCCGACCGGCGAACGCGTGGCCTGACGCGCCGGCATCCCGCCGACAAAAAAGCCGCCGTGCTTCTCGCACGGCGGCTTTTTCAATTGCACCGCGAGCAATAATTCAGAGTTGCTGCAGATCGCGCAGGAAATTGTCCCGCCACACCGACACGTTGTTCTCGCGAAGCTGCGCGATCATGTCCGCGTAGCGCGCGCGCCGCTCGGCGAGTGGCATCGTCAGCGCCTGCGACAACGCATCGGCCATCCCGTCGATGTCGATCGGATTGACGATCAGCGCGCCCGTCAACTCGCGCGCGGCGCCCGCGAAGCGCGACAGCACCAGCACGCCCGGATCGTCCGGATTCTGCGCGGACACGTACTCCTTCGCGACGAGGTTCATCCCGTCGCGCAGCGGCGTCACGAAGCCCACGCGCGCGAGCCGGTACAGCGCGGCCAGCAGTTGCCGGTCGTACTGCCGGTGAATGTAGAGGATCGGCGCCCAGTCGAGCTCCGCGTAGCGCCCGTTGATGCGCCCCGACTCCGCTTCGAGCTGCAGGCGGATGTCCTGGTACGCACGCAGGTCCGCACGCGTCGACGGCGCGATCTGCAGGAACGATACGCGGTTGCGGATCGACGCCTGGTGCTCGAGCAGCTTCTCGAACGCACGGAATCGTTCGACGAGCCCCTTCGAATAATCGAGCCGGTCGACGCTCATGATCAGTTGCCGCCCGCGCAGCGACGTCGCGAGCGTGCGCACCGCCTTGCCGTGCTCGCCCGCCTGCGCGAGCGACGCGATCTCGTCCGGATACACGCCGATCGGATAGGCCGCCGCGCGCAGCGTCTGGCCGAATGCGCGTACGCGCACCGTGTGCCCGTCGTGCTCGACCTCGCCGTCCGCCTCGAACTCGACGTAGTCGCAGAACGCGCGCAGGTCGGGCTCGGTCTGGAAGCCGAGCAGATCGAACGCGCACAGCGACTCGACGAGCTCGCGGTGCGGTGGCACGTTGACGAGCACCTGTGCGGCCGGAAACGGGATGTGCAGGAAGAAGCCGATGCGGTTCTTCACGCCGGCGTCGCGCAGCGCGCGCGCAAACGGAATCAGGTGATAGTCGTGCACCCAGATCACGTCGTCGTCCTGCAGCAGCGGCACGAGCTGCTGCGCAAGCCAGACGTTGACGCGACGATAGCCGTCGAATTCGTGGCGATCGTACTGGATCAGGTCCGCGCGGTAATGGAACGCGGGCCACAGCGTCGCGTTGGAGAAACCGCGGTAATACTGGTCGTAATCGCGGCGCGACAGCCCGACGGTCGCGAACGTCACGGGCCCGCGCTCCTCGATGCGGATCTGCGGCTGCGGTGCGCCGGACGCGACCACTTCGCCGCTCCAGCCGAACCACATGCCGCCGGTTTCCTTCAGCGCGTCATAGACGCCGATCGCGAGGCCGCCCGCCGCCGGTTCGCCTTCCGAAATCGGCGCGACGCGGTTTGAAACGATGATGAGCCGGCTCATGCGTGCGGCTGCCCCGCACCGAGCCAGCATGCGATCTGCTCATGCAGTGCGTCGACCGAATCGAGCCGCATGCGCGCGGACGTCTCGCCCGCGCCGACCTTGATCGACAGGCCGCCGCGTGCGTTGACCACCGCGAAGCCCTTCTCGTCGGTCAGGTCGTCGCCCGCGAACAGCGGCACGCGGCCCGCAAAGGGCGGCTCGTCGAGGAACGCGGCCAGCGCGCGGCCCTTGTCGACGCCCTTCGGCTTGATCTCGAACACCATCTTGCCGGGTTGCAGCACGTACGCGTCCGCATAGTCGGCGACGAGGCGCTCGGCCGCTTCGCGCGCCACCGCCTCGCGCTCGGGCGCATTGCGGAAATGCAGCGCGACGGCCGCACCCTTGATCTCGAGCAGCATGCCCGGATGGCGGTCGACCACGCCCGCGAGCTCGCGCTCGATGCGCAGCAGGCGTTCGTCGTTGAAGCCGATGCGCTGCGTGTCGCCGTTCGCATCGCGGCGCTCCGCGCCGTGCAGGCCGGCGATCGGCAGGCCGGGCATCTTCAGGAACGTGTCGAGGTTGTCGATGCCGCGCCCGGATACGATCGCCACCGCGCCGTGCGAGCGGCGCGACAACTCGTCGAGCAGCGCCAGCAGCGACGGCGGCACGTGAATGCTGTCGGGCGTCGGCGCCAGTTCGACGAGCGTGCCGTCGAAGTCGAAGAAGAACGCGGTATCGGTCAGGGACAGGGAAGCCGGAACGGATTGCATCGATTCGATAGTCTGAGGGTCGGCCGGCAATGCCCGCCGCCGCTGCGCGAATGGAGTTGTGCGCATCTTACCGCGCCTGCGCCCCCAGATGGGCGAAACCGGGACAGCGCGGACCTCGCGCCACCCGCCGCGTCAACTGCGACATATTGCCCCGCTCGTCCGCCCCGTACCGGTTTCGAAAGGACGCAGGCGCGCGAATTGCGCTACAGTCGCAACCGCCTGCCGCGCGACGCATGGCATCGCGCCGGCCGGCTACCATTTAGTCCGATCGAGCCCCAGGATGCCGTCTCGCCTCTCCCGCCTCATCCGCACGGCCGCGGCCCTCGCCGCCGCCGTGGCGCTCGCCGCGTGTACGCACGACGAGCCGCGCTGGAACCTGACCAACGTCACCGGCCACCTGCCCGACCTGTCGTTCAAGCTGACGGGCGGCGACGGCCATCCCGTCGACGCCGATGCGTTCCGCGGCCGCGTCGCGCTCGTCTACTTCGGCTACACGCACTGCCCCGATGTCTGCCCCGAAACGCTGGCGCGGCTGATGGAAGTGCTGGCGAAGCTCGGCCCGCAGGCGGACAACGTGCGCATCCTGTTCGTATCGGTCGATCCCGCGCGCGACACGCCGCAGGCGATGCAGTCCTATGTCGCCGCGTTCGACGCCGCGCATGCGCGCGGCCTGACCGGCACCGACGGCCAGATCGAATCGCTCGCGAAGCGCTATCGCGTCGCGTATCAGATGGAAAAACGCGATCCGTCCGGCGGCTACGAAGTGACGCACAGCTCGGCCGTCTACATCTTCGACGCGAGCGGCCGCGCGCGCCTGCTCGCGACCGATCGCGATTCGCCCGACGCCATCGCCGCCGATGTGCGCCGGATCATCGACACTGCCTCCACGACCTGAATTCCGCCATGAACATGAACATGAACACGAAAACGAAAACGACCCTCAAGACGTTCGCCCTCGTCGCCGCGCTGTGCGCCGGCGCCCATGCCTATGCCGCCGGTGCGGTCAGCGCGCAGAACGCGTGGGTGCGCTGGCTGCCGAACAAGCTGCCCGCGGGCGGCTACGTGACGCTCGTGAACACCGGCGACAAGCCGATCGACCTCGTCGACGTCGACAGCCCCGACTACGGGATGGCCATGCTGCACCAGACGGTATCGAACGGCTCGACGCAGAAGATGGAGATGGTCGACAAGCTGACGATCCCCGCACGCGGCAAGGTCGACATCGCGCCGGGCGGCTATCACTTCATGCTCGAGGAGCCGAAGCACGCGATCAAGCCGGGCGACACCGTGCACCTGCGCCTGAAATTCTCCGACGGCGAAACGGTCGATGCGCCGTTCGCCGTGAAATCGCCGGCCCAGGCGAAGTGATGCGCGCGCGATGAACCTCCTGTACTGGCTCGATCCGTGGGAACCGTCGCCGACCGTGGTCATCGCGGTGCTGACGGCCGCCGTGCTGTTCGCGCGCGGCGTGAAGAAGGCGAAGGTGTCGCCGCTGCGGCAGTTCTCGTTCTGGTTCGGGCTGACGGCGCTCTACATCGCGCTGCATACGCGGCTCGACTACTTCTTCGAGCACGAATTCTTCATGCACCGCGCGCAGCATCTCGTGCTGCATCACCTCGGGCCGTTCTTCGTCGCGCTGTCCTATCCGGGCGCGGCGATCCGCGCAGGCATTCCGTTCGGCTGGCGGCAGCGCTTCGTGCGCCCCGCGCTCGCATGGGCGCCGGTGCGCGCGACGCTCGACGTGGTGTTCCATCCGGTCGTCGCCGTCGTGCTGTTCGTCGGGCTGATCTATTTCTGGCTGCTGTCGCCGATCCACTTCATCGCGATGCTCGACTGGCGTCTGTATCGCGTGATGAACTGGAGCATGGTGATCGACGGGCTGCTGTTCTGGTGGCTCGTCGTCGATCCGCGTCCCGCGCCGCCCGCGCGGCTGTCGCCGGGCCGCCGGATCCTGATCGTCGTCGCGGCGATCCCGCCGCAGATCGCGCTCGGCGCGCTGATCTTCTTCACGCCGCACGAGCTGTATCCGATCTACTCGATCTGCGGCCGTGCGTTCACGTGGCTGAGCCCGCTGCGCGATCAGCAGATCGGCGGCCTGCTGCTGTGGATTCCCGGCTCGATGATGAGCGTGATCGGCGCGCTGATCGCGCTGCGGCACTGGCTGCGGCTGTCCGCGCGCGGGCGCCTGATCGGCGAACGGGTCGCGCAGCGCGCGGGCAAACCGCCGGTCGCACGCGCCGCGCACTGACTGCCGCGCAGCGCCGCGCGCGTCACGCGCGCGCGCTGCTCATCCACACGTGCGGGATGCCATCCTCGTCGTGCACGTCCGAACTCGGCGTGAAGCCGAATGCCCCGTAGAAACGCTGCAAGTGAGCCTGCGCATGCAGGCTCACCGGCGTATCCGGCCATTGCGCGCGGATATGCTCGAGCGCACGCGACAGCAGCCCGTTGCCGAGGCCCGCGCCGCGAAACGCGGCGGTCGTTAGCACGCGGCCGATGCGCACGTCAATGTGCTGCGCGTCCGGCAGCAGCACGCGCAGATAGCCGGCCAGGCGGCCGGCCGGGTCGAAGGCCGCCAGGTGCCACGCGGCCTGGTCCGCATCGTCGATGTCGCGATACACGCAGTTCTGTTCGACGACGAATACCGCGCTACGCGCTTCGAGGATCGAATAGATTTCGCGCGCCGTCAGCGCGTCGAAGGGTTTCCAGCGCCAGTCGAGATCGGCGGTGCTCGGGGATGCGGCGGGTGCGGATGCGTTCATGTCCGGTCCTGATTCGGGCGCGCCGACCGGCGCGCGGCAACCGTCGATTATGCCTCGAAGCGCGCATCGCGCGCGACCGCCTGCCCGCGCGCGAAAAAAAGGCCCCGCATCGCGCGGGGCCTGCTCATCATGCCGTCATGCCTGCATCTGGCCGAAGCGGCCGCTGTTGAAGTCCTCGATCGCGGTACGAATCTCCGCTTGCGAGTTCATCACGAACGGGCCGTAACCGACGACCGGCTCGTCGATCGGCTCGCCGCTCAGGATCAGCAGCTTCGCGTCGCCGTTCGCTTCGATCTCGACGTCGCTGCCGTCGCGGCCGAGTTGCACGAACTGCGCTTCGCGGGCCACCGTCTCGCCGTTCACCTGCACGGTGCCGCTCAGCACGACCACCGCGAGCGTCCGCCCTTCGGCGACCGGAAACCGCGCATGGCCGCCCGCCACGAGCCGCACGTCCCACACGTCGATCGGCGTGTGCGTGCGGGCCGGGCCGCGCCGCCCGTCGAGTTCACCGGCGATGATCCGCGCCCGTCCCGCGCCGTCCGGCAGCTCGACCACCGGGATATCGGCGTTCAGCAGCGTCTGGTAGCCGGGCGCGCCCATCTTGTCCGCGGCGGGCAGGTTCACCCACAGCTGCACCATCTCGAGCGGGCCGCCCCGCTTCGTGAACGCCTCCGAGTGGAATTCCTCGTGCAGGATCCCGCTCGCGGCCGTCATCCACTGCACGTCGCCCGGGCCGATCGTGCCGCCCGCGCCGGTCGAGTCGCGGTGCGCGACTTCGCCGTCATAGACGATCGTCACCGTTTCGAACCCGCGGTGCGGATGCTGGCCGACACCGCGCGGCGCGGTCGTCGGTTCGAACGTCGCCGGGCCCGCGTAATCGAGCAGCAGGAACGGGCTCAGGTGCGTGCCGTGAGACTGGTAGCTGAACATCGAACGCACCGGGAAACCGTCGCCGACCCAATGGCCGCGAGGCGCACTGTACACACCCTGGATCTTCTTCATTGCCCTTCTCCATATTGCGGCGAAACCCGTGTTTCGCATCCATGAATGACAATATAGAGATGGAACGATCGATCCGGTAGACTGCCGAAATCGCACTCAGCGTTCCATTTCATGAACGATAAAGCGCGGGATCTGAACGATCTCTACTACTTCGTGCAGGTCGTCGAACACGGCGGCTTCGCGCCGGCCGGGCGCGCGCTGGACATGCCGAAATCGAAGCTGAGCCGCCGCATCGCGCTGCTCGAGGCACGGCTCGGGATGCGGCTGATCCAGCGTTCGACGCGCCGCTTCACGGTCACCGACGTCGGCCAGACCTATTACGCGCATTGCCGCGCGATGCTCGTCGAGGCCGACGCCGCCGACGAGGCGATCGCGCTGCTGCACGAGGAGCCGCGCGGCATCGTGCGCGTCAGTTGCCCGATCGTGCTGCTCGATTCGCTGGTCGGCACGATGATCGCCGCATTCATGGCCGCGTGCCCGCGCGTCGAGATCCATCTGGAAGCGACCAACCGGCGCGTCGACGTGGTCGGCGAAGGGATCGACGTCGCGATCCGCGTGCGCCCGCCGCCGCTCGAGGACAGCGATCTCGCGCTGCGCGTGCTCGCCGAGCGCGGCCAGTGCCTCGTCGCGAGCCCCGCGCTGCTGCGCGAGCACGGTGTACCGGCCGTTCCCGCCGATCTCGCGCGCTTGCCGAGCCTCGACCACGGCGTGCCGCAGTCCACGCACGTGTGGCGGCTGCGCGGGCCGGACGGCGCACACGCGGAAATCCATCACCAGCCGCGCTTCGTGACGGGCGGCATGCTCGCGCTGCGCGCGGCGGCCGTCGCAGGCGTCGGCGTCGTGCAGTTGCCGACGATGATGGTGCGCGACGAGGTTTCGCGCGGTGAACTGGTCACGGTGCTGCCCGACTGGGCGCCGCGCCGCGAAATCGTGCACGCGGTGTTCGCGTCGCGCCGCGGGCTGCTGCCGGCGGTGCGGGCGCTGCTCGACTTTCTGGCCGAGCGGTTCGCCGAACTCGAACCCGACTGAGCGGCAGCGCAGGCGCCTTCGCAGCGCGTGCCGCCGCACGGCGCCCCGCGAACCAGACGCTGCAGACCTCCCGCGCGTGCCGTAGACTGCGGGACGCGCATCGCGCTTTTCGCAACCCGCTTTTCCCAACCCTTATCGCATTTCAGGCAATTCAGCCATGTTCACGCTGTCCAACGACCCTCACGCCTCCAAGGCCGAACTCTATGCGACGCTCGTCGAGCAGGCACGCGCGCTCGTCGAATCCGAACGCGACCTGACCGCGAATGCCGCGAATTTCTCCGCGCTCGTCTATCACTCGCTCGATCGCCTGAACTGGGCGGGTTTCTACTTCTTCGACGGCGCCGAGCTCGTGGTCGGGCCGTTCCAGGGCAAGCCCGCGTGCGTACGGATCGCGCTCGGCAGGGGCGTGTGCGGCACGGCCGCGCAGACGCGCGAGACGCAGGTCGTGCGCGACGTGCACGACTTCCCCGGCCATATCGCGTGCGATGCGGCGTCGGAATCGGAAATCGTCGTGCCGCTGGTGGCCGGCGACGGCACGCTGATCGGCGTGTGGGACGTCGACAGCCCGGTCGCCGCGCGCTTCGACGACGAAGACCGCCAGGGAATGGAAGCGCTGTGCCGCGTGTTCGTCGAACACGCGTGGGAAAAAGCGCGCGGTTGAGCGTCGCAGCGCTGGCCGCCGCAAGCGACACGGGCCCCGCAAAGGGGCCCGTTTCATTACAACGCCGCGCCGTCGTATGCAGCGCACCCCCGCCGTCAGGCCGCGTGCGTGCCGGAAAGCGCCGCGAACGCCTGCGGCTTCGCGTCCTCGGTCAGCACCTCGAAGCCCGTTTCCGTCACCACGACCATGTGCTCCCATTGCGCGGACAGCGAATGGTCCTTCGTGACGACCGTCCAGCCGTCGGCCAGCACGTGCGTATCGCGCTTGCCCGCGTTCAGCATCGGCTCGATCGTGAAGATCATCCCCGGCCGCAGCGGCAGGCCAGTGCCCGGGCGACCGTAGTGCAGCACCTGCGGCTCGTCGTGATAGACGTCGCCGATGCCGTGCCCGCAATACTCGCGCACCACACTGAACCCTTCGCGATGGGCGACCTGCTGAATCGCATAGCCGACGTCGCCGAGCGTCGCGCCGGGCCGCACCGCGCGGATGCCGGCGTGCATCGCCTCGTAGGTCGCCGCGACGAGCCGCCGCGCGAGTTCGTTCGGTTCGCCGACGAAATACATGCGGCTCGTATCGCCGAACCAGCCGTCCTTGATCACCGCGATGTCGAGGTTCACGATGTCGCCGTCGCGCATCGGCCGCGACGTCGGAATGCCGTGACAGACCACGTGGTTGACCGACGTGCACAGCGTCTTCGGATAGCCGTGGTAGCCGATGTTCGCGGGAATCGCGCCCAACGCGTCGACGATGTACTCGCGGCAGCGCGCATCCAGCTCGTCGGTGGTGACGCCCGGCTTCACGTACTCGGTGATCATCGTCAGCACCTGCGACGCGAGCTTCGCGGCTTCGCGCGACTTGGCGATTTCCGCGGCACCGCGGATCGGGATTTCGCGTTTCGCCATTACGCCACCTGCTCGATGTGCTGCGCGACCGGTTCCGCCGGCCCCACGTCGCCGCCACGCGCCTCGGCCTCGATCAACATCTTGCAGATGTCGCCGTAGGACAGCGCCGGATTGAGTTCCGCCAGCATTCCGACGCGCAGCCAGTGTTCGGCCTGCGCGTTGATCGAACGGCTCAGCGCCGTGCTCGTCGAGCGCAGCCGTTCGTGCATGTGCTCGGAAATCTTGATGATGCCCATATATCCCCAATTAAACGAAACGTAGCTGTTTCGTATATTACGCCGCGCACGATGAGCGGGCAAGTCGTTCGCCCCCGGCCCTTGGTCGACGACCCGCAGGAAATGCCGTTGACATCGAATTCCAGTTTGCTGGAAAATAAATCCATCATGAAAGAATCAGCGATCACCGCGGCCGACGACACCGGCATCAACGAGCGCATTGCCCGGCGCGTGCGCGATTTGCGCACCGTTCGAGGCTACACGCTCGACGCGCTGGCCGCGCGGTCCGGCGTCAGTCGTTCGATGATCTCGCTCATCGAACGCGCGTCGGCCAGCCCGACGGCCGTCGTGCTCGACAAGCTCGCGGCCGGCCTCGGCGTGTCGCTGGCCGGGCTGTTCGGCGGCGACCGGGACGACGCGCCCGCCCAGCCGCTCGCACGGCGCGCGCAGCAGGCCGAATGGCGCGACCCGGCGTCCGGCTATGTGCGGCGCAACCTGTCGCCGGCCGGCTGGCCGTCGCCGATCCAGCTCGTCGAGGTCGATTTCCCGCCCGGCGCGCGCGTCGCGTACGACAGCGGCGGGCGCGAAAGCGCGCTGCATCAGCAGGTGTGGATCATCAGCGGGCGCGTCGACGTCACGTTGGGCGATGCGCTTCACGAACTTCGCGAAGGCGACTGCCTGGCCATGCGGCTCGACCAGCCGCTGGTCTTCAGCAATCCGTCGTCGCATGCCGCGCGCTATGTCGTCGCGATCTGCGATGCATCCGCCGCCGGCGTGCGGAGCGCGTGATGCGCGCGTCGCGTACACAACCGGTTTAGAGCCAACAGGAAGGAACCCGTTTGACGTCCTCCTACGCCTAAAGGCGGAGGATTCCCACACCTGGCGATGCACGTCCGCATCGGAGAATGTTCAGCGCAGCGTTGATATCACGATCATGCATGACACCACATCCACTGCAGGCCCATTCTCTTACTCGCAGTCCCGCGATACCTTTCGGCCGCGTCGTGCTGTCTTGCGACCCGCACGACGAACAGGACTGGGTGGAACCGCTTTCGTCGACTTCCTCGAACGTGACCCCGTGCGCCATCGCTTTGTAGCGGAGCTTGTTTCGGAAGGACGACCAGGATGCGTCGTAAACGCTCTTCGCCATCCTGGTTCTGGCGAGTTTGACAGCCGACACGTTGCCGACCGCGATGTAATCGAAGCACCGCACCAGATCGAGCGCGAGCTTATGCTGGAAATCGGCACGGGCATTCGCGACCTTGGCGTGCAGCTTCGCGATATGTCGCTTGTGCTTTCGCGCCCGTTGCGCTTTCGCCAGCTTTTCGGCCGCGCGTCGGCCGAATCGGTCATTGGGCAACTTCTCGCCGGTCGAAAGTGTGGCGAAGTCTTTCAGGCCGAGATCGATGCCCACACCAGAACAGACCGCGCGAGCCTGAACATCCGGCATCTCGATCACGATGTTGAGAAACCAGTTGCCGCGTGCATCCTGCGCAAAGTTGGTCCCGTCCTTGATCTTGCCTTCGGGAAGCGGCCGGCTGTTGAACACGCGAAAGGTGTTGCCGGCAAAGCGAAACGCTTCGCCTTCGCGCTTCAGGTCACGGCCCTTCAGCGGCACCCAGCCCAGCGATTTCCTGCCGCGATAGCGCAAGTAGGGCCGACGGTGCTGACTGCGCGACTTCGCATATTGCTCGCACGTCGCGTTGATCGTGCCGGAATGGATCCCGAGTTCCTTGCTGCTGCCGGTCGTCAGCACGTTCAGGTCGAATCCTGTAGGCCACTTCTTGCCCCACTTGAGCGCGTGCTTCTGCGTGTCATTGCAGAAGTTCCAGACGTAGTTCACCGCACGGCTCTGCTTGTTGAGCAGTCCGTTGAGCGACTTCACCCGGTAGCGGTAGACAAGGATCATGCAGGTGATCCTAACCCGTGGAAGAAGCTGCCTGTCAACAGCACTCCTTTCCTTCCCGCCATCAATGGCGGGGTTTCTCGGAGCAAATTCTGATGAATTCCCCGACACAGCGCGACGACCTGCGCCTGATCGATTGCAGCGAGGCCGAACACGCAGCGGCTATTCTCGAGATCCTGAACGATGCGATCGCGAACTCGACCGCGCTGTACGACTACCGGCCGCGCCCGCCGGAAGCGATGGTCGCGTGGTTCGCGACGAAGCGCGCGGGCGGCTTTCCGGTCATTGGCGCCGTCGACGCAGCGGGCACGCTGCTCGGCTTCGCGAGCTGGGGTACGTTCCGCGCGTTTCCGGCGTTCAAGTACACGGTCGAACACAGCATCTACGTGCGCAACGACCAGCGCGGTCGCGGGCTCGGCGAACTGCTGCTGCGCGAAGTGGTCCGGCGTGCGCGCGAAGCGCAGGTGCACGTGGTGGTCGGTTGCATCGATGCGACCAATGCCGGGAGCATCGCGCTGCATACGAAACTGGGATTCGTGCACGCGGGAACGATCGCGGAGGCGGGATTCAAGTTCGGCCGCTGGCTCGATGCGGCGTTCTATCAGTTGAAGCTCGAGACGCCGGTGCAGCCGGTGGATGGGTGATCGCTTGCGGCCGTCGCATGCGCCGTGCGCGTCGGCCACCAAGCGATGCGGAGACGTGTAGCGTGCCAGCGTGCCGCCAACCCCTCTTCCTGGCCGAAAGGCGCGCTTCTCGCCTGCTCGTCAGGGCCGCGCTGGGCAATTCGGGTTCCAAAGCACTTCCCGGTCACATGAGCACGCAACCCACCGCGGCACCTGCAATCATCACCCCGATGGTGCAACAGTGCCTGCGCCCTGTCTGACAAGGTTCGGCGCATAAAGCGACGCCAAGACCTACGCCCGCCTTTTCGGGGACGAGCCGTTACCCGCCCACTGCGGTCTCTCGCAACGCTCTGGCGCGGACCTTCGAAGCAATCGTCGAGCGCATCGCAGATACACTTCGGCGGCGCCCCGGCGGCGCCCCTTCAATAGCCCTGGATAGATTTCCTGCAACGAACTCAACGCCGCGCTCCTCCAACCGTCTTTGCGCGGCAACCAAGAACTTGGTTCCCCCAGCATCAGATGCGTGCTCATGAATCAATTCAATCCGCACCTCTTTGCCGCGGGGCACGCTCTCCCCTTACCAGTCTCCCGACGCGCTATGTAACAACACCCCGCGCAAGCGGAACGGGCAATTTGCAGCAGAGCGGCAACGGTAGCCGTAATTTCATTTACCGAATATTCACCGCGATCGGCACTCAGATCCGAAACCGAAACTACAACGCTCAGTGCTGATAAAAACATCCTCTATTACAAAAATAGAAAAATTCAATTTAATTAAATATAAAATCAGAAAATTGACGCCTAGGGTAAACGATAAAGCATTTACCGCACTTTATTTAAGGAAATTTCCTAAGATGATCTGACGGGGACGTACGGATTGGATTATTTTCTGCCATCTGAAAATCATTCCGGCACTTCTTTTTTAAAAATTTTTTTAGAAATTTCACCAAAATCTCCGGCAGCCGCCAACGGGGGCGGAAAGACCTATTGCCGGCAAACAACAGTCCGGGCACGAGCGCTGGATGCTTGCTAAAAACATACAACCCTAATCCCGGGCGCCGTGGATTTTGCCGGCCAAGAGTATTGGATCTTCAATCTCAGATTACGGAGGCGTTTATGTAAAAGATCAAGCCATCCATGAACCGAGTGCGGTGAGACACAAAATCCATCTTCCATCGCGGAGACCGAAAATGACTTCTTATTACGTTGATTTCAACAACGATACCAAGCAGACCTGGACTATGGCTGTATATCAGACCCTGCCGAGTTCCATTGGATTGGAGAGCGTGTCGTGGAAGCAAACGACCGTCCCTCAAAGTGGCGCCAGCGGTGTAACGTGGGATATTTTCTACAACGTCGCCATTGCCAATTACCAGCAGATCGGTGGTATCGGAGTCTACAAAGCCAGTCAGACGTTGAAGACGGAATTGGGAACGTCATGGGACTGCATTTTCAAAGATAACGTGCAGCAATTGGTGCCGGGGTCCGGCTCCGTACCGGCAGATTCCGTCCTGATCAATAACAAGTCGACCAATCTCGCGAACCTTGGCATCGGCATGAGCGGTCAGGGATCGGTGTTCAAGAAGGGCGTGGTCAGCGGCGCATCGGCTCAGTTCCAGGTGACACCGACTTATTGGGTCGGCTTGTTCAATTCACTCGTCCTCGGCGAAGTGATTTCGAGCAATGTCGTCGTGGGTCCGCTACAGCTGTCCTATCCCAGCGGGCAGAATCTCGCGACTGTCAACGCATACATGGACGGCAACACGATCAAGCTCAACGTCACATACGGCCAGCAAGTGGCTGTCGAAAATAATGTGGCGGAAAGAATCATTGCTGCGCAACCGGCGCGATCCGGGATTTTGCTCGAATACGATAACTAAATGGCTGCGCGCCATTGTTATGTGAGAGATAGGTGCCTCAACGGCGCCTATCTTGTTACCCATTATTTTTCACCCGGGATAATCGATATGCGCACCATTGCCAAGACTCTCTTTCCGACCTTGATGGCCTGCCTTGTTTTCAACGGTGAAGCCGGCGCCGCCGAAAAATCCTTCTGCTATTTTCATCACAATTGCCCTGCCGACGGAAAGCTGCCGAAAGGTCAGTTGCCCGAGCAATACACCAAGCGACAATGTACGAACGGAGGAGGAAAGAGCTGGGGCGACGGCCCGAAGAGCTGCGAGAATGTGAACGATTGATGGGGCCCGGTATCGAGGATCGACTTCAGCACTGACTGCGCGAATTTCGACGGTGTCGCATTTCTGCTGGGCGGAACCTGCCGGTATGTGAAATCTTCTTGTGAACCGCTTCGTTTCCCGGAGATTTTCTATCGATACCGCCCACGGTGATTGACACCTAACGGTCCATCGTGACGATGTCGAGGATTAATCGCCCCTCAAAATCAGACCACCTCGCCACGCGAGGCAATAGCAGGAAGAATCGCATAATTATCTAGCATCCCAATAACTGCTTTTATATTTGTGGCGCACCTTCACCTCGTGCCTGAACGGTGCGTTCACAGCCCCTGCCACTCCCCTCGTTGTGGCAGGGCGTTTTTTTAGTGTCCTCCGATATTATGGTCGCACGGTCTGGTCATGCCATAGACAGACCTTCCAAACAAGCTGCTCGAATTCCGCCAACGCTTGGGATAGGGCGAGTTGCTCGACGCCTGGAGCACAACCACCTTCAGGAAATGACGCTCGAACAGCGCTTCGTGCCGGAACTCGTGCATGTGCGCCGAACGCTGGAGGGCAGCACGACCGCGACCATTGATGGAAAGCCCATTACCGGCGTCGGCCACCAGTACTTTTCCCCGCAGAACCGCCATCGAGGGCATGAAAACCGCGTGCGGATCGACGCCGATCGCATCGCGGTCGTCCGCAACGTTCAACGACGTCGGCTCTGGTAAAGCGACCTCCGGATGCGTTGGGAGTCACTCGATGTTTTTCGCGGAGCGCTGCCGTCAAGCATGGCACGAACCGAGGTATCCTCAGTGGCCTGAGTTGACCCGTGGCAGAGGTGCGGCAAGACTAACAGCCGCGGTTGATGCAAAATCCGAAGCCCCTCGACGGCTACATCGAGCAACCGGTACGAGTATCAGCAACGAGCCTGATCCATTTCTAACGCAATCGCTACAGCGTACCAACCGAGTATGCGAACCATGTCGTCGGCTTGCGTACCTACCCGGCCTCCTGAACATCGCGGTGGATGACGCAGATATCTCCCGACACACTCTCGGCTTTGATCGCTACCCAACGTTCTACGACCGGCGTCGCTACGTCAATCCAGTAACGCTGAAACCCGGTGCGTGGAGGAACGGTGCGCCGCTCCTGACCATGCCCCTACCAATGCTGCGCCTGCAGGCGTAGTTACGCGTGCCGCTTGAGTGATTCGAGGCGACCTTGTACCACTCCGGGCGATTTTTGTACGAGAATGAAAGCGGAGCAGAAAAAAGAAAAGCCCTGATTTCTCAGGGCTTTTTCTCTTCTTACTTGGAGGCGCGAGCCGGAGTCGAACCGGCCTAAACGGCTTTGCAGGCCGCTGCATAACCGCTTTGCTATCGCGCCAAAAGCGGACTGTCCGGATGCCGTGAGGCAAGCGACAGATTTTTATTCGAGGACCGGAAGTCCATCAAATAAAAAGGGAAGCGTGGCTTCCCCATTTCCTGGAGCGGGAGACGAGTCTCGAACTCGCGACCTCAACCTTGGCAAGGTTGCGCTCTACCAACTGAGCTACTCCCGCATTGTCCTGCATCTGCAGCGCTTCGCCGTACCACACGCTGCCAGAAAAATCTGGAGCGGGAGACGAGTCTCGAACTCGCGACCTCAACCTTGGCAAGGTTGCGCTCTACCAACTGAGCTACTCCCGCATGGGTCCTGCATCTGCAGCGCTTTGCCGTACCACACGCTGCCAGAAAAAATCTGGAGCGGGAGACGAGTCTCGAACTCGCGACCTCAACCTTGGCAAGGTTGCGCTCTACCAACTGAGCTACTCCCGCGTATCGCTACGCTACTGCTTCCCCGTCACACATTCACTTCGTCGTGCAGCGGAGAAGCGAGATTATGTCGAAGGCACATTCGTGTGTCAAGGGCTTTTCCAGCCCTTTTTACAAAAACGGCCGCCGAATATGCGACTCAGGTCACGCGCCGCCGCGCTCGCGAATCTGCGGCCACGCGAGCTTCATGTAGTACAGCATCGACCAGATGGTCAGCACCGCGGCGAGATACATCAGCCACTCGCCCCACACGCGTGTATCGATCGTCACGATGCCGAGCGGCAGCGGCCCGTAGAACAGCAGCATCGGGATCGCGACCATCTGGCACGCGGTCTTGAACTTGCCGAGCTGGTTCACCGCGACGCTCTTCGACGCGCCGATCTGCGCCATCCATTCGCGCAGCGCCGAAATCGCGATCTCGCGACCGACGATCACGAGCGCGATCGCCGCATCGACCCGCGAAATCTGCACGAGGATCAGCAGCGCGGCCGTCACCATCAGCTTGTCCGCCACCGGGTCGAGAAATGCGCCGAACGACGACGTCTGGTTCCATTTGCGGGCAAGGAAACCGTCGAACCAGTCGGTCAGCGCGGCGAGGATGAAGATCGTCGCCGCCGCGAGATTGCGGTGCGCGCCGCCCATCACCGTGTCCGGCAGATAGAACACGCCGACGACGAGCGGAATCAGCACGATCCGTACCCACGTCAGGAAAATCGGGAAATTGAACGGCATGGCATGCGGGACAGTAAAGGATTCGCAATTGTGCCGTGTCGACCGGCCTGCCACAAGAACGCTGGCAATGCAGCCGGTCGCACGGCCGCGTCAGTGAAGCTGCTTGTAGATCTGCTCGGCGAGCGCATGCGAAATGCCTTCGACGCTCGCCAGTTCCTCGACACTCGCGGCCACCACGCCGCGCAACCCGCCGAAGCGCGCGAGCAGCCGCTGCCGGCGCTTCGCGCCGACGCCTTCGAGCTCCTCGAGCCGCGACGTCTGGCGTGCCTTCGCCCGCTTCGCCCGCATGCCGGTGATCGCGAAGCGGTGCGCCTCGTCGCGGATCTGCGCGACGAGCATCAGCGCGGCGCTCTCCTTGCCGAGTTCGAGCGGCGTGCGGCCGTCCGCGAACACCAGCGTCTCGAGGCCGACCTTGCGCCCCTCGCCTTTCGCGACGCCGACCAGCATCGACGTGTCGAGGCCGAGCTCGGTGAACACCTGCCGTGCGATCTCGACCTGACCCTTGCCGCCGTCGATCAGCACGATGTTCGGCAGCAGGCTCGACGTCTCGGCCTGGCGCGTCGACTCGCCGTCGATGCCGGCGGCTTCGTCGACAGCCGCCGCCTGCGCGGCCTGCTCCACCATCTTCTCGTAGCGACGCGTGAGCACCTGCCGCATCGCCGCGTAATCGTCGCCCGGCGTGATGCCCGTGATGTTGTAGCGGCGGTATTCGCTCGATTGCATCTTGTGATGGTGATAGACGACGCACGACGCCTGCGTCGCCTCCCCCATCGTATGGCTGATGTCGAAGCATTCGATCCGCAGCGTCGCGAGATCGTCGCTGTCGTAGCTGAGCGTGTCCGCCAGCGCGCGTGTGCGCGCCTGCTGCGAGCCCTGCTCGGACAGCAGCCGCGCAAGCGCGAGCCGCGCGTTCTGCTCGGCCATCGACAGCCACGCGCGCCGCTGGCCCTGCGGCTGCCGCACCAGCGACACCTTGTGGCCGGCCTGCTCGGACAGCAGCTCCAGCAGGTCGCGGCTCGCGGGCGCATGGCTGACGACGAGCACGGGCGGCACGCGGTTGCCGAGATAGTGCTGCGCGATGAACGCATCGAGCACCTCGGCCTCGACCGACGCCGGCGCCGCCGTGCCGCGCGCGCTGCCGGCCTCTTCCGCAGGCTGATCGGGCACCGTGTCGAGCGTCGCATCGACCGCCTCCGCCGGTTCGGCCTCTTCACCGAGACCGCCTTCGGCGAGCGTCAGCGCGCTTTCGACGTGCGTCGGGAAATACGCTTTGTCCCCGAGGTGCCGGCCGCCGCGCACCATCGCGAGGTTCACGCACACGCGTCCGCCCTGCGCGACGACGGCCAGGATATCGACGTCGCTGTCGCCGCCGACTTCGATCGCCTGCTGGTGCAGCACCGTCGCGAGCGAACTCATCTGGTTGCGCACGGCCGCCGCCTGCTCGAATTTCAGCTCGGCCGCGAACGCGTGCATCTTCTGCTCGAGCTCCTTCATCACTTCGGACTGCCGGCCAAGCAGGAATCGCGCGGCGTTCGACACGTCGACCGCGTAATCCTCGTCGGAGATCGCGCCGACGCACGGCGCCGTGCAGCGCCCGATCTGGTGCAGCAAGCACGGCCGCGTGCGGTTGTTGAAGACCGAATCCTCGCAGGTGCGCAACTGGAACACGCGCTGCAGGATCTGGATGCTCTCGCGCACGGCCCACGCGCTCGGGAACGGCCCGAAGTACTGGTTCTGCTTGTCGACCGAGCCGCGGTAGTAGGCCATCCGCGGAAAACGGTGCGCGGTGAGCTTCAGGTACGGATACGACTTGTCGTCGCGAAACAGGATGTTGTAACGCGGCGCGAGCGCCTTGATCAGGTTGTTCTCGAGCAGCAGCGCTTCGGCTTCCGAGCGCGTGACGGTCGTTTCGATGCGTGCGATGCGCGTGACCATCATCGCGATGCGCGGCGACAGTTGCGTCTTCGTGAAATAGCTCGACACGCGCTTTTTCAGGTCGCGCGCCTTGCCGACGTAGAGGACGGCGCCCGCCGTGTCGTAATAGCGATAGACACCCGGCATGTGCGGCAACTGCGCAAGGATCTTCTTCGGTTCGAACGGAATATCGGAGGCTTCTGGGGATGTCATGCGTGAGCCGGGCGCCTTGTAACGCGGAACGGGTCTATTAGAATCGCCAGTTTAGAGCATTCACCGGCCCGCTTCGATGCCACGCCCCACCGCTGCCCCCCTCTCCGCCGTGCCGCTCGCGCCGGGCGAACCGATCGCCTGCGACCTCTTCTGCACGGTGATCGACAATTTCGGCGACATCGGCGTGTGCTGGCGCGTCGCACGCCAGCTCGCGCACGAACACGGCTGGCAGGTTCGCCTGTTCGTCGACGACCTGCACACGTTCGCGCGCCTGCTGCCGCAGGTCGATCCCGACGCGGGGCGGCAGACGGTCGACGCGATCGTGATCGAGCACTGGCATGCGCAAGTCGGCGACGCGCTGGACATCGCCGACGTGGTGATCGAGGCGTTCGCGTGCGAGCTGCCCGGCGCGTATCTCGCGGCGATGGCACGGCGCGCGCGGCGCCCCGTGTGGATCAACCTCGAATACCTGAGCGCAGAAGACTGGGTCGCCGATTTCCATCTGCGGCCGTCACCGCATCCGCGCTACCCGCTGCTGAAGACGTTCTTCTTCCCGGGCCTGTCGGCCGGCACCGGCGGCGTGCCGAAGGAGCGCGACCTCGACGCGCGCCGCACGGCCTTCGACGCCGATCCGGCAGCCCGCGCCGCGTGGTGGCAACGCGCGACCGGCGGTGCGCCGCCGGCGCCCGGCACGACGGTCGTCAGCCTGTTCGCCTACGAGAACCCGGCCGTCGACGCGCTGCTCGCGCAGTGGCGCGACGGCCCGTCGCCGGTCGTCGCGCTCGTGCCGGCCGGGCGCCTGTCGCCCGCCGTCGCGCGCTTTTTCGGGGTCGAATCGTTCGCGGCGGGCGCACAGGCGCGCAGCGGCAACCTGACCGCCCATGGCCTCGCGTTCGTTCCGCAGGCCGACTACGATCCGCTGCTGTGGGTCGCCGATCTCAATTTCGTGCGCGGCGAGGATTCGTTCGTCCGCGCGCAGTGGGCGCGCAAGCCATTCGTGTGGCACATCTATCCGCAGGCCGACGACGTGCACCTGCCGAAGCTCGACGCCGCGCTCGCGCACCTGTCGGCCGGCCTCGCCGATGCACCGCGCGCGGCGCTCGAGCGGTTCTGGCATGCGTGGAACGGCGCCGGCACGCCCGACTGGGCCGATTTCTGGCAACACCGCGCCGCGCTGGACGCCAATGCACTCCGCTGGGCCGACGCGCTCGCGACCGTCGGCGATCTCGCCGGAAAGCTGGCGGAATACGCAAAATCTCAGTTAAAATAAGCGGTTATCCGACGGCTGACCACGCAAGCGCTCGCGTTTGGGCGCTTGGCGCCCACCGGAACGCCCCGCCGCTTGCGCCGTCAGCCGTTGCGCAACGCTCAGGCACCTATTTATTTGATTGGATCAGGACAGTTTTTATGAAGACCGCACAGGAACTCCGCGTAGGCAACGTCGTGCAGATCGGCAGCGAAGCATGGGTCATCGCAAAGGCGGAATACAACAAGTCGGGCCGTAACTCCGCCGTCGTCAAGATGAAGATGAAGAACCTGCTGTCCAACGCAGGCCAGGAATCGGTCTACAAGGCGGACGACAAGTTCGAGGTCGTCGTGCTCGACCGCAAGGAAGTGACGTACTCGTACTTCGCCGACCCGATGTACGTGTTCATGGACGCCGACTACAACCAGTACGAAGTCGAAGCCGAAATGATGGGCGAAGCGCTGAACTACCTCGAAGACGGCATGGCTTGCGAAGTCGTGTTCTACAACGAGAAGGCCATCTCGGTCGAACTGCCGACGGTCCTCGTTCGCGAAATCACCTACACGGAACCGGCCGTCAAGGGCGACACGTCGTCGGGCAAGGTGCTGAAGAACGCGAAGCTGGCGACCGGCTTCGAACTGCAAGTGCCGCTGTTCTGCAACACCGGCGACAAGATCGAAATCGATACGCGCACGAACGAATACCGCAGCCGCGCGTAATCGTCAGCGATACCCGCATCGAACAAAGCGCCCTTCGGGGCGCTTTTTGTTTGCCTGGCGCCAACAGCTGCCACAAGCCGGAGCCATAAGCAGCACAAAAGCCACCGGTAAAGATATTCAATTTGTATCATCGGTAACTGTTTTATAGCGCCGGAGAAATAATGCGCGTGACGCGTTCGGCGGGGCATAAAATCAATCTTTAATCCGACATGCGGCTGCGGCCCGCTGGCCGACAGCCCGCCTCTCTTGACTCGACTCGCGTCCACCATGCCACACGCCCTGATTGTCGAAGACGATCCCAACAGCCTGTCAGGCCTCACCGCACTGCTCGCCGCAGACGGCTTCTCGGTCGACACGGCCACGTCGCTCGCCGAAGCGCGCACGGCGCTCGGTCGCTCGATTCCCGACGTCGTGCTCGTCGACCTGAACCTGCCGGACGGCAGCGGGTTCGACCTGCTCCAGCACCTGCCGCAGCAGCAGCCGAACGGCTCGCTGCCGGTGATCGTGCTGACGGGCAACGCGACGGTCGAGAGCGCGATCGAGGGCCTGCGCCACGGCATCTGGGACTACCTGCTGAAGCCGATCAACATTCCGCGCCTGCGCAGCCTGCTCGCGCGGATCCCCCGCCCGTACGAACTGATCGACGAAGTGCAATCGCTGCGTGCGTCGCTGCGCCATCTCGGCCGCTTCGGCGCGCTGGTCGGCCGCAGCGACGCGATGCAGCACGTGTACGACATGATCGAGCACAACGCCCGCACCGAAACGGCCGTGCTGTTCTCGGGCGAAGCCGGCACCGGCAAGAAGCTGGCGGCGCGCACGCTGCACGAGTTGAGCCGGCGCCGCAAGGGGCCGTTCGTCTCGTTCGACTGCCGCATGCTCGCGCAGGCCGGCCGGCACGGCGCGTCGCTCGACAGCGTGCTGTTCGGCCATGAACGCGGCGCGTTCGACGGCGCCGAGCGCCGCGAATCGGGCCTGTTCGAGCAAGCCGGCGGCGGCACGCTGTTTCTCGACGAAATCACCGCGCTGCCGCTCGTGCTCCAGGAAGCGCTGCTGCACGCGCTCGATTCGCAGAACTTCATGCGGATCGGCGGCACGAGTTCGATCACCAGCGATTTCCGGCTGATCGCGGCCACGCGCCGCCCGGCGCGCGAAGCGGTGGCAAACGGCACGCTGCGCGAGGATCTGTGGCTGCGCCTCGACGCGGCGGCGATCACGATGCCGCCGCTGCGCGAGCGCGACGGCGACGCGCTCGCGATCGCGGACGCGCAGATCGACGAACTGAACCGCGAAGCGCGCGCGACCGGCCGCAGCACGACCGACAAGCGCGCGGCGCCGGGCTTCGTGCGCGAGTGCCTGTCCTACGAATGGCCGGGCAACGTGCGCGAACTGCAGGAACGCGTGCGTTTCGCGTACGACGCGTCGGGCGACTTCATCGAGACGCTGCGGGCGGGCGAAGCCAGCTTCTCCGCCGGCGCCGCGCTGAACGGCAGCAGCGTGCAGATCAAGGTCGGCACCCCGCTGTCCGACGTCGAGGATCTGCTGATCCGCGCAACGCTCGACGCGGTCGGCGGTACGCGCCACCGCGCGGCGACGCTGCTCGGCATCAGCCCGAAGACGCTGTACAACAAGCTGCAACGGATGAAGGTGAACTGAGCGGGCGGCCCTTGAATACGGGCGCTGGTCGGATCTGACCGTTAGTTGCGCTTAAGCCCGTTCCGGCGACTGCCCGAATCGGGCTGTCGCGACCCGTAAAAAAAGCCGTGCGACTGCGCGGCTTTTCGTTTGGGGCGACCGGAACGGCGCGGCTCGCGCCATCCCTGCCCGCTTACGCCAGCGCGCTGCTCAACAGCGCCTGCGCCTGCAGATACTCGGGCTGCGCGATCAGCTTGTCCCACTTGAGCGCCTTGCCGCGCGCGCGCATCCGCTTGATGCGCCGCACCGACTCGGCCGAGGCCCGCGCCTTCAATCCGTTCAGCACGACTTCGGCCGCGTCCGGCTGGTTGCAGACGAGCACCATGTCGCAACCGGCGGCGAGCGCGGCATCGGCTGCCTGCGTGAGCGTGCCGCCTTCGCGGGCCGCCTCCATCGACAGGTCGTCGCTGAAGATCGCCCCCGTGAAGCCAAGCTTGCCGCGCAGGATGTCCTGCAACCATACGCGCGAGAACCCGGCCGGCCGCTTGTCGACCTGCGTGTAGATCACGTGCGCCGGAATCACCGCGGACAGCGACAGCCCGAGCCAGTCGTACGGCGCGACATCCTGCGTAAGGATCGCATCGAGCGTGCGGTCGTCGGTCGGCAGCGCGACGTGCGAATCGGCCTCCGCGAAGCCGTGTCCGGGGAAATGCTTGCCGCAGTTCGCCATGCCGGCGAGCGACAGCCCGTGGTTCAGGCTCTTCGCGAGCAGCGTGACGACGCGCGGGTCGCGATGGAACGCACGATCGCCGATCACCTTCGAGTGCCCGTAGTCGAGATCGAGCACGGGCGTGAAGCTCATGTCGATCCCGCACGCACGCAATTCGGCAGCCAGGAGGTAGCCGACGGCAGTCGCGACCTTCGTCGCGAGCAGCACGTCGCGATCCCACAGTTCGCCGAGGCGGCGCATCGCGGGCAGCATCGTGAAGCCGTCGGTGCGGAACCGCTGCACGCGCCCGCCTTCGTGATCGACGGCGATCAGGATGTCTTCGCGCACCGCGCGGATCGAGTCGGTCAGCGCGGTCAGTTGCGCACGATTCTGGAAGTGCCGCGCGAACAGGATCACGCCGCCGGTATTCGGATGCGCGAGGCGCCGCGCATCGTCGCGCGACAGGGTCGTGCCGACGACGTCGAGCATGACCGGGCCGGGAGTCGTTTTCATCAGAATCGGGAATTCCGTCAGGAGGAGGTTCGGGAAACAGGGGCAGGGGCCGGCGCGGCGTCCGTTTCGGCGACCACGAACGACACCGCGTAGTCGCGTTCGTCGCTGACCGTCACGCGCGCCGTGATGCCGCGCGCGGCCAGCCAGTCGGCCAGCTCGCCCGATGCGACCACGTACGGCTCGCCGCTTGGATGGTTAAGCGTCTGCAGCGCGCGCCACGTCATCGGCCAGTGCATGCCGAGCCCGATCGCCTTCGAGAACGCTTCCTTCGCGGAGAAGCGCGTCGCGAGAAACGCGATGCCACGCGCCTCGGAGCGGGCGCGCCGGGCGTGGAACACGCGCAGTTCGTCGGGGCCGAGCACCTTCTCGGCAAACCGGCCGCCCGTGCGTTCGAGCACGGCCGCGACGCGGCTCACCTGCGCGATGTCGGTACCGATGCCGTAGATCGCCATGTCAGTCTCCGCCGCGGTGGCCCGGCGAGGCCGGGTCAAGCGCGTCGCAAACGGCGTGCGGGGCGCGGCGGCCTCGCATCGTCAACGCGCGCCGCCGTGCAGCGCGGCGACGCGTGCGGCGACCATGATCGCCTTCATCTCGCGCACCGCGTTGTCCCAGCCCGCGAAGATCGCATGCGCGACGATCGCGTGGCCGATGTTCAGCTCGACGATGCCGTCGATCGCGGCGATCTGCTGCACGTTCGTGTAGTGCAGCCCGTGGCCCGCATTGACCTTCAGGCCAAGCCGCGCGCCGGCCTGCACGCCCGCGACGATACGCTCGTATTCGCGCTGCTGCGCCGCTTCGTCGTGCGCTTCGGCGTAGCGGCCCGTATGCAGCTCGATCACCGGTGCGCCCGCTTCGTGCGCGGCGCGAATCTGCGTATCGTCCGGGTCGATGAACAGCGACACGCGCACGCCCACGTCGGCGAGCTGCTTGCACGCCGCGCGCACCGCCTCGAAGTGGCCGGCGACATCGAGACCGCCTTCGGTCGTCAGTTCCTCACGCTTCTCCGGCACGAGGCACGCATCGTGCGGACGCACTTCGCAGGCGATGTCGAGCATCTCGGCCGTCACCGCGCATTCGAGGTTCATGCGCGTCTTCAGCAGCGGGCGCAGCTCGCGCACGTCGGCGTCGACGATGTGACGACGATCCTCGCGCAAATGCAGCGTGATCGCATCCGCGCCCGCCTCTTCGGCGGCGAGCGCCGCGCGGATCGGATCGGGATAGCGCGTGCCGCGCGCATTGCGCAGCGTCGCGACGTGGTCGATGTTCACGCCGAGATCGATGGCGGTGGGCGTTGTCAGGAAGAAGCTCATAGATTTTGCAGGTCGATCAGGATCTGACGCGTGGCGAGCGGCGTACCGCCGAGATAGGTGTTCAGCAGGAAGCGCATCAGCGTCTTGCTCTGCGCAACCGTCTGGGCTCGATGGTAATCGTCCTGCTCCATGTCGAGCAACGTCTGTCCGGTGATGACCGGCCAGTGCGACGGCACGTCGTCGTCCGCATTGCGCACACCGCGCTCGGGATCGAACACGTAGCGGCGCTCAGGCTCGACCGCGCGGCGCGCGACCGTGCGGTTCAGCGCCATCGCATAGCCGGTCTCGCGCAGCAGCACGCGCTCGAACGAGCGCAGCACCTGCACCGCGGGCTCGCCGTGCGCGAGGCGCGTGAGGGTCAGCACGTAATGATTGAACAGCGGCGGCTGCGGATCCTCGCGCGCGCAGAATTTCACGAGCAGCTCGTTCGCGTAGAAACCGCACAACAGTCCGTCGCCGCCGAGCGGCAGCATCCCGCCGACCCACTCGGCGCCCGTCAGCGTGCGCACCTCGGATTTGCCGGACCAGGACAGCAGCAGCGGCTGGAAAGTCTGCAATACGCCGCGCAACGCGGAGTGCGGGCGCTTCGCGCCCTTCGCGACGAGCGCGAGCCGGCCGTGGTCGCGCGTCAGCACGTCGACGATCAGGCTCGTTTCCCGATACGGATAGCTGTGCAGCACGAACGCCGGCTGCTCGGCGACGCGGAAATCCGACGTGCGAGACGTCGCGCGCCGCGCCTTGCGCGGCGGTTCGGGCGGTGCCGGCAACGGCGCGTCGTTCGCGCCGGCGGTCACCGCGTCTTCGGTCGACGTCAGCGCGTCATTCGTACCCATAGGCACGCAGCCCCGCCTCGTTGTCGGCCCAGCCGCTCTTCACCTTCACGAAGGTCTCGAGGTACACGGGGCCGTCGAACAGCTTCTCCATGTCCATCCGCGCCTCGGTGCTGATCTGCTTGAGCTTCTCGCCCTTCTTGCCGATCACCATCGCCTTGTGCGTATCGCGCTCGACGAGGATCGTCGCAAAGATGCGCTTCAGGCGGCCCTCCTCCTCGAACTTGTCGATCAGCACGGTGCTCGTATACGGCAGTTCGTCGCCGGTCCAGCGGAATACCTTCTCGCGCAGGATCTCGGCCGCGAGAAAGCGCGAGCTGCGGTCGGTCAGTTCGTCCTCGCCGTAGATCGGCTCGCCTTCCGGCAGGTACGGCTTGATCGTGTCCAGCAGGCGCTTGATGTCTTCCGGCCGCTGCGCCGACAGCGGCACCAGCTCGGTGAATTCGCGCAGCCCGCTCATCTTCTGCATGAACGGGAACAGCGACGCCTTGTCGGTCACGCGGTCGATCTTGTTCGCGATCAGCAGCGTCGGCATGCCGGGCGGGATCAGGTCGAGCACCTTCTGGTCGTCGGGCCCGAAGCGGCCGGCCTCGATCACGAACAGGATCACGTCGACCGACGTCAGCGTCGACGTGACCGCGCGGTTCAGCGAACGGTTCAGCGCGGTGCTGTGACGGGTCTGGAAGCCCGGCGTGTCGACGAACACGAATTGCGCGTCGTCGAACGTGTTGATGCCGGTGATGCGGTGGCGGGTCGTCTGCGCCTTGCGCGACGTGATGCTGATCTTCTGGCCGACGAGTGCGTTCATCAACGTCGACTTGCCGACGTTCGGGCGGCCCACGATCGCGATCATGCCGCAACGGAAACCGGTAGGAGCGGGAGTGTTCATATCGTTTGGGAGACAGGTTCGGAAACGGCCGCGCGGCGCGCGGCACGATCGATGGGCAATTCAGTGGTCGGCATCGGCCACGCGCGCCTGCGCGGCAGCAAGGCTCGCGCCGCCAGGCGGCGTCTCGGCGTCGGGTGCCTCGGCATCGCGTGCGCGCGCCGGCGTGCGTGCGGCGGCGTCGGCACTCGCGGAAGGCTTGTCGGCCGACGACGATGCCGGATCGGCTGCGTGGCCGGCCGGCTTGTCGGCTGCGCGCGGCGCGGCCTCGGCAGGCTTTTCCACAGGCTTTTCCGCGGCCTTGTCGGGCCGTTCGGCCGGTTTGTCGGCAACCTTGTCGGTCGCCGGCTTCGCCGCCCGCTCGCCCTTGTCCGTGGCCGGCTCGACATGCGCCGCGCGAATCGCGGCCATCGGCGCGACAGCCGGCTCAGCGCCCGTCGCCGCAGTCGCGGCGGTTGCAGCCGGCACCGCGCCGGCCACCCTGGCCTCGCGCGCCGCCGCACGTTCCTTCCGCTCGGGCGAGCGCAGGTCGAGCGCTTCCTGCACGCCCTTCACGCCCGGCACGATCTCGGGTTCGACATGCTTGGACCCGCGCGCGTTTTTCGAGCGCTTCGGCTTCGCGGCCAGCATCGGCGCGGCCGCCATCACTTCGTCGAGCGCCTTCTTCGCGGCGGCCTGCTCGGCCGCGCGCCGGCTCGCGCCGGAGCCCGATACCTTGACGTCCAGCTTCGGCACCGTGCATTCGACCTCGAACTGCTGATTGTGCGCCGCACCATGCGTCGCGACGACCGTATAGGTCGGCAGCGCGATCTTGTGCCCCTGCAGGTATTCCTGCAGCAGCGTCTTCGCGTCCTTGCCGAGCGTGCGCGGATCGATGTGGTCGAGAATCGGGATATAGAGGCGCTTGATGACCCCTTGGGCGGCTTCGAAGCCGCCATCGAGGAACACGGCCCCGATGATGGCTTCGAACGCGTCCGCGAGGATCGACGGCCGGCGGAACCCGCCGCTGCGCAGTTCGCCCTCGCCCAGCCGCAGGCCGTCCGAGATATTCAGGGCCTGAGCAATTTCATACAGCGACTGCTGTTTGACGAGGTTGGCGCGGACGCGCGACAGGTCACCTTCGTCCAGCTTGCTGAAACGCTGGAACAAAAGGGCGGCCACCGCGCAATTCAGAACGGAATCGCCGAGAAACTCGAGCCGTTCGTTGTGCGTGGCACTGTGACTGCGATGGGTCAAAGCCTGGCGCAACAATTCCGCATTGCGAAATTCGTAGCGCAGCCGGCTTTCCAACTGGGATGAGGGCATGTGCAGGAGTATAACGCGGGCGCCCGGTCGGGCCGAAACGGCACGGCCGGACACGAAAAGGCGTGACGAGGCGGTGTTACCGCCGGTTCTTAAAGTAGTTCGGCAATACGCGACGCGGCCCGTGCGTCGCGTATTGCGTGTGAATCGAATGCGGTCAGTTGAAGGAACCGATGCGCTTCAGGTCGCTGAAGTTCATCCAGATGAAGAACGCGCGGCCGACGATGTTCTGGTCCGGCACGAAACCCCAGTAGCGGCTGTCCGCGCTGTTGTCGCGGTTGTCGCCCATCATGAAGTAGTGACCGGGCGGCACCTTGCAGATCACGCCGCGGCTGTTGTACGTGCAGTTGTCGCGATACGGATAGTCGTAGGCGCCCATCACGAACGGCGGCACGGCCGGGTTGTTGAGGATCGCGTTCTTCTTGTTGCCGATCGTTTCCTCGAACTGCTTCGCGTAATTCTGGCGCTCGTCGTCGAAGAAATCGGGCAGCGGCGTTTCGGGCACCGGCTGGCCGTTGATCGTGAGTTGCTTGTCCTGGTATGCGACCGTGTCGCCCGGCAGGCCGATCACGCGCTTGATGTAGTCGACCGACTCGTCCTTCGGATAGCGGAACACGACGACGTCGCCGCGCGACAGCGGGCTGCCCTGCGTGATCTTCGTGTTCGTGACCGGCAGGCGCAGCCCGTACTCGAACTTGTTGACGAGGATGAAATCGCCGACGAGCAGCGTCGGCACCATCGAGCCCGACGGAATCTTGAACGGCTCGACGACGAACGAACGCACGACGAACACGGCCAGGATCACCGGGAAGAAGCTCGCCGTGTACTCGAGCCACCACGGCTGGCGCAGCTTTTCGTCACGCAGCTTCGAACGCGTCTGCGTCGCGTTTTCGTCCGCGAAACGCTTGTCGATGCGCGACTGCTGGCGATCGAACTCCTCGATCGCCACGTCGGCCGCCTTGCGTCGCCGCGGCAGGAACACCAGTTTGTCCAGCACCCACGCTACGCCCGTCACGACGACGAGCACAAAAAGAATCAGCGCAAAATTCATAAAAGGATCAGTCCTGTTATTTGTCTTCGACGCGCAAGATCGCGAGGAACGCCTCCTGCGGGATCTCGACCGACCCCACCTGCTTCATGCGTTTCTTGCCTGCTTTCTGCTTTTCGAGCAGTTTCTTCTTGCGCGTGATGTCGCCGCCATAACACTTCGCCAGCACGTTCTTGCGCAGCGCCTTGATGTTCTCGCGGGCGATGATGTGCGCGCCGATCGTAGCCTGGATCGCCACGTCGTACATCTGGCGCGGAATGATCTCGCGCATCTTCGATGCCACTTCGCGGCCGCGGTACTGCGATTGCGACCGGTGGACGATCACCGACAGCGCGTCGACCTTGTCGCCATTGATCAGCATGTCGACCTTCACGACGTCCGCCGACCGGTATTCCTTGAACTCGTAATCCATCGACGCGTAACCGCGCGACACCGACTTCAGGCGGTCGAAGAAATCGAGCACGATCTCGGCCATCGGGATCTCGTAGGTCAGCTGCACCTGGCGGCCGTGATACTGCATGTTGATCTGCGAGCCGCGCTTCTGCGTACACAGCGTGATCACCGAGCCGACGTAGTCCTGCGGCATGTAGAGATTCACCGTGACGATCGGCTCGCGGATCTCCTCGATCTTCGGCGGTTCCGGCATCTTCGCGGGATTCTCGACCATCAAGAGCGAGCCGTCGCTCATCAGGACCTCGTAGACCACGGTCGGTGCCGTGGTAATGAGGTCCATGTCGAATTCGCGTTCGAGACGCTCCTGCACGATCTCCATATGCAGGAGACCCAGGAAGCCGCATCGGAACCCGAAGCCGAGCGCCTGCGACACTTCCGGCTCGTACTGCAGCGACGCGTCGTTGAGCTTCAGCTTCTCGAGCGATTCGCGCAGCGCGTCGTACTGGTTCGCTTCCACCGGATAGAGCCCGGCGAACACCTGCGGCTTCACTTCCTTGAAGCCCGGCAACGCTTCCGCCGCCGGCTTGGCCGTAAGCGTGACGGTATCGCCGACCTTCGCGGCCGTCAGTTCCTTGATGCCCGCGATGATGAAGCCCACCTGCCCGGCCGACAGCGAGTCGAGATTGCGCGACTTCGGCGTGAACACACCGACGTGCTCGACCGGATACTGCGCGCCGGTCGCCATCATCTTGATCTTGTCCTTCGGACGCAGCGTGCCGTTGACGATGCGCACGAGCATCACGACGCCGACGTAGTTGTCGAACCACGAATCGATGATCAGCGCCTGCAGCGGCGCGTCGGGATCGCCCTTCGGCGCCGGCACCTTCGCGATCAGCGCCTCGAGCACGTCTTCGACGCCGAGGCCCGTCTTCGCGCTGCAGCGCGTCGCGTCGGTCGCGTCGATGCCGATCACGTCCTCGATCTCCTCGATCGCGTTCTCGGGGTTCGCGGCCGGCAGGTCGATCTTGTTCAGCACCGGCACGACTTCGACGCCGAGCTCGATCGCCGTGTAGCAGTTCGCGACCGTCTGCGCCTCGACGCCCTGGCTCGCGTCGACGACCAGCAGCGCGCCTTCACATGCGGACAGCGAACGGCTGACCTCGTACGAGAAGTCGACGTGCCCCGGCGTGTCGATCAGGTTCAGGTTGTAGACCTTGCCGTCGCGCGCGCGATAGGACAGCGCGGCCGTCTGCGCCTTGATCGTGATGCCGCGCTCGCGCTCGATATCCATCGAGTCGAGCACCTGCGCTTCCATTTCACGGTCGGCGAGGCCGCCGCATACCTGGATGATGCGATCCGCGAGCGTCGACTTGCCATGGTCGATGTGGGCGATGATCGAGAAATTGCGAATATGATCCATTCAGTGCCGATCAAGCGAAAAAGGCGCGCTCGACGACTGCTGAGCACGCCTTGTGTAAGTCGGTGAAAAAACAGCCTATTTTAGCCGAAAAGGCCTTCCCCGGGCGGTATTTCGGACGCCGGGCCGCGCGGTGCCCGGCCGGGACGCCTGCCGGGCCGAACCCCGTGCAGAGAAAGCGGCACCGGCCGGCAGCAGGCCGGGCTCAGCGCCGGGCCGCGAGCGCGTCGCGCACCCGCGCATCGTCGAACCGGTGGCGGCACACTTCCGCGCCGTCCAGCAGCAGCACGGGCACGTCCTCGTCGTAACGCGCGACGAGCGCCGCATCGGTGTCGATGTCGACGTAGTCGACCGCGACGCCGAATTCGGCCGCCACCGGCGCCAGTGCGTCGCGCATGTCGTCGCACAGGTGGCACCAGCCGCGGCCATAGAGCGTGAACATCGGCGCGTTACTTCTGGCGCGGCCGCACGGGCACGAACTGCGTGTTGTCGCCGCGCCGCACGAGCACCGCGACCGCCTTCTGCGGATCGAGCTGCGCGGTCACGTCGGCGAACTGCTTCGCGTTCGTGATGTCGGTGTCGCCCACACGCAGCACGATGTCGCCGCGCTGCAGGCCCGCACGGGCGGCCGGGCCGTCGACGCCGTCGATCTGCACGCCGTTCTTCAGCTTCAGCGTCTTCATCTGCTCCGCCGTCAGGTCGCTGACCGTCAGGCCGAGCGAATTGGTCTGGCGCGGCTTCTGCGGCGCGTTCTTGCGCTGCTCGGCCTTCGCCGTCGACTCGACCGGCGTCTCGGCGATCGTGATCGGCAGATCGCGTGCCTGACCCTTGCGCCACACGCTGACCGTCGCCTTCGTGCCGGGCTTCGTGTCGCCGACCATGCGCGGCAGGTCCGACGCCGCATCGACCGGACGGCCGTTGAACTTTAGGATAATGTCGCCCGGCTGGATGCCGGCCTTGTCGGCCGGGCCGCCCGGCTCGACGCTGC
This sequence comes from Burkholderia sp. BCC0419, assembly GCF_902830285.1. Taxonomy (NCBI): domain Bacteria; kingdom Pseudomonadati; phylum Pseudomonadota; class Betaproteobacteria; order Burkholderiales; family Burkholderiaceae; genus Burkholderia; species Burkholderia sp. BCC0419. Next base: position 2,418,796 of record NZ_CADESR010000001.1, read on the forward strand.
TGACGAGTGCGCCTTCGGCCTTCGGCAGCCCGATCGAGTCGGCCACGTCCTTCGTCACCTCGCCGATCGCCACCGCGATCCGGCCGCGCGTGACCTTGCCCGTCGCCTTCAGCTGGTCAGCCACGCGCATCGCCTCGTCGATCGGAATCGCGAACGAAATGCCCATGAAGCCGCCGGTCCGGCTGTAGATCTGCGAGTTGATGCCGATCACCTCGCCCTGCATGTTGATCAGCGGGCCGCCCGAGTTGCCGGGGTTCACGGCGACGTCGGTCTGGATGAACGGCAGGTAGTCGCCCGTGTTGCGGCTCTTCGAGCTGACGATGCCGGCCGTGACCGTGTTGTCGAGGCCGAACGGCGAACCGATCGCGACGACCCACTCGCCGACGCGCACCTTGTTCGAATCACCGATCGCGACGACCGGCAGGTTCGACGCCTGGATCTTGACGACCGCGACGTCCGTGCGGTCGTCGACGCCGATCAGCTTCGCCTTGAATTCGCGCTTGTCGGTCAGCGTCACGTAGATGGTGTCCGCATCGTCGACGACGTGCGCATTGGTCATCACGTAACCGTCGGCCGACACGATGAAGCCCGAGCCGACGCCGCGGTTCTGCTCGGTGTCGGGCGAATTGTCCGGCGCAGGCGCGTTCTTCGGGTTGCTGCCGTTGCCGCCACCGTTGCCGGGCGCCTGCGGCAGCGGAATGCCGAAGAAGCGCCGGAAGAATTCCGACATGTCGCCGTTGTCGAAGCCGGGCGGGAGCATCCCGCGCGGGCCGCTCGTCGGCACGTTGGCGGTAGTCCGGATGTTCACGACGGCCGGGCCGACCTTTTCGACCAGATCGGCAAAGTCGGGCAGGCTGGCAGCGGGAGCCGTCACTGCGAACGCGGTATGCGGCACGACCGGCAGGCAGGCAGACAGCGCCGCCGCCGCGAGCCATTTGCGCAGCGTGAGTTTCATCATGTCGGAAGCCGTAGCGTTACTTGGAAGCCTTGTATTCTATGGCAGACGCGAACTGCTGCAACGTCGCCGGCGGCACTTCGCCGAGCACGGTGATCCAGTAGTCGCCGCGGCGCTTCACGAGAACGTGCGTCGCACCGGTGCTGCCCGCGCCTTCCTTGCGCGTGTTCTTTTCGGCCGGCTCGATGAAAACCGAGATCGTCGCGAGGCCGTCGGTGAAGACGGCCTGATCGACCGGGATCGGCGGATCGCCCGCATCGCGCGCGGCCATCGGCCGGCGCACTTCACGAATCTTCTGGAAGCCGGCGACGCTCGGCGCGAGCTGCCAGCCCTGCGCTTCCATGTCGACCGTCGCGACCGGCGGGCGCACGACCGTCCAGCCGTTCAGGTTGCGCATGCCGGCTGCAATCGCGGCCTTGTCGCCGCTTGCGCCGCCCGTCTGCAATTGCGAGAACGCGATCTGCTCGAGCACGTGATCGTTCGCATCGAGCGTCTGCGAACGCAGCAGCAGCCCGGTGCGCGCGTCGGCCCACAGCTTGTACGTGAAACGGTACGCATCCTTCGGCACGAGTTCGACGACCTGCGCGTCGATCCCGGCCACGCGGTCCTTGCCGAGCAACTTCGCATCGTAGACGGACATCACGTGCTCGCCGCTCGCGCCGAGCAGCGCGGGGAACGAGTCGCGCGTCTGACGGCGCTCGACCACGCACAGCTTGCGCTCGGGCACGAACGTGTAAAGCTCGTCGTTGTGCCGCAGCAGCTTGCGCGGCTTGCCGTCGAGCGTCTCGATCCGCTCGAACTCGCCGTCGCGGGACGAGACGTGCGCGATGCGCGACGACTGCACATACCCGCCGCGCTGGTAGACGAACGTACCTTCGTAGCTTTGCTGCTGCGCGGCCTGCTGGACGCGGTCGAGCCAGTCCGCGGCGCCCTTGCGGGTCGCGACGGGATCGTCCGGTTGCTGGGCGCTGGCAGGAAGGGATTGAACGGACAACAGGGCGGCTGCGCAAAGCAGGAGGGCCGGCAGCCGCTTCCATCCGGAGATGGCGTGATTCAACTGCAATGTCCGCATCGGGTTTATTGGCCTGGCGTGGTGGTCACGGCAGCGCGGATCAGCGGCATCGAACCCGTGACGACGGGCTGCTGGGCGAATTGCTGGTGCGCTTCAAGGTATTGGTCGAGGCTGGCGTCGCGAATGATGTTGACGTCCTGCAGGCCCGGCTGGGCCGCTGCCTGCGCAACCGTCACGCGCTGCAGGTTGCCGTTCTGCGGCGCGCCTACCGATGCGACCTGGACGGCGCCCGGCGCACCGGCCGTCTGCATCTGCGGGACGACGATCCACGTCAGCGTGGCGGCCGCCGCGGCCACCGCGAACGCGGGCACGACACGGCGGCGCAGCGACAGCAGCCTGCGCGCGACCGGCGCGGCCGCCGGTGCCAGCAGGTGCGGCTCGCTTTCGAGCGCAGCCGACATGCGCGCGGTGAACGCGACGCTCAGCGCGGGCGGGAGCGCGAGCTCGTCCGAGCGCAGCGCATCGCCGATCAGGTGGTAATGGGCCCACACGGCGCGATCCGCGCGGTCGAGCTCAGCCAGAAACTGCCCGTGATCCGGGCCATCGAACATTTCGCCGTCGACCAGCGCGGAAAGGCGCTCGCCGCGCGAGCACGCTTGCGATTGCGTATTGACCGACCCCATGATGCTCCCCATCTTGCACACCCCGTCGTGACTTCACGACTCTATCCGTAACTAGACCCCGACCCGCGTCGTTCCGCCCATCGCGCTTACCAGCGCTTGCCTTCGGGCGTATCGAGCAGCGGACGCAATTTGGCAGCGATTGCCTCGCGTGCACGGAAGATCCGCGACCGGACCGTCCCGATCGGACAGCCCATCATTTCCGCGATCTCTTCGTAGCTCAGGCCCTCGATCTCGCGCAGCGTGATTGCCTGGCGCAGTTCTTCGGGCAGCAGAGCCATTGCAGCGTTGACCGTCTCGGCAATCTGCTTGCTCATCAACATCGATTCAGGCGTGTTGATATCCCTTAGTTGGTCTGCGTCGGAGAAAGTTTCCGCTTCCTCCGCATCGGCCTCGGTCGAGGTCGGCGCCCGGCGGCCTTGCGTCGCAAGGTAGTTCTTCGCCGTGTTGACGGCAATTCGGTACAACCATGTATAGAACGCCGATTCGCCGCGGAATTGCGGCAGCGCACGATATGCCTTGATGAACGCGTCCTGGGCCACATCCTCGACCTCGGCGGGATCCCGCACGAGGCGCGAGATCAGCCGAATGATCTTGCGGTGGTATTTGGAGACCAGGAGTTCGAACGCCGCCTTGTCGCCCTTCTGTACGCGCTCGACCAGAGCCTGATCGATTTCTTTTTCACTCACCTGACAAATCCGTTAACTAGGGATGCAACGCGGAGCGTTATTGTAGCGTTCCGGCGCCGGCCGCTGGTTACGGCCCGTAACCGAGCCGCCCTCATGCCCGCCCCGCCGTCCCGGCCGTTCTCGCCAGCACCGACAGCGCGCTGAACGACGCGGCGTCGAGCGCGTCGGCCGGAATCAGCAGCGGCCGGGCCCGCCGGGCGCCCTGCCCGACCGACAGCACCAGCAGCAGGCTGCTCCAGTGCGCATGGCCCGTCACGCGGCCGCGGGCCAGCAACCGCCCGGTGCGGCCAAACGCCGCAATCTCCCCGAAGGCATCGATCCGTAGCTCGGCCGGCAGCCGGCGGGCGCAGGCCCGCGCCGCCCATACGGCCAGCAGCGCCGCCGTCGCGGCCGACACGCCTGCGCCGGCGGCAGCGCCCGCGCGCGGCGCCCAGAACAGGTACGCCGACGCGGCAGCCGACGCGACGAACGCGGCCAGCACGAGATACGACACGGCCGAGGCCCGCAACGCAAAGCGCTGCGGACGCCCGGCCGGAGCATCGAATGGACTCGTCAAGCGATTCGACGTCAGACGCGCTTGAACACCAGCGTGCCGTTGGTACCGCCGAAGCCGAAGTTGTTCTTCACGGCCACGTCGATCTTCATGTCACGCGCGGTGTTCGCACAGTAATCGAGATCGCACTCGGGGTCCTGGTTGAAAATGTTGATGGTCGGCGGCGACACGTTGTTGTGCAGCGCCAGCACCGTGAACACCGATTCGAGGCCGCCCGCGCCACCCAGCAGGTGGCCCGTCATCGACTTCGTCGAGTTGACCACCATCTTGTACGCGTGCTCGCCGAAGGCCGCCTTCACCGCGTCGGACTCGTTCTTGTCGCCCAGCGGCGTCGACGTGCCATGCGCGTTCAGGTACTGCACCTCGTCGGCATTCACGCCGGCGTCGCGCAGTGCCGCGACCATGCAGCGGCGCGGGCCGTCCATGTTCGGCGCGGTCATGTGGTACGCGTCGCCCGTCATGCCGAAGCCCGAGACTTCCGCGTAGATCTTCGCGCCGCGCGCCTTCGCCGCCTCGTACTCTTCGAGCACCATCACACCCGAGCCCTCGCCCAGCACGAAGCCGTCGCGATCCTTGTCCCACGGACGCGACGCGGTAGCCGGATCGTCGTTGCGGGTCGACAGCGCGCGCGCTGCGGCGAAACCGCCGATGCCGAGCGGCGACACCGTCGATTCGGCGCCGCCCGCGACCATCACGTCGGCGTCGCCGGCCTGGATCAGGCGCGCGGCGAGGCCGATGCTGTGCAGGCCGGTCGTGCAGGCCGTCACGGCCGCAAGGTTCGGGCCCTTCAGGCCGAACATGATGCTCAGGTGACCCGAGATCATGTTGATGATCGAACCCGGCACGAAGAACGGCGAAATCCGGCGCGCGCCGCGATCGACGTAGGTCTGGTGCGTATCTTCGATCATCGGCAGGCCGCCGATGCCGGAGCCGACCAGCACGCCGATGCGTTCCGCATTGGCTTCGTTCACTTCCAGCCCGCTGTCCCGCATGGCCTGGACGCCGGCGGCGATGCCGTAATGGATGAACGTATCCATGTTCCGGGCTTCCTTCGCCGGGATGTACTCCTCGGCGCTGAAACCCTTCACTTCGCCCGCGAAATGGCAAGCGAGGTTCGACGCATCGAACTTCGTGACGGTGGCGATACCGGACTTGCCGGCGACGAGATTGGCCCAGCCGTCGGCAACATTATTGCCAACAGGCGAAATCAGCCCCAGGCCTGTAACGACAACACGACGGCGGCTCACGGTAACCTCTTTTCCATTATTGGATGACAAAAACAAAAGCCACAGTGGCCACAGGAACCAGCCCTGCGAGCCCTGTGGCTGTTAGTCCGTCCGGCGCGAAGCCGGCAGGATGGCGCGTCAATCGCGAAGATCGCGGCGACGTGGCGGACAAGCGCGAAAGGCGCTTACGCCTTGACGTTTGCGCGAGCGTAGTCGATCGCTTGCTGAACGGTCGTGATCTTCTCCGCTTCTTCGTCCGGGATTTCCATGCCGAACTCGTCTTCGAGCGCCATCACCAGTTCGACCGTGTCGAGCGAGTCCGCGCCCAGGTCGTTCACGAACGAAGCTTCGTTCTTGATCTCGGCTTCCGCGACGCCCAGTTGTTCAGCGACGATCTTCTTGACACGTTGTTCGATGTTGTCCATTACCCCTCCGAGGGAAAGTTCAGATTTACAAGTGCGCGCATTTTATCAGGTTTGCTGACGCCAAAACGCGCGTTGGCTTGATGGTCGATCAAGCGCCGATCCGCCTGAAAAACGGGATACGGCGCGGATGGTAAACGAAAACCGTTACGACATGTACATGCCGCCGTTCACGTGCAGCGTCGTGCCGGTGATGTAACCGGCCTGCGGCGATGCAAGGAACGCGACGGCGTGGGCGATGTCCTCCGGGCTGCCGAGGCGGCCGAGCGGAATCTGGGTCTTCAGCGCGGCCTGCTGTTCTTCCGGCAGCGTCTTCGTCATGTCGGTGTCGATGAAGCCCGGCGCGACGCAGTTCACGGTGATGCCGCGGCTGCCGATTTCACGCGCGAGCGCACGCGTCATGCCCGCGACGCCGGCCTTCGCGGCCGCGTAGTTGACCTGACCCGGATTGCCGGCCGAGCCGACCACCGACGTGATGTTGATGATACGGCCGCCGCGCGCCTTCATCATCGGGCGCAGCACCGCCCGCGACAGGCGGAACACCGACTTCAGGTTGGTGTCGATCACCGCGTCCCAGTCCTCGTCCTTCATCCGCATCGCGAGCTGGTCCTGCGTGATGCCCGCGTTGTTGACGAGCACGTTCAGCGCGCCGAATTCCTTCACGGTCGCATCGATCAGCGCCTCGGCGGCTGCCGCGTCGTTGACGTTCAGCACCGCGCCGCGGCCCGTGACGCCCGCCTCCGCGAACGCCGCGGTGATCGCGGCGGCGCCCGATTCGCTCGTCGCCGTGCCGATCACCGTCGCGCCCAGGCGCGCGAGTTCGAGCGCGATCGAACGGCCGATGCCGCGCGACGCGCCGGTCACGATCGCAACCTGTTTATCGAGAGTCTTGTCCATGAATCGAATATCCGTTGCTTGGGAAAAGGCGCCGCGTCAGGCAGTCGCGAGCTTGAGCGCTTCGTCGAGCGAAGCCGGATCGAACACCGACGCACCCGTCAGGTTGCCGTCGATGCGCTTCGTCAGGCCGGCGAGCACCTTGCCCGGGCCGCATTCGATCACGTGCGTGACGCCCGTGCCCGCGATGTGCTGCACGCATTCGACCCAGCGCACCGGGCCCGCGGCCTGGCGCACCAGCGCATCCTTGATCGCGGCCGGATCGCTGACCACGGCGACGTCGATGTTGTTGACGACCGGAATCTGCGGCGCCTTCACGTCGACGTTCGCGAGATAGTCGCGCAACTGATCCGACGCCGGCTTGAGCAGCGACGAATGGAACGGTGCCGACACCGGCAGCGGCAGCGCGCGCTTCGCGCCCTTCGCCTTCGCGATTTCGCATGCCTTTTCGACCGCGGCCTTGCTGCCTGCGATCACGACCTGCGCAGGCGCATTGAAGTTCACCGCTTCGACGACGCCCGCTTCCGCGGCTTCGGCGCACACCGCGCGCACCGTGTCGTCGTCGAGACCCAGGATCGCGGCCATGCCGCCCTGGCCGACCGGCACGGCCGTCTGCATCGCCTGCGCGCGAAAGCGCACGAGCGGCACCGCGTCCTTGAACGCGAGCGCGCCGGCCGCGACGAGCGCCGTGTATTCACCGAGGCTGTGGCCGGCGACGATCGACGGCGCCGGGCCGCCCGCCTGCTGCCACGCGCGGTAGCACGCGTACGCCGCGGCCAACATCACGGGCTGCGTATTGGTGGTCAGGTTCAGCTCTTCGGCCGGACCTTCGGCGATCAGCTTGCCGAGATCCTGATTGAGTGCATCGGACGCTTCCTGAAGCGTCTCGCGCACGACGGCCAGATCGGCGAATGCGTTGAGCATGCCGATCGCCTGCGAGCCCTGCCCCGGAAAAACGAATGCAAATTTCATATCGTCCCCAATTGAATCGATTCGGACGGCGCGCACGAACGGCGCGCCGACGGGATCCGCGCGCGGCTTGTCGCGCGCCGCGGATCAGAAGCGGAAGACCGACGCGCCCCAGGTGAAGCCGCCGCCGACGCCTTCGATCAGCACGTGCTGGCCACGCTGGATGCGACCGTCGCGCACCGCGGCGTCGAGCGCCAGCGGAATCGACGCGGCCGACGTGTTGCCGTGCTGGTCGACCGTCACGACCATGCGCTCCTGCGGCAGGCCGAGCTTGCGGCAGGTGCTGGTCATGATGCGGATGTTGGCCTGGTGCGGAATCAGCCAGTCGATTTGCTCGGGCGCGAGATTCGCCTTCGCGAGCGCTTCGATCGCGACCTTTTCGAGCACGTTGACCGCGAGCTTGAACACGGCCTGCCCGTCCATATGCAGGAACGCGCTGCCGTCGATCACACCGCGATTGACGTTGCCCGGCGTGCACAGGATGTTCGAGTAGCTGCCGTCCGCGTGCAGCGCGCTGCCGAGCACGCCCGGCTCTTCCGATGCGGACAGGATCACCGCGCCCGCGCCGTCACCGAACAGCACGCAGGTCGTGCGGTCCTTGAAGTCGAGAATGCGCGAGAAGGTCTCCGCGCCGACGATCAGCGCCGTGCGGTGCTGGCCGCTGCGGATGAAGCTGTCGGCCGTCGCCATCGCGTACGCGAAGCCCGAGCACACCGCCTGCACGTCGAATGCCGCGCCGCCGTTCTTGATGCCGAGCTTGTTCTGCAGCAGGCACGCGGTGCTCGGGAACACGAAATCGGGGGTCGAAGTCGCGACGATGATCAGGTCGATCGACTGCGGATCGATACCGGCCATTTCAATCGCACGACGCGACGCCTCGAGCGCGAGATCGCTCGTCGTGACGTCGGGTGCGGCGAAATGGCGCGCATGGATACCCGTGCGCGCCACGATCCATTCGTCGCTCGTCTCGATGCCTTCCTTCGCAAGACGATCGGTCAACTGCTGGTTCGTGACGCGGTCGGGCGGCAGGTAGCTGCCCGTGCCGAGCACGCGGGAATAGAGAGTCGATTGGGCCATTTAAGCTTTAGAGGATTGCGCAGCGGAAGGTTCGGCGTGATGGCCTGCGGCCGGGCTTGCATGGCCCGCGCCGCCCGCGTCGTGCTCGCCATCGCCGAGCGATACTGAATTATCCGCCATCGCGCGCGCGAGGCGCTCCAGCACCCCGTTTTTGACGGCATCATACCCGCGTTTGATCGCCCACTCAAACGCGTAGGCGTCGGCCGAACCGTGGCTCTTGATCACGAGGCTCTTCAGCCCAAGCAGCGCCGCGCCGTTGTACTGGCGGTGGTCGACGCGCTTCTTGAAACGCATCAGCACGGGCAGCGCGAGCAGCGCCATCAGCTTCGACATCAGCGAACGGCCGAACTCCTCGCGGATGATGTCCGACAGCATCTGCGCGAGCCCTTCGGACGTCTTCAGCGCGACGTTGCCGACGAAGCCGTCGCAGACGATCACGTCGACGGTGCCCTTGTAGATGTCGTTGCCTTCCACGTTGCCGCGGAAATTGAGCGTGCTGGCGCGCAGCAGCTCGCCTGCGCGCTTGATCGTCTCGTTGCCCTTGATGACCTCTTCGCCGATGTTCAAGAGGCCGATCGTCGGGCGCTCCTTGCCTTCGAGCGCGGCCACGAGCGCGTGCCCCATCTCCGCGAACTGCAGCAGGTGCTGCGGTTCGCAGTCGACGTTCGCGCCGAGGTCCAGCATCATCGTGTAGCCGGTCGGGTTCGGCAGCGCGAACGCGATCGCGGGCCGCTCGATGCCGGGCAGCGTCTTGAGCACGTAACGGGAAACGGCCATCAGCGCGCCGGTATTGCCGGCGGAAATGCAGGCCTGCGCCGCGCCTTCCTTGACGTGGTTGAGCGCGACGCGCATCGAAGAATCCTTCTTCTTGCGCAGTGCCACTTCGACAGGGTCGTCCATCGCCACGACTTCGGTGGCGGGCACGATGGTCAACGCGGGATCGTCGAGGGCTTTCAGCTTCTTCAGCTGAGCGCGAATCGCGCTTTCGATGCCGACGAGCATCAGGTGCGCATCGGGATGCGCGCGGACGAACTTGACTGCCGCGGGAACGGTCACGGACGGGCCGTGGTCGCCTCCCATGCAATCGATTGTGAGCTTTACGGTCATGGAATGCGACGAATTTCAGGCACAAAAAAGCGGCAGTTGAATGCCGCCTTTTTGTTGCGCCAGGAAAGTGTCAAGCGAACCAGTTGTCACGCGAACGGCGAGCGTAGCGCGCAACGCGTGACTTGACGCTTAGTCGTTCTTCGTCTTGACGACTTTCTTGCCGCGATAGTAGCCGTTCGGGCTGACGTGGTGACGCAGATGCACTTCACCCGTGCTCGGCTCGACTGCCAGCGGCGTGGTCGTCAGAAAATCGTGCGAACGATGCATGCCGCGCTTCGACGGCGACTTCTTGTTTTGCTGGACTGCCATGACTAACTCCTAAATAATTTTCCGGATTCTAACACAGCCCGATCCGGCGCTTAACTACCCTGGCCCAAAGCCCTTACGCCTTCCCGCGCCACAACTGCTTAGTGTTTCTTGGTGCCGTCACCGTCCTTCTTCAACGCTTGCAGCGCTGCGAACGGATTCGGCCGTTTGCCTTCGTCCCCGGCTTCGCCGGACTCCTCGTCCGCCTCTTCCACGGGACCGCTCGCGCCCGACACGAGGCTTTCGTGAACTGCCGGGCAAACCTCGTGCTTGGGCACGAGCGGCAACGAAAGCAGCAATTCCTCTTCGATCAAGTCGACGAGATCGAACTGGCGTGAGCCCACGATCACATCGGCTTCATCGTCGTCGAGCGGAAATTCCTCGGCTTCTTCTTCGGTCGCGACGACCCGGTACGTCATGTCGACGTCGAACGTCTGGTCGTACGGCGTCATGCAGCGCTGGCACGTGAGCCACGCATGGCCGTGCACCGCGAGGCGCAGATACGGCTGCTGCCCGTCGGCGCCGTCGTCCTGCAACTCCTTCTGCGTGAACCCCTCCGCCTGCCACGTGAAGACCGTGTCGCGATCCGGCACGTCCGTCGGCACTTCGTTTAACATGCGCGGCAGTTGCGAGAGGTGCACCGCCCCGGCTGCCTGCCGCCCGCTGCGGGCGAACTCGAACAGGTCGACCGCGTGCGGATCGAGGGCCGCCGCAGGTTTGCCAGAAGAAGTGTTCATGTGCGCTCCTGCCTACAGGCTGACTTGCGGGATCCGGCTTGGCACCGCTCGCGTACGGCTCATCGAAGGATGACGTACTTTACTTCCGAAGACCCGGCAGGCGCCACCACAACGAAAGCCTGCCGACGAAAAGCGGGAAAGCATACCTGTTTTACCTTTTGCGGTCAATCACTTAAGCTTGCGTCCGCGCAACGCCGCGCCACACCTGACGACTCACCGATCCAACCGACCATGCCGGATACCGTTTGCCGCCCGCCGCGGCTGATTCTTGCCTCCAGTTCCCGCTACCGCCGCGCGCTCCTCGAGCGCCTCGGCGTACCGTTCGACGTCATGTCGCCCGACCTCGACGAAACCCCGCTCGCCGGCGAAACGCCGGCCGCGACCGCGCTGCGTCTCGCTGGCGCGAAGGCGCGCGCCGTGGCCGCGACGATCGACGCGCCGGACGGCGTGCTCGTGATCGGGTCGGACCAGGTCGCGACCTTCGACGGGCACCAGATCGGCAAGCCCGGCACGCATGAGCGCGCGCTCGCGCAACTCGTGTCGATGCAGGGCCGCGAAGTCGAATTCCACAGCGCGCTCTGCCTGTACGACAGCCGCACCGACGAAGCACAGGTCGAGGACATCGTCACGCACGTGCGCTTCCGTTCGCTGCCCGAGGCCGAACTCGACGCCTACCTGCGCGCGGAAACGCCGTACGACGTGGCCGGCAGCGCGAAATCCGAAGGGCTCGGCATCGCACTGCTCGACGCGATCGACTCGGACGACCCGACCGCGCTCGTCGGCCTGCCGCTGATCGCCCTCACGCGGATGCTGCGCGCCGCCGACTACCCGCTGCTTGCCATCACCCGAGGAGACCGCGCATGACCGCCGGCACGCTTTATCTTGTCCCGAACACGCTCGGCGAAGGCGACGAATCGATGCTCGCCGCCGTGCTGCCCGCCGCCGTGCAGGCGCGCGCCGGCACGCTCGGCTATTACATCGGCGAGAACGCGAAAACGACCCGCGCGTTTCTGAAGAAGATCGGCACGACCCGCCCGATCCAGGAAATCGAGATCAGCGAGCTGAACGTCAATACGCCGGCCGGCGCCATCGACCGGCTGCTCGCGCCCGTGCTGGCCGGCGCGGACGCCGGCCTCGTGTCGGAGGCCGGCTGCCCGGCCGTCGCCGACCCCGGCGCGCTGCTGGTGCGCCGCGCGCACGAGCGCGGCGTGAAGGTCGTGCCGCTCGTCGGGCCGAGTTCGATCCTGCTCGCGCTGATGGCGTCGGGCCTGAACGGCCAGAGTTTCGCGTTCAACGGCTACCTGCCGGTCGATGCCGCCGCGCGCGCGAAACGCCTGCGCGAACTCGAGCAACTGTCGCGCAAGGCGCGCCAGACGCAGATCTTCATCGAAACGCCGTACCGGAATCACGCGATGCTCGACACGCTGGTCGCGACCTGCGCGCCGTCGACGCAGATCTGCGTCGCGGCCGACCTGACCCTCGCGACCGAGACGATCGCGAGCCGCACGGTGGCGGACTGGAAAAAAGCGCCTGCGCCGAATCTGCAGAAGCGCCCCGCGATCTTCCTGCTGCTCGCGAACTGATGCCGCGAATGGCGATCGGCTCTAACTGATGAAAGTGAAAGGCGGGCCATCGCGGCCCGCCGGTTGGCGCCGTCAGCCGTCAGCCGTCAGCCGTCAGCGCAGGCTGACCGACGCGCCGCCGGCCGTCAGCGCCTTCATCGCGGCGCCCCCGACGGCCGCGCCGAACTTGCGCGCGACACGATTCGTCAGGCTTTCCTTCACCGTGTAGTCGACCAGATCCGGCGCCTTCAGCACGTCGCGCGCGACCGTGTCGGTCGTGCCGTAGCCGTCGGCGAGCCCGAGCTCGACGCTCTTCTCGCCGGTCCAGAACAGGCCGGAGAACATGTCGGGCGTCTCGTGCAGCCGCTTGCCGCGGCCATCCTTCACCGCCTTGATGAACTGCGCATGCACCTGGTCGAGCAGCGCCTGCGCGTGCGCGTCCATCTTCGGCGTTTCCGGCGAGAACGGATCGTAGAAGCCCTTGTTTTCGCCCGACGTATGCAGGCGCCGCTCGACGCCGAGCTTGCCCATCAGCCCGGTGAAGCCGAAGCCGTCCATCAGCACGCCGATCGACCCGACGATGCTCGCCTTGTCGACGAAGATCTTGTCGGCCGCGGACGCGATGTAATAGCCGCCCGACGCGCACATGTCGGTCACGACGACGTACAGCGGCTTGTCCGGATACTTGCCGCGCAACCGCCGGATCTCGTCGTAGACCATGCCGGCCTGCACCGGGCTGCCGCCCGGGCTGTTGATCCGCAGCACGACGCCGACCGTGCCGTCGTCGTCGAACGCGGCGTCGAGCGCCGTGTTGATGTCCTCGGCGTTCGCGTTGACGCCGGCCGCGATCTCGCCGTCGATCGTCACGAGCGCCGTATGCCGCCCGCTCGACGAGAACTTCGAATCGCTCGAGAAATCGATCAGCGCGAACGCGAACAGCACGAACACGCCGAGAAACGCGAAGCGGAAGAAGATCTTCCAGCGCCGTGCCGCGCGCTGCTCCTTGACGGCCGCAAGCGCGATCCGCTCGAGCGCCGCGCGCTCCCAGCTCGGTTCACGGTTGTCGGGACGGGAGGAGGAATCCGGGGAATTCGGTTGGTCGGCCATGCAGCGGTGTCGTCAGTCGGTCGTGGCGGGAGTGGCAGGATGCAGATCCGCATCGGGCACCCAGAATACCGCACGGCCGTCGGGCGTGTCGCGCTCGTCGACCTCGACCGGCCGCAGGCGGCCGCCGCGGCACGGGCCGCCGACGCACTTGCCGGTATCCGGCGCGTAGATCGCGCCGTGCGTCGCGCACATCAGATAGAGGCCCGACGACTCGAAGAACTGCCCTTCGGCCCAGTCGAGCTCCATCGGCACATGCGCGCAGCGGTTCAGGTAGCCGTAGGCGCGGCCGTCATAGCGCACGAAGAACACGACGGCCTGTTCGCCGCGCAGCGTCGCGTCGACGCGCACGCCGGCGCCGCCGTCGGTCAGCGCGCTCGATGCGCACACGCGCACGGCGTCCGGCGCCGCACTCATGCGTGCTCCCGCAGCCATGCGGCCAGCGCGCCGACGTCCGGCGCGACGAAGCGCGGCGTGAGCGCCGCCAGCGCATCGGCCGTGTGCGCGCCGTACGAGACGCCGACGCCGGCCGCCCCCGCGCTGGCGGCCATCTGCAGGTCGTGGGTGGTGTCGCCGATCATCACGGTGCGCGCAAGATCCTGCCCCAATTCGCGAGACAGTTCATGCAGCATCGCCGGGTGCGGCTTCGAGAACGTCTCGTCCGCGCAGCGCGTCGCGTCGAACAGGCTCGTGAGCTTCGACTGGTCGAGCACGCGGTTCAGCCCGACCCGCCCCTTGCCGGTCGCGACCGCGAGCAGATAGCCCGTATCGCGCAATTCCGCGAGCAGCTCGCGCACGCCGGCGAACAGTTCGATGCGCTGGTCGTCCAGCAGGTAGTGATAGCGATAACGCTCCGCCAGCCGCGGATAGTCGGATGGATCGAGGGTCGGAGCTGTAATCTTCAGCGCATCGCGCAGGCCGAGGCCGATCACGTAGCGGGACGCCTCGTCGGACGGCGTGGGCAGGCCGAGATCGCGGCATGCGGCCTGGATGCTGTGCGCGATGTGCGCAGTCGAATCCATCAGCGTGCCGTCCCAGTCGAAGACGATCAGGTCAAATTGCTGTCGAGCCATGCGGTTCAGGCGTTATCGCGCAATGCGCTGAGTTGATCGAGAAAGCGCCGGCATTCGGCCGGCAGCGGCGCATCGAACTGCAGCGCCTCGCCGGTCAGCGGGTGAGCGAGCTTCAGCCGGTGCGCATGCAGGAACATCCGCTTCAGCGACGGCTGCGCGTTCGCGCGCGCCAGCGCCTTGTTCAGTGCGAAATCGCCGTACTTGGCGTCGCCGGCGATCGGCAGGCCAAGATGCGCGAGGTGCACCCGGATCTGATGGGTCCGACCCGTTTTGAGTTCCGCTTCGACGAGCACATAGTCGGACCAGCGGTCGACGAGGTTGAACACCGTATGCGATGCCAGCCCGTCGTCCTGCACGCGCACGCGGCGCTCCCCTTCCGGGGTCGAATACTTGAACAGCGGCGCCTTCACCGCGCGGCGCCGGCCCCAGTCGGGCTGCCATTCGCCGTGCGCGCACGCGAAGTAGCGCTTGTCCATCCTGTTCTCGCGAATCTGCTCGTGCAGGCCCACGAGCGCCGTGCGCTTCTTCGCGAGCATCAGGATCCCGGACGTCTCGCGGTCGAGCCGGTGCACCAGTTCGAGGAATTTCGCGCGCGGGCGCGACTGGCGCATCTGCTCGATCACGCCGAACGCGACGCCGCTGCCGCCGTGGACCGCGACCCCGGCCGGCTTGTCGATGACGAGCATCGCGTCGTCCTCGTACAGCACGTCGAAATTCGCGGGCGGCACGACGGGCGTGTCGGCGCGCGCGAGGTCGGCCGCCGCCACCCGCACCGGCGGCACGCGGACGAGGTCGCCCAGTGCGAGGCGGTACTGGGCGTCGATCCGGCCCTTGTTGACGCGCACTTCGCCGCTGCGGAGGATCCGGTAAATATGGCTTTTCGGCACGCCTTTACAGACGCGCAACAGGAAATTGTCGATCCGCTGACCGGCCGAGTTTTCGTCGATCTCGATCATCGATACCTGGCCGCTTGCGACCGAATTCTGGGATATTTTGCCTAACTCATTCATACTGAATATAATTTTGCCCAGCCTGACGTTGTGGGTGGCCTGTTCGGCCAGCCCCGGCTGAATCGGGCAAGGCGCAAGCGCAAACTGCTATTTTACTTGCGCCGGGGGTCCGCTGCTCGCCCCTAATCAAAGAGAAGCAGCAAGTTGCACGCACGGCGCCGCCCGTCGGCAAGGATCGCGCCCACAGGCGGATTCGGTCGGCAAGGCGCCGCGGTAACGGAAAGTTGGTTGAAAAGAATTTGATCGGCAGCCCGACGGCGCGAAGTGCGTCCGCAGGCTGCCGGTTGCGAAAATTACGGCGTTGCGCCCGATTTGGCCCCGCGAAGCGTGCGGGGCTTGGCGACGTCAAACCAGGGAAGTACACCCCAAGCGGGAAAGTCGGGCTGGATTCGATACTCCCCGCTGCGGCCCAAGCCGCAGCATCTGCCGCCCGTCGGCGCGCGCGACGCATTGCGCGCGCCCGTGGCAATGCCCGGATCAGGCTTAGCGCGCTTTTGCAGCGTGCGGTGTGTGAACGCCGTGCTTTGAAGCCGTATTCGCAGGTGCCCTATGGCCGCCGGCCCCGTCTTTCGGGCCCAAGCGCCTCTTCAGGCAATTCTCCCCGCCAGCGTTCCCGCTCCAGCGTGCTCGTGACAACACAACAAGGTGCGGCCTGCCGTCGTTCCCGCCCTCGCGACTGACAACCGCGAGGCGCCGGCAGCGGAGCCGCCTGGAGTCGTTCATGAAACGCATGCTGTTCAATGCGACGCAGCAGGAGGAGCTGCGCGTCGCCATCGTCGATGGGCAAAAGCTCATCGACATCGACATCGAAACCGCCGGGCGCGAACAGCGCAAAGGCAATATCTACAAAGGTGTCATCACCCGTATCGAGCCGTCGCTCGAAGCGTGCTTCGTCAACTACGGCGAAGACCGCCACGGCTTCCTGCCGTTCAAGGAAGTCGCCCGCCAGTACTTCAAGGACGGCATCGACATGCGCTCCGCGCGCATTCAGGATGCCCTGCGCGAAGGCCAGGAGCTGATCGTCCAGGTCGAAAAGGAAGAACGTGGCAACAAGGGCGCCGCCCTCACCACCTTCATCTCGCTCGCCGGCCGCTACCTCGTGCTGATGCCGAACAATCCGCGCGGCGGCGGTGTGTCGCGCCGGATCGAAGGCGACGAGCGCCAGGAACTGCGCGAAACCATGGCGCAGCTGGAGATTCCCGACGGCATGAGCATGATCGCCCGTACCGCGGGCATCGGCCGCAGCGCCGAGGAACTGCAGTGGGACCTGAACTACCTGCTGCAACTGTGGCGCGCGATCGAGGCCGCTTCGCAAAGCGGCAACGCCGGCCAGCCGATGCTGATCTATCTGGAATCGAGCCTCGTGATTCGCGCGATCCGGGACTATTTCCAGCCGGATATCGGCGAAATCCTGATCGATACGAACGAAATCCATGATCAGGCCCGTGCGTTCATGGACATCGTGATGCCGGACAACGTCGCGAAAGTGAAGCGCTATCACGACGACGTGCCGCTGTTCTCCCGCTTCCAGATCGAGCACCAGATCGAGACCGCGTACTCGCGCACGGTCCCGCTGCCGTCCGGCGGCGCGATCGTGATCGACCACACCGAAGCGCTCGTCGCGATCGACGTGAACTCGGCGCGCGCGACCAAGGGTGCGGACATCGAGGAGACGGCCACCCGCACGAACCTCGAAGCGGCCGACGAAGTCGCCCGCCAGCTGCGCCTGCGCGACCTTGGCGGCCTGATCGTGATCGATTTCATCGACATGGAATCGGCGAAGAGCCAGCGTGAAGTCGAGCAACGCCTGAAGGACGCGCTCAAGCACGACCGTGCGCGCGTGCAGATGGGCAAGATCTCCCGCTTCGGCCTGATGGAGCTGTCGCGCCAGCGCCTGCGTCCGGCGCTGTCGGAAGGCAGCCACGTGACGTGCCCGCGCTGCAACGGCACCGGCCACATCCGCGATACCGAATCGTCCGCGCTGCAGGTCCTGCGGATCATTCAGGAAGAAGCGATGAAGGAAAACACCGCGGCGATCCACTGCCAGGTGCCGGTCGAGGTGACCGCCTTCCTGCTGAACGAAAAGCGTCAGGAAATCAACAAGATCGAGTCGCGCTTCAAGGTCGGCATCGTGCTGATCCCGAACAAGCACCTCGATACGCCGCACTACAAGCTCGAGCGCCTGCGTCACGACGACGCACGCCTCGACGATCCGCGCGCGTCCTGGAAGATGGCCGAGGAAGCGGCCCGCGAGCTCGAGTCGGAAACCGGCTACAGCAAGCGGGCGGCCGAAGTGAAGCCGAAGCAGGAAGCCGCGGTCAAGGGCATCACGCCCGAGCGTCCGGCACCGAGCCCGGCTCCGCAGCGTCCGGTCGAGCCCGTCGTTGCAGCCCCGGCGCCCGTCGCCGCGGCAAGCGGTGGCTTCATCGGCTGGCTGAAGGGCCTGTTCGGCGTATCGCCGGCACCGGCGCCCGCACCGGTCGCGCCGGCTCCGGCGAAGGAGCAGGCAGCCCGTCCGGCTCGCGAGCGCACCGAAAAGACCGAGCAGCGCGGCGGCGATCGCAATCGCAACCGTCGCGGCGGCGCCCAGCAGGCGCAAGGCGGCCGCGACCAGGCAGCCGCAGGCCGTGGCCAGCCGCAACGCCAGGAACGCGAAGGCAAGGAAGTGCGCGAACCGCGTGAAGGCCGTGAGCCGCGCGAGGGCCGTGAGCTGCGCGAAGGCCGCGAAAACCGTGAGGGTCGCGAAGGTCGCGAGGGCCGTGGCCCGCGCGAAGGTCGCGAGCCGCGCGAAGGTCGCGAGCCGCGTGAAGGCCGTGAGCCGCGCGAACCGCGCGAAAACCGCGAACCGCGCGAGCGTGTCGAACAGCCGGAAGGCGTCGAAGCAGCCGGCCGTGGCGAGCGCCAGGAACGCGGCGAGCGTCGCGAGCGCGGCGAACGCCGCAAGCCGACCCAGCATGCGGCCACGCTCGAAACCGTCACCCGCGG
This sequence comes from Burkholderia sp. BCC0419, assembly GCF_902830285.1. Lineage (NCBI taxonomy): Bacteria > Pseudomonadati > Pseudomonadota > Betaproteobacteria > Burkholderiales > Burkholderiaceae > Burkholderia > Burkholderia sp. BCC0419. The sequence continues at coordinate 2,437,157 of NZ_CADESR010000001.1, forward strand.
CGAAAACCATCCGGAACCGGAAACCGACCAGGCTGTTGCAGAAGCCCTGCCCGGCGCGGAACTGGCAGCCGATGCGGAAGCCGGCGCACGTGACGGCGAAGAACGCCGCCGTCGCCGTCGCGGCCGCCGCGGCGGTCGTCGCGAGCGCGAGGAAGACGGCGCAGTCGACCAGGCCGAGCAAGGCGCCGAAGGCGAAGTCGCGGCGCAAGCCGTGACGCCGGACGCACCGGTCGCAGCCGAACCGGCCCGCACGGCCGCACCGGCAGTCGTCGCGGCCGTGGCAAGCGCGGTCGCCGTGGAAGCCGTCGTCGAGCAGCATGCCGCACCGGCCGCTGTCGAAGCGCAGCCGGCACCGGCACACGCCGAAGTGGCTCCGGCCGCCCCGGTCGAGCCCGTCGTCGCCGTCCAGGCAGCGGAACCGGCACCGGTCGCACCGGCAGTCGCGGAAGCGGGCCCGGCGCCGGTCGCCGTGTCGCCGACCGATGCGTTCGAAGTGCCGGCAGCCGCTCCGGCCGCTGTCGAGGCGCCGCAAGCCGCGCCGGTCGAGCAAGTCGCACCGGCCGCCGCGATCGAAGCCGCTCCGGTGGCAGTCGAACCGGCACCGGTCGAAGCAGCGCCTGTCGAGGCAGCACCGGCCGAGGCCGTCGCTGCACCGGCCCCGGCACCGACGCCGGCTCCTGCCCCCGCACAACCGGCAGCCGCGCCCGCTTCGGCGAGCCTGGATGTCGTGCTGGAGCAGGCCGGTCTCGTCTGGGTGAACACGGACGCCGACAAGTTCGCGGCCGCGCAGGAAGCCGCGTCGCGACTCCCGCGCCCGGCCCGCGTGCCGCGCGAACGCAAGGTGCTGCCGCCGGCCGATACGGCCCCGATGCAGCAGGTCGAAACGACGCACCACTGAACGGCGCATCGCACGACCAGGAAAAGCCCGCCTCCGGCGGGCTTTTTCATGTCCGCGCTGCGGGTTTCCGCCCCCCGGCCCCGCCGGCCGGTTGCGGCTAAAATAGCAGTCTGGTTCGCACTTCTTCCAACATGTCCCGACGCATCATTCCCCTCGCCGACGTCAGCGGGATGCCGGACGTCTCCGGCGTCGCGCATGCCCCCGACGGCACGCTGGCCGACACGTTCGCCAGGCCGCTGCGCGACCTGCGCATTTCGGTGACGGACCGCTGCAACTTCCGTTGCGTGTACTGCATGCCGCGTGCGGTCTTCGACAAGGACTACCCGTTCCTGCCGCACAGCGCGCTGCTCACGCACGAGGAAATCGAGCGCGTGGCGCGGCTCTTCGTCGCACACGGCGTCGAGAAGATCCGCATCACGGGCGGCGAGCCGTTGCTGCGCAAGAACCTCGAATTCCTGATCGAGCGGCTCGCGCGCCTGACGACGCACGCCGGCCGCCCGCTCGACCTGACGCTGACGACCAACGGCTCGCTGCTCGCGCGCAAGGCGCGCGCGCTGAAGGACGCCGGGCTCACGCGCGTCACGGTCAGCCTCGATGCGCTCGACGATACGCTGTTCAAGCGCATGAACGATGCCGAGTTCGCGAGCGCCGACGTGCTCGACGGCATCTTCGCCGCGCAGGCCGCGGGCCTCGCGCCGGTCAAGGTCAACATGGTCGTGAAGCGCGGCACCAACGACAGCGAGATCCTGCCGATGGCCGAGCGGTTCCGCGGCACCGGCGTGATCCTGCGCTTCATCGAATACATGGACGTCGGCACGTCGAACGGCTGGAACATGACCGAGGTGCTGCCGTCGGCGGACGTCGTCGCGCGCATCGCCGAACACTTCCCGCTCGTGCCGCTCGAGCCGCACACGGCAGCCGAAACCGCGCAGCGCTGGGGCTATGCGGACGGCAGCGGCGAGATCGGCGTGATCTCGAGCGTCACGCAGGCCTTCTGCGGCGACTGCACGCGCGCGCGGCTGTCGACCGAAGGCAAGCTGTACCTGTGCCTGTTCGCGTCGACCGGCCATGACCTGCGCGCGCTCGTGCGCGGCGGCGCGAGCGATGCCGAGATCGCGACCGCGATCGCCCGCATCTGGCAGGCGCGCACCGACCGCTATTCGCAGCTGCGCGGCAGCGCGCCGGCCGACGGCGCGCCCGACGGCGCCGGCAAGCGCGTCGAAATGTCGTATATCGGCGGCTGACGCACGCCGCCCTTTCCGTCCGCGCACGATGCCCGCTCCCGCCTCTCCGTCGATCGCCGGCCTGCTGCTCGCAGGCGGGCGCGCGACCCGCATGGACGGCGTCGACAAGGGCCTGCAACTGCTCGACGGTACGCCGCTCGCGCTGCACGTGCTGCGCCGGCTGTCGCCGCAGGTCGACGAGACGCTGATCAGCGCGAATCGGCATGCCGATCGCTATGCCGAACTCGGTGCGCCGTTCGACGCGCGCATCGTCGCGGATGAAACGCCCGACTTCCCCGGGCCGCTCGCGGGCCTGCTTGCCGGCATGCGCGCGGCGCGCGCGCCGCTGGTCGCGTGCTCGCCATGCGATACGCCCTATCTGCCCGCCGACCTCGTCGCGCGGCTGCATGCGGCGCTCGACGCGCAGCAGGCCGACATCGCGATGGCGATTACCGTCGACGCGCAGCAGATGCGTTCGCCGCAGCCGACGTTCGCGCTGCTGCGCACGTCGCTGGCCGACGACCTGGCCGCCCGGCTCGCGGCCGGCGACCGCAAGGTGCGTGCGTGGTACGCACGCCACAAGACGGTCGAAGTCGAGTTTCGCGACGAGCGTGCGTTTTACAATGCCAACTCCTGGCAGGAACTCGCCGCGCTGGCCCGCCGCTGACGGCGCCGTGCCGTTCCCGCCCGGCGCCCGCCGCACGCGAAACCCGCGCCCAGGCACCCTCCTCGCGCCACCGGCCACGAACCCGATACGCCTTGCGGCGCAGTCCGACTGATGATCACGCAATCCTCGCCCGCTTCCCGAACCGCACCCGACCCCGATGCCCCGCTGTCGCTCGCCGACGCGCAGGCGCTCGCGTGCCGCTTCGCGGCGCCGGTCGACGCGTGCGACACGGTGGCGCTGCGCGATGCGCTCGACCGCGTGCTCGCGGCCGACGTGAGCGCGCCGTTCGACATTCCCGCGTACGACAACTCGGCGATGGACGGCTATGCGTTCGACGGCAGCAGTGCGGCACTCGCGTCGGCGCAGGGCGAGGTCGCGATGCCGGTCGCCGGCACCGCGTTCGCCGGCCATCCGTTCGACGGCGCCGTGGCGTCCGGTGCATGCGTGCGCATCATGACGGGCGCGCCGATGCCGGCTGGATGCGACACGGTGATTCCGCAGGAACGCGTGCGCGTCGACGGCGACACGATCCGCTTCGCCGCGCACGACGTCGCGCGCGGCGCGAACTGCCGCCAGGCCGGCGAGGATCTCGCGCGCGGCGCCTGTGCGCTCGCCGCGGGCCGCATCCTGCGGCCGTCCGATCTCGGCCTGCTCGCCTCGTTCGGCATCACCGACGTCACGGTGCGCCGGCGCGTGCGCGTCGCCGTGTTCTCGACCGGCGACGAGTTGCGCGCGCCCGGCGAACCGCTCGGCCGCGGCGCGCTGTACGACAGCAATCGCGGCATGCTGATCGCGATGCTCGAACGGCTGCACGTGGATGCGATCGATCTCGGGATCGTCCGGGACGACCCGGTCGCGCTCGAAGCCGCATTGCGCGACGCCATCGCCGCGCAAGCCGATGCGGTCATCACGTCGGGCGGCGTGTCGGTCGGCGAAGCCGACTTCACGCGCGACGTGATGGCGCGGCTCGGCGACGTGACGTTCGCGAGCCTCGCGCTGCGGCCCGGCCGGCCGCTCGCGTGCGGCACGCTCACACGCGCGGGCGACGGCGCCGGCCACGCGCTGTTCTTCGGGCTGCCCGGCAATCCGGTCGCCTCCGCCGTGACGTTTTACGCGATCGTGCGCCCCGCGCTCCTGACGCTGGCCGGCGCGCAGACGCTGCCGCCGGCCATGTACACGGCGCTCAGTACGCAGCCGTTGAAGACGCGTCCCGGCCGCACCGAATACCTGCGCGGCATCGCGACGCGCGCCGCCGACGGCCAATGGCACGTCGCGCCGGCCGGATCGCAAAGCTCCGCGTCGCTGAGCGGTCTCGCCGCCGCCAACTGTTTCATCGTCCTGGGCCACGATACCGCGGCAGTCGACGCGGGCGCCCCGGTCGACATCCTGCCGCTCGACGGCCTGATCTGAATTCCAATCGGTACATCACTACGGGGGCAATCCGCACATGAAGAAACAAATCTCGTCGATCGCCGCGGGGCAGACCGCAAAGGCGCTGATCCTCGTCTACCTGACGTTCAGCGTGCCGATCGTGCTGCTCGGCATTCTCGTCGCGTATATCCGTTACGGGATGGTCGAGTTGAGCACGATCCTGAGCGCGCTGCTGCTGAACGCGATCCTCGGTTTCGTGCTGCTGTGGATCGCGTGCCATGCGTACAACTGGGTCGCGTCGCGCTTCGGCGGCATCGAGATCGTGCTGTCCGATCCGCCGGAGGAAGCGTGAGCGGCACGCCGCTGATCCGCGCGGCCGACCCGCGCGACGTCGGCGCGATCCTCGCGCTGATGCGCGAGCTGGCCGAGTTCGAGAAGCTCACGGCGCTGTTCGTCGCGACCGAAGCCGATCTCGCCGACGCGCTGTTCGGCGAACACCCGGCTGCCGAAGCGCTGGTGGCCGAGCGCGACGGCGCGATCGTCGCGTATGCGCTGTTCTTCCACAACTATTCGACGTTCCTCGGCCGCCGCGGGCTCTATCTCGAGGATCTGTACGTGCAGCCGTCGCAGCGCGGCACGGGCCTGGGCACCGCGATGCTGCGTCATCTCGCGGCACTCGCCGTCGAGCGCCGTTGCGCGCGCTTCGAATGGTCGGTCCTCGACTGGAACCAGCCGGCGATCGATTTCTACGAGAAGATGGGCGCAACCGTGCTGCCGGAGTGGCGCATCGTCCGCGTGACGGGCGACGCGCTGGACACGCTCGCCGCGCAGTGAGCGCGAGCCGGCCGCGCCGGCGATCGCTGCAACAGAAAACGGGCGCCGCGGCGCCCGTTTTTTCCGTCCGGCGGCTGCCGGCAACGCGCGTCACGCGTCGTCCGCATCGGCGCCGTCGGCCTCTTCCGCGCCGAGCAGCCCGGCCGCGGCGTCGCCCGGCAGCGCCTCGACCTGCTTCAGCTTGCGGCTCATCACGCGCGTGCGCTGCTCGGCCGACTCGATCGAGCGCGTCACCGTTTCGAGCTGCGCCTTCGTGCGCGCGAGCACGTCGCCGAACTTGCCGAACTCCGTCTTGACCGCGCCGAGCACCTGCCACACCTCGCTCGAGCGCTGCTCGATCGCGAGCGTGCGGAACCCCATCTGCAGGCTGTTCAGCAGCGCGGTGAGCGTGGTCGGCCCGGCGACCGTCACGCGATAGTCGCGCTGCAACAGGTCGGTCAGCCCCGGACGGCGCAGGATCTCCGCATAGAGCCCCTCGGTCGGCAGGAACAGCAGCGCGAAATCGGTCGTGTGCGGCGGCGCGACGTACTTCTCGGCGATCGTGCGCGCTTCCATCCGCACCCGCGCTTCGAGCGCACGCGCCGCTTCCTCGACGGCCACCGCATCGGCGCGCTCCTGCGCGTCGATCAACCGCTCGTAGTCTTCGCGCGGGAATTTCGCGTCGATCGGCAGCCACACCGGCGCTGCGTCGCGCGTGCCGGCATCGCGGCCCGGCAGCCGGATCGCGAATTCGACGCGCTCGGTACTCTTCGGCACCGTCGCGACGTTCTTCGCGTACTGGTCGGGCGTCAGCATCTGTTCGAGCAGCGCCTCGAGCTGCACCTCGCCCCAGGTGCCGCGCGTCTTCACGTTGGTCAGCACCTTCTTCAGGTCGCCGACGCCGGCCGCGAGCGTCTGCATCTCACCGAGCCCGCGATGCACCTGCTCGAGCCGGTCCGACACGAGCTTGAACGATTCGCCGAGCCGCTGCTCGAGCGTCGCGTGCAGCTTCTCGTCGACGGTGCGGCGCATCTCCTCGAGCTTCGCCGCGTTGTTCGTCTCGATTTCCTTCAGCCGCTGTTCGAGCGTCGCACGCACTTCGCCGATCCGGCGATCGTTCGCCTCGGTCAGTTGCGTGAGCTGCCGGTTCAACGTGTCGCCGAACAGCCGGAGCGCGCCCGTCTGTTCCTCGCGCGCCTGCTGAGCCTGGCGCTGCACGCTCTCGCGCATCGCGTCGAACTGCTGCGCGTTGCCGGCGACGAGCTTGCCGAGCTGCTGCGCGAAACCTTCGATCTGGTTGTTCTGCACGGTCGCCACGCTCGTCAGTTGCGCGGCGAGCGTCTGCTGCAACTGGGCAAAGCTGCCGGCCAGCTCGGTACGCGAGCCGCGTGCGTTTTCGACGATCTCGCCGCGTAATTCGCGCTCGAGCCGCTCGACCGCGCGCGCCTGCGCATGCGCGGCATCCTCGATCTGGTCGCCGAGCACGGCCGCATCGTCGTGGCCGCCGCCGCCGCGCACGAGCGCGACGATCGCCACCGCGAGCGCGACGGCCAGCACGACGACCGCCGCAAGCAACAACGTCATCGTCATGCGCGCGGCTTCCCGATCACGTCAGGGTTGATCGGATTCGGCGGCTGCCCCGCACGCGGCCCCTCGCCCAGCGCGGCGATCAGGTTGTCGGCGGCGAGATTCGCCATCGCGCGGCGGGTCTTTTCGGTCGCGCTCGCGATATGCGGCGTCAGCACGACGTTCGGCACCTCGAGCAGCGCCGGATGCACGGCCGGCTCGCCCTCGTACACGTCGAGGCCGGCCGCGGCGATCGTCCCGTCGCGCAGCGCGGCGGCCAGCGCCCCATCATCGACGATCCCGCCGCGCGCGATGTTGGTCAGCGTCGCCGTGGGTTTCATCTTCGCGAGCTCGGCCGCGCCGATCGTGTGATGGTTCTCTTTCGTGTACGGCAGCACGAGCACGACATGATCGGCGCGCGCGAGCAGCGCATCCTTCGACACGTATTCGGCATTCAGCTCGGCCTCGATCTCGGGCGCGACCCGCGACCGGTTGTGATAGATCACCTGCATCCCGAAGCCGCGCGCGCGGCGCGCGAGCGCCTGGCCGATGCGGCCCATCCCGATGACGCCGAGCGTCGAGCCGTAGATGTCGGTGCCGAGGAAGCCGTCGTACGCCCACTTCTGCCAGTGACCGGCGCGCAACCAGTGTTCGGATTCGGCGATCCGGCGCGCGGCGGCCATCATCAGCGCCCAGCCGAAATCGGCGGTCGACTCGTTCAGCACGTCGGGTGTGTTGGTGCCGAGCACGTTCGCCGCGTTGAACGCGGTCATGTCGAAGTTGTTGTAGCCGACCGCCATGTTCGCCACGACACGCAGGCGCGGCGCCGCCGCGAGCGTTGCCGCGCCGACCGGATCGCCGGCCGTCAGCGCGCCGTCCTTGTCGGCCAGACGCGCGGCGAGCGCGTCGGGCGCGAGCGCGTCGCGGTCGTTCCAGTCGACTTCGAAATACTGCTTGAGCCGTTCGATCACGTCCGGAAAAATCGGACGCGCGACCAGGATCTTCTGCATCGCCATCTCCGCATGCCGCGGACGGGTCGTAGCGCCGTGCGCCGCCGGGACCGCCCGCTCGGGGTTGAAAATCGTCAGCTTACGCCGGGAAGAAAAGCCACGACGTCAGCAGGAATACCGGCATCAGCACGACGAGCGCCCAACCGAGGTACGCAAAGAAGCTCGGCATCTTCACGCCGCGCGATTCGGCGATCGCCTTCACCATGAAGTTCGGCGCATTGCCGATATAGCTGTTCGCGCCCATGAACACCGCGCCGGCGGAAATCGCGGCGAGCGTCGACGCGCCGGTCGTCATCAGCGTCTGCGCATCGCCGCCGGCGAGGTTGAAGAACACGAGATAGGTTGGCGCGTTGTCGAGGAACGACGACAGGATGCCCGTCGCCCAGAAGTACATCGCGTCGATCGGCTTGCCGTCGGGCCCCGTGACGAGATGGACGATCTGTGCGAACGCGCCGTCCGCGCCCGCACGCAGGATCACGATCACTGGCGCGATCGTCACGAAGATGCCCGCGAACAGCTTCGCGACTTCCTCGATCGGCGCCCAGTTGAACGCGTTGCCCTCGCGCGCGGAACGCGGCGTCAGTGCGAGCGACGCGAGCGTCACCACCGCGAGCGCGACGTCGCGCACGAGATTCTGCAGCGCAACGTGCGTGCCCCACACGTCGAACGCGATGCCCGGCTTCCACACGCCGCTCATCAGCACGAGCGCGATCACGGCCGCCAGCAGCACGAAGTTGATCTTGCCGTCGATCGACAGCGCCGCGCCGTCGGGCGTCGGATCGAGCGCGGCCGGCCGCTCCTCGCCGCCCTTCCGGTAGAAGTACGTATCGAGCGCGAAGAACAGCGTCAGCAGCACCACGCAGATGAACAGCATCGGCAGCGCGAGGTGCGTGGTCGTCCAGAAGAAGCTCACGCCGTTCAGGAAACCGAGGAACAGCGGCGGATCGCCGAGCGGCGACAGCGAGCCGCCCGCGTTCGCGACGAGGAAGATGAAGAAGATCACGACGTGCACGACATGCTTGCGGTTGTCGTTGGCGCGCAGGAGCGGCCGGATCAGCAGCATCGCGGCGCCCGTCGTGCCCATCACGCTCGCGAGCAGCGTGCCGAGCGCGAGAATCGCGGTATTCAGCTTCGGCGAACCATGCAGGTTGCCGTTCACGCAGATGCCGCCCGCGACCGTATAGAGCGCGGTGAGCAGCACGATGAACGGAATGTATTCCTCGAGCAGCGCATGCACGAGCGTGCCGAACGCGGTGCCGGCGCCGAACGCGACCGCGAACGGCGCCAGGAACACGATCGCCCAGCCGGCGGCGATCTTGCCGAAGTGGTGATGCCAGAACACGGGGGCGACGAGCGGGAACAACGCGATGGACAGCAGGATCCCGGCGAACGGGATACCCCAGAGCGCGGACAGCGTGGCACCGTCGAGCGTGGCGGCCGATGCAAGCGCGGGAGCGGCGCCAAGCGCGATTCCCGACGCCATGCCCGCCCAGGCGGCATGTCGTTTCATGCAGAACTTCCTTGTTCGAGTAGGGGTGAATGCGGCGGGCGCGTCATGCGCCCCGTACGACGATCGCGTGCACGCGGTACGGGCCGTGCGCGCCCAGAATGATCGTTTGCTCGATGTCGCCCGTGCGCGACGGGCCCGACACGAAATTGACCGCGCGCGGCAGTTCGCCGCGTTCCGCGCGAATCAGCGCGAACGCGTCTTCATGACCGGCGACGATGCGCGACGCCGGCACGATCGCGATGTGGGTTTCCGGCAGCAGGCCGGCCGATGCGTAAGTGTCGGGGCCGGACAGCAACACCAGCGACCCCGTTTCGGCGGTCGCGCAAAAGCAGCCGGTCAGGCCGACGAGATCGCCGTCGCGCGGCTTGCGGCACTCGACCGACAGGCCGGCGCCGGCCCAGTCGAGATCGGCCAGCGTACGCCACGCGATGGCCTGCGCCGGCAAACCATGAGCGACAAGATAGCGGGCGGCGGCGGCAGGCACATCGGCCAGCATCGCGACTTCGTCGACCGTGGTCGACAGGCGCCCCGCTTCGTCGACGAAAGCGGCGACGAGGTCGGCCGGCGCCGGCGGGCGCGGGCCCTGCGGATGACGGGCGAGATAGTCGGCGACGCCGTCGCGCTCCGCTGCGTCGGGTTCGGCCGCGCACCCCTGCGCCGCGCGGATGCGCGCGAGGATCTGGCGACGGGCAGCGGAAGTGTCCATGAACGGTCCTCGTGACGTTGGCGTGCAATACGTCGGATTATACCGGCCACCCCTGCTGCGACACACCTTCGGCCGAACGGCCAGCGCCTACTTCGACGCGTCTTCCTCGACCGGCTGCGCGATGCCGAACACCTGGCGCAGGTACGCGAGATACGCCTTGTCGTCGCACATGCTCTTGCCCGGCGAATCCGACAGCTTCGCGACCGGCTGGCCGTTGCAGCGAACCATCTTGATCACGATCTGCAGCGGCACGTAGCCGAGATCGTTGGTGAGGTTGGTGCCGACGCCGAACGCGAGCTTGCAGCGGTTGCGGAACCGTTCGTACAGCTGCATGACCTTCGGGATGTCGAGCGCGTCCGAGAACACGAGCACCTTGGTGCGCGGGTCGCACCGGTTCGCCTCGTAATGGCGCAGCATCCGCTCGCCCCAGTCGAACGGATCGCCCGAATCGTGGCGAGCGCCGTCGAACAGCTTGCAGAAGTACATGTCGAAGTCGTTCAGGAACGCATCCATGCCGTAGACGTCCGACAGCGCGATCCCGAGGTCGCCGCGATATTCCTTCGCCCACATCTCGAAGCCGTAGATCTGCGAATCGCGCAGCCGCGGGCCGAGCGCCTGGCACGCCTGCAGGTATTCGTGCGCCATCGTGCCGAGCGGCGTGATGTCGTGCTTCATCGCGTACAGCACGTTGCTCGTGCCCGCGAACTGCGGGCCGAGCCCGTCGCGCAGCGTGAGCGCGACTTCCTCGTGCCAGACCTTCGAGAAGCGCCGGCGCGTGCCGTAGTCGGCGATCTTGCAGTCGGCGAATTCGGGCTTCGCGCCGAGCAGCTTGATCTTCTCGCGCAGCCGTTCGCGGCCTTCGCGATAGTCGGGTTCGCGCTGCGTGTTGCGGAAATAGACTTCGTTGACGATCGCGAGCACCGGGATCTCGAACAGGATCGTATGCAGCCACGGCCCCTCGATCACGATGTCGATCTCGCCGTTGCCCTTCGGCGCCGGCGCGATCGAGATGTATTTCTCGTTCAGGTGGAACAGCGCGAGGAAGTCGACGAAGTCGCTCTTGATGAAGCGCATCCGCCGCAGGTAGTCGAGTTCGACGTCGGAAAAGCGCAGCGAGCACAGGCCGCGCACCTCGTCGCGGATCTCGTCGATGTACGGCACGAGATCGACGCCGGGCGTGCGGCACCGGAAACGGTACTCGACGTTTGCAGCGGGAAAGTGATGCAGGACGACCTGCATCATCGTGAACTTGTAGAGATCCGTGTCGAGCAGCGAAGTGATGATCATGATGACGGCAGCGCCAATATCGTGACCAGGCCCCAGCGCACCGCGCGCCGCCCGGTCTGTCGGTCATGTTACCCGAATGCGGGCCGGACCATCATGAAACCGCCCCGCCGCCCTGTCGCGTCGTGCTCGGGCCCGGCGCGCGGGCATCCGCTTTGCGCATCCCATAAACTAATCACGAAACGATATAAGCCGGATAGCCGACCACGTCATGCGGGTTTTGCGCTTCAGTTACAATGCCGCTTTTGGCGCAAACGCCACCCCATATATACCGCCAAGCAGGAGCGTTTTAATGACTCACGTTGTGACCGAAGGCTGCATCAAGTGCAAATACACGGATTGCGTGGATGTGTGCCCGGTGGATTGCTTCCGTGAAGGTCCCAACTTTCTCGCCATCGATCCGGACGAGTGCATCGACTGCGCCGTGTGCGTCGCCGAATGCCCGACCAATGCGATCTATGCCGAAGAAGACGTTCCGGGCGACCAGCAGCAGTTCACCGAGCTGAACGCCGAGCTGGCGAAGGGCTGGCCGTCGATCACGAAGACCAAGCCGGCACCGGCCGACGCGGACGAGTGGAAGGACGTGCAGGACAAGCTGCACCTGCTCGAGCGCTGATCGCACGGCGGCGACTGCAAAAAATTTTATGCGCCGCGGCTCCAAGGTATTGACAGGTTAGCGAACGCTCCATACAATCTCGTTTCTCTGCTGTTGTTGTTTGTTCCCCGATAGCTCAGTCGGTAGAGCGCCGGACTGTTAATCCGTAGGTCCCTGGTTCGAGCCCAGGTCGGGGAGCCAAAAACGCAAAGGCCCGTTGAAAGTGGACGGGTTTTTTGTTGGACAACACGACACGCAGATGTACCGATTTATTCCCCGATAGCTCAGTCGGTAGAGCGCCGGACTGTTAATCCGTAGGTCCCTGGTTCGAGCCCAGGTCGGGGAGCCAAATAGCAAAAGGCCCGTCATTCGACGGGCCTTTTGTTTTTCCGGCCGCCTCTCCACCGTTCCGCTTTTCGTGGCCCGGTCATGCGCATGCTAGAGTCTCTGTCCCGCATTCGCATCCGGTTCCGTCGATGAAGCATCACCTCCTCCGTTTCGCCCCCGTCGCCCTCCTGCTCTCCGCATTCGCCGCCGCACCGTTCGCGCACGCGGAGGAAGTCGGCAGCGTCAATACCCATTTCCGCGTCACGGGCTCCGATCGCGTGGTCGTCGAGGCCTATGACGATCCGGTCGTGAACGGCGTGACCTGCTACGTGTCGCGCGCCCGCACCGGCGGGATCAAGGGCACGCTCGGCGTCGCCGAGGATCCGAGCGAAGCGTCGATCGCGTGCCGGCAGGTCGGCCCGATCAGCTTCAAGGAGCCGCTCAAGCAGCAGACCGACGTGTTCAGCGAACGCATGTCGTTCATCTTCAAGACGCTGCACGTCGTGCGCGTGGTCGACAAGAAACGCAACACGATCGTCTACCTGACCTACAGCGACCGCATCGTCAGCGGCAGCCCGAAGAACGCCGTCACCGCGGTGCCGATGCCGGCCGGCACGACGATTCCGGTCAAGTAAGCCCGCACCCGCCGGGCGCGCGAGCGATACACTGTCGGTTCGACCGCTGCCGCGCCCGATCATGTCCGCCACCCGCCTTCCCGATTCCGCACGCTACTGGCGCACGCCGCTCGTGCCGGACGCGGATCTCCTCACGGCCACCTATCGCGATCACGCGTTCGCGCCCCACTGGCACGACGCGTACACGATCCCCGTGATCCTCGAAGGCGCGGAACGCTTCACCTATCGCGGCACCGGCCATGTCGCCGAAACGGGCACCGTGCCCGTGATCAATCCCGGCGAAGTGCATACGGGGTCGCGTGCCGCCGACGAGGGCTGGTGCTATCGCGTCAGCTACATGCCGGTCGAATTCATCCGCGAACTCGCCAGTTCAATCGCGGGCCGCCCGCAGGATGCGCCGTGGTTCGCCCCCGACGTGATCCGCGACGCCGATCTCGCGGCCCGGCTCACGCTCGCACACCGGATGCTGGAAGCCGGCAGCGAGCGCGCGCTATCGTCGCATGCGCATGCGTCCGGGCAACCGGCCGACGCTCCGGCGGCCGGCACGCCGCACATCTACGATCCGCTCGCCGCCGAAACCGCGATGCTCGACGCGCTGTCGACGCTGATCGCGCGCCACGCCGACGTGCGGCCGCAACCAGCGCCGCTCGCGGCCGACGAACCGCGCGTCAACGCGATGCGCGAGCGGCTCGCCGCCGATCTGATGTCCGCGGTAACGCTCGACGATGTCGCGCAGGCGGCCGGCCTGTCGCCGTTTCATGCGGCGCGCCTGTTCACGCGTACGGCCGGTATGCCGCCGCATGCGTGGCGCAACCAGCTGCGGCTACAGCGTGCGCTGGCGCCGCTGCGCGCGGGCGTGCCCGTCGCCGATGTCGCGGCGGCGAGCGGCTTCGTCGACCAGAGCCACTTCACGCGGCATTTCAAACGGATGTTCGGCGTGCCCCCCGGGCGCTGGCAGGCAAGCTGACGCGGCTTCCCGCAGCCGTCAGCCGCGCTGCCACCCGCGCCGGCCGGCACTCCGGCACCCCGCTCCTATCGGGCGAGCGCAAGAACATACAAGCCGGCTCGCCACCGGCCCGCTATCCTCCAGCACATGGAGGAGCGCTTCTTGAACAAGACACCCGCATCGCCCCCGCGCCGCCCGCTCAACGAATGGCTCGACGGCGCGCGCGACACGATTCCGATGATGATCGGCGCCGCACCGTTCGGCGTGATTTTCGGCACGCTCGTCGGCGGCGGCCCGCTCGCCGCATGGCACGGCGCACTGATGTCGCTCGCCGTGTTCGCGGGCTCCGCGCAGTTCATCGCGCTCGGGCTGATCGCCGGCAGCGCAGGCTTCGCCGTCGTGCTCGCCACGACACTGATCGTGAACCTGCGCCACCTGCTGTACAGCGCGACGCTCGCGCCCTATGTCGCACACCTGCCGCTGCGCTGGCGCGCGACGCTCGGCGCGTTGATGACCGACGAGGTGTTCGCGGTCGCCTACGGGCACTACCGGCACTACCCGCCCGGCACGATCGGCCCCCACTACTTTTTCGGCTCCGGGCTCGCGATGTACCTGAACTGGCAGGTCTGGACGCTCGCGGGCATCGGCTTCGGCACCGCGTTCCCGGGCCTGCAGTCGCTCGGCCTCGATTTCGCGATGGCGGCGACCTTCATCGCGATCGTCGTCCCGCAGCTCGGCACGCTGCGCTACTTCGCGGCGGCCGCCACGGCCGGCACGCTCGCGTACTTCTGGCAGGGCTGGCCTTACAAGCTCGGGCTGCTCGGTGCAGTCGCCGCCGGCGTCGCGATCGGCGTCGCGCTCACGCTGCTGCACGATCGCACGCGCGCCGGCTCCCGTCCGGAGGCTGCATCGTGAGCTACGCGCTGTTGATCCTCGGCATGGCCGCCATCACGTACGCGATCCGCTCGACGCTGTTCCTGTTCGGCGAGCGGCTGACGTTCCCGCCGCTCGTGCGGACCGCGCTCGGCTTCGTGCCGGTCACCGTGCTGACCGCGATCATCGTACCGATGACCGTCTCGCCGCACGGCGGCACGGCCGAGCTGACCTGGCGGAATCCGCAGCTCGTCGGCGCGCTCGCGGCCGTGCTCGTGTCGGCCGCGACCCGCCGCCCGCTCGTGACGATCGCGGCCGGGCTCGTGGTGTTCTTCCTGTGGCAAGGAGTCGTGCTGCCGCACTGGCAGCCCGCCTGAGCGCGCGCTCCATCGCGCGCGCTCAAGTTTCCGCCCGGTGCGCCGATATAGGAGAGATAGACCCGCCACCGGCCTCGGCGCGCACCGGTCAGTCGACGCGGCGCCCGTCCCGGTGCACCGCGCCGGCGCCGGCTTGCGCGGGCCGCCATCGAGACGATTCATGGGCCAGATCACCCTTTCCCTCAAGGACGACACGCTCGAGTCCCTGCGCAAGGACTACGACGCGTTCGTCCGCGTGTCGCTGAAACTCGACCCGCAATTCGCGACGCCGTCGTTCGAGGATTTCCTGCGCGCGAAGTTGCTCGACAACATGGTGCCGCTGACCGAGCACGCCGTGCAGCGGATGCTGCAGGGCGGCCAGTACGCGTGGGCCAAGCGCACGCTCGACAAGGAATTTCCGGATGTCGTCGCGATCCTGATGCGGCAGGCCGGCGAATTCGGCTTCGGCTTCGCGTCGCGCTCCGAATGGACTCCCGACGAACTCGCGAAGGCATGCCGCGACTGGGCGAAGGCGATCGTCGCCGAAGCGCAGGGCGACGCGTCGCTGATCGACCCGCTCGCGTCGCAGATCAAGAGCGCGGCGCAGGACATCCAGGCGCTCGAGGAACTGATGCAGACGCCTGCGTGGCGGCTCGCGGAATCGCTGCGGCAGCGCATCTACGAAGCCAAGCTCGCGTGCGAGATGAGCGTCGGCAGCACCGCGCGCGACAAGCTCGGCGAACTGCGCGGGCTGCTGCGGCTCGGGCTCGCACACGGCTCGTTCCAGAAGCAGGAAGCGCAGCAGATCATGGAATACCTGCGGCTGCTGAAGCCGGAGATCTTCGTCGAGGAACCGTACGACGTCTTCGCGCGCCTCGCCGCGTGGCTGCGCAGCGTATTCACACCGGCCGCCGTACGGCCGGCCCAGGGACAGGGGCAAGGCCAGCGCCGGCCCTGACCGCGCGCTCGTCCCGCGCAACGTAACACCCCACGAAAACGGCCCGGTTCGCGCGAAGCGAACCGGGCCGCCTGACGATTGCCGTCGCGACGCGCCGTTCGAGGCGAGCGTCGCGACGGCGTCGGGCACCGCTTACTGCGTGGCGCCTTGCGCCGATGCACCGCCCTGCACGCCGACCGATGCGCCGCCTTCGGTCGCCTCGTCGGCCTTCGCCTTGGCCGAACCGGCATGGCCCTTGGCCGACTTCGCCGCATGCTTCGTGTGCTTCTTGGCCGAATGGACGGCCGACGACGTCGTATCCTTCGCGCCGTCGGCTGCCGCGCCGACCGCATCGGTCGCAGCGCCCGCCGCACCGCCCGACGCGTTCGCGCCGGCACCGCCCTGCACGCCAGCGCCGACACCTGCCGCCGGCGTCTGCGCCTGCACGCCGGCACCGGCTGCGCCTTGCGCCGTCGTGCCCGTCTGGGCGAATGCGGCCGAAGTGGCGAACGCCGTCAGCGCGGCACCGATCAGCATCGTACGAATCTTGGACATGACAATTCTCCTCAAGAAGTTGTGCGCCCGGACCTCAGCGATGCGGTCCGTCGCGTCCCCCGCCGCAACACGCAGCAGGTACGACAGAAGACCCGCGGCCCGCGCGGCCGGTTCGCGAATCTCTCAGACTGTTACCCACCGTTTCATTTGCTGACGAATCGCTCACAGTCCTTTACATCCGCCGGCGGCCGCCCGCGCTCGCGTGCGGGCCCGCGGTGCCGTATGATGCGGAGCGTTTCCTCCCGCGCGTTGCGCACCTTCCTCGTCATGCCCAATCTGGATTTCACGCTGACCGGCGAATACGTCGAGCTGCACAACCTTCTCAAGATCACCGGCCTCGCGGACAGCGGCGGCACCGCGAAGCTGATCGTCGCGTCCGGCGCCGTGAAAGTCGACGGCGCGATCGAGCTGCGCAAGACCTGCAAGATCCGCGCGGGCCAGGTCGTGCTGTTCGGCGACACGCGCATCGCGGTACGCGAGGCATAGGGCCCGCGGGGTTCCCCCTGCCCGCGACATGGCCATCGGCGCACGCGTTCGACACGGTACGAATAAAGCCGTAAGCTAGCCGTCTCTCAAAATAAATACATATAGCGCGGGCCCGCACCCGCGCGAGCGCCCATTCCATGTCGCATTCCGGTCTCACTCGGACGGCCGCCGCGCCGCCGTCCCTGTCCAGTCATGCCGCCGATACCGCGCGCCTCGCCGCGCCGCTCGCGATCGCGCAACTTTCCCAGATGGCGATGAGCGTCACCGACACGGTGCTGCTCGGTTCGCTCGGCCCCGATTCGCTCGCGGCGGGCGGGCTCGGCGCGAACTTCTTCTTCGTCATCGTGACGATCCTGCAAGGCGTGCTGTCGTCGGTCAGCGTGAGCGTCGCGCATGCGCGCGGCGCGCAGGCCGAGGATCGCGTGCCGCACATCTACTGGACGGGCTTCGCGCTGTCCGTGCTGCTCGCGATTCCGGCAATCGTCGCGCTGTCGCTCGCCGAACCGATCCTGCTGATGTTCCACGAGCCGCCGCTGCTCGCGCATCACGTCGGCGAATACACGGGCATCCTGCGCTTCGCGGCGCTCGGCAGCCTGATCGGTGTCGGGCTGATGCGCGCGTTCCTGCCGGCGATCGGCGCCGCGCGGCGGCTCTTGTGGGTGTCGATCGGCGGCGTCGGCGTCAACGGCGTGCTGAACTACGGGCTGATCCACGGCGCATTCGGGCTGCCGCGCCTCGGCTTTCTCGGTTCGGCCGTCGCGACGACGATCACGATCTGGCTCACCGCGCTCGCGCTGATCTGGCTGCTGCACGGCCGGCAGCGCTTCCGCCATTTCGTGACCGCCGCGCGCCCGAAGCTGCCCGTGATGGGCGAGCTGATCGGCATCGGCTGGCCGGTCGCGATCACGTACGGGGTCGAATCGACGCTGTTTCTCGCCACCGGCCTCACGGTCGGCGTGCTGGGCGCGACGTCGCTCGCCGCGCACCAGATCGCGCTGAACGTCGCGTCGGTGTCGTTCATGGTGCCGCTCGCGATCGGCCAGGCGGCCAACGTGCGCGTCGGCTACTGGATCGGCGCGGGCTCGCCCGTCGCCGCGCGGCACGCGGGCTTCGTCGCGCTCGCGCTCGGCGTCGGCTTCATGTCGCTGTCGGGCCTCGTGATGATCGTCGCGCCGCATACGATCGTCGGCCTGTACCTGCATCTCGACGACCCGGCCAACGCGGCCACGGTGTCGCTCGCCGCGTCGCTGCTCGGCATCGCCGCGGTGTTCCAGATCGTCGACGGCATGCAGACCGTCGCGTCGGGTGCGCTGCGCGGCCTGAAGGACACGCGCATCCCGATGCTCGCCGCGACCTTCGGCTACTGGGGCATCGGCTTCCCGACCGGCTACTGGTTCGCGTTCCACGCGGGCCTGGGTGCGCGCGGCCTGTGGTGGGGGCTCGCGGCCGGGCTCGCGAGCGTCGCCGCGCTGATGGCATGGCGCTTTCACCGCAAGACCACCTCGCTCATCGCGGTGGCGCGCTAGAGCCTGTTCACGCTGATAACGGGCTTGGGCTGGCCCCAGGCGCGACACGACGCAAAATCGCGGCCGGCGCTATGCTTGTCGGCTGAACCCCTCGAGACGCCGCGCAAGCGGCGCGACTGGCCTCACGATACGCCTGATTACGTCTGATGCCGCGCGACGACGCGCGGCCTTTCCCCTTTCCAGGAGGAGTGCATCATGAATGAAGCAGTTCGGATGGAACGCGACACGTTCGGCGAAATCGCCGTGCCGGCCGACCGGCTCTGGGGCGCGCAGACCGAGCGCTCGCTGCAGAATTTCCGGATCTCGACGGAGAAGCAGTCGCCCGAGCTGATCCACGCGCTCGCGATCGTCAAGCGCGCCGCGGCGGCCGTCAACCAGTCGCTCGGCGTGCTCGCCGACGACAAGGCGCACGCGATCATCGAAGCCGCCGACGAGATCATCGCCGGCAAGCATCCGCGCGAATTCCCGCTCGCGGTGTGGCAGACGGGCTCCGGCACGCAGACCAACATGAACCTCAACGAGGTGATCGCGAACCGCGCGAGCGAGCTGATGGGCGGCGAGCGCGGCGAAGCGCGCAAGGTTCATCCGAACGACGACGTGAACCGCGGCCAGTCGTCGAACGACGTGTTCCCGACCGCGATGCACGTCGCGGCCGCGTATGCGATCGTCAATCACCTGCTGCCGGCGCTGCGCACGCTGCGCGCGACGCTCGACGCGAAGTCGAAGGCGTTCGCCGACATCGTGAAGATCGGCCGCACGCACCTGCAGGACGCCACGCCACTCACGCTCGGCCAGGAATTCTCCGGCTATGTCGCGCAGCTCGACCAGGGCATCCGTCACGTCGAATCGACGCTGCCCCACCTGTACGAACTCGCGCTTGGCGGTACCGCGGTCGGCACGGGGCTGAATGCGCATCCGGAGTTCGCGGTGCGCGTGGCCGACGAGATCGGCCGGCTCGCGAAGCTGCCGTTCGTGACGGCGCCGAGCAAGTTCGAGGTGATGGCGGCCGCCGACGCGCTGGTCTTTGCGCACGGCGCGCTGAAGACGGTCGCGGCCAGCCTGATGAAGATCGCGAACGACGTGCGCTGGCTCGCGAGCGGGCCGCGCTGCGGGCTCGGCGAGCTGTCGATTCCGGAAAACGAGCCGGGCAGCTCGATCATGCCGGGCAAGGTGAACCCGACGCAGTCGGAAGCCGTGACGATGCTGTGCTGCCAGGTGTTCGGCAACGACGTCGCGGTCAACGTCGGCGGCGCGAGCGGCAATTTCGAGCTGAACGTGTTCCGGCCGATGATCGCGCACAACGTGCTGCAGTCGGTGCGGCTGCTGGCCGACGGCGCGCAGAGCTTCAATGATCACTGCGCGGTGGGCATCGAGCCGAACCGCTCGCGGATCGACCTGTTGCTGAACGAATCGCTGATGCTCGTGACGGCGCTCAATCCGCACATCGGCTACGACAAGTCCGCGCAGATCGCGAAGAAGGCGCACAAGGAAGGCACGACGCTGAAGGCGGCCGCGCTCGCGCTCGGCTACCTGACCGAGGCGGAATTCGATGCATGGGTTCGCCCCGAGCAGATGATCGGGACGCGGTAACGGCAGGACGACGGGCGCGGCGCAATGAGCGCGGCGCCCGCGGCACTCAGACGGTGCCCTTCGCGACTTCTTCCGGCTTCATCTCGACGATCTTGTCGAGCGCGGCCCGCACGTCGGCCGCGTATTTCGCCAGCACCCGCTGCTCGTCGGTTTCGGGCACGAACGGCGGCACCGGCACCGGGTTGCCGTTCTCGTCGACCGCGACGAACACGACGAGGCAATCGGTCGTCTGGCGCAGCACGCCGCCCTTCGGATCGCCGGCATGCACCGACACGTGGATGTGCATGCTGGTACGGCCCGTCGCGACGACGCGCGCCTTCAGCTCGACCAGATTGCCGACCAGGATCGGACGCTGGAAACGGATGTTGCCGACGCTGACCGTCACGCAATAGCGGCTCGACCAGACGGCCGCGCACGCATACGCGACCTCGTCGATCCACTTCATCAGCGCGCCGCCATGCACCTTGCCGCCGAAGTTCACGGACGAAGGCTCGGCAAGGAAGCGGAATACGGTTTCGGTGCGGTCGAGGGCGGCAGGCACGGGGGACGGTTGGGGCATTGTTCTGGCTCCAGGCGGCAGGGGCGCTGTAATGGGCCATTATACGTTGCACTGCGGCAACGCGTCGCTGCAAGCCCCGCGTGGCGGGGCTGCGGCGGCCATGCCGGCTCGCGCCGGATCGGCGCCGGTCAGCGGCGCACCGTGATGCCCTGGTCGATCGTCCCGTACATCTCGATACTGCCGCCGCGCTCGCCGGTCGCGCCCGCGCCACCCTGCGCACAGGCCGCGCAAACCAACGCGGCCGCCAACACACAGAAAATCGTCTTCATCGTTGCATCGCGTCCCATGCGGCGGCCCGCTGCCGCCGCGTCCGGCCATTCTACGCGTGCGCTGCAACGGGCCGCAGTCCGGTCCGCGCAGGGGCGCCGCCGCTGCATCCGACATTTCATCCGGAAGCGAAACATCGAATGCGCGCACCGACTACACTGCCCCTCATCCCGCTCGACGAGACACGACGATGACCGATCAAGACGACCACCATTTTCCGGGCCTGAGCCGCATCGGCGCACTGATCGCCGATCCCGGCCGCGCCGCGATGCTGTGGGTGCTGATGGACGGCAGCGCGCGACCGGCCGGCGAACTGACGATGATCGCGGGGCTGTCGCCGTCCGCGGCCAGCGCGCACCTCGCGCGCCTGACCGAGGGCGGCCTGCTGGCCCTCGACGTGCGCGGCCGGCATCGCTACTACCGCATCGCGTCGGCCGACATCGCGGCCTCGCTCGAAGCGCTCGCGAACGTCGCCCGCGCGGCCGCGCCGCATCGCCCGGTTCCGCCGCCGTCGCGCGCAGTCCCGGCCGAACTGCGCTATGCACGCACCTGCTACGACCACATGGCCGGCGAGCTCGCGGTACGTATCTTCGACGGCCTCACCGCACGCGGCTGGCTGCTTGCAGACGGCGACGCGATCGAGACGACCGAACTCGGCACGCAAGCGCTCGCGCAATGGGGCATCGACGTCGCGCAGCAGCGCACGCGCCGGCGCCGCTTCGCGTGCGGCTGTCTCGACTGGAGCGAGCGGCGCTCGCATC
Organism: Burkholderia sp. BCC0419; assembly: GCF_902830285.1. NCBI lineage: Bacteria > Pseudomonadati > Pseudomonadota > Betaproteobacteria > Burkholderiales > Burkholderiaceae > Burkholderia > Burkholderia sp. BCC0419. The sequence goes on from NZ_CADESR010000001.1 coordinate 2,458,618, forward strand.
TCGGCGGCGCACTCGGCGCGGCGCTACTCGAAAGCTTCTGCGCGCACGGCTGGATCGAGCGCGCTGCCCGACCGCGCGTGCTGCGCGTCACGGTGCCCGGGCAGCAGGTTTTCGACGCGTGGCTTACGTCCGCTTGACGCCGGCATTGCAGCTGCACGACAACGGCGCGCGATGGACAGGTTTTGTTACATCGCGTGCCCTTCGACTTACAAAACACCGTGCCTTGAAACAGGCCAAGCGGATATTGTGAACTGGACGGCACGAATCGACGCGCCGCGATCACAACGATGACGCTCACCATGGCCACCCTGTTCACGCTCAAGCGCACCGCCCGCTACACGCTGCTCGCGTTCGTCGCGCTGGCGGCGCTGCCGCCCGCCTTCGCGCAATCGGCCGATGCGCCGCCGAATATGGCCGCGGCACGGCAACCGGGCGGCGATCCGCCCGGCCGCGTCGCGCGGCTCAATTACCTGTCGGGCGCCGTGACGACCGAACCGGCCGGCACCGACACATGGTCGTATGCGGCGGTGAACCGGCCGCTGACGACCGGCGATCAGCTCTGGAACGATGCCGGCGCGCGCTCGGAACTGCACATCGGCTCGACCGCGGTGCGGCTCGGCGAATCGACGAGCCTGTCGGTGCTGAACCTCGACGACACGACGACGCAATTGAAGGTGGGGCTCGGCACCGTGTCGACGCACGTGCGCGATCTGCCGGCCGGCGGATCGTACGAAATCGACACGCCGAACCTCGCGCTCGGCATCGTGGGCCCCGGCGACTATCGCGTCGATGTCGCGCCGAACGGCGCGAGCACGACGGTGACGGTGCGCAGCGGCAGCGCGACCGTCTACGGCAGCAACGGCCAGTATCCGCTGTCGCCGGGGCAGCAGGTCGTGTTCACCGGCACCGACCTGCAGGTCGCGCAGCAATCGGCCGCACCGGGCCCCGACGCGCTCGACCAGTGGGCCAGCAGCCGCGACGCGGCCGAAGCGCGCTCGGTGTCGGCCCGTTATGTGTCCCGCGACGTTCCCGGCTACCAGGATCTCGACGCGAACGGCACGTGGCGCGACACCCCGAATTACGGCGCGGTATGGGTGCCGAACGACAGGCCGGCCGACTGGGCGCCGTATCACGACGGCCACTGGATCTGGCAGGCGCCATGGGGCTGGACCTGGGTCGACGACGCGCCGTGGGGCTTCGCGCCGTATCACTACGGCCGCTGGGCGTACGTGGACGACAGCTGGGCATGGGTGCCCGGCCCGATGGTCGTCAGCCAGCCGCCCGTCTATGCGCCGGCGCTCGTCGCGTTCGTGGGCGGCGGGGGCGGGGGTGGTTCCGACTGGAGCGTCGCGCTCACGGTCGGCGGCGTCGCCGCGGCCGGCTGCGCATGGTTCGCGCTCGGTCCGGGCGAGCCGTGGCATCCGGGCTGGGGCGGCTGGAGCCCGCACTACTACGACCGCGTCAACCGCAACATCGTGGTGAACAACGTCAACGTGAACAAGACCGTGAACGTGACGAACATCACCAATATCACCAACATCAACAAGACGTACGTGAACTTCCGTGCGCCGCACGCGATCACGGCCGTGCCGGCCTCCGCGTTCGTGCACGGCCAGCCGGTCGCGCACTTCTCGCAGCACGTCGATCCGCAGCACTGGCGCAACGCGCACGTCACGCCGGGCACGCCCGGCATCGCGCCGGTACGCCAGAGCTTCACCGGCGGGCTGCGCAATGCCGGCTACCGGCCGCCGGCGGCGATCGCGCAGCACCCGTACGTCGCGACGCGCAATCCGGCCGTGCCGGCCGCGTATCGCGACCAGGCCGCCGCCCACCTCGCGCAGCAAGGCGGGCGCGTGCCGGGTGCCGGCGCGCCCGTCGTGAAGACGAACGTGCCGGCCGACTATACGGCTCGTCCGGTCCGCGTGCCGGGCAAGCCGGGCGGCGGCGCATGGGCGATGCACAACGTGCAGCTCGTGAATCCGCACGGCCCCGTCGTGCAGCCGGCCCGCGCGCCGCGCGAAGGCCAGCCGGCCGGCGAGCAGGCCGGGCGGGCGGGCACGCCGACGCCGGGCATGCCGAATGTCGCGCGGCCCGTGAACGGCGAAACGCCCAATGCACCGCGTTTCGCCAACGGCGGCACGCCGCCGGCGCCCGGCAACCCGATGCCGCATCAGGCGTTCGCGCCCGGTAATGGCGTCCCGCATCCGCCGGGCGCGGGCAACGTTCCGGCAGGGACCGGCAATGTGCACGCAGCCAACGCGCCGTCGCCCGCGTGGATGCAGCCGCACACGCCGATGGAGCGTCAGCGCCCTGCTCCGCCCACCGCGCTGCACGCGGCAGGACAGAATGCGCTGCCGCCCGTGCGCAGTGCCGCGGTGCCGCATCCGGACCGCGTGCCGGCTCCGCAGGGTGTGCCACCCGGCGGCCGCAACGAGGCGCCGCGCGCGCTGCCGCAACCGCAACCGCAGTCCGACCATACCGCGCAGATTCCGCAACCGCGTCCGCGCCCCGATTTCCCGACGCCGGAACGGCATGCACAGCCGCAACCGGAACGGGCCGCCCCCGCGCCGCAACCGCGCCCGGACTTCGCTCAACCGGCGCCGCATCGCGAGGTCGCGCCGCCGCGCGTGAACGAGTACCGTCCGCCGGCGCCCGCGGTGCACGACGTGCCGCGTCCGCAGCCGCAGGCGCCGCGTATGGAGCCGCGTCCGCAACCGCAGCCGGCGCCCCGCATGGAACCGCGCCCGTCGATGCCCGCCCCCCGGACAGAACCACGGCCGCAGCCGGCGCCGCACGTCGAGGCGCCGCGTCCGAGCAACCCGCCGCCGCAGGGCGGCCACGAGGAGCGGCATCACCAGTAAGTGCAGCAAAGATGAAACAAAAAGGCTCGACCGGCGAATACCGGTCGAGCCTTTTTGCGGGGTGCGGATCGATGCAACCGCGCGGCCCCGGCCGCGCGATCAGACCGCCATCGGTGCGGTCAGCGGCTCATGGTGGCGGTAGCCGACGAGCGAGAAATCGGACGGCTCGACCTGCTCCAGCCATTCGGGCGCATAGACGCCCGTCTTCGCGTACTCGGGCACGCGCTCGGCAATCTCGAGGCGCGGGCTTTCGTACGGCTCGCGCGTGAGCTGCTGCTGCAGCATGTCGAGCTGGTTCTCGTAGATGTGCGCGTCGCCGATGAAATACGTGAACCAGCGCGGCGTGTAGCCCGTCAGCCGGCCGACGAGCGACAGCAGCGCGGCCCCTTCCGTCAGATTGAACGGCGTGCCGAGGCCGACGTCGTTGCTGCGGATGTACAGGCACAGCGAAATCTCGCGCTTCGTCGCGTTCGGCAGGAACTGGTACAGCAGATGGCATGCGGGCAGCGCGATCTGGTCGAGCACGGCCGGATTCCACGCGTGAAACAGGATGCGGCGATCGGACGGGTTCTCCATGATCGTGTCCAGGCACTGGCGCAACTGGTCGATCGCCTTGTACAGCAGCACCTTCGGCGCGCCGTCTTCGTCGAAACGCGTGACGATCCGGAAGCCGCGGCGCGTCGCATCGGCGATCTGCGCGTCGGCGCTCGCATCGAGCACCTTGTAGCCCGGCCACTGGCGCCATTGCACGCCGTATACGTCGCCCAGATCGTCGACGCCCTGGCGATACGGATTCGCGAGCCACTGCGCGTTCTCGTTCGCGTTCGCATCCCACACCTTGCAGCCGAGCGCGCGGAAATCGGCCGCGCTGCGCGACGCGCGCAGGAAGCCGACCAGTTCGCCGATCGCGGACTTGAACGCGAGCTTCTTGGTCGTCACGGCCGGGAAGCCTTGCTGCAGGTCGAAGCGCAGCATCGCGCCCGGCATGCTGATGGTACGGATTCCCGTGCGGTTCTCCTGCCAGGCGCCGGTGTCGAGAATGGTACGAACGAGATCGAGATACTGTTTCATGCGGGTTCCTTCGGCCGCGAGGGGCGACCGTACCCGCCGATTTTAGCAAGCGTGGCGCGGAAGCTCCGGCAACGGCACCGAAAACCCTGCCAGCGTGTCGCCGCGATCGCGCATGCCGTGCGCGCACATCAGCCGGTAGAGCGTGACGCGCGACACGCCGAGCTCCCTCGCGGCATCGGCAAAACGCCCGCGATGGCGCAGCAGCGCCTGCTCGATCGCCTGCCGTTCGGCCGCCTCGCGCGCCTCCAGCAGCGACACCGGCGCGAGCGTCGCATAGGCGTTCAGCTCGAGATCGGCCGCGGTGATCATCCGGCCTTCGGACATCACGATCGCGCGGCGCACACGGTTGATCAGCTCGCGCACGTTGCCCGGCCACGAATAGCCGTACAGCGACGCGACCGCATCCGGGGAAAAGCCGCGCAGGCGGCGATGCGCATCGCCCTTGAAGCGCTCGAGCATGTGGCGCGCGAGCACCTCGATGTCCTTGCCGCGCGCACGCAGCGGCGGCTCCTCGATCTTCAGCACGCACAGCCGGTGAAACAGGTCCTCGCGGAACCGCCCTTCGCGCAGCGCCGCCTCCATGTCCACATGCGTCGCGCAGATCACGCGTACATCGACCGGTATCGACACATGCGCGCCGAGCCGCTCGATCTTGCCTTCCTGCAGGAAGCGCAGCAGGCTCGCCTGGCTTTCGAGCGGCAGATCGCCGATCTCGTCGAGAAACAGCGTGCCACTGTTGGCGGCCTCGACACGGCCGATCTTGCGCTGGTTCGCGCCGGTGAACGCGCCGCGTTCATAGCCGAACAGTTCGGCCTGCAGCAGCGTCGACGGAATCGCCCCGCAATTGATCGCGATGAACGGCGCCTGCGCGCGCGACGAACGCTCGTGAATCGCGATCGCCGTCAGCTCCTTGCCCGTGCCCGACTCGCCGGAAATGAACACCGGTGCGTCGGTCGCCGCGACACGGCGGATCGTCCTGAAGAGCCCGAGCATCGCATCGCAGGTGCCGACCATCTCGCCTTCGCTGCGCCCGGCGCCGACGGGCGACGAAACGGGATCGGTCAGTGCGACCATGCCGTGCGCATGACCGACGGTCTCGACGATCCGCGCCGTTTCGTACGGCATCGTCACGTAGTCGAAGCAATAGTCGCGAATGAGATGGCGCAGCGTCGCGTCCTGCAACTGGCCGCGCCGCGTCGCCGCGATCCAGCCGATGTGCTGGATGCTCAGGCAGGATTCGAGTTCGCGCAGGTCCGACGGCTTGAAGCCCGGCGAGAAATCGAGCAGGCCGGCGGTTGCCACGCCGTGCTGCACGACGCGCCGCACATCGCGCACGGTCTCGGCCAGATCGACGCGCCAGCCGCATTCGTCGAAATGGCTGCGCAACGCGTCGTTCGGTTCGCGCGAATAGTAGATCACGTGCCGCTGATCGGCTCCCATAGCTCACCCCGTTCATCAACCGTCTGACGATTGCCGCACACGTCCGAGCGCGTGCAAAAGGATCGAATCGGGTCAGCCAGAGGTGGCTCGATTCGCCATGCCGATGCGCGGCAACGACGCAGCCTCGCATGATGGCGCTTATCTCGCGTCCAGTAATTTTTGATCAAGACAGCTTGGTCATAGGCACCGAATACGACAAACCCGTTTCAGCGCCGAGGGCGATACGGCCGAATCGCTCAGGAGGTCGATGCAGATCAATCATCTGCACATAGCACATGCGCAGGAAGGGTTTCGTCATCAACACATGCGCCGATTTTCATCCTTGAAGCATATTGATTGAATCAGCAGTATTCCCGAGCCCCATCGTTTCAGGCCTGAAACATTTTTCAGGCGTTTTCGGCCACCATTCGCAACGCTCGAGCGCGAATCGCAATGGCGGCAATGGTCCCGGTACGGTGGCATGTATTTCGCTGAATACGTACACGATCGGAGACAGTCGCCATGCGAAAACCTCTTTTACTTCCTTTCGTGCCGATGACGCTTCTGCTCTCGGCCGCCGGCCCGCCTGCTCCGGCATGCGCGGACGAAGGCATGCAGCCGGATCGCACCATACTGCTTGCCGACAACACGCCGAGCAGGCAGCACGGCAATCGGTTCGGTATCGTGACCGTGTCGGCGCCGCAACCGCTGCCGGCCGCCAAAGCCTCCGTGACGCTGTGGGACGAGATCCCGCCGCCGCCCCAGTTGCCAATGCCGCTGCCGGCGCCGGTGCCGCAACCGGGTGACATCCGGCATGCGATGGAAGGCAACGCGCGAGGCAATATGCACCCCTGAGCATTCGCCGCTTCAATGCAATCAGGATTGCATATTGAACTGATGATCCGGTCGAACGGGATGCCATCGAGCAGAACCGGCATCGCCGATCTCGCGACATAAACCGATTTTGTGCTCCGTCCCCCGGCGGGCACGCTTTTTATTCGGACGGTCGTCGCGACGCGGGGGATCACGCGTCGCGGCGCACGACGCCAGAAACGCCGATGCCCGCGCCAGCGTGCGGAATCCGGCGCGCGCCGCCGTTCCGGTAAAATCGGCCCCATTCCGTTTTCCCTCTTCCCCGACCTTCATGACGACGTTGACCCTGATCGTCGCGCGTGCCCGCAACGGCATCATCGGCCGCGACAACCAGTTGCCCTGGAAACTTCCCGAGGATCTCGCGTTCTTCAAGCGCACGACGATGGGCGCGCCGATCGTGATGGGCCGCAAGACCCATGAATCGATCGGCCGGCCGCTGCCCGGCCGCCGCAATATCGTCGTCACGCGCGACGCCACGCGCCGTTTCGAAGGCTGCGACACGGTCACGTCGCTCGCCGATGCACTGGCGCTCGCCGCGCGCGACGGCGTGCCCGAGGCATTCCTGATCGGCGGTGCGCAACTCTACGCGGAAGGTCTCACGCTCGCCGACAAGCTGGTCGTCACCGAGATCGACGCCGACTTCGACGGCGACGCGTCGTTCCCGGCGCCCGACGCCGCGCACTGGCAGGAAATCTCGCGCGACACGCATCAGGCTGCTGCGCCGAACACGTTCGGCTATGCGTTCGTCGTCTACACCCGCAAGCGCGACTGACGTCTTCTTCCGCACGATGAAAAAAGCCCGACCGGCTCGCGCCGGTCGGGCTTTTTGTTTCCTGGCGGCCTGCGCCGCGCGCGGCTTACTGCCCTGCGATCGTCATCTGCTCGATCAGCACCGAGCCGGTTTCCTTCGTCCCGCGCACGATCGAATCCGCGCCGATCGCGACGATATGGCGGAACATCTCCTGCAGCGTGCTGGCAACGGTGATTTCCTCGACCGGATACTGGATCACGCCGTTCTCCACCCAGAAACCCGCCGCGCCGCGCGAATAGTCGCCCGTCACGTAGTTCACGCCCTGCCCCATCAGCTCGGTCAGCAGCAGGCCCGTGCCGAGCTTCTTCAGCATCGCGTCGAAGTCGTCGCCCGCCTGCGTGCTCGAGCTGCGCAGCGCGAGGTTGTGCGAGCCGCCTGCGTTACCGGTGGTTTGCGTGCCGAGCTTGCGTGCCGAATAGGTCGACAGGAAATAGCCTTCGACGACGCCGTCCTTCACGACGCTGCGCGCACGCGTGCGCACGCCTTCCTCGTCGAACGGCGCGCTGCCCATCGCGCGCGGTACGTGCGGATCCTCGACGACCTGGACGTGCGGCGCGAACACCGGCTTGCCGAGGCTGTCGACGAGAAACGACGTCTTGCGATACAGCGCGCCGCCGCTCACCGCCTGCACGAATGCGCCGAGCAGGCCGGCCGCGAGCGGCGCCTCGAACAGCACGGGCACCTTGCGGGTGTCGAGACGGCGCGCGCCCATCCGCGCGAGCGCGCGTTCGGCCGCGTAACGGCCCACCGCTTCGGGCGCGGCGAGATCGATCGCGCTGCGCTTCGACGAATACCAGTCGTCGCGCTGCATGTGACGGCCGCTGCCCGCGATCGGCGCGCATGCGATGTAGTGGCGCGAGTACGGATAGCCGGCGAGGAAGCCGCGCGACGTCGCGAGCACGAACTGCGAGTGCTGCGCCGACACGCTCGCGCCTTCCGAATTGCGGATCTGCGGGCTGACCGCGAACGCGGCGTCTTCCGCGCGGCGGGCGAGCTCGACGGCCTCGTCGGCCGACAGCGCCCACGGGTGGTACAGGTCGAGGTCGCGCGGGTCGGTTTCGAGCAGCCCGGCTTCGGCGAGGCCGGCCGCTTCGTCCTCGGCCGTGAAGCGCGCGATGTTGTAGGCGGCGGCGACGGTATCCTTGATCGCGGCCGGCGAGAAGTCCGACGTGCTCGCGTTGCCGCGCTTCTTGCCGATGAACACGGTGACGCCGACCATCTTGTCGCGGTTGTGCTCGATCGTTTCGACTTCGCCGCGGCGCACCGACACCGACAGGCCGTCGCCCTCGGAGATTTCGGTCGCGGCGTCCGTCGCGCCGAGCGCCTTCGCATGGCGAAGGATGTCCGATGCGATTTCTTTGAGCTGGTCCTGCGTGTGCGGGAAATAGCGCGCTTGTACGTCGAGATTGGCTGCCATCGTCTTGGTATCCGGTGGCGGGCGGGCGCCCGCATGGTCAAAATGTTGCGTATTCCGCGATCATAGCAAGGTCCGGGGCCGGACACAGACAAGCTTGGGGTATCCGCGCCGCGATACAATGCGGCCCATGACACGCAAAACCCGAATCCAGCCGATCGAGCCTGCCGCCGAAGCCGACGACAATGGCTACGATCGCCCCAGCAAATCCCAGTTGAAGCGCGAGATGCACGAGTTGCAGGTGCTCGGCCAGGCGCTCGTCGACCTGCCGAAAGACGCACTGAAGCGCATGCCGATGCCCGAAAGTCTCTCGGACGCCGTGCGCGAGGCGCGCCGGATCACCGATCACGAAGGCAAGCGCCGCCAGCTCCAGTACGTCGGCCGCGTGATGCGCTCGCTGACCGACGACGAAACGGCCGCGCTGCGCACCGCGCTCGACGCGCAACGCGGCGTGAACAAGGCCGCGACGGCCCGCCTGCACTGGATCGAGCGCACGCGCGACCAGTTGCTCGCCAACGACGACGCGCTGACCGAATTCCTGCGCCAGCACCCGGACGCCGACATCCAGGAAGGCCGCACGCTGATCCGCAACGCGCGCAAGGAAGCACAGCAAGGCAAGCCGCCGCGCTATTTCCGCGAGCTGTTCCAGTGGATCAAGACCACGAGCGGCACGCTCGGCGGCGATGACGAAGCGGCCGACGACGCCGGAGACGACCATGACGACGAAGCGTAATCGTCCGGACGAGCTCGTGGTCGGCCTCGTGTCGATCAGCGACCGCGCGAGTACGGGCGTCTACGAGGACAAGGGCATTCCGGCGCTGCAGGAATGGCTCGCCGGCACGCTGGTTTCGCCGTGGCGCGCCGAAACGCGCCTGATCCAGGACGACGCGCCGACGATCTCGGCCACGCTTGCCGAGCTCGTCGACGTCGCCGGCTGCGACCTCGTGCTGACGACGGGCGGCACGGGCCCCGCGCGCCGCGACGTGACGCCGGAAGCCACGCTGGCCGTGGCGACGAAGGAAATGCCGGGATTCGGCGAACAGATGCGGCAGATCAGCCTGAATTTCGTGCCGACCGCGATCCTGTCGCGGCAGGTCGCGGTGATCCGCGAAACGGCCGACCATGCGGCGCTGATCATCAACCTGCCCGGCCAGCCGAAGTCGATTCGGGAAACGCTGGAAGGGCTGCGCGACGCCGACGGCAAGTCGACCGTGCCCGGCATCTTCGCCGCGGTGCCCTACTGCATCGACCTGATCGGCGGCCCGTATATCGAGACCGACGCCGCGGTGGTCGCGGCGTTCCGGCCGAAAAGCGCGCGGCGCTGAGCGTTTGCCGGGCGTGGCGCGCGTGCCGGCCCGCTCAGGCGGCCGGCACGGAATCGCCTGCCGGCGCCGATGCGGCCGGAATCAGGAAATGCTCGCGGTAGTACTTCAGTTCGTCGATCGACTCGTGGATGTCGGCGAGCGCCGTGTGCATCGCCCGCTTCTGGAAACCCTTGTAGATCGCGGGCTGCCAGCGGCGGCACAGCTCCTTGAGCGTGCTGACGTCGAGGTTGCGGTAGTGGAAGAACCGCTCGAATTCCGGCATCCAGCGCGCCATGAAGCGGCGGTCCTGGCAAATCGAGTTGCCGCACATCGGCGACTTGCCCGGCGACACGTACTGCGCGAGGAACGCCTGCAGTTGCGCGGCGGCTTCCGCCTCGGTCACGGTCGATGCGCGCACGCGGTCGATCAGCCCCGAGCGGCCGTGCGTCGACTTGTTCCAGTCGTCCATCTTCGCGAGCGTCTCGTCGCTCTGGTGAATCGCGAACACCGGGCCCTCGACGGCGACGTCGAGCGTGGAATTGGTCACGACGACCGCGATCTCGATGATGCGGTCGTTATCCGGGTCGAGGCCCGTCATCTCCATGTCGAGCCAGACGAGGTTCAACTCGTTGCGCACGAGCGCGGGCTGGCTGGCGGAAGCGGCGGTATCGGTCATGATTCATCCTGGAAAATGGCGGACCGGGCGCGCCGATGCGGCGGCGCCCGGAGCGGCCGGCATCGCGTCAGCGGGGCCGGTCCGCAAGAACATATAATTCTCGCATAGAACCCTTTGGCGCCTTCGATGTCACCCTTTTCGTTCACCCTGCTGTTCGCGATCGCCGTACTCGCGATGGTCGTCACCAAGCTGTGGCTCGCGTCGCGGCAGATCCGCTTCGTCGCCGCGCACCGCAACGGCGTGCCCGCGCAGTTCAGCGCCACCATCCCGCTGACCGCCCACCAGCGCGCGGCCGATTACACGGTCGAGCGCACCCGGCTGACGATGCTCGAGATCGTCGTCAGCGCGGCCGTGCTGGTCGGCCTCACGCTGCTCGGCGGCGTCGGCGCGTTCGACACGCTGCTGACCGGCTGGCTCGGCCGCGGCTACGGGCAGCAGGTCGCGCTGGTCGCCGCGGTGCTCGTGATCACGAGCGTGATCGACGTCCCGTTCGAGTATTACCGCCAGTTCGGGATCGAGCAGCGTTTCGGCTTCAACCGGATGACCAAGCGGCTGTTCTTCACCGACATGCTGAAGAATGCGCTGCTCGGCGCCGCGCTCGGCCTGCCGCTGCTGTTCGTCGTGCTGTGGCTGATGAACCAGGCCGGCAGCCTGTGGTGGCTGTGGACCTGGATCGTGTGGGTCGCGTTCCAGCTGCTCGTGCTGCTGATCTACCCGACCTTCATCGCGCCGCTCTTCAACAAGTTCGAGCCGCTGAAGGACGACGCGCTGCGCGCGCGCATCGAGTCGCTGATGAAGCGCTGCGGCTTCGCGGCGAAGGGGCTGTTCGTGATGGACGGCAGCCGCCGCTCCGCGCACGGCAACGCGTACTTCACGGGCTTCGGCGCATCGAAGCGGATCGTGTTCTTCGACACGCTGCTCGCGCGCCTGTCCGGCCAGGAGATCGAAGCCGTGCTCGCGCACGAGCTCGGCCACTTCAAGCGCCGCCACGTGATGAAGCGGATGCTCGTGTCGTTCGTGCTGAGCCTCGTGCTGCTCGCGCTGCTCGGCTGGCTCGCGCAGCGCACGTGGTTCTATACGGGGCTCGGCGTCACGCCGTCGCTCGACACCAGCAACGCGGGCGCCGCGCTCATCCTGTTCTTCCTCGCGATTCCGGTGTTCCTGTTCTTCGCGACGCCGTTCAGCAGCCTCACGTCGCGCAAGCACGAATTCGAGGCCGATGCGTTCGCGGCCAGCCAGACCGACGCGCAGGATCTCGTCAGCGCGCTCGTGAAACTCTATGAGGACAACGCGTCGACGCTGACGCCCGACCCCGTCTACACGGCCTTCTACTACTCGCATCCGCCTGCGTCGCAGCGGATCGACCGCCTGCTGCAGCACGCATGAGCCAGCCGACCTCCCGCAAGCCGGCCCCGCGCGCATCGGGCGCGCAACGGGCCGAAGGCCGCGTGATCGCGGCGCACGGCCGCCACTACATCGTCGCCCCCGACGACGGCGGCCCGATGCTGCAATGCTTCCCGCGCGGCAAGAAGAGCGACATCGCGGTCGGCGACCGCGTCGCGTACGAACTCGCGTCGGCCGACCAGGGCGTGATCGTGGAGATCGGCGAACGGCGCAACCTGCTGTACCGCTCCGACCAGTTCAAGTCGAAGCTGTTCGCGGCGAACCTCGACCAGTTGCTGATCGTGCTCGCGACCGAGCCCTATTTCAGCGAGGATCTGCTCGGCCGTGCGCTGATCGCGGCCGAAGCGAACGAGCTGAAGCCGCTCGTGGTGCTCAACAAGATTGACGTCGAGGCCGCGCTGCCGGTTGCGCGCGAGCGCCTCGCGCCGTACCGCGCGCTCGGCTACGACGTGCTCGAGCTGTCGGTGAAAGGCGCGCCGGACGACGCGCGCGCGCAGTTGATGCCGCACCTCGCCGGACATTCGACGATCCTGCTCGGCCAGTCCGGGATGGGCAAGTCGACGCTCGTGAACCTGCTCGTGCCCGACGCCGAAGCCGCGACCCGCGAGATTTCGGCCGCGCTGAACAGCGGCCGTCACACGACGACGTTCACGCGCCTGTATCCGCTGGAAGGCGGCGGTGCGCTGATCGATTCGCCGGGCTTCCAGGAATTCGGCCTCTACCACCTGACCGAAGGCCGCCTCGAGCGCGCGTTTCCGGAATTCCGGCCGCTGCTCGCGGACTGCCGTTTCTATAATTGTCATCATCTGCACGAGCCCGGCTGCGCGATCCTCGAAGCCGTCGCCGACGGCCGCATCGCGCCGTCCCGGCACGCGCTGTACGCGCAGCTCGTGCACGAGGCGAGCCAGATCGTCCGCTGATCGCGCGACGTGTGCGACGGCCAGCCGGCGCCAGGCGGGCCGGCCTTCATCGACAGGAGCGGCGATGCGTTTCAAGGCACCCGATCTTGCAACCGCGCAGCATTGGGCCAACGTGCTCCAGGTGGCCGGCATCGGTTGCGAGTTGCACAACTGCTACGCGACCGGCGCGCTCGGCGGCCTGCCCGCCGATGCGTGCACGCCCGAACTGTGGCTCGACGACGAACGCGACGACGCGCTCGCCCGCCGGCTCCTCGATGCCGCGTCGCACGGCCCGTCGGCCGGCGCAGCACCCTGGCGCTGCCGGCAGTGCGGCGAAGCGCTCGAAGCACAATTCACCGCGTGCTGGCAATGCGGCGCCGTGCGCGACCCGCTCGATGACTGAACGCACTGCGCTGACGCACAGCGAAAAGGCCGGCATCAAGCCGGCCTTTTCATTTCATCGGGCGCCGGGTTAGCGCGTCACGATACCCAGACGGCCAGCGTCAGCATCAGCAGCAGGATCATCCACAGGATCACCGCGCGCCACACAAGGCCCACCGCCGACTGCAGCGTGCGCGGCGTGCAATCGTCACCAACCGTCAACGGACCGCTGTCACCGACCGCCAGCGCATCGAGGCTCGACGGTTCCGCGAGCGGCCCCGCGAGACGCGCGCCGAGCGCCCCGCTGCCGGCCGCCAGCAGTACGCCGTCGTTCGGGTCGGGCCACTGGCGTGTATGGTTGCGCCACGCGTAGATCGCATCCTCGAAATTGCCGACGATCGCGAAGCCGAGCGCCGTCAGCCGGGACGGAATCCAGTCGATCACGAAGAACGCGCGCTGCGCGAACGTCGAGAAGGCAGCCGTGCGGTCGTCGCCCGGCGTCGACCAGCTGCGCGCGAGGTATTCGGAAATCCGGTACAGCACGGCGCCGGCCGGGCCGATCGGCAGCACGTACCAGAAGAACACGCCGAACACATGGCGATGCGACGCAACGACCGCATGGATCAACGTATGGCGGACGATTTCGCCAACCGGCATGTCGACCGTGTCGATGCCCGTCCACTCATGCAGGATTTCGCGCGCGCGCGGCACGTCGTCGTTGTTGAGCGCGAGATGGATATCGGTGAAGTAGTGGCTGAACTGACGGAAGCCGAGCGTGAAATACACGACGACGACGTTCCACAGGAACGCGAGCACGAAGCTCACCTTGTACAGCAGGAAATAGATCAGCGCGACGATCAGCACCCACGGCAGCACGACCGCGAGCCATGCGAGGAGCCCGTGCTTCTGCTTGCCGGCGTCGAGGCCATGCGCGACGGTTTCCGCATGAAACTGGAACAGCGCGAACACCGGATTGCTCGGCGACAACGCGCGGACCTGTTCGATGATAAGAGCGAGGAGAACCGAAAAGAAAGTCATGCGTGGCGCCGTCTTCGGAGTTATGTCATTTTTCGCATAACGATAGCACAGCGTCAGCCGCGCATGGCTGCCGGCGCGGTCGCCCGGCAGCCGGTCGCACGCGCCGGCCGGCGCGCCCGCCTAGCCGGCGGCCAAGAAGCGATACAGATTGCGAAACATGGCGGCAGTTGCGCCCCAGATGAAGTAATGCCCGCCCGGTTCGCCGTTCGGATAGGGCATGGCAAAAAAACGACGCTCGCCGCCTTCCCACCGGAACACGCGGATCTGATGGTTCGCGGGATTCATCACGAACGCGAGCGGCACTTCGAAAATTTCGGCAACTTCGAACGTGTCGGCCTGCACGGTGAATGGCGGGTGCACGAGTCCAACGACCGGCGTCACGCAGAAACCCGTACCGGTCAGGTAGTCGGGCAGCACACCGAGAATCTCGACGCGTTCGGCGGCCAGCCCGATCTCCTCCTTCGCCTCGCGCAACGCGGTGGCGGTCGCGTCGCGGTCGAACGGCTCGCGACGGCCGCCGGGAAAGCTGATCTGTCCGGCGTGGTCGTTCAGGTGATCGGCGCGCTGCGTCAGCAGCACGGTGAGGCCCGACTCGCGGACGACCAGCGGCATGAGGACGGCCGCGCTACGTGGATCGACGCCTTCCTGCAGCCTCGCTTCGCCGGGCTCGACGCTCCATTCGAGCGTGCGCGCGAACCGTTCGCGCAGGCCGGACGGCGTCATCAGCCGGGAATCGATGACAGGCAGGCCGGCACCGGTGCCTTCGACCGGCAATACTTCGGGATCGATGATGGGGCGGCGATTCAATGGAGCTCTCGGGTTCGTGTCGTATCGAGCATATTGTCGCGCCAGAATGAAAAAAGCACCCGGTTGGGTGCTTTTTCCTTACAGCTCTTACTCTTGGGAAGCTGCTGCGGCGCGATCCTTCGACACCAGCTTTTCCTTGATACGAGCCGACTTGCCCGAACGCTCGCGCAGGTAGTACAGCTTCGCACGACGCACATCACCGCGACGCTTCACGACGATGCTCGCCAGCAGCGGCGAGTACGTCTGGAACGTACGCTCGACGCCTTCGCCCGACGAGATCTTGCGGACGATGAAGTTCGAGTTCAGACCACGATTGCGAATCGCGATCACGACGCCTTCGTAAGCCTGAACGCGCTTGCGGGTACCTTCAACCACGTTCACGTTCACGATCACCGTGTCGCCCGGGGCGAATTCGGGGATCGTCTTGCCGGCGAGCGCGCGCTCGATCTCTTCCTGCTCAAGTTTTGCGATCAGATTCATTACTGACTCCTTATGCCATCGTGTCGGCGTTCACACCCGCCTGCTTCCAGGCCTGGCCCCGATAGAGGATGGATTCACATCAGGCGCCGCACACGCATGTACGGCACCGCCAATTCCCGCTCGCGCAGCCGCCTCAGGAGGCGTCCTTCGCTTCGCGTGCGAGGTTCGCGAGCCACGCTTCGTCGGCGCGGCTCAACAACTTCTCGCGGCGCGCCCGGACGATCAGGTCCGGCCGCTTCCGCAACGTATTCCTCAATGCTTCCTGGCGCCGCCACCGCTCGATCTCGGCATGATGCCCGCCGAGCAGCACGTCCGGCACGCGCACGCCGTCGTATTCCTCCGGGCGCGTGTAGTGCGGACAATCGAGCAGGCCGTCGGCGAAGCTGTCCTGCACGGCCGACAGCGAATCGTTCAGCACGCCGGGCAGCAACCGCACGACCGCATCCATCAGCGCCATCGCCGGCAGTTCGCCGCCCGACAGCACGAAATCGCCGAGGCTGATTTCCTCGTCGACGCAACGGTCGAGCAGGCGCTGGTCGATCGCTTCGTAGCGACCGCACAGCACGACGACGCCGGGTTCCTGCGCCATCCGCACCGCACGATCATGCGTGAGCGGCGCGCCTTGCGGCGACATCATCACGACGCGCGTGCTCGCGATGCCCTGCTCCGCCTGCGCCGCTTTCGCGGCGTCGATCGCGGCTTCGAGCGGCCTGGCCAGCATCACCATGCCCGGACCGCCGCCGTATGGACGATCGTCGACCGTGCGGTAGTTGTCCGTCGTGAAATCACGCGGGTTCCAGGTGCGCAGCCCGAAGCGCCCCTGCTTGACGGCCCGGCTGGTGATTCCCCAGTCGGTCAGTGCGCGGAACATCTCGGGAAAGAGCGTGACGACGTCGAACTGCACCGCGCTCTCGGTAACCTGGTTCATTTCAGTAATCGGCTTCCCAGTCGACGACGATGCGACGCGCCGCCTGATCCACCGTTTTGACGTAGACGCCGACGAACGGAATCAACCGCTCGTCGGTGGTCGGCTGACCGTCTTTGCCGGTTGCCGGATACTCGACACGCATGATCGAATGCACGCCGTTGTCGATCATCCCGCTCACCTTCCCGAGCGCCACCGATTGCTCGTTGACCACCTCGAGACCGATCAGGTCGACCCAATAGAATTCGTCCGCGGCCAGTGCCGGGAAATCTTCCCGGCGCACGAACACGCGAAAGCCGCGCATGGACAGCGCGGCATCGCGGTCGCTGACGCCCGCGGGTTGCGCAACGACAGTGTCGCTGTGCGTCTTCGACTGCATGATGCGGACGGAAAGCCGCTCCGCACCGCGTTCCAGCCACCAGCGACGCGCGTTGAGCAGCGCGTCGCCACCGCGACCGGCATCGGCATGCGTCGCCACCTTGACCCAGCCCTTCAGGCCGTAGGCGTCGACCACCGCCCCGACCTCGACGGCATCGTCGGGCCAGGCTTGCGTCGCTTCGGGACTGCCTTGTTCGGCAGCCTGACCGGCGTTCGCGACCGTGTCGCGCTCGACCGGCTTGCGGACGAATGCGCCGAATGACGCACGCCCGCGCCCTGCATTACCGGAATCGTGACCCGCCATCAATGCACCTCACAGCCGGTACGACCGGCACACCGTGCCATGTTAGGCAGCCGGTTGCGCCTTTTGCGCTTCCTTCACGAGACGCTGGACGGTCGGCGACAGTTGCGCGCCAACGCCTTGCCAGTACGTCAGGCGATCCTGAGCGATACGCAGCGATTCGCCCTTCGTGGCGACCGGGTTGTAGAAGCCGACGCGCTCGATGAAGCGGCCGTCACGACGGTTACGCGAATCGGTAGCAACGATGTTGTAGAACGGGCGCTTCTTCGAGCCGCCACGAGCCAGACGGATGATAACCATATGATGTCCTTCGGAAAACCGGGTTCGAAACTACTGAAACACGCGATTATAGCCGGAAACCAGAGGTACAACAAACACTTACGCGTAAAAATCCGCGGACGGCCCGTCCGCCGGGCCTACAATCGTCGTGTCCAGGATGCTCTCGACCATCATGCCGCCCCTTCGCGCCACCCCGATGCGCCACGTGCAGCGCCCACCATTCGCGGCGCTGCTTGCCAGCCTTGCCTGCCTCGCATCCGCATCGGCGTTTGCCGCGCCGCTGCCGGTGAACGAACTCGTCGTGCCGCCCGGCTTCCATGTGGACGTGCTGACCGACGCCGTACCGGCCGCACGCGAAATGGCGTGGTCGCCGCGCGGCATCCTGTATGTCGGCACGCGGGACGGCCGCGTCCATGCGTTCGTGATGCACGAGGGCCGGATCAGCGCACGCTACGTAGTCGCGTCCGGGCTCGACATGCCCGTCGGCGTCGCCTATCGCGACGGTGCCCTCTATATATCCGCCGTCTCGCGCATCCTGCGCCTCGACCATATCGACGACCGGCTCGCCGGACCGCCCGCTCCTGCCGTCGTGACCGACGCGCTGCCGACCGACCACCATCACGGCTGGAAATTCATCGCGTTCGGCCCCGACGGCAAGTTGTACGTGCCGGTCGGCGCGCCATGCAACGCCTGCCTCGCCGATCGCGGCCGCTACGCGATCATCGCGCGGATGAACGCCGACGGCAGCGGGCGTGAAGTGGTCGCTCGCGGCATACGCAATACGGTCGGCTTTGCATGGCACCCTGATTCGGGCGAGCTGTGGTTCGCCGACAACGGGCGCGACATGATGGGCGACGACGTACCCGACGACAAGCTGAACCGCGCGCCGCGCACCGGCCTCGACTTCGGTTTTCCATACTGCCACGGCGGCGATACGCCCGACCCCGAATTCGGCAGCGCCGACGTCTGCCGCCGTTATGTGCCGCCCGTCCTGAAACTCGGCGCGCATGTCGCGGCGCTCGGGATGCGCTTCTATACCGGGACGATGTTTCCGGCGTCGTATCGCAACAATGTCTTCATTGCCGAACACGGCTCGTGGAACCGCAGCACGAAGGTCGGCTACCGCGTGATGCGCGTGGTCGCATCGGCGGACGGCAGCCACGCACGCCAGACACCGTTCATCACGGGCTGGCTGCGGCCCGACGGCACGGTATGGGGACGCCCGGCCGATGTATTGCCGCTGCCGGACGGCTCGCTGCTCGTCAGCGACGATTACGCGGGCGCGATCTACCGCGTGACGTATGCGGCACCTTGACGCAGGCGAGGGGTGACCGGGCCCGACCGGGCATCGTAGAATGCGGGCCGGGCCGCGCGCCCGCGCCGGCCTGCCGGCCGCCCATGCCAACGACAATACGCCGCCATCCATGTCCAGCAGCACCGCATCGCCCCGCCGCTTCCGCTCCAAGACGCTCACCGCCGCCCTCGCGTTCCTGCTCGGATCGCTCGGCGCGCACCGCTTCTATCTGTACGGCTTTCGCGACGTGTACGGCTGGGCCCATTTGCTCGCGACGATCGTCGGCGTCCCCGGCTTCCTCCTGCTCGCCGCCACCCAGCGCAGCGCCGGCCTCGGCTGGTGGCTCGCGGTACCCGGCGCAATCTCGCTGCTGGCGGCGTTCCTCGCCGCGCTCGTCTACGGGCTGCGCCCCGACGAAAAATGGGATGCGCAATTCAACGCGGACACCGGCAAGCACAGCCGGTCGGGCTGGACCGTGATCTTCGTCGTGATCTTCTCGCTGCTGATCGGCGCGTTCCTGTTGATGACCGCACTCGCGCTGTCGTTCCAGACGTACTTCGAATCGCAGGTCGAAGCGGCCAAGCAGATTTCGCAGTAAGCAGGACCAATACGGGCAACTGCGTTGCTCGCCGGTCAGAACAGGTTCAACTGCATGTCGTCGCGCGACTTCGCGCCGGCTGTTCGAACCGCGACACGCGGCGCCGGCACCCCAGCGGCCGGCGCACCGCTGAACCGCGACAGATCGAGAATGCCGTTCGTGCGTTCGTTCAACCCGAGCCGCTTGACGGCCTGACGGAAGCGCTGCCGCAACAGGTCGGCCCAGATCCCCTCGCCCTTCATCCGTTTCGAGAAATCCGAGTCGTAATCCTTGCCGCCACGCATGTCGCGCACGCGGTTCATCACGCGCTCCGCGCGATCGGGAAAATGCGCGGAGAGCCAGTTCTTGAACAGCGGCGCGACCTCCCACGGCAGTCGCAGGATGATGTAGCTCGCGTGCGTGGCGCCGGCTTCCGCACAGGCTTCCAGCACGCGCTCCAGGTCGGGCTCGGTGACGAACGGGATCAGTGGCGCAATGCTTACGCCCACCGGCACGCCCGCATCGCGCAGCGCGCGGATCGTGCGCAACCGCCGCGCCGGCGTGGCCGCGCGCGGCTCGAGCGTGCGCGCGAGCTCGGCATCGAGCGTCGTGATCGTGACCGCCGCCATCACCTGCCCGCGTTCGGCCATCGGCGCGAGCAGGTCGAGATCGCGCTCGATCAGCGACGATTTCGTGATCGCCGCGAACGGCAGCCCGCGATCGTGCATCACCTGGATCACGCTGCGCGTGATGCGCAGGTCGCGCTCGACCGGCTGGTACGCGTCGGTGTTGACGCCGAGCGCGATCGGCTCCGGCACGTAGCGCTTGCGCGAAATCTCGCGCTCGAGCAGTTCGGCCGCATTCACCTTCGCGTAGATGCGGCTTTCGAAATCGAGCCCCGGCGACAGCCCGAGGTAGCTGTGCGTCGGCCGCGCGAAGCAGTAGATACAACCGTGCTCGCAGCCGCGATACGGATTGAGCGACACGCTGAACGGAATATCGGGCGACTGGTTGTGCGTCAGGATGCTCTTCGCCCGCTCCTCGAATACCTGCGTGCGCAGCGGCGCGGGGAAATCGGCATCGTCGGACTCGTGCGTCCAGCCGTCGTCCACCGCTTCGCGCTGCGCGATTTCATATCGCCCCTGCAGGTTGTCGACCGCACCGCGCCCCTTCCGGGGCACCGGCGGCGCTATCGGAAATTCGTTGTCGGACCGATCGTCCATATGCCCACCCATTCGCCTGCGCCCAATACTGTACATTTATACAGTATTGGGCGCAGCATGCCAAGGGCGGGATAAAGGGCTCGACAACACGCCGCCGGCGCGTCACTCGCCGACGGCGATCGTCAGCGTTTCCTTGATTTCTTCCATCACGACATAGCTCTTCGACTGCACGGCGCCGGGCAACTGCAGCAGGATGTCGCCGAGCAGCTTCCGGTAGTCGGCCATCTCGCCGATCCGCGCCTTGATCAGGTAGTCGAAATCGCCGGAGACGAGATGGCATTCGAGCACCTCGTCGATCTTCATCACTTCCCGGCGGAATTGCTCGAACATGTTGCCGCCCTTGTGGCCGAGCGTGATCTCGACGAACACCAGCAGCGCGGCCCCCAATTGACCCGGGTCGACCCGCGCGTGATAGCCGGTGATCACACCGTCGCGCTCCATGCGCCGCACGCGCTCGATGCACGGCGTGACGGTCAGTCCGACCTGTTCCGCGAGGTCCTTCATCGCCATCCGGCCGTCGTTCTGGAGCAGTTTCAGGATGCGCCGGTCGAGCTTGTCGAGCGAGCGTACGGGCTGACGTTGCGTTCTCATTTGTTTATGCTGAAAACCAGAAAAATACAATAACAAAAACTGCACATTCGACAATACCATAGCGCAAAAAACTAGATCAGCTAGAGGTTACACGGAGCCGCAGGTGCGCCCGGCCTCGATCTGATTCCTTCCATCTGGAGCAGCTATGCGAGTCGTCATTCTGGGCAGCGGTGTAGTGGGCGTGGCAAGCGCGTATTACCTTGCGCGCGCCGGCCATGAAGTCACTGTGATCGACCGGGAAGCCGGCCCGGCGCTGGAGACGAGCTTCGCGAACGCAGGCCAGATCTCGCCCGGCTATGCGGCGCCGTGGGCCGCGCCCGGCGTGCCGCTGAAGGCCGTCAAGTGGATGTTCGAAAAGCACGCGCCGCTCGCGATCCGCCTCGACGGCACGCGCTTCCAGCTCCAGTGGATGGTCCAGATGCTGCGCAACTGCACGGCCGAGCGCTATGCAGTCAACAAGGGCCGGATGGTCCGTCTCGCCGAATACAGCCGCGACTGCCTGCAGGCGCTGCGCGCCGATACCGGCATCCAGTACGAAGGCCGCACGGGCGGCACGCTGCAACTGTTCCGCACGCAGCAGCAGCTCGACGGCGCGGCGAAGGACATCGCCGTGCTGCAGGAAGCGAACGTGCCGTTCGAACTGCTGTCGCCGGCCGAACTGAAAAATGCCGAACCGGCGCTCGCCGCCGTCTCGCACAAGCTGACGGGCGGCCTGCGCCTGCCGGGCGACGAAACGGGCGATTGCCAGCTGTTCACGACGCGCCTCGCCGCGCTCGCCGAATCGCTCGGCGTCAAGTTCCGCTACAACACGCCGATCGATGCGCTCGCAATCGCGGGCGGCAAGATCGCCGGCGTGCAGTGCGGCAGCGAGACGGTGCGTGCCGACGCGTACGTCGTCGCGCTCGGCTCGTACTCGACCCGCTTCATCTCGAACCTGATGAAGATTCCCGTCTATCCGCTCAAGGGCTATTCGATCACCGCGCCGATCGTCAACGAAGCCGCCGCGCCCGTGTCGACCGTGCTCGACGAGACCTACAAGATCGCGATCACGCGCTTCGACCAGCGCATCCGCGTCGGCGGCATGGCAGAAATCGTCGGCTTCGACAAGACGCTGCGCGCGGCGCGCCGCGAAACGCTCGAGATGTGCGTAAACGACCTGTTCCCGGGCGGCGGCGACACGTCGAAGGCCACGTTCTGGACGGGCCTGCGCCCGATGACGCCGGACGGCACGCCGATCGTCGGCCGTACGCCGGTGTCGAACCTGTTCCTGAACACCGGCCACGGCACGCTCGGCTGGACGATGTCGTGCGGCTCGGGCCAACTGCTCGCGGACCTGATCTCGGGCAAGATGCCCGCGATCCAGGCCGACGACCTGTCGGTGCATCGTTACCTGAAGGACGTGCCCGGCCAGACGCGCCCGGCATACGCGTAAATCGGAACGGCCCGCGGCGATGCGGGCTCGTTGCATCAGCAAGAAAGGCGCCCGAGGGCGCCTTTCTCGTTTCGGCGAATGCGCGTGCCGACTCGGCACGAGGCTTCAGTCAACGTGCGCATGCGCTCGTCGCCCGGCGAGCGAATCGACGCTACCGGTCGTGCGTGCGCGACGATATGTTCCGTACGGCACGGTGCGATCCGGAATCGTCCAGACGAACGACGATCGCTCCTCTTCGGCGACGACACAACAAAAAAGGGGCGCTCGTCGCGCCCCTCGTGCTGCATGCTTACCGCCGAAGCGTCACGCCGTATATCAGCCGAGCTCGTTCACGAGTTCCGGCACGAGCGCGAACAAATCGCCGACGAGGCCATAGTCGGCCACGCTGAAGATCGGTGCTTCGGGATCCTTGTTGATCGCGACGATCACCTTCGAATCCTTCATGCCGGCCAAATGCTGGATCGCACCCGAGATGCCGACCGCGATGTACAGCTGCGGCGCGACGATCTTGCCGGTCTGGCCGACCTGGTAGTCGTTCGGCACGTAGCCGGCGTCGACTGCCGCGCGCGATGCGCCGAGCGCGGCCGACAGCTTGTCGGCCAGCGGCTCGAGCACCTTCGTGTAGTTCTCGCCGCTGCCCAGACCGCGGCCGCCCGACACGATGATGCTCGCCGACGTCAGTTCCGGACGGTCCAGCTTCGTCACTTCACGGCTCACGAACTGCGACTTGCCGGCGTCTGCCGCTGCTTCGATCTTGTCGACCGATGCGCTGCCGCCTTCCGCTGCCACCGGATCGAAACCCGTCGCACGCACCGTGATCACCTTGATCGGGTCGCTCGACTGCACGGTTGCGATCGCGTTGCCCGCGTAGATCGGGCGCTCGAACGTGTCGGCCGAGTCGACCGCCGTGATGTCCGAGATCTGCGCGACGTCCAGCTTCGCGGCGATACGCGGTGCGATGTTCTTGCCGTAGGCGGTGGCCGGCGCGAGGATGTGCGAGTAGTCCTTCGCGATGTTCAGCGTGGTCGCTTCGACGTTTTCCGCCAGGCCTTCGGCCAGTTGCGGCGCGTCGGCCAGCAGCACCTTCGACACACCTGCGATTTTTGCTGCCGCGTCGGCAGCCGCTTGCGCGTTGTGGCCCGCGACCAGCACGTGGATGTCGCCGCCAATCTTCGCGGCCGCCGCCACCGTATTCAGCGTCGCGGCCTTGATCGACGCGTTGTCGTGTTCTGCAATCACCAGAATCGTCATTTCTTTCCGCTCCCTCTTACAGCACCTTGGC
Organism: Burkholderia sp. BCC0419; assembly: GCF_902830285.1. Lineage (NCBI taxonomy): Bacteria > Pseudomonadati > Pseudomonadota > Betaproteobacteria > Burkholderiales > Burkholderiaceae > Burkholderia > Burkholderia sp. BCC0419. The sequence continues at coordinate 2,482,338 of NZ_CADESR010000001.1, forward strand.
TTCGGTCTTCAGCTTCTCGACCAGCGTCTTCACGTCCGGCACCTTCACGCCGGCTGCGCGCTTCGGCGGCTCGACCACCTTCAGCGTCTTCAGACGCGGCGCGACATCCACGCCCAGGTCTTCCGGCTTCACGGTTTCCAGCGGCTTCTTCTTCGCCTTCATGATGTTCGGCAGCGTCACGTAGCGCGGCTCGTTCAGGCGCAGGTCGGTCGTCACGACCGCCGGCAGCGTCAGCGACAGCGTTTCCGCGCCGCCGTCGACTTCGCGTGCAACCGTTGCCTTGCCGTCGGCCACCGTCACCTTCGACGCGAACGTCGCTTGCGGCAGGCCGGCCAGCGCGGCCAGCATCTGGCCCGTCTGGTTCGAATCGTCGTCGATCGCCTGCTTGCCGAGGATCACCAGCTGCGGCTGTTCCTTGTCGACCAGCGCCTTCAGGATCTTCGCGACGGCCAGCGGCTCGACGCTGTCGTTCGACTCGACGAGGATCGCGCGATCCGCGCCGATCGCCAGCGCCGTGCGCAGCGTTTCCTGCGCTTGCGTGACGCCCACCGACACCGCGATCACTTCGGTCGCGACGCCCGCTTCCTTCAGGCGCACGGCTTCTTCAACGGCGATTTCGTCGAACGGGTTCATCGACATCTTCACGTTCGCGATGTCGACGCCCGTGTTGTCCGACTTCACGCGGACCTTCACGTTGTAATCGACCACTCTTTTCACTGGCACCAGGATTTTCATGCACACGCTCCAAAGTTACGAATACGACCAGAGGCCATTCTATAGCGAGGCCTCATGACTGCGCGGCCAGGCGGACCCAACCATCATGGTTGTCGAGGATACCGCTTCTTGGCGACGCGCCAATGATAGCGAACGGTCGTTCTATTTTAAAAGAGAAAAAACCCGGACGCAAAGCCCGGGTTTTCGATCATCGACTCTAATCCCGCCGGGCGTCCGTGCTCCGCCCGTTACCAGGCAGCAACGACCGCGCCGCCGAACTTGCCTTCGATGAACTGCTTCACGTCAGCCGAGTGATACGCCGCAATCAGTTTGGCGACCCACGGCTTGTTCCGGTCCGCCTCGCGGATCGCGAGGATGTTCGCGTACGGGCCGTTCGGGCCCTCGATCGCGATCGCGTCCTGCTTCGGTTTCAACCCCGCTTCCATCGCGTAGTTGGTATTGATCGCGGCCGCGTCGACGTCGCCGAGCGAGCGCGGGATCTGCGCCGCGTCGAGCTCGACGATCTTCAGCTTGCGCGGATTGTCGACGATATCGAGCGGCGTCGCCTTCAGTCCCGCATCCGCACGCAGCTTCAGCAGCCCCTGCTTCTGCAGCAACAGCAGCGCGCGGCCGCCGTTGGTCGGATCGTTCGGCACCGCGACGCGCGCGCCCGGCTTCAGTTCGGCCAGCGACTTCACGCGCTTCGAATAGATGCCCATCGGGAACGTGACGGTGTCCGCGACCTTGAGCAGCTTGTAGCCGCGATCCTTCACCTGCGCCTGCAGATACGGATCGTGCTGGTAGCTGTTCGCGTCGAGGTCGCCCGACGCGAGCGCGGCGTTCGGCTGCACGTAATCGGAGAATTCGACGATGCGAATCTCCAGGCCGTCCTTCGCCGCGACCTTCTTCACCACTTCCATGATCTGCGCGTGCGGGCCGCCCGTCACGCCTACCTTGATGGTTTCGGCCTGGGCATGTGCGCCCGCGAACAGCGCGGCCGCGCCCAGCGCCGCCGCGAACTTCAGCATGAAGCGTCGTTGCATCGTGTTTCCCCTATCGGATCGGTTTGGTCTTATTTGTGGCTCAGCCGGCGCACCAGCCAGTCGCCGAACGATTGCACGATCTGCACGAACACGATCAGGATCGCGACGACCGTCCACATCACTTCCGGCAGATAGCGCTGGTAACCGTAGCGGATGCCGAGATCGCCGAGCCCGCCGCCGCCGATCGCGCCCGCCATCGCCGAATAGCCGACCAGCGACACGAACGTGATCGTCAGGCCCGCGACGACGCCCGGCAGCGATTCGGGCAACAGCACCTTGAATACGATCTGCGACGTGGTCGCGCCCATCGATTGCGCGGCCTCGATCAGCCCGCGGTCGACCTCGCGCAGCGCCGTTTCGACGAGACGAGCGATGAACGGCGCGGCCGCGAGCGTCAGCGGCACGACCGCCGCGGCCGTGCCGATCGACGAACCGGTGACGAGCCGCGTGAACGGAATCACCGCGACCAGCAGGATGATGAACGGTGTCGAGCGAACAGCGTTCACGATGCCGCCGAGCGCGCGATTCACCGCGAGGTTCTGCAGCACCCCCTGGCGGTCGGTCAGGTAGAGCAGCACGCCGAGCGGCAGGCCGACGAGCGCGCCGACCGCCCCGGAGATGCCGACCATGATCAGCGTCTCCCAGAACGACTGCACGAACATATCGAACATCTCACTCAACATACGAAAGCTCCTCTACCACCACACCTTGCTCGCGCAGGAACGCGAGCGCCTGCCCGACCTTGCCCGGCTCGCCGCCCGCGAGCACCGCGAGCGAACCGAATGCCTGCCCCTGGATCTCGTCGATCTGGCCATGCAGGATGTTGAAATCGAGTTCGTACCGGCGGATCGTTTCCGACAGGATCGGCTGGTCGACACCCGAGCCGGTGAACGCGAGCCGCAGCAGATGCCCGCTGCCCGTCTTCAGCCGCTCGGCCACGCGCGCCTTCAGTGCGGGCGGCAGTTCCTGCGCGATCACGTCGCCGATCAGCGCGCGCGTCACTTCGTGATGCGGCTGCAGGAACACGTCGATCACGCGGCCTTCCTCGACCACGCGCCCCGCGTCGAGCACCGCGACGCGGTCGCAGACCTGCTTGATCACTTCCATCTGGTGCGTGATCAGCACGATCGTCAGGCCGAGCTCGCGGTTGATGCGCTTCAGCAGGTCGAGGATCGAACGCGTGGTTTCGGGATCGAGCGCGGACGTCGCTTCGTCCGACAGCAGCACCTTCGGCTGGCTCGCCAGCGCGCGGGCGATGCCGACGCGCTGCTTCTGCCCGCCGCTGATCTGCGCCGGATAGCGATCCTTCTGCGCGGACAGCCCGACCAGGTCGAGCAACGGCAGCACGGCGGCCTCGATGTCGGCACGGCTCGCGCCGGCCAGCTCGAGCGGCAGCGCGACGTTGTCGAACACCGTGCGCGACGACAGCAGGTTGAAGTGCTGGAAGATCATGCCGATCTCGCGGCGCGCCTCGCGCAGCGCACCGGCCGGCAGCAGCGTGAGATCGCGCCCGCCGACGACGACATTGCCTTCGGTCGGCCGCGTGAGCAGGTTGATGGTGCGCACGAGCGTGCTCTTGCCGGCGCCGCTTCGGCCGATGATGCCGAACACCTCGCCTTGCGGGATCGTCAGGTTGACGTTGTGCAGCGCTTCGACCCAGCCGCCCGGGCCGGGGAAACGCTGCGAAAGATTGCGTAATTCGATCATGTAAACAAAACGGCGGCCGGCCGGCGAGTTGGCCCGCCAGTCGGCCGCCGATGCATCTGGAATAGCCGGCGATTTTACCGCAAACCCCTCATTCCCCTTAATAATCGATTTCGATCTTTTCATAACCAGACGAAATTAGAGGAGCGCCGCCTGGCCCGCGCGGAAAGGCCGCGACTATGATCCGAACACACATGCCAACGAACCGGAGACACGCCAGATGAGCGCCACCACCACGCCGGCCGCCGCACCCGCCACCCCCGCCGGATCGGCGCCCGCGCCGCACATGGGCCGGCTGCGTACCGCGGACGGGCTCGAACTGGCGTCGTACCGCTGGCCGGCCGCCGATGGCACCGCGCCGCCGCGCGCGACGATCGCGCTGGTGCACGGCCTCGCCGAACACGCGGGCCGCTATGCCGCGCTCGCCGGCCGGCTGAACGCAGCCGGCATCGACGTGCTTGCGATCGATCTGCGCGGGCATGGCCAGTCGCCCGGCAAACGCGTGTGGGTCGAGCGTTTCGACGGCTACCTGAACGATGCGGATGCGCTGGTCGCCGAAGCCGCGCGCGGCGATGCGCCGCTGTTCCTGATGGGGCACAGCATGGGCGGCGCGGTCGCGGCGCTCTACGCGATCGAACGTGCACCGGCTCGCGGCCACGCGTTGACGGGCCTCGTGCTGTCGAGCCCGGCGCTTGCGCCCGGACGCGACGTGCCGCGCTGGATGCTCGCGGTCAGCCGCGTCATCAGCCGTGTGTGGCCCACTTTCCCCGCGATCAGGATCGATGCGGCGCTGCTGTCGCGCGATCCGGCCATCGTCGCGGCCAATCGCGCCGACCCGCTCGTGCATCACGACGCCGTGCCCGCACGCACCGGCGCGGAGATTCTCGACGCGATGGCGCGCATCGAGAACGGCCGCGGCGCGCTGCGCGTGCCGGTGCTCGTCTATCACGGCACCGAGGACAAGCTCACCGAACCCGACGGCAGCCGCGCGTTCGGCGCGCGCGTCGGCTCGCCCGATCGTACGCTGACGCTGTACGAAGGCGGCTTCCACGAAACGATGAACGATCTTGAACGCGACCGCGTGATCGACGCGCTGATCGCCTGGATTCACGCGCGCGTGCCCGCGCGCTGAGCGTGCCGGCCCGGCCGGTCAAGCGAGGATCAGATCCCGGCCAGCACGCGCAGGTGCGCGACGACGCTGCGCCCGAGCGCGGACAGGTTGTAGCCGCCCTCGAGGCAGCTGACGATACGGCCCTGCGCATGCCGGCGCGCCACGTCGACGATCTGCGCGGTCAGCCATTCGAAGTCGGCCTCGACGAGGCCGAGATTGCCGATGTCGTCCTCGCGATGCGCATCGAAGCCGGCCGACACGAACAGCATCTGCGGCTTGAACGCGTCGAGGCGCGGCAGCCAGAACATGTCGACGGCTTCGCGGATCGCCATCCCGTTGCTGCGTGCCGGCATCGGCAGGTTGACCATGTTCGGCGCCTGATGATCGGCACCCGAGAACGGGTACAGCGGATGCTGGAAGAAGCTGCACATCAGCACGCGCTCGTCGTTCGCGAACGCCGCCTCGGTGCCATTGCCGTGGTGCACGTCGAAATCGATGATCGCGACACGCTCGATGCCGTGTACGTCGAGTGCGTGCCGCGCGGCGATCGCGACGTTGTTGAAGAAGCAGAAGCCCATCGCGCGCGCGGGCTCCGCATGGTGGCCGGGCGGACGGACGCCGCAGAACGCATTCGCATAGCGGCCTTCGATCACCGCATCGGTCGCCGCGATCGCGGCGCCGGCCGCGCGCAGTGCCGCGCGCCACGTATCGCGGTTCATCAACGTATCGGGATCGATCTCGACGTAACCGTCGACCGGCGTCATGCTCCGGATGTAGTCGATGTGCGCCTGCGTATGCACGCGGCCCAGCGCGACCTCGCTCGCAAACGGCGCGGTTTCGTGCACGATCAGGTCGTCGATGCGGCTCGCAATCAGTTGATCCTGGATCGCCGACAGGCGGGCCGGACATTCCGGATGCCATTCCCCCATCTCGTGCAGCATGCAGTCGGGGTGCGTATAGAAAGCGGTTGCCATAAGCTGTCATCCGCGGCGCACGGTGCGTCGCAGGTCTCCCTCAATGATGTCCATCGTCTGCCGCGAATTCGCCGCTAACTTACCACAACGGGGGCCGACATCGGCCCGGCGCGCCGGATGCGTCGGGTATACTGCGCCGAACACAATCGCCCTGTCCGCCCGCTTCGACATGAATTCCAGCAAGCCTGCCGCCCTTCTCTCCGCGCTGTGCCGTGTTCGCGCTCCGCTCGTCGTCGCTGCCATCGCCGCGGCCCTCGGCACCGCGCCTGCCGTCGCGCAGACGCAGCCGGCGAAGCCCGCCGGCACGCTCGTCGCCCAGGCCCAGCCGCAGCAGCCGACATCGCAAGGCCAGACCTTCGAAGAGGAAATCGTTCCACAGCGTTACGCGAACAATGCGAAGGTCGACGCGTTCATCGACGAGATGGTGAGCCGCAACGGCTTCGATTCGGCGAGCCTGCATGCGCTGTTCTCGCGCATCAGCTACTCGGCGACGGCCGTCAAGCTCGTGAAGCCCGCACCGACGCCTTCGGTGAAGAACTGGCGCGTCTATCGCTCGCGCTTCATCGAGCCGATCCGCATCAACGCAGGCGTGAAGTTCTGGAAGGCGAACCAGGCAACGCTGCAGCGCGCATCCGAGCAGTTCGGCGTGCCGCCCGAGGTGATCGTCGGCATCATCGGCGTCGAAACCATCTATGGCCGCTACATGGGCAATTTTCGGGTGCTCGACGCGCTGACGACGCTCACGTTCGACTATCCGGACACGCCGAATCGCGACAGCCGCCAGGCCACGTTCCGCAAGAACCTCGAAGACTTCCTGGTCTGGACCCGCGACAACCAGCTCGACCCGACCACCGTGCTCGGTTCGTACACCGGCGCGATCGGGATTCCGCAGTTCCTGCCGAGCAGCATCCGCGAATATGCGGTCGACTTCGACGGCACGGGCCACGTCGATCTGCGCAGCAGTCCTGTCGATGCGATCGGCAGCGTCGCGAACTACCTGAAGCAGCACGGCTGGGAAACCGACCGCCCGGTGGTCTGGCAGATCACGCCCGACACGGGCAGCCTGGGCATCGCACAGGCCGCCGCCGACGGCCAGCCCGAACCGCACTGGGCGCTGTCGCAACTGCTGCGCGCGGGCATGACGCTGAACGAGCCGACGGTCAACATCACGACCGAAGCGGGCACGCCGGTGACGGTGGTCGACCTGCCGACGCCGGGGCGTGCGACCGAATACATGCTCGGCCTGAAGAACTTCTATGTGCTGACGCGCTACAACCGTAGTTTCTTCTACGCACTCACCGTGTACCAGCTCGGCGAGGCCGTGAAAGCGCAGATGGAGGCCACTGGCGCGCTGCAGCCCGCCGCCGACGACGCGCAGCCGCAGTAAGCACTGGCCACCCAAAGAAAAAGCGCCGCAGTTCACAGAACGCGGCGCTTTTTTTATCGATGCGCGAATCGCGCACCCCGCTCGCTCAGGCGGGAAACACGCCCGTGGACAGGTAGCGGTCGCCACGATCGCAGATGATGAACACGATCGTCGCGTTCTCGACCTGGCGCGCGATGCGCATCGCGACTTCGCATGCGCCGCCCGACGAAATGCCCGCGAAGATGCCTTCGACCGCCGCGAGCCGGCGCGTCATCGTTTCCGACGCAGCCTGGCTCACGCTCTCGACGCGGTCGACGCGGCTGCGATCGAAGATGGTCGGCATGTACGCTTCCGGCCACTTGCGGATGCCCGGAATACGCGAGCCGTCTTCCGGCTGCGCGCCGACGATCTCGATCGCCGGATTCTGTTCCTTCAGGTAGCGCGACGTGCCCATGATCGTGCCCGTCGTGCCCATGGCGGACACGAAGTGCGTGATGCGCCCGTCGGTGTCGCGCCAGATCTCCGGCCCCGTTCCTTCGTAGTGCGCGACGGGATTGTCGGGGTTGCCGAACTGGTCGAGGATCACGCCCTTGCCTTCGCGCTGCATCTGCTCCGCGAGGTCGCGCGCCAGTTCCATCCCGCCCTTCACCGGCGTCAGGATGATTTCGGCGCCGTAGGCCGCCATGCTCTGGCGGCGCTCGACCGACAGATCCTCCGGCATGATCAGCACCATCTTGTAGCCGCGGATCGCCGCGGCCATCGCGAGCGCGATGCCCGTGTTGCCGCTCGTCGCCTCGATCAGCGTATCGCCCGGCTTGATGCGACCGCGCGCCTCGGCCTTGCTGATCATCGACAGCGCCGGGCGATCCTTCACGGAACCGGCCGGATTGTTGCCCTCGAGCTTCGCGAGCACCACGTTGTTGCGGGCGCGAATCTCGTCGTCCGGCAGGCGGACCAGTTGCACGAGCGGCGTATTGCCGATCGTGTCTTCGATAGTTTTGTAAGCCATGGATATACCGTGAGTACGAGGCCGATCAATCGATCGATTGTAAACCAGCACCGGCACGCGCGCCGGCAACCCCATTGCGACGAAGGAATACGCGTGCCGCGCGGTTCGCGTTTCGCCGCGCACGCGGCCCCACGCAAAAAACCCGCGGCATGCCGCGGGAAGCCGTCGCAACGACGGCGGCTGAAGGAGCCCTTTGCCGGGTACGCGCGGCCCGTTATTTCTGCGCGGTGCGGGCCGGTGCGGCGGCCGGCTTCGCCGCCGCCGGCTTGCCTGCGGCCGGCGGCGTCGTGCCCGCGCCCGCCGCGGCACCGATCGTCAACCCTTCCTGCTGAAGCCGCTCGACGGTGTGCCCGCCCATGCCCTTCACGCGCGTGGCGAGATCGTCCGCATTCCTGAACGGACCGCGTGCGCCGCGCTCGTCGAGAATCGCCTTCGCCCGCGCCGGGCCGATGCCCTTGATGCCGACGAGCGCATCCTCGTTCGCGGTGTTGACGTCGACGGCCGCCCAGGCCGACGCCACTGCGCCGAGCATGACCGCTGCGGCAAACCATTTCCTGATCATGTGCTGGATCTCCGAAGAAAAACGGCCGGCGGCTGCCGACCGTGAGACCCAGTCTATCGATGCAACGCGCCGGTTTAAACCTGGCCGGATAGCCAACGAACGTAGCGGTCGACGCCTTCCTGCACGGTCAGGAACGCTGCGTCGTAGCCGGCCGCGCGCAGTTTCGTCTGGTCGGCCTGCGTGAAGCACTGGTACTTGCCGCGCAGCGCATCGGGGAACGGCACATATTCGATCAACCCCTGCTCGACCTGCTGCGCGAGCGTCAGCGGCAGCTGGTTGTCGAGCGCGCGCAGCGTGTTCACGACCGTCGATGCGATATCGTTGAACGGTTGCGCGCGGCCCGTGCCGAGATTGAAGATGCCCGACTTCTCCGGATGATCGAAGAAGAACAGGTTCACCTTGGTCACGTCCTCGACCGATACGAAATCGCGCGTCTGCTCGCCCGGCGCATAACCGTTGTACTCGCCGAACAGCTTCACCTTGCCTTCCGCGCGGAACTGGTTGAAGTTGTGGAACGCGACCGACGCCATGCGGCCCTTGTGCGTCTCGCGCGGGCCGTACACGTTGAAATACCGGAAGCCCGCGATCTGGCTCTTCGCGCTCGGCAGCACGCGACGGATCACCTGGTCGAACAGGAACTTCGAATAGCCGTACACGTTCAGCGGCGCCTCGACGTCGCGCTCCTCGACGAAACGCGTCGAGCCGCCGTAGATCGCGGCCGACGATGCATACAGGAACTGCGTGCCCTGCGCGAGGCAGGTATCGAGCACCGCGCGGCTGTAGCGGAAATTGTTGTCCATCATGTAGCGGCCGTCGGTTTCCATCGTGTCCGAACAGGCGCCTTCATGAAATACCGCGCGTACCTTGCCGAAATCGCCGCGCGCGAAGCGTTCGACGAATTCGGTCTTGTCGAGATAGTCGTCGATCTCGCAGTCGACGAGATTGCGGAACTTGTCCGCGCGCGTCAGGTTGTCGACAGCGATGATGCGCGTCTCGCCGCGCTCGTTGAGCGCCTTGACGATGTTCGCGCCGATAAAACCGGCTGCGCCGGTGACGATGAGGGTCATGATCGTCCTGCCTGAAAAGTGCGAGCCACCCGTGCGGCGCGCTCGTCGCGCCGCCGAATGCGCTCAGTGAAACAGTTCGTCGTAGTCCACCGTGGCCGTGCCGAGTTTGCCGACCACGATGCCTGCCGCGCGATTCGCGAGCACCACGGCGTCGACGAGCGGCACACCGGCGCCGAGCATCGTCGCGACCGTCGCGATCACGGTGTCGCCCGCGCCCGACACGTCGAACACTTCGCGCGCGAGCGCCGGCGCATGCAGTTCGCCGCCCGCGGAAAAGAGCGTCATGCCCTCTTCCGAACGCGTGAGCAGCAACGCGTCGATGCCGAGCTCCGCACGCAGATTCGCGACGCGCGCGCGCAGGTCGTCTTCCGATTTCCACTGCCCGACCACCTCGCGCAGTTCCGCGCGATTCGGCGTGATCAGCGATGCGCCGCGATAGCGGGCCCAGTCGTCGCCCTTCGGGTCGACCAGCACCGCCTTGCCGGCCGCACGCGCCTTCTCGATCATCGTCGTGACGTGCGTGAGGCCGCCTTTTGCATAATCCGACATCAGCACGACATCGTGCTGCGGCAGCAGCGCATCGAAACGCGCGAGCCCCGCGAGCAGCACCTCGTGCGTCGGCATCGCCTCGAAGTCGACGCGCAGCAGTTGCTGCTGGCGCGCGAGCACGCGCAGCTTGATCGTGGTCGGCAAGGCCGGATCGCGCTCGAGATGCGGCGTCACGCCGCTGCTGCCGAGCAGCTCGACGATCCGCTCGCCGGGCTCGTCGCAACCGACGACGCACAGCAGCCCGGCCTGGCCGCCGAGCGTCACGGCATTGCGCGCGACGTTGGCCGCACCGCCGAGCCGCTCCTCCTGACGCTGCACGTGCACGACCGGCACCGGCGCTTCAGGCGAAATGCGATCGACGTTGCCGAACCAGTAGCGGTCGAGCATCACGTCGCCGACGACGAGCACACGCGAGCGCGCGAGTTGCTCGCGCGGCACCGGAACGATTTCGCGAAGAGTATTCATCGTACGTTCAGCCACGGGAGAACGACTGGGGATCGACGTACGGCCGGCCGATCGCGTAGTAGTCGATGCCCAGTTCGGCCATCGCATCCGGCTCGTACAGGTTGCGCCCGTCGAAGATCACCGGCGCCTTCAGTTCGGCCTTCAGGCGCGTGAAATCGGGGCTGCGGAATTCCTTCCACTCGGTGACGATCACGAGTGCGTCCGCGCCCGTGACCGCGACGTCCTGCGTGTCGACGAGATGCAGTCGCGCCAGCGCGTCCGCATCGTCGCCGAAATCCAGCGCGAACACGCGCCGCGCTTCGTCGACGGCGACCGGATCGTACGCGCGCACGGTCGCACCGCGTTCGAGCAGCGCGGCGATCAGACGGCGGCTCGGTGCCTCGCGCATGTCGTCGGTGTTCGGCTTGAACGCGAGGCCCCACACCGCGAATTCGCGGCCCGTCAGGTCGGCGCCGAAGCGCTGCTCGATCTTGCCGATCAGCACGTCCTTCTGCGCATGGTTGGCGGCCTCGACGGCCTCCAGGATGCGCAGCGGCTGGCCGTTCTCGCCCGCGGTGCGGATCAGCGCCTGCACGTCCTTCGGGAAGCACGAGCCGCCGTAGCCGACGCCGGCATACAGGAAGTGATAGCCGATGCGCGGATCGGAGCCGATCCCGCGGCGCACGGCCTCGATGTCGGCGCCGACCTTGTCGGCGAGGTTCGACATCTCGTTCATGAACGAGATGCGCGTCGCGAGCATCGCGTTCGCCGCGTACTTTGCGAACTCGGCCGAACGCACGTCCATGTAGATCGTGCGCTCGTGGTTGCGGTTGAACGGCGCGTAGAGCTTCTTCATCTTCTCGCGCGCGATCGTGCCGGTTTCGTCGTCGTCGACGCCGATGATGATCCGGTCCGGGCGCATGAAGTCCTCGACCGCGGCGCCTTCCTTCAGGAATTCCGGGTTCGACACGACCGAGAAGCGATGCGCGACGCTGCCCGCGAGCCCGCGTGCGGCGAGCGCCTCGTCGACCACGCCGCACACGCGGCGCGCGGTGCCGACCGGCACCGTCGACTTGTCGACGATCACCTTGAAGCCCGTCATGTGGCGGCCGATGTTGCGCGCGGCCTCGAGCACGTATTGCAGGTCGGCCGAGCCGTCCTCGTCGGGCGGCGTGCCGACCGCGATGAACTGGATCTCGCCATGCGCGACGCTCGCCTCGATGTCGGTCGAGAAGCGCAGGCGCCCCGCCGTGCGGTTGCGCGCGATGATGTCCAGCAGCCCCGGTTCGTGAATCGGCATCCCGCCGTTGTTCAGGATATCGATCTTGCGCGGATCGACGTCGAGACAGAAGACGTCGTGACCGATCTCCGCGAGGCAGGCGCCCGTGACGAGGCCCACATAGCCGGTGCCGATGATGGTGATTTTCATAGATGTTCCGGTACTTCCCGGTAATTGACTAACTTGGCCGCCGGGACGAGCCCGGCGGCAGCCGCAGCGCGTTGGCTCCGCGTGCCGGGATCAGCCCGGCATCGCAGGTTCGACGCGGCGCGGCGCATAGGTTTCCCAGCCGCTGCATCCGGGGCACTGCCAGTAGAAGAGCCGCGCCCGGAAACCGCAATTCTGGCACGTATACCGTGGCAGATTTTTCGTGCGCTGCTTGATCAGCGCACGCATCATTTCAAGTTCCTTACGACGCGGTTCCTCGGCCGCCGCGATCTGCGCATCGAGCAGGTGCAGCATCCCCGACAGGTTCGGCGACTTTTCCATCTGCGTCCGCGCGAGCGTGTGCGCCGAATCCTGGCCGCGCAACCCGGCGATATGCTGATAGGCGATGTCGAGCAGGTCGTTCGACGGATAACGATCGACGTAGCCCATCAGCAACTCGGCGCCTTCGACGTTCTTGCCGAGCGCGACGTACGCCTTCATCAGCTTGTCGGCGACGAGCGGCAGATATGCCGGGTTCTGCGCTTCGACGCGCTTCCAGTGCTCGATCGCGGCCGCGTGGTCGCCCGCCGCTTCCGCCGCGTCGCCGGACAGGATCGTCGCACGGACGTTCTGCGGATTCACGGTCAGCGCAAGGCGCAACTGTTCGGCCGCTGCGTCGGCATGCTTGCGCTGCAGCGCGTCCTGCGCGAGTTCACAGTGAAACTGCGCAATTTCGGTGCCGAGCGGCTTGTCGCTCATCGATTCGATGCGTTTCGCGGTATCGATCGACTTGTTCCAGTCCTTCTCGATCTCGTAGATCGTCAGCAGCGCCCGCTGTGCGCCGAGCGCGTAATCGCCGTCCGCAAGCTTGTGGAACGCCTCTTCCGCGCGATCCAGCAAGCCGGCTTTCAGGAAATCCTGGCCCAGTTCGTACAGCGCGTGGTCGCGCTCGTTGACCGGCAGGTCGGTGCGGCTCAACAGGTTCTGGTGCACGCGGATCGCGCGGTCGGTCTCGCCGCGGCGGCGAAACAGGTTGCCGAGCGCGAAGTGCAGCTCGACCGTTTCGGGATCGAGCTTGGCCACCTCGATGAACGCATCGATCGCCTTGTCGGGCTGTTCGTTCAACAGAAAATTCAGGCCGCGAAAATACGAGCGCGGCAGGTTGGCACTCTCCGACAGGAGATTCTTCAGGTCATAGCGTGACGCCGCCCAACCGAGCGCGAACGCGACCGGAATCGCGAGCAACCACCAGAAATCCAGATCCATGCGAAATATCGAAGCAGAGACGAAAACCGCGCGATGATCGCGCGGCGTCCGGGTTAAATGACGGGCGGCATCGGCGGCTGGTCGATGACGGCAGGCGTTTCGCGCGCCGCACGCAGATCGCGCTTCAAACGCCCGTTCTCGAGACGCAGGCGGAAGATCGAAGGCAGCGCGGACAGCAGGCCGGCCAGCAGCCCCACGGCGAAGAATGCCAGGCCGATCAGGATCAGCGGCGCTTGCCATGCGTAGCCGGCAACGAAATTCAGCGTCGCGGTTTGTGTATTGGCCAGCGCAAGCACCAGCAGCAGGACGAACACCAATACCCGGATCAGCCAGACGATAAACTTCATGAAGCCCTCTCTTTGTTGAGGTTTGCCGCGGCGCGCGACTCCCCTGCGTCGCACCGAATCGACCCGTATTGTAAAGGAAGCGTTTCCGCGGCTGCGCACATCCTGTGCGCGGCGTCGCGCGTCGACTGCCGGAAATGAAAAAAGCGCCCGCAAGGGGCGCTTTTCTTTTCAGCCTTCGCCGGACAGGTTCCGGGCCACCGAACGACGCTCAACGCTCGTCGTCCGGATCGTCAGCCTTCAGCGGTTCACCGGCGCGGCCGTCGACGCGTTCACGCAATTCCTTGCCGGGTTTGAAGTGCGGCACGAACTTCTCGGGCACCTGCACTTTCTCCCCCGACTTCGGGTTGCGTCCGACGCGCGCCGGGCGACGATTGAGGCCAAAGCTGCCGAAACCCCGAATTTCAATGCGGTGCCCTTTCGCCAGGGCGTCGGACATCGCATCGAGCATCGTTTTCACCGCGAAATCCGCATCCTTGAGGACAAGTTGCGGAAATCGCGATGCCAGCTGCGCGACCAACTCGGATTTGGTCATACTTCAGCAGACCTCGTAAGGCTTACTGGTTCTGGCCGTCGAGCTTCGCCTTCAGCAGCGCGCCGAGGTTGGTCGTACCGGTCGCAGCAGCGCTGGAGTCCGACTGCAGGCCGCGGATCGCTTCCTGTTGTTCGGCCGAATCCTTCGCCTTGATCGACAGGTTGATGCCGCGCGACTTGCGATCGATGTTGATCACCATCGCGTTGACCTTGTCGCCTTCCTTCAGCACGTTGCGTGCGTCTTCGACGCGATCCTGTGCGATTTCCGATGCACGCAGGTAGCCTTCGATGTCGCCCGTCAGCGTGACGACCGCACCCTTCGCATCGACCGACTTCACGACGCCGTCGACGATCGAGCCCTTGTCGTTCATTGCAACGTAGTTGCTGAACGGGTCGCCTTCGAGTTGCTTGATGCCGAGCGAAATACGCTCCTTCTCGACGTCGATACCGAGCACGATTGCTTCGACTTCGTCGCCCTTCTTGTACTTGCGAACGGCTTCCTCGCCGGTTTCGCTCCACGACAGGTCCGACAGGTGGACCAGGCCGTCGATGCCGCCCGGCAGACCGATGAACACGCCGAAGTCGGTGATCGACTTGATTGCGCCCGTGATCTTGTCGCCCTTCTTGAAGTTGCGGCTGAAGTCATCCCACGGATTCGGCTTGCACTGCTTCATGCCGAGGCTGATACGACGACGGTCTTCGTCGATCTCGAGGACCATGACTTCGACTTCGTCGCCCAGCTGGACAACCTTCGACGGCGCAACGTTCTTGTTGGTCCAGTCCATTTCCGACACGTGGACGAGGCCTTCGATGCCCGATTCCACTTCGACGAATGCGCCGTAGTCGGTGATGTTCGTGACCTTGCCGAACAGGCGCGTGCCCGACGGGTAACGGCGCGAGATGCCTTCCCACGGATCGTCGCCCAGTTGCTTGATGCCCAGCGAGACGCGGTTCTTCTCTTGGTCGAACTTGAGGATCTTCGCGGTGACTTCCTGGCCAACCGACAGGACTTCGCTCGGGTGACGCACACGACGCCATGCGATGTCGGTGATGTGCAGCAGGCCGTCGATGCCGCCGAGGTCGACGAACGCGCCGTAATCGGTGATGTTCTTGACCACGCCGTTGACGATCGCGCCTTCCTTCAGCGTCTCGAGCAGCTTCGCGCGCTCTTCGCCTTGGGTTGCTTCGATCACTGCGCGACGCGACAGCACGACGTTGTTACGCTTGCGATCGAGCTTGATCACGCGGAACTCGAGCGTCTTGCCTTCGTACGGGGTCGTGTCCTTGACCGGACGCGTGTCGACCAGCGAACCCGGCAGGAACGCGCGGATGCCGTTGACCATCACGGTCATGCCGCCCTTCACCTTGCCGGTGATCGTGCCGGTGACGAGCTCGTTGTTGTCGAGCGCCTTTTCCAGCGACAGCCACGATGCAAGGCGCTTCGCCTTGTCGCGCGACAGGATCGTGTCGCCGTAGCCGTTTTCGAGTGCGTCGATCGCGACGGACACGAAATCGCCCGACTGCACCTCAACCTCGCCCTGATCGTTCAGGAATTCCTCGATCGGAATGTAAGCCTCGGACTTCAGGCCTGCATTGACGACCACGAAGTTGTGGTCGACGCGCACGACTTCGGCGGAAATCACTTCGCCGGCGCGCATGTCTTGGCGGGTCAGCGACTCTTCGAACAGAGCCGCAAAGGATTCGGTATTCGGGGTAGAGGTTTGCAGGTCGGACATAAAAATCTGATTGTGCATGGCTCGCTGTGCCACGCCGGCCGGAATGGCAGGCTGAAAGGGCCAGATCGAGGACCACACGGGGTTAAGGGTTCGAAACACGCTCCGCGCTTGCGACGCGGAGCACCTACCGCTGCCCGCCTTCTCAGGCGGGCTGGCCGAGCGCCCGGTACCACTGCAGCACCTGATCGACAGCTTCATCGACCGAAAGTGCCGACGTATCGAGCAACTCGGCATCTGCCGCAGGCTTCAGCGGCGCGGCTGCGCGATTGCTGTCGCGCGCATCACGTTCACGAAGATCCCGGAGCAAGTCATCTATATTAGCAGAAAAACCTTTTTGCATCAATTGCTTATGCCGTCTGGTCGCGCGTGCCTCGGCGCTGGCCGTCAGGAACACCTTCAGCACGGCGTCCGGGAAGATCACGGTGCCCATGTCGCGCCCGTCGGCGACGAGGCCCGGCGTCTTGCGGAACGCGCGCTGGCGCGCGACGAGCGCGGTGCGCACGGGGCCATGCACGGCAATGGCGGACGCGCGGTTGCCGACCGCTTCGGCACGAATGTCGTTCGACACGTCGACGCCGTCGAGCTGCGCGCAACCTTCACGGAACGTGATGTGCAGATCGTCGATCAGCTTCACCAGCGCGTCGATGTCTTCCGCGGCGACGCCGTAGCGTACGCTCGCGAGCGCGGCGAGCCGGTACAGCGCGCCGCTGTCGAGCAGGTGGAAGCCAAGGTGCGCGGCGACGAGCGCCGCGACGGTGCCCTTGCCGGAAGCGGTCGGGCCGTCGATCGTGATGACGGGAGTCGGGTGAAAGGGTCGGGTCGATTTCATCGGAACAGTCGGGTCAGGCTTTGGCGAGCGCGGCGAAGCGGTCGAAATAGTCGGGGAACGTCTTGCCGACGCACTTCGGATCGTTGATCCGCACGGGCACGCCGCCCAGGCTGACGAGCGAGAAGCACATCGCCATCCGATGATCGTCGTACGTATCGATCGCCGCGTTCGGCGTGAGCTTTTCCGGCGGCGTGACGACGAGATAGTCGGGGCCTTCCTCGACGATCGCGCCGACCTTGCGCAGCTCGGTCGCCATCGCGGCGATGCGGTCCGTCTCCTTCACGCGCCAGCTCGCGATGTTGCGCAGCGTGCTCGTGCCGTTCGCGAACAGCGCCGCGACCGCGATGGTCATCGCCGCATCGGGAATCAGGTTGAAATCCATGTCGATCGGCTCGAGCTTGCCGTGATCGTGGCCGATGCCGCGCACGTCGATCCAGTCGTCGCCCATCGTCACGTTCGCGCCCATCTGCATCAGCGCATTCGCGAAGCCGACGTCGCCCTGGATGCTCGCCCGCCCCACGCCCTCGACCCGCAGCGGGCCGCCGCCGAGCGCGCCGGCCGCGAGGAAGTACGACGCGGACGACGCGTCGCCCTCGACCATGATCCGCCCCGGCGACTTGTAGCGGACGCCGGCCGGCACGACGAAGCGCTGCCAGCCGTCGCGCTCGACGGTCACGCCGAAGCGCGCCATCAACCGGATCGTGATGTCGATGTACGGCTTCGAGATCAGCTCGCCGTCGACTTCGACGACGGTCCTGCCGTCCTTCGCCTTCACGAGCGGCAGCGTCATCAGGAGCGCGGTGAGGAACTGGCTCGACACGTCGCCGCGCACGCGGATCGGCGCATCGACCGAAATCGTCGCCGGTTTGATCCGCAGCGGCGGGTAGCCTTCGTTCAGCTCGTAGTCGATCTCCGCGCCGATCTGGCGCAAGCCGTCGACGAGATCGCCGATCGGCCGCTCGTGCATGCGCGGCACGCCGTGCACGCGATAGTCGCCGCCGTTCACCGCGAGCGCCGCGGTCAGCGGCCGAACGGCCGTGCCCGCGTTGCCGAGGAACAAGTCGGCCGTCTTCGCGGTGAACGCGCCGCGCGTGCCGGTGACGACACAGGTGTCGCCGTCGCGCGCGAGCTTCACGCCGAGCTTGCCGAGTGCGTCGAGCATCACGCGCGTGTCGTCGGAGTCGAGCAGGTTGGTGATCGTCGTTTCGCCTTCGGCGAGCGCCGCGAGCAGCAGCACGCGGTTCGAAATGCTCTTCGAGCCGGGCAGGCGCACGGTGCCCGATGCGCTGGAGTATGGGCCGAGATCGAGGTAGTCCATAGGAATCGTCCTGTTATTTCTTGACCAGTTCGGCAGCGGGCGTGCCGCCGCGTTCCTGCCATGCGTTGCGCGCGGCGCGCGAGCGCGTGAAGACGGCTTCGAGCGCCGCGCCGTCGCCGGCGTCGATCGCCGCGCGCAACCGCGTGAGCACGCGCGTGTAGCCGTCGAGTTCGTCGAGCAGCGCCGCGCGATTCGCGACGCACACGTCGCGCCACATTTCCGGGTTCGACGCGGCGATGCGCGTGAAATCGCGAAAACCGCCGGCCGCGTACGAGAATTTCAGTTCCGCGTCGGCCTCGCCGAGAATCTGCTCGACGAGCGCGAACGACAGCACGTGCGGCAGATGGCTGATCGACGCAAAGACGCGATCGTGCTGTTCGGTGCTCATCGTGCGCACGTCGGCGCCGGTCGCGCGCCACATCGCGTCGATCCGGGCCACCGCTTCGGGCGCGTTCTCCGGCAGCGGGCACAGCACGACGTTGCGGCCGACGTAGAGATCCGGCAACGCAGCCTCGACGCCGCTCGACTCGCGCCCGGCGATCGGATGACCCGGCACGAACTGCGCGATCCGCGCGCCGAGCGCGTCGCGCGCAGCCGCGACGACATCGGACTTGGTGCTGCCCGCATCGGTGACGATCGTCGCGCCGTCGAGCCATGGCGCAATGCGCGCGAGCAACGGGCCCGTCTGCGCGACGGGCGCGGCGAGCAAGACGAGATCGGCGCCGGCAAGGGCGTCGCGCAACTGCGCGTCGTCGTCGAGCGCCGCCGCGCGGTCGATCACGCCGAGCGACAGCGCGCGCTCGACCGACGCGCGCGAACGGCCCACGCCGACGATCTCGCCCGCGCCGCCCGTCGCGCGCTCGCGCAGCGCGCGGGCCAGCGATCCGCCGATCAGGCCGACGCCGAAGATGACCAGTTTGTTGAATGCAAAGCCTGACACGACAAGAGCCAAGTTACGCGCGCGAAACGACGCCCCGCACGCGGAATTCCAGATTCCGGGCAACGGGCCCGCACCCGGCGCAACCTGCGCCGGATACTGCCCGAACCCGCCTTCGGCAGCGCCGACCGGCCTGCCCTGCCCGCCCGGTCGCCACGCCTGCGCAAGCAGGCGCTGGACCGCCGCGCGTCAGCGTGCGCGCGGATACGAACCGAGTATCTTCAGGAACGCGGCCTTCTGGCCGAGTTCCGCCAGCGCGGCCGCCACCGCCGCATCGTCGCGGTGCCCTTCGATGTCGATGTAGAAGTAGTACTCCCACGTGCCGACGCGCGCCGGACGCGACTCGAAGCGCGTCATCGACACGCCGTGCCGCGCGAGCGGCTCGAGCAGCTTGAACACGGCGCCCGGCTCGTTCTTCACCGACACGATCAGCGACGTCTGGTCGTGACCGCTCTGGCCGGCCAGCTGCTTGCCGACGATCACGAAGCGCGTGCGGTTGTGCGGATCGTCCTGGATCAGCGAAAACGCGATCTGCAATCCATAGTGTGCGGCCGCGCGGTCGCCCGCGATCGCAGCGACGGTCGGATCGGCCGCCGCGAGGCGCGCGGCCTCCGCGTTGCTCGCCACGGCTTGCCGCTCGAGCTGCGGCGCATTCGCCGCGAGCCACTGCTGGCATTGCGCGAGCGCTTGCGCATGCGCGCAGACACGCTTCACGCCGTCGAGCGTGCCGCCCTGCGTGAGCAGGTTGTGATGGATGGGCAGCGCAAGCTCGCCGCTGATCACCAGCTGGGTCTGCAGCAGCAGGTCGAGCGTGCGCGATACGGCGCCTTCGGTCGAATTCTCGACCGGCGCGATGCCGAACGCGGACGCACCGGCCTCGACCGAGCGGAACACCTCGTCGATCGACGGGCACGGCAGCCCTTCGATCGACTGGCCGAAATACTCGAGCATCGCCTGTTCGCTATACGTGCCGACCGGCCCGAGGAACGCGACGTGGATCGTCTGCTCGAGCGCGCGGCTCGCCGCCATGATCTCGCGCCAGATGGCGCTGATGTGCTCGCTCGCGAGCGGCCCGGCGCTCATGTCCTGCAGCCGCGCGATCACCTGCAGCTCGCGCTCCGGCCGGAACACCGGCGCGTTGAAATGCTTCTTGACCTCGCCCACCTCCAGCGCCACCGCGGCGCGCTGGTTCAGGAGCGTGATCAGCTGCGCGTCGATCGCGTCGATGCGGTCGCGCAGCGGTTTCAGGCGGGAATTCAGTTCGTCGTCCATGCGTTTTGCCGTGCTGTTTGAACAACGCCGCCGTCAGGCGCCGCGCTGCTCGAAGTCCTTCATGTACTCGACGAGCGCCTTCACGCCCTCGAGCGGCACCGCGTTGTAGATCGACGCCCGCATGCCGCCGACGGACTTGTGGCCCTTCAGCTGCAGCAGCCCGCGCGCCTTTGCGCCGGCAAGGAAGTCTTCGTTGCGCGTTTCGTCGGCCAGGAAAAACGGCACGTTCATCCGCGAACGTGCTGCCGGCTCGACCTTGTTCAGATAGAAACTGCTCGCGTCGATCGTGTCGTAGAGCAGCTTCGATTTTTCGATATTGCGGGCCTCGATCGCTTCGAGGCCGCCCTGCCGCTTCAGCCACTGGAACACGAGGCCCGCGACGTAGATCGCGTAGGTGGGCGGCGTGTTGTACAGCGAGTTGTTCTCGGCAATGGTTTTCCATTCGAACGCGGACGGGCAGATCGACAGCGCGCGATCGAGCAGATCCTCGCGCACGATCACGACCGTCACGCCGGCCATCCCGATGTTCTTCTGCGCGCCGCCGAACAGCACGCCGTACTTCGCGACGTCCATCGGGCGCGACAGGATGTGCGACGAGACATCGGCGACGAGCGGCACGTCGCCGAGATCGGGGATCTCGAACGTCTCGACGCCGTCGATCGTCTCGTTGGTGCACAGATGCACGTAGGCTGGATCGTCCGACAACTGCCACTCGGCACGCGTGGGCGCACGCGTGAAGCCGTCCTCCGTCTTGCCGCTCGCGGCCAGATGCGGCGTGCCGTATTTCTTCGCCTCATTGAACGACTTCTGCGACCACGAACCCGTCACGACGAAGTCGGCCGTCTTGCGCGAGCCGAGCAGGTTCATCGGCACGATCGCGTTCTCGGCAATGCCGCCGCCCTGCAGGAACAGGATCCGGTGGCTCGCCGGCACGCCGAGCAGGTCGCGCAGGTCGGTGAGCGCCGCCTCGTGGATCGACATGAACTCCTTGCCGCGATGGCTCATCTCCATCACGCTCATGCCGCTGCCGTGCCAGTCGAGCATTTCGTCGGCGGCCTGCCGCAACACTTCCTCGGGCATCGCCGCGGGGCCGGCGGAGAAATTAAAGACGCGCATCGTGAAAACCTCAGGAGGGACGCGACCGGCTTGCCGCCGGCAGAAAGAACCGCGCCAGAAAAGAAATGGCCGCTTGCGCTCGCGCGCAAACGGCCATTATCGCACTGTCGTCAGGCTCCCGCCAAACCCGGCCGAACGGCCGGGGGCGCGCCCGGACAGCTTACTTGCCCGGCTTGACTGCTGCGACTTCCTTGTCAGCCTGCGTACGCGTTGCCTGGATCGCTTGCGGCATGTACTTCTGCATCAGGCCGTTGACCACGTCGCGACCGACCTGATCCTGAACCTGGATGAACTTGCGGCCCGTCGGGCTCTTGTAGAACGTCGTCAGATCCTTGATCTCCGACGTGCTGTAGTACTTCGCGTAGGCGTCGTACTGAGCCGACATCGCGTCGCTCTGGAACTGTTGCGTGCCGAACACCTTGCCTGCGCCGTCGACCAGCTTCGGCACCGCGTTCTTCTGCAGCGTCGGAACGGCAGCCTGCTTCTGCTTGTCGTTCAGCGTCTTGTTTTCCGACAGCGCGTCCGACAGGATGGCCGGCACGAGCTGTTTGGCCTGCATTTCGGCGCTGTTGCCGATTGCCGACACGAGCTTCGGCGCGTCGATCGCGTCGAGCAGATCCTTGATCGCTGCCTTCTTGTCGGCGTCGATCGGCGCAGCTGCCGCCGGAGCAGCCGGTGCGGAATTCGACAGCGCCTGCGCCATCGCGAACGTCGGCACCAGTGCAGCCAGCAGAACCAGTTGCTTGAATTGCTTTTGCATCATCACTCCCTTTTGGAAATATGAATGGTTGCTCGCCGGCCGCGGCGCTTTTCGCCCGCGGCGGCCAGAGTCTCATCCGTTCTTCAGGCTTCGCCGTCCGACGCCTCGTCGGCCTCGCCCTCTCCCTCTTCGGCCTCCGCAATCTGCTGCAGGCCAGAGAGCTTGGTACCCTCATCGAGACTGATGAGTGTAACACCTTGCGTGGCGCGCCCCATCTCGCGTATCTCGGAAACACGGGTGCGAATCAACACGCCGGCCGTCGTGATCAGCATGATCTGATCCTCGGGGTCGACGAGCGTGGCGGCTACGACCTTGCCGTTGCGCTCGGACGTCTGAATCGCGATCATGCCCTTCGTGCCGCGGCCATGGCGCGTGTACTCGGTGATCGGCGTGCGCTTGCCGTAGCCGTTTTCGGTGGCGGTGAGCACGGTCTGCTCCTCGCTGCCCGCGACCAGCAGCGCGATGACCTGCTGCCCGTCCTCGAGCTGCATGCCGCGCACGCCGCGCGCCTCGCGCCCCATCGGGCGCACGTCGTTCTCGTCGAAACGCACGGCCTTGCCGGAGTCCGAGAACAGCATCACGTCGTGCGCGCCGTCGGTGATCGACGCGCCGATCAGGTAGTCGCCGTCGTCGAGACCGACCGCGATGATGCCCTTCTTCATCGGGCGGCTGAATGCTTCGAGCGGCGTCTTTTTCACGGTACCGAGCGACGTCGCCATGAAGATGAACTTGTCGGCCGAGAATTCCTTGACCGGCAGCACGACGTTGATCTTCTCGCCTTCCTGCAGCGGGAACATGTTGACGATCGGGCGGCCGCGCGAGTTGCGCGAACCCTGCGGCACTTCATAGACCTTGACCCAGTACACGCGGCCGCGGTTCGAGAAGCACAGGATGTAGTCGTGCGTGTTCGCGATGAAGAGCGTCTCGATCCAGTCGTCTTCCTTCATCTGCGTCGCCTGCTTGCCACGGCCGCCGCGCTTCTGCGCGCGGTACTCGGACAACGGCTGCGACTTCACGTAGCCCGCGTGCGACATCGTGACGACCATGTCCTGCGGCGTGATCAGATCCTCGGTGTTCAGCTCGGTCGCGTTCAGCTCGATCTTCGAGCGGCGCGCGTCGCCGAATTCGGCCTTCACCGACGTCAGCTCCTCGCCGATCATCGTCGTGATCCGCTCGGGGCGGGCAAGGATGTCCAGCAGGTCGGCGATCTGCGCCATCACTTCGCGGTACTCGCCGATGATCTTGTCCTGCTCGAGACCGGTCAGGCGCTGCAGACGCATCTGCAGGATTTCCTGCGCCTGGGTGTCGGACAGGCGATAC
Source organism: Burkholderia sp. BCC0419 (assembly GCF_902830285.1). NCBI lineage: Bacteria > Pseudomonadati > Pseudomonadota > Betaproteobacteria > Burkholderiales > Burkholderiaceae > Burkholderia > Burkholderia sp. BCC0419. The sequence goes on from NZ_CADESR010000001.1 coordinate 2,505,739, forward strand.
AGCCCGTCGGTCTGCATCCCGAATGCCGGGTTCAGGCCTTCCGGACGGTACGCGGAGCGGCCGCCGGCCGCCGCGTTCTCGCTCTCGGCGCGCGTCAGCATGTCGCGCACGAGCGACGAATCCCACGGCTTCGCCATCAGTTCCTGCTTCGCGATCGGCGGCGTCGGCGCGGCCTTGATGATCGCGATGAACTCGTCGATGTTCGCGAGCGCGACCGCGAGACCTTCGAGCACGTGGCCGCGTTCGCGGGCCTTGCGCAGTTCGTAGATCGTGCGGCGCGTCAGCACTTCGCGTCGATGCGACAGGAAGCACTGCAGGATTTCCTTCAGGTTCAGCAGCTTCGGCTGGCCGTCGACCAGCGCGACCATGTTCATGCCGAACGTGTCCTGAAGCTGCGTCGCCTTGTACAGGTTGTTGAGCACCACTTCCGGCACTTCGCCGCGCTTGAGCTCGATCACGACGCGCATGCCGCTCTTGTCGGACTCGTCGCGAATGTCGGAGATGCCTTCGAGCTTCTTCTCGTTGACGAGCTCGGCGATGCGCTCGAGCAGCGAGCGCTTGTTCACCTGGTACGGCAGCTCGTCGACGATGATCGCCATCCGCTGGCCGCGGTCGATCTCCTCGAAGTGCGTGGCCGCGCGCATCACGACGCGGCCGCGCCCGGTGCGGTAGCCGTCGCGCACGCCGGCGACGCCGTAGATGATGCCGGCCGTCGGGAAGTCCGGCGCCGGGATGATCTCGATCAGCTCGTCGATCGTCGCTTCCGGGTTGCCCAGCAGATGCTGGCACGCGTCGACGACTTCGTTCAGGTTGTGCGGCGGGATGTTGGTCGCCATGCCGACCGCGATGCCCGACGAGCCATTGATCAGCAGGTTCGGAATGCGCGACGGCAGGACCGACGGCTGCGTTTCGTTGCCGTCGTAGTTCGGCTCGAAATCGACCGTTTCCTTGTCGATGTCGGCGAGCAGCTCGTGACCGATCTTCGCCATGCGAATTTCGGTGTAACGCATCGCCGCGGCATTGTCGCCGTCGATCGAGCCGAAGTTGCCCTGCCCGTCGATCAGCATGTAGCGCAGCGAGAAGTCCTGCGCCATCCGCACGATCGTGTCGTAGACCGCAGTATCGCCGTGAGGGTGATATTTACCGATCACGTCACCGACGATACGCGCCGATTTCTTGTACGCGCGGTTCCAGTCGTTGTTCAGTTCGTGCATCGCGAACAATACGCGCCGGTGCACGGGCTTCAGGCCATCGCGGACATCCGGAAGGGCACGTCCGACGATCACGCTCATCGCGTAATCGAGATACGAACGGCGCATTTCCTCCTCTAGGGAGGTGGGCAGGGTCTCTTTGGCGAATTGATCCATGTATCCGTATCGTTTCGGAGCGAAGACGGCGAACGCCTTTCGCGTGGGCGCTGCATGCGCAACGCAACGCGAGATTCTAACATGCGCCCATCAGCCGCCAATCCGCCTCCCCCACTATATGTAAACAGCAAAAATCGCGGCAGCAGCGAATCGGCCGAAATCGCGCGCGACTCGACGTCGCACGCGATCGCCTTCGCCGTGTTTCATGCGCGCGAGGAACCAACGGCATGCAATCGCGCAATTTCCCGGCCACGCCCTTGACAATCTCTAAAAGTTACGGCAGGCCGGTGTTGCGCATGCACCACAAAGTTGAAGCGATCTTGGGGTGGGGAGGATTTTTTTTCGTAGGAAGGGAACGATATGGCAAAATGCCAACGCACTGGAAGTTAGACGCTGCTCGAAGTCTACACAGAGCGGTGCCGCGTTTTTTGTGCCGCACCAATGTTATACTTCGAGCAATGTATGACTTGTCACTGTCAACAGGCTCGCAGTAAACCTGCGGTAATCTCAATTTCGAGAGGAGAAATATGAATAAACTTTCAAAGCTCGCGTTCATTGCAGCTACCGCAGTTATGGCTGCATCCGCTTCGGCACAGTCGGTGCCGGCGTCGCGTCAAGCCGTCAATGACAACTGGGTGAACGGCACGGGCGAATGGGTGTGGATGAACGGCACGAACGAGCTCTGCTGGCGCGATGCGTTCTGGACGCCGGCCACCGCCAACGCGAAGTGCGATGGCGCACTGGTCGCCCAGGCACCGCAGCCGCCGGTCGCTCCGGTCGCTCCGGCCATCACGAGCCAGAAGATCACGTATCAAGCTGACGCACTGTTCGACTTCGACAAGGCAACGCTCAAGCCGCTGGGCAAGCAAAAGCTGGACGAACTGGCTTCGAAGATCGAAGGCATGAACACGGAAGTGGTCGTCGCAACGGGCTACACGGACCGCATCGGTTCGGACAAGTACAACGACCGTCTGTCGCTGCGCCGTGCGCAAGCCGTGAAGTCGTACCTGGTCAGCAAGGGTGTGCCGGCCAACAAGATCTACACGGAAGGCAAGGGCAAGCGCAACCCGGTTACGACTGGCTGCAACCAGAAGAACCGCAAGCAACTCATCGCCTGCCTCGCACCGGATCGCCGCGTGGAAGTCGAAGTGGTTGGTACGCAGCAAGTGCAGAAGACGACCGTTCCGGCAAACTAAGCCGCGGTTTTCGACTGCTTCAAAGCCCCGCTCCGGCGGGGCTTTTTCATTGACGCCCGTCCAGGCGCTCGCTGGCCTCGTCGTCCGCCCGCTTATATACTCGGGGCTGACGCACCGACGCACAGCCCTCCTCTCGTAGCCCGTTTGCCGACATGACCAACGCCGATCCGCACGAACTCCAGAAATTCAGCGACCTCGCCCACCGGTGGTGGGATCCGAATGCCGAATTCAAACCGCTGCACGACCTGAACCCGGTCCGGCTCGGCTGGATCGACGCGCATGCGCACCTGGCCGGCAAGCGTGTGCTCGACATCGGCTGCGGCGGCGGCATCCTGTCCGAATCGATGGCCGGGCTCGGCGCGCAGGTGAAAGGCATCGACCTGTCGACCGAAGCGCTCGGCGTTGCCGATCTGCACAGCCTCGAAAGCGGCATTTCGGTCGAATACGAGGCGATCGCCGCCGAAGCGATCGCCGCACGCGAACCGGGCACCTACGACGTCGTCACGTGCATGGAGATGCTTGAGCACGTGCCGTCACCCGGCGATATCGTGGCCGCGTGCGCGACGCTCGTGAAGCCGGGCGGCTGGGTGTTCTTCTCGACGCTGAACCGCAACCTGAAGTCCTACCTGTTCGCGGTGATCGGCGCGGAATACATCGCACAAATGCTGCCGAAGGGCACGCACGATTACGCGCGCTTCATCCGCCCGTCGGAACTGGCCGGCTTCGTGCGGGCAACGGATCTGCACATCGCCGAGATCAAGGGCATCACGTATCACCCGATCGGCAAGCGCTTCGCGCTGTCGAACGACACCGACATCAACTATCTCGTCGCGTGCCGCCGCGGCGCGTGACCTTCCAACCGGCATGACGACTCCCCTTTCGACCGCGCGGATCGCAGACGAACCGCGCCTGCTGCACTGCGATGCGGTCCTGTTCGATCTGGACGGCACGCTCGCCGACACGGCGCCCGATCTCGCGGCAGCCGTCAACAAGATGCAGCGCGGACGCGGCCTGCCCGAAACGTCGCTCGACGTGTTGCGGCCGCTGGCCTCGGCCGGCGCGCGCGGCCTGCTCGGCGGCGCGTTCGGCATCGATCCGCACACGCCTGGCTACGAAGCGATGCGCGACGAGTTCCTGGCCAACTACGCGGCCGACCTCTGCGTGCATACGACGCTGTTCCCCGGCATCGGCGACGTGCTCGACGAACTCGATGCGCGCGGCGTGCGCTGGGGCATCGTCACGAACAAGGCGATGCGGCTCACGGCACCGCTCGTCGAGCTGCTCGGTCTCGCGCCGCGCGCCGCCTGCATCGTCGGGGGCGACACAACGCCGCACCCGAAGCCGCATCCGGCCCCGCTGCTGCATGCGGCCGACCAGTTGACGCTCGCGCCCGCGCGCATCGTCTACGTCGGCGACGACCTGCGCGACATTCAGGCCGGCAGCGCCGCCGGCATGGCCACCGTGGCAGCCGCGTACGGCTATTGCGGCGATGGCGTTGCGCCGGCCGACTGGCAGGCCCAGCACCTCGTCGACACGACGCAGGAACTGCGGGACCTGCTGCGCGATGTTGGGCTATAATGTTTAATCTTATCCGCGGGGGCGACCTGGTTTCGACAGGGGTTGTGAAGCGGCTAGGGCATGTCGAGGACCCGTCACCTCGTTAATCAATGGGAAAATCGTAACTGCAAACGACGATACGTTCGCACTGGCAGCCTAACGGCCGCCGTCCTCTGCCTAGTTCACTGACGGGCTAGTGTCGCAAGACCGGTAGCAATACCGCCAGAGGTCATTTACGTCAGTTAAGCCCTGTCGGCGTCGCGACGCCAGGGTCGAAAATTTAGCGAATCGCCGTAGTGCAGCGTGTTCGTCCGCGTCGCTGCGGTTAAATCAAAAGACTGGACTAAACATGTAGAACTAGTCGTGGAGCGCTTCTGGACGCGGGTTCGATTCCCGCCGCCTCCACCAAATTCCGCGCTCGTCGCACGAACCCCGCATGACGCAAGTCTGCGGGGTTTTTTGTTGCCGGCGAAACGCACACCCGACGCCTTCCGAAAAAGCGCCCAGCCCGGATGGGCCGGGCGGAATGCCGCCGATGTTCGGCGGCAGGAGGTGACGGATGTTCTGCCGCGCCCGCGCCATCATCGGCTGCGCCGGGCAGTGACCGGCCCGCTGGTCAGGCGTCGGGCGCGACGCAGCGCAGCACCCGTGCCGCCCATACCGGGCAATGTGCGGCTTAGCTACCGCGATACAGCGACTTCATCTCTTCCGCGCTGGCCGGGCGCACGCCCATTGCACGCGAACCCGACGCCGATGCGCCCTGTGCCTGCGCACCGAAGCCGCTGGCGTCGGCACCTTGAGCTTGCGCCAGCCCACTGCGCTGCTGCTCCGCGATACGCGCCGTTGCGGCCTGGATCGCTTCCGGATAATGCGGATCTTCGCCGCGGGCGGAGTTGTAACCGGCCTGCTGGAGTTGAACCAGTTCGGCGCGGACCTGCGCACGGGTGATCGTCGAACCCGACTGCGCGAACGACACGACCGGAGCAACGAGAGCAGCAGCAACGACAACGGCTTGAACGAGCGACTTCATGATGACCTACCTCCAGATTTGTCTGATTCGGCGGTGAACACCTTGATCAGCGCCGACAAACCGAAGTTTATGTAGGTGGATGCTTAAGAATAAGGCAGGTTTCAGGAAGTCACCCTTCCTGATTTACGGGTTAACCCTAGATCCCGTTGGAGCGGCAATGCGGGCGAATGGCCGCTTCGTCCGTCCCCGCATTGCGCGAAGAGCGGCCGAAAAGCACGAGCCCCGCGAAGCGGCTGGCTTCGCGGGGCTCGAATAGAGCGGGATCGGGCGGAACGTCTGCAGCCGTCTGTCAGTCGATCAAACCGCTGCGCAGAAAACAGGCGCCTCGCTCGGGCGCAGACACGCCGCCTGCGCGTTACCGCGTATCCAGCGGGCACTTCAGGTTGCAGCCGTTCGGGTCGCCCAGGTCACCCTTGCGGCGCAATGCCGACTTCTTGCCGCTCTGGTATTTCTCCGACGGCGTCGACGCCGCGAACGGCATCTGCGGATGTTCGTTCAGGCGGAACTGTTCGCTCAGGATGCCGCCGGGCACACCCGGGGAATTCTGCGCGAGCGCAAACGGCGAAGCGACGACCAGCAGCCCCGCGGTCAACGCTGCCGCGGCAAGGGGAACGGAAAATTTCATGGCGGGATGACGCCTGAACGGCGTGCTTGTTGGAACGTTGATCAAGCGGCAAGCGTAGCGCAAATCCCCTACTGCTGCAGCGCGGTTCGATCGCGTCTTCGTTACCGGGAATTGCCGTCTGGGCCGCTCGCATCGTCGCTGCCGGCCAGCCCGGTCGCGATGCGCTCCAGCGCGCCGCACGCGGCCGGATCGTAGCCGTCGAGATGCGCGACGCGCTCGACGAAGCGCGCGTCGCGCAGCAGCGCCAGCACATCGGCGAGCGGCCGCACATCGAGCCGCGCGCGTTCGCATGCGAAGTAATAGTCCTCGTCGACGACCGGGATGAAGTCGAGCCCGAAATGACGGGCGGCCGGCTCGACGCCGAAACCGAGATCGGCCATGCCGCTCGCGACGAACGCCGCGATCGCCGAATGCGTGAGTTCGGCCGACGCATAGCCGTCGATGCGCTCCGGATCGATGCCGATCGCGCGCAGCGCGAGATCCAGCAGCATGCGCGTGCCCGACCCCGGCTGGCGGTTGACGAAGCGGATGTCGTTGCGTGCCAGATCCGCCAGCCCGCGCACCTGCTTCGGGTTGCCGCGCGGGACGAACAATCCCTGCTGGCGGCGCGTCAGGTGGATCAGCACGTAGCGCGTGTCGTCGAGCCAGGGCCGGTAGATTTGCGCGCACTGCGCGCGAAACGCGCCGCGCGGCAAATGGAAGCCGGCGAGGTCGCATTCGCCGCGCGCGAGCGCCTGCACGGCCTCGACGCTCTCGCGATACTTGATGTCGACGGCCGCCTGCGCATCGACGAGCGCGGAAACGAGCGTCGCGACCGCATAGCCGTGCGACGCATGAATGCGCACGGCGCCGTCGCGCTGCGCGAGCCGCCGGTTCAGTTCGCTGGCCACCTCGGCCGCCAGCGTGCGCAGGTTCCCATCGAGGCGGCTGCGCGCCAGACGCTGCGCATCGACGACCGCCTGCCCGAGCGCCGACAGCGTCGAACCCTTGCCGCGCGCGGTTTCGATCAATTCCCCGCCGATGCACGACTCCAGCGCGCGGAGCATGCCCCACGCGTGCCGGTACGACAGCCCCTTGGCTTGCGCGGCCTGCGCGATGCTGCCCGTATCGGCCACGAGTTCCAGCAGCGGCGCGACGTCGGACAGACTGGCCGACCGGCCTTCGGTGTCGCGTACGGTCAGATACGCGTCGCATTCGATTCGAATCAATTATGCACTCCGATTTCCTATTGCGACCGCGAAATCTTCCGCTTATCGTTGGTCAAAATCAATCAGAACGAAGTCGCGATGCGCACTATATGAATAGCGAGCGCATATGAGACTTTGGAGGAGCATAACCGATGTCCCCGAATTCCCCTGCGCCCGACGCGCTCGTCGAGCGCCATGCGCGCGCCGGCCGGTCGCTCGTCGCGATCCTGCACGCGATCCAGGACGACGCGGGCTACGTGCCGCCGGGCTGCGTCGCGCCGCTCGCCAAAGCGCTGAACCTGTCGCGCGCGGAAGTACACGGCGTCCTGACCTACTACCATCATTTCCGCACCGCGCCGCCCGCCCGCGTGACGATCCAGATGTGCCGCGCCGAAGCGTGCCGCAGCATGGGCTGCGAAACGCTCGCCGCCCACGCGGAAGCCCGCACGGGCTGCCGGTTCGACGCCGCGCACGGCGATGCCGGCGCGGTGGTCCACACACCGGACGACGTCGCGCTCGAATCGGTCTACTGCCTCGGGCTGTGCGCGCAATCGCCGTCGATGACGGTCAACGGGGTGCTCCACGCAAAGGTCACGCCGGAAAAGTTCGACGCGCTGCTGGCCGACGCGGTCGCCCACACGCCGGAGGCCGCATGACCATCCGCATCTACGTTCCGCGCGATTCGTCCGCGCTGGCGCTCGGCGCCGACGCGCTCACCGCCGCGATCGCGGCCGAAGCCGAACGGCGCGGCGTCGCGATCGAACTGGTCCGCACCGGCTCGCGCGGACTGCTGTGGCTCGAGCCGCTCGTCGAGGTCGGGACGGCCGCAGGCCGCGTCGGCTACGCCAACCTGTCGGCCGCCGACGTGCCGGCCCTGTTCGACGCCGACTGGCTCGAAGGCGGCGCGCATCCGAGCGGCGTCGGCCTCGTCGACGCGCTGCCCTATCTCGCCCGCCAGCAGCGGCTCACGTTCGCGCGGATCGGCCTGACCGATCCGCTGTCGATCGACGACTACCTGCAACACGACGGCCTCGCCGGCCTGAAGAACGCACTGGCGCTCGACGGCGATGCCGCATGCGAGACGCTGATCGAGTCGGGGCTGCGCGGCCGCGGCGGCGCGGCGTTCCCCGCCGGCATCAAGTGGCGTACCGTGCGGCAAGCCCGCGCCGCGCAGAAATACATCGTCTGCAACGCGGACGAAGGCGATTCGGGCACGTTCTCCGACCGCCTGCTGATGGAATGCGATCCGTACTGCCTGATCGAAGGGATGATCATCGCGGGCGTCGCCACCGGCGCGACGGTCGGCTACATCTACGTGCGCAGCGAATACCCGCACGCGATCGCCACGCTCGAAGCCGCGATCGTCCGCGCGCGCGAAGCCGGCTGGCTCGGCGAGCACGTGCTCGGCTCCGCGCACGCGTTCGAGCTGCACGTCGCGAAAGGCGCGGGCTCGTACGTATGCGGCGAGGAAACGGCGCTGCTCGAATCGCTCGAGGGCAAGCGCGGCGTGGTGCGCGCGAAACCGCCGCTGCCTGCGCTCGCCGGCCTGTTCGGCCAGCCGACCGTGATCAACAACGTGATCACGCTCGCGACGGCGCCGGTGATCTTCGCGCGCGGCGCCGCGTTCTATCGCGACTACGGGATGGGCCGCTCGCGCGGCACGCTGCCGTTCCAGCTTGCAGGCAACATCCGTTACGGCGGCCTCGTCGAGCTCGCGTTCGGCGTCACGCTGCGCGAGCTGCTGTTCGATTTCGGCGGAGGCACGGCCAGCGGCCGGCCGGCACGCGCCGCGCAGGTCGGCGGCCCGCTCGGCACCTACCTGCCCGACCACCAGTGGGACGTGCCGCTCGACTACGAGGCGTACACGGCGATCGGCGCGGTCGTCGGCCACGGCGGCATCGTGCTGCACGACGACACGTCGAATCTCGCCGAGCTGGCCGAATACGCGATGAAGTTCTGCGCGATCGAATCGTGCGGCAAGTGCACGCCGTGCCGGATCGGTTCGACGCGCGGCGTCGAGACGATCGCGCGGATTCGCGACGGCGATACGTCGGAGCGGCAGGTCACGCTGTTGCGCGACCTGTGCGACACGATGCTCGCCGGTTCGCTGTGCGCGATGGGCGGGATGACGCCGTACCCGGTGCTGTCCGCGCTCGACCATTTCCCCGAAGATTTCGGGCTCGCCGCCGGCAAGCAAGCCGCGGCGGGTCCGGTCAAGGCTGCGGCCTGACCCAGAAGGAGCCCTGCATGTCCCTCGACACGAACAACGTCCGCCAAGGCGGCTGCGGCTCGGGCCAATGCGCGTGCAAGAGCGCCGCCCAGGCGCGCGCACGCGATCCGCACGACGATACCGACTACGGCACGCCGCAACGGTATGCCGACACCGACGTCACGCTCGAAATCGACGGCCAGCCGGTGACGGTGCCGGCCGGCACGTCGGTGATGCGCGCGGCGATCGAGGCCGGCGTCAACGTACCCAAGCTCTGCGCGACCGATTCGCTCGAACCGTTCGGCTCGTGCCGGCTGTGCCTCGTCGAGATCGAAGGCCGGCGCGGCTACCCGGCGTCGTGCACGACGCCCGCCGAAGCCGGCATGAAGGTGCGCACGCAGTCGGACCGACTGCAGTCGCTGCGCCGCAACGTGATGGAGCTGTACATCTCCGATCATCCGCTCGACTGCCTCACCTGCCCGGCCAACGGCGACTGCGAGCTGCAGGACATGGCGGGCGTGGTCGGCCTGCGCGAAGTGCGCTACGGCTTCGACGGCGCAAATCACCTGAAGGACACGAAGGACGAATCGAATCCGTACTTCACGTACGATCCGTCGAAGTGCATCGTCTGCAACCGCTGCGTGCGCGCGTGCGAGGAAACGCAGGGCACGTTCGCGCTGACGATCGCCGCGCGCGGCTTCGAATCGCGCGTCGCCGCCGGCGAAAGCGAATCGTTCATGGCGTCGGAATGCGTGTCGTGCGGCGCGTGCGTCGCCGCATGCCCGACGGCCACCCTCCAGGAAAAATCCGTCGTGCAGCTCGGGCAGGCCGAGCACTCGGTCGTCACGACCTGCGCGTACTGCGGCGTCGGCTGCTCGTTCAAGGCCGAGATGAAGGGCACGCAGGTCGTGCGCATGACGCCGCACAAGAACGGTCTCGCGAACGAAGGCCACGCGTGCGTGAAGGGACGCTTCGCGTGGGGTTACGCGACGCACAAGGACCGCATCACGAAGCCGATGATCCGCGAGAAGATCACCGACCCGTGGCGCGAAGTGAGCTGGGACGAAGCCCTCACCTACGCGGCCACGCAGTTCCGCAAGCTGCAGCAGAAGTACGGCCGCGATTCGATCGGCGGCATCACGTCGTCGCGCTGCACGAACGAGGAAACCTATCTCGTGCAGAAGCTCGTGCGCGCCGCGTTCGGCAACAACAACGTCGATACCTGCGCACGCGTGTGCCACTCGCCGACCGGCTATGGCCTGAAGACGACGCTCGGCGAATCGGCCGGCACGCAGACGTTCGCATCGGTCGGCCAGGCCGACGTGATCGTCGTGATGGGCGCGAACCCGACCGACGGCCATCCGGTGTTCGGCTCGCGGCTGAAGCGGCGCGTGCGCGAAGGCGCGAAGCTGATCGTGATCGACCCGCGCCGCATCGACGTCGTCGATGGCCCGCACGTGAAGGCCACGCACCACCTGCAGTTGCGCCCCGGCACCAACGTCGCGATCGTCAATGCACTGGCGCACGTGATCGTCACCGAAGGGCTGGTGGCCGACACGTTCGTCGCCGAGCGCTGCGAGACGCGCGCGTTCGAGCAATGGCGCGACTTCGTCGCGCAGGCCGACAATTCGCCCGAGGCGACCGCGGACGTGACGGGCGTGCCGGCCGGGCTGGTCCGCGAGGCCGCGCGCCTCTATGCGACGGGCGGCAACGCCGCGATCTATTACGGCCTGGGCGTCACCGAACACGCGCAGGGCTCGACGACGGTGATGGGCATCGCGAACCTCGCGATGGCGACCGGCAACGTCGGCCGCGAAGGCGTCGGCGTCAATCCGCTGCGCGGCCAGAATAACGTGCAGGGTTCGTGCGACATGGGTTCGTTCCCGCATGAACTGCCCGGCTACCGGCACATCAGCGACGCGGTCGTGCGCACGCAGTTCGAACAAGCGTGGTCGGCCACGCTGCAACCGGAGCCCGGGCTGCGCATCCCGAACATGTTCGACGCGGCGCTCGACGGCAGCTTCAAGGGGCTTTATTGCCAGGGCGAGGACATCGTCCAGTCGGACCCGAACACGCAGCATGTCGCGGCCGCGCTGTCGGCGATGGAATGCATCGTCGTGCAGGACATCTTCCTGAACGAAACCGCGAAATACGCGCACGTGCTGCTGCCGGGCTCGACGTTCCTCGAGAAGGACGGCACGTTCACGAACGCAGAGCGCCGGATTTCGCGCGTGCGCAAGGTGATGCCGCCGCTCGCGGGCTACGCGGACTGGGAAGTCACGCTGCAGCTGTCGCAGGCGCTCGGCTACGACATGCATTACACGCATCCGTCGGAGATCATGGACGAGATCGCACGGCTCACGCCGACATTCTCGGGCGTGTCGTACGAGAAGCTCGACGCCCTCGGCAGCATCCAGTGGCCGTGCAACGAACACGCGCCGGAAGGCACGCCGACCATGCACATCGACACGTTCGTGCGCGGCAAGGGCCGGTTCGTGATCACCAAGTTCATTCCGACGCCGGAGAAGGTCACGCAGCGCTATCCGCTGATCCTGACGACGGGTCGCATCCTGTCGCAATACAACGTCGGCGCGCAGACGCGCCGGACCGAAAACGTCCGGTGGCACGAAGAGGATCGCCTCGAGATCCATCCGCACGACGCGGAGGATCGCGGGATCCGCACCGACGACTGGGTCGGCATCGAATCGCGCGCGGGGCAGACGGTGCTGCGCGCACTCGTGACGGAGCGCATGCAGCCGGGCGTCGTGTACACCACGTTCCACTTCCCCGAATCGGGCGCGAACGTGATCACGACGGACAGCTCCGACTGGGCGACCAACTGCCCCGAATACAAGGTGACGGCCGTGCAGGTGCTGCCGGTTGCGCAGCCGTCCGACTGGCAGCGCGCGTATGCGCGCTTCAACTCGGAGCAGCTCGACCTGCTCGAGCGCCGCGCCGCCGCGCCGGCCGCCGTGACGACAGGCAAGTGAGGCAGCAATGGACAACGACCACCTGATCGACATGGCCAACCAGATCGGCGCATTCTTCGAATCGATGCCCGATCGCGACGAAGCGCTGACCGGGATCGCCGAGCATATCCGGCGCTTCTGGGAGCCGCGGATGCGTCGTGCGTTGCTCGCCGCGCTCGACGATCCGTCGAGCGAAGCCGGGCAACGCGCGATGCCGATCGTGCGCGAGGCGATCGCCGCGCATCGCGCGTCGCTCGTCCCTGCCGCGGCGCCCGCCTGACCGCCCGGCTACGCGGACACCGACATGCCCGCGAACCAGCTTTCGCAGTGGCGCAGCAGCGCGTTGGCGTCGGTCGCCGTGCGCCCGCGCGCGGCGACATAGCCGTCGGGCCGCAGCAGATAGAACGACGGCCGCGAGCGGCCGTATTCCTGCGCGAGCCCCGCCGTACCGTCGCCTTCGGCATCGGCGACGCGCCACACGCGCACCGCTTCCGGCATGATCCGTTCAAGCCCCTGCACGAGCCCCTGCGCATCGGCCGGGAGCGGCGGCACCTCGCCGGCGTCGGTATTCACCGGCTCTTCCAGCAGCAACAGCGTGAAACTCGCCGGATCGTGAAGATCGTATAGCCGCGCCGTGCCGGGCGCCCGACCGAGCGGCCCGTCGAGCACGTGCACGAGCGCATCGGGCGCGCGCTCGCCCGCGCGCGGGCCGCCGTCGAGCACGCGCTCGAGCGTGAGCGGACTCTTCCGGTACTGCACGCCGAGCTCGCTCACCGTGCGCGTGAGCGCGTCGCGCATCGGCCCGAACGACGCCAGCAGCGGCACGACATGATCGCGCAGCAGCTTCATTGCGCCGCGCTCGGCTTCGACGACCTGCGTGACGAAACCGGTCTGCCGCAACACGTCGCGCTCGATCGGATGGCGCTCCGCGTGATACGTGTCGAGCAACCGCTCGGGCGCGCCTGCGCCGAGGACGCGCGCGAGCTTCCAGCCGAGGTTGAACGCCTCCTGGATGCCGGTGTTCATGCCCTGCGCGCCGGCCGGGCTGTGGACGTGCGCGGCGTCGCCCGCGAAGAACACGCGGCCATGACGCAGCCGGCCAACCATCCGGCTGTGCAGGTGGAAATAGGACGACCACGCGAGATCGCTGGGCGAGATCGATGCGCCGACGCGTGCACGAATGATCGCGTCGCATTCCGCGAGCGACGGTGCCGGCGCATCGGGCGACGCGTCGCTGCCGGGCGGCCGGTCCGCGACGAGCCGGTAACGGCCGCCTCCCATCGGAAACAGGCCCGCGATACCCACGGGCGTCGTGAACAGGTGGATCTCCTCGTCCGGCCAGTCGGGTATCGCCGCGAAATCGGCAAGCAGGAAAGTCTGTTCGAACGCATGCCCGGCAAAGCCCAGGCCGAGCAGATGCCTGACCGTGCTGTGCGCGCCGTCGGCGGCGATCAGGTACGACGGGCTGAACGACTCGTCGCGGCCGTCGGCGCCGCGCAGCGTCACGTCGAGCGACGTGCCGCGTTCGACGGTCACGCCCATCCCGGCCAGGTGCTCGGCGAGCAGCCGCTCGGTGATGCTCTGGTCGAGAAACAGCAGATACGGATAGCGCGTTTGCAGCGGATCGAAATCGAGCCGTGCGATCACGCGGCCGTCGGCATGCAGCTCGGCCGCATGCGCGCGATGGCCGAGCGCGAGAAACGGTTCGACCGCACGATGCTGCTCCAGCAGTTCGAGCGTGCGCGCCTGGATGCCGATCGCACGCGAAAACGGCGCGGGCGCGACGAGACGATCGATGATGCGCACCGGCACGCGGGCCCGCGCGAGGCTCATCGCCGCGGCAAGGCCGGTCGGCCCCGCGCCGACGATCAGCACGGGTGGGATATCAGGCAGTGTGTCAGCCATGAGAACCTCGATGACACGCGACCCTGCAAGTCTACGCCGCTCCGCGTCACGGGGCCATATGCCAACCGGCCGATACGCGGCCCCGCCGCGCGGTGTGGGAAAATACGCGCTTTCCGCCAGTTTTCGCGTCATGGATTCCGCATTCGACCAGGCGTACGCCGCACACCGCGCGGGCCGCCTCGCCGAGGCCGAGCACGGTTATCGCAACGCGCTCGCCTCCAACCCCGCCGACGCCGACGCGCTGCACCTGTTCGGCGTGCTGCGGCACCAGCAGGGCCAGCACGCCGAAGCAGCCGACCTCGTCGGCCGCGCCGTCGCGCTGCGTCCGGGCGATGCCGCGCTGCAGCTCAATCTCGGCAACGCGCTGAAAGCGCTCGGCCGGCTCGACGAAGCGATCGACCGCTTTCGCAACGCGCTGACGCTCGCGCCCGAATTTCCGCTCGCGCACTACAACCTCGGCAACGCGTATGCAGCGCTGCAGCGTCACGACGATGCGATCGACGCCTTCGGCCGCGCGCTGCGGCTCACGCCCGACGACGCATCGATCCACAACAATCTCGGCAACGCGCTGAACGCGCTCGGCCGCCACGACGACGCGCTCGCCGCGTTCGGTCGCGCGCTCGAGCTCCGGCCCGGGCATGCGGGCGCGCACAACAACCTCGCGATGGCGCTGAGCGCGATGGGTCGCGCAGACGATGCGATCGCGCATTTCCAGGCCGCGATCGCCGCACAGCCGCGGTTCGTCGCCGCGCATTTCAATCTCGGCAACACGTTCGATGCGGTCGGCCGGCATGCCGAGGCGGCCGCGGCATTCGAAGCCGCGCTCGCGCTGCATCCGCCGTTTCCGCTCGCGCTGTTCGGGCTCGCGAATGCCCTCTGTGCGCAGGCGCGCCACCGCGATGCACTGCCCTACTATGAGCGCGCCGTCGGGCTCGATCCGTCGTTCGGGCTCGCATGGCTGAATCTCGGCAACGCGCATCACGCGCTCGGCGCGCACGAGATGGCGCTGCGCGCATTCGACCAGGCGCTGCGCGTCGCGCCCGATCTCACGCTCGCGCGGCTGCATCGCGCGGTCACGCTGCTGACGCTGCGCGACTTCACGCGCGGCCTGCCCGCCTACGAAGCGCGCCACGAGACGCCCGGCGCGACGCCGCTCGGCGCGCTGCCGCGCTGGCAGGGCGAGCCGATTGCATCGCGCACGCTGCTGATCCGCGCGGAACAGGGGTTCGGCGACACGCTGCAGTTCGTCCGCTTCGTGCCGCTGGCGCGCGCACGCTGCGCGCGCGTCGTGCTCGAAGTCCAGCCGGAACTCGTCGCGCTGCTGGCGCCGGCCGCGTCGCGCTGGCGCGTGACGCTCGTCGCACAGGGCACCGCGAAGCCGCCTGCCGCGGACGTCGCCTGCACGCTGATGAGCCTGCCGTTCCTGCTCGGGCTTCAGCCGGAGGACATCGTCGGCTCGCGCTACCTCGATGCGCCCGACGGCGCCCGGCGGCGCTTTCGCGGCTCGCTCGGCGGGCAGTCGAAGCGCAAGTTCGGTTTGGCGTGGTCGGGGCGCCGGCAGGCGCAGGAAAACCGCTCGATGCCGTTCGATGCGCTCGCGCCGCTGCTCGCGCTGCCGGACATCGACTGGATCGTGCTGCAGCCTGCGCTCGACGACGCCGAACGGGCACGCGTCGACGCGCATCCGCGCGTGCATCGTCTCGACGGCCGGCTCAACGACTTTGCCGACACGGCCGCGCTGATCGAGCGGCTCGACGGCGTCGTCACGATCGACACGGCCGTCGCGCACCTCGCGGGCGCGCTCGGCAAGCCGCTGTGGGTCATGCTGCCGTTCGCACCCGACTGGCGCTGGTTCACCGGCGACGACTGCCCGTGGTATGCGCAGGCCGGGATTGCCCGCCAGCCTGCGCCGGGCGCGTGGCCCGACGTGGCGGCCGCGGTGGCCGACATGCTGCGCGGGGCATGACCGCAAACGACAAAGGGAGCGCATTGCGCTCCCTTTGTCGATGCGATGTGCGGCCGACGCCGCGCGATATGCCGGCCGCCGTCAGGCCGACTTGTACTGGTTGCGCGCGTCGGGCGTGCGGTACAGCACGAGCGTCGCGATCAAGCCGCAGATCGCGGCCACACTCAGCCACAGCCCCGGCGCCGCCTTGTTGCCCGTCTGGTGAATCAGCAGCGTCGAGATCGCCGGCGTGAAGCCGCCGATCGTCGTTGCCAGGCTGTACGCGAGCGAGAAGCCGGCCGTACGCACGTCGGCCGGCATCACTTCGGTCAGCGCGACGACCATCGCCCCGTTGTACGACGCGTACAGGAACGACAGCCACAGCTCGACCGCGAGCAGCCGCAGGAACGACGGATCGCCGACGAGCCACAGCACGGCCGGGTAAGCCGACAGCAGCGTCAGCACGGTGAATGCGATCAGCACCGGGCGGCGGCCGATGCGATCGGACAGCGCACCCGACAGCGGCAGCCATACGAGATTCGAGATCCCGACGCAGACGGTCACGACGAGCGCGTCGAGCGACGACAGGTGCAGCACTTCCTTGCCGAAGGTCGGCGTGTAGGCGGTAATCATGTAGAACGACACCGTCGTCATGATCACCATCCCCATGCCGGCCACCACAACACCCCAGTTGTCGAGCATCGAGCGCATGATCTCGCCCATCGTCGGGCGGTGACGCTTCGCAAGAAATTCGTCGGTTTCCTTCAGCGAACGGCGGATCAGGAACAGGAACGGCACGATCAGGCAGCCGATCAGGAACGGAATGCGCCAGCCCCACGCGGTCATCTCCTCGACCGGCAGCGCGCGGTTCAGCACGACGCCGACGAACGCGGCGAACACGACGGCCACCTGCTGGCTGCCCGACTGCCACGACGTATAGAACCCCTTGTGGCCCTTCGTCGCGATCTCCGACAGGTAGACCGACACGCCGCCGAGTTCGACGCCCGCCGAGAAACCCTGCAACAACCGGCCGAGCAGCACGAGCACCGGCGCGAGCACGCCGATCGTCGCATAGCCCGGTATCGAGGCCACCGTGAGCGTGCCGATCGCCATCAGCCCGAGCGTCAGGATCAGCCCCTTGCGGCGGCCGTGATGGTCGATATATGCACCGAGCACGATCGCACCGACCGGCCGCATCAGGAAGCCCGCGCCGAACACCGACAGCGACAGCATCAGCGACGCGAAAGCGTTGCCGCTCGGAAAGTACGTTTTCGCGATGGCCGACGCGTAATACCCGTAGACCATGAAGTCGTACATTTCCAGGAAGTTGCCGCTGACGACCCGGAAGACGGTGCGGACTTTCGATTCCTGCGCGATGGCAGGGGACGCTATGGACATGTTTTCTCGCTCAGCTCGGATGGCGCGCATACCGCGCCGCATGAATCCGGCAATGCGCGACGCGCCGGGCTGGCCGGCGCGCACGGGCATCGCTGCCCGCCGGCGGCACGGCGCGTAACGGCGCGCCGCCGGCATGACTCGCGAATCATGCCACGCCAGGCCGACATTTGCCTTGTGGCGCCCCTGTCACGGGCGTCGCGGTATCCGCCTCGTACAAGTCGCCCTGATACGAGCACAAGAATCAGATTGATCTGATCGACCTGCGTTCGCCGGCTGACCACAATGTCACGATTTGCGACGACATTTCCGCGCCGCGCCGGCACGGTTGCCCGTGTCGCACGGCCCCCCTTCATGATCCCATCGCCCCTCGTCCCGGTCGAAGGCGCGCTCGCCCGCCCTCGCGCCACCCCGCTCGATCACGTCCCGCCGTTCGGCCGCGAATGGCGATTTCGCGGCGCGCCCGGCGCAGGGCCCGGCAGAAACTGCCTCGCGACGCTGACGACGTCCTGCATCGATGTCGACCGGCCGCACCGCGCGTGCCGATGGCAGCCGCTGCCCGTGGCGGCGTCGCTGCCGGCTTCGTCCGGGTTGCCTGTCGCGCCGGCAGCTGCCGCCGGCCGGCGCTTGCGCCATCCCGCCCGCCCCGCTCGCGACCGGCGCGCGACGTACGCCGTCTGCTGGAGCATCGGCGCACTCGGCATCATCGGCTGGCTGATCGGCGCGTACGAGCCGCCTGCGGGTTTCGGTCCCGCGTATACGATTCAAGCGGCCGACGGTGCGCCCGCTCACATCACGACATCGACCGGCACCGTATATGTCGCCGCGGCTCAACCCGCCATGTCGACGAACGCCATGCCGCAGCGCCACGTGGCGACGCCTGTCGCGAACCCGACGGAATCGCCGCCAGCCACGCACCGCGCCCCGCTTCGTCCCGCGCCGCTTCACCCGCAAGCGACGTCCGACGTGCGGCACGCCGCCCCTGCCTCGCCACGTCGGGCAGCCGGCCAGCGCACGATGGAGGCACCGCCCCGCACACCGGTCGTGCCACGGCTCGCTGCACATCCGCCGCTCCAGCGCGCCGCGACCCACACCGGCACACGCGATCGGCTCGCCCATCTGCCGCGCACGGCAGACACACGCGATACGCGCAACTCGCTCGACGATCCGGCCACGTTGATTGCGATGGCGAACGCGCTGCGCGCCACGCAGCCGGCCCGCCCGGCGCACGCGAGCACGGTCGGTTTCGACTGGACGTCGCACCTGTCGCACCGCCGCGTGACCGACGTGCCGGACGCATTCGCGCACTGACGCCCGCGCAATAAAAAACCCGGCGAAGATCGCTTCGCCGGGTTTTTGCTCGTCTCGCGCCGTCCGTTCGACGAATCGTTACTTGTGCGCGGGCAGCCCCGTCTCGGTCTGCTTCTCGAGTTGCCGCACCTGCTCCTGCAGATCGCGCAACTGCAACTGCGCAGCCCGCTTCTCGACCTGCAGCGCCTGTGCCTGCTCCTGCGCCGACTTCTGCCGCTGCGCCACTTCGACCTGCTGGCTGCGCGCGACGCTCAAGTCGGCCTGCAACTGCTGCGCACGATTCGCCTGCAGCGCGATCACGCGTTCGAGAAATGCCTTCTGCGCCTGCAGCTCGGTCCGGCGAATCTCGACATCGGCGAGCTGCGCGGTCTGCTGGACGAAGTTCGCGTACACCATCTCCGCGCGATTCTTTTCCTGCGAACGGATCACGCGCCACAGATTCTTGTCCTGGAACAGCGCGACGTAGTACGTCATCTCGCGCGGATCGAACATCAGGCTCGCGCCGTAGCTGCCGTTGTACGTTGTGCGCATCTCGACGATCCGGCCGTCGTGCAGCATCTGCGTCAGCTCGGCGACGTTGCCTTGCGCAACGGCGTCCGTCGCGGCCGATGCCGCCGGCGACGCGCCGCCGCTCAGGCTCGTGACCGCCGGACGCGTACCGGCGGCGGGTGCGGTCGCATCGGCGGACCAGGCCGTGCCCGCTTGCGCGCAGGCAACCAGTGCAACGATCCACGTTGCGCATCGTGCAGGGGAAAAGTTTCGGAAAGCCAACGTCAGACTCCGGCGAACGAATCGGAACTCGCGATTATCGTTCAAAACGAAACGGCCGCATCTCGAATTTATCGGGATGCGGCCGGCCTTCGTGCGACGCGAAAAATACGGTGTGCTACAGACGCGTTTCGCGCGCCGCGCGCAGGAACGCATCGAGCAGCGGCGTGCAGTCGAGCAGTTCCGAGCCGCCCGCGCGATGGAACTCCGGATGCCATTGCACGCCGACGACGAACGGCGAACGCCGATGGCGAATGCCTTCGATGATCCCGTCGCCGGCCGACACGGCCTCGATGTTCAGATCGCGGCCGAGATCGCGGATCGCCTGGTGGTGTATCGAGTTGACGATCGCCTCGCTGCGCCCCGGGAACATGCTCGCGAGCGTCGACGAGTCGGGGAA
The DNA here is from genome assembly GCF_902830285.1 of Burkholderia sp. BCC0419. NCBI lineage: Bacteria > Pseudomonadati > Pseudomonadota > Betaproteobacteria > Burkholderiales > Burkholderiaceae > Burkholderia > Burkholderia sp. BCC0419. Next base: position 2,525,603 of record NZ_CADESR010000001.1, read on the forward strand.
GCGGATCGCGTGACGATGCTGGTCGTAATGCTCGCTCACGTGCGCATTCGCGGTCGGCACGTCGGTGGCGATGTCCTGGTACAGCGAGCCGCCGAACGCGACGTTGATCAGCTGGCAGCCGCGACACACGCCGAGCACGGGTTTGCCGGACTCGACGAATTCGTGCAGCAGTTCGAGCTCGTACATGTCGCGCACGCGATCGCCCGGCCATTCGGGACGCGCATCCGACGCCGCGTAGGTCTGCGGCGACACGTCGGCGCCGCCTTGCAGCAGCAGGCCGTCGAGATGCTTCGCGTAATCGCGCAGGCGGATGTTGCTCGGATGGATCATGCCTTGATGGCCGACGGTCGGAATCATGAACACGAGCACGTCGCGCGACATCACCCAGTGGGCGATCGATTCCTCGAGATACTGCAGCGTCTTGCCGCGCAGCCCCTTCGCGCCCGGCTCCGGATGGAAGATCCGCGCCGACACGCCGATGCGCAGCGTGCGCTGGGTGATGCGCTGGCCGGCGCGGTCGAACAGCCGTCGCGCGCGGGCCGCGACGATCCGGCCGAACACCGACCACGGCGTGTCGCTCTGCTTCAGGTAGGCCGGCGGCGCATTCTGCGCGTTCGCGGGCGGCGGCCGAGGCGTGTCGAAATCGGGCGGCGCGCCGAATCCGGGCGGCGGCGCGCCTGGCTTCGGCGGCGCGGCCGAGGCGGCACCATTACCGACGGCGGCCGCCGCGCCGGGCGCACCCGGCTCGGATGCAGCCGTGACGGGCGACGCGCCGTCATCGGCGACATTCTCCGCGACGGCCTGCGTGGCCGGCGCATCGGGCGTTTTCGCCGAATTGGGACGGTGAGAATCGGAAGAAGCGGAAGAGGTGCCGGGCAGACCGGCCGGGGAAGGCGTGTTTTCGCTCATGACGATGGTCTGATGCGTCGCTCGCGCGTAGGGATAGACGAGGATTCATTATGCTTCAGTGCACGATCGCGCGGCAAACCTGCAACATCCTGTCGATATTGTTGCAAGTCGGTGGCAAGTCGCGCCGAGGAGCGCTTCCGCTCGCGCACGGGACCGCCGCCTCGCATTGCCCGTGCTGGACAGCAGTGATATATCACAATAATATCCAGAGATCGCCCACGCCTCCCAAACATCCGCGCCATGATCGCGCCCCTTCCGGCCCCGGTGCCGCGACCCGCATGAGTACCCTGACCGACGTCACCCGCGACCGCCCGGGCGCTTCAGCGGCCAGCCTCGCCGACCGCGCGTACGCGCTGATCCAGCGCGACATCATCACGATGCGCCTGAAGCCGGGCGCCGCGCTCAACGAAGCCGACCTCGTCGCACGCACGGGGATCGGCCGCACGCCGGTGCACCAGGCCGTGCATCGGCTCGTGCTCGAAGGGTTGCTGTCCGTGATGCCGCGCAAGGGCTTGATGGTGCAGCCGCTGTCGCTCGACGACATCGTCGCGGTGATCGACGTGCGGCGCATCAACGAAGCGCACTGCGCCGAGCTCGCCGCGCGCCATGCGACGCCGGACGATCTCGCGCACCTCGCCGCGCTGCTCGACGACGGGCAGGCCTGCGTCGATACGCACGACGTCGAGGGCATGATGGAGCTCGACCGCGCGTTTCACCAGGCGATCGCCGCGGCCGCGCGCAATGCGGTGCTCGCCGACATCCTGCGCGCGCTGCACGAGCGCTCGCTGCGCTTCTGGTTCGTCACGCTGTCCGAACCGCACCATCTCGCCGACGTCCAGCACGAGCATCGCGCGCTGTTCGACCGGCTGTCCGCACGCGACGCCGCCGGCGCGCGCGCAGCCGTCGAAAGCCATATCGATTCGTTCCGCTCCACGCTTCTTCAACATCTTCGCCCCTGAGCCGCCATGACCACTTTCACGCCCTTCCCCCCGCTCGCCCAGCTCGCCGCCGACCTCGCCGCCGGCCGGACCACGAGCCGCGCGCTCGTCGACACCGCGCTCGACCGGATCGCCGATCCGTCGGGCCAGGGCGCCGTCGTCTTCACCGAAGTCGATGCCGATAACGCACGCGCGGCCGCCGACGCACACGACCGGCTGCGCGCCGCGGGCACCGTGCTGTCGCCGCTCGCGGGCATTCCCGTGTCGGTCAAGGACCTGTTCGACGTCGCGGGCCAGGTCACGCGCGCGGGTTCGCGGGTACTCGACGGCGCGCCGGTCGCGCGCACCGATGCGGTCGCGGTCGCGCGGCTCAAGCGCGCGGGCGCGGTGCTGGTCGGCCGCACCAACATGAGCGAGTTCGCGTTCTCGGGGCTCGGGCTGAATCCGCACTTCGGCAACCCGCGCTCGCCGTACCACCGCGACGTGCCGGGCGATGCGCGGATTTCGGGCGGCTCGTCGTCGGGTGCGGCCGCATCGGTCGCCGACGGGATGGCTGCCGTCGCGCTCGGCACCGACACCGGCGGCTCGATCCGGATTCCGGCCGCGCTGTGCGGGCTGACGGGCTTCAAGCCGACCGCGAGCCGGATCCCGACGCAAGGCGGCGTGCCGCTGTCGACGACGCTCGACTCGTTCGGCCCGATCGGCCTGACGGTCGCGTGCTGCGCGCTCGTCGACCGGATGCTCGCGGGGCTCGAGCCGCACGTGCCGGCCGCCCGGCCGCTCGAAGGCGTGCGGCTCGGCGTGCTGACGAACTACGTGATGGACGGCGTCGATGCCGACGTCGCGGCCGCGCTCGACACCGCGCTCAAGCATCTCGAAGCCGCCGGCGCGATCGTCACCGAAGTGCGCTTCCCCGCGCTCGACCGGCTGCCGGAGATCAACCGTTTCGGCTTCTCGCCGATCGAGGCGTATGCATGGCATCGCCCGCTGCTCGCCACGCATCGCGACCAGTACGACCCGCGCGTGCTGACGCGGATCCTGAAGGGCGAACCCGCAAGCGCAGCGGACTATCTCGACCTGCTCGCCGCGCGCGCCGCGATGCTCGACGAAGCCGCGCACACGGTCTGGTCGCGTTTCGATGCGCTCGTCGCGCCGACGGTGCCGATCGTGCCGCCGCGCATCGCCGAACTCGAAACGGACGACGACGCGTTCACGCGCACCAACGCGCTGATCCTGCGCAACCCGAGCGCGTTCAACTTCCTCGATGCGTGCGGGCTGTCGCTGCCGTGCCATCCGCGCGACGCGGCGCCGGTCGGCCTGATGCTCGCAGCGGCGCCGCATCGCGACGACGCGCTGCTGGCGATCGGCCAGTCGGTCGAGGCCGTGCTGAACACGATCCGCTGACCGCGCCAGCCGAGGGCATGCCGATCGTCGGCGGCCCCGCGCGCGGTGCGGCAGGCTGCCGCAAGCGCGCCGTCAGTTTCGTGCCAGATCATTCGCGCTAAAATCGCGCGATTGTTTTCCGGACCGACCGACGAGGAACCCCGCCGACATGAACGACTACACGCTTGCACTACGCCGCGAACGCCGCCTGCTGATGCTGCTCGGATGGGTGTGCATCGCCCTGCTGGCCGGCGCGCTGTACCTGCAGTACGTGAAGAACGAAGACCCGTGCCCGCTGTGCATCATCCAGCGCTACTTCTTCTGCGCGATCGGGATCTTCGCGTTCCTGGCCGCCGGGATCCGCAACTGGCGCGGCGTCTGGGTGCTGGAACTGCTGATCGCGATCGCCGCGGCCGGCGGCGTCGGCACGGCCGCGCGGCACCTGTCGATCCAGATGAATCCGGGCTTCAGCTGTGGCTTCGACACGCTGCAGCCGATCGTCGACAGCCTGCCGCCCGCGCAATGGTTCCCCGGCATGTTCAAGGTCGCCGGGCTGTGCGAGACCGTCTACCCGCCGATCTTCGGCATCCTGCTGCCCGGCTGGGCGCTGATCGGCTTCGCCGCGATCCTGATCGCGGTCGTCGCGAGCCTCTGGCGCCATCGCCGCAAGCTCGCAGGCTGACCGGCCGGCCGCGTTGCCGGCCCATGGCCTGCGCGGCCCGACCGAATGGGCCGCGCGCCGCGGGTCGTCACCCAGCTGCAGCCGACGCCTGCGCCGGCCCTGCCCGGCCGCCGCGCGTAAACACCTACCCCGCCGCCGCCCGGATTGCCGGGCCCGCGCGCGTCGCGCGATCGCCGCGCCCCCGCCCCGTCACGCGTGCGTTTCGGCCCGATGCGCATGCATCGGCGCCCCGATCCCACGCGGCGGGCCTATGATCGACATGATCGCCGCCTGATAGCCCGGATCACCGCCCGGCCATGTTCCCGCCGCGTGGCGGTGCTATCTTCGGGACTGGATGGCGATCTACGTGCGCGAGGCCAGGCGGTCTCACCGCTCCCTGCGTAACGCGCGCCCGATCCGCAATGTCGACTGGATTCATCATGACAACGCAAACCATCCGCATCCGTCACCCTCATAGCGTCCGCGCGTCCGGCGGCGCCGTTCGCGCACGCCGTCAGTTCGCGGCCGCCGCACGGCATCAGCCGTGCAGCCGGCCTGCCCCGCTCCCGTCCGTCCTCGTTGCCGCCGCGCCCGCCAGCCCGCGCCGCGTGTCGTGCCGCGTCGTCCCGAACGGAGCGTGCTGATGGAAGCCTGGCTCGGCGATCTGCAGCAACTGCTCGCGCACGGCGAAGCGGCCGTGCTCGTGACGGTCGCGCACACCGACGGCTCCGCGCCGCGCGAAGCCGGCACCAAGATGCTCGTCACGCGCGACACGGCCCGCCATACGATCGGCGGCGGTCATCTGGAATGGAAGGCGATCGAGATCGCGCGGCACCTGCTGAAGGACGGCGCGCACGTGCCGCACGCACGCCGGCTCGAGCGGCTCGCGCTCGGCCCGAGCCTCGGCCAGTGCTGCGGCGGCGCCGTGGTGCTCGCGTTCGAGCGGCTCGACGTCGGCGATCTCGGCTGGATCATGTCGCTCGCGAAGCGCGTGGCGGCCGGCGCCGCGACCGTGCGTAGCGTATCATTCGGCCCCGCGCCGGGCGCGCCGCTGTTGAGCGAGCCCGAATCGGAAGCCGCGCGCGCCGACTGCCTGCTGTGGGAAACCGGCGGCGTATCGCTGATGACCGAAACGATCGCGCCGTATGCGTTCCCCGTCATGCTGTTCGGCGCCGGGCACATCGGCACCGCGCTCGTGAAGGTGCTGGCGACGCTGCCGTGCCGCGTGCGCTGGATCGACGGGCCCGATGCGGTGTTCCCGCCGGCCGACGCGCTCGCCGGCATCGGCAACCTCGCGATCGACGCGGCCGCTGCCCCGGCGGACGCGGTCGACGCGGCGCCGCCGCAGTCCTACTTCGTCGTGATGACGCACGACCACGCACTCGATTTCATGCTGGCCGAGCGCATCCTGCGACGCGGCGACTATGCGTACTTCGGGATGACCGGCTCGCACACGAAACGCGTGCAGTTCGATCACCGGCTCGCCGCGATCGGCATCGACCCGGCCCAGGTCGCGCGGATGCGCTGCCCGATCGGCGTCGAAGGCATCATCGACAAGGCGCCCGAAGTGATCGCGATCTCGGTGGCCGCGCAATTGCTGCAGGCCGTCGAGGCGAATACGTCCGCGCAGGCTTCCCCTACTTACTGACCGACCAAGAACGACGCTATGACCCCGACATTCAAGGACAAGATTGCCCGCGCGCCGAAAGCGGAGCTGCACATCCATATCGAGGGCTCGCTCGAGCCCGAACTGATTTTCGCGCTCGCGCAGCGCAACGGCGTGAAGCTCTCCTACGATTCGATCGATGCGCTGCGCGCCGCGTACGCGTTCACCGACCTGCAATCGTTCCTCGACATCTACTACGCCGGCGCGAGCGTGCTGCTCACCGAGCAGGATTTCTACGACATGACGGCCGCGTACTGCGAACGCGCGCTCGCCGACAACGTCGTCCACACCGAACTGTTCTTCGACCCGCAGACGCACACCGAGCGCGGCGTGCCGATCGACACGGTCGTCGCGGGCATCGAGCGCGCACTCGCCGATGCCGAGCAGCGCGGGCTGTCGAGCAAGCTGATCCTGTGCTTCCTGCGCCACCTGTCCGAAGAGGACGCGCTCGCGACGTTCGAATCCGCGTTGCCGCTGTTCGAACGCTATCGTCATCGCCTGATCGGCGTCGGCCTCGATTCGTCCGAGCTCGGCCATCCGCCGACGAAGTTTGCACGCGTGTTCGAGAAGGCGCGCGCGCTTGGGCTGAAGCTCGTCGCGCACGCGGGCGAGGAAGGCCCGCCCGCCTATATCTACGAAGCGCTCGACGTGCTGAAGGTCGACCGGATCGACCACGGCGTGCGCAGCATCGAGGATGCGGCGCTCGTCGAACGCCTCGCGAAAACGCGCACGGCGCTCACCGTCTGCCCGCTGTCGAACCTGAAGCTGTGCGTGTTCGACGACATGGCGAAGCACACGCTGAAGGCGCTGCTCGACCGCGGCGTGGCGGTAACGATCAACTCCGATGATCCGGCCTATTTCGGCGGCTACGTCAATGAAAACTACTTCGCGACGGCCGAAGGGCTGCAACTCACGGATGCCGAAGTCCATGCGGTGATCCGCAACGGCTTCGAGGCGTCGTTCATCGAACCGGCACAGCGCGACGCACTGTACGCGCGCCTCGACGCGTACTGGCAGGCCGCGTGACGGCCCGCATCGAGGCACGCTAGACAGATGAGACACGGCAACGGCATCCGCTTCGCGATCACCGGTTCGGCCTGGCGCCGAGCCGGCCGCCTGCGTGCATGCGGAGCGACGGCGCAGCTCGTCGTCGCTCGCACGCGCGGGCCGTCGCGGCTTGCCGTGCCGTTCGGCGTCGTACCGGTTGCGGGCGTACCGGCTGCGGGCGCACCGGTTGCAGGCGTACCGGCTGCGGGCGCAACGGCCGCGAGGTGCGCGGGCAACCACGCGCGGGCGGCTTCGGCCGCCACGCTCGCCCGCGCCGTCGCCCCTGGCCGTGCCGCACGCCGCGTGCCGCCGCCGCTCGCGACGCACCGTCCCGCCGCCGTGCGGCGTCGCTCGCTTTCTTCTGTTCGCCTTACCTTGATGCAGGACCCTTCGTCATGACGCAAACCGCTTTCCGTTCCCAACTGCTGACCTTCAACGGCGACCCGGCGCAATCGAGCCAGGCCGCGAACTACGAGACCGACGGGCTCCTGATCGTCGACGACGGCAAGGTCGTCGCGGCCGGCCCGTATGCGCCGCTCGCCGCGACGCTCGCGCGCGATGCGGTGGTCCACGACCTGCGCGACAAGCTGATCGTGCCCGGCTTCATCGACACGCACATCCACTATCCGCAGACGGACATGATCGCGTCGCCGGCGCCGGGCCTGCTGCCGTGGCTCGACAAGTACACGTTCCCGACCGAGCGCCAGTTCGGCGACCCCGAGCATGCGCGCGAAGTCGCCGACTTCTTCGTCGACGAACTGCTCGCGTGCGGCACGACGAGCGCGCTCGTCTACTGCACGGTGCACAAGCAGTCGGCCGATGCGCTGTTCGCGGCGAGCGACGCACGCGACCTGCGAATGATCGCGGGCAAGGTGCTGATGGACCGCAATTGCCCCGACTTCCTGCGCGACACCGCGCAGTCGGGCTATGACGACAGCGCCGAGCTGATCGACCGCTGGCACGGCAAGGGCCGCCAGATGTACGCGCTCACGCCGCGCTTCGCGCCGACGTCGACCGAGGCGCAGCTCGAGGCATGCGGCGAACTCGCGCGCCGCCATCCGGACGTGTTCGTGCAAAGCCACGTCGCGGAAAACGTCGACGAGGTGAAATGGGTGGCCGAGCTGTTCCCCGGCCACCGCAGCTATCTCGACATCTACGACCGTTACGGGCTGCTGCGTCCGCGCGCGGTGTACGGCCACTGCATCCACCTCGACGACGAGGATCGCCGCCGGATGGCCGAGACGCGCACCGTCGTCGCGCACTGCCCGACGTCGAACTTCTTCCTCGGCAGCGGGCTGTTCGATTTCGACAAGGCCGGCGAATACGACGTGCCCGTCACGCTCGCGACCGACGTCGGCGGCGGCACGTCGTTCTCGATGCTGCAGACGATGAACGAGGCGCACAAGGTTGCGCGGCTGTCGGGCCACCACCTGACCGCCACGCGGATGTTCTGGCTCGCGACGGCCGGCGCCGCGCAGGCGCTCGACCTCGCGGACACGATCGGCACGCTCGCGCCGCGCACCGAAGCCGACTTCGTCGTGCTCGATCCGCAGGCGACGCCGCTGCTCGCGCGCCGCACGAAGCGCGCGGATTCGCTCGAGGAACTGCTGTTCGCGTTCGCGCTGCTCGGCGACGATCGCGCGGTGTACCGCACCTATGCGGCCGGCGAACTCGTGCACGAGCGCGGCGCCGCGCGCCGCCCCGCGGCCGCGTAACGTCCGCAGGTGCCCCGTTCCGGCAGCGCGGCAGCTTCGCCGCCGTGCATGCCGGCAATCGAAGCCGCTCCGGCGCGCCGCACGGCGGCCCGGCCGCTTTCCGGCGTGCAACCCGCCGTGCTAGAATTCGCCGCTCATTGGGGAGTAGCCGCTCCGCTCGATGTCCCGCGCCACCGGCGCGCATCGTGACGGAGGCGTCCGTCAACAGACTTGGCCGTTCGGCCATGGCGGACGCAGCCACGTTGGCCTGGCGAGACCGATGGTTCACAGTGCGCCGCATCAGGGCCCGGCGCGCCGTGGATCGTCGCTCGCACGCACAACAACGGCCTGTGGAACCCCATCCGTGTCTCAAGCCTTCCTGATCTCCACCGGCGCCGTCGCTCTCGCTGAAATCGGCGACAAGACCCAACTGCTTTCCCTCGTTCTGGCCGCGCGCTATCGCAAGCCGGTGCCGATCATTCTCGGCGTGCTCGTCGCGACGCTCGTCAATCACGGATTCGCCGGCGCGCTCGGCGAATGGCTAGGCGTGCTCGTCACGCCGTCGATCATGCGCTGGGCACTCGCGTTCTCGTTCATCGCGATGGGGCTGTGGATCCTGGTGCCGGACAAGCTCGACGAGGACGAAGCCAATGCGACCCGCTCGCGGCTCGGCGTGTTCGGCGCGACGCTCGTCGCGTTCTTCCTCGCGGAAATGGGCGACAAGACGCAGATCGCGACCGTCGCGCTGGCCGCGCGCTTCCAGGATTACATCGGCGTCGTGGCCGGCACGACCTTCGGAATGATGCTCGCGAACGTGCCGGCGATCCTGCTCGGCGACCGCTTCGCGCACCGTCTGCCGACGAAGCTCGTGCACGGAATCGCGGCCGTGCTGTTCGTCGTGCTCGGCGCGCTGGCGCTGCTGGGTATCGGGGTCTGACGAAAAGGCAGGTGGCCGGCGCGGCCGGGCGGCCGCGCCAGGATGGATGCAGCGTTACTTCGCGACGGCCGCGCCCGAGGCGGGCGCCGGCGGCACCGCGCGCTCGTTGGCGGCCGGCGCCGCCGGCCCGCCGCGCTTGTCGACCGGCAGCCGGACCGAGCGGACTGCCCCGTTCGACAACGGGAAATCGGCGAGCGCGCTACGCGCGAGGAACGGCATCGCATACAACAGCGTGCCGTTGTCGCCGGTCGTACGCGCGGACACGTTGTAGACCTCCTTGCCCGTCGCGCGCTCGGTGATGCGGATGCCGAGCACGTAGTCGAACACCTGGTACGTCTGCGCGACATAGCCGGCCGGCATCGGCCCCCAGGGACCCCACGGGCCCCACGGCCCGCGCCGCCAGTATGGCCCCGGCCCGACGAACCAGGGATCGTAGTAGACGGGCTGCGGCACCGTCACGAGATCGCTGCCCACTGAATAGGTCAGCCCGACGAGATAGCGTGCCTGCGACGGCGGCACCTGCCGGAACGCATACGCGGACAGCTCGTTCGCGACGATCGGCTCGTAGGTCGACTGCTCGATGCTGTTCTTCTGCGCATCCGTGCGCGTGAACGCATAGGTGCGTGTCGCGTCGCTGCCGCTCCAGTCGGAGAAGGCCGTGACCTGGGTGGTCACGTAGCTGGTGCAGCCGGTCAGCAACGCGACGCACAGCGCCGCCGCCCAGCCCGCACCGCGAAAAATCCATTCGCGTTTCATGTTGATCCTCGTCGATCCGTCACCCGTTCGTCGCCCCGCGCGAACCACAACGGGATGCCGATAATACGCGGACTCCCGAAAGCGGTAAAAAGTTCGCCCGACACGCAGCCGCCAGCCTTTGTACAATGGCCCGGTTCGCCTGGCCCGCGCGACGGGCCCGTCCCCCACTCCACCGATCTCGACGACCATGTCCGACAACGCTTCCTCCACCGTGATCCGCCGCGCCGACTACACGCCGCCGGCCTTCCTCATCGATTCCGTCGCACTCGAATTCGATCTCGCGCCGGCCCGCACGATCGTCAGGAACACGATGCGCGTGCGCCGCAATCCGGATGCCGCGCCCGCGCCGCACCTGGAGCTGATGGGCGAAGCGCTCGAATTCGTCGGCGCGCAGCTCGACGGCGCATCGTACGGCGCGGTGCGCGCGCACGAGCACGGGTTGACCGTCGAAAACGTGCCCGATGCGTTCGAGCTTACGCTCGACAGCGCCTGCGCGCCGGACCAGAACACGACGCTGTCGGGCCTGTACGTATCGAGCGGCAACTTCTTCACGCAGTGCGAAGCCGAAGGCTTTCGCCGCATCACCTACTTCCTCGACCGCCCCGACGTGATGGCGTCGTACACCGTCACGCTGCGTGCCGACAAGGCCGCGTATCCGGTGCTGCTGTCGAACGGCAACCTCGTCGATTCGGGCGACCTGCCCGACGGCCGCCACTTCGCGAAGTGGGAAGACCCGTTCCGCAAGCCGAGCTACCTGTTCGCGCTGGTCGCGGGCACCCTCGTCGCGATCGAGGAAACGATCACGACCGGCTCCGGCAAGGAAAAGCTGCTGCAGGTGTGGGTCGAACCGGCCGACCTCGACAAGACGCGTCACGCGATGGATTCGCTGATCCACTCGATCCGCTGGGACGAAAAGCGCTTCGGCCTCGAGCTCGATCTCGACCGCTTCATGATCGTCGCGGTCGGCGACTTCAACATGGGCGCGATGGAAAACAAGGGGCTCAACATCTTCAACACGAAGTACGTGCTGGCGAACCCCGAGACCGCGACCGACACCGATTTCGCGAACATCGAGTCGGTGGTCGGCCACGAGTACTTCCACAACTGGACCGGCAACCGCGTGACCTGCCGCGACTGGTTCCAGTTGAGCCTGAAGGAAGGTCTGACCGTGTTCCGCGACCAGGAATTCTCGGCCGACATGGCCGCAGGCGACGACGTAGAATCGGCGGCCCGCGCGGTGAAGCGCATCGAGGACGTGCGCGTGCTGCGCCAGCTGCAGTTCGCCGAGGACGCCGGCCCGATGGCGCACCCGGTGCGCCCGGAGAGCTACGTCGAGATCAACAACTTCTACACGATGACGGTCTACGAGAAAGGCTCGGAAGTCGTGCGGATGTACCAGACGCTGTTCGGCCGCGACGGCTTCCGCAAGGGGATGGACCTCTACTTCAAGCGCCACGACGGCCACGCGGTGACCTGCGACGACTTCCGCCACGCGATGGCCGACGCGAACGGGCGCGACCTCGCGCAGTTCGAGCGCTGGTACAGCCAGGCCGGCACGCCGCGCGTGTCGGTGCGCACCGCGTACGACGCGGCCGCCCGCCGCTATACGGTCACCCTCGCGCAAGGCTACGGCGACGCGTCGCCGGCCGCGCGCGAAACGCAGCAGGGGCCGCTCCTGATCCCGTTCGCGATCGGCCTGATCGGCCGCGACGGCCGCGACCTGCCGCTGCGTCTCGACGGCGAAGCCGCCGCATCGGGCACGACGCGCGTGCTCGATTTCACCGACACCGAGCAGACCTTCACGTTCGTCGACGTGCCGGAAGCGCCGCTGCCGTCGCTGCTGCGCAACTTCTCGTCGCCGGTGATCGTCGAGTACGACTACAGCGACGACGATCTCGCGTTCCTGCTCGCGCACGACAGCGATCCGTTCAACCGCTGGGAAGCCGGCCAGCGCCTCGCAACGCGTGCGCTGCTGACGCTCGCCGCGCGTGCCGCCGCCAACGCGCCGCTCGCGCTCGGCGAGAACTTCGTCGCCGCGTTCCGCCGCGTGCTGACCGATGAAAGCCTGTCGCCGGCATTCCGCGAACTCGCGCTGACGCTGCCGTCGGAAACCTACCTCGCCGACCAGATGGCCGAGGCCGATCCGGCCGCCGTGCATCGCGCCCGCCAGTTCGTGCGCCGCCAGCTCGCGACCGCGCTGCGCGCCGACTGGCTCGCCGCGTACGAGCAGCACCAGACGCCCGGCGCCTACGAGCCGACGCCGGAAGCCTCGGGCCGCCGCGCGCTGAAGAACCTCGCGCTCGCGTATCTTGCCGAACTCGAGGATCCGGCCGATGCCGTGCGCCTCGCCACTGCCCAGTACGACGCGGCGAACAACATGACCGATCGCGCGGCTGCGCTCGGCGCGCTGCTGTCCGCGGCCGCCGCAGGCGCGAGCGGGCCGGCCGAGCATGCGCTCGACGATTTCTACCGTCACTTCGAGAAGGAAGCGCTCGTGATCGACAAGTGGTTCGCGATGCAGGCGGCGCAACGCGGTACGCCCGCGCAGCCGACGCTCGCCAAGGTGCGCAAGCTGCTCGCGCACCCCGCGTTCAACCTGAAGAACCCGAACCGTGCGCGCTCGCTGATCTTCAGCTTCTGCGCGGCCAACCCCGCGCAATTCCACGCGGCGGACGGTTCCGGCTACGCGTTCTGGGCCGAACAGGTGCTCGCGCTCGACGCGATCAACCCGCAGGTCGCGGCACGCCTCGCGCGCTCGCTCGAACTGTGGCGCCGCTTCACGCCGGCGCTGCGCGACCGGATGCGCGAAGCGCTCGAACAGGTCGCCGCCGGCGCGAAATCGCGTGACGTGCGCGAGATCGTCGAGAAGGCGCTCGCGTAAGTCACGCGAGCGGCCCTGCCGCGTCCGCGCGATCGAGCCGGCGCCGCTTCACGCGGCGCCGGCTTTTTTATTGCACGAGCGCGGCTGAAACCACGCGCAATCGCGGGGTCGGACCGCGCAGCCTGCCTGCGCCGCGATGCGCGCCCCGCCCGTCGTCGCCGACCAATACCGGCCCGATTCGGCGGCCCGGCCATGTAACCGGACGAAAAAAGCCGGCGGCACCAGAGGCGCGACGGGTAAAATTGCGGCCATTCAAGGATTCTTTGGCCTTTCGGAGTCTGTCATGTCCATTGCCCGCCGCACCACGCTGTCGAAGTTCCTGATCGAACAGCAACGTGAGACCAACAACCTCCCCGCCGACCTGCGCCTGCTGATCGAAGTCGTCGCCCGCGCGTGCAAGGCGATCAGCTACAACGTGTCGAAGGGCGCGCTCGGCGAGGCGCTCGGCACTGCCGGCAGCGAGAACGTCCAGGGCGAAGTGCAGAAGAAGCTCGACATCCTGTCGAACGAAATCCTGCTCGACGCGAACGAATGGGGCGGCAACCTCGCCGCGATGGCGTCGGAAGAAATGGAAACGTTCTTCCCGATTCCGGCGAACTACCCGCGCGGCGAATACCTGCTCGTGTTCGATCCGCTCGACGGCTCGTCGAACATCGACGTGAACGTGTCGATCGGCACGATCTTCTCGGTGCTGCGCTGCCCGGACGGCAAGCAGGCGACCGAGGAATCGTTCCTGCAGCCCGGCACCGAGCAGGTCGCGGCCGGCTACGCCGTCTACGGCCCGCAGACGGTGTTCGTGCTGACGACCGGCAACGGCGTGAACTGCTTCACGCTCGACCGCGAAGTCGGCTCGTGGGTGCTCACGCAGAGCAACATGCAGATCCCGGCCGACACGCGCGAATACGCGATCAACGCATCGAACGCACGCCACTGGTACGACCCGGTCAAGCGCTACGTCGACGAGCTGAACGCCGGCGAGGACGGCCCGCGCGGCGACAACTTCAACATGCGCTGGATCGCGTCGATGGTGGCCGACGTGCACCGGATCCTGAATCGCGGCGGCATCTTCATGTACCCGGCCGACAAGCGCACGCCCGATCGTCCGGGCAAGCTGCGCCTGATGTACGAGGCGAACCCGATGTCGTTCATCGTCGAACAGGCGGGCGGCGCCGCGACGACCGGCACGCAGCGCATCATGGAAGTGCAGCCGACCGGCCTGCACCAGCGCGTGCCCGTGTTCCTCGGCTCGAAGAACGAAGTCGAGCGCGTGACCGGCTATCACGACGAAGCAAAATAATTGCACTGCAGCACTGGACGGAGGGGCGAGACGCAAGTAAAATCGCGCCTCGCGATGTGGCCCTGACCGGCTGCATCGCAGTGAAGTGAAAGCGGGAAGTCCGCCGGATCGATGGTTTCGCGAAGCAGCAACGGTAGCAAGCTGAAAAAATTTCGCAAAACCTATTGCCAAGATCGCGGATTTCACCATATAATTTCATTTCTCTGCTGCCGGTGTAGCTCAGTTGGTAGAGCAGCGCATTCGTAATGCGAAGGTCGTAGGTTCGACTCCTATCTCCGGCACCAAGACATAAAGGTCTGACAAGCATCGCTTGTCAGACCTTTTCTCTTTTCCGGCGCCGAAATCCTGAAGTCGTTCGACGACGCACTGCCCGATCACGCCATGCACGATCTTCGCGTACGCGTTCGGCAACCGCACGTTGTCCGTTGCCGATCATCGCGGCCCCCGTTATCTGCGCAACCTCGCCGCCCCATCCGCTCGACATTTCCACGCACTCGACGGCCACCTGTCGATCGTATCGACCGCGCATCGCGGTGCTCGGCGGCCATGACGATGATGGTCGGCTGCTCGACCTAGAGACCTAGATGGCGCACGCAACGCCGCCGTCTGTCTCGTGCGTCCCGACCCCGACAGGCACGTGTTCGGCGCTGGCACGCCGACGACATGGCCGCCACGCTCAATCCCCTGCTCCATCCACACAGGTCGATCGAATCCAATCCATCAGGATACCGAATGATGACGGACATCGGATGCGACACGCTCTACATCGGTCTGCGCCACACGATGGATGCCCCGGATCGGCGAGGCGATGCATCGCGCTTCCTCACCCGTTTCGCACTGCTTGACAATCGAAGCAATCGGCGACGCCACGACCGTCGCGCGACTGATCGCCGACGCAGCCGACGGATTGCCCGAGGCTACCCTGCCCGCAACGACGCACGAGCGATGACGTGCCGACCGACGGACTACAGCGGCAGCCAATTCTTACAGATTCATTTCGCCATGCGTCGGGCGCGCACGCATCATGCCGTACGCAGACAAATCCCCTGGAAAATCTGCTTAAGGGTGCATAACATTACTTAACGATCCTGACCCGTCTATCGCGTTACATTGCGTGGGCGGCGCGGTGGCCGCATTCCGCTTTCAACCCGCTAGCGGCGTGCGACAGCCGACGTCCGGTCATTTCGACTCAACCCAAGGAGAGGACCACCATGACTCATGGCTTGATTATGTGGCTCATCATCGGCGCAATCGCCGGCTGGCTTGCCGGCTTGCTCGTGAAGGGCGGCGGCTTCGGGCTGATCGTCGACATCATCGTCGGGATCGTCGGCGCGGTGATCGGCGGCTGGCTTGCCGGGCTGCTCGGCATCAGCATCGGCAGCGGCTTCATCGGCTCGGTGATCGTCGCGGTCATCGGCGCGGTGATCCTGCTGTTCGTGATCCGGCTATTCAGGCGAGCGGCCTGACGTTTCTCTCCACGCGCCTTCGGGCGCGTTTTCGCATCGGGCCGGCGCGCGGCCGGTTCGCCGCGCGCCGCCGGCTCCGTCAGCGCTCCGCGTGCCGCAACCAGCCGTCGAGTACGTCGGCCGTCAGCAATCCGCTGCGCACTTCATGCACACCATCGCGCCCGATCCACGCGGTGCGCGACATCTCCCCTCGCCATCCCGCATCGAGCGCCGCCCGCGGCCACGATTTCAGAGTGCCCATTTCAGTTCTCCATAGAAAGTGCGGCCCGGATACGGGTGGAACACGTAGTAGCGGCGGTCCGTCAGGTTGTCGATGCCGGCCGACGCGGTCCAGTGACGGTCGAAGCGGTAGCGCGCCTTCAGATCGACGACCGTGAACGAGCTCGTGCCGCCGTAGACGTCCGGATTCACGTCGCTGTTGTCGAGCGTGTTGAACTGGCGCCCCGAGTAGCGCACGCCGACGCTCGCGAGCCAGTGCTCGTCGAAACGATACGACGCGAGCAGGTTCGCGCGCATGCGCGGAATGCGCGGGAAACGCGAACCGACGTAGGCCGGGTTCGCGGCATCGGCGAGGATCTGCGCGTTGCTCGCCGATACGTTCGCATCGACGTCGAGCCCGCGCAGCCCGACGTTCTCGCCGCTGAACGCGAGCTCGACGCCGCGTACGCGTACTCGGTCGACGTTCGAGATGTTCGTGACGGTGGTCGCGCCCGACACCGTCGTCTGGCTGTAGATCGAATCGCGCAGGTCGCTCTGGAACACGCTGGCGCGCACGACGCCGACGCCCACGTCGCGCTCGGCCGTGAAATCCCAGTCGATCGCCTTCTCAGGTCGCAGGTTCGGGTTGTTGTTGACGATCGCGTTGTTCGAAATCGTGCCCTGGAACAGCTCGCCAACCGTCGGAAAGCGCATGCCGGTCGCGAACGACAGCCGGAAACGCCAGACCTCCGTCGCGTCCCACTGCAGCGCGACTTTCGGCGACAGCGCATTCGCGCTGCGGTCCGCATAGCCGAGCGTGCCGTTCGCATTGCCGAGCGCGCCGCCGTACGCATCCCAGCGCTCGTAGCGCAGCCCGAGCGTCGCGAGCCAGCCCGGCGCGAAGCGCCACGCGTCCTGCCCGAACAGCGCCTGCGTGCGCGTGTCGCCGCGATAGACGCTCGCGAGCGACGTAGTCGGCCCGGCCAGCCAGTCGGCCGTGTTGTACGTGACGTTGCGCAGGAAGTAATTGTCGTAGTGATAGCCGAACGTGAACGTATGGCCTTTCGCTTCCGGCGCCTCGGCCTTCAGGTCGAGCGTGCGCCAGCCGGTGCCGTCGCCCTGGAACAGCGTGCCCGCCCCGCCCTGCACGGTCGAGGCCGCGCGCAGCACGTCGCGCGACACGTCGTACGCGGACACGACGCCCGACAGCCGCCAGCCGGAATCGAGCCGGCCGTTCAGCCCGAGCGCGTACAGCCAGTTCTCCTGGTCGCCGCGCTGCGGCGCGAACGCGTTCGGCGCGACCGTCATGTTCCGACCGCCGATCGACACGTTGCCGCCGTAGACAGGATTGCCGGCCGCCGGATTGCCCGTCGCATCGCGCAGGAAGGTTTCGCCGTGCTGCCGGTAATGGTTCTCCCAATGCCCGAGCGTCAGCGTCGCATCGACATGATCGGTGAACGCATAGCCCATCCGGACCGTCTCGTTGAGCTGCTCGGTCCGCTCGATCGTCTGCGCGCCGACGATCGTCCGCGGCTTGCCGTTGGGTCCGATGTCGGTCGCGGCACCGGTCACGGGCACGGCCGCGCCCAGTTTCGGGTTGTAGGCCGAATTGGGGCTCGCGTACTGCATTGGCTGGCCGTTGTTCTCCAGCCGGTCGAGCGACAGCGCGAACCAGAACCGGCCGACGCGATTCGCGATCCGCGCGGTCTGGTGATTGCCGCCGAAGCTGTCCGCGAACCCGTAGCCGTCGTGGTAGCGCTGCGTAAAGAACTGCGTCGACAACGACGCCTCGAGTTGTTCCGGGCGGCGCGTGGTGAGCAGCACGGTCGAGCCGATCGCGTTGCCCGGATACAGCGCGGAAAAAGGGGCCATAGAGCACGTCGACGCGCGCGATGTCGTCGGGCGGAATCAGCGACCAGCGCGGCGGGTACGCATAGCTCGACCCGAGCAGGTTCGACAGCAGCACGCCATCCGCGTAGACGAGCCCGCGCGCGCTCTGCAGTTCGTTGAAGTCGCGGCCCGCGAATACGCTGTTGCGGTCGCCGATGTAGCGCTTGCGGACCATCAGGTTCGGCGCGTACTTCAGTGCGTCCTCGGTGGTGACGTTGGTGTGTGCATCGATCTGCTCGCGCGTGATCGACGTGACGACGGCCGGCGTATCCGGGTCGACCGGTTGCCGCTGCGCGGTCACGCTGACGGCGGTCAGCGTATCGCCGGCCGGTGCGGCCGATGCATCGACACCAGCGGCAGTCGGCGCGGCGGTGACGGGACGATCGCCGCCGCTGCTGCGGGTGGCCTCGGCGTGTACATCGTCCGTCGAAGCCGCGTGAGCGGCCGGCCATGCGAAAGCGGCCGCGCAGGCGAGCGCGAGCCGGCCGCGCGACGGCCGCGCGGCAAAGGTAGACGACATGAGTGAGTTCCTGAAAACGTGATCGGACGCCGCCGGCCACGGGTGCGCGAGCCGCGCACGAACGGCGCGACGCGCGGACCGGGGCCGCGGGCGGCTCGCGCGCCACCGGTGCGCGCGGACGACATCAATCAGACCGGAACGTTTTCAGGCGGGGCGCGCGGCTGCGCGAGACGGATGCCCTTGCGGGGCACATCGGGAACGATCGGCGCGGCCACCCGATACGCGAACGTGCGCACGAAACCCGGCATCGCGGGCAGGCTCGTGCCCAGCGCGACGTTCGCCGCGAAGCCGGGGCAGTACACGCAATGCGGGACGCCGGCATGGTCGAACGACGACGTGTCGTGGTCGTCGCCCGCTTGCGCAAGCACGATCTGACGGGCGCCCGCTGCACTGCACAACTCGAGCGTGAGCGTGCCGGAGCCGCTCGACGCGAGACGCGCGTAGCCGACGACGGGCGACAGTACGTTCAGTACCAGCGCCAGCCATACGAGGCCGATCCATCGCGTCGTTCGTCTCATCGCGGTCCAGGAAAAAGTGCGCGCAAGTATAACAAGCGGCCGATTGTTGCCGATTGCGCAGCGTGCAATACCGGGCATCGCACCGCGCGTCCGAGCGCATGTGCCGTTAATACAACAGAGACAAAATCTAACGATTCGCCGCTGGCATAAATCCGAGCGCGAGGTTGATAATCATTGAACCTGCTGGAGAAACGATCATGGACGAAAGACCAACTCGCATGCCACCGCCGGAGCAAGTAATGAGCCCGGATCCGGAACCCGTCGGCGTGGAATTCCTCGCCGAATTGCCCGAGCACGTTCGGGCATTCTTCGACGAGCAGCACAAGCTGTACGCGCCGAAGTGAACGTCAGTTCGGTTCTGTAACCGCCACGTGTCGATCATCGCTATCGTGCGGTTCATTCGTGCGCTTCGCGCGCAATTCGCCTCGCACCCGGGCCGCAACAGCCTGACGGTGCCGGATCAGCTCGCCTGCTGATTCTCCTGTCGCGACGCTACGCCGCGCGACTGTCTTCGTCTATCCTTCTGGTTTTCCACGTCCGGCCCGCCCGGCTCTCCCGATCGTTCCGATGAAGCAAGCCATTCGTGCCAGCCTCGCTGTCGCCGCGCTCGGCGTCGCCCTCCTTTCGTCTCCGCATACCGCCCGTGCAGACGGCGACGACACCGCCCTCACCAATGTCGTCGCACTCGCGTCGCAGCGCCTCGCGCTCGCCGAACCGGTCGCGCGCTGGAAATGGGCGAATCACAAAGCCATCGAGGACCGGCCGCGCGAAGCGGCACTGCTCACCGCAGTCGAAAAACGCGCGGTCCAGGCCGGCATCGATCCTGCATTCGCCCGAACGTTCTTCGAGGACCAGATCACGGCAAGCAAGGACGTGCAGAACGCACTGTTCGCGACCTGGCGCACGACGCGGCCACCGGAAGGCTCGCCGCCCGATCTCGCGACCAGCACGCGCCCGGCACTCGATCGGCTGACGCAGAAAATGCTCGCCGGTCTCGCGCAGGTCGCCCCGCTTCGCGATGCGCCCGATTGCCAGGCGCGGCTCGCGCGCAGCATCGCGAACTGGAAGGCGCTCACGCGCTACGATTCCACGCAGACGCAGGCACTCGATACCGCGCTGTCGCATGTCTGCGCCGCCGGCGGGGCCAGCGCGATCGGCTAACGCGGCGGGCGCGGGTCGCGCCGTGGCGCTCAGTCCGCCGGTGTCAGCGCCATCAGCGGAATCACTTGCAGGCCGCGCGCGAGATGCGTCTGCAGCAGGCGATGGGTGAAGGGTTCGAACGCGCCACCCGCCGCGTCGGCCACGAGCCGCGCGGCCGCATCGAGCGATTCCGCCGAACCGAGATAGCACCAGCCGTCGACCACATGAAACAGGCGGCGCTCGCCGCTCGCCTCGAACGCGACAGCGCCTTCGAACGGCCAGGGCGCACCGCCCGCGCGAGCGGCGTCGGCCGTGGGGCGCCGGTTGTACGACGGGCGCAACCGGGCGATCCATTGCGCTTCGGCGAGCATCGCCCCCAGCTCGTTGCCGGTTTCGCGCCATTCGACGCGGCGCACCTGCTGCGCCAGCCGCATTTCCTTCGACGAACGGCGCTCGCCGGTCAACAGCGCGCGCAGCCGCTGCCGCACGCGCACGCTGCGGCCGACATACAGCGCTTCGTCACGCTCCCCGAAGAGCGCATACGCGCCGCACCCTGCCGGCGCGGTATCCAGCCAGGCCTCGGTCAGATCGCCGCCCAGACGGAAGTGGCGTGTCGTCCGCGCGATCTGGTCGCGCAGCCGCTCGAGCGGCACGATGTCGTGCAGTTGGCGCCAGAACTGCCAGAGCAGGTCGGCATCGGCCAGCGCCCGGTGGCGCGCGGCCGGAACGAGCCCATGCCGTTCGATCAACGCATCGAGCCCGTGCCGCGATTCGCGCGGAAACAGCGCGCGCGACAGCCGCACCGTACAGAGCACATCGGGATTGAACGCCAGGCCGGCGCGCTCGAATTCGGCGCGCAGGAAGCCGCGGTCGAAGCTCGCGTTGTGCGCGACGAACAGCTTGCCGTCGAGCCGCTCGAACAGCGCCGGCGCGAGCGACGCGAACGTCGGCGCATCGCGCACCATCGCGTCCGAGATGCCCGTCAGTTGCTGGATGAACGGCGGAATCGCCTGCCCCGGATTGACGAGGCTCGTCCACGTCGACACGCCGAGCGGTCCGATTTCGACCACGCCGATTTCGGTGATCCGGTGGTCGGCGGACGAGCCGCCGGTGGTTTCAAGGTCGACGAAGACGAGCGGCTGCTCGCTGGCGGAATCGGACGGACGGAAATCGGACATGAAAAGACAAGGAAACGATGCTTCCGTGAGTATGCACCGGCATGCGTACTCGCGGCCAGCCCGGACCGGCTTGTTCCGTCCCCGGAAAACAAAAGCCCCCGCGATGCGGGGGCCGGACGTGATCGGCAATGCGTGGGGCGTCAGACCGCCTGGATATTCGCTGCCTGCTTGCCTTTCGGCCCGACTTTGACCTCGAACGAAACACGCTGGTTTTCTTTCAACGTCTTGAAGCCGTCCATCCGGATTTCGGAAAAGTGCGCAAACAAATCTTCACCGCCATTGTCCGACGTAATAAAGCCAAAACCTTTAGCATCGTTAAACCATTTCACGATACCGGTATCCATGTCTTCGTTCCCCACTCGATAAGATCAAAAAAGCTATTTTTATAGCCGTTTCCCGAAATCCCGAAACATTGCGCTAGCACCCGCACCAGCACGCCGCCCGAGGACGGAGTGCTGACTTTATAAATTGGACAATCCGGGTGCGTCAAGGAAATTTTTAGCGACTGCTTTCTCGAAAAGACGCTAATACCACTGGAATCGGTACACCATCACCTTTTATTAATTGATTCGCATCAAAAACCTGTCAATATTACCGGGACCGGATCACCAATAATCCGAGGCGTGAAATTCCTACCGGGGACAAATCGACTCGGTAAAATCCTCGGGTTTTTTCCGGGTTGCGGAAATACCGGGACATTGCGATCCTGAATCAACGCCGAAAGGAAGGAGAGGGTCATGTGGTTGGACGAAATCAAGCGCTTCGCGAGCCGGCTCGGCCGCGTACGCCGCAAGTCCCGCGCCCTGGCCGAGTCCGCGCGCGAAGCGCCGTGCGATACCCAATTCGATATGACGTGGCACGGCGATCACTGGCAGAACCTGCTCGCATCGCCGCTGGATGCCCGTCACTACGTGATGGAAGACTGGACCTACACGCCGCCGCCGACCGAAACGGAAGATGTCGTGCCTGCGGGCAAGCGCAAGCGCCGCTCGTACACGCCGTAGCGCAGCGGGCAGCGGGCAAAAAAAAAGCGCGACTGGGAAGTCGCGCCGACAAAGGTTTGGAGATCTTTTCCGTCAACGAAAAAGTCTGCTTCGGAAAGCAGAGATCGCAGTATAGCGAGAGAACCACCTTTCATTATCCATGCTCCACACAAACCTCTATTGCCGATGTGTCAATAATCGCGCTATAGCCGCCCTCGCCCGCCGCTGACCGTCTGTCGCAATCACGCAACTCCCGCTCCGTAGTCCTGATCGTTATTTCCATTCGCTGCACCGCCGCAAATCCTTACGGGGCAACCGTTTACACGGCTCTTCCAATTTTTGCGGATTCCAAAATACACTATTTCTTAAAGTGTGGGACACCTCCGCTCCGCCCGCTCCGTACACTTAAGATGGCTTTCTGATAAGCGCACCGCCGTTCTGCCGGACCGGCTACAGCGTCAAGCAAAACACGGCCAGTCCGCCGCAGGTTCGATCGACATCATCGTGTTTGGAGACAGATCCATGAAAAAAACCCTGGTCGTCACCGCGTTGTCGGGTGTATTCGTTACCGCAGCCCACGCTCAAAGCAGCGTTACGCTGTACGGCCTGATCGACGCAGGCATCACCTATACGAACAATCAGGGTGGCCACAGCTCATGGTCGGAACGCAGCGGCCAGATCAACGGCAGCCGCTGGGGCCTGCGCGGCACGGAAGATCTCGGCGGCGGCCTGAAAGCGATCTTCGTGTTGGAAAACGGCTTCAACATCGCCAACGGCACGCTCGG
Organism: Burkholderia sp. BCC0419; assembly: GCF_902830285.1. NCBI lineage: Bacteria > Pseudomonadati > Pseudomonadota > Betaproteobacteria > Burkholderiales > Burkholderiaceae > Burkholderia > Burkholderia sp. BCC0419. Next base: position 2,548,450 of record NZ_CADESR010000001.1, read on the forward strand.
CCAGAATGGCCGCGAATTCGGCCGCCAGGCGTTCGTCGGCCTGTCGCAAGACCAGTTCGGCGCCGTCACCCTCGGTCGCCAATACGATAGCGTCGTCGACTACATCGGGCCGCTGTCGCTGACCGGTACGCAATTCGGCGGCACCCAGTTCGCCCACCCGTTCGATAACGACAACCTGAACAATTCGTTCCGGATCAATAACTCAGTGAAGTATACGAGCGTCAACTTCGGCGGCCTGAAGTTCGGCGCGTTGTACGGCTTCTCGAACAGCACCCAGTTCTCGAACAATCGCGCCTACAGCGCGGGCGTGTCCTACACCTACGCCGGCTTCAATATCGGCGCCGGCTACCTGCAGTTGAACAATGACATCACGGGGCTCACGTCAGCTTCGGTCACCAACAGCGGCGGCGCGGTGGCAGGCGACAACACGTTCGTCGGCAAGCGTCAGCGCGTGTTCGGCGGCGGCCTGAACTACACATTCGGCCCGGCAACGGCCGGCTTCGTATTCACGCAATCGCGCGTAGACCGGGCACTCGGCATCTCTGCGGGTGCCTCGGGCGTGTCGAACGGTCTGGGTCTCGACGGCACGTTTGCCCGCTTCAACAACTACGAAGTAAATGCGCGCTACGCGCTCACGCCGGCCTTGTCGCTGGCCGGGTCGTACACGTACACCGCCGGCTTCCTGGACGGCCGTCATCCGGGCTGGAATCAGTTCAACCTGCAGACCGACTATGCGCTGTCCAAGCGGACCGACGTGTATGTGCAAGGCGTGTATCAGCGAGTCAGCACGGACGGCCTGGGCCTCGGCGCCTATGTCAATGGCCTCGGCGGCGCTTCGTCGACCAACAAGCAGATCGCGGTGACCGCCGGCCTGCGTCACCGTTTCTGAGCGGCGTTGCTTCGGCGCAAAAAAGCGCCTCGCGAGGCGCTTTTTTCGGGAAGCAGGTCTCGCGGACGGCCGGCCCGGCGGAGGGCCAACCATGCGGTTCACATCCGGCTGTCCGAGGCCGGATAACGAACATCGAGGACATCGATCGGCTGCGGGCCGGCCGGCGTCATCAGCGTGACGGTATCGCCGATCTTCGCCTTGATCAGCGCGCGCGCGACCGGCGAAATCCAGCTGACGCAGCCGCGGTCGAGATCGACCTCGTCGATGCCGACGATCGTCACCGTGTGATCCTCGCCGTCCGGCGTCTCGTAATCGACCGTCGCGCCGAAGAACACCTGGTCGACATTCTCCTGCCGGCTCGCATCGACGACTTCGGCAAGGTCGAGCCGCTTCGTCAGGAAGCGGATGCGGCGATCGATCTCACGAAGCCGCCGCTTGCCGTAGATGTAGTCGCCGTTTTCCGACCGGTCGCCGTTCGACGCAGCCCACGATACGAGCCGCACGACCTCGGGACGCTCGACGTCGATCAGGTTCAGCAACTCGTCCCTCAGCCGCTTGTGGCCGGCCGGCGTGATGTAGTTCTTCGCGCCCGCCGGAATCGCGGGTTGAGCCTGGTCGAGATCGTCGTCGTCACCGTCCGACTCTTTGACAAACGCCTTGTTCATGATACAGATTCAACGTGGATGACTGATCCTCCAAGGGTACACGAAGGGCGGCCGGCCCAGGCCATGGCACCAAATTCGCGAATAAGGCTTCCCTTTTTATACGACTCTGCTATACTTCCGCTTCTGCGTGCGGCTGTAGCTCAGTTGGATAGAGTACTTGGCTACGAACCAAGGGGTCGTGGGTTCGAATCCTGCCAGCCGCGCCACTTTTTCGAGGGCCTTCCCAACCGAAGGCCCTTTCAGTTCGAAGTAGTAGAAGTTTGTTTTTGCGTGCGGCTGTAGCTCAGTTGGATAGAGTACTTGGCTACGAACCAAGGGGTCGTGGGTTCGAATCCTGCCAGCCGCGCCACTTTTTTGGGGGCCTTCCCATCGCAGAAGGTTCCGACAGTTGAAGCAGTACCGTTTTGCGTGCGGCTGTAGCTCAGTTGGATAGAGTACTTGGCTACGAACCAAGGGGTCGTGGGTTCGAATCCTGCCAGCCGCGCCACCTTAAAAGGGCTTTCCTCCGGGAAAGCCCTTTTTCTTTTTGTCCCCTCGCTCGCACCATCGCCCGGACGCCCTCGGCAAAGCGCGGGCAACATCGGGCGCACCTTCGGCAGCCCCAATGAAAACGGCGGCCATTGGCCGCCGTCCGTCGATCACCGAATTCGCCCGCCACGGCGCGCGTCAGCGTCAGCGTCAGTAATCCTGCCGCTCGCGCTCGATACGCATGCCGCCGTCATGGCGCGCGTGCGCACCGTCGTCGGTCGAGCGCTCGCGCATGATCCGCATCACGTCCGGATTGGTTCTCACGCGCCGCATCACGTTCGCGAGATGCACGCGGTCGCTGACCTGGATCACGAAGCGCAGCACCGTCGACTCGTGCGTCAGATCCTCGTCCATCGCGATATGGACGATGTTCGCGTCGGCCGACGTGATGTCCGCCGCGACGCGCGCGAAGATGCCCTTCGTGTTCTTCACGAGCGCCTTCACCGCGACATCGAACAGGCGGCCCGGCTGCGGCGCCCATTCGACGTCGATCCAGCGGCCCGGATCGCGGCGATGGATGCGCTGCGCGACACGGCAATCCGTCGTATGAATCGCCATGCCCAGACCGATGCCGATGTAACCCATGATCGCGTCGCCCGGGATCGGCCGGCAGCATGCGGACAACTGCACGGACATCCCTTCGGTGCCGGTGATCACGACCGGCGGCGCGTGATGCGCGGGATGCCGCTCGGACTTCGGCAGATCGTCGTCCGCGTCGCGGCCGCTCATCAGCACCTCGATGCGCTTGGCCATCACCGCGGCGACGCGACGGCCGAGGCCGATGTCCGCGAAGATTTCCTGGCGACTCTTGTTGCCCGTCCACTGCACGAGCTTCTCCCACACTTCCGGCTCGACATCGGCCAGCGCGAGACCATAGCCCTTCAGGCTCTGGTCGACGAGCCGCTCGCCCAGCTGCACGGACTCGTTCAGGCGCATCGTCTTCAGGTAGTGGCGGATCGCCGAGCGCGCCTTGCCGGTACGCACGAAGCCGAGCCACGCAGGGTTCGGCTTCGAATACGGCGCGGTGATCACCTCGACGATGTCGCCGCTCTTCAGCTCGGTGCGCAGCGGCAGCAGCTCGTTGTTGATCTTCACGGCCACGCACTGGTTGCCGAGATCGCTGTGGATCGAATACGCGAAATCGAGCGCCGTCGCGCCGCGCGGCAGCGCCATGATCTTCGACTTCGGCGTGAACACGTAGACCGCGTCGGGGAACAGGTCGATCTTCACGTGCTCGAGGAATTCGCTCGAATCGCCGGCTTCGCTCTGGATGTCGAGCAGCGACTTCAGCCACTGGTGCGCGCGCTTCTGCACGTCGCTGAGATCGGCGCTGCCGTTCTTGTACAGCCAGTGCGCGGCGACCCCCGCCTCGGCGATCTCGTGCATCTTGCGCGTGCGCACCTGGAACTCGATCGGCGCGCCGAACGGGCCGACGAGCGTCGTGTGCAGCGACTGATAGCCGTTGATCTTCGGGATCGCGATGTAATCCTTGAACTTGCCGGGCACGGGTTTGTACAGCGCGTGCAGCGCACCGATGCACGTGTAGCAGTCGAGCGCGCTGTCGACGACGACCCGGAAGCCGTACACGTCGAGCACCTGCGAGAACGACAACTGCTTGTCGCGCATCTTGCGGTAGACGCTGTAGATGGTCTTCTCGCGGCCGGTGATCTCGGCGTCGATCTTCGCGTCGGCCATCGCGCGCTGCGCGGCCTCGAGGATCTTGCTGATCACTTCGCGGCGGTTGCCGCGCGCGGCCTTCACGGCCTTCTCGAGCGTCGCGTAGCGATGCGGGTTGAAGTTCGCGAAGCTCATGTCCTGCAGCTCGCGATACGTGTTGTTCAACCCGAGCCGGTGCGCGATCGGCGCGTAGATGTCGAGCGTTTCGCGCGCGACGCGACGGCGCTTTTCCATCGGCACCGCGCCGAGCGTGCGCATGTTGTGCAGGCGATCGGCGAGCTTGACGAGAATGACGCGCACGTCGCGCGCCATCGCGAGCAGCATCTTGCGGAAGTTTTCCGCCTGCGCTTCCTCGCGGCTGCGGAATTCCATCTTGTCGAGCTTCGACAGGCCGTCGACCAATTCGGCGACCTTCGGGCCGAACCGCTCGGCCAGCTCGTTCTTGGTCACGCCCTGGTCTTCCATCACGTCGTGCAGCAACGCGGCCATCACGGCCTGCGCGTCGAGCTTCCAGCCGGCGCAGATTTCCGCGACGGCGACGGGATGGGTGATGTAGGGTTCGCCGCTCTGGCGATATTGACCGAGGTGGGCTTCGTCGCTGAAGTGGAACGCCGCCTTGACCTCTTTGATTTCGTCCGGCGGGAGATACTCGGCAAGCACGGCCGTCAGTTTCGCGATCGAAACGACGCCGTGCTTGCGCGGCTGCTCCGGCGTGGCGGTCGGCCCGAACAGATGCCGGAAGGACTGTTCGAGGACCGCGTCGATGTACTGGCGCGCAGGCGACTGGGCCGTGGCTTCGGTGGTCGGATCCGCGGAGGCGGACGATGGGGTGGTGCTCATATTCGCCTCCAGGTCGAGTCGTTGCGCGCGTGGACTACATGGCTGGAACGGGCCGGATGCGCGTTACACCGGCACCTTCTTCAGCATCTCGACGCCGACCTGGCCGGCGGCGATTTCGCGCAGCGCGACGACGGTCGGCTTGTCGCGGCTTTCGATTTTCGGCGTATGGCCTTGCGCGAGCTGCCGCGCGCGATAGGTGGCGGCGAGCGCCAGTTCGAAGCGATTCGGGATTTGCTTCAGGCAGTCTTCGACGGTAATGCGAGCCATGTTGGTAATTCCTTCTGAATATAGTCCTTATTCTACCTTATGTCCCTCGTGCCCCGCGTCATTCCGCGTGGGGCAGATGGATGCCGAGCTCGATGAACAGCTCCGTGTGTCGCGCGTACTGCGAAGCAAAACGCAGGCGCGTCGCCGCGACGATGCATTCGAGTTCCGCGAGCGCACGCTCGAAATTCTCGTTGATCACCACGTATTCCGCTTCCGACGCGTGCGCGATCTCGCTGCCGGCGGCCAGCAGGCGTCGCGTGATCACGTTCGGTTCGTCCTGGCCGCGCTTCTTCAGGCGCTCCTCGAGGGCATCGAGCGACGGCGGCAGGATGAAGATGCCGACCGCGTTGCGGAACTGCTTCTTCACCTGCAACGCGCCCTGCCAGTCGATTTCGAGCAGCACGTCGTGGCCGTTCTTCATCTGCTCTTCGATCCACACGCGCGACGTGCCGTAGTAGTTGCCGTGCACTTCCGCGCTCTCGAGGAATTCGTGCGCCGCGTGACGCGCGCGGAAATCCTCGACGGTCGTGAAGTGGTAGTGCTGGCCGTCCTGCTCGCCCGGGCGCGGCTTGCGCGTCGTGTACGAGATCGACAGGCAGATGTCGCTGTCCTTCGACAGCAGCGCATTCACGAGCGTCGACTTGCCGGCGCCCGACGGCGCGACGACCATGAACAGGTTACCGGGATAGACGCCGCCGTGCAGCGAATGCGACGCGTGGCCGTCGCGATGGGAATCGGTCATGACAGCCTCCGCCGGGCCTGGCCACATCCGCATGAATCACCTTTCGAAGGATGGGGGGGCTGCGCCCCCCCAAGCGAACGTAGTGAGCGTGGGGGTCGTTTCATCTCTTTTACTCCAGGTTTTGCACTTGCTCGCGCATCTGCTCGATCAGCAGCTTCAGCGCCATCGACGCGTCGGCGAGTTCCTTCGCCGCCGCCTTCGAGCCGAGCGTGTTCGCTTCGCGATTCAGTTCCTGCATCATGAAGTCGAGACGCTTGCCGACGCGGCCGCCCTTCTCGATCACGTGACGCGTTTCGTTCAGGTGCGCGGTGAGCCGCGACAGCTCTTCCGCGATGTCGATCCGGATCCCGTACATCGTCACTTCCTGACGGATGCGCTCCGCGGCTTCCTCGCGCGTGACGACCGTCGAGCCGCCTTCGGGCGCCGCGAGGCCGAGCGCTTCCTGCAGCCGCTCGACGATCTTCTGCTGGTGCTTCGCGATCAGCTCCGGCACGAGCGGCGTGATGCGCGCGACGATCGCCTCCATCTCGGTGACGTTCGACAGCAGCATCGTCGCCAGTTGCGCGCCTTCGCGCGAACGCACGACGACGAGCTCGCCGATCGCTTCCTTGCCGCAGGCGAGCACCGCGTCGCGGATCGCTTCGGCCGACACGCCGCTCTCGGCGAGCACGCCGGGCCAGCGCAGGATTTCACCCACGCGCAGGCGGCCGACGCCCGGGAACGAATCGAGCACCGCGCGTTCGAGATCGGCAAGCTGGCCGAGCGCCGACTGGTTCAGCGCGCCCGCGCCGATGCTCTGCTCGCCGCGCTGCAGATTGATGCGCACGTCGACCTTGCCGCGCGACAGCTTGTTCATCAGCATTTCGCGCAGCGCGGGTTCGCACGCGCGCACGTCGTCCGGCATCCGGAAATTGAGATCGAGGAAGCGCGAGTTCACGGTGCGCAGTTCGACCGACACGCTGGTGCCGCCGTTGCCGGTGGCCGTCGCGAGTTCGCGCGTCGCGCTCGCGTAGCCCGTCATGCTGTAGATCATGGTTCGTCTCGCCGTCTGGTGCCCTCGCGGGCGGGGGGATACATCGAGGCGCCCGGCGCATCGGAAGGCGCGGGGCGGGAAGCGCGCATTATCCCATTTTTGCGGACCATTCCGCCGGGCACGCCCGCCGTTCGGCGCTAAAATCGGGGTTTCCTCTCCTTCCGCGATTTCCCCATGACGTCTTCCGTTTCCCGCCCGAGCGGCCGCCGCGCCGACGCACTGCGCAAGGTCGCCCTCACGCGCCACTACACGAAACACGCCGAAGGCTCCGTGCTGGTCGAATTCGGCGACACCAAGGTGCTCTGCACCGCAAGCGTCGCCGAGCGCGTGCCCGAGTTCCTGCGCGAGCGCGGGCAAGGCTGGCTGACCGCCGAATACGGGATGCTGCCGCGCGCGACCCACACGCGCAGCGACCGTGAAGCCGCGCGCGGCAAGCAGACGGGCCGCACGCAGGAAATTCAGCGCCTGATCGGCCGCGCGCTGCGCGCGGTGTTCGATCTCGAGGCGCTCGGCCCGCGCACGATCCATATCGACTGCGACGTGATCCAGGCCGACGGCGGCACGCGCACGGCCAGCATCACCGGCGCGTTCGTCGCCGCGCACGACGCCGTGTCGAAGCTGATCGCGGCCGGCAAGCTCGTGCGCTCGCCGATCACCGACCATGTCGCCGCGATCTCGGTCGGCGTGTACGAAGGCGCGCCCGTGCTCGACCTCGACTATGCGGAAGATTCGCGCTGCGACACCGACATGAACGTCGTGATGACGGGCGCGGGCGGCTTCGTCGAAGTGCAGGGCACGGCCGAAGGCGTGCCGTTCTCGCGCGCCGAGATGAACGCGCTGCTCGACCTCGCGCAGGGCGGGATCGCCGAGCTGGTGCAGTTGCAGAAAGATGTCCTGGGCGCGGGCCATGCCTGACGACCTCACCCTCGCGCCGCTGTCGCGCATCGTGCTCGCATCGAACAACCCGGGCAAGCTGCGCGAATTCACCGCGCTGTTCTCGACGGTCGGCATCGAGATCGTCCCGCAGGGCGACCTCGCGGTGCCCGAGGCGGAAGAGCCGTTCGGCACGTTCATCGAGAACGCGCTGACCAAGGCGCGCCACGCATCGCGGCTCACCGGGCTGCCGGCGATCGCCGACGATTCAGGGCTGTGCGTGCGCGTGCTGCGCGGCGCGCCGGGCGTCTATTCGGCGCGCTACGCGCAGCGCGCGGGCCGCGACAAGGGCGACGCGGCGAACAACGCGTATCTCGTCGAGCAACTGCGCGGCGTCGACGACCGGCGCGCCTACTACTGCTGCGTGCTCGCGCTCGTCCGCCATGAGGACGATCCGGAACCGCTGTTCGCCGAAGGGCGCTGGGCCGGCGAGATCGTCGACACGCCGCGCGGCGAACACGGATTCGGCTACGACCCGTATTTCTACCTGCCGTCGCTCGGCGCAACGGCCGCCGAACTCGAGCCGGCCGTGAAGAACACGCACAGCCATCGCGCACTGGCGCTGAAGGCGTTGCTCGCGCGGCTCGCGGAGGAAACATGACCGTACTCGATACCCGTTCGCTGCGGGAGGTCGCATGAGCCAGGCTGCGGAAACCGGCGCGCGCGTCGTCGCGACCTTCACGTCGCCCGGCCAGGTGCGCCTCACGTCGCTGCCGCCGCTCGCGCTGTACGTGCATTTCCCGTGGTGCGTGCGCAAGTGCCCGTACTGCGATTTCAACTCGCACGAATGGAAAGGCGAGCGGTTTCCGGAAGCCGACTATCTCGACGCGCTGCGTGCCGACCTCGAGCAGGCGCTGCCGCTCGTGTGGGGTCGGCAGGTGCATACCGTGTTCATCGGCGGCGGCACGCCGAGCCTGCTGTCGGCGGCCGGCCTCGACCGGATGCTGTCCGACGTGCGCGCGCTGCTGCCGCTCGACGCCGATGCCGAGATCACACTGGAAGCGAATCCGGGCACGTTCGAAGCCGCGAAGTTCGCGCAGTTCCGCGCAAGCGGCGTGAACCGCCTGTCGGTCGGCATCCAGAGCTTCAACGAAGCGCACCTGAAGGCGCTCGGCCGGATTCACGACACCGCGCAGGCACGCGCGGCCGTCGAGATCGCCGCGAAGAATTTCGACAATTTCAACCTCGACCTGATGTTCGCGCTGCCGAACCAGACGCTCGACGAATGCCGCACCGACATCGAGACCGCGCTGTCGTTCGCGCCGCCGCACCTGTCGCTGTATCACCTGACGCTCGAGCCGAATACGCTGTTCGCGAAGTTCCCGCCCGTCGTCCCCGACGACGACGCGTCGGCCGACATGCAGGAATGGATCCATGCGCGCACGGCCGAAGCCGGTTACGGGCGCTACGAAGTATCCGCGTACGCAAAGCCGAATCATCAGTGCAAGCACAACCTGAACTACTGGCGCTTCGGCGACTATCTCGGGATCGGGGCGGGCGCCCATACGAAGCTGTCGTTCCCGAACCGGATCCTGCGGCAGGCACGCTACAAGCATCCGGCGACCTTCATCGAGCAGGCGAAGGCCGGCACGGCCGTGCAGGAAGAGCGTGAAGTCGGCGCGCGCGACCTGCCGTTCGAATTCATGCTGAACACGCTGCGGCTCGTCGAGGGCTTCCCCGTGCACAGCTTCGCGGAACGCACGGGCCTGCCGATGAGCACGATCGAGCCCGCGTTGAAGGAAGCGGAACGGCGCGGGCTGATCACGCGCGATTTCACGCAAATCGCGCCGACGCCGCTCGGCCAGCGTTTCCTCAACGACCTGCAGGAATTGTTCCTGCGCGACGACTGAACGAATGAACGGGGCGGCATTTCGGTTACAATGCCGCCTCGTGTGGAAGCGTGGCCGAGCGGTTTAAGGCACTGGTCTTGAAAACCAGCGACGGGAAACTGTCCGTGAGTTCGAATCTCACCGCTTCCGCCAGGAAGTTCGCCGAACCCCGTCCATTCGCAGAATGACGGGGTTTTTGTTTGTCCGCACGCGTGCGCCCCGTACGTTCCGACGCATCGCGCCGGATGCCGTTACAATCCCGCGCTCCGATTCGCGAAACGGGAAATCCACGTCATGAAGCCCTTCCTCGTCTCGTCGCTCGTCACCGTGCTGGCCGCCGTCAGCACGCATGCAGCGGCCGACACCGCCTCCGGCAGCGACGCGCAGGCGTCGTGCGCGATCGCGTACGTGACCGGCGTCGGCGGTTCGCCGCGCGGCCTCAGTGAATATCTCGCGAGCCCGTCGCCGTACAACTACCTGAAGGACAACGAGCTTCAGTGCAAGGTGGCCGACGACGGACGCACGTCGAACTGCACCGGCGTGACCTACCTGCGCAACGAACAGGTCAGCGTGTACGACGATTCCGATCCGGCGACGCTGACCGTCGTCGCGCGCGTGGAACTCGACCATGGCCAGAAGTATCCGGTGATCGTCGTCGTGCAACGCAAGGACGCGCGCTGCAAGTAACGAAGTCGCGGTGCGACACGCCCGTCGGTCGAGACGGAACGTGCGTTCACGCCGCGCCTTGCGCGGCACCTGGCCGGCAGGCACGGGCGGCGGCGCGGCGGCGCCGTACACGAACGCGCCGAACGCGAAAAATACGATGATCTCCATTTCCGTCGCTCGCTAATGGAATCGGCGCCCGATCGTCGGCGCTGAATGCGCATGGTGCGCGCGCCCGGACACATGTCGCCGCACACTGCCGGATGCCTCCCGGCCCGCCCCGCCATCGCCTAGAATTCGTTCAACACGGCGACACGAACGCCGCCGCGTGTTCGATGTATTCGATGCCGCACGCGCCATCCCTGCGCGCGGCACACGGAGATCGCCATGACCGACCTGTCGACCGCGACGAACCACGTCGATTACGAAGGCTTCGAGATCCATGTCGTGCCGGCCGCGATGCCCGGCAGCGACACGCGCTATACCTACACCGGCTACGTGTGCCATCCGGGCGTGAATCCCGCGCTGCCCGGCCATGCGGTACCGTTCCACGCGGACGGCGAGGAAAGCTTCGCGAGCATCGACGAGGCCGCCCACGAAGCCGTGCACATCGGCAAGAGCATCATCGACGGCACGCACCCCGACCTGTCGGTACTGTCGCTCGTGACGCACGGCTTCTGACGCGGCCGGCCCGCATCGCTTGGGATCGCGCGGACGGCTAGCCGAAGTGCCGCATCGGCTGACCGCGCCGCCCCGCCGGACGATCGCCGAGTGTCGTGGCGTTCAACCTTTGCAACACGCGCGTGCCCCGTGGGCGCTGTCACATGTCGCGTCACATCGCGACGCACCACGCACGACGCACGTTGCTCGACGCGGCGCCCGGCCGTCATCATCAGCGATCGCTGCGACCGATCCGGCGCGCTATGCGTTTCCCCCCATATCGTCTCGTGTCGGTGCGCCTATCATTTTTTTATCGTCCCTCCTGACCATCACCTCATGCGCCCCCTTCTCCGTCCGCGCGTCGCCCGGCTGCGTGTTGCTGCGCTGGCCGTCGTCGCCCTGCTCGCCGCGTGCACGATCACGCCGCCTCCGTCGCTACGCTCGGTCCTGACGATTCCGTCGGTCATACGCAGCGGCAATCTCGACCAGTATCGCGTCGAGGTCGCGCATCGTGTCGCCGAGCGCAATCCGTCCGGCATGCTGCACGGCACACCGCAGGCCATGCTGCGTTCGCTCGTCGTCGTGGCCTTCACCGTCGATGGCAGCGGCCGCGTGATCAACGCATCCGTCTATCGCAGCAACGGCGACAGCGAGGCGGAAGCGCTCGCGCTCGCGTCGCTGCGCCGCTCGGCGCCGCTGCCGGCGCCGCCGTCACGGCTGCTCGACGGCAACGGCCGGCTCGAACTGATGGAAGGCTGGCTCTTCAACGACGACGGCCACTTCCAGCTGCAAAGCACCGCGTCCGCGCAGGCGCAATCGATCGACTGACGCACCGCCGCGGCCCGATTGCCGGTGGGCGGCGCGGCTGGCTATAATTTTCCGCACTCGCGCGGCCATCACGCCGCGCGTGCGTTCGCGCGCCCCACCCGGCAAGCGAGCCGACCACGCCGGCACCGGGCGGCGGCGACGTACCCGTCTCCATCGTCGACCGGCGGGTGACGTCCGCGCCACGGCGCGCGTCCACGCCGCCACCGCGTCATCCGCATCAATCATTTGCCCGGCTGCTCCCGGCAGGCAGACGCCTGCCCGAGCGCACGCCCAGCCGCTGCCCCAACGACAAAACGGAGACATCCATGTCCGCATCCTCCCCGACCGTTGCACACGCAACCGGTTCGGCCGGCGCCGTCAGCCACCGGCGCATCGTGTTCGCGAGCTTCATCGGCACCGCGATCGAGTTCTACGATTTCTACGTGTACGCGACGGCCGCCGCGCTCGTCATCGGCCCCGTGTTCTTCCCGCACGGCTCCGCGACGGCACAGGCGCTGTCCGCGTTCGTCACGTTCGGCATCGCGTTCATCGCGCGCCCGATCGGCTCGTTCCTGTTCGGGCACTTCGGCGACCGTATCGGCCGCAAGTCGACGCTCGTCGCATCGCTGCTCGTGATGGGCGTGTCCACCACCGCGATCGGCTTCGTGCCCGGCTATGACACGATCGGCGCGCTCGCGCCGGTGCTGCTGTGCGTGCTGCGCTTCGGCCAGGGGATCGGCCTCGGCGGCGAATGGGGCGGCGCGGCGCTGCTCGCGACCGAGCACGCGCCGCAGGGCAAGCGCGGCTGGTTCGGGATGTTCCCGCAACTGGGGCCTTCGGTCGGCTTCCTGATGTCGAACGGCCTGTTCTTCGCGCTCGCGCTGTCGTTGTCCGACGAGCAGTTCCGCAGCTGGGGCTGGCGCATTCCGTTCCTCGTCAGCGCGGTGCTCGTCGCGCTCGGCCTGTACGTGCGGCTCAAGATCACCGAAACGCCCGCGTTCCAGGCCGCACTCGACCGCAACGAGCGCGTGCGCGTGCCGGTCGCGACGCTCGTCACGCAACACTGGCAGCCGACGCTGCTCGGCGCGCTCGCGATGGTCGTCTGCTACACGCTGTTCTACATCTCGACGGTGTTCTCGCTGTCGTACGGCGTGTCGGCATTGCATATTCCGCGCCAGAGCTTCCTCGGCCTGCTGTGTTTCGCGGTCGTCTTCATGGGCCTCGCGACGCCGCTGTCCGCATGGGCGTCGGACCGCTTCGGGCGCAGGCCGGTGCTGATCGTCGGCGCGATCGCGGCGCTGCTGTCGGGGTTCGCGATGGAGCCGCTGCTCGGCAGCGGCTCGATGCCGCTCGTCGCGCTGTTCCTGACGATCGAGCTGTTCCTGATGGGCGTGACGTTCGCCCCGATGGGCGCGCTGCTGCCGGAATTGTTCCCGACCAACGTCCGCTATACGGGTGCGGGCGTCGCGTACAACCTCGGCGGGATTCTCGGCGCGTCGATCGCCCCGTATATCGCGCAACTGCTGGCTGCGCGCGGCGGGCTGTCGTGGGTCGGCGGCTATGTGTCGGTGGCGGCGGCGATCAGCCTGATCGGCGTCCTGCTGATGCGCGAAACGCGCGACGCGTCGCTCGTCTGACCCTCCGGGGCGACCCGGGTTGTACGGCGGTGAGCGCTCTCTATACTCGATCCTGGGCGCGTCGTTGCGCGCCCGGGGATCCCGCCCCGACAGGAGCCGCCGCCATGAATATCCGCCTCGCCAATGCCGATCTCGTCATGATCCTTGCGCTCGCGCTGGGTGGCGCGCTGCTGCTCGCGCTGCGGTTCCGGCCGAAGACCTGGCGCGGCCTCGTGTTCGAGGCGCTGCTGGCGAATCTGGCGGCCATCGCCGCCGTCGTCACGGTCGAGGTGTTGCTGGCGTAAGTCCGCCCCTAACCGTCAGGCTACTGCCTGCACCGGCAACACGTCGTAGAGCGGTCCCACGGTATCGATTGCTTCCATCGCGTCGTCAACGCTCGGCGCAGCGCCGGCCTCACCGATCGACAGTGCGTGCGGTGCGCCGCCAATGCCGAAGTGGGCACGCGACGTGGCCACGAAAATCATCACGGTCGGGCGCCGCAACGCGTGCGCCAGATGCACCAAGCCCGTATCAACACCGACGACCAGCGCAGCCCGGCCGATCGTAGCGGCGAGTTCACCCAACGACATGGCCGGCAGTACAACCGCTCCGGGCGCCCGCATCGCAATGTCCTGCGCATCGCCATGCTCGGACGACGAGCCCCATGGCAGCAGCACGCGCAAGCCGCGCGCCATCATCCGGGTGGCCAGTTCAGCCCAATGATCGGCCGGCCATTTCTTGTCGGAATTCGACGTTGCGTGGAACAGCAGCATGAACGGCGCACCCTCGATAACGACAGGCGGCAACGTTGCATCAGGCGGTTCGATCCCGTACGAGGCGATACCCTCGGGCGCATAGCCGAGCGCCTCGCCCGCGCTAATGCGCATGCCGTGCCATGCATCGCATTCAGGCTTCGGGCCAAAGCGATGCGAATACGCAAAACGCGCCCCTGCCTCGCCGAGATCCTGCGTCTGGTAACCGACGCGGCGCCCGGCGCGCGCCAGCGCCGCAATGATGGCGCTCTTGTAAACACCGTGCAGATCGATGACCGCGTCGTAGCGGTGCGCACGCAACGCACCGATCGATGACGAGATCGCCTTCAGGTCGCCGGCATTGCGCAATTTCTTGAAGCGGCGCAGCGGCGCGCACAGGACAGCGCTCACGCCCGGATGCCAGCGCACGATCTCCGCGCACGATTCGTCCACAGCCCAGTCGACCGACACGCCGGGGAAGGCGCGATGCAGGTCTGCGACGACGGGCAGTGTTTCGACGACGTCGCCGAGCGACGTCACTTTCACGATAAGGATGCGTTTCACGATTTGCGGGAATTCTCGACTGGCCATCCTGGCATGCTAACGACGGTTGCTATGTACAGACATTACGCGAATATTACATTTGCAACAAATTGCATCCTTTTGTGGATTTTTGTCATTCCCCCCGGGCTTTTGTCGTCCCCGCTGGCATCCGGTTCTTTTTATAATCCATTCTTTGCCCTCCGGCCCGCCCCAATGCCGCGCCCCGCCCTTCCGTCGCTGTTTCCCGCCCTCACCCGCCGTTCGCTGCGAATCTGGCGCCAATATGGTGTTTTCTGGCTCGGCGCGATCGTCGTCGGCCTCGCCGCCGTACTGTACGCCCGGTTGATCGACTGGGGTTACGAGACCTTCCGCGCGATGCGCGATCACGCCGTCTGGCTGCCGCTGCTGCTGACGCCGGCGATTGCAGCCATGTCCGTCTGGATCACGCGCCGGTTCTTCCGCGGCGCCGAGGGCAGCGGCATCCCGCAGGTGATCGCGACGCTGCATGCGCGCCCGAGCGCATTCGGCGCCCGGCTGCTGACGCTGCGCATCCTGTTCGGCAAGGTGCTGATCTCGTTCCTCGGCATCCTGGGCGGCTTCACGATCGGCCGCGAGGGGCCGACCGTGCAGGTCGGCGCGGCGCTGATGTTCAACCTGCGGCGCTTCTACCCGCGCTCGAACGCGCAGATCGAACGCCAGCTGGTGCTGGCCGGCGCGGCGGCCGGGCTGTCGGCCGCGTTCAATACGCCGCTCGCCGGGATCGTGTTCGCGATCGAGGAACTGACCCGCAGCTTCTCCGCGCGCGCCAGCGGCGTATTGATCACCGCGATCATCCTCGCCGGCGTGGTCGCGCTCGGTCTGAACGGCAACTACACGTATTTCGGCACGATCAATACCGGCCTCCATTTCCCGAAACTGCTGGCGGTCGCGGTGCTGGTCACCGCGATCGTGACGGGCATCGCGGGCGGCCTGTTCTGCTGGCTGCTGCTCAACACGGGGCGCTGGCTGCCCGCGCAACTGCTGGGCCTGTACCGCGAGCGGCCGGTCGCGTTCGCCGCGCTGTGCGGCTTCACGATCGCCGTCGTCGGGCTCGTGTCCGGCGGCACGACGTTCGGCAGCGGCTATGCCGAGGCGCGCGGCCTGCTCGACGGCAGCCAGCAGTTGTCGGTGTTCTACCCGTTCCTGAAGATGATCTCGATGGTCGCATCGTACCTGCCGAGCATCCCGGGCGGGATCTTCGCGCCGTCGCTGTCGATCGGCGCCGGCTTCGGCAACCTGCTGCATACCGTGTTCAGCAACATGAGCCTGCCGATGCTGATCGCGCTCGCGATGGTCGGCTATCTTGCCGCCGTCACGCAGTCGCCGATCACGTCGTTCGTGATCGTGATGGAAATGATCAACGGTCATGCGCTGGTGATTTCGCTGATGGCGACCGCACTGGTATCGAGCCGGGTATCGCGCTTTTTCGCGCCGCCGCTCTACGAAACGCTCGCGCAGCGCTATCTCGCGCCGCCCGTCGCGGCCGCCGCGCCGGCCGCGGCCACCGCAGCGGCCGCTGCGGGCAACGTGACCGACGTAACCGAACCCCAGGATGCAAACGCGGCCCCCGCCGATCCGCTCGACACGCTGCGCGATGAAGGCGACGACGAGCCGGCCGCCGCGGCGGCCGACAGCGCCGCGCATGCGCCGGCGCCGCACGACGCCGGGCCGGCTGCGACCGACGCAAACGGTCCGGCGCAACCGCACGGCCCGCGCGACGCTCAGTAGATCACGACGGGCGCCGGCCGGTAGTAGACCGGCCGCGCCGGCACGACGATGCACCCGGCCAGCGTGATCGCGACGAGCGCGATGGCGATTGCGGTTCTTTTCATCGCGCGCCTCCATCAAGCCCAGTGGCCACGCGTCCAGAACCAGTTCGGACCGCGCTGGTCCCAATGCCCCGGCACCCATTGCATGCCGACGCGCTCGGTTTCCCAGTGGCCGCCGATCCACACGTAGCGGCCATGATCCCAGTGCCAGTGCCCGCGCTCCCACACGTAGCCCACGCGCGTGGCCGGTACGACCTCGTAGCGCACGGGCGGCGGCGCATTCGGCGCGACGACGACGATTTCCCCGGTGCGCACGGCGACCGGCTCCGCGATGACCATGCGCCCCTGCGGCGCGATCACGGGCGTGCCGACGAGAATCTCGTCCGCATGCGCGGCAAACGGGGCGACGACGGCTGACAGGCCCGCGGCGAACAGCGCGAGCGAAACGATACGACGTGAAACGGTGGAAACGGCCATCACAACCTCCTGGTTGAACAAGTCACGCGAGCGTATTCGTTCAATGCGGGAGGGTCGATTACGGCCGACAGGCGCCGTGTTACGGCGTGCCCGAAAGTGCAACAGGGCGTAAGACGCGCACGGCGGCGGGCGCCGCCGTGCGGAGGGACACGCGCAAGCGTCAGGCTTGCGGGATCTCGATCTTCACTTCGAGGACTTCGAGATCGTCTTGGCGCTCGAGGCTCACGCGGATGTCATCGTCCGAAATATGGACGTACTTCGAGATGACCGCGACGAGCTCTTTCTGCAGCGCCGGCAGGTAATCGGCCGGCGGCCGGCCGCCGACCCGCTCGTGCGCGATGATGAGCTGCAGGCGCTCCTTCGCGACCGATGCGGACTTCTTCTTCTCGCCGAGGAGAAACGAAAGGATGGACATGGGCGGCCTCCGTTACTTGCTGCCGAAGAGGCGCTGCAGCAGGCCCGGCTTCTGGTAATCGGTGAAGCGCAGCGGCTTGTCCTCGCCGAGAAAGCGCGAGACGACGTCCTTGTACGCTTCCGCGACGTCGGTGCCGTCGATATGCACGGCCGGCAGACCCTGGTTCGATGCGTGCAGCACGGCTTCCGACTCGGGCACCACGCCGATCAGCTTGATGCGCAGGATCTCGCTGATGTCCTCGAGCGACAGCATCTCGCCTTCGCTCACGCGCTTCGGGCTGTAACGCGTGATCAGCAGGTGTTCCTTGATCGGCTCCTTGCCTTCGGTCCCGCGCTTCGTCTTCGACGACAGGATGCCGAGAATGCGGTCCGAGTCGCGCACCGACGACACTTCCGGGTTCGTCACGATCAGCGCTTCATCCGCGAAGTACATCGCGTGCAGCGCGCCGGCTTCGATACCGGCCGGCGAATCGCAGACGATGAAGTCGAAGTCCATCGCGACGAGGTCGTTCAGCACCTTCTCGACGCCGTCGCGCGTCAGCGCATCCTTGTCGCGCGTCTGCGACGCCGGCAGGATGAACAGGTTCTCGCACTTCTTGTCCTTGATCAGCGCCTGGTTCAGGTTCGCTTCGCCCTGGATCACGTTCACGAGGTCATACACGACGCGACGCTCGCAGCCCATGATGAGATCGAGGTTGCGCAGGCCGACGTCGAAGTCGATCACGGCCGTCTTGTGGCCGCGCAGCGCGAGGCCCGACGCGAAGCTCGCGCTCGTCGTCGTCTTGCCCACGCCGCCCTTGCCCGAGGTCACCACGATGATTTTTGCCATTTACCCAATACCCTGTGTTCGTCAATGAGAGCCGATCGATCCGGAGCGCACCGCGTGAATCACGTCAGGCGCAGCGGTTCGATCATCAGTTTTTCCTCTTCGAGCCGGATCTGCACCGATTTGCCCAGTACGTCGGCGGGCAGCGGGTTCTCGGTGGTTCGATAGATACCCGCGATCGAAATCAGTTCCGGTTCGAGACACGTGCAGAAAATGCGCGCGTCGTGATTGCCGTGCACGCCCGCGAGTGCGCGGCCGCGCAACGGCGCGTAGATGTGGATATTGCCTTCCGCGATGATTTCCGCGCCGTGACTGACCGGCGCGAGCACCACGAGGTCTCCTTTCGCGTAAATCTGCTGCCCCGAACGCAACGGCCGGTCGATCACCAGCGTCTGGCCGCCGGCCTGCAAGAGCGTCGGCGCGGGCTCCGACGACTGTTCGGGCACCGCTGCGGCTGCCGCAGCGGCGGCGGTCTCGACGGCTGGCACGGCCGCCGGTTCCGCTTCGTCGGCAGGTTTCGCGGCCGGCGCGCGGCGATCGCGCGCCTCCAGCAACGGCAGGCCGGCTTCCCCCGCCCAGCCCTGCGTTGCCAGTGCGACGACGCCCACCGGACGCATCCGCACGTCGTTCAGCATCTGCCGGATATCCGCGAGCGCGACGCGTTCGCCGTCAGCCAGGCGGCGGACGTCGATCGCGACGACATCGTCGGCGAAAAATTCGGGGGTCGCTTCGAAGCGCTTGACCAGTTCGGTACGCAACGCGTCGAGATCGGTCGTCTTCACGGTGAACAGCAACGTATCGACCGATCCGCTGCGCAGCTCGAAGAATGGCGATTTTTTAAGCGACATGGACACTCTGCAAAAATTTTTTGCGTATTTTACAGGCGTCCACGCGTGCGGCCATTATTTTTGGGACGCGGGGTCGCGGCGGCCCAGGCGGACGCGCAACCGGCAGGCGGGCAGGCCAGCGGGCGATCGGGCTTTCATTGCGCCGCGCGGCTGGCTGTTTTGTGGTCGGGTCAGTGCTTCACCTGCGACACGAACAGCGATTTCATCGCGCCGGGCATCCGTGCGATCGGCGCATGTTCGCCGGTGTTGCCGAAACCGGCACGCTCGTAGAAGCGGATCGCGTTGCGGTTCGCATCGGCGATCCACGCGTAGACGTCGGTGGCGCCGCGCTCGGCGAGCCATGCGGTGGCCGTCTCCAGCAGCAGCACGCCGCCGCGCAGGTGACGCACCGCATGCGCGACCCACAGTTCGCTGACGAACGCGCGCCGGTCGGGCGTGTTGTCGAAATACGCGCCGATCATGCCGGCCGGGTGGCCTTCGGTGTACAGCAGGAAAGTCGTCGACTCGTCGGACACGGCGCGCTGCGCGGCAATTGCCGACGCCGCGTCCGTATCGACGGTCAGCAATTCGGCCTCCGGCGCCTCGCCGGGTGCGTAGGGCTCACGCAGCGATGCGGCGCGGAGTTCGCGATACACGCCGCCCTGATCGGCAGCGATACGACGAACGGTCAAGGTCGAACTCATGCAGGCACAGCCCCCTTCGGACAGCAAGCTAGTAGCTTCAACCGAAAGCGGGGCATGAGTCAAATCGTAATTTTCAAATGGCAGCGCGAATCGAAAGGCGGCAGATGTCATCAGCGGCGACACGCGCCGCCCGGTGTGCAGGTGCAGCATCGGCGCATCGACGCAGGCTGCCGGACGGTAAGCGCGATCTCGTGATCCGGTGCTTCGCGTCGTTCTCCTTGCGATGCGCGGCCGTCCGGTTTTAAGTGCGTCGTTGTGGCCGTAATGCTATGTAATATTAGCAAACGAAAAGCGCGCGGCGGCCATCCTTCCCCGGCCTCTTTATTGCGACGCAACATTTGTTGTCGCCCTGTCATACCGGCCCTGTGCCCGCCGCACACCGAGCCATTCATCTGACAAACGCGTCGCCGCGCGGGCCGATCCGCCCTCGTCGGCATGTTTCAATCAGCGCGTGTCGGCCCCTCCCCGACGCACATTGCGCGCACCCCGTCGTTTGGAGCGTCGCGCCTAGCGCCGGAGTTTGGCAAGCGCGCGCACCGGTCGTATAACAGGCAGAACCGGGCAACGAACCGGCGCCGCCGCGCGCGTCGCGGACCACGAGGATTCCAATAATCTTGCATGCGGCCGCCCGCGGGCCGGCCGACTGGAGGGAGACAATGGCAATGACCGACGGATCGGCTTCGGGCTGGTCGGATGGCAAGCGTTACCTGTGGCTGCTCGGCGCGCTGACGATCACGCTGCCGATCCTCGCCGCGCAACTCGCGCTGTCGACGGGCCTTCACGTGTTCTGGTGGTTCGGCCCGCTGTTCGCGTTCGGCGTGATCCCGATCCTCGACACGCTGATCGGCGACGATCGCGACAATCCGCCCGAAGCCGTCGTGCCGCACCTCGAACGCGAGCGCTATTACCGGTACATCGTCTATCTCGCGACTTTCATCGAATACGTCGCGTTCTTCATGTGCGTGTGGATCGTCGGCGCGCATGCGCTCGCGTGGTACGACTACGTCGGCTTCGCGCTGTCGCTCGGCGCCGCGACGGGCATCTCGATCAATACCGCGCACGAACTGGGGCACAAGACCGACCGCTTCGAACGCTGGCTCGCGAAGATCACGCTCGCGCCGGTCGCGTACGGCCACTTCTACGTCGAGCACAATCGCGGCCATCACGTGCGCGTCGCGACGGCCGAGGATCCGGCGAGCGCGCGCTACGGCGAGTCGTTCTGGGCGTTCCTGCCGCGCACGGTGACCGGCGGCATCCGCTCGGCGTGGCGGCTCGAAAAGGCTCGCCTCGAGCGGCTCGGGCATTCGCCGTGGACCTGGCGCAACGAAGTGCTGCACGCATGGGCGATGACCGCCGTCGTGTGGGCCATCGCGATCGCGATGGCCGGCAAGGTCGTGATCCCGTTCCTCGTGATCCAGGCCGTCTACGGCGCGTCGCTGCTCGAAGTCGTGAACTACGTCGAGCACTACGGGCTCGGCCGTCGCAAGCTGCCGAGCGGCCGCTACGAACGCTGCACGCCGCAACATTCGTGGAACAGCAATCACGTCGTCACGAACCTGTTCCTGTACCAGTTGCAGCGACACGCCGACCATCACGCGAATCCGACGCGCTCGTATCAGGCGCTGCGCCACTTCGACGATGCGCCGCAATTGCCGGCCGGCTATGCGACGATGATCCTGTTCGCATACGTCCCGCCGCTCTGGTATCGCGTGATGAACCCGCGTGTCGTCGCGCACTATCACGGCGACATGGCGCAATCGAACATCAAGCCGTCGATTCGCGACAGGGTGCTGGCGCAGTATCCGGCTGCGGCGTGATGCTCGATGAGGGCCGGCGAAAGCCGGCGCGCATCGCTCGCCGCGGCCGGCGCAACAGCCCTGCCGTCACGCCATTTCAGGCAGCCTGAACACGGCCACCGCATGCCGCAGTGCGCTCGCCTGCTCGGCCAGTGCGTGGGTCGCGGCCGCGGCCTGCTCGACGAGCGCCGCGTTGCGCTGGGTCGCCTCGTCCATCTGCGTCACCGCGACGTTCACCTGATCGATGCCGCCGCTCTGCTCCTGCGAGGCGGACGAGATTTCCCCGACGATCGTCGTGACGCGCTGCACCGCGTCCACGATCTCGTGAATCGATTCTCCCGCACGGCCGATCAGCACGGCGCCCTCGTCGACCCGCTGGGTCGATTGTTCGATGAGCCCCTTGATCTCCTTCGCGGCCGACGCGCTACGCTGCGCGAGCGTGCGCACCTCCGCCGCGACGACAGCGAAGCCGCGCCCCTGCTCCCCTGCGCGCGCGGCTTCGACCGCCGCGTTCAGTGCAAGGATGTTGGTCTGGAATGCGATACCGTCGATCACCGCGATGATTTCGCCGACTTTCGTCGCGCTATCGGCAATGCCGTTCATCGTGTGGACGGCGTCCGTCATCACGCCGCCGCCGGACGACGCGATGTTCGATGCATCGCGCGCCAGTTGCGCCGCATGTTGCGCGTGCTCGGCCGACTGGCGCACGATGCCGGTCAACTGCGCCATGCTGGCGGCTGTCTCCTCGAGCGACGCGGCCTGCGATTCGGTACGCGACGACAGATCGTGATTGCCGGAGGCGATCTGCGCGCTCGCGGTTGCGACGGCCTCGGCATGCGTACGCACCTCGAGCACGACGCGAGACAGACTCGTCTGCATCGTCTGCAATGCCCGCAGCAGATGGGCGATCTCGTCTCGGCCGCTTGCGTCGACGTCGCGTGTCAGGTCGCCGCCGGCGACGGCCTGTGCACACGCCACTGCGCGATCGAGCGGACGCAAGATCGCGCGACTGAACAGGAACGCGCCGACCATCGCGACGCCGAGCACAACCAGCATCAGGGCGAGGCTCACGGTGGTCGCCCGCTGTGCGTCGCAGCTAGCCTTCGCCGACACGGCGGCACTCTCGGCGGCGATCGTCTGGGCCGCCCGCTCCAGCAGCGCAGCAGGCTCACGGTCGACGCCCGCGACGGCGGCGTCGCCGGCCGACGGCTCGAAACCGGCGGCCTTGAACGCGTCGAGGCCACGCCGGTAGCCGTCGCCCATCATCGCGTGCGCGCGCATGAACTGCTCGACGAGCGAGCGGCTCTCGCCGGCCGGCAGCCGATGGACGAGCTGCGCGGCGAGCGAATCGACCGTGCGCTCGCGCGTCTGGAATGCCTGCCAGTATCGATCGAGCTTCTCGGGCTGTTTGCCGCGCAACAGCGTGTCCTTCCATTCCTGCACCTGCAGCTTGAACTGCACGAGCGAGGCCGACACGAGCCGTTCGTTGCCGACGTTCGTCTGCACGTCTTCGGCAAACGTATCGATCGACCGGTTGAGGATGTGGATGCCGTATAGCGCGCCGCAGAACATCAGTGATAACGCGACGGCAAATGCGAGAGGAATCTTGTAGCTCAGCTTCATGGAACCTTGAATCGACGTGGAACGATGGCGTGTGGCATGAGTGCCGGCCGCCGCACCGTGTTAACGGCGCGGACATCGAAGGCTTAAAGCTGAGGAAAGCGGTGAAGCTCGTGTACCGTGCGGTCAGGTCAGGTCAGGTCAGGTCGAATGCAGCGCGTGTGGTGCGTGTGGCGCGATTGTTCCGCAGTATGCAGGGCCGCCATCCAGCAGCGCACGACGACGACCGACACATTGCACCGGCGACCCAAAACGAAAAACCCCTTGATCCTTCCGGATCAAGGGGCTTCGTATTTTGGCGGAGAGGGTGGGATTCGAACCCACGGTACGGGGAAACCGTACGCCTGATTTCGAGTCAGGTACATTCGACCACTCTGCCACCTCTCCTTCCTTACTGCATTTCGCGGTGGTCGTTTCCGCGAAAGAAAAGATTATAAGACGATCTTTTCCTGACTGACAAGCCCCTTCGGCAAATTTTTTTGCGAGGGCTTCGGAAGGCCCGCGTTACGATGCCTGTGCCGGCGCGTCGATGCGCTCCATGCCGCCCATGTACGGACGCAGCACTTCCGGCACCGTGACCGAGCCGTCCGCGTTCTGGTAGTTTTCCAGCACCGCGACGAGCGTGCGGCCGACCGCCAGGCCCGAACCGTTCAGCGTATGCACGAGCTCCGGCTTGCCCTGCGCGTTGCGGAACCGCGCCTGCATCCGGCGCGCCTGGAACGCCTCGGTGTTCGAGCAGCTCGAAATCTCGCGATAGGTGTTCTGCGCGGGCAGCCACACCTCGAGGTCGAACGTCTTCGCGGCCGAGAAGCCCATGTCGCCCGTGCACAGCGTGATCACGCGGTACGGCAGGCCGAGCTTCTGCAGGATCGCTTCCGCGTGGCCGACCATCTCGTCGAGCGCCGCGTACGACGTTTCCGGCGCGACGACCTGCACCATCTCGACCTTGTCGAACTGGTGCTGACGGATCATCCCGCGCGTGTCGCGGCCGTACGAACCGGCTTCCGAGCGGAAGCACGGGGAATGCGCGGTGAGCTTGATCGGCAGCGCGGATGCGTCGACGATCGACTCGCGCACGGTGTTCGTCAGCGAAATCTCGGACGTGGAGATCAGGTATTGCGTGACCGTGTTTTCCGCGCCGCCCTTCTCGACGCGGAACATGTCGTCCGCGAACTTCGGCAGCTGGCCCGTACCGTACAGTATCTCGGGATTCACGATGTACGGCGTGTACGTTTCGGTATAGCCGTGCTGCTGCGTATGCGTGTCGATCATGAACTGCGCGAGCGCGCGGTGCAGGCGCGCGATCGGGCCGCGCAGCATCGTGAAGCGCGCACCCGCGAGCTTCGCGCCCGTCTCGAAATCGAGGCCGAGCGGCGTGCCGACGTCGACGTGATCCTTCACCTCGAAGTCGAACTGGCGCGGCGTGCCCCAGCGGCGCGCCTCGACGTTGTCGGCTTCGTCCTTGCCGACCGGCACGCTTTCGTGCGCGACGTTCGGCATGCCCAGCATCAGATCCGACAGGCGCGCCTGAATGTCGGCGAGCTTCGCTTCTCCCGCCTTCATCTCGTCGCCGATCCCGCCGACCTCGGCCATCACGGCCGACGTGTCCTCGCCCTTCCCCTTCATCGCGCCGATCTGCTTCGACAGGCTGTTGCGGCGCGCCTGGAGCTCTTCGGTGTGGGTCTGGATCGCGCGGCGTTCCGCTTCGAGTGCGGAGAACGCGGCGACGTCGAGGGTGTAGCCGCGATCGGCGAGGCGCTTGGCGACGCCGTCGAGGTCTTTGCGCAGCAACTGGATGTCGAGCATGGGAGGACTTGGAAAAATCGTTGTGTAAGACGGGAATTCTAACGCACCCCGCGGCCGCCACGGCACCGGCCGGATGGACAATGCCGCAAATGGGCGGTCATGGCAGTATCGCATTGGCGGTCCGCCGCATCGGCGGCCGGCGAATGGCCGCGCGCGTCGCCATGACGGATCGCACAACGCCCGCGCCGGCTGGCGGCCACCGAATCAGGCGGAGCGCCGCTCCGCGTCACTGCCCCCAAGGAATCAGATGACCATCGAACTCGACAAGGATCTACGCGACCGCGCGATCGCGTCGCTGCAACGTTATTTCACAGAAAACATGGACGAGCCGATCGGCAACATCCAAGCCGGCGCGCTGCTGCATTTCTTCGTCCAGGAAATCGCGCCGGCGATCTACAACCTCGCGATCGCCGACGCGCAGGAACGCCTGCATGCGCGGGTCGCCGAACTCGACATCGAATGCCACGAAGAGCCGTTCGATTACTGGAAGAAACAGCAGCCGGGCCGCAAGCGCTGACGCGTCCGCGGCGGCGCGGGCCGGACCGGCCCGCGCGGCACCGTCAGTCCTTCTTGCCGGCCTCGCGATCGAGCTCGCGCAGCCATGCGAGCTTGTCGGCGATCTTCGATTCGAGCCCGCGCGGCACCGGCTGATACCAGCGCGGCTCGCGCATCCCGTCCGGCAGGTACGTCTCGCCGGCCGCGTATGCGTTCGGCTCGTCGTGCGCGTAACGATAAGCGTGGCCGTAGCCGAGCTCCTTCATCAGCTTGGTCGGCGCGTTGCGCAGATGCACGGGCACCTCGCGCGACTTGTCCTGCTTCACGAACGCCATCGCCTGGTTGAACGCGTTGTAGCCGGCGTTGCTCTTCGCCGCGCACGCGAGATAGATCACGGCCTGCCCGAGCGCGAGTTCGCCTTCCGGCGAGCCGAGCCGTTCGTAGGTTTCGGCCGCGTCGTTCGCCACCTGCAACGCGCGCGGATCGGCCAGGCCGATGTCTTCCCACGCCATCCGCACGATGCGCCGCGCGAGATACTTCGGATCCGCGCCGCCGTCGATCATCCGGCAGAACCAGTACAGCGCGCCGTCCGGGCTCGAGCCGCGCACCGACTTGTGCAGCGCCGAAATCTGGTCGTAGAAGTTGTCGCCGCCCTTGTCGAAGCGCCGCGCGTTCAGCGTCATCGCGTTGCTGACGAAGTCGGCATCGATCGTCGTGACCCCGGCCGACGTCGCCGCCGTCTGCGCCTGTTCGAGCAGGTTCAGGAAGCGGCGCGCGTCGCCGTCCGCGTAGCCGACCAGCGTATCGATCGCCTTGTCGTCGAACGCGAGGCCGTCGAGCGCGATTTCCTGCGCACGCTTGAGCAGCTGGCGCATCTCGTCGTCGCTCAGCGACTTCAGCACGTACACCTGCGCACGCGACAGCAGCGCCGAATTGACCTCGAAACTCGGGTTTTCGGTCGTCGCGCCGATGAAGGTCACGAGGCCCGACTCGACGAACGGCAGCAGTGCGTCCTGCTGTCCCTTGTTGAAGCGGTGGATCTCGTCGACGAACAGGATCGTGTGGCGACCGGTGCGATTCAGCGTGTCCTTCGCCTGCTCCATCGACTCGCGGATGTCCTTCACGCCGCCGAGCACCGCGGACAGCGCGATGAACTCGCAGTCGAACGCGAGCGCGGTGAGCCGGGCAAGCGTCGTCTTCCCGACGCCGGGCGGCCCCCACAGGATCATCGAATGCGGCTTGCCCGATTCGAACGCGAGCCGCAGCGGCTTGCCTTCGCCCAGCAAATGCGTCTGGCCGATCACCTCGGCGAGCGTTTTCGGCCGCAGCGCCTCGGCGAGCGGGCGGCGCGGCTCGACTTGAAACAGGTCGGACATGAACCCTCGCTCCACATCAAACGGTCGCGGCCGAACCGGCCGCCGGACCCGACATTATGACAGCCGCGCGACGGCGCCGCCGGGCACGGTGTGCAGTGCCGGCGCCCGGTGCCCGCGCCTGTTGCACGCGCCTGTTGCACGCGTCCGGTGCCCGTGCCTGTTACACGCGTCCGGTGCCCGCGCCTGTTGCACGCGCCCCCAAACAACACGGGCCTGCCGTCGCCGGCAGGCCCGTGTCGGGAAAACGGCGCAACGAAGGTCAGCCGGTGATCACGTCCGCGCCCTTCGGCACGACGAACTTGAACGTATCGCCCTTCAGCGACGGGTTCGTCTGGATGTTCGTGAAGGTCAGCAGCGTCACGTTGCCGAACACGTCGTGCAGCTCCATCGCGGCGAGCGTGCCGTTCCGGAAGCCGATGCCGATCCGCTGGAACTGCGTGTCCTGCGCCTTCGGCAGCATCTCGAGCCATTCGATGCCGCCCTTCTCGCCGGCATCGCGCAGCGTGTAGTTCTTGTCGAGGTCGTTGCTGCCGAACAGGATCGCCGCGGGGCTCGCGCCCAGCGCGCCGTTCAGCTTGCGCTCGGTGACCTGGTTCAGGTCGCGGTCGTACACGTAGAGCTTGTCGCCGTCGGCCTGCAGCACCTGCTGGTACGGCTTCTGGTACGTCCAGATGAACTTGCCCGGCCGCGCGAACACGAACGTGCCGCTCGAATTGTCGGTGGGCTTCGGCGCGGCCTGCGCGGCGCTCGCGCCCTTGGCCGGCGCCTTGACGATCTGCTGCGTGAAATCGCCCTTCGCCGAACGCACCTGCGACACGAAGGCCTTCAGTTGCTCGGTGCCGCCCGCGAACGCATGCGTCGCCGCGAGCATCAGCGATGCGCCGGCGAGCGCCGCGCCGAGCCAGCGCCGCGTCGAACGAAGGGAAGGGACGAACGAAAGTTGCTGCATGATGCGGTTTTCTCCCTGGGTGGCCGGCGCTGCGGGCGCCGCGGACTCATTCCGCGTCGCGCGCCGGCACAAGAATTTCGCGGTTGCCGCTCGACGACATCGCCGACACGAGCCCCGACTGCTCCATCTGCTCGAGCAGCCGCGCCGCGCGGTTGTAGCCGATCCGCAGGTGGCGCTGCACGAGCGAGATCGACGCGCGGCGGTTCTTGACGACGATCTCGACCGCCTGGTCGTACAGCGGATCAGACTCGCCGCCGCCTTCGCCGGTTCCCGCGCCGGCCGAGCCCTCGTCGCCGTCGGCGGTGCCGCCTTCGAGCAGCCCTTCGACATAGTTCGGCTCGCCGTGCTCCTTGAGCTTCTCGACGACGCGATGCACTTCGTCGTCGGCGACGAACGCGCCGTGCACGCGCACGGGCAGCCCCGAGCCGGGCGGCAGGTACAGCATGTCGCCCATCCCGAGCAGCGATTCGGCGCCCATCTGGTCGAGAATCGTGCGCGAGTCGATCTTCGACGACACCTGGAACGCGATCCGCGTCGGCACGTTCGCCTTGATCAGGCCGGTGATCACGTCGACCGACGGACGCTGCGTCGCGAGAATCAGGTGGATGCCGGCCGCACGCGCCTTCTGCGCGATCCGCGCGATCAGCTCCTCGACCTTCTTGCCGACGACCATCATCAGGTCGGCCAGCTCGTCGATCACGACGACGATGTTCGGCAGGCGGCCGAGCGGTTCGGGATCTTCCGGCGTCAGGCTGAACGGGTTCGGGATCTTCTCCTCGCGCTTCGCCGCATCGTCGATCTTGTTGTTGTAGCCCGCGAGGTTGCGCACGCCGAGCTTGCTCATCAGCTTGTAGCGGCGCTCCATCTCCGCGACCGTCCAGTTCAGCGCATGCCCAGCCTGGCGCATGTCGGTGACGACCGGGCACAGCAGGTGCGGAATGCCTTCGTAGACGCTCATTTCGAGCATCTTCGGATCGATCAGGATCAGGCGCACCTGCTCGGCGGTGGCCTTGTACAGCAGCGACAGGATCATCGCGTTGATCCCGACCGACTTGCCCGAACCGGTCGTGCCGGCGACCAGCAGGTGCGGCATCTTCGCGAGATCCGCGCACACCGGCTTGCCGCCGATGTCCTTGCCGAGACTCAGCGTCAGCGCCGACGACGCGGCCGCATAGACTTCCGAGCCGATGATCTCGGACAGATGCACCGTCTGGCGGCGCTGGTTCGGCAGTTCGAGCGCCATGTAGTTCTTGCCGGGAATCGTCTCGACCACGCGGATCGACACGAGTGACAGCGAACGCGCGAGATCCTTCGCGAGGTTGACGATCTGGCTGCCCTTCACGCCGGTGGCCGGCTCGATCTCGTAGCGCGTGACGACCGGCCCCGGATACGCGGCGACGACGCTCGCCTCGACGCCGAAGTCCTTCAGCTTCTTCTCGATCAGGCGCGACGTGAATTCGAGCGTATCGGCGGAAATCGCTTCCTGCGTCTTCGGCGCCGGGTCGAGCAGCGACACCGGCGGCAGCGTCGAATCGCCCGGCAGGTCGGTGAACAGCGGCACCTGGCGCTCGCGCTCGACGCGCTCGGACTTCGCGGGCGTGACGACCGGCGGCACGATCGTCACCGGCTCGTGATCCTCGATGCGCACGCGCTCCTCTTCGACCTTGCCTTCGCGGCGCACCGCCGCGGCCTCGCCGAGCTTGCGGTCGCGCTCGGCCTCGCGGCGCAGCTTCGCGACGTTGACGGCGGACAGGATCGCGCCACCGACGCGCTCGGCAACCGACAGCCACGAGAAGCGGAAATACAGCGACAGGCCGATCGCGAGCGCGATCAGCAGCAGCAGCGTGCCGCCCGTGAAGCCGAACGCATGCGACATCGCGCCCGCGACGGCCTCGCCGACGACGCCGCCCGGCGCGCGTGGCAACTGCACCTTCAGCGACCACATGCGCAGCGCCTCGATGCCGTCGCACGCGAGCACGACCAGCACGAACGCGAAGATCTCGGTGAGCCAGCCGATCGGCCGCTCCGGTTCGTCGGGAATCGCGTCGTGGCGCGTGATGCGGCGGTAGTTGACGGCGATGCGCCGCCCGAGCGGCACGATCAGCCAGTAGGCCGACAGGCCGAACAGCAGCAGGATGATGTCGGCCGTCCACGCGCCGACGCGGCCGGCCCAGTTCGAGATGTGATCGACCTGGGCGGCGTGCGTCCAGCTCGGATCGCGCCGGCTGTAGCTCAGCAGGGCCATCACCAGAAAGGCGCAGAGCGCGACCTGGAGAATCCAGCGGATCTCCGTGAGGAGCTTCGACATCCGGTGCGGCAACGCCTGTGCCTGGGCGGAATAAGGAGCTTTTGCCATGAATCCGTATAAAGAGGACGGGCCATGCGCCCGCCTGTCGTTCGATCGCGCTTATTGTAAACGCTGCACCGGGCCGCCAAGTGTAAATGACGGTTACATAACGGGGACGGGCTGCCGAACCGGTGCCGCCGGCGGTCGCAAGCCGGCCGGCGGTCCGCGCCTGCGGCGATGCGTCGCCGCCTGGCGCGTGGCCGCCCGGACCGCTGCGCCGTACGGACCGCGCGCCGCGAAACGCTATCGTCGCGATTGAAACTCTCGTTCGGCAGCGCAGCAACGGGGCCTTTATAATGCGCGTCTGATACCCATCTATGACGGCATCCCGGTCGACCCGGACCGTCCGGCGAGCCTTACCCCGCCCGCCGCAGCCGCCTTTTACGGATTCGCACATGTCCACGCCCAAACACGCCAAAGTCCTGATTCTCGGTTCCGGCCCCGCCGGCTACACGGCCGCCGTCTACGCGGCACGCGCCAACCTGTCCCCGGTGCTGATCACCGGCATCGCGCAGGGCGGGCAGCTGATGACCACGACCGACGTCGAAAACTGGCCGGCTGACGCGAAAGGCGTGCAGGGTCCGGAACTGATGGCGCGCTTCCTCGAGCATGCCGAGCGCTTCAACACCGAAATCGTCTTCGACCACATCCACACCGCGAAGCTGCACGAGCAACCGATCCGGCTGATCGGCGACTCGGGCGAATACACGTGCGACTCGCTGATCATCGCGACCGGCGCGTCCGCGCAGTATCTCGGCCTGGCTTCCGAGGAAGCGTTCATGGGCAAGGGCGTGTCGGCCTGCGCGACCTGCGACGGCTTCTTCTATCGCAACCAGGAAGTCGCGGTGATCGGTGGCGGCAACACGGCCGTCGAGGAAGCGCTCTACCTGACCGGCATCGCGAAGAAGGTCACGGTGATCCATCGCCGCGACAAGTTCCGCGCGGAGCCGATCCTGATCGACCGCCTGCTGGAGAAGCAGAAGGAAGGCGTCGTCGACATCAAGTGGGATCACGTGCTCGACGAAGTGACGGGCGAGGATTCGGGCGTCACGGGCCTGCGCATCAAGAACGTGAAGACCGGCTCGACGGAAGACCTGCACGTGCAGGGCGTGTTCGTCGCGATCGGCCACAAGCCGAACACCGACCTGTTCCAGGGCCAGCTGGAAATGAAGGACGGCTACATCCTGACGAAGAGCGGCCTGCACGGCAACGCGACGTCGACGAGCGTGCCGGGCGTGTTCGCCGCGGGCGACGTGCAGGACAACGTGTACCGCCAGGCGATCACCAGCGCGGGCACGGGCTGCATGGCCGCGCTCGACGCGCAGCGCTACCTCGAAACCCTGCACGACAAGAAGTAAGCCGGGAGCCTTGCCGCGGCGGGCGCTACAATGGCGTCCGCTGCCGCGAAGCGGGCTCGACCGGAAAGCCGCTGCCCCGCGCAGCGGCTTTTTTTGTGCCCGCGCGCCCGGACGCGCCTGCCCTGTTACCGAATCATGGCGAAGAACCAGCCCCATCCGAGCGATCCCGCGAAGCGGAAGATCGCTGCCCGTCCCGTGACCCCGGCGCCCGATGCGCCGCCGCCCGCGCCCGATGCGGCCGCGTTGCGCGGCCAGGGCCTCGCGGGCCTCGGCGCATTGCGCAAGTCGCTGCAAGGCGAAGCCGATCGTCGCGAACGCGCGCGCATCGAAACCGCGCAGGCCGAGCGCAAGGCGGAAGCCGACGCAAACCTGTTCCGCAACGAAATCGGCTCGATCCGGCCGCTGAACGCGCCGCCGCGCGCATCGTCGGGCCGCATGCCGCCCGACCCGGTGCCGAAACAGACGCAGCGCGACGAGGAAGCCGTGCTGAACGCGACGCTGTCCGACGAATTCGATCCGGAGACGCTGCTCGACAGCGACGACTCGCTCTATTACCACCGCCCCGGCATCAGCCGCGACGTCGTGCGCAAGCTGAGGAGCGGCGCGTGGATCGTGCAGGCGCAGATCGATCTGCATGGGATGCGGCGCGACGAAGCGCGCGATGCGCTCGCCGAATTCATCCGCGAAGCCGGCAAGAAAGGGCTGCGCTGCCTGCGCGTGATCCACGGCAAGGGGCTCGGCTCGATCGGCAAGGAACCCGTGCTGAAGGGCAAGGTGCGCGCGTGGCTCGTGCAGAAGGAAGAAGTGATCGCATTCTGCGAGGCGCGCGGCCACGACGGCGGCGCGGGCGCGGTGCTGGTGCTGCTGCAGCCGCACCCGGCGCCGGCCGACCGGGGGCCGCGTGCCGCATCCTAGGCTGACGCTCGCGATCGCGGTACTGGAGGCGATCGCCACGCTGGCTTTCGCGATTTCGGGGTTCATCGAGGCGCGCAAGAACCGCCTCGACTCGGTCGGCACGTTCGTCGTCGCGCTCGCGACCGCATTCGGCGGCGGCACGCTGCGCGACATCCTGCTCGAGCGCCGGCCGTTCTACTGGGTCGTGCACGACGACTACGTGATCGCGATCTTCGTGCTCGCGCTGTTCGCGCCGTTCGTGCTGCGGATGCTGTCGCGGCTGTCGGCCGAACGGCTGCTGCTGATCGCCGACGCGATCGGGCTCGGCATCTTCAGCATCTCGGGCACGTCGATCGCGCTCGACGCCGAGATGCCGCGCTTCATCGCGGTGATGATGGGCGTGATTACCGGCGTGGTCGGCGGGATCGTGCGCGACGTGCTGTGCAACGACATCCCGCTGATCCTGCGCGATTCGCGGCCGTACGCGACCTGCGCGTTCGTCGGCTGCTGGTTCTACCTGCTGCTCGTGTGGCTGCAGTTCGACTCGGTGTACAGCGTGCTGCTCGCGACCGGCTTCATCCTCGTCGCACGGCTCGCGACGTTCAAGTTCGACGTGCGGTTGCCGCATTGACTGCCGCCGCAGCCCCGACTTTCAGCGCCAAAAACAAAAGGGGCCGTTCATCGAAACGGCCCCTTCTCCTTCATTCAGCGCGCAAGCGCCGCGTCACGCGATCCGCTCTTCCGACGCCGGATCGAACAGCACGGCCTTCGACACGTCGAACAGCAGCGACTGCGTCTGCCCGGGCTGCGGGTTCGCGGCCGGATGCACGCGGCTCACGATCCGCTTGCCGTTCACCTGCGCGAACACGTGCGTGTCCGGCCCGGTGGGCTCGGTCACGTCGACCCGCACGTCGATCGGCTGCAGGTTCGACGCCTCGCCGTTGTGCGCGTTGCGCGCATCGGTGATGCGCTCCGGACGCAGGCCGAGGATCACCTCGCGGCCGACGTGCGACTTCAGCTTCGCCGCGTCGAACGGCAGGATCAACGCGCTGCGCGCGAGGCCCGTGTCGATCTCGAGCGCGATCCCGCTGCCCTGCTCGACCAGCTTGCCGTTGATGAAGTTCATCGGCGGCGCGCCGATGAAGCCCGCGACGAACAGGTTCGACGGCGAATCGTAGATCTCCTGCGGCGCGCCGAACTGCTGGACCACGCCGTCCTTCATCACCGCGATCCGGTCGCCGAGCGTCATCGCCTCGATCTGGTCGTGCGTCACGTAGACGATCGTCGTGCCGAGACGCTGGTGCAGCAGCTTGATTTCCGCGCGCATCTCGATGCGCAGCTTCGCGTCGAGGTTCGACAGCGGTTCGTCGAACAGGAACAGCGACGGATCGCGTGCAAGCGCACGGCCCATCGCGACGCGCTGGCGCTGGCCGCCCGACAGCTGGCCCGGCTTGCGGTCGAGCAGGTGCTGGATCTGCAGCATCGACGACACACGGTCGACGATCTGCTGCTGCTCGTTCTTCGGCACCTTGCGGATGTTCAGCCCGAACGAGATGTTCTCGCGCACCGTCATCGACGGATACAGCGCGTACGACTGGAACACCATCGCGATGTCGCGATCCTTCGGCGACAGGTCGTTGACGACCTTGCCGTCGATGCAGATCTCGCCGCTCGTCACCGTCTCGAGGCCGGCGATCATGTTGAGCAGCGTCGACTTCCCGCAGCCCGAGCCGCCGACCAGGATCAGGAACTGTCCGTCCTCGATCTCGATGTCGACACCCTTCAGGACCGGCACCCCGTTCGGGTAGGTCTTGTACACGTCACGGATGGAAAGGCTTGCCATGCTGTGAATCCTCTGTCTCGTCTCGCGCGGCGCACTGCGGCGCCGCGTCGGGTTCGTTTCGATGCGCCGCGCGTCGTGCGCGGCCGGTTCGTCGTATCGGATAAAGCCGCGCTTACCCCTTCACCGCGCCTGCCGTCAGCCCGCGCACGAAGTAGCGGCCGGCGACGACGTAGACGAGCAGCGTCGGCAGCGCGGCGATGATCGCACCGGCCATGTCGACGTTGTATTCCTTCACGCCCGTCGACGTGTTGACGAGGTTGTTCAGCGCCACCGTGATCGGCATCGAATCGACGCCGGAGAACACGATCCCGAACAGGAAGTCGTTCCAGATCTGCGTGAATTGCCAGATCAGGCACACCATGAAGATCGGCAGCGACACCGGCAGCAGGATCTTCGTGAAGATCGTGAAGAAACCGGCACCGTCGATGCGCGCGGCCTTCACGAGTTCGGCCGGCACGCTCACGTAGAAGTTGCGGAAGAACATCGTCGTGAACGCGATCCCGTACACGACGTGCACGAACACGAGGCCCGGAATCGTGTTGGCAAGGCCGAGCATCCCCTGCAGGCGCGCCATCGGCAGCAGGATCACCTGGAACGGAATGAAGCAGCCGACCAGCATCATCGTGAACAGCGCGTCCGCGCCGCGAAAACGCCAGTGCGTGAGCACGTAGCCGTTGAACGCACCGATCAGCGACGAGATCAGCACGGCCGGGATCACCATCTGCAGCGAGTTCAGGAAGAACGGCTTCATCCCGTCGCAGCGCACGCCGGTACAGGCGCCGCTCCACGCCTTCACCCACGGGTCGACGGTCCACGTGGTGGGCGGCGTCAGCAGGTTGCCGGTGCGCAACTGGTCGAGATCCTTGAACGACGTCGACAGCATCACGTAGATCGGGAACAGGAAATACAGCGCGAACAGGATCAGTGCCGCATAGATCACCGCCCGGCTGATCGTCATCTTAGGCTGCATTGCGGGTGCTCCTCGATTCCATATACATCAGCGGCACCAGCACCGCGACCACGGTCGCGAGCATCATCACCGAGGACGCCGCGCCGAGCCCGAGCTGGCCGCGGTTGAACGAAAACGTGTACATGAACATCGCCGGCAACGACGACGACGTGCCCGGGCCGCCGGCCGTCAGCGCGACGACGAGGTCGAAGGTCTTGATCGTGATGTGGCAGAGGATCAGCAGCACCGAGAAGAACACCGGGCGCATGCTCGGGATCACGATCTTGCGGTAGATGGTCGGCAGCGTCGCGCCGTCGACCTGCGCGGCCTTGAAGATCTCGCCGTCGACGCCGCGCAGCCCCGCGAGGAACAGCGCCATCACGAAGCCGGTCGACTGCCACACGGCCGCGATCACCACGCAGAAGATCGCCTTGTCCGGATCGTCGAGCCAGCCGAACGAGAAGCTCGTCCAGCCCCAGTCGTGCATCACCTTCTCGAGGCCGAGGCCCGGGTTCAGGATCCACTGCCACGCGGTGCCGGTCACGATGAACGACAGCGCCATCGGGTACAGGAAGATCGCGCGCAACGCGCCTTCGTTGCGGATTCGCTGGTCGAGCAGGATCGCGAGGAACAGGCCGAGCCCGACGCAGATCGCGATGAACGGAATCCCGAACCAGCCGAGGTTCGCGGCGGAGGTCCACCACACGTCGTTCTGGAACAGGTCCGTGTAACGGCCGAAGCCGTCGAATTCGTAGTTGGGCAACAGCCGCGAGCGGGTCAGCGACAGATAGCCGGTAATCAGGATGAAGCCGTAGATGAACACCACGGCGATCGCGACGCTCGGCGCGAGCACGAGCTTCGGGATCCAGCGATCGGCGAAGGCCGACATCGGCGACGTACGCCGTGCGGCGGCAGCGCCGGATCCGTTTCCGCTAAGAGGGGCAGCCACTTGATTCGACTCCTGGAACGAGGGTGACGCAGGCCGGGCCGGCGCCGGGTACGGCACGGGCCCGCGGGCGAGCCCGTTTGCTGCACATGCAAAAACGCCCGGCCGATGAAGCGTTTCCGGCCGGGCGCCTGGCGCGCGTTACTTGACCTTCGCGGCCTTCGCGAGCGCGGCGACCGCGCTCTTCGAATCCTGCTGCGAGTTCATGAACTTCGTCACGACGTCCGTGATCGCGCCGGCGGTCGCGTCGCTTTGCGCCATGCCGTGTGCGAGCGACGGCACGAAGCCGCCCGACTTGATCGCGGTCTGCTCGTCGGCATACGACTTCTTCGCGCAGTCGTCGAACTTGTCCATCTTCACGCCGAGACGCACCGGCACCGAGCCCTTCAGCAGGCTGAACTGCTCCTGGAACTCCGGCGTCATGATCGTCTTCGCCAGCGCGAGCTGGCCCGGCGTCGCGTTCTTCTCGCCCTTCTGCTGGAAGAACACGAACGAGTCGACGTTGAACGTGTACGAATTCGCGGTGCCCGGCACCGGCGCGCAGACGTAGTCCTTGCCCGCCTTCTTGCCGGCGTTCTCGAACTCGCCCTTCGCCCAGTCGCCCATGAACTGCATGCCGGCCTTGCCGTTGATGACCATCGCGGTCGCGAGGTTCCAGTCGCGGCCGTTACGGCCGGTGTCGAAGTAGCCCTGGATCTTGCGCACCGTGTCGAACACCGACAGCATCTGCGGCGACGTCAGCGTCGCCTGGTCGAGGTCGACCAGCGCCTTCTTGTAGAACGCGGGGCCCTGCGACAGCACGACGTCTTCCCACAGCGTCAGGTCCTGCCACGGCTGGCCGCCCATCGCGACCGGCTGGATGCCCGCCGCCTTCAGCTTGTCGGCCACCGCGAAGAATTCGGGCCAGGTGGTCGGCACCTTCGCGCCGACCTTGTCGAGCGCGGCCTTGTTGATGTACAGCCAGTTGACGCGGTGCACCGAGAACGGCGCGGCGACGGTATGGCCCTTGTACTTGATGATCTTGTCGATTTCAGGCGGCAGGTTCTGCTTCCAGTCTCCGGCGGCCGAATCGATGTTGACGAGCACGCCCTGGTCGGCCCAGTCCTGGATCAGCGGGCCCTTGATCTGCGCGGCCGACGGAGAATCGCCGCTGATCACCTTGGTCTTCAGCGCGGTCATCGCCGCGGCGCCGGCGCCGCCCGCGACCGCGAAGTCCTTCCACACGTAGCCCTGCTTCTGCACGTCGTCCTTCAGCACGCCGACGGCCTTCGACTCGCCGCCCGAGGTCCACCAGTGCAGCACGGTTACGTTCTCGGCTGCCTGCGCCGCCACGGCGCCAGCCATCAGGCCTGCGGCGCAGAGCGCGCCCATGATCGAGCGAACTTTCATTACTTATCTCCTCCAGACTGAATCAACTCGTGAGGTTCCCTGACCGGGAACCGGCTTCTTGATAACGACGGGGAAATCGAGCCGCGGGACGCATGCAGCGTACGGGGCCGATGACCGGCCGGGCTCTTACAGAAAGCGTGAATCGAGATTCAACGGCGTGTCTCCTCTTTGTGTTTCTGGCCCGCCGCGATGATGCGACGCGAGCCCGGGGCCGGCGGCGCGCTGACGATGCACGCCGCCAATGTCCGATAACATTCGGCACAAGGCGTTCCCGAAGGCGAAGCTCGCGCAGTTCATCGACCGCACTTCTTTTTTTCTTCACCCAGGTGCTACCCCTTGCGGCGGATTGTAGTTAAACTACAATTCAGTGTCAAAAATATTTTTATCGCACTACGGATCGCTTCCCAGCCCCCCAACACGGCGGAGACACATGCATACCGATTCCAGCTTTACCTTCGTACTTTTCGGCGGCACCGGCGATTTGTCGATGCGCAAGATCCTGCCCGCGCTGTTCGAAGCGCACCGCGCGAACATGCTGGCGGACGGCGGCCGGATCGTGGCTGTCGCACGGCACGAATCGGATCGGGCAGGCTATCTCGAATGGGTCGACACGCACGTGAAGCCGCATGCGGCGAAAGCGGCCGGCAACGCGCTCGACGAAGCGGCGTGGAAGTCGTTTCTCGACCGCATCGAGTACGTGAAGCTCGATCTCGGCCGCGCGGAGGACTACGTCGTGCTGCGCGACGCGATCGCATCGCTGCCCGGCATCCGCGTGTTCTACCTCGCGACGGGCCCGTCGCTGTTCGTGCCGATCTGCAAGGCGCTCGCGTCGGTCGGCCTGAACGAAGGCTCGCGCATCGTGCTCGAGAAGCCGCTCGGCTATGACCTGAAGTCGTCGAACGCGATCAACGACGCGGTCGGCGAGATCTTCGCGGAAGGCCAGATCTACCGGATCGACCACTACCTCGGCAAGGAGCCGGTACAGAACCTGCTCGCGCTGCGCTTCGGCAACGCGCTGTTCGAGCCGCTGTGGCGCCGCGAATGGGTCGAGAGCATCCAGATCACGATCGCCGAGGAGCTCGGCGTCGAGGCGCGCGGCGATTTCTACGACAATACGGGCGCGCTGCGCGACATGGTGCAGAACCACCTGCTGCAGCTGCTGTCGATCGTCGCGATGGAGCCGCCGCACTCGATGGATTCCGACTCGGTGCGCGACGAGAAGCTGCGCGTGCTGCGCGCGCTCAAGCCGATCGATCCGCGCGACATCGGCAAGGTCGCGGTGCGCGGCCAGTATCATGCGGGCGTGATCAAGGGCGCGCAGGTGCCGGCCTATGCGACCGAGCCGGGCGTGAAGCCCGACAGCCAGACCGAAACCTTCGTCGCGCTGAAGGTTGAGATCGAGAACTGGCGCTGGGCCGGCGTGCCGTTCTTCCTGCGCACCGGCAAGCGTCTGGCCGACCGCGTCGCGGAGATCGTCGTCAACTTCCGCCCGGTGCCGCATTCGGCGCTCGGACCGACCGCGCTGCGCCCCGGTGCGAACCGTCTCGTGATCCGGCTGCAGCCGAACGAGACGATCCGCCTCTACTGCCTCGCGAAGCAGCCGGGCGAAGGGATGAACCTCGCGAGCGTGCACCTCGACCTCGCGTTCGACCAGTTCTTCAAGGAAGGGCAGATGGAGGCGTACCAGCGCCTGCTGCTCGACGTGATCAACGGCCGGCTCGCCCTCTTCGTGCGTCGCGACGAACAGGAGGCCGCATGGCAGTGGGTCGAGCCGATCCTGAACGAATGGGCGCGCACGCTGAAGCCGCCGAAGCCGTACGCGGCGGGCACGTGGGGGCCGGCCGCGTCGAGCGCGATGCTCGCGCAGCACGACACCTGCTGGCTCGAAGAAGAAAACTGATGCAAACCGTTACCGCGTACGCCACCGTACGCGGTAACGCGCCTCACGATTCGTACGATTTGAACAGACAAAGCAGTCCGGAGGAGATGTGATCGAGATCCACGCTTTCGACACCCAGGAAGCGCAAAGCGAAGCGCTCGCGCGCGCCGTCGGCGACGCGCTGCGCGCGGCGCTCGCCGGCCCCGTGCGCCCGACGCTCGCGGTGTCCGGCGGCACCAGCCCGCGCCCGTTCCTGCACACGCTGTCGCATGCGGCGCTCGACTGGGCCGGCGTCGACGTCACGCCGGTCGACGACCGCTGGGTGCCGGACGACGACGCAGCGAGCAACGCGCAACTCGTGCGCGACACGCTGCTGCAGCACGCGGCGGCCCCTGCCCGCTTCCTGCCGCTCGTCGACACGCGCACCACGCTCGACGCGCACATCGCCGCGCTGAACGCGAACGCCGACTACCGCGTGCCGAGCGTCGCGGTGCTCGGCATGGGCGAGGACGGCCACACCGCGTCGATCTTCGCCGACGCGCCCGAATGGGACCACGCGATCACGACGTCCGAGCGTTTCGTCGCCGTGCATCCGGGCGCGGCGCCCCATGCACGCGTGAGCTATTCGCTCGATGCGCTGAAGCGCGTCGACCGGCTGTTCCTGCTGATCGCGGGCGCCCGCAAACGCGACGTGCTCGATGCCGCGGCCGCGTCGCTGCAGAAGAACGCGATTTCCCAACTAGCCAACGACAAGGGGACCCAGCTCGATGTCTACTGGTGCGCAAAGTAAGGCGGTCGTCGCGGGTCAGCATGCCGACGGCCCGCGCCTGCTCGCGGACGTCGGCGGCACCAACGCGCGCTTCGCGCTGGAAACCGGCCCGGGCGAGATCACGCAGATCCGCGTGTATCCCGGCGCCGACTATCCGACGATCACCGACGCGATCCGCAAGTATCTGAAGGATGTGAAGATCAGCCGCGTGAACCACGCGGCGATCGCGATCGCGAACCCGGTCGACGGCGACCAGGTCACGATGACCAATCACGACTGGCGCTTCTCGATCGAGGCGACGCGCCGCGCGCTCGGCTTCGACACGCTGCTGGTCGTCAACGACTTCACCGCGCTCGCGATGGCGCTGCCGGGCCTGACCGATGCGCAGCGCGTGCAGATCGGCGGCGGCACGCGTCGCCAGAACAGCGTGATCGGCCTGCTCGGGCCCGGCACCGGGCTCGGCGTGTCGGGCCTGATTCCGGCGGACGACCGCTGGATCGCGCTCGGCAGCGAAGGCGGTCACGCATCGTTCGCGCCGCAGGACGAGCGCGAGGATCTGGTGCTGCAATACGCGCGCAAGAAGTTTCCGCACGTGTCGTTCGAGCGCGTATGCGCAGGCCCCGGCATGGAGATCATCTATCGTGCGCTCGCCGCGCGCGACAAGAAGCGGGTGGCCGCGTCCGTCGACACGGTCGAGATCGTCGAGCGCGCGCATGCGGGCGACGCGCTCGCGCTCGAAGCGGTTGAATGCTTCTGCGGGATTCTCGGCGCGTTCGCAGGCAGCGTCGCGCTCACGCTTGGCGCGCTCGGCGGCGTGTACATCGGCGGCGGCGTCGCGCTGAAGCTGGGCGAGCTGTTCACGCGCTCGTCGTTCCGCGCGCGCTTCGAGGCGAAGGGCCGCTTCACGCACTATCTCGAGAACATCCCGACCTACCTGATCACCGCCGAATACCCGGCGTTCCTCGGCGTGTCGGCGATCCTAGCGGAGCAGTTGTCGAACCGTTCGGGCGGTGCGTCGTCGGCCGTGTTCGAGCGGATCCGCCAGATGCGCGACGCGCTGACGCCGGCCGAGCGCCGCGTCGCCGATCTCGCGCTGAACCATCCGCGCTCGATCATCAACGATCCGATCATCGACATCGCGCGCAAGGCCGACGTGAGCCAGCCGACCGTGATCCGCTTCTGCCGCTCGCTCGGCTGCCAGGGGCTGTCGGATTTCAAGCTGAAGCTCGCCACCGGCCTCACCGGCACGATCCCGATGAGCCACAGCCAGGTGCATCTCGGCGATACGGCCACCGACTTCGGCGCGAAGGTGCTCGACAACACGGTGTCGGCGATCCTGCAACTGCGCGAACACCTGAATTTCGAGCACGTCGAGAACGCGATCGAGATCCTGAACGGCGCGCGGCGCATCGAGTTCTACGGGCTCGGCAACTCGAACATCGTCGCGCAGGACGCGCACTACAAGTTCTTCCGCTTCGGGATTCCGACGATCGCGTACGGCGACCTGTACATGCAGGCCGCGTCGGCCGCGCTGCTCGGCAAGGGCGACGTGATCGTCGCGGTGTCGAAGTCGGGACGCGCGCCGGAGCTGCTGCGCGTGCTCGACGTCGCGATGCAGGCCGGCGCGAAGGTGATCGCGATCACGTCGAGCAACACGCCGCTCGCAAAGCGCGCGACCGTCGCGCTCGAGACCGACCACATCGAGATGCGCGAATCGCAGTTGTCGATGATCTCGCGGATCCTGCACCTGGTGATGATCGACATTCTCGCGGTCGGCGTCGCGATCCGTCGCGCGTCGACCAGCGGCGAGCTGCCCGAGGCCGTTGCGCAGGCGAAGGCGCGCGCCAGCGACGACGAAACGGCCGACGTGCTCGACTGGCTGAGCCACGGGGCATCGCCGGCGGCGAAGGACGTCGCGCGGGACTGACGCTTCGGCGAAACACCGTCGATCCACGACACCCCGAACGCTGGACTCAGGCCCGGCGTTCGGGGTGTTTTGCATGAGCGCCCCCGAACCACAGCGACTCGGCATGCATCAACGATGCCTTCTGCCGATGGCTGCGTGTGGCGTCATACGTTCGTACACGCTCCCATTTTCGAACAAGTCCAATTGTCAGCAGTTGCCCAGGCTCGGTAACTTCTTTCACTCCGAGTGATACCGCCATCCCGGCCCGACGCGAGTACACATCGAGATCTCACGCCGATGGAGCTGTTTTTCCTTGTCTTTATCGATGAGACATGCAAGGAGCTTGGTGTTGACGATGTAGCAGCAGTGGTTGCCATTGTGGCCGGTCAAAATTGGATGCCAACACGAGCGAAGCCCTTTGGTACCACGCCGGGTACTTCTGTTGCGTCGATATTGAGTCGCAAGTATCTGGACTACGATTTGAAGAAGAAGATCCTCCCAACGCTGACCAACGCCAGCGTTAAGCGCTTGAGGTTCATTCTGGTAAGAAACATTGGGGTTTTCGTTGGGCGCGCGGTTCCTGTCGTTGGCTGGGTCATTGCTGCCAACGATGTCACGATGATCAGCATTCGTTCCGTGTCGCGCTATAACGCGCTTGTTAAGCCTGAGGACAAGGTGTTCTGATGAGCCAGTTTACATGGAACGAGTTTGAGGATTTTGTGAGAAGGGAGGCCGGTGTTAGTCCCAAAAAAATTCTCACAAAAGGTCATGCCGTCGAGGGTGATTTGGATATCACTGGCGACGATGCGGTCGAGTTTATGGAGAGCTTCTTCGATAAATTTCCGGTGCAAGTTGGAGATTTTGACTTCAATCGCTACTTCTCAGGAGAGGGCTTTAGCTTGATTGAAGTGGCGCGAATGGCTTTCTCCCGAAAACGCCGAGAAAAATATGACAAAGTGCCACTGACTCTAGGCATGCTCTATCAAGCTATTTTGGATGGAGAGTGGAACAAGCAGCGCTTGGAAAGTCTGCCGCGCTGATTGCACCT
Source organism: Burkholderia sp. BCC0419 (assembly GCF_902830285.1). Taxonomy (NCBI): domain Bacteria; kingdom Pseudomonadati; phylum Pseudomonadota; class Betaproteobacteria; order Burkholderiales; family Burkholderiaceae; genus Burkholderia; species Burkholderia sp. BCC0419. Next base: position 2,591,320 of record NZ_CADESR010000001.1, read on the forward strand.
CGCCAAATAGACCGGTTTATTTTTTAGGCGATGTGCTGGATCTGTGCACACCTCTGGAGTCTGCCATGAGACAAAATCCGCTGCTCCGGTGTGTGATGTTCTGGGCACTGATGTTCGCGGCACAATCGTGCCATGCAACGGATACAACGTCGTCGCCGCAAGCCGGCGCTCGAACCTACGCGCAGAACTACAAGGACATGGTGCTCGCCGAATGCGTCGCGACCGCTTATCGGAATGAACCGTCCGCTGCGATGGACGCGGGAAGCAGCGCCAGCGCACTGATGGATTGGACCGACTTCGATCTGGAACGGAATCCCGACGCGAGCAAATCGCTGGTCAATCGCTTTCTTGCACGCGACTATCGCAATCCGGTCGTCGAGTCCGAAATCAAGGGCGTGAGATTTGATTTTTTAAAATGCCTGGATCTGTATCACAGCCAGGAACTCGAGGCCGAAGTCAGGCGATTCGTGATCAACCCGAAGCGCAGCTATCGACTCGACAATCGCTCGTCAGACCGTTCAAAGTGATGCGGACGCGGAAATAACCCAATGCATGACTCGCATCGCCGGCTGCCCGGGTTACATCGGCACGGTGTTCGCTCGGGTTATCGCTTGGGCGAATATCGTCGACATACTCGCGCCCTCCGTCAGTTCCGCCGCGCCGCTCAGGCGCCCGCTTTCACCGGCCAACCATGCCAGCGCAGCACGAGAAAACGCCCGACGAAAACCAGCACGCCACAGACACCGATCGTCACGCCCATCGCGAACGGCGTGCCGTCCGCGAGTGCGCCGATCGCGACGCTCGCCAGCGCGCCGAGCGCGAGCTGCATCGCGCCGAACACGGCCGCCGACGCGCCCGCGTTGTGCGGATAGCGGTGCATCAGGTCGGTCGTGCAGTTCGCGGACAAAATCCCGACCACGCCGACGACGAAGAACAGGCACACGACGATCGACCACAACCCGCCCCACCCCGTCAGCGCGACGAGCGCGACCGCGAGCGACGCGATGCAGCTCACGAGCGACGCAGCCGCGATGATGCGCAGCGAACCGAGGCGGCCGACGAGCCGCGTGTTCGCGAAGTTGCCGATCATGATCCCGACGACGTTCAGGCCGAACAACAGCCCGTAGTGCTGCGGCGACACGTGGAAATACTCGATGTACACGAACGGCGTCGCGGTGATGTACGAGAACATCGACGCGAACGCCATCCCGCCGCACAGCATGTGCCCCCATGCGACGGGATCGGACAGGATGCGCCCGTACGATGCGAACGACGCGAGCACGGCCGCGCTCTTGCGCCGCTCCTTCGGCCAGGTTTCGGGCACCCGCAGATACGCGGTCGTCGCGCATATCGCGCCGAACACGGCCAGCACGACGAACACGCCGCGCCAGCCGGAGAAACGCAGGATCTGGCCGCCGATCAGCGGCGCGAGCAGCGGCCCGACCGCGGTGACGATGGCGACCATCGACAACACCTTCGCCGCGTCGCTCGGCTCGTGCGCGTCGCGCGCGATCGCACGCGCGAGCACCGACGCGGCGCCGGCGCCGAGCGCCTGCAAAAAGCGCACGACGATCAGCATGTCGATCGAGCCCGCCACGAAGCAGCCGATGCTCGCGAGCGTGAACAGCGCGATCCCGCCGAGCAGCACGGGGCGGCGGCCCCACGTGTCGGACAGCGGGCCGTACAGCAGCATGCCGATCGAGAAGCCGGCCATGAAGCTCGTCAGCGTGCGCTGCGCGGCGCCGGGGCTGACGGAGAAGCCGGCGGCGATCGACGGCAGGCTCGGCAGGTACATGTCGGTGGCGATCGGCCCGCAGGCCGCGAGCGCGCCGAGCAACAGGATCAGCCGGGCATCGGGCCGGCGCCGGACGACGTGAGACATGGGTATCCGGAATGGGAGCCCGCGCGCATCGGGGCGCGCGTGGCGGTGAAGACGGGAAGCCGCGCTGCAAGCGGCGCGTTCAGGCCCATGATTGTACGCGCAACTTTTTTGCGTGCCTCGGACCGCGTGCGGCGGCGGGCGGGGAAACGCCCATGCTCGTCGCGCACCAACAATCGCGCGGGCGGATTCGATTAAGCTTGCTGCCGCCCGCCTCTTTTGTCTGACCCATTCGACGTACGACCGAACCGATGACCGCTTTCCTGCTGATCTGGAGCCCCAAGAAATGGCCATGGCCCGAGTTGCCCGACGTCGCCGCGCGCGTGAAGGCCGGCGAGGCCGTGCATGACGTGTGGGGCTGCGGCTTCGCGCGCGGCATCCTGCCGGGCGACCGCGTGTTCCTGCACCGCGTCGCGAAGGAGCCCAAGGGCGTGTTCGGCTCCGGTTACGTGACGCGCGCGCCGTACGAGGTGTCCGATCCGTCGACCAAGCGCGGCTACCGGCTGTGCATCGACTTCGTGTACGACTGGCTGGTCGACGCGCACCAGGACGTCGTGATCGCGCGCGACGCGCTGCGCGTCCATCCGTATTCGGTGCAGACCTGGGATGCGCAGAGCTCCGGCACGTCGATCAAGCCGATGGTCGAAGGCCCGCTCGAAAAGCGCTGGGCCGAGCTGACCGGCAAGCGCAAGCCGCCGCGATAACCGGAAACAGGGTCGAATCAGGTGCGCCTTTTCCGCCCGGCCGATTCCCCCGCGCGCCGAAAGGCCGCGGACCGGTCGGCCGGCCTGCCGCGCGTGTCTCCGGTACAATCAGACGATCGTTCCGCCCAGGCGCCGCGGCCCGTGCACAGGCCCCCGCGCCGTTCTCTCGCAGGTTTCGCTCATGTCCAACAATCAGATCCTCTTCGAACGCGCCCAGAAGACCATTCCCGGCGGTGTCAACTCGCCGGTGCGCGCGTTCCGTTCGGTCGGCGGCACGCCGCGCTTCGTCGCGCGCGCGCAAGGCCCGTATTTCTGGGATGCCGACGGCAAGCAATACATCGACTACATCGGCTCGTGGGGCCCGATGATCGTCGGCCACGTCCATCCGGAAGTGCTGTCGGCCGTGCAGAACGTGCTCGCCGACGGCTTCTCGTTCGGCGCGCCGACCGAGGCGGAGATCGAGATCGCCGAGGAAATCTGCAAGCTCGTGCCGTCGATCGAGCAGGTGCGGATGGTGTCGAGCGGCACCGAGGCCACGATGAGCGCGCTGCGCCTCGCGCGCGGCTTCACGGGCCGCAGCCGCATCGTCAAGTTCGAAGGCTGCTACCACGGCCACGCGGATAGTCTTTTGGTCAAGGCCGGCTCGGGCCTGCTGACGTTCGGCAACCCGACCTCGGCCGGCGTGCCCGCCGACATCGCGAAGCACACGACCGTCCTCGAATACAACAACGTCGCCGCGCTCGAGGAAGCCTTCGGCGCGTTCGGCGACGAGATCGCCGCGGTGATCGTCGAGCCGGTCGCCGGCAACATGAACCTCGTGCGCGGCACGCCCGAATTCCTGAACGCGCTGCGCGCGCTGTGCACGAAGCACGGCGCCGTACTGATCTTCGACGAAGTGATGTGCGGGTTCCGCGTCGCGCTCGGCGGCGCGCAGGCGTACTACGGCATCGCGGCCGACCTCACCTGCCTCGGCAAGGTGATCGGCGGCGGGATGCCGGCCGCCGCGTTCGGCGGCCGCCGCGACATCATGGCCCACCTCGCGCCGCTCGGCGGCGTCTACCAGGCCGGCACGCTGTCAGGCAACCCGATCGCGGTCGCCGCGGGCCTGAAGACGCTGCAACTGATCCAGGCGCCGGGCTTCTACGATGCGCTCACCGCGCAGACCAAGCGGCTCGCCGACGGCCTCGCGGCCGAAGCGCGCGCGGCCGGCGTGCCGTTCGCGGCCGACTCGATCGGCGCGATGTTCGGCCTGTACTTCGCCGAGCGCGTGCCGGGCAGCTTCGCGGAAGTCACGAAGAGCGACACCGAGCGCTTCAACCGCTTCTTCCACCTGATGCTCGACGAAGGCGTGTACTTCGCGCCGTCGGCGTACGAGGCAGGTTTCGTGTCGAGCACGCACGACGACGCGGTGATTGACGCGACGCTCGCGGCCGCGCGCCGCGCGTTCGCGGCACTCGCCGCCTGACCCGGGGCCGCGCGCATGTTCTCGGATACCGATTTCGCCCACATGCAGCGCGCGCTCGCGCTCGCCGCGCGCGGGATGTACACGACCGCGCCGAATCCGCGCGTCGGCTGCGTGATCGTCAAGAACGGCGACGTGATCGGCGAAGGCTTCACGCAGCCGGCCGGCCAGGATCACGCGGAAGTGCAGGCGCTGAAGGACGCGCGTTCGCGCGGCCACGACGTCGCGGGTTCGACCGTGTACGTGACGCTCGAACCGTGCAGCCATTTCGGCCGCACGCCGCCGTGCGCGAACGCGCTGATCGACGCACGCGTCGCGAAGGTGGTCGCGGCGATGGAAGACCCGAATCCGCAGGTGTCGGGGCGCGGCCTCGGGATGCTGCGCGATGCGGGCATCGACGTGCGCTGCGGGCTGCTCGCGAACGAAGCCGGCGAGCTGAACATCGGCTTCGTGTCGCGGATGACGCGCGGCCGCCCGTGGGTGCGGATGAAGACCGCCGCGTCGCTCGACGGCCGCACCGCGCTGCCGTCCGGCGAAAGCCAGTGGATCACCGGCGAGGCCGCGCGCCTCGACGGGCACGCGTGGCGCGCACGCGCGTGCGCGATCCTCACCGGCATCGGCACCGTGCGCGAGGACAATCCGCTGCTGACCGTGCGCGGCATCGACACGCCGCGTCAGCCGCAGCGCATCCTGGTGGACAGCCGCCTCGACCTGCCGCTCGATGCGCGGCTGCTCGAAGGCGCGCCGCTGCTGATCTTCTGCGGCCGGCTCGACGCCGGCGGCGAAGTCCGCGCGAACGTGCTGAAGTCGCGCGGCGCGGAAATCGTGCCGCTCGCGAATGCGCACGGCAAGGTCGACCTGCCTGCGATGCTGGCGGCGCTCGGCGCACGCGGCGTCAACGAACTGCACGTCGAGGCCGGCCACAAGCTGAACGGCTCGCTGCTGCGCGAGCAGTGCGTGGACGAATTGCTGGTGTATCTGGCGCCGAGCCTGCTCGGCGCCGACGCGGCCGGCATGTTCGACCTCGCCGCGCCGGCGAGCCTCGATGTGCGCACCCGACTGTCGTTCCACGGTATCGAGCGAATCGGCGACGACCTGCGGATCCTCGCGCGGTTCGCGCCGCCCGACGCCTCACACTGAACGGAATCGTCACGATGTTTACCGGAATTGTCGCGGCCGTCGGCCGCATCGAATCGATCGCCCCGCTCGGCGCGTCGCCCGACGCGGGTGTGCGGCTGACCGTGCACGCCGGCGGCCTCGACCTCGCCGATGTCGCGCTCGGCGACAGCATCGCGATCCAGGGCGCGTGCATGACGGTGATCGAAAAAACCGATACCGCGTTCGACGTCGACGTGTCGCGCGAAAGCCTGAACCGCACGGTCGGCCTCGCACAGCCCGGCGACGTGAACCTCGAGAAGGCGCTGCGCGCGCACGACCGCCTCGGCGGGCATATCGTGTCGGGCCATGTGGACGGGCTCGGCACCGTGTCGCGCTTCGCACCGGTCGGCGAGTCGCACGAACTGCGGATCGTCGCGCCGCGCGAACTCGGCCGCTATCTCGCGTACAAGGGCTCGATCACGGTGAACGGCGTGAGCCTGACCGTCAATACGGTCGACGATCGCGCGGACGGCTGCGAATTCTCGATCAACCTGATTCCGCACACGGTCGAAGTCACGACGCTGCGTCACGTGAAGGCCGGCGACAAGGTCAATCTCGAAATCGACATGATCGCGCGGTACGTGGAGCGGATGCTGTCGGCCTCGCAGGGCGTGCATCAGGACTGATCGTCCGCCTCGTCGCGAACGTAACGACGAGCGATATACCCATACCAACACGCTGCGCCAGCGTCGCGGACGCAGCAATCATCGAGACGAGACGGACGATGGCAAGCAGTCGATCCAGCGGCGACGCGGAAATCACGAGCCGGCGCTCGCAGGCCGAGCGCAGCCACGCGACGCGCGAACGCGTGATCGCCGCAACAATCGGGCTATTGCACACGGAGGGTTACGCCGGAACAACCACGCGCGCCGTCCAGAAGGCGGCCGCGGTCAGCATCGGCGCGTTGCAGCATCAATTCCCGACCAAGGCGATGCTGATGGCGGCCGTGCAGGAGCGCCTGATCCAGGAGCGCCTGAAGCACGTCAAGGAAGCCGCGCAGGATGCCGCGAACCCGCTGGCCCTCGTCGGGCGGTTGCTCGATATCGCCGGTTCGCTGATCGGAACACCATTGTTTGCGGCCAGCATTGAAATCGATCTGGCAAGACGCAGCGACAAGGAACTGGATCAGGCCATCGCCGAAGTCCGCGATCGATCCAGCGACGAATTCATCAAGGTGACCAACACCGTCAGCGAAAGCGCCGGCGACGACGCACGCGAGCGGGTCAGGGAACTCGATCTGCTAACGGGCGCCCTCATTCGCGGGCTGACGGTCGAGGCCGTGACCGAAGGCGACCTCACCGAAGTTGCAGCGGCCTTCGGCACCTGGCGATCGATCGTCCTGCAACTGCTCGGTAACGCCATGGCCTCGCCGACGCACGCCGCCCCCGGAAACGCCGCCCCGCGCCGCTGCGCCGACTGATCGCCGCCCCGGTCCAGACCGGACCGCATTGACCGGCCCTGCCAGCCGACATGGGAGCGCGCGCCCGTCAATCGGGGCGCCCCCTCGTTCGAGCCTATTCCGTCCCGTCCCGCCACGAACCTTTCCTCTATTTACAAGCCATATGTATTGCTTATAGCATCGTCCGTACGGTCGAATTGCCGTGCGACACACGAGCGTAGCCGGTAAAGCCATTCGATCGGCTCGCCCGTCGACGCAGCGGGTCGTGCCGAACGACAAATAAAAATCAGGATGCCGAATAAAATCAGGAGACAACACGTGAAGAAACGGTTATTGGCGATATGGCTGGCGGGGCTGCCATGTCTGGTCCATGCGCAATCCAGCGTAACGCTGTTCGGCACCACCGGCGGCGGCATACGGTGGGAAAACGGCGTCAAGGGCGGAAGCCGCGTGATGTTCGACAACAACATCGTGTCCGGCAGCAACTTCGGCCTGAAAGGCAGGGAGGATCTGGGCGGCGGCGTCAATGCGATCTTCGCGATGGCCGGCGCCTTCACGCAGGGAACGGGCGCGCTGGCCTCGTCGGGCACGCTGTTCTCCCAGACGGCCTACGTGGGATTGTCGAGCCGCTTCGGACGGCTCACGCTCGGCCGGCAGTTCAATGCCAGCGAGGATCTCGCCATTCTGCTCGATCCGGCGGGCGGTCTCGGCAGCTTGACGACCGAGCCGCCGGTGCTGTTCCTCGGCAACTACTTCACGCTCGACTCGCGCTTCGACAACACGATCAAGTATCTCGGCGAGGCCGGCGGCTTCCGGTTCGCCGCCAGCTACTCCCCGGGCGGCGTGGCCGGCAGCGTGCGCGCCGGAACCAACTTCTCGATCGCCGGGATGTACCAGTATCGAGGCGCGTCGATCGGCGCCACCTACGAGAAAACCTACAGCCCGGACGGCACCGCGAACGCGCAGACGTTCCTGGCCGGCGGCTCGGCGCAACTCGGCCCGGTACGCATGTACCTGTCGAACCTGCTGTTCAGGGCGACCGCCACCGCCCGCCAGCCCGGCGGCGCGACGCGGCGCGACAACGTTCAACTGGTCGGCTTCGCATGGCAGGCGGCGCCGGCAATCCAGGTATCCGGCGCGTTCTACTACGACGCCGGCCGCAATCTCGGCAACGTAGCGGGCGCGAACGGCCGCAAGCTGACGTCGTGGCTGGTGGCCGAATACTTCCTGTCGAAGCGCACCGAACTCTACGCGGAAGTGGACCGCAACGGCTTTACCGGCGCCTACAAGAGCGACCCGGCGAACATCGGCGCACTCGGGCTGCGTCCCGGTGGCAGCGGCGTCACCGGTGCATCGATCGGCATGATCACCCGGTTCTGAACCGGCTTCATGCAACCGTGCTTCGCCGCCGGACACGTTGCCGGCGGGCGTTGCGGGATTTCAAACACGTGGAGAAAAACCGATGAAAAAACTCGCTGGAACGCTGTTGCATCTGGCACTGGCTGCAACGTGCATGACGAGCGCCGGTCTGGCCGGCGCACAGGGCGTCGCCGAGCGCCCCGACCTCGCATCGGGCGCGGCCTCGCGCACGGCAATCGAGCCGGCGTCCGGAATCGATTCGACGAAGGCACGCAAGACAACGGATCGCGTTCTGCGCAAGCGCACCCAGGCGGCGCTCGCGCGGGCAAAAGGATTGAACGCGTCGCGCATCATCGTCCGCGTGCACAACGGCGAGGTGACGCTGCAAGGCTCCGTCAGCGATTCGCAGCAGGCGGACCTGGCGGTTGACGCGGCACGTCGGGCCAGCGGCGGCGCGGTGCGCAACCAGCTCCGCCTCAACGGCCAGCTGCTGTGAGCGCGCGACGGACAACGACCGCCCCTCCTCTCGAATCAAGGATGACGTATCAATGATGAAAGCACCCGCATCCGGAGCAACGCGTGCCCGACACGCGCCGTCCTCGTCCCGCTTCATTCTCGGTCTTCTCTGCACTCTTTCCTGCTGCGTGCCCACGCTCGCGCAGGCTTCGCTGCCGCTGATGCCCGTCCCGAAATCGCTGGAAACGGCGGACGGATCATTGGCCGTGCGAGGCGCGTTCGGCCTGAACTGGCATGGCTGCAACAGCACGCTGCTCGATCGGGCCGGTCGACGCTTTCAGCGCGACGTCGATCGCCTCGCCGGCGTCGATCCCGACGACACGGTGGGGCCGAGCCTCGACATCGATTGCCGGAGCGGCGATCCGGCCTCCAAGGCCGACGCCGGGAAGGAAGCCTACCGGCTCGCCATCGGCACGAACGGCGTTCAATTGCGCGCCGACGGCCCCACGGGCGTGCTGCGCGGCCTGGCGACGCTGCGCCAGCTGATTCGGCATGCCGGCCGGGAGGTCTCGCTCCCGCTGCTGACCGTGGACGATGCGCCGCGCTTCGCGTGGCGCGGCATCATGATCGACGTCGCACGTCACTTCATGACGGTGTCGACGCTGAAACGCCAGATCGACGCGATGGAGCTCGTCAAGCTCAACGTCCTGCATTTGCACCTGAGCGACAACGAAGCCTTCAGGGTGGAAAGCCTGCGCTATCCGGCGTTGCAGAAATCGGCCGCGGACGGGCGGTACTACACGCAGGCGGAGATGCGCGATCTGGTCGCGTATGCCGCCGATCGCGGCGTGAGAATCGTGCCGGAATTCGACCTGCCGGGCCACACGGGCGCGATCGTCACCGCCTATCCGGAACTCGGCGCCGGCCGCTTCGACCGGCACGATCCGCAATCGGTGATGAACGTCGCGCTCGATCCGGCGAACGAGCGCACCTATCGATTCGTGGACCGGTTGCTCGGCGAGATGGCGACTCTGTTTCCCGACCGTTACCTGCACGTCGGCGGCGACGAGCTGGGGCCGAAAGCCTGGTCGGACAACCCGGCCATCGTGGCGTTTGCGCGCGAGAAACAGCTTGCGTCGCCGAGGGCGCTCGAAGCGTATTTTCAGGCCCGGATCCGCGCAATCGCCGCCAAATACGGCAAGAAGACGATCGGCTGGGACGAAGTGGCCGATCTGCCGGACTACGGCGACACCGTCATCCAGACATGGCGCACGTCGAACGGCATTTCAAAGGTGGCGGAGGCCGGCGGCAAGGTGATCGTGTCGTCGGGCTACTACCTCGATCATCAGTTGCCCGCCAGCGCCTACTACGGCGTGGATCCGACCGATCCCGGAGCATTCGGCATCACGGCGCAGGAAGCCGACGCGGCCCGGAAGATCAGTCCGCGCGTGCGTCACGTGGTGGACGGTTTCGTGGTCGCGCCACGGCCCCCGCTGACGCCCGCGCAACAGCGTCTCGTACTCGGCGGCGAGGCCGCGCTATGGAGCGAGCAGGTCACCGACGAAATGCTCGATGCGAAACTCTGGCCCGTTTCCGCCGCGATCGCCGAACGCTTCTGGTCGCCGGCCGACGTGCGCGACCTCGACGATATGTACGCACGCCTGTTCACCACGCAGAACGCGCTGCGATTGCTGGGGCTTCAGGATCGCGGCAACCGCGAGCGCATGGTCGCGAGGCTGGCGCCCGATCGGGCCGGCGCCGTGGAGACGTTGCTCGACACGGTTCGTCCGGTGCAATTCATCGGCCATGATCGCACCAAGCGGGCGGCGCTCGCCGGCAAGCCGGCCGGCGACAGGCAGACGTCGACGGGGCTTGCCGACGCGGCAGCGATCGACACCCCGCTCGCGCACCGCTTTCTCGGGGACGTGCAACGCCTGGTGAACGGCGACCGTTCGCGCGCGGCGCCGCTCGAGGCGCAACTGCGGATATGGCGGGATAACCCGACGCTGTACCGGGATGCCGCCGCCGGGCGACCGGAACTGGAAGCGGCGCTGCCGGTATCAGACGACCTCGCGGAAATGGCGCGCGGCGGGCTGGCCGCGATCGAGGCGTTGCGCAACGGACAAACACTGCCCGCGGACGCCGCGGCGCGCGTGGCCGCGGTACTCGACCGGGCAGCGGCTGCGGAGCAGGCTTCGTCGACCTACCTGCGCTCGGCGATGATGGCACAACCGCCGGCCGACCTGATCGTCACGATTACGCCCGGCATCCGGGCGCTCGTCAAGGCCGCTGCCCCGGCGAGCGGAACCGGCGGTTCAAACCCGGCCCGTCAGGACTGACCGGCATTCGCCTGCGGCCGGCCGCAGGCGACCTGGCCCGTTCGGCAGCCGGATGCGCATCGCAATCCGGCTGCCGTACCCCGCTTGCGACACGCACAGCCGTCCCTCCTTCCGCGTCGCCCCGGGCACTCGACCGCTCCCGGTCCCCGCGTCGTGTCTGCCCTGCCCCCGCGCATCCGACGGCCGGGCAGCGTGCCGAAGGTCGAATGCGCCACCCTGGCCAGACGGCCAACGACACGCACGAGCCATCCCGTCGCGCTAAGATGCAACGGCAGCGGTTTCGGCGCCGCGACGCACGAAGCGCCGCGTGTCGGCTGCCCCTCTTCCTCAAGGAGTCGTCCCCATGTCCATCTCGATGTACCAGGCTTCGCTGCCCGTCCTGATCCGCGGCCTCACCAACCTGCAGCACATCCTCGGCAAGGCGCAGGCCCATGCGGCGGAAAAGCAGATCGATCCGTCGGTACTCGTCGGCGCACGCCTCTATCCGGACATGCTGCCGCTCGTCCGCCAGGTCTACATCGCGACCGACACGGCCAAGGGCTGCGCCGCGCGGCTCGCCGGCGCCGAGATCCCGAGCTACCCGGATGTCGAGCAGACCTTCGACGAACTGCATGCACGCATCCAGAAGACGATCGACTACCTCAAAAGCTTCGACGCCGCGCAGATCGACGGCAGCGAGGCGCGCCAGATCGTGCTGAAAATGCGCGTCGGCCCGATCGAGTTCACCGGCCAGTCGTACCTGCTGAATTTCGTGCTGCCCAACTTCTTCTTCCACGTGACGACCGCGTACGACATCCTGCGCCACAGCGGCGTCGAACTCGGCAAGCTGGACTACCTCGGCGGGCGCGACGAGCACGCGTGACGCGCGGCCGGGCAACGCCCGGCCCGCAACCGTCCGCACCCGCGCGGAGGCCGGCCGCAGCGCTTTCCGGAGCACTCGCCGGCGCCGCGCGATCCACGCCAGCCGAAACGCCGCCCGGCTGGCGTAAAATACGCACTTTCCTCTTTCTCGCCCCTTTATGACGCTCGCCTCCACGCTCGACATCATCGCCGAGCTGAAAGCCGGCCGGATGGTGATCCTGGTCGACGAAGAAGACCGCGAAAACGAGGGCGACCTCGTGATCGCCGCCGAATTCGTCACGCCGGAAGCGATCAACTTCATGGCCAGGTACGGCCGCGGCCTGATTTGTCTGACGTTGACGCAGGAACGCTGCAAGCAGCTGCACCTGCCGCTGATGACCTACCGCAACGGCACGCAGTACGGCACGGCGTTCACGGTCAGCATCGAAGCGGCCGAAGGCGTGACGACCGGCATCTCGGCCGCCGACCGTGCGCACACGATCGCCACGGCGGTCGCGCACGACGTCCGCCCCGAGCACATCGTGCAGCCGGGCCACGTGTTCCCGATCATGGCGCAACCGGGCGGCGTGCTCGTGCGCGCCGGCCATACCGAAGCCGGCTGCGACTTCACCGCGCTCGCGGGGCTGACGCCCGCCGCGGTGATCTGCGAGGTGATCAAGGACGACGGCACGATGGCGCGCCTGCCGGACCTGCTCGAGTTCGCGAAGGAACACAACCTGAAGATCGGCACGATCGCCGACCTGATCCAGTACCGCAGCCGCACCGAATCGATCATCGAACGGATCGCCGAGCGCACGATGCAGACCGCGCACGGCACGTTCCGCGCGGTGCTGTACCGCGACCAGCCGAGCGGCTCGCCGCATATCGCACTGGTGCGCGGCACGCCGTCGCCCGACGTCGATACGCCGGTGCGCGTGCACGAGCCGCTGTCGGTGCTCGACCTGCTCGAGACGGGCATCTCGACGCACTCGTGGACGCTCGACGCCGCGATGCGCGACATCGCGGAACGCGACCTCGGCGTGATCGTGCTGCTCAACTGCGGCGATACGAAGGAACACCTGATCGACGTCTTCAAGGCGTTCGACGAGGAAGAAAAGGCCGCTGCGCTCAAGCGCCGGCCGGTCGATTTCAAGACGTTCGGCATCGGCGCGCAGATCCTGCGCGATGTCGGCGTCGGCAAGATGCAGGTGCTGTCGAATCCGCGCAAGCTGGGCAGCATGTCCGGCTACGGCCTCGAAGTCACGGGCTTCATTCCGATGCCCGGCGGCGAAGCCAAGTCCTGCCCGGCGTCCCACGCGTAACCCGCCACGGCGCTTTCGCCCTATAACCGTTCATCCACACCACGGACCAGATCATGGAAATCGGACAATACCAACCGAATCTCGAAGGCGACGGCCTGCGTATCGGCATCGTGCAATCGCGCTTCAACGAACCCGTGTGCAACGGCCTCGCCGACGCATGCGTCGAAGAACTGGAACGCCTCGGCGTCACCGGTGAAGACGTGCTGCTCGTGTCGGTGCCCGGCGCGCTGGAAATCCCGCTCGCGCTGCAGAAGCTCGCCGAAAGCGGCCAGTTCGACGCGCTGATCGCGCTCGGCGCGGTAATCCGCGGCGAGACCTACCATTTCGAACTCGTGTCGAACGAGAGCGGCGCGGGCATCACCCGCATCGGCCTCGACTTCAACCTGCCGATCGCGAACGCGGTCCTGACGACCGAAAACGACGAGCAGGCCGTCGCGCGCATGACCGAAAAGGGTCGTGACGCCGCACGCGTCGCGGTCGAGATGGCCAACCTGACGATGGCCCTCGACCAGCTCGGCGACGACGAGGACGAAGAAGAAGACGAAGACGACGAAGAGGAGCGCGCATGAAGAAGAGCGCCCGCCGACAATCGCGCGAGCTGGCGACGCAGGGCCTGTACCAGTGGCTGCTGTCGAACGCGCCCTCCGGCGAGATCGACGCGCAACTGCGCGGCGCGCTCGGTTACGACAAGGCTGACAAGGAACTGCTCGAAGCGATCCTGCACGGCGTGATCCGCGAGCATGCGACGCTCGTCGAAGCGCTGGCGCCGTCGCTGGACCGTCCGATCGAGCAGCTGTCGCCGGTCGAACGCGCAGTGCTGCTGATCGCGACGTTCGAGCTCACCCACCACGTCGAAACGCCGTACCGCGTGATCATCAACGAAGCCGTCGAACTCGCGAAGACGTTCGGCGGCTCCGACGGCTACAAGTACGTGAACGGCGTGCTCGACAAGCTGGCCGCGAAGCTGCGCCCCGCCGAAACGCAGGCGCGTCGCAACGGCTGATACCGTTGGTTTGTCCACGGGCGCGCAAGCGCCCGTTTTTCATTCTTTTCCCCCTCCGCCCTGCCCGCCGATGAATACCACCGCCGATTCGCTCGTCACGCTCGCCGCACGCGTCGACGCGATCCAGCCCTTCCATGTGATGGAACTGATGAAGGAGGCACAGCGGCTCGAGTCCTTGGGGCGCGATGTTATCCACATGGGCATCGGCGAGCCGGATTTCACCGCGCCGGAGCCGGTCGTCGAGGCCGCCGCGGCCGCGCTGCGCCGCGGCGTCACGCAGTACACGAGCGCACTCGGCATCGCGCCGCTGCGCGAGGCGATCGCCGCGCACTATGCGCGCGCGTACGGCCTCACGATCGCCCCCGAGCGGATCGTCGTGACGGCCGGCGCATCGGCCGCGCTGCTGCTCGCGTGCCTCGCGCTGGTCGGCCGCGACGACGAAGTGCTGATGCCCGACCCGTCGTATCCGTGCAACCGGCACTTCGTCGCGGCGGCCGAAGGTCGCCCGGTGCTCGTGCCGAGCGGCCCGGACGCGCGCTTCCAGCTCACCGAGAACGACGTCCGCACGCACTGGAACGCGCGCACGCGCGGCGTGCTGCTCGCGTCGCCGTCGAACCCGACCGGCACGTCGCTCGAACCGGACGAACTGAAGCGGATCGTCGAAGCGGTGCGCGCACGCGGCGGCTTCACGATCGTCGACGAGATCTACCAGGGGCTCAGCTACGACGCCTCGCCCGTATCGGCGCTGTCGTTCGGCGACGACGTCATCACCGTGAACAGCTTCTCGAAGTATTTCAGCATGACGGGCTGGCGGCTCGGCTGGCTCGTCGTGCCGCCCGCGCTCGTCGGCACGTTCGAGAAGCTCTCGCAGAACCTGTTCATCTGCCCGTCCGCGCTCGCGCAGCATGCGGCGCTCGCCTGCTTCGAACCCGCGACGCTCGACATCTACGAAACACGCCGGCTCGAATTCAAGCGCCGCCGCGATTTCATCGCACCGGCGCTCGAACGGCTCGGCTTCACGGTGCCGGTGATGCCGGACGGCGCGTTCTACGTGTATGCGCATTGCGGCGGCGTGGCCCACCCGGCGGCCGGCGACAGCGCCGCGCTCACGCAGGCGATGCTGCACGACGCAGGCGTGGTGCTGGTGCCCGGCATGGACTTCGGTGTCCATGCGCCGCACGACTATATCCGCCTGTCCTATGCGACGGCCTACTCGCGGCTCGAAGAGGCCGTCGACCGGCTCGCGGCGCTGTTCGGCCAACGCTGACGCCGCGGCCGGCGCACCGGCCGCTTCACGTACCGCAAAAGGAAAAGGCACCCGAATGGGTGCCTTTTGCATGTCGTGCCGGCCGGCGCCGCGCGGCGCCTGTGACGTTACGCGCCGAGCTCCGAATGATCGCCGTGCGACTGCTTCGCGGTATCGACGCTCGCATCGTCCTGCGAGGCGGCTTCCTTCGGCGCCGCCTTGACCGACGTCGTGCCGTCGAGCGTCGCATGCACGCGCTTCGCGCCGCCTGCCGCGGCCGTCACGGCAGCGGCGGTGACGATCGGCTTCGCGGGTTGCGCGGGCGCCTGCGGCGCGTTGAGCGGCACGCTGCGGCCACGCGCGACGTCGCGCAGGCGGCCGCGTTCGGCCATCACCTTCGAGCCGTAGCCGTTGTCGTCGGGGTTCGTCGAGCCGTTGTACAGGCGCAGGCCGGTCGCGAGCGAACCGCCGCGCGCGATGCAGTCCTTCAGCACCAGTGCGCCGACCTGCAGGTTCGCGAGCGGCTGCAGCGCGGTGTCGGTGCCGCCGAAATACTCGAACTTGTCGGAATGGACCTTCGACATGACCTGCATCAGCCCCTTCGCGCCGACGCCGCTTTCGGCGTACGGGTTGAAGCCCGACTCGATCGCCATTACGGACAGCAGCAGCAGCGGATCGAGGCCGACGTCACGACCGGTCTGGAACGCCGCCTTGACGAGCTGCCCGAGCGGCTCCTGGGCGACGCGGTAACGGCGCGACAGATAGGTGGCGACGAGCGCCTGTTCGCGGTTCGACGCGAGCGCGCGATCGTCGCGGGCATCGGCGGCCACACGCTGAATCGGAATCAGTTTCGCAAGCGCGACGGGCGACGGGCCGTTACGGGCCGGATCGGACGCATCGCCCTGGGCGCCCTGAGCGGCGGTTTCCGGTGCGACATCGAGGCCGACCGCAAGCGCATCCGTTTCGGGACTCTCTTCCTGCTGCGGCTGCGCGCCGGCAGGCGCGAAGTTCGGCAGCGGATGGCCGGACAGCAGACGGGCCGGACCGGCCTGCACGGCCGCGGACACGACCGGCATCAGCTTCGCGGCGAGCGTGCCGCGGACGGTTGGCAGCAGCCACAGTGCAAGCGCAACCGCGACAGCAAAACAGCCGACAACGCTGAATAGATGGTGACTGACACGCGTCCCGCGACGCAGCATGTTGCGCACGATTTGCGCATGCTGCTCAGTGGGACGCCACGATAACCAAGCGTTCATTCAGATCATCTCCCATGAACATGACTCGTGCGGCTCGCTCAGCTCGATGGCGAGACAGAAAACGCGCCGCGGAATCACGACGCCGCACGCCTTGGTTGGGACGCGCAAGCATCGGGGGAAACGGTATAAGTACCGTTCGAGGCCACGGTGTAAGAGGGCCGGCGCCTTCGCACAGTGGGCGAGGCGGGCATACGCGGTGGCACCCACGCAAAAAACCAGCGTCTGGTAGCGCTGGCTGGGACTACGACAAAAGCCGTCGAAGACGCCGTGCAGGATTCGGCGGACGGTGACGCGCTGCGTCAAAGATCGGTGATTGGCGGCTCGAAGCCTTTTACCCTGCAGCCAATGTGAGCGGATTCTAGCAGGGTTTTATAGATCGTCAACACTATAAAACTTCGAAATCATAACAAAAAGTAATTTTGAATCGCTCTTCAGAACGCAATCCCCGTGCCGTAGGGGGTTTGCGCGCGGTCGACTTTTTTCTGCGCCGGGCGGCCGGGCGGCTGCCCGGGTAAAATCGGCGGTCGATTCGGGGTCGCAGCCGGCCGTTGCACCCGCCCACCGCTGCCCGTCCCTGCGGGTGGCCCGGACCTTCTTCATGAAATACAAAGACTTACGCGATTTCATTCAGCGCCTCGAGGCGCTCGGCGAACTGCGGCGCGTCACGCAGCCGGTGTCGCCCGTGCTCGAAATGACCGAGCTGTGCGACCGCGTGCTGCGCGCCGGCGGCCCCGCGCTGCTGTTCAATGCGCCGCCCGGCCATGCGTTCCCGGTGCTCGGCAACCTGTTCGGCACGCCGCGCCGCGTCGCGCTCGGGATGGGCGTCGATGCGGGCGACGATGCCGCGCTCGGTTCGCTGCGCGATCTCGGGCGCCTGCTGTCCGCACTGAAGGAACCCGATCCGCCGAAGAGCCTGAAGGACGCCGGCAAGCTGCTGTCGCTCGCGAAGGCGGTGTGGGACATGGCGCCGAAGTCGGTGTCGTCGCCGCCGTGCCAGGAGATCGTCTGGGAAGGCGCCGACGTCGACCTGCACAAGCTGCCGATCCAGACCTGCTGGCCCGGCGATGCGGGGCCGCTCGTCACGTGGGGCCTGACGGTCACGCGCGGGCCGAACAAGTCGCGCCAGAACCTCGGCATCTACCGTCAGCAGTTGATCGGCCGCAACAAGCTGATCATGCGCTGGCTCGCGCATCGCGGCGGCGCGCTCGACTTCCGCGAGTTCGCGCTGCAGAACCCGGGCAAGCCGTATCCGGTCGCGGTCGTGCTCGGCGCCGATCCGGCCACGACGCTCGGCGCGGTGACGCCCGTGCCCGATTCGCTGTCCGAGTATCAGTTCGCCGGCCTGCTGCGCGGCAGCCGCACGGAACTCGCGAAGTGCCTGACGCCCGGCGTCGACACGCTGCAGGTGCCCGCGCGCGCGGAGATCGTGCTCGAAGGCTTCATTCATCCGCAGGAAGGCGCCCCTGCCCCCGCGCCGGCCGGCGCACCGCCACGGCCGGCCGGCAATGCGGCGGCCGCGTACGAACACGCGCTCGAAGGGCCGTACGGCGACCACACCGGCTATTACAACGAGCAGGAGTGGTTTCCGGTGTTCACCGTCGAGCGCATCACGATGCGCCGCGACGCGATCTACCACTCGACCTACACGGGCAAGCCGCCCGACGAGCCCGCGGTGCTCGGCGTCGCGCTGAACGAGGTGTTCGTGCCGCTGCTGCAGAAGCAGTTCACGGAAATCACCGACTTCTACCTGCCGCCCGAAGGCTGCAGCTACCGGATGGCTATCGTCCAGATGAAGAAGAGCTACGCGGGCCACGCGAAGCGCGTGATGTTCGGCGTGTGGAGCTTTCTGCGGCAGTTCATGTATACGAAGTTCATCGTGGTCGTCGACGAGGACGTGAACATCCGCGACTGGAAGGAAGTGATCTGGGCGATCACGACACGCGTCGACCCGGTGCGAGACACGGTGATGGTCGACAGCACGCCGATCGACTATCTCGACTTCGCGTCGCCGGTGGCCGGACTCGGCTCGAAGATGGGGCTCGACGCGACCAACAAGTGGCCGGGCGAAACCAGCCGCGAATGGGGCCGCCCGATCGAGATGGATGCGGCCGTGAAGGCGCGCGTCGACCGGCTGTGGCAGGAGATCGGCCTCTGACGCCCTGCGGCCGGCGCCCGCCGGCCTGCGCATCGCAATCGCCGCACGCACCCAGAAGATGAGCTTTCCGCCCGCCTCCATGCTGTCCGACGGATTCTTTCTGTCGCTATCGTTGTGTCTCGACATCGGCCTCGTGAACGTCGCGATGCTGTCGCTGACGCTGTCGCACGGCTTCCGGCCGGGCTTCTGGCTCGGCGTCGGGTCGTGCGTCGGCGATCTCGTCTACGCGGCGCTCGCGCTCGCGGGGATGGCCGTGCTGCTGCAGTTCGAACCCGTGCGCTGGATCGTGTGGATCGGCGGCGGCGCGGTGCTGCTGTTCCTCACGTGGAAGATGGCGCGCGAAGCGCTGGCGCCCGTCAAGGCAGCCCACGGCGACGCAGACGACGCACCGCCGCCGCGGGCGAGCGCGCGACGCAGTTTCGTGCGCGGGATGCTGCTCGCGATGTCGTCGCCGAGCGCGATCCTGTGGTTCGCGGCAGTCGGCGGCGCGCTGATCGCGAAAGCCGGTGCGACCACCCCGGCGACCGCGTCGGTGTTCCTGTCGGGCTTTTTCCTCGGCGGCCTCGCGTGGACGCTCTTCATGTGCACGCTCGCGAGCCAGGGCCGCAAGCGCGCGGGCGCCGGCCTGATGCGTGCGTGCCATGTCGCGTCGGCGCTGCTGTTCGCATATTTCTCGTACAGCGTGATCGTCGGCGGCTACCGCGACCTGATCGTGCACGCGGTGTAATCGCGGCCGCCCTGCCGGGCCGCGCACGGAATGGCAGCCCCAATGAAAAACGGCGCAGCGCCCCTCGCGGAACGCTGCGCCGTTTTGCCGCGCGCGGTCAGGCCGCGCGAGACGAATCAGCGACGCCAGCCGTGATGGCCCCAGCCGCCGTAACCATGGCGCCAGTACGGGCGACCGTAGTAGCCACCACCGTAGCCGCCGACGACCACGGCGGGCGGCGGTGCATAGTAGGCCGGCGCCGGCGCGTAATACACGGGCGGCGGCGGCGCGTAGTACACGGGCGGCGGCGGTGCATAGACGGGATACGCGGGTGCGACCGGGATACCGATGCCGACCCCGATCGACACGTGAGCCTGCGCGGCGCTTGCGGCAACCAGGCCCAGCGCGGCGGCGGCGATGAACGGAATGAGCTTTTTCACTTCGATTCTCCTGCTGGAGCGGTATTTTTGGCGCTCCTGTCGGCAACGGCGGGCATGCACGTCGCATGGAAGCAATGTAGCGAAAACCCGGCCCGCGCGTATCGTGCATTTGTTGCAAATTGCAATTGCACGCAGTCGAAGCCGCCGTCCGGCGCGGGACCCGGCGTGGGCGGCAAGCCTTGCGGGTCGCGCGATTCCGTCCGAGGAGTCGGGTCGCTGCACGACGACCGGTCAGTCTTACCGGATCCGGCGCGCGCAGCACGCGCGCGTGCGTAATGAACGATTACAAATTCGAGACAACACGCCGACATTTCAAGCGGGATGCGGCGCCCAGTGTTTCGGGGTCGGATTCGGCAATCCTGATTCGACCGCGATGCCGGACTCCAGCCCGCACCTCGATTGCACCGCGTACCGGTAATTCATACGTGCAGCCGGCCTTCCGCGACACCGCCGTCATTCCTGCGATACTGGCGGCTGCTTCGTTTTCGCTTACATCCGCTGCCATGCCGCTTCCCGACACACCCCGCCTCGGCTTCATCGGCGCCGGTCGCCTCGCGCGCTGTATCGCGCAGCGTTTCGCGCAGGCCGGCTTCCCCGTCGTCGCGATCGCGAGCCGCACGCCCGCATCGGCCGCCGGCCTCGCCGCGCGCATCGACGGCTGCCGCGCGGTCGATACCCCGCAGCAGGTGGTCGACGCCGCCGACCTGATCTTCGTGACGACGCCCGACGATCATCTCGCGTCGAGCGCCGCGGCGCTGCGCTTCGACGCATCGCGCGCCGCCGGCCAGGCGGTCGTCCATTGCAGCGGCGCGTCGGCGGTCGCGCTGCTCGATCCGGCGAAGCGGCAAGGCGCGGCCACCGGCGGCTTCCATCCTCTTTATCTGTTCGGCGGCACCGATGCCGACCTCGCGCGCATCGACGGCTGCTCGGTCACGATCGAAGCGGACGGTGCGCTGCACGCGACGCTGCTGCGACTTGCCGCCGCACTCGGCTGCCATCCGCTGTCGATTCCGGCCGGCGGCCGGATGCTGTATCACGCGGCCGCCCACTACGCGGCGAGCTTCGCGCTGTGCGGGCTGTCGGAAGCGGTCGAGCTGTGGCGCGGCCTCGGCTTCGACGAGGAAGCCGCGCTGCGCGCGCTGTTGCCGATGCTCGCCGGCACGATCGAGACCGCCCGCGACAAGGGGCTCGCGAATGCGCTGTCCGGGCCGGTGTCGCGCGGCGACACGGGCATCGTCGAGCGCCAGCTCGCGCTGCTCGAGGCGCGCGGCGGCGATCACGCGGCGCTGTACGCGCTGCTGACGCGCCGCGCGGTCGCGCTCGCGGCGAAGCGCGCGACGCCGCCGGCATCGCTGCCGGCGCTGGCCGAAGCCGTCGAAACGTCGCTCGCGCGCGTGGCCGCGCACCCCTCCCCGTCGCGAGACGAGGCGTGATAATGTGTCGGCCGATGCGCCGCCAACCGGCGTTGGCGGCCGCACGCTACTGACTGTATAAAAAGGATGCCAACGATGTTCGGCGAGATCGCCCGTTTTCTGCTCAATACCGTCTTCACGCTATTCGGCGCCGCGCTGATTCTGCGCGTCTGGATGCAGGCCGTCCGCGTGCCGCCCTACAACCCCGTCACGCAAGCCGTGCTGCAGGCGACCAACTGGCTCGTGCTGCCGCTGCGCCGCGTGATCGCGGGCGTACGCGGCATCGACTGGGCCAGCGTCGTCGCCGCGCTGCTCACCGCGCTCGTCTACGTGGTGCTGATGGTCGTGATGGCCGGCTTCGATCCGGCCGCCGTGATCGCGACGCTCGTCGTGGTCGCGCTGCTCACCGTCGTGAAGTGGGCGCTCAACCTCATGATCTGGATGACGATCCTGATGGCGCTGCTGTCGTGGCTCAACCCGCGCTCGCCGGCGATGCCGATCCTCTACCAGCTCACCGCGCCGTTCCTGAACCCGCTGCGCCGCGTGATCCCGAACCTCGGCGGCATCGACCTGTCGCCGATCCTGCTGTTCGTGATCGTGCAGGTGCTGCTGATGATCGTCACGCGCGCCGCCGTGTCGCTGACGATGTTCGGCATCTGATTCGACGCCACCCTACGCCGCCGGCCCCTGCGCCGGCGGTGCGCCGAGCGTGTCGATCACGCCGAACTGCGCCGGCATCATCGCGTAGCACACCCGCACTTTCTCGTGCGACAGCCGCTCGAGCAGCCGCTGCGCCTCGTTCTCGGTGACGATGAATTCGACCTCGATCGCGAGCGAGCCCTGCAGTTCGAAAAAGCGATCCTCATGCAGCACGCGATGCTGGCCGAAACCGGCCATCGCGCGAAACGCGGACCCGCCCGCGACGCCCATCCGGTTCGCCTCTTCCAGCAGCCACTCCCACAGCGGCTTCCAGTGCAGCCGGTGCTGCTCGTGCACGTAGAAGCGCAAAAAGACCCTGTCCATCGCTCCCTCCGATGGCGGCCCGCTCAGGCCGCCGCGAGCCACGCGCGCGCGGTCCACATGCCGAGCGCCGTCAACGCGAACGATCCAGTCAAGTGTAGGGCAGCCACCGCCAACGCCCATCCGAATTCGCCCTCGAGCGCGTGCGTCATCACTTCGACCGAATAGGTCGAGAACGTCGTGAGGCCGCCGAGAAACCCGGTGATCACGAACAGCCGCCACTCGGGCGGCAACCCGACGCGGGCCGTGAATAAGACGGCAGCCACGCCGATCACGTAGCCGCCGAGCAGGTTCGACGCGAGCGTGCCGAGCGGCACCGCGGGAAAGAACGCGTTGAGCGCGAGGCTCAGGAACCAGCGCAGCAACGCGCCGAGCCCGGCGCCGACGAAGATCGCGACGATCGAATAGAACAAGGGCACTCCTCACGGACGGCGCCGCGCGGCGCACGCGGCCTACGCTGAACTGTATGCGGAATCGCGCCGCGCCGGCAATGCCGACGGGCCGGGCCACATGCGCATTCCGTGGCCGGCAGGCGCGGGGGCTCGACGCCAGCTACGACGCGAATCCGTCCGGCGGTTTCGCGGCGTGCGACTCGATCATATGTCTGGGGCAACCGGCTGGTTCCAGGTCGACGGCGCAAGCGCGAGCGTGCCGCAATGGCCGGCGCTCGTGCAGGCGCTCGCCGCACGGCCGTCATCGCGCGGCTTCGGCGGGTCGACGCGAGGCGCGGGGCTCAGCCGCCGCGCCACGCGCGCTCAAGCGCGTTCAGCGTCGCCAGCGCGCCGCCCTTCAGCCCGATCACGTCCGCCCGGCGCGCATGCGCTTCGCGCGCGTTGATGCGGATCACGTCGGCACCGAGCCGTTCGCTCAACTGGCGCACGGTCGAAATCGCGGTGCCCGCGCCGATCTCGACCACGGCGACGCGCCCGGCCCGCGCGATCCAGTCTTCCAGTGCGCGCTCCTGTGCGTCGTAGCGCGCACCGAGCCAGCCGGTATCGCCGAACATCAGGATGTTCGGCCGCGCGAGCCCGCCGCAGTGCGGGCAACGCGGCATGTCGCCCACCAGGCGGCACGTCGCTTCGTCGACCTCCGGCACGAACGGCGCCGCGTCCCACGTGTCGTCCGTGCACGGGCGCAGGCACTGCATCGCATGAATCGAGCCGTGGATCTCGACGATGCGCGCCGGATCGAAGCCGGCTTTCTGGAACTGGCCGTCGACGTTGCTGGTCAGCGCGAAGCCGCCGTTCGGCATCGCGTCGATCCAGCGGCGCAGGATCGCGAAGCCCGCGTGCGGCACCGTCGCGCGGTAGAGCGCGAGACGGTGCCCGTAGAACCCCCATGCGAGCGGCGCACGCGCACGAAACGCGTGCGGCGACGCGATCTCGTGGAATTCGAAACGCTCGTGGCGCAGCGCCGGATACGCACGCCAGAAGCCGTCCGTGCCGCGAAAATCGGGCAGCCCGGAATCGACGCCGATGCCCGCGCCGGCCGTGACGAGCAATGCGTCGGCGCGCGCGAGTGCGTCGACGGCGGACGCGACGAGATCGGCGGGAAGCGACGCGGCGGCGGAGTCGGCGGAGTCGGCGGGATCGGAAAACGGCATGATGGAGAAGCGGTGGCGTCGAACATTGCGCGAGTGGCGTCGCGATCATACGCCGGTTCGGGCGCCGCGCTGCATCGGCAACGCCACTGCGTGGCGCTGCGCGCGTGCGGCAGCCGGCGATGCGAGTACCGGCTGTCCGCAAGCGTCGCACCGGCGGCACCGCAACCCGGCGCCCACGCTTGCTCAGTCAGCCGAATCGCCCTGCGCAACCGGAATCTCATCGACCGAGAAATAGACCGGCTTGCCGATTTGCCGCGCAAGCGCCACGTCCGCATCCGCCCCGCGCGATGCGCCGTCGATGCGCAGCACCGCATCGCAGCGTCGCAGCAGCCGGTGCGCGGCCGGATACAGGAACGTTTCGCCGATCGCGTCGCCGACCTGCGTCGACCCGGCCGCGGCCGCGAGCGGCAGCGACACCCATTCGCCGATCATCGGCACGTGCCCGCGGCGATACACGGCGAGCGCCGCGGCTTCCAGCCGGTGCAGGTTCGCGGCGATGCGCGCGGGGTCGCCGTCCGTGCCGCTGCGATAGGGGCCAGCGACCAGCACGAGCCGCGGCGTCATGCGGCGCACGCGCCCGCGGTTTCCCGCAGCGCGACGTACTGGAGCAGCATGATCGTCTTCGCATCGACGATCTCGCCGCGCTCGACCGCGTCCAGCGCCGCCTGCAGCGGCATCTCGACGACCTCGAGATCCTCGCCCTCCTCCGCGACGCCGCCGCCGGCGCCGGTGCGCAGCGACGCATCGTATTCGCCGACGAAGAAATGCAGCTTCTCCGTCACGGAACCCGGGCTCATGAACGCCTCGAACACCTTGCGCACGCCACGCACGCGATAGCCGGTCTCCTCCTCGGCCTCCGCGCAGATGCGCGCTTCCGGCGTTTCGTCGTCGAGCAGCCCGGCGGCCGCTTCGAGCAGCATGCCGTCGTGCCCGCTCACGAACGCCGGCATCCGGAACTGCCGCGTCAGCAGCACGTCGCCCGTCTCGGCATGACGCAGCAGGATCGTCGCGCCGTTGCCGCGATCGTAGGTCTCGCGGCTCAGGCGCTGCCACGTTCCGTCGCGGCGCATGAAATCGAACGTCACCTTCCGCAGCACATACCAGTCATCGGACAGCACCGTCGTATCGACGATGCGGACCCGTTCCCGCGTTGCAGCCATTGCAGCCTCCGGTTCGACAAAGGACGGCGCCCATGGTAACGTGCAGATTCGTGCAATTTCAAGAATTTTCGTGCAACCACGATGCTGACGACGCAACGCAAGAAGGCGATCCTCGATGCGCTCGCACGCGATGGCCAGGTGCTGGCCGCCGAGCTGAGCGTGCAATTCGGCGTGTCCGAAGACACGGTGCGCCGCGACCTGCGCGAACTCGCGGCCGAAGGGCTGCTGCAGCGCGTGCATGGCGGCGCGCTGCCGGCGTCGCCGGCCGTCGCGCCGTTCGCGCAGCGCGAGGCGCTCGAAACCACGGAAAAGCGGCGCATCGCGCGGCGGGCTGCACAGATGATCGCGCCCGGGCAGGTAGCGATCGTCGACGGCGGCACGACCTCCGCGCTGCTCGTCGGCCAGTTGCCGGCCGACCTGCATGCGACGATCGTCACGCACAGTCCGAGCGTCGCGGTTGCGCTGGCCGCGCATCCGTCGATCGACGTGATCCTGATCGGCGGGCGGCTCTACAAGCACTCGATCGTCGCGGTCGGCGCGGCAGCGATGGAAGGCATCGCGCGCATTCACGCAGACCTTTACTTCATGGGCGTCACGGGCGTGCATCCGGTAGCTGGCCTGAGCACCGGCGATTTCGAGGAAGCGGCGATCAAGCGCGCGCTGGCGGAACGCGCGGCCGAGACGGTCGTGCTCGCGTCGCAGTCGAAGCTGCGCGCGGCGTCGTCGTTCGTGATCGGCGACATCACGCTGGCGCAGACGATCGTCGTCGAAAAGGAAACCGACGCCGCGCTGACGAAGCCGATCGAGGCCGCGGGTGTGACGGTGGTGCACGCGTAGCGCGCGGCGCGCTCGTACGGGCCGAATCGGTTGCGGGCCGCATCGCGCTCGTGCCGAACCCATGTCAGCGTGCCGACAGGCAGCGCTTGCTAACATGGGCGATCCCCGATCGCCACGTGCCTGAGCCCGATGCATCCGACCTCCACTACGCCGCCATCTGCACCGCCCGCAGGCGACGCACCACTGCCGGGCGTCCTCGCGCTGTTCGTCGCGTTCGCGCAGATCGGCCTGACCAGCTTCGGCGGCGGGCTCAGCGCGCGGATGATGCGCGACTTCGTGCACGAGCGGCGCTGGCTCGACGAAGAGGCGTTCCTCAATGGCCTCGCGCTATCGCAAGCGTTGCCGGGCGTCAACGTGAAGAATCTCGCGATCTGGATCGGCTACCGGCTCGCCGGATGGCGCGGCGCGGTGGCCGGCTTCACCGGCATCATCGCGCCGCCGGCCGTGCTGATCGTGCTGTTCGGCATCGCGTTCTCGACCCTCACGCGCTTCCCGCTCACGCATGTCGCGCTCGCCGGCGCGGCGGCCGCGGCGATCGGGCTGTCGATCTCGATGGCGATCACCGCGGTGCGCCGGTTACCGCGCCGCGTGCTGCCGTTCGCGGTGATGACGCTCACCTTCGTGTCGGTTGCGGTCCTGCACTGGCCGCTTGTATGGACCGTGCTGATCGGCGGCACGCTGAGCGTCGCGCTCGAATACCGCCGCGCGGCCGCCACACCGACCGGAAGCGGCGCACGATGAACGCATCGGCGCGCTACGCAGCACTGTTCGGCGTGTTCGCACCGCTATCGATCGCGACGATCGGCGGCGGGCAGGCGGTCATCGCGGACATCCAGCGGCAAGTCGTCGATGTCCATCACTGGATGAGCGCCACGCAATTCGTGAACGACTTCGCGATCGCACGGATGGCGCCGGGCCCCGGCTCGCTGCTGGCGACGCTGATCGGCTGGCAGGTGGCCGGCTTCTGGGGCGCGGTGATCGCGACGCTCGCGCTGTTCGGCCCGACCGCGTTCCTGATCTACGGCGTCGCGCATCTCTGGCGGCGACACCGGGGCGCGCGATGGCAGGTCGCGCTCGAAGCCGGCCTGCGCCCGGTCGCGGCCGGCATGATCCTCGCGTCGGTGTGGGTGTTGTTGCAGGCGCTCGACGGCGGCTGGGCCGCCCGCGCGATCGCGGTTGCATCGACGCTGTGCGTGATCTACACGCGCGTTCACGCGCTGTTGCTGATCGCAATCGGCGCACTGCTGTTCGTCGGCGTGCACACGCTCGGCGGCGTGTAACACACCGCCGCCGTGGTCGTACCGGGCCGTCGTGTGATCGCCTAAATCCCGCGAAACTGCGGCGCGCGCCGTTCCGCGAACGCGCGCAGCCCTTCGTCGAAATCCGCGCCTTCGCACGCCTGCCGGCGCAATTCCGCAATCCGTTCGAACGCGTCGGCCGGCAACGGCCGCGCATCCTGCAGCACGCGCAACTGCTCCTTCACCGCGTGCACCGCGAGCGGCGCCTTCGCGGCGATCGTGCGCGCGACGTCGAGCGCCGCGTCGTCGACCCCGCCCGCGTCAGCGAGCCGGTTCACGAGCCCGTGATGCGCGGCGCGCTCCGCATCGAGCGGCTGCGCGCAGAAGAACATCTCCTTCAGCACGTGGATCGGCAGGTTGTCGCAGAAGCGCAGCAGGCCGCTCGTCGAATACGGCAGGCCGATGTTCGCCGGCGTCATCGCGAAACGTGCGTCGCGCGCCGCCACGACGAGATCGCAGCTCATCACGAGATCGACCGCCCCGCCCCACGCCGATCCGGCCACCGCCGCGATCACCGCGCCCGGATAGCTCCGCACGCGCCGCAGCGCGCGTTCGAGCGGCTTGCCGTACGCGAGCGGATCGCGATCGTCGGCCAGTTCGCGCAGGTTGTGCCCCGCGCTCCACACGTCGCCGCTGCCGTCGTTCGACAGGATCACGACGGGAGGCGGACGAAGCACGGCAAGTTCATCAAGGCGCGCGACGAGCGCATCGAGCAACGGCGCGTCGAGTGCATGCCGTCGCGCCGGATTCGCGAAGCGCACGCGCGCGATCCGCTCGCCGATCAGGTCGACCGTCACGGTCGACGCCCCGTCGTGTTTCGTCACGTCGGTCATTGCACGGCCTCCGCCACCGCATCCGCCTGGAAGATCGCGCGGCCGGCCAGCAGTGCGTCGATCGCATCGTCGCCGTAGCCGGCTTCGCGCAGCACGTCGACCGTATGCTCGCCGAGCAGCGGCGGCGCATGGCGCGTGCGCGGCGCCGGCACGTCGTCGCCCATCCCGCCGAGCGGCGTGACGACCTGGCGCAGCGTGCCGAGCGTCGGATGCGCGACCGGCTCGACCAGCCCGCAATGCGCGAGCTGCGGATCGTCGAATACTTCATCGAGCGTATGGATCGGCCCGGCCGGCAGCCCGGCCTCGACGAACCGTTGCGTCCATTCGCGCTTGCCGCGTGTGCGCAGCTGGCTTTCGAGCAGCGCCTTCAATTCGTCGCGATGCGCGACGCGCGCATCGTTGGTCGCAAAGCGCGGATCGTCCGGCAGTTCGGGCAGATCCAGCAACCGGCACAGCCGCAGCCACATGTCGGTCGTGATCGGCGCGAGGTTGAGCGGGCCGTCGGCCGTCTCGAACACGCCGTACGGCGCGATCACCGCATGCGCATTGCCGGTGCGGCGCGGCACGTCGCCGAGGCTCAGGTAGCGTTGCCCGTGCACGCTCAACAGCGCAACCAGGCTTTCGAGCAGCGACGTGCCGACATGCTGGCCGCGCCCGGTGCGCTCGCGCTCGAACAGCGCGGCCATCACGCCGGTCGCGACCCACATCCCCGAGCTGAGATCGCCGATCGCGGTACCCGTGCGGGTCGGCTCGCCGTCGGGGAAACCGGTGAGGCTCATCAGCCCCGCATAGCCCTGCGCGATCTGATCGAAGCCCGGCCAGTCGCGCAGCGGACCGCGCGGGCCGAACGCGGTGACGCTGCCCATCACGAGCCGCGGGTCGCGCGCGCTCAGCGCGGCATAGCCGAGCCCCATCGCGTCCATCGTGCCGGCCTTGAAATTCTCGATCACGACGTCGGCCTGCGCGATCAGGCGCCGCACGACGTCGAGGCCGGCCGGCTGCCGGAAGTCCACGCAGATGCCGCGCTTGTTGCGGTTGCAGGACAGGTAGTACGTGCTCACGCCGCGATCGAACGGCCCCCAAGCGCGGCTCATGTCGCCGTGCGGCCCCGACTCGACCTTGATCACGTCGGCGCCGAGATCGGCGAGCACCATCGAGCAGAACGGCCCCGACAGCGCGCGACTCAGATCGACGACCCTGATTCCTGTTAATGCCTGCATTCCGGACTCCTGATATTGATGACGGGGTGTGTCTCGTTTCCGAGCGACTGCGGTGCGCCGCTCACTCGGGCAGCGTCTGATGCCGCGTTTCGACCGCGAACGGCAGGATCAGGATGCCGAGCCCGAACACGGCCGCGGTCCATGCGACCGGCACGCCGAGCGATCCGTAACCGTGAATCGCGGCGCCGAGCACAAAGTTCACGCCCGCGCCGATGAAGCGGCCGACCGACGCGTTGAACGCGAACGCGGTGGCCCGCACACGTGTCGGATATTGCTCGGGCAACCACAGCGAGAAGATTGCGAAGTTGCCGCCGAAGAAACCGAGGAATGCCAGCGACACCATGAACGCGGCGAGCCCGTTCGGCTGGTAGAACGCCCAGCCGAACGCGAACACGATCGAGCCGGCCATCCCCGCGAAATACACGCCGAGCGCGGTACGCCGGCCGAGCCGTTCCGACAGCCACGGCGCCACCAGGCAGCCGGCAATCGTCGCGCACGACAGGATCGCCGCGCCGATCGACGCGAGCCGCAACGCCCCGACGTGATCGATGCCCGCGCGTGTCGCCAGCGAGGTGACCGCGCTCGCCTCGTAGACTGAGCCGGCCCACAGCCCGACGATCGCGACGCCGACGAGGCTCGCGCTCGTCAGCGTGCGACGCAGGAACGCCGGCGCAAAGATCTCGCGCAGCGGATGCGCGCGCCGCGCGTCGGCCACGTCGCCGTCGCGCGCGTCGTGCCGGCGCCACTGCCCCGGCTCCTTCACGCGCATCACCGTGAACACCGCGAGCAGCGCGGGCGCCAGCCCGCACAGGAACATCGCGCGCCAGCCGTAGGTCGCACCGATCGTGTAGTTCAGGCAGGCCGCGATGAAGAAGCCGAAGTAGTAGCCCGTCTGCAGGTAGCCGGCGCCCATCTTGCGGCGGTCCTCCGGCCAGCTCTCGGCGACGTAGGTGCCCGCGAGCGCCCATTCGCCGCCGACGCCGATCCCGGCAATCAGCCGGCACGCGGCCAGCGCCCACACGTCGTGTACGAACGCGGCCGCGCCGGTGAACACCGAATAGATCAGGATGCTCGCCGCGAGCGTGCGCACGCGGCCGAAGCGGTCGGCGAGCGGCCCCCAGATGAACGACAGCCCCCAGCCGATCAGGAACAGCGCGAACAGGATCGAGCCGTACATCCCCAGATTCGCGGGCGTCGCCGCGATGCCGGACGCCGGCAGCAGTTCGGTCAGTGCGGGAATCAGCACGAGCGCGTAGATCACCGAATCCACGCCGTCGAGCACCCAGCCCGCGTACACGGCCCAGAAACCCTTCACCTGCTCGCGCGTGAGCGGCGTGCGCCGCGGCTTCGCGCCGGCCGCCGGCGCGTCGATCGCCTTGAACATCTTCGTCTCCTTGCCGGCTGAGCCGGCTCTTGCGCCGCGTCCGGTCCGGGATGGCCGGCAGTCGGGCTCTTTTGTGAGACGAGTATAGAAACGTCAGCGATCGCCGAAAAATATGATATTCATCTTGCTCGATCGGATTGGCTTATGGCTTGAATCGGGCTTGAATCGGGAGACGGCGGCGATGGACTTGAGACAGTTGCGCTATTTCGTGAAGGTCGTCGAATGCGGCAACGTCACGCACGCGAGCGAGGCGCTGCACGTCGCGCAGCCGGCGGTGAGCCAGCAGATGCGCAATCTCGAGCAGGATCTCGGGATGCAGTTGCTCGAACGAAGCGTGCGCGGCGTCGCGCCGACCGCCGCCGGCCGCACGCTGTACCGGCACGCGCTCGAACTGCTGCGCCAGGCCGACGGCACGCGCGAGCTGCTGCGCCGAGACGCCGAGACGCCGCAGGGCCGCGTGACGGTCGGGATGCCGTCCAGCACCGCGCGCGTGCTGGCGATCCCGCTCGCGCAGGTGGTACGCGAACGTTATCCGGGCATCATGCTGGAGCTGATCGAAGCGCCGAGCGCCGATCTCGACACGCTGCTCGAACGCGCGAGGCTCGATCTCGCGATCGTCGTCGACGCGGTCGATACGCGCGGCATCGCGATTCGCCGGCTGCTGACGGAGACGCTGTACCTGATCACGTGGCCCGGCTTTCCGGTGCCGGATGCGCCCGTCCCGCTCGACGCGATCGCGCGGATGCCGCTCGTGTTGCCGAGCGCGCCGAACACGATCCGCAACCGCGTCGACTGGGCGATGCGCGAGGCCGGGCTGTCGTACGAGATCGGTTTCGAGGCGAGCTCGACCGGGCTGCTGTTCGCGGCCGTGATGGCGCAGCTAGGCGTGACGATCCTGCCGTGGACGGCCGCGCACGTCGAGATCGCGGAGCGCAAGCTCAAGCTGTCGACGGTCGCGCATCGGCTGTTCGCGCGCGACCTGTCGCTGTGCTGGCACGACACGGCGCTCGTCAGCAACGCGGTGCAGAAGGTGAAGGCCGAAATCGTCCGGCTGTTCGACACGCTCGGGCAGCGGCCGGAATGGGCAGCCGGGAATGTCGAGGGCGCGTGAACTGCGCGGTGTGGCGTACCTTGTGCCGCCCCGTCGCGCGTACCGGGCTCGTTCATCCTGGGTGCTGCTGATTCCGCCGCACCTGTTCCACTTTAGACGTCAGCCGCCCGATTCCGATACCGCGTGAAATGCGTCGCGCGCGTGGGCATGCAGTTCGAAACCGATGCCCGGCGCCTGCGGCACGCGTGCGTATCCCGCGTCGACGATTTCGCCATCGGCCAGTCCGCTGAACGGATGGAATGCGAACGGGCTGACTTCCGCGCCGCCGAGCCCGAGCGCCGCGACGACGTGCAGCGAGAACAGATGGCCGCCGTGCGGCCAGAACGAATCGCGCCGCCAGCCGCGCGACACGAAGTGATCGACGATCTGCAGATAGCCCGGTAGCCCGTAGCTATGCACGGGATCGAACACCAGCACGTCGCGGTCGGCGCGCAGGCCGCCGTAACGGTCGAGCAGCTTCGCTTCCGCGAGCGAGAACAGCGCTTCGCCCGCCGCGATCGGCGGTGCGTACCGTGTAGCGACGTCTGCCTGGAGCGGCAGATCGAGCGGGTCGCAGATGTCCTCGAACCACCAGAGGTCGAACGGCGCGAGCATGTCGACGGCCCGGTAGGCGGTCGTCGCGTCGTACGTGTTCATCGCGTCGACTGCGAGATGCGAAGGGCCGACAAGGTACGCGGCCGCGGCGTCGATGCGGCGCCGGTCCTGCTCGAGATCCGCGCCGCCGATCTTGATCTTCGCGTGCGTGTAGCCGAGATCGACGATCCGACGCATCTCGTCGGACAGGTGTGCGAGATCGTCATGTGGATAGCGGTAGCCGCCGCCCGCGTACACGCGCACGCGCGGCGCCGCCGTACGTCCGAGGCGACCGGCGAGAAAGCGATGCAGCGGCAGGTCGGCGATCTTCGCGGCGGCGTCCCAGATCGCCATGTCGAGCATGCCGACCGCGACGCAGCGTTCGCCGTGCCCGCCCGGCTTCTCGCCGGCCATCATCGCGCGCCAGGCGCGAAACGGGTCGAGGTTCGTGCCGGCTTCGTCGGCGAGCGTGTCGGCAGCGGCCAGCAGACGCGGCGCGAACCGTTCGCGGATCAGGCCGCCCTGCGCGAAGCGGCCGATCGACGCGTAGCCGTAGCCCGTCACCGGGCGGCCGTCGCGCACGACGTCGGTGACGACCGCGACGACGCTCGTCGTCAGGCCACCGGACGGAATCGCCGGATCGGCATAGCGGGACACGGGAATCGCGCGTTCGTGGATCGCGGTGATGCGCATGGCCGGGGCTCCGGAGGGGCGTCCGGCACAGGCGGAAGGTTCATGCGCTGCAGCGGAAGCGGTGGGCGGTTCACTGCATCTTAGGGGTTTGCGTGACGGTGTGCAGGATCGGTGGCGAGAATCGTCATCGTGTCGTTGCCGGACAATCGCGCGTCGAATTCATCATGGGTTGGAGTCGGATAGCGGGAGCGCGCCGAGCCTGTGACCACGCTCGGCGCACTATTTCCGAACCGAATCGAGTTTGACCGAGCCGGAATCCTCGGTCGCCGTCCCGGCTCCATGAGCCGGGAGGATGTGAGGCGATGACGGTACGCCTGGATTGGATCGAATCTACAGCCCCGCTCAGGCGAAGACGAAGTACTTGCGCACCGTCTCGACCACTTCCCACGTCCCCTTCATGCCGGGCTCGATCACGAACACGTCGCCGGCTTTCAGGTGCACCGGCTCCTCGCCTTCCGGCGTGATGATGCAGTAGCCGTCGAGGAAGTGGCAGTACTCCCATTTCTCGTAGTTCACCTCGAACTTGCCCGGCGTGCAGATCCAGGTGCCCATGATCTTGCTGCCGTCCTTCGAGACGTACGCGTTGAGGTTCACGGTGTGCGGATCGCCGCCAATGCGCTTCCACTTGGTCGCATCAAGGACAGGCGTCGGGCAGGTTTTGCGCAAAACGGTGATGAAATCGGACATGTCGGCTCCAGACTAACGATCGGATGAGAGGCCTGTCACGTTAGTTCGAAAGCGTTGTCGCGACTTGTATGCTTCCGACACCGAGTCGTCAATTTTCGACACCGGGTTGCGTGCAAGCGTGCCGCCGGCGTATTTCGTTCGAGCCTTGGCGCCCCGATGTCACGGCCGGCCTGCTCGCGTAGCCGGAGCATCGGGATGGGTCACCATTGGAGAACGCAAAGCCATTTGCCGGCGTTCCAGATGCCTCACTTGCAACATCGCTGCCAAACCCTGTAGAATTACGCGTTCTGCGGGCGTCGTATAATGGCCATTACCTCAGCTTCCCAAGCTGATGACGTGGGTTCGATTCCCATCGCCCGCTCCAGTCTTTCTCCAACCCTTGCCGCGCAAAGCTTGCAGGGGTTTCCGGCGGCAGCCGCACCTCCCCTCCCAGCGATATCCGATCCCGAATGTGTGCGGCGAATCACTTCCGTCACGCGCCCATCGCAAGGTCTTCCCGATCGCTAGTTCGTGACGAAAAGCCCGGCGCCTACCTCATGCCGCCCGCAAAAATCACGATGAGGAAGGGTAAGCACAGCAAACCATGAAGAACGATCGCGCAATACGCCGGCACGGCATCCGCTCCGGCATCTTCGTTCGCGTGGAGCAACGCGCTGATCGCCCAAACGAGACCACCCAGCGAAACGACGCCGCACAGGACCGCGACGACCAGTGCCGCGCCGATCGCACCGAATCCTGACGCGCCGGCAACGCTGCCCGGATCGCTCACGATTGAAATGCCGGCGATACCGGCGATCACGCACTCGGCAAGCGCGAGCATCGCCGGGCCGCTGCCGACTTTGCGACGTACAAAAGTTGTTTCACTCATGGCTTTTCTCCCCAAAGGCCATTGGTCGTGGATCATTCCGACGCGTCCTTTCTCACGACCGTTGCGAAAACAACCATCGATCGACCATGAAGCATCAGGCGGCCGTTACCCCTTCTTGTCGTTCTGGCCGCGAGCATTCGGAACGAAACGCGCACTATTCATTTTTCATCAGGCTACGCGCGTCTGACACATCCGGTCACGCCGGCTGCGTCAGCGATTCTACTCAATCGCCCGGCAGCAAGACATAGTGCGAACACACGAAGGCCGGCATCTTCTTCGAACTGGAAAGCCGCGGAGCGTACGACACCGTATTCGAACTCGACCACGCGCTGAACCAGATCAAGGCGATCACGCGCCGCCGGCTCGATCAACGCATCGCGTGACACGCGCCACGCCCGGTCGCCGAAACGGGCGCCGAAGCGGCACACACTTCGGCCTTCGCGAGATATGGCCCCGGACCGGAGCACGTTCGCGCCGGCCCCAGCGGAACCCGGCGGCGACCCGCGCTACCTTGCCAGCCCGATCAAACCAGTCCATAATCCGGCTCTTTCCGGTTGGCTGAACGGGAAATCCTTAAGGATCAACGGCTTGACGGCGTATCGCCGCTCCCGTCGCCACGTTCCGCAACCGCGCGCCAGCCGCCTCGTCGAAGGCGGCTTTTTTGTACCGCGCCGGCGCGTCCCGCGCGCCCGATGCCCTCGCCCGAACCGAGCCTTTCTCTGTACCGATGATGCACGACGATCCGAACGAAGCCGGCCTGCCGCCGCACGACGACGCCATTCCCGACGAAGCCGACCAAGCCACCGAAGGCGCCGACGAAGTCAACCCGCTGCACCACCGCCGCATCCGCAGCTTCGTGACGCGCGCCGGCCGCGTGTCGACCGGCCAGCGCCGTGCGCTCGACGAATTCGGCCCGCGCTTCGTCGTCCCGTATGCGCCGGAACTGCCCGACTGGGACGCGATCTTCGGCCGCAGCGCGCCGCGCATCCTCGAGATCGGTTTCGGGATGGGCGCGTCGACCGCGGAAATCGCCGCGCATCGCCCGGGCGACGACTTCCTCGGCGTCGAGGTGCACGAGCCGGGCGTCGGCGCGCTGCTGAAGCTGATCGGCGAGCAGGATCTGCCGAACATCCGCATCATCCAGCACGACGCGGTCGAGGTGATCGAGCACATGATCGCGCCGGAAAGCCTCGACGGCGTGCACATCTTCTTCCCCGATCCGTGGCACAAGGCGCGTCACCACAAGCGCCGGCTGATCCAGCCGCCGCTCGTCGCGCATCTCGCGTCGCGCCTGAAGCCCGGCGCGTACCTGCACTGCGCGACCGACTGGCAGAACTACGCGGAGCAGATGCTGGAAGTGCTCGGCGCGGAACCGACGCTCGAGAACACGGCCGCCGACTACGCGCCGCGCCCCGACTACCGTCCGGTGACGAAGTTCGAACGGCGCGGGCTGCGGCTCGGCCACGGCGTGTGGGATCTGGTGTTCCGCAAGCGCGCAGGCTAAACGCCCGGGGCCAGCGCACGACTCGGCGGGCCCCGCCAAATAAAACGGCCTGATCGGCAAATGCCGATCAGGCCGTTTTTCATGATGCCTGCGATGCGCGCCGGACCCGCCCGGCGTGTCTGCCTGGCCTCACGCCCAGTTCAACCACCCGCTGTAACCCACCAGCAGCACGAACAGCCCGAACGCGATCCGGTACCACGCGAACACCGTGAAGTCATGCGTCGCGACGTAGCGCAGCAGCCAGCGCACGCACACGAACGCGCTGACGAACGCCGCGACGAGCCCGAGCGCGAACAGGCCGAGCGAATCGACGGTAAACGCCTGCCAGTCCTTGACGGTTTCGTAGAGCGTCGCGCCGAAGATGATCGGAATCGCGAGGAAGAACGAGAATTCGGTGGCCACGCGTCGGTCGAGACCGAACAGCATCCCGCCGATGATCGTCGAGCCCGAGCGCGACATGCCGGGCACCAGCGCGAAGCACTGCGCGATACCGACCTTGAGCGCGTCGAGCGGCGTCAGCGCATCGACCGACATCACGCGCGGCGGCTCGCTGCGTTCGCGCTGCCGCGCCTCGGCCCACAGGATGATCGCGCCGCCGACGACGAGCGCGAACGCGACGGGCACCGGCGAGAACAGCACGGCCTTGATCTTCTTCTCGAACAGGAGGCCGAGCGCGATCGCGGGAATCGTCGCGATCACGACGTTCAGCGTGAAGCGCCGCGCATCGGGCCGGCTCGGCAGCCCGGACACGATGGACACGATCCGTTGCCGGTATTCCCAGCAGACCGCGAGGATCGCGCCGAACTGGATCACGACGTCGAACGTCTTCGCGTGCGAATCGTTGAAATTCAGGAAGCTGCCCGCGACGATCAGGTGACCGGTGCTCGACACCGGCAGGAATTCCGTCAGCCCCTCGACGACGCCGAGGATCAATGCCTTGCAGATCAGGATCCAGTCCATCCGTGGCCCAACTCCGAAATGGTCGAAAGAAAAGGCCACTCTTGCGCGTGCGGCCCACCCGGCCGTGCGCGCCCCGTCGTCACTTTTCGACGATCGCCACGCGTATGCCGTTTGTAAGGATCGTAATTGTACCGGGTTCGTAGTTCACCCCGGCAAATTGCAGTTGTTCCGGCTTGAACGTGTAGATCGGATAGTTGGTCAGCAACTGCGTCGCGAGCAGGCCGGCGGCCGCGCCGACCTGCTGCGCGTACATCTGCGCGTCGCCGTCGAGCACGAGGCTGTCGACGGCCGGCGCCCGCAGCACGACCGAGCGGCTCGGCGCGTCGTACGCGAGCTGGCCCGACACGGTGAACTTGCCGCTGACGGGCCCGCGCAGGAACGGGCTCGCGAAATTCGCGTCGAGCTGCACGGCGACGCGGTTCTGGTCGGGCAGCAGGTTGACGGCCGGGTTCGCGAGCGACACGTCGACGACCTGCGCGACCGTCTTCTGGTAAGGAAACTTGCGCGCGACGGCCTTCTGCACGTCGCCGCGCGAGAACGTGTAGTGATCGGGGATGAACGGGAACGTCGACGCGCACGCGGCAAGCGATACGCACACGCCGACGGCGCCGATAGCGGCAGCGAGAAAACGGCGCCGGCCGGGCGCGCGAGGAACGGTCATGCTGAACTCTCTCCTGGATGCGCCGGCCGCGTCGCGGCCTCGAGGCGCGTGAGCCACGCGAGCGCGTCGTCGCGCGACGCGCCGCACATGTCGGCGGACGGCTGCAGCCCGGAGCAGCACGCGGGGCGCTCGGGCCGGCCGAAGATCATGCAGCGCAGGTCGTCGCCGAGCTGCACGCAGCGCACGCCGGCCGGCTTGCCGTCGGGCATGCCCGGAATCGGGCTGGAAATCGACGGCGCGATGCAGCACGCGCCGCAGCCCTCGCGGCACGCATGCGGCGGCGGGACTTCGGCGGGCGCCGGGCGAACAGGTATTTCGACGGACACTCGGCTCTCTCGACGAACAACGAACAACAAAAAACGGTGCGGCAACCGGACGCGGCGTCCGGCAGCCCCACCCCGCATTGTGCCATCGCCGGCTGCGACGTTATTACACAATGCAGCCCGATCGCGCGTTCATATACTCGAAAGCATCTAAAAAAAGCGCGAGACCGTCATGCATTCTGGTTCTGCCGACACGATGTTCCGTCCCGATTTGCTCGCGAAATACGGCGCGAACGGGCCGCGCTATACGTCGTATCCCACCGCGCTGCAATTCCGCGACGATTTCGATCCGGCCGACTACATCCGCGCGGCCGGCGACCCCGGCGCCTCGTCGAGCGACCTGTCGCTGTACTTCCACATCCCGTTCTGCAACACCGCGTGCTTCTACTGCGGCTGCAACAAGATCGCGACCAACAACCGCCGCCGCGCGCGCCCGTATCTCGACCAGCTCAAGCGCGACATGGCGCTGCAGGCCGCGCTGTTCGATCCGTCCCGCCCCGTCACGCAACTGCACTGGGGCGGCGGCACGCCGACCTTCCTGTCCGACGACGAAACGACCGAGCTGATGGCGGCCACGCGCGAGCATTTCGCGCTCGCGCCGGACGCCAGCGCCGAGTTCTCGATCGAGATCGATCCGCGCACGGTCACGCCGGCGACGCTCGTCCACCTGCGCACGATCGGCTTCAACCGGCTGAGCCTCGGCGTGCAGGATTTCGACCCGGCCGTGCAGCAGGCGATCAACCGCATCCAGCCGCGCGCGATGACGGCCGACCTGCTCGCCGCCGCACGAGCGACGGGCTTCCATTCGGTGAGCGTCGACCTGATCTACGGGCTGCCGCACCAGACGGTCGCGGTGTTCGCGCGCACGCTCGAAACGATGATCGAGCTCGCGCCCGATCGCCTGTCGGTGTTCGGCTACGCGCACATGCCGCACCTGTTCAAGATGCAGCGGCAGATCGACGATGCGACGCTGCCGCCGCCGGAAACGCGCATCGCGCTGCTCGGCCTCGCGATCGACATGCTGACGTCGGCCGGCTACGTTTACATCGGAATGGACCACTTCGCGCGGCCGTCCGACGAACTCGTGCGCGCGCAGCGCAACGGCACGCTGCAGCGTAATTTCCAGGGCTACAGCACGCGCGCGGATACCGACCTGATCGGCTTCGGCGTGTCGTCGATCGGCAAGGTCGGCGACGTCTACGCGCAGAACGCAAAGGACCTGCCCGCGTACGGCGCCGCACTCGACGCGGGCCGGCTGCCGATCGCGCGCGGCGTACGGCTCACGCCGGACGACCGGCTGCGCCGCGACGTGATCACGCAACTGATGTGCAACTTCGAACTGCCGTTCTCGCATGTCGAGGCCGCGCACGGCATCCGCTTCGCCGATCATTTCGCGCGCGAACTCGACGCGCTGCGCCCATTCGAGCGCGACGGGCTGCTGACGATCGCGCGCGACCGACTGACGATCCATCCGGCCGGCCGGATGGTCGTGCGCAACATCGCGATGGCGTTCGATGCGTACCTCGGCCAGACGCCGCGGCAGCGCTACTCGCGCACGGTCTAGGGCGCGGCTCGCGCCGGCGCCGGACGGGCGCTGCCCGCACGCGGGCGGCCGGTTTGATAGAGTGTGAGGCTTACATCCGCTTCGCCAGCCCCCCAAGATGCGCACCACCAAAGCGACCTACGCGGTCGAACGCCTGAAGACCCGCTCCGGCAACCCGCAATTCGCGGCCGTCGCGATGACGGGCGGCCTGTTCTATCTCGTCGACCGCTCGGGCGGCACCGCCGAGAAGCGCTGCGAGCCGCTGCCGCTCGACGAATTCGTCAAGTTCGTCGACGGATTCGGCCCCCAAAAGCCGCGCAAGGCGAGCAAGCTCGACCTCGCATTCGAGGCGCAGATCAAGAAGAGCAAGGGGTAAAGGTCTGTTGCAGGCCGCCTGAAGGCTTCGCGGCCGTGCCGTTTGGTACAATCACGAAGTTTCTCTATCCCCGCTGATGGCCGACCAGGCTGCGTGACCACACCATGAATATCGAAAACGCGCGTTTCAACATGATCGAACAGCAGATCCGTCCGTGGGACGTGCTGGATCTGGATGTCCTGGGCCTGCTGTCGATCGTCAAGCGTGAAAACTACGTGCCGGCCGAATACCGCGATCTCGCGTTCGCCGATCTCGAACTGCCGCTGCCCGGCGGCACCAGCAAGATGCTGTTCCCGCGCGTCGAAGCACGCGTGCTGCAGGAACTGACGGTCAAGAAGCACGAGAACGTGCTCCTGATCGGCGCGGGCTCGGGCTACCTGGCCGCGCTGTTCGCGCATCGTGCGCAGCACGTGACGGCAGTCGAGATCGATCCGACGATCGCGAAGTTCGCGGAAGACAACCTGCGCAACGACGGCGTGACCAACGCCGAAGTCGTGCTCGGCGACGGTTCGCGCGGCTGGGCCGCGAAGGCGCCGTACGACGTGATCTGCGTCGCGGGCGGCCTGCCGGTCGTGCCGCAGGAAATGCTCGAACAGCTCAAGATCGGCGGCCGCCTGTCGGCGTTCGTCGGCGGCCGTCCGGTGATGAAGGCGCAGATCATCACGCGCATCGACGACAAGCAGTACCGCGTCGCCGACGTGTTCGAAACCTACATCAACCACCTCGTTAACGCGATCGAGCCGTCGCGCTTCAAATTCTGAGCGGCGGAGCCTCCATGCAGATCCTGACGCCCGCGATGCTCGCGGAATGGCTCGGCGACACGGCGCGCCCCGCGCCGGTCGTGCTCGACGTGCGTGAGCCGTGGGAAATCGCGACCGCGCAGATCGCCGGCAGCGTGGCGATTCCGATGCAGCAGATTCCCGCGCGCAGCGAAGAGCTCGACGACGAAGCGGAAATCGTCTGCGTGTGCCATCACGGGATGCGCAGCGCGCAGGTCGCGATGTTCCTCGAATCGCGCGGCTTCACGAAGCTGTACAACCTGCAAGGCGGCATCGACGCGTGGTCGCGCGACGTCGATCCGTCCGTGCCGCGCTACTGATCGATCCTCCCGGCGGCGCATCACGCGCCGCTGCGCCGCCCGGCACCCTGCCGCCGGCCGCACCGATCCGCCGAACGGGCGCGCACTGCGCGCCCGTTGCGCTTTTCCTCCCCCGCTTTCCTTTGCGTTTCGACGCCGCCGCACCACCGTGCACCATTTGCGCCCGCGCGTCTGCACCGCAACGGACCGCACATGCTGCACGGCGCGTCATCCGCACCACCCCGATGCCCGCTGGTGCCCGCCGATGCGCTGCGCTGGCACGCCGGGCGTGCATCCGCGCGACTGGCACATGCCTTGCGTTACACGATGGCCGGCGCCGCCACGGCGCACGCGCATCCAACACGACAAGGGGATCCCAATGAGACGTCGCAGTCTGTTGAAGTTCGGTTCGATGGCCGGCGCGCTGGCGCTGGCGGGCAAGAGCCCGTTCGCGCACGCGGCCGATGCGGGCACCGGCCCGATCAAGGTCGGCATCCTGCATTCGCTGTCGGGCACGATGGCGATTTCGGAGACGTCGCTGAAGGACACCGCGCTGATGACGATCGCCGACATCAACAAGAGCTGCGGCGTGCTGGGTCGCAAGCTCGAACCGGTGGTGGTCGATCCTGCATCGAACTGGCCGCTGTTCGCCGAGAAGGCGCGTCAGTTGCTCACGCAGGACAAGGTCGCGTGCGTGTTCGGCTGCTGGACGTCGGTGTCGCGCAAGTCCGTGCTGCCGGTGTTCGAGGAACTGAACGGGCTGCTCTACTACCCGGTGCAGTATGAAGGCGAGGAAATGTCGCGCAACGTGTTCTACACGGGCGCCGCGCCGAACCAGCAGGCCATTCCGGCCG
Organism: Burkholderia sp. BCC0419; assembly: GCF_902830285.1. NCBI lineage: Bacteria > Pseudomonadati > Pseudomonadota > Betaproteobacteria > Burkholderiales > Burkholderiaceae > Burkholderia > Burkholderia sp. BCC0419. Next base: position 2,633,042 of record NZ_CADESR010000001.1, read on the forward strand.
TCGAGTACCTGATGAGCGCGGAAGGCGGCGGCGCGAAGCGCTTCTTCCTGCTCGGCACCGACTACGTGTATCCGCGCACGACCAACAAGATCCTGCGCGCGTTCCTGAAATCGAAGGGCGTGAAGGACGCCGACATTCAGGAGGTCTACACGCCGTTCGGCCACAGCGATTACCAGACCATCGTCGCGAACATCAAGACCTTCTCGCAGGGCGGCAAGACGACCGTGATCTCGACGATCAACGGCGACTCGAACGTGCCGTTCTACAAGGAGCTGGGCAACCAGGGGATCAAGGCGACCGACGTGCCGGTCGTCGCGTTCTCGGTCGGCGAGGAAGAGCTGCGCGGGATCGATACGAAGCCGCTCGTCGGCCACCTCGCCGCGTGGAACTACTTCATGTCGGTGAAGAACCCGACCAACACGAAGTTCAAGGACCAGTTCGCCGCGTGGGTGAAGGCGAACAACCTGCCGGGCGGTGCGAAGCGCGTGACCAACGATCCGATGGAAGCGACCTACGTCGGCATCCATATGTGGAAGCAGGCCGTCGAGAAAGCGAAGAGCACCGACGTCGACAAGGTGCGCGTCGCGATGATCGGCCAGACGGTGGCCGCGCCGTCGGGCTTCACGCTCGCGATGGACGGCAACCATCACCTGCACAAGCCGGTGATGATCGGCGAGATCCGCGGCGACGGGCAGTTCAACGTCGTGTGGAAGACGAAGACGGCCGTGCGCGCGCAGCCGTGGAGCCCGTTCATCGCGGGCAACCAGAGCAAGCCGGACGTCGTCAGCTCGATTCCGGCGTTCCTGCGCCGGCAGCGCGCGGCGCTGGCCTGACGCCGTGCGGCGCGTCGCGCTTCGTGCGTGACGTGCCGCACGCGCGCCAATGCCGATACGTCGGCTGCGCTTGCCGTGACGAGCCGCCCGCGCCGGCGCAGCACCGCATCACTCCGCTTCCCCTCGCCCGACAGGACTTCCCGATGCCTACACGCTTTCGCCGAGCCGCCCGCGCGATCGCGGCATGCGCCGCCCTCGCGGGCCTGCTGCCGCACGCCGCGTTCGCGCTGACGGCGGCCGATACCGCCGCGCTCGCCGGCGACGACTTCGACGCGAAGACGGCCGCGATCGAACGGCTCGCCGCCGACACCGATCCGCGCGCCGTTGCGGTGCTCAACGCGCTGTCGAGCGGCGATGCGCTCGCGACCGGCGACGGCCGCCTGCTGATCCAGGCCGGCGACACCGCGCACGACGCGCTCACGCAGGCCGCGACGCCGGCCGGCGACGCGCAGCCGGTGATGCTGAACAACCTGCTGCGCTCGAAGATCGCCGGCGCGCTGTCGGGCCTCGCGCTCGCGTCGCCCGACGTGGCCGCGCGACGCGACGCGATCGACGCGCTGCTGAAGTCGCCCGACCCGGCGCTCAAGCCGATGATCGACCGCGCCCGTGCAAAGGAAACCGATCCGGCATTGAAACGTCGTCTCGACGCGCTGTGGGCGATCGCCGCGCTGCACGATGCCGATCCGGCGAAGCGCCTCGAAGCCGCGCAGGTGGTGGCCGCGCGCAGCGATCTCGACATGATCGAACAACTGCGCCCGCTCGTCGCGAAGAACGCCGACGGCAGCTTCGCCGAACCCGACGCGCGCGTCCGCGCCGCCGCGCAACAGGGGCTGGATGCATTGCACACGCTGCAGCGCCGCGGCGAAATCGTCGGCACCCTGTTCGCCGGCCTATCGCTCGGCAGCGTGCTGCTGCTCGCCGCGCTCGGCCTCGCGATCACGTACGGGCTGATCGGCGTGATCAACATGGCGCACGGCGAATTCCTGATGATCGGTGCGTACGCAACCTATGTCGTGCAGACGCTGATCCAGCGCTACGCGCCCGGCGCATTCGACTGGTATCCGCTCGTCGCCGTGCCCGTGTCGTTCGCGGTGGCCGCGCTCGTCGGCATCGTGCTCGAACGGCTCGTGCTGCGGCACCTGTACGGCCGCCCGCTCGAAACGCTGCTCGCGACCTTCGGCGTGAGCCTGATCCTGATCCAGGCGACCCGCATGCTGTTCGGCGCGCAGAACGTGCAGGTCGTGAACCCGTCGTGGATGAGCGGCGGCGTGACGGTGATGCAGAACCTGATCCTGCCGTACAACCGGCTCGCGATCCTCGCGTTCGCGCTCGCGGTGGTGTTCGTGGCGTGGGCCGTGCTGACGAAGATGCGGCTCGGCCTGTTCGTGCGCGCGGTCACGCAGAACCGCCGGATGGCCGCCTGCGTCGGCGTGAAGACCGCACGCGTCGACGCGTATGCGTTCGCATTCGGCGCGGGCATCGCGGGCCTCGGCGGCTGCGCGCTGTCGCAGATCGGCAACGTGGGCCCCGATCTCGGGCAGAACTACATCATCGATTCGTTCATGGCCGTCGTGCTCGGCGGCGTCGGGCAGATCGCCGGCACCGTGCTCGGCGGCTTCGGGCTCGGCCTCGCGAGCAAGGCGATCGAGCCGTTCTGGGGCGCCGTGCTCGCGAAGATCGCGGTGCTCGTGATGATCGTGCTGTTCATCCAGAAACGCCCGCAGGGCATGTTCGCCCCGAAGGGCCGCAGCGCGGAGGCTTGACGTGACTTCATTCACCGATTCGATGCCGAACCCGGTCGCCGACACGTCGAAGGCCGCTGCCGCTGCGCGCGCGGCGGACGGCTTCGCGCTCGGCCTGCCGCCCCGCCCTGCGCTGCTGTCGCGCCGCGCGTGGCTCGCGCTCGTCGCGCTGTGCGTGGCGATCGGCATCGGCGTGCCGCTCGCCGCGCTCGTCGCGCCGGAAGCCAGCGCGTTCCATCTGTCCGCGTACACGATGACGCTCGCCGGCAAGCTGATGTGCTACGCGATCGCCGCGCTCGCGCTCGATCTCGTGTGGGGCTACTGCGGCATCCTGAGCCTCGGCCACGGATTGTTCTTCGCGCTCGGCGGCTATGCGATCGGCATGTACCTGATGCGCGAGATCGGCCGCGACGGCAAGTACGGCAGCGACCTGCCCGACTTCATGGTGTTTCTCGACTGGCACCAGTTGCCGTGGTACTGGAGCGGCACACAGCATCTCGCGTGGGCGCTCGCGCTGGTCGTGCTCGTGCCGGCCGTGCTCGCGTGGGTGTTCGGCTTCTTCACGTTCCGCTCGCGCGTGAAAGGCGTGTACCTGTCGATCATCACGCAGGCCATGACGTTCGCCGCGATGCTGCTGTTCTATCGCAACGAGACGGGCTTCGGCGGCAACAACGGCTTCACCGATTTCAAGCGCATCGCCGGCTTCGCGATCACGTCGCCGGGCACGCGCACGGTGCTGTTGCTGCTGACGTTCGCGACGCTCGTGCTCGCATTCATCGCCGCGCGCGCGATCGTCACGAGCAAGCTCGGGCGCGTGGTGACCGCGGTGCGCGACGGCGAGACGCGGCTGATGTTCCTCGGCTACAGCCCGCTCGCGTACAAGCTGTTCGTGTGGACCGTGTCGGCCGTGCTGTGCGGCATCGCCGGCGCGCTGTACGTGCCGCAGGTCGGCATCATCAATCCCGGCGAGATGTCGCCCGGCAACTCGATCGAAATGGCGATCTGGGTCGCGGTGGGCGGGCGCGGCACGCTGATCGGGCCGATCGTCGGCGCGTTCGCGGTGAACGGCGCGAAGAGTTTCTTCACCGCGTACTTCGCCGAATACTGGCTGTTCTTCCTCGGCCTGATCTTCGTGCTCGTGCCGCTGCTGCTGCCGCGCGGGATCATGGGCCTCGTCGAAACCGTGCTCGCGAAGGGGAAACGCGCATGAACGGAACGGCTCTCTATCAGTTCACGCCGCCGCCGCCCGAAGACGAGCTGCTGGCCGTCAGCGGCAGCGCGTCGATGGGTCGCGTCGTGCCGCCCGGCATCGACACGTCGCACGGCACGATCCTCTATCTCGAGGATATCGAGGTGAGCTTCGACGGCTTTCGCGCGCTGAAGAAACTGTCGCTCGCGATCGACGCGGGCGAGCTCCGCTGCGTGATCGGCCCGAACGGCGCGGGCAAGACGACGATGATGGACGTCATCACCGGCAAGACGCGGCCCGATGCGGGCAAGGTGTTTCTCGGCCAGACGATCGACCTCGCGCGGATGAACGAGCCCGAGATCGCGCGTGCGGGCATCGGCCGCAAGTTCCAGAAGCCGACCGTGTTCGAACAGCATCCGGTGTGGGAAAACCTCGAACTCGCGATGCAGACCGACAAGGGCTGGCTCGCGTCGCTGCGCGCGCGGCTCGACCGCACCGCGCAGGCGAAGATCGAGGAGACGCTCGCGCTGATCGGCCTCGAAAGCCACGCGTATCGCGCGGCCGGCGAACTGTCGCACGGACAGAAGCAGCGGCTCGAGATCGGCATGCTGCTGATGCAGCGCCCCGCGCTACTGCTGCTCGACGAGCCGGCGGCCGGGATGACCGACCACGAGACGATTGAACTCGCCGAGCTGCTGAACACGCTGCGCGGCACCTGCTCGATGATGGTCGTCGAGCACGACATGGAATTCGTCGCGGCGCTCGCGGGCGACACGGGGCGCGTGACGGTGATGGCCGAAGGCGCGGTGCTCGCGCACGGCACGCTCGACCAGGTCAAGCGCGACGACGCGGTGATCGAGTCTTACCTCGGACGATGATGCGATGCTGAAAATCGAAGCGCTGAACCAGTACTACGGCGGCAGCCATATCCTGCGCAACGTGAACCTCGCCGCCGACGACGGCAAGCTCACCGTGCTGCTCGGCCGCAACGGCGTCGGCAAGAGCACGCTGCTGCGCTGCCTGATGGGCGTCGTCGCCGCGAAGAGCGGCAGCGTGTCGTGGCGCGGCACCGCGCTCGGCGCACTGCCGCCGTATGCGCGCGTCGCGGCCGGGCTCGCGTACGTGCCGCAGGGCCGCGACATCTTTCCGCGGCTCACCGTCGAGGAGAACCTGCTCGTCGGCGCGGCGAGCCGCAAGGCGCCATCGAAGGTGCCCGATCGCATCTACGACCTGTTCCCGGTGCTGAAGGACATGCGCGCGCGGCGCGGCGGCGACCTGTCGGGCGGCCAGCAGCAACAGCTCGCGATCGGCCGCGCGCTGATGAGCGAGCCGCAGTTGCTGATCCTCGACGAGCCGACCGAAGGCATCCAGCCGTCGATCATCCAGGACATCGGCCGCACGCTGCGCCAGCTCGTCGACGAATCGAAGATGACCGTGCTGCTCGTCGAACAGTATTACGATTTCGCGCAATCGATCGCCGATCGCTACTGGGTGATGAGCCGCGGCGAGATCGTCGCGGGGGGCGATGCGCGCGACATGGGGACGAACGGCGTGCGCGAGCTGATTGCGGTGTGACGCGCGGCACGGCGGTAGGCACGGCGGCAGGCATGGCGGGTGACACGGGAGGTGACACGGGCGGCCGGCTCGCGAAACGCCCACACGCGGCGCTTCCAACGCACGCGGCATCTGCATTATTGTTCCGGTAGCATCCACGTTCTTCACGCCCGTTTCTTTTGTTTCCCGTTCGCCGCCGATGTCCGCCCCCGATTCGCACGCCTCGCTGTCCCGCCCCGCCGTCGCCAAGTCGTGGCGCGGCCGCCTCGAACTCGGCTTCGAGCGGCACGGTGCGCGCACGACGCTCGCGCACCGGCTGCACGACGGCCCGCTGCGCGTGCAGCGGCCGCTGTACCCGGAAGGCGATGCGATCTGCCACGCAGTGATCGTTCACCCGCCGGGCGGCGTCGCGGGCGGCGACCGGCTCGACATCGACATCGCGCTCGGCGACGGCACGCACGCGGTGCTGACGACACCCGGCGCGACCAAGTGGTACAAGTCGAACGGCCTCGATGCGACGCAGCGCATCGGCATCGCGGTCGGCGCGCACGCGAAGCTCGACTGGCTGCCGCAGAACAACCTGTTCTTCGACGCGGCGCACGCGTCGCTCGACTTCACGGTGACGCTCGGCGCCGGCGCGAGCGCGATCGGCTGGGACGCGACGCAACTCGGCCGGCAGGCGGCGGGCGAAACCTGGTCGAAGGGACGCATCGCGTCGACGTCGGCGCTCGTCGATGCCGACGGCCGGCCGCTGTGGACCGAGCGCGCGCTGCTCGACGCGCGCGACCCACTGCGCGGCGCGCTGCAGGGCCTCGCCGGCTTTCCCGCCTACGGCACGCTGTGGGCGGCCGGCGCCGCGTGCGACGCCGCGCTCGCCGAATCGCTTGCCGCGCGCATGCCGTTCGACGACACGCTGCGCGCGGGCGCCACCTGCGTGACGCCCGGCGTCGTGCTGGTGCGCGCGCTCGCGACGTCGATGGAAGCGCTGCAGCGCCACTTCACTGAATGCTGGCTGCACCTGCGGCCGATCGTGCACGGCGTCGACGCGCGACCGCTGCGCCTCTGGCAAACCTGAACGCGCAGGCATCACGCACCGTTTCGGCGCAGCATCGCGACACACAGTGCACGCCCTGCATGCATCACGCACCACGAACGCGCATCGCACCACCGCGATGCACATGGCACGCACCTTGCTCCTTACATAGTCGATACACGACGCACGCAAAGTAGCGCGGTGCTACGATGGTCCGCGCGCCTGCCCAGTCGCGTGCGCACCGATAAAAATTACGTTTTCCTGAACGTCTGCCTTCATGAAACTGACTCCCCGCGAAAAGGACAAGCTGCTGATCTTCACGGCGGCGCTGCTCGCCGAACGCCGCCGCGCGCGCGGCCTGAAGCTCAACTATCCGGAGGCGGTCGCCTTCATCACCGCGGCGCTGATGGAAGCCGCGCGCGACGGCAAGACGGTGGCCGAGGTGATGCACTACGGCACGACGCTGCTCACGCGCGACGACGTGATGGACGGCGTGCCGGAAATGATTCCCGACATCCAGGTCGAAGCGACCTTCCCCGACGGCACGAAGCTCGTGACCGTCCACCACCCGATTCCGTGAGGCCCCGCATGATCCCCGGCGAAATCCTCACCGACGACGGCGAACACGAACTGAACGCGGGCCGCGCGACGCTGACGCTCGTCGTCGCGAACACCGGCGATCGCCCGGTGCAGGTCGGCTCGCACTACCACTTCTTCGAAGTCAACGACGCGCTGTCGTTCGACCGCGCGGCCGCGCGCGGCTTCCGGCTCAACATCGCGGCCGGCACGGCCGTGCGCTTCGAGCCGGGCCAGACGCGCACCGTCGAGCTCGTCGCGCTCGCGGGCGAGCGCGCCGTCTACGGTTTTCAGGGCAAGGTGATGGGGCCGCTGTAAGCCGCGCCCCGCTCTTCAGGAACAGCACATGACACTACGCTTGAGCCGCCGCGCGTACGCGGAAATGTTCGGGCCGACGACGGGCGACCGCGTCCGGCTCGCCGATACCGAACTGCTGATCGAGATCGAACGCGACTTCACCACTTACGGCGAGGAAGTGAAATTCGGCGGCGGGAAAGTGATCCGCGACGGGATGGGCCAGTCGCAGCGCGTGGCCGCCGACGTGCCCGATACCGTCATCACGAATGCGGTGATCCTCGATCACTGGGGCATCGTGAAGGCCGATATCGCGATCAAGCACGGCCGCATCGCGGCGATCGGCAAGGCCGGCAACCCCGACATTCAACCGGGCGTGACGATCGCGATCGGCGCCGCCACCGAAGTGATCGCCGGCGAAGGGCTGATCGTGACGGCGGGCGGCATCGACACGCACATCCACTTCATCAGCCCGCAGCAGATCGACGAAGCGCTCGCGTCGGGCGTCACGACGATGCTCGGCGGCGGCACGGGGCCGGCCACCGGCACCAACGCGACGACCTGCACGCCGGGTCCGTGGCACATGGAGCGGATGCTGCAGGCGGCCGACGGCTGGCCGATCAATCTCGGATTCCTCGGCAAGGGCAATGCAAGCCTGCCGCAGCCGCTCGTCGAGCAGATCGCGGCCGGCGCAATCGGCCTGAAGCTGCACGAGGACTGGGGCACGACGCCCGCCGCGATCGACAACTGCCTGTCGGTCGCCGACGACACCGACACGCAGGTCGCGATCCACACCGACACGCTGAACGAAGCCGGCTTCGTCGAATCGACGGTCGCCGCGTTCAAGGGCCGCACGATCCACACGTACCACACCGAAGGCGCGGGCGGCGGCCATGCGCCCGACATCCTGAAGGTGTGCGGCGAGGCGAACGTGCTGCCGTCGTCGACCAATCCGACGCGCCCGTACACGATCAACACGCTCGACGAGCATCTCGACATGCTGATGGTGTGCCATCACCTCGATCCATCGATCGCCGAGGATCTCGCGTTCGCCGAATCGCGCATTCGCCGCGAGACGATCGCGGCCGAGGACATCCTGCACGATCTCGGCGCGCTGTCGATGCTGTCGTCCGATTCGCAGGCGATGGGCCGCGTCGGCGAAGTGATCATCCGCACGTGGCAGACCGCGCACAAGATGAAGGTGCAACGCGGCGCGCTGCCGGAAGACGGCGCGCGCAACGACAACTTCCGCGCGAAGCGCTACGTCGCGAAGTACACGATCAACCCGGCGCTCACGCACGGCATCGCGCACGAAGTCGGCTCGATCGAGCCGGGCAAGTGGGCCGACCTCGTGCTGTGGGAACCCGCGTTCTTCGGGATCAAGCCGTCGATGATCCTGAAGGGCGGGATGATCGCGGTCGCGCAGATGGGCGACCCGAACGCGTCGATCCCGACGCCGCAGCCGGTTCACTATCGCGAGATGTTCGCGACGCGCGGCGGGGCGCTCGCGCGCACGTCGCTGACCTTCGTGTCGCAGATGGCGGCCGATGCGGGCATCGCGGAGCGCTACGGCCTCGCGAAGCGGATCGTGCCGGTGCGCAACTGCCGCAACGTGACGAAGGCCGACATGATCCACAACGCATGGCGCCCGTCGATCAGCGTCGATCCGGAAACCTACGACGTGATCGCCGACGGCCAGTTGCTCACCTGCGAACCGGCGACGGTGCTGCCGATGGCGCAGCGCTATTTCCTGTTCTGATTCGGGATCCTTTGTTTCATGCGTACCCTCGACAAACGCATTGCCCCGAACGTGAAGCTCGCCGCGTCGCTCGTCGCGCGCGCGCCAACGCTCACGCTCGCCTATGACGCCCGCTGCAAGAGCCGCCTCGCGGCGACGCTCGACACCGGCGAGGACGTCGCGGTCCTGCTGCCGCGCGGCACCGTGCTGCGCGACGGCGACGTGCTCGTCGCCGACGACGGCGCGCTCGTGCGCATCGCAGCTGCCCCCGAAACCGTGCTGCTCGTGCGCGCGGCCGACCCGCTCACGCTGATGCGCGCCGCGTACCATCTCGGCAACCGCCACACGCCGGTCGAGATCGGCGACGGCTACCTGAAGCTCGAAGCCGATCCGGTGCTCGCGGACATGCTGCGCCGGCTCGACACGCAGGTCGACGAAGCACGCGCGCCGTTCCAGCCGGAAGCCGGCGCGTACGGCGGCGGCCACAAGCACGGGCACGACGCGACGTTCGCCGAAGACTACGCGCTCGCGCAGCAGGTGTTCGGCGAACACCACGGCCACTCGCATTCGCACGATCACGATCACGATCATCAGCATGGTCCCGGCTGCACGCACGGCCACCACGGTCATGACCACCACTGAACTCGTCGCGCTGCTGCACCTCGCGTCGCCCGCTTTGCCGATCGGCGCATACAGCTATTCGCAGGGCCTCGAAGCCGCGCTCGACGCGAACCTGATCCGCGACGCCGATTCCGCGCGCGACTGGATCGCCAGCGGCCTGACCGACGTGCTCGCGCACGGCGAGTTGCCGTTCCTCGCGCATCAGCTTGCCCGCTGGCAGACGCACGACACGCACGCGCTCGTCGCCGAAAACGCCTGGTTCGTCGCAAGCCGCGAATCGGCCGAACTGCGCCGCGAAACCGAACAGATGGGCTGGTCGCTCGCGCAGTTGTGCGCATCGCTCGAATGGGGCGACGCCGCACGCCGCGCGACGCTCGCGTCGCTGTCGCCGGTCGCGCTGCCGACCGCGTTCGCGTACGCGGCCGCCGCTCACGACGCCGGCGCCGACGCGACGCTCGCCGCGTACGCGTTCGGCTGGGTCGAGAACCAGACGTCCGCCGCGCTGAAGGCCGTGCCGCTCGGCCAGCTCGCCGGGCAACGCATCCTCGTCGCGCTGCGCGGCGCGATCGACGCCGCCGTGCGCCGCGCGCTCGCGACGCCGCCCGACGCCGTCAACACGTTCGCGCCGCAGCTCGGCATCCTGTCCGCGCGGCACGAAACCCAGTATTCGCGGTTGTTCCGCTCCTGAACTTGATCCACGCCATGAACGCACCTGCCCCCTCCTCCGCCCGCCGCACGAAGAAACTGCCGCCGCTGCGCGTCGGCATCGGCGGCCCCGTCGGCTCCGGCAAGACCACGCTGCTCGAAATGCTGTGCAAGGCGATGCGCGACCGGTACGACCTCGTCGCGATCACGAACGACATCTATACGAAGGAAGACCAGCGGCTGCTGACGGTCGCGGGCGCGCTGCCCGAGGAACGCATCATGGGCGTCGAGACGGGCGGCTGCCCGCACACGGCGATCCGGGAAGATGCGTCGATCAACCTCGAAGCCGTCGACCGGATGCTCGCGCGCTTTCCCGATGCCGACATCGTGTTCATCGAGTCGGGCGGCGACAATCTCGCGGCGACCTTCAGCCCCGAGCTGTCGGACCTGACGATCTACGTGATCGACGTCGCCGGCGGCGAGAAGATTCCGCGCAAGGGCGGCCCCGGCATCACGAAGTCCGACCTGCTCGTGATCAACAAGACCGACCTCGCGCCGCTGGTCGGCGCGAACCTCGACGTGATGGCGTCCGACACGAAGAAGATGCGCGGCGAGCGGCCTTACGTGATGACGAACCTGAAGGCGCTCGACGGCGTCGCGGACGTGATCGCGTTCATCGAGAAGAAGGGCTTGCTGACGGTGTGAGCGGCGTGGCGGCGGCTCACGTCGCCGCCACGTGTGCTCGGGCGGCCTTGCGCCGCCCTTCGTCTATTCGTCTTCGGAAGCAGCGCCCTGCCCGCCCGGTAACGCACGCGCGCCGGCTTCGCCGGGCGGCAGCAGCGCGGCGAGCACGTCGACCGTGCGCGCGGTCGCGCCGCGGTGACGCGACGCGAAAGCCGCGCCGGCCGCGCCCATCGCGATGCGCCGCGCCTTGTCGGCGAACAGCGCGTCGAGCACGTGCGCGAGATCGAGCGGATCCTCGACCTGCATCGCAGCACCTGCCGCGACCGCGTCCGCAGTCGCCTGCGTGAAGTTGAACACGTGCGGCCCGATCAGCACCGGCACGCCGACCGCGCATGCTTCGATCAGGTTCTGTCCGCCGAGCGGCAGCAGGCTGCCGCCGATGAACGCGATGTCGGCCGCCGCGTAGTACGCGCCGAGCTCGCCCATCGAATCGCCGAGCAGCACCGTCACGTCGTCCGGCAGCGGTTCGGCGGCCGGACGGCCCGCCGCGAGCGCGGCCGCATCGGCGGCCCAGACGGAGCGCCGCACGCACTTGAGCCCGCTGCGCGCGACGAGCGCCTCGACTTCGGCGAAGCGCTGCGGATGACGCGGCACGAGCACCAGCAGCGCGCCGGGCGTGCGCATTTCCGCGAACGCCTGCAGCACCAGCGCTTCTTCGTTCTCGCGCGTGCTGGCGGCCACCCACACCGGCCGCGCGCCGATCGCATCGCGCCACGCATGGCCGCGCGCCGCGAGTTCCGGCGGCGTCGTCATGTCGAACTTCAGGTTGCCGAGCACGGTCACGTTGCGTGCGCCGAGCGACGTCAGCCGCTCCGCATCGGCCGGGCTCTGCGCGAGCACGCGCGAGAAGCCGCCGAACACGTCGCGCGTCGCCGCGCCGAACTTCGCCGCGCGCCGGAACGAACGCGCGGACATCCGCGCATTGGTCAGCACGAGCGGCACGTCCGCGCGGCGGCACTCGTCGATCAGAGTCGGCCACACCTCGGTTTCCATCACGAGGCCGAGCGTCGGCCGCCATGCGCGCAGGAAGCGCCGCACCGCGCCCGGCATGTCGTACGGCAGGTAGCAGCGCAGCACGCGATCGCCGAAGATCTGTTCGCCCGTCGCGCGGCCGCTCGGCGTCATGTGGGTAAGCAGGATGCGCGCATCGGGGCGCGCGTGCATCAGCGCATCGATCAACGGCTGCGCGGCGCGCGTCTCGCCGACCGACACCGCATGCACCCAGATCAGCGGCGCACGGTCGTCGCGCGAGCGTCCCGCGACGTGGCCGAAGCGCTCGCCGATATGCTCGCGATAGCCGCGCTCCTTGCGCGAACGCACGTAGAGCCGGATGACCGCGGCCGGCGCGACGAGCCACCACAGCGCGCGATAGATCGCCCTCAGCATGCGGCCGCCTGCGGGTTGCGTCGAAGCAGGGGCGCGCTCAAACCAGCGCCCTGCCCGTCAGGCGTTCGAGAATGCCGAGCGGCGCGCACTCGCGGCGCACCATCGCGTCGACCGGCAGGAAGAAGGTCTGCTCGAGCATGAACTGGCCGGACATCACAGCGTGCGAAGTCTGATCGGAGAAACATATCCACACGCTGCCCGGCGGAAACGGCATCGTTTGCTGTGGACACGTCTTCTGGTAGTCGAGATCGGCCTTCATCCCGTCGTGCAGGTTCAGCATCAGGTGGTCGTACGCGCTGCGCGGCGATTTCGTCACGTGCAGCAGGTTCAGCAGCCACGCCGAGCCCGGAAACTGCGGCCGGATCTTCGGCAGGAAGCGCTTCGCGACGTCCTCGAACGGCTCGCCGACACGCCACACGCGCGGCACGCCGGCCGGGTTCACGTTCGTGAACACGCGCAGGATGCGCTCGCCGTAGTTCGGCCGCGACGGGAACGCGTCGACGTGCAGCCGGCTGTCGTCCTTGCGCCACGACGTCTGGCGCGTCTCGACCTGCATCAGCCGCAGGCTCGTCGGCGCGACGCGCAGCTTGCCGCGATATTCGGGAAAGAGGCCGTCGACGAGCGTGCCGGCCTGCTGCTGGAAGCGCGCGACGAGCGCGCGCACGGCCGACTGCGTGACGCTGTCGCCGAGCACGCCGGCGAGCGCGCCGCCGTTCGGCGCGAGGCTGATGTTCTTGCGTTTCGGATCGGCGAGCGCCGGATCGAGCAGCGCTTCCTCGCCGCCTTCGATCGCGAAGCGCAGGTGCGGGAAATACAGCACCTTGCCTTCCTCGACCGCGGCCAGCAACTGCTCGCGCGGCGCCGACAGGTTGTGTCCGCTCCAGTCGGCGGACGAGACTTCGATGATCTGGGATTCGCTCATGATCGGTTCGCGTGTGGACAGCATTACAGGAGACCGAAGCCCGCGAGCGCCGACTTCACCTGCGCGATCGACGGGGGCTGCCCCGCCGTGCCGAGATTGACGACGTTCGGCGACCAGTAGCCGCCGGTCCGCCAGGCCGTCGAGAAATTGTACAGTTCGACCGTCGGACGCTTCAGCGCGGCCGCGATGTGAACCAGACCTGTATCAACCCCGACCGTCGCGGCCGCGCCGTCGATCAGCCCGACCACGGCCGGCAGCGACAGCTTCGGCGGCACGATCGCCGCCGCGCCGAATTCCTTCGCGAGCCGCTCGCTGGTCGCGCGTTCCGCATCGTTGCCCCACGGCAGCACGAGCGACGCGCCGCGCCGTACGAGCGCCTGGCCGAGCTCGATCCATGCGGCGTCCGGCCACTGCTTGTCGGCGCGCGACGTCGCGTGGACGAACACGACGTACGGCACCGGCAGGTTCAGGCCGAGCGCGGCCACCGCGAGCGCCGCCGCACGCGTGTCGAGGCCGAACTCGACTGGATCGGCCGGGGTCGGCGCCGGGTCGTCCAGCGCGGCCGCGACGAGCTGCCGCGAGCGCTCGACGACGTGTGTGCGCGGCGCGATCGGCACGCGCTTGCGATAGAAGAAGCGCACCGGCCATTCATAGCCGGCGCCGTCGGTACGGTTGCCGAGCCCGACGAGCGGGCCGCGCGCCCAGCTCGCGACCCACGCCGTCTTGATGAGGCCCTGGCAGTCGATCACGAGGTCGTACTGCTCGGCCGCGAGGCGCCGGCGGAACGCACGGATCTCGCGCCACGTCGCGCCCGAGAACGGCTTCTTGCGCCAGCGGCGCAGCGAGAACGGCAGCACGTTGCGCACGCCGTCGACGAGCCGCACGAGGTCGACGAAGCTTTCCTCGACGAGCCAGTCGATCTGCGCATCGGTGTGGCGGCGCCGGATATCGGCGATCACCGGCATGTTGTGCACGACGTCGCCCAGCGACGACACGCGCACGATCAGGATCTTTTGCACGCTGAAAAAACGCCGGCTGGCAGCCGGCGACAGACATAAAGGGGGGATTTTATCCCGGCCGGCGGGCCGGACAGACAAAAAGCGGCCGCGCGCCTGGGGCGCGCGCCGCTTTTCGGGAGAAGCACGGCCGAGAAACGAGCCGTCGTACGGGCGGCCCACCGGCCGCCGGCGCTCAGAACGGCAGCTTGACGTCCGGCTTCGCGGCCGTCAGCACGCGGCGGAAGTCTTCCTGGATGCGCTCGAGCCCTTCCTGCGTCTCGGCTTCGAAGCGCATCACGACGACCGGCGTCGTGTTCGACGAACGCGCGAGGCCGAAGCCGTCCGGGTATTCGACACGCAGGCCGTCGATCGTCACGACTTCGTCGGCGCCGTCGAACTTCGCCTCTTTCTGCAGCTTGTCGATCAGGCGGAAATTCTCGCCTTCGTCGAGCCAGAGCTGCAGTTCCGGGGTGCTCATCGCGTCCGGCAGGCTGTTGAGCAGCGCGCTCGGATCGGCCGTCTTCGCGAGGATCTCGAGCAGCCGTGCGCCGGTGTACAGGCCGTCGTCGAAGCCGTACCAGCGATCCTTGAAGAACACGTGGCCGCTCATTTCCCCGGCGAGCGGCGCACCCGTCTCCCGCAGCTTCGCCTTCACGAGCGAGTGGCCCGTCTTCCACATCAGCGGCTCGCCGCCCTTCGACTTCACCCACTGCGCGAGGTGGCGCGTGCACTTCACGTCGTAGATGATCTGGGCGCCCGGGTTGCGCGACAGCACTTCTTCCGCGAACAGCATCAGCTGGCGGTCCGGATAGATGATCTGGCCGTCCTTCGTGACGACGCCCAGGCGGTCGCCGTCGCCGTCGAACGCGAAGCCGAGCTCCGCATCGGTGTCCTTCAGCGCCTGGATCACGTCCTGCAGGTTTTCCGGGTGCGCGGGATCGGGGTGGTGGTTCGGGAACGTGCCGTCGATGTCGGTGAAGCGCTCGACGAGTTCGCAGCCGAGCGCCTTGAACAGGCGCGTCGCGAGCGGGCCCGCGACGCCGTTGCCGGCGTCGACCACGAGCTTCAGCGGCCGCGCGAGCTTCACGTCGCCGACGATGCGCGCGATGTACTGGTCGGCGACGTCGATTTCCTCATACGTGCCGCTGCCCGTCTCGAACCGCTCGTCGACGATGCGGCGGTACAGCGCCTGGATCTGCTCGCCGTAGATCGCGGCGCCGCGCAGCACCATCTTGAAGCCGTTGTAGTCGGGCGGGTTGTGGCTGCCCGTGACGACGATGCACGAATCGACGCGGCGCTCGCCGCCCTTCAGCGCCAGCGGCACGTTCGCAGCGAAATAACCGACCGGCGTCGGCACCATGCCGACATCGACGACGTCGACACCGGCCGCACGCAGGCCGTCGGCCAGCGCGCCGACCAGCTCCGGCCCGGACAGGCGGCCGTCGCGCGCGACGACGACCGCATCGCCGCCCTGCGCACGCACTTCGCTGCCGAATGCCCGGCCGATTCCGCGCGCGGTGTCGACGTCGAGGGTCTTGCCGACCACGCCACGAATGTCATATGCCTTGAAGATGGATTGGGAGATCATCGATTCTCTTCTCTCTCAGTTGCGTGCATGGAAAATTGTCTGGCTTGCGCGGGTGCCGCTTGCGGGTGCCGCGCATGATACAGGCCTGCCGGCGGAACACGGTGCGCAACGGCTGGCGCGGCCGCGATCCCACTTATAATCGCGGGTTTTGATGACGCGCATATCGCCCATTTTAATGCCTAGCCGTCCCGCCGCCGCCCACCCGCCGCTTCCGGCCGCCCTCTGCGCGCGCCGCCGCTGCCGCGCATGCTGAAGCGCTTCGGCAACCCGGACGTCGCGAAGGCCGTCGCGAACCTCGTCTGGCTGGGGCTCGAACGGCTCACGCAGATCGGCGTCGCGATCGCGATCAGCGGCCTGCTGGCCCGTTATTTCGGGCCAGATGTGTTCGGCAAATGGCAGTATGCGAATACGCTTCTCCTGGTACTGGCGCCGCTCACCTGGGTGTGCGGCGCGGAAATTCTGGTTCCGACCATCGTCCAGCGCCCGCCCGCCCAGCTCGGCGCGGTGCTCGGCAGCGCGTTCGTGCTGCGCATCGCCGTGTCGGTCGCCGCGCTCGTCGCGACCTGGATCGCGATCGCCGCAGGCGCCTTCGACCCGCTGGTCGGCGCGATGCTCGCGGGCCTGGCGGTCACGATGGTGTTTCGCGAGCCGTTCGTCGGCGTGATCAACGCGTGGCTGCAGAGCATGACCTACAGCAAGCCGCAGCTCGTCACCAGCATGGTCACCGCGCTCGCCAAGGCGCTGCTCGTCTGGCTGCTGGTCCGCGCGGCCGCCGGCCCTGCCCGCTTCGCGTGGCTGTGGGCGCTGGAAGCCGCCGCGATCGGCTTCGCGCTGCTGCTGTACTACCGCCATCGTAACGGCGGTGCGCTCGGCTGGACGTTCGACACGCCGCTGTTCCGGCACTTTGCGACGGCCGGCACCGTGTTCTGGCTCGGCCTCATCTGCATGTACCTGTTCCTGAAGCTCGATCGCCTGATGCTCGAGCGTCACGTGTCGTTCGCCGATCTCGGCCGCTATTCGGCCGCGCAGCAGCTCAACGAGAACTGGATCACGCTCGCGCTGATGCTCGCGCAGACGATCGCGCCCGCCTTCGTCTACCGCGTGCAGGACGTCGCACGGCTGCGCCGCAACATCGTCCGGCTGATCGCGATGACGGCCTGCCTCATGACGGCCGGCGCGCTCGTGCTCGACGCCGCCGCCCCGCTGATCGTCGGCAAGGTGTTCGGCCGCGGCTACGAGGCGTCGGTCGACATCTTCCGCTGGGCCGTCTGGCTGTCCGTGCCGGCCGGCATCGAGGCGATAGGCAATCTTATCGTTCTCAAATATCAAGCAAAATTCGTGTTGCTGACGAAATGGCTGCTCGCGCTGGCGATCGCCGCGCTCGTCAACCTGTTCGCGATCCCGCGGCTCGGCCTGTACGGCGCGCTCGTCGGGCTGGCGGCCGGCTACCTGGCTGCTGCCGCCGTCAACTTTTATTACATCCGTTTCAAGCTGCAAACATGACGTCCCCTGATTGCCCGCCCCCGCTCGACGACGTGGCCGTGCTGATGCCGGCCTACAACGGGCACGACGACGTCGTCCGGACTCTCGCGTCGTTTCGCGAGGATGCGCCCGCCGTGCACGTGCTGATCGTCGACGACGGCAGCACGCCGCCGATCGTCGCGCCCGACCTGCCGGGCCTGTCGATCGACGTGCTGCGCATGCCGCAGAACGGCGGCATCGAACGCGCGCTGGCGGCCGGCATCGACGCGCTCGCGGCGCGCGGGTTCCGCTACGCAGCCCGCATCGACGCGGGCGATCTCGCCGCGCCGCAGCGCCTCGCGAAGCAGCGCGCCTATCTCGGCGCCCACCCGCGCGTGGCCTGCGTCGGCATGTGGACGCAGGTCGTGTCGCGCGCCGGCGAGCCGCGCTTCATGCTGACGCCGCCCGCCGATCCGCGCACGCTGCGCCGCACCCGCTTCCTGCGCTCGCCGCTCGTGCATCCGTCGGTCATGTTGCGCATCGACGCCGTGCGCGAAGTGGGCAACTATCGTGCGAAGTACCGCGCGGCCGAGGATCTCGATCTTTTTTTACGGTTAATGCAACGCTACGATTGCGCGAACCTGCCGGAACTCGGCCTGTATTACGAGCTTAACGAGGGCGGGATCAGTGCGACCAAACGCCGGCGCCAGCTGGTATCGACGCTCACGCTGCTGCTGCGCCACTTCAACGTGCTGAACCCGTACGACTGGGCCGGCCTCGCCAAGAACCTGCTGCATTTCGTGACGCCGTACCGTACGCTGCAGCGCATCAAGCAGACGCTGTTCGCCGCGCGGCCGTCCGCCTGACGCGCATCCGGCCCGTTCGGCAATTTCGACGCTTTATTTTTTCTTTTTTTCATGTCCGCCACCTCCCCGCTGCGCATCGCGCTCGTCTGCAACACGGCCTGGGCGATCCATACGTATCGCCACGGGCTGATCCGTGCGCTCGTCGCGCGCGGCGCCGAGGTCATCGTGATCGCGCCGCATGACCGCACGGTGCCGTTGCTCGAGCAGATGGGCTGCCGCTACGTGGCGCTCGCGGTCGCGTCGAAAGGCACGAGCCCGCGCGAGGATCTCGGCACGCTCGCCGCGCTGGTGCGCCACTACCGCGCGCTGCGGCCCGATCTCGTGTTCCATTACACGATCAAGCCGAACATCTACGGCTCGGTGGCCGCGTGGCTCGCGCGCGTGCCGTCGATCGCGGTGACGACGGGCCTCGGCTACGTGTTCATCCAGAAGAGCCGCGCGGCAAGCGTCGCGAAGCGCCTGTACCGGTTCGCGTTCCGCTTCCCGCGGGAAGTGTGGTTCCTGAACCGCGACGACCTCGCGACCTTCACCGACGAGCGGTTGCTCGCGCATCCCGACCGCGCGCGGCTGCTGCACGGCGAAGGCGTCGATCTCGAACAGTTCTCGCCCGTGCCGCTGCCGGCCGGCGCAGCGCCCGTCTTCATCCTGATCGGCCGGCTGCTGTGGGACAAGGGCGTGCGCGAATACGTGGAGGCCGCGCGTCGCGTGCGCGAGCGCTTCCCGAACGCGCGCTTCCAGCTGCTCGGGCCGCTCGGCGTCGACAATCCGAGCGCGATCGGTCGCGCGGATGTCGACGCGTGGGTCGACGAAGGCATCGTCGAGTATCTCGGCGAAGCGCACGACGTGCGCCCGCACATCGCGGCGGCCGATTGCGTCGTGCTGCCGTCGTACCGCGAAGGCGTGCCGCGCACGCTGATGGAAGCATCGGCGATGGGCCGCCCGATCGTCGCGACCGACGTGCCGGGCTGCCGCGACGTCGTCGCCGACGGCGAAACGGGCTTCCTGTGCCGCGTACGGGACAGCGCGAGCCTCGCGGAGCAATTGCTCCGCATGATCGAACTCGGGACGGGCGGACGTGAAACGATGGGCACACGCGGCCGACAGAAAGTCGCGGCGGAATTCGACGAGCAGCAGGTCGTCGAACGTTACCGACAGACCATTCATTCGTTGACGGGCATCACACTTTGAAGGAGCGCACCAGCAATGACCGCTAAAGGCACCATCCTCGTCACCGGCGGGGCCGGCTATATCGGCTCGCATACGGCCGTCGAACTGCTCGACAACGGCTACGACGTCGTGATCGTCGACAACCTCGTCAACAGCAAGGCCGAGTCCGTGCGCCGCATCGAGCGGATCACGGGCAAGACGCCCGCGTTCCACCAGGTCGACGTGTGTGACGAAGCCGCGCTCGCGAAGGTGTTCGACGCGCACCCGATCACCGGCACGATTCACTTCGCGGCGCTCAAGGCCGTCGGCGAATCGGTCGCGAAGCCGCTCGAGTACTACCAGAACAACATCGGCGGCCTGCTCGCCGTGCTCAAGGTCATGCGCGAGCGCAACGTCAGGCAGTTCGTGTTCAGTTCGTCCGCGACCGTGTACGGCGTGCCCGAGCGCTCGCCGATCGACGAATCGTTCCCGCTGTCCGCGACGAACCCGTACGGTCAGTCGAAGCTGATCGCCGAACAGATCCTGCGCGATCTCGAGGTGTCCGACCCGTCGTGGCGGATCGCAACGCTGCGCTACTTCAACCCGGTCGGCGCGCACGCGAGCGGGCTGATCGGCGAGGATCCGGCCGGCATTCCGAACAACCTGATGCCGTACGTCGCGCAGGTCGCGGTCGGCAAGCTGGAAAAGCTGCGTGTGTTCGGCTCCGACTACCCGACGCCGGACGGCACCGGCGTGCGCGACTACATCCACGTCGTCGATCTCGCGAAGGGGCACATCGCCGCGCTCGACGCGCTCGCGAAGCGCGACGCGAGCTTCGTCGTGAACCTCGGCACCGGGCAAGGCTACAGCGTGCTGGAAGTCGTGCGCGCGTTCGAGAAGGCGTCGGGTCGCCCGGTGCCGTACGAACTCGTCGCGCGCCGCCCGGGCGACATCGCCGAGTGCTATGCGAACCCGCAGGCCGCGGCCGACATCATCGGCTGGCGTGCAACGCTCGGCATCGAAGAAATGTGTGCCGACCACTGGCGATGGCAGGAGGGGAACCCACGCGGTTTTGTATAATCCGCTGTCCATTTTCCGAGCGATCCCATGCTCAGCTTCGCGTCCGGCTTCATCGTCTCCTTGCTCGTCACGCTGTTCATCGTGCGCTACGCGCACCTTCACGAGAAATTCTCGATCGACAGCGACCTGGCCGGCGTGCAGAAATTCCACGTGCGGCCCGTGCCGCGCGTCGGGGGCATCGGGATCCTCGCCGGGGTCGTGGTTGCCGCGCTGGTGCTGTCCCGGCGCTATCCGACGATCTCCGGCAGCATTCTCGGCATCGTCGCCTGCGGGTTGCCGGCATTCCTGTCCGGCCTCGTCGAAGACCTGACCAAACGCGTGTCGCCGCGCGCGCGGCTGCTCTGCACGATGGGCGCGGCCGCGCTGGCATTCTGGCTGATGGGCATCGCGGTCAAGCGCATCAGCGTGCCGCCGCTCGATTTCCTGCTCGGCTACGTGGCCATCTCGGCGTTCATCACGGTGCTCGCGGTTGCGGCGCTGGCGAACGCGATCAACATCATCGACGGCTTCAACGGGCTCGCATCGATGGTCAGCTTCATGATGTTCGCGTCGCTCGCGTATGTCGCGTTCCACGTCAACGACCCGGTCGTGATGTCCGCGTCGATCATCATGATGGGCGCCGTGCTCGGCTTCTTCCTGTGGAATTTCCCGGCCGGGCTGATCTTCCTCGGCGACGGCGGCGCGTATTTCATCGGCTTCATGCTCGCGGAGCTCGCGATCCTGCTCGTGATGCGCAACCGCGAGGTGTCCGCGTGGTACCCCGTGCTGCTGTTCATGTATCCGATCTTCGAGACCTGCTTCTCGATTTATCGGAAGAAATTCATCCGCGGGATGTCGCCGGGGATTCCGGACGGCGTGCATCTGCATATGCTCGTGTACAAGCGGTTGATGAGATGGGCCGTCGGCACGAAACACGCGCACGATCTGACGCGGCGCAATTCGCTGACGTCGCCGTATCTGTGGCTGCTGTGCCTCGTCGCAGTGATACCGGCGACGCTGTTCTGGCGGCATACCGTGCATCTGTTCGTTTTTGTCGTGCTGTTCGCGCTGACGTATGTCTGGCTTTATCTCAGCATCGTGCGGTTCAAGGCGCCGCGGTGGATGGTGGTGCGCAAGCATCGGCGCAGCCACTGAGCGATACGCCGGCTTCCGGATAAAGAAATAGCGCCCCGCGGGGCGCTATTTTCATATGTCGTCGAGCCGTTCGGGTCTCGACCGGGCCGCGTCACCCGTTCGACGCAACGCGCACCGGCGGTACGCTCTGCAAGGTCGGGGCAACGGCCGTCTGGTATTCCGGCACCCAGCGCCGCAGGTCGCGCCGCACTTCGTCGTCGGACAGCACACGATGCTGCATCAGCCACGGCAACAGTTCGTCAAGCAAATTGTCCGGCACTTCGCGCGCCCGTGCGATCCGCAATTTCGGGTGCGGCGTGCGCGTCGTCGCCTCGTCGTCCGCGAGCAGTTCCTCGTAGAGCTTCTCGCCCGGCCGCAGCCCGGTGAACTCGATGCGGATCTGTTCTTCCGAGAAACCGTACAGACGGATCAGGTCGCACGCGAGATCGACGATCTTCACCGGCTCGCCCATGTCGAGAATGAAGATCTCGCCGCCCTGCCCCATGCTCGACGCCTGCAGCACGAGCTGCGACGCCTCCGGAATCGTCATGAAGAAACGCGTGATTTCCGGGTGCGTGACCGTCACCGGGCCGCCCTTCGCGATCTGCTGCTGGAACTTCGGAATCACGCTGCCCGCACTGCCGAGCACGTTGCCGAAGCGCACCGTCTCGAACTGCGTGCGCCCGCTCGTCTGCTGCAACGCCTGGCACGCCATTTCGGCGAGGCGCTTGCTCGCGCCCATCACGTTGGTCGGATTGACGGCCTTGTCGGTCGAGATCAGCACGAAGTGACGCACGTCGTGGCGAATCGCCGCGCGGGCCACGCGATAAGTGCCGAGCACGTTGTTGCGCAGCGCCTGCCACGCGTTGTGCTCCTCCATCAGCGGCACGTGCTTGTAGGCGGCCGCATGGAACACGATGTGCGGCGCATGACGCGACATCACCTGGTCGAGCAGCAGCGAATCCTTCGCATCGCCGATGATCGGCACCACGGGCAGATCGGGGAAGCGCTCGCGCAGTTCCTCGGTCAGCCGGTACATCGCGTATTCGGACAGGTCGAACGCGACCAGTTGCGCCGGTGCGAAGCGCAGGATCTGCCGGCACAGCTCGGAGCCGATCGAGCCGCCCGCGCCGGTCACCATCACGACGCGGCCGCGCAGCAGCGCCTCGACGTGCGGCGTGTCGATCGTCACGGCATCGCGGCCAAGCAGATCCTCGAGATCGATGCTCCGTACCTGCGACAGGAAGCCCTGCCCCGGCATCAGCGCGGTCAGCGAAGGCAGCACCATCGCCTTGACACCGGCCCGCACGCACAGCGTCGCGACGCGACGCTGCACCTCGACCGACGCCGACGGAATCGCGATGATCGCGTATTCGACCTTCATCGCATCGGTCCAGTGCTTCAGGTCGTTGAACGAGCCGAGCACCTTGTAGCCGTAGATTTCGCGGCCCTGCTTCGTGACGTCGTCGTCGAGCAGGCCGACGAGGCGCCATTCGCCGGAACGCGACAGTTCGCGCGCGAGGCTCGCGCCGGCCGTGCCGGCGCCGAGCACCAGCACCGGCTTGCCTTTGCCGACGAGCCCGCCGTACAGGTAGTACTCCTTCGTCGCGCGGTACAGCGCACGCGCGCCGCCCATCGCCAGGAACAGCATCAACGGCGACACGAGCAGCACCGAGCGCGGAATGATCGGCTGCGGCTGGAACATCACGGCGCCGATCATCACGATCACGCCGCCGCCGACCACCGCCTTCGCGATGCGCATCAGATCGGGCAGGCTCGCGAACACCCACAGCCCGCGATACAGGCCGAACCCGCGGAACATCAGTGCGTAGACGGGCAGCACCCACGTCAACGCCGTCAGCGCGCCGCTCAGGAAATCATGCGGAACGCTGCCGTTGAATCGGACGAGATAAGCGAACAACCATGCGGCGGTAACCGCCGTCAGGTCGAACAGGAAAGCACTCAGGGACAGCCAAGATGCTCTGGATCGCAACATCGGCGGGAAACCTCAAGAATTGTTTTTGGCGGCCGCTTGAAACCGGTGCCAGCGCATGTCGATCAACCATCCGAACCACGCCAGGACGCCGTACCACGCGAGGAACGACAGCCATTGCTGCAGTTCGGGGCGGCGCTTTGCCCACACGGCCAGAATTATGCCTGCGAGCATGATGAGGTACCAATAAAGGGCTGTTCGGCCGTGACTGACGCCCGACCGGACCATTCTTTGATAATAATGCTCGCGGTGCGCCTGCCAGAACTTTTCTCCACGTAACAGACGTCTCAAAAGTGTTACAGATGCATCGGCAATAAAGGGCGCGAACACCATCGCGGGAAACCAGATCGGCCAGACATCGGTACGCCAGCCCCAGTAGCCCAGCGCACCGGCCAGGAAGCCCAGCGGAATCGAGCCGGCGTCGCCGAGGAACAGTCTCGCCGGATGGAAATTGAGCAGAAGAAAGCCGAGCGCCGCGCCGGCAACCGCAGCGCCTGCCACGACGAGATCAGCGGAAGCATGCATACCACCAAGCGCCGCGAGCGCGTACCCGCCGAAGCCGAACAGCGCCATGCCACCCGCAAGACCGTCGGCGCCGTCCATGAAGTTGTACAGGTTCGTCAGCCAGACCATTGCGAAGCCGACGCCCGCGAGCAGCCACCAGGGCGCATCGGCCGGGAACACGACGATCAGCGCGACGACTGCCGCGAGGTGTGCCGAGAACCGCACACGGGCCGGCAGCCCGCGCCGGTCGTCGATCTGCGACATCGCAGCCAGCCCCGCAGCAGCGATCGCGATCAGCCACAGTCGCGGCGCCAGCGTGAGCAGTGCAACGACACAGACCGGCACGATGCCCCATCCGCCGACGCGCGGAGTCGGCAGCGTATGGAGCGAACGATCGTTCGGAACGTCGGTGGCAAGACGCCAGGCCAACCCCGTGGCGAGCAGTACGCGGAGAATCGTCGTCGAGGCGAATGCGGCGGCCAGAGCCACCGCGGCCGTGGTGAGCCAGGTGGGATTCGCGAGAAGCATGTGGCTTTTATTTTCGTGTATCGCGCGAACGATACCATGCGGCGGTCGCTTCGAGGCCCTGGCGGATCGTATAGGGCGGATGCCAGTCGAGCACGCGCCTGATCCGACCGGTATCGAGTTGCAGGCTGCCCGTCAGGCGGTCGATAGCCGCACTGCGACCGGTCAGCTTTCCGAGCACACGCAACAGCGCCGGCGGCACCGCGATCAGCCGCGCTGGCCTGCCGAGCGCGTCGCCGACGAGGCGCAGCAGGCCTGCGACCGTCGGCGCGTCGTCGGCGACATGAAAGCATTCGCCGGCGGCGCGCGGGTCGATTGCGCAACGCAGCAGCGCATCGGCGAGATTGTCGACGTAGACGATGCTGCGGCGCGCTGAAACTGCGCCGAGCGGCAACGGCATCCCGCGCGCGACCGCGTCCATCATCCGCAGGAAGTTCGCGCGGACGGCGGGACCGTAGACGAGCGGCGGACGAACGACGACGACGTCGAGCCCGGCCGACGCGCCGAATTGCGCGAGTTGCCGTTCCGCACGCAGCTTCGAACGGCCGTATGCGTCCTGCGGATCGGGTTCGAACGCTTCCGACAGCGGCATCCCGCCGTCGCCCTCCCCGACCGCCTTGATGCTGCTCGCGAACACGATGCGGCGCACGCCGTGATGGCGCGCGGCCTCGGCGAGACGCAGCGTGCCGGCTACGTTGGTGGCATCGAACGCGGCATCGGGATCGGGCGACTCGTCCCGCATCACGTGCACGCGCGCGGCGAGATGGATCACGCAATCGGCGGCCACATCGGTTGGCCACGCTTCATCCAGGGCATTGAAATCGGCGGTGTCGTGTACCCATTCGCGCACGCCGTCAATGCAGCCGCCCGGACGCCGCACCAGGGCGGTAACCGTGTGCCCGGCCTCGAGCGCGCAGCGGCAGACTACCCGACCGACGAAGCCGTTCGCGCCGGTGACGACGAGGTGACTCACCAGAGCCTCCAGCCGAAGCGGTTGTAGAACTTGAAGGCCGATGCCGCGAACATGCGGATGTGCGCGAAGCCCTTGCGGGACGCCCCACCACCGTGATGGACCACGCGCACCGAGGGGACATACGCGACACGGGCGACCTCGTGCGTGCGCAGGCTCAGGTCGTAGTCCTCGAAGTAGAGGAAATAGCGCGGATCGAAGCCACCGAGTTTCTTCAGGACTTCGGTGCGGAACAGCATGAAGCAGCCGCTGACGATGGGGGGATCCCAGGCGACGTCGCGGTCGTTGATGACGTCGCGCATTTCGTAGCGGGCGAGGCGGCGTTCGAATGGCCCTCGGAAAGATATGGGCAGGAATCCCCGAACAAACAGGTCGAGCAGTGTCGGGGAGCGTCTACAGAGGTACTGCATATGCCCACGTTCATCCGCAATTCGTGGCGTGACAAGGCCGACGTCGGCATGAGCATCGAAGAAATCGAGTGTCGCCGCGAGTGAATCCGAGTCGAGGTCGATATCCGGATTCAAGACCAGATGATAGCAACTCGCCACCTGCTCAATAGCGAGGTTATGGCCGCGGCCATATCCTACGTTGCCATGCCCCTCGATGACGGCACAGCTGATATTGCGCGAACGCATTGTATCGAGCACTGGCGACGACGTCGGCGCATCGCCGTTGTCGACGAGATACAGTGCCGTCTGCAAGCCCGGACGGGCAGCTCCGAGCCGCTCGAATGCGTTGAGCAAACTCAGGAGCGTCTTCGTCAATTGCCCCACATCCGGCCTGTAGACAACGATCGACACCGTCAGAGAGTTCGGTTTGGATTGAAGCACCGGGATAAGCCTGCAAACGAAAATTTTTTGATGTGACGAGCCAGCCTGTGCCCCGCTACGCGTCAGGATCGCGACGACAATCGACGATACAGCGCTTTCATGTTACGCCTCCATCCCGCTTGCCCCGACAATAACGATCGCATGAACGGGATCCGGACAAGCAACTTTCGCGCGGTCTGCCGCGAAATATGAATGACGGCCTGCTGCCGCGCCTGCTCCTCGCCCATTGCCACGACTTCGAACGGGCTAAGCGTCACGCGCATCGTACGTTGCCGCTCCAGCGCATCGTTATAAGCTTCATGCAATTTCGCCTGCCTGGCGAGCGCGACCTTGCTCGACATCGGCACCCTATAACGTGACGTGACCCGCAGAACCGACGTGAAATCCGTTGCACAGGAATAACGGACCCAAAGCACCCAGTCCTCGAGTTGATCGAGATCCTCGTCGAATCCGCCGAATTCGTCGTACAGGCTACGATGAAATAAAACCGCCTGAATAGGGACGAGATTTTCCTGCCAAAGCGCTAGGCGCGAATATTCGCGATACTTCAACGAAATCGGCCCCTCTCGATACGTCACTGACTCCGCAGTCAACGTCACGAATTCTGTCGGCACTTCATGCGATGCACCGTAGACGGCCCGACTCGTACCGTCTCTGGCAACCTGCATCAGTGTTTCGACATGATCTGCATAGAACTGATCGTCGTCATCGAGGAATCCGACCCATTCTCCACGCGCGATCGACAACCCGAGGTTTCCGGCCGAACTCCTGCCCACAGGCACGCCGGTCGCGTGGTAACGAACATCGAGACGATTGGCAAACTCGTTGTCGATCATGTCGCGACTGTCTGCCGGCCCGTCCTCGATGACGACGACCTCAATGCGCGGATAGGTCTGATGCGACAGCGATATCAGCGCTTCGCGCAGAAGCGCCGGGCGGCGATGCGTTCGCACGATAATTGAAACAAGTGGCACGGCATCTGCACTGAGCTCATCGGTGGCAAACGCGAAGAATGCACCTTCGCGCCGATCACCGTAACCCCAGAAACGAAACACCGGGCAAAAATCCCGCTCTCGATAGCTTGACCCCGTGCGCCTGAAATAGGCCGCCGTTTTCAAGTATCGAACGAGCGCCGACAGATGACGGCGCCTTGCAAAAGGGAACCGTCGCGGACGCGCAAATTCCGCGAACCAACACCCGAACCCTCGCATCACATCGCTCCAAGACCCGAAGCGGGTACGAAGCTGCAGCGACGCCACGCTCCCCCCAACGATCTGGAGCGGCTTGACTTCCCCCGGTTTCGAATACGTATGGTGCACGACGATTGCACGCGGCACATAGCACAACGTCCATCCCTCGGCCCGCAGTCGCCATGACAGATCGACGTCTTCACCGTACATGAAAATTCGAGGCTCGAATCCTGCAACCTGAGCAAATGCCGCTCGCCTGAATACGACTGCTGCTCCCGTCACCCAGTCCGTCCGGAGCGTGACGGGATCGTAGAGCTTGGGATGCTCGTACGGAATCTGCCTCAATTCCCACGCACCGACATTGTCAGGAGAATCGGCGATCGCAGCCTGCAACTGCGCGATCGCGTTCGAATGTAAGCGCGCGTCCGGATTCAAGACGAAGAAAAATGGCGAATCCGCCAATTCGAACGTCGCATTGTGCGCGGCACCAAAACCCACGTTCTTCGACGAATGCGACATCGATATTTCGAACGGGTACCGAGCGCGGCAGTCGCGCGCAAACCGGTCCCACCGGTCGGTGTCGGCCGAGTCATTGTTGCGAAGCCACAGGCGGACTTCGGCATCGACGCGCGACGTCTGAGCGGCGAGACTATCCAGCAAGTCAGTTATGGTTGCGTCCGCCTCGCGATACACCACGACAGATATGTCAAACCGCATTTCTCATCCTGCCTTCGCGACCAATGACGTGCCTCGTCAACATTGCGACATCAACCTAATCGTCGAACGATTCTTCGAGCGACAATCTTCGAATTGTCATATATCTTCCGCGCAATCCGGTACAGGCGCGGGTGTCTAATGAAAAATCGACGTACCCCATCCAGCTTAGCCCCACCCTGCAGCACTGCTATATCGTGCTCGAGCTTCCGAATCCAGTTGCGCTGATCGACGATGAGCTTGACAGTGCCCGGCGGGAAGACGTGATGCTGATCGTTGAGTTTCGCAACGATTTTTTCGTAATCGCGCTGCCACTCTTCTTGCGAATGAATCGAGAATGATGACTCGCCAGAACGCCACTTCCGGTAAACGCCCGTAATTTCGGGACTACTCTCGACTCCGCAGACAAATACCGTGCGCATTTCGAAATCCCAGTCCTCTGCCGTATCAAGCGACTCATCGAATCGAATACCAAGCTCCTGAAACGCAGCTCTCGGAAATGCAAGGGAAAGAGGCGGAGAATAGTTTTGCGATAGATGCTCGAAAAAGTCGAAGTCTGACGGATACGGGGTTGCGATCGCGGAAACGGTTCGATAGCCGAGCGCTCCATCCGGCCTGACACCGGTCGACACAATGTCCTGCTCCGCGGCTGTCGCACGCAACACGCATCCAGGGGCCCTCTCGCTCAGCGTCTTGAACGTTTCGACCCAATGCGCGAACACCAATTCATCATCGTCAAGGATTGCGACGTAGTGCCCTTTAGCCGCAGCAAAACCATCGTTCAGCGGGGCAGTGCGCCCTCCCCGATCGCATCGAATCACACGGACACGATTCCGGATGTACTCAGGCAGATCCTCCACGACGCGCTTCACTGCGTAATACGGCTTCTCTTCCGTTTTATGCGCGACGACAAGCACTTCGAAATCCTGACAGGTCTGTGCAGTCAGACAGAGCAAGACATCGCGGAGATTCCCCAAGCGTTTACCCTGCGTCCGCGTAACAATGGACAGGAAAGGACAACTCTCCTTGGTAGCAGCAACCAGAGGTACATCTTGACGCGCTCCCGGCAAATAGGCGCGCACCAGTTCGTTGACTACCCCGAATGCATCCGCCGCGTCGCGGATCTTCCGCAGATAGCGCGACGCGAATGTCCTACCGGTCAATAACGGATGAGCATGCGGGAATGCTTGGTCGCTCGACTCGAGATCATAGTCACGCGCGCCAACCTGGTGCCATCCCGCACGCTTCGTCATCGCAGCAAGCAAGCTATCGGTGTGATGGATGACATGCGTGTGGTCAAGCAGACCAACTTCGGTGTAGTCCCAGTGACCAGTCAGCAGTTTGACGCCCAGATCGCGATGCCCGGCGTTCGGCACACTGATCACGAGCAGAATTGAACGCTGCGCGGCAAACTCGCGCAAGCGCTCCAGCAACGCCGGACCGTTGGTAATATGCTCCAGCGTATCGATTACCGATATCGATACCACTTCGCGTCCGTCGAGCGCAACGTCGATTTCCGCAAATACATCATCGAGGCGATGAAGATCAATCCGCCTCGCCTCGAAGCCCCGAGACCGCAAGTTCAGGAGCGAATCTTCGTCTGCATCGAGGCCGATGTAAGTGAGTCCAAGGTCGCGAGTTGGTTCGGCTATCGCGCCATATCCGCAGCCGATATCGAGATGCACGCCGCTGCGTCCACCGAATTCCTGGATCAGTGCGACGACGTTGCTATACACCGAATACTCGTGATAGTGAAACTGATAAGTTGCTGAGTTCATAGTTTAGAAGCGGTGTTTCGCGTAGAAGCCGTCGATGAATTGAGCGACGCGGTGCTCTCGATCGATCTGAGCCGGCAATTTGCCGGCGTCCTTGAGTTCGCGATATTTTCTTGCCGCCTTTTTCTCGACTTCGCTGCCATTTGCAAGCAACTGGCGCTCGATACGATCCGCCAACCCAGTATTCGAGAACTTGTGGGCGAGTATCATCGCGGCTTCAGCGGAATAGTATTCCTCAGCCCCTCCCACAATCCACCTGCCTGCTGTCGACAGACGCTTGTCGTGAAACAGCGTCGCCGATGGCTGGAACACCACTTTGTAACCGGCAAGACGAACTCGCCACGAAAAATCGACGTCATCGCAATACAAGAAAAACGAATCCGAGTCGAAACCATTCACTTCCTTGGCGACGGCGGCTGAAACAAGCGCGCAAGCGGTTGTCGCCCAGCTCGTCTCGCCGGTGACCTGATCGTAGTCCTTGGGATGCTCGATCGGCACCTGCCTCGCTTCGACGATACCGACATCACGCTTGCCCATCGGCCGGACCAGCTCAACGAAAATATTCGGCGCCACCACGGTGTCAGGATTCAAGATCAGCACAAGATCCGTATGTAAATCGCCAAGCAGCCGATTCTGCCCGGCTGCCGATCCGAGATTCGCATTGAAGAATGTGTACTGGATCCGCGCGATGCCTTGCAGGCGAAGCCTGGTGGCACGCTCTTCAATCTCGTCGAGCGTGAAGACGGGCTCCGGAGAACAATCACCGAGCGCAACCTCCACCGATGACAATGCACCGGATGCAATCGCCAGGTCGGCGGCGCGCGCAATGCTGTCGAGCGCAGTATCAATGTGCTCTTGACTGTTGTTGTATAGAACCGACTGAATCCGCAATGACGCGGGACCGGTGATTGTCGTGTCGTGCAGTGGCACTCTTAACCTCTGTTGTATGGCTAGTTCTTCCGATTGAGTTCTTGCGCGATCCAGGTCTGTAGTTCGCCGATCCCGCGCTCCAGTGACCACTGAGGCATCCATGCAAGATTCGCCAACGATTCGCTCAGATCACATGCCGCGTGCCTCACGTCACCATCGCGAAATGCACCGTTCACCTGCGGCTCTGGCGCACCGTAGTGGGCAGCAATGATGCGAGCCATCTCCAGGATGCTCGTCGCCTGCCCCGATCCGATATCAAAGACGGACAATGGCGTCGGTTCGCGCGTCAGCGTTGCAACGATAGCGTCTGCGACATCGTCGATGCTCACGAAGTCGCGCGTCACATTGCCATCTTCATACAATGGAATGACCTTCTTTTCACGCGCCAGTCGCGAAAAAAACGCGACAATTCCAGTATAGGAATTCGTCAATGACTGCCCGGGGCCATAGACGTTTTGCAAACGCAGAATCGACAGCGGCGTCTTCGTCGCAAGTGCCCAAGCGCTCAGGACATGTTCTTGCGCCAGCTTCGTTCCACCGTAGACACTCGTCGGCCGCGGTTCGGTCCAGTCCGCACGGGAAGGCAACGTCGTCATCCCCGGGAAATCCCATTGCGCCGCCTCGAGCTGAACGCGGCCACGCTGCCCCGGATAGACGACGGTTCCGTCCGCCTTCTGCCACGCCCCCTCGCCATAGATCGCGCGACTACTCGTCAGCAAAATATGCTCGACGGCGATGCCGTGCCTGACGAGTGCATCCGTCAAACGTGTCGTGCCGACGACGTTGACGAGCGAATGTCGGCTTGCTTCCGTCAATGATTGTCCCGTGCCGGTTTCAGCCGCGAGATGAACGACGATGTCTGGTTGAAAATCGGCCAGCAACGCATCCCACGCTTCGGCATCGGTAACGTCAGCAACGACAAGTTCTGCATTTTCATCAAGTGCGGCCGGACGTACCGCGCGCTCGTGAATCTGCGGGTGCAGATTGTCCATCACGACGTAGCGTGCCGCACGTGGTGCAAGGCGTTTCGATATCGAACAGCCGATAAAGCCCGCCCCTCCCGTTACGAGAATCTTCTTCCCGTCAACCAAGCTTGCGTTCACGTCGCTCATCACACTCCCTCTTTCTTCAAAATCAATCTAGTCCAACAGTAATTCCAGCCTCGGCCGGGCCCCCAATCCTTCAGTTCGAGGGCACGTTTCTCGATCAGATGCCAACTTAACCATGCGCAAATGCATGTAAAAAAAACTGAAGCAGCGAGATAGAAAACAAATCCGTACTTGTAAGCGCCCGCATAGGCCAGCAACTGCTGCACCAGGAAACCGAACACGTAG
Source organism: Burkholderia sp. BCC0419 (assembly GCF_902830285.1). Taxonomy (NCBI): domain Bacteria; kingdom Pseudomonadati; phylum Pseudomonadota; class Betaproteobacteria; order Burkholderiales; family Burkholderiaceae; genus Burkholderia; species Burkholderia sp. BCC0419. The sequence continues at coordinate 2,665,336 of NZ_CADESR010000001.1, forward strand.
ATGCCGTACGAATAGTCGTTTTTAGAACCAATTCGGCGCGCCCACTTCGGCAAACGGCACGCAAGCCAGAGGATCGCGTACACCATTGCCGGATAGCCAAGGAGCAGGTACCCTCCCTTGAACAAGGAAACCAGATAGACGGCAATAGAAAATGCACCAAGCTTGTCGGAGATTGGCAAGGATTTCGAATACGCGGCGGCACTCGATCCAATCAGAAAAATAGTTCCATACTGAACAAGATGACGATCGCCAGCCCACGGAACAAGCTGCACGGAGAATGCCGGATTCACGGTCTGAACGGCAAGCATGAGCCACGCAACGACCGTCGCGACAAGTAGAACCCGCCGATGCTCAGTCAACAAACCGAACAGCGCGAAAATGCCAACCATTACGTAGCATTTCGCCTCATAGATCAGTGTCCAGATTGATCCGTTGAACACGCTTTCGGAAATCGAGTGGCCGTAAGGTGTGGTATCCCGCAATAGATTGTTTATCCCGTACTGGCCGATCGTGAGGCGCCAGTTGTTTACGAGATATCCGAATGGCCCGCCAACACCCCAATTCCAGTATCCATGCAGCGTTCCTGCCTGAAGATAATGGAGAACCGGACCGATGCCGAGCGCAGTAACCGTCAGCACCGCCCAGTAAGCAGGAAAAATCCGCACGCATCTGCGCCACGCGAACTGCAGTAGGTCTGCCCTCATGCCGCTCTTTGCGATAAGAAAGCCGCTGATCGCAAAAAAGCCGGACACGCAAATCCCTCCCATCGAATCTTGACCGAGCGTCAGACGCCACATCGGGTCCGCACCGAAACCACCGAGCGGAAACGCATGATCCCAAAGAACCATCGTCGCGAACACAAGACGAAGCAGCCCGAACCCGTTGTCGTGGCTCGACAGTCGTTCCGAGGATGTCGATACCGGCGATATCGCAATGCGAGCCGACTTCGCTGCACGCTGCACCTCGGCGTCTTCAAACTGCTCCGGCGCTGTTACAGGTAATTCAGACTTCATTGCATCGCCTCTATCTTGTTTGATTCGTTCCGCTCGAGCGTGATCTCATGCATTGGAATACCGATCAATCCCGTGCTCACGCTCGTTGAGTGCGACTTGAGCAGTACGGCATCATGCAGCCATTGATGAATCACATGATCCGTCTGGGACCCGTCGGCAACGGCAACAGTCACCGAATAATCCCCGACAGGCAATACCGGCATCCGGAAAACGAACTTGACGGTAAAGCTTTCACCGGCAGCCACGGAAAACGGTTCCTGCTGCGTCGTGAGATACGTGTTGTCGCCGAACAAATTCTGTCCAAGCCTGTCGCGAACGATAAACCCAACAATCGCTCGCTCTAACTCTTGCAGAGCCCTGACGCTGATGTACACGCAGACAACTTCGCCGCCCACGATCCAATTCAACGGAGCGCCCGCGCCATCTTCGATACGCACAAGCTCGATTGACGCACCGCCGAGGCCGAAATTTTTCGCGTCGTGCCTGAACTGGAACAACTCAACGTCGTTTCGTAACTTCGACGCATTGACGAGTTGAGCACGCTGGTCGCGGACATCGCCTTCGGTTATCGTGCGAACAACCGTGCTGCGTTCGACAGAACGCCCCTGTCGCCCTGATACCCGATGCTGTTCTTCGTAGAAGGCCTCGAGATACGAATCGCATACATCCTTCGCAGGACCGATTTCCCGCACCTTCCCTTTGTCGAGCCAAACGACGCGTGTGCAGAGGTTGACCACTGCGTTCGTATCATGACTGACAAACAGAATTGTTCCTCGCTCCATGAACGCGCGAAGAAAACGCATACACTTCTGCGTAAAGAACGCGTCGCCGACTGCCAACGCCTCATCGATCACCAACACGTCGGCGTCGACGTGCGCGATAACCGCAAATGCGAGCCGCACGTACATGCCGCTCGAATAAGTTTTGACCGGTTGGTCTACGAAATCGCCGATGTCCGCGAACGCCAGAATGTCGTCGAGTCGCTGCTCGATCTGGGTCTTCGACAGCCCAAGCAAGGCCGCATTCATAAAGACGTTTTCGCGCCCGGTGAACTCGGGATTGAATCCCGCACCTAGTTCGAGCAGCGCGGCAACCCGGCCATTGATCGCGACGCGTCCGTCGGACGGCGTCAACGTTCCGCAAATGATTTGCAGCAACGTCGATTTTCCGGAACCGTTGCGACCGATGATGCCGATGGTCTCGCCCTTTCGTACCTGAAACGAAACATGTTGCAATGCACGAAATTCTGTCGGACCTTCAGTACCGAGGACCCGTGCCGGCACCAGCTTCGCGAGACCACCGATGCGATGACGCAGCGCCGTCTTAAGACGGTCGGCCGGTTTCGCGAAAACGCGAAAATGCTTGCTGACGCGCTCGACGCTGATTACGGGAGTATCACAGGACATCAGCAAACCCCTTGCGCATCAGCTGAAAATACTTGAATCCAGCACATGCCATCACCGCACCACCCAGCAACGCGAGACCGAGCGAGTAGAAGTCCGGTGTCTGACCGTCGATAAGGATCCCGCGTGACTGCTCGATAAACAACGTCAACGGGTTGAGCTCCAGCCAGAAGCGATATTTCTCCGGCAACGCCGAGGCGGGGTAGAAAACTGGCGACAGAAACATCAACACCATGGTGAATAGGCCGGTAACTTGTCCGACGTCCCTGACAAACACGCCGGTTGCCGCCAGAAACCAGGCAAAGCCAAGCGCCATAAGCATCAACGGCAACAAAACGATTGGCAGGTACAACGCTGTCGCAAAAATGAAGTGCTTGAATAATGCGAAGCCCAGGAGCAAGACGACAAGGCTGATGAGCGTGTGAAAGAATGCAGACAGCAACGCGACAATAGGCAGTATTTCGAGCGGAAATACGATCTTCTTCACGTAGCTGGGATTATTCAGGATCAAGGTCGGCGCCCGGTTCACACATTCGGCGAACAATCCGTGAATCGTCATACCGACGAACAGCATCATCGCGAACTGCGCACGCCCCTGATCCCCCCCCGCGCCCGCTCCCCAGCGTGACTTGAATACGAAGGAGAAGACGAATGAGTACACAGCAAGCATCAGCAGCGGATTGAAGAAGGACCACGCCAATCCGAGTACAGACCCCCGATAGCGCCCGACGACTTCCCGCTTCGTCATCTGCCAGATGAGCGATGCGTTGCGCGCGATCGAGCCTACGAGGCTCCGCGGCGTAGTAAAAAAAACGCTGATTATTGACATCGCATGAAGCAGCTTTGCTTCTCTTGTTTCATTGGGAAAGCAGATCTCTGATGCACAACTCGGTCGCGTATCGCCAGTCGGGCAATTCGATTCCAAAGCGGGCTCTCAGCGCATTGTTTGAAAGCACCGAATTGACAGGACGCTCCGCGGCCACCGGGTAGGCGCTCGACGGGATCGGCGTGATCTTTTCGACTGCGAGCGGCGCAGCGCCCGGCACCGCTCGCCACGACGCGATGATCGCTTCGGCAAAACCATGCCATGACGTCCGACCCGCAGACGTCATGTGATAGAGACCCGATTCGAACGAGCCGGCCGTACGTTCACGAATGGCAGCCGCCAGTGCATGCGCCGTTCCATCGGCGATCGAGCGCGCCCAAGTCGGCGCACCGAACTGATCAGCTACCACGCTTAATTCCCCCCGGTCCTTCGCGAGACGAAGCATCGTACGCAGGAAATTCTTGCCACGCGATGCAAACACCCAAGTGGTACGGAAAGTAAGCCAGTCGCCCCCCACTTGCTCGACTGCGAGTTCCCCGCCGAGCTTGCTTGCGCCGTAGACGTTAACCGGACAAGTCGGATCCGATTCCACATATGGTGATGCTTGCGTTCCATCGAACACATAATCAGTGGAATAGTGCACAAACAGGCCGCCAATGCGCTTCGTTGCGTCGGCCAATTCACCGACTGCCTCCGCATTGACCGTATTCGCGGCCTCGGCATCGGTTTCCGCCGCATCGACTGCGGTATAGGCCGCAGCGTTGACGACCACGTCCGGCTGCAACTCGTCGATGATGCGAGAGAGCGTATCCGGACGGGTGAGGTCCGCACCTTCACGCGTCAGCGGGACAACTTGCCCCATGACCGACAAACTCCGGGACAACTCCCAGCCAACCTGCCCGTTAGCACCGGTTACGACTATCTTCATGCGTATACCTCGGCTTCGCTCAGCCGCACACCTGCTGCATCCTTGGCAGCCAATTGTGGCTCGAAATCAACCGGCCATTCGATACCGATTTCGGGGTCGTTCCAAACGATGCTGCGTTCGAACTCAGGGAACCAGTAGTCGGTCGTTTTGTACAGAAACTGTGCGGCATCCGACAGCACGACGAACCCATGGGCGAAGCCAGGCGGAACCCACAATTGCCGGTGATTCTCATCTGACAGGACAACGCCCACCCACTTGCCGAAGTTCGGCGAATCCTTGCGAATGTCGACGGCCACGTCGAACACTTCGCCTTCGACCACGCGAACGAGCTTGCCCTGCGCGTGCTGGATCTGATAGTGCAGGCCGCGCAGCACGCCCTTCGACGAGCGCGAATGGTTGTCCTGCACGAATTCGACGCCGGGTGCGACCTGCTCGGCGAATTCCTTCCCGTTGAAGCTTTCGTAGAAGAACCCGCGCGCGTCGCCGAACACCTTCGGCTCGATGATCTTGACTTCGGGCAGCGCCGTTGCCGTTACTTGGATGGCCATGCGACTTGATCCGTAAGAATGTTCTTCAGGTACTGACCGTATGCGTTCTTCGCGAGCGGCTGCGCCAGCTTCAGCACTTGCTCCGCGTCGATCCAGTTGCGGCGATAGGCGATTTCTTCCGGACATGCGACCACGAGACCCTGCCGCTTCTGCAGCGTCGCGATGAAACTGGCCGCCTCGATCAGCGAATCGTGCGTGCCGGTATCGAGCCACGCATAGCCGCGCCCCATGATCTCGACGTTCAGCGCACCGCTATCGAGATAGCGCGAGTTGACGTCGGTGATTTCCAGTTCGCCGCGCGGCGACGGCTTGATGTCGGCCGCGATGTCGCATACGCGGTTGTCGTAGAAGTACAGGCCCGTCACCGCGTAGTTCGAACGCGGCTTCGCGGGCTTCTCCTCGATCGACAGCGCACGGAACGACTGGTCGAATTCGACGACGCCGTAACGTTCCGGATCGTGCACGTGATACGCGAACACGGTCGCGCCCGTTTCCTGCCCATGCGCACGCTCGAGTTGCTTCGCGAGATCGTGCCCGTAGAAAATGTTGTCGCCGAGAATCAGCGCCGACGGATCGTTGCCGACGAATTCCTTGCCGATGATGAACGCCTGCGCGAGCCCGTCGGGCGACGGCTGCACCGCGTACTGGATGTTCATCCCCCACTGGCTGCCGTCGCCGAGCATCGACTCGAAGCGCGGCGTGTCCTGCGGTGTCGAGATGATCAACACGTCGCGAATGCCCGCGACCATCAGCGTCGACAGCGGGTAGTAGATCATCGGCTTGTCGTACACCGGCAGGAGCTGCTTCGATACGACGTGCGTGATCGGATACAGCCGGGTGCCGGAACCGCCGGCGAGAATGATGCCTTTACGTGCCATCGCTTCTCTCCTCAAGTGCGTTTCGCGTAATTCGTTTCGACCCACTTGCGATACTCGCCCGATGCAACTTCATCGGCCCAGACCTGGTTGTCGAGATACCAGTCGACCGTCTTTGCCAGACCGGTCTCGAACGTTTCCGCAGGCTTCCAGCCGAGTTCGCGTTCGAGCTTGCGTGCATCGATCGCGTAGCGGCGATCGTGGCCGGGCCGGTCGGTCACATAGGTGATCTGGTCACGGTACGAACCTGCTGCCTTCGGGCGCGCCTTGTCGAGCAGATCGCACAGCGTGTGCACGACCTCGAGGTTCTTCTTCTCGTTCCAGCCGCCGACGTTGTACGTCTCGCCGGGCACGCCGCGCGCGAGCACTTCACGAATCGCGCTGCAGTGGTCGCCGACATACAGCCAGTCGCGCACGTTCTGGCCGTCGCCGTACACCGGCAGCGGCTTGCCCGCGAGCGCGTTCGCGATCATCAGCGGGATCAGCTTTTCCGGGAACTGGTACGGGCCGTAGTTGTTCGAACAGTTCGTCGTCAGTACCGGCAGGCCGTACGTGTGGTGGTACGCGCGCACCAGGTGGTCGGAGCCCGCCTTCGTCGCGGAATACGGGCTGTTCGGCGCGTACGGCGTCGTCTCGGAGAATTGCGGGTCAGTGGCCGACAGCGAACCGAACACCTCGTCGGTCGACACGTGCAGGAAGCGGAACGCAGCCTTGTCGGCATCGTTCAGGCCGTTCCAGTACTGGCGGGTAACCTCGAGCAGCGTGAACGTGCCGACGACGTTGGTCTGCACGAAGTCCGCCGGACCGTGGATCGAGCGATCGACGTGGCTTTCCGCGGCGAAGTGCAGCACCGCGCGGGGCTTGTGCTCGGCCAGGAGTGCGTCGAGTGCGTCACGATCGCAAATGTCGACGCGCGCAAACACGTGCTTCGGGTTGCCGTCCAGCGACTGCAGCGTGCGCAGGTTCCCTGCGTACGTCAGCTTGTCGACGTTGAGCACGGCTTCGTCGGATGCGCGCAGCCAGTCGAGTACAAAATTGGCGCCGATAAAACCCGCGCCGCCCGTAACCAGGATCATGAGGCTCCCTCAAATAATGCGCGGCAGACGCCATCAGGCGCCGGCCACATCAGATTCGCAAATGCTAGTAGCTTGTGATCGCCACGTCAGACCGGGAATTTTAACCGGTCGACATGGCCTCCAAAGTCATGAAATGCTAATTTTGTTGGGGAAAGCGACAATTATAGGGAGCCGCCCCCTGCAAAAGCCATGCCGCTAACAACTTGATACAGCGCTTCGAACCCTTTCCGGGCATGAAATTTCTTGCCAAATCAACCCGCTGTCGCGGAACATAAATTGCAGAACGCCGCATTGACTGGATAATTTTTCCCACCTTATCGATACTCGCAAAATCCGCCTCCCCATGACCCTCCCCCCCATCGCCATCGGTGACATCCAGGGCTGCTATTCCGCTTTCCAGTCGCTGCTCGACAAGCTTTCAGCCCCCGCCGACACGCCCCTCTGGATCGCCGGCGATGTCGTCAACCGCGGCCCCGGCTCGCTCGCCGCGCTGCGCGCGGTCGTCGGTCTCGGCCCGCGCGCGACCGTCGTGCTCGGCAATCACGACCTTCACCTGCTCGCGGTCTTCGCCGGGCTGCGCACCGAGCGCCCGGGCGACACCATCGGCGAGATCCTCGACGCGCCCGACGCCGACGCGCTGCTCGACTGGGTCCGCCACCGCCCGTTCGTGCACGTCGAAGACGGAAAGCTGCTCGTGCACGCCGGCGTGTTGCCGCAATGGGACGCCACGCTCGCGCTCGAACTCGCGGACGAACTGCAGCGCGCGCTGCGTGCCCCCGACTGGCGCGACACGCTGCAAGGCCTGTACGGCAACGAGCCGAATCAATGGAGTCCGAACCTGAAAAAACGCGACCGGATGCGCGTCGCATTCAATGCGTTCACGCGCCTGCGCTTCTGCACGCCCGACGGCGCGATGGAGTTCAAGACGAACGGCGGCCCCGACAGCGCACCGTCCGGCTACCTACCGTGGTTCGACGTGCCAGGACGTCGCACCGAGGCCGTGACGGTCGTGTTCGGGCACTGGGCCGCGCTCGGCCTGATGCTGCGCGACAACATCGTCGCGCTCGATTCGGGATGCGTCTGGGGGAATCAGTTGTCGGCCGTGCGGCTGACGGCCGATCCGGCGCAGCGCACGGTCACGCAGGTGCAGTGCGAAGCGTGCCGCTCGCCGGGCGGCGAGTGACTGCGCGCTGATTCGCCCGGCCGGGCGGCGCGTCAGCCCTCGCGCCCCGGCACGGGCGCGTCGGCCGTCGCGTCGCCGGCCGCGTCGGCGCCGAGTTCGGTCGCCGGAAACGCATGCTTCTGCAGCTCCGCGAGCGACTCGGCCGTCGGCTTTCCGACCTTCTCCTGCAGCGTCGCCAGTGCGGCGGCGATCGCATCGCGCGCCGCCGCGGACGTCGCGCGCCGGTCGCCACCCGGCGCGATCGGTTCGCACACGTACAGATGCGCAACGAGCGGGCCGCCGCTCAGCACCATGTCGAGCGACTTGCCGAGCGACAGGTCGCCCGTGTAGGCCGGCGCGACCGACTGCCGCCCGTGCGCGTCCTCGTACATCAGGCAGATCGGCTGCACCGCGCAGCCGGCCGATACCGCGGCCTGGAACAGGTTCGCATGGAACGGCAGCAGCTCCTGGCCGTCGGACGTCGTCCCTTCCGGGAACACGCACATCAGCCCGCCGGTGCGCAGGCGCTCGGCCATCTCGTGCATGATCCGCATCGCCTCGGTACGCTTCTCGCGCTGCAGGAACACGGTGTCGAGCTTCTCGGCAAGCCAGCCGACGACCGGCCACTGCCGCACCTCGGCCTTCGACACGAACGGCGTCGGCCGCCACGCGTTGACCGCATAGATGTCGAGCCACGACACGTGGTTGCCCACGACGAGCGCGCTCGCGTCGAGCCGCGCGCCGTCGTTGTGGACGACGAGGCGCATCCCGCAGATTCGCAGCATCTTGAGCGACCAGCGGCGTATCAGCTTGGCGCGGCGCGCGGGCGTGACATGCGAAAAGCACAGCGCGACGATCACCATGCCGCGCAGCAGGTGAAAGACGAGACGCAGCTTGCGAAGAGCGGTCATGAAAAAGATCCGGCGTGGTTCAGTGGCGCTCGAACGCGACCTGCCCGGCCACGAGCGTCGCGCGCACGGTGGCCGGCAGTTCGTAGCCGAGGAACGGCGAGTTGTGGCCCTGGCTCTTCAGCGCACGCGGCTCGACGCGCCAGTGCGCGCGCGGATCGAACACGCACAGGTCGGCCGCGCCGCCTTCGGCGAGGCGGCCCGCCGGCAGTTGCAGCACGTCGGCCGGCGCGGACGTGATGCGGCGCAGCGCCTGCGCGAGCGGCGTGCGTGTCTCGTCCGCCCACTTCAGCGTCAGCGACAGCAGCAGCTCGAGCCCCGTCGCGCCCGGCGTCGCTTCACCGAACGGCAGCAGCTTCTCGTCATCGTCGACCGGCGTGTGATCCGAGCAGATCGCGTCGATCGTGCCGTCGGCGAGCGCCACGCGGATCGCTTCGCGGTCGCGCTCGCTGCGCAGCGGCGGGTCGAGCCGCAACTGCGAATCGAAGTAGCCGATGTCGACGTCGATCAGGTGGACGTGATTCACGCCGACGTCGCAGGTCACGGGCAGCCCCTCGGCCTTCGCTTCACGCACGAGCGCGAGGCCGGCCGCCGACGACAGCCGCGCGAGGTGCACGCGCGCGCCCGTCACGCGCATCAGTTCGAAAATGGTGTGCAGTGCGATCGTCTCGGCCGCGACCGGCACGCCGGACAGCCCGAGCCGCGACGCGAGCGGGCCGCTCGCGGCCACGCCGCCGCGGCCGATGAACGCGTCGAGCGGACGCAGCCACGTGGTGTAGCCGTAGGTGCTCGCGTACTGCAGCGCGCGCAGCAGCACCTGCGTGTCGCGCACCGGCACGTTGGCATGCGTGAAGCCGACGCAGCCGGATTCGGTCAGCGCGACCATCTCGGTGATCACCTCGCCCTTGAGGCCGACCGTCAGCGCGCCGAGCGGATGCACGTTCGCCTGCCGCAGGTTGCGCGCGCGGAACTTGAGCATTTCGACGAGGCCGGGCTCGTCAAGCACGGGGTCGGTGTCCGGCGGGCACACGAGGGTCGTGACGCCGCCCGCGACGGCCGCGGCCATCTCGGACGCAAGCGTCGCCTTGTGTTCGTAGCCGGGCTCGCGCAGCCGCGCGCACAGGTCGACGAGGCCGGGCGCCACGATCAGGCCCGATGCGTCGATCGTCTTGTCCGCGTTGAAACCGGCCGGCGCTGAACCGGCCGCCGCGAGCGCGGCGATCTTGCCGTCCGCGACGAATACGTCGGCCTGCCGTTCGGTGCCGGCGACCGGGTCGATCAGCGTGCCGCCTTGGATATGAATCTTCATGCGCTGTCTGTGAATGCGTTGATTGCGTTGAATGCCTGAACGAGGATGCGCGATAGCGGGCTCAGTCGCTGTTGCCGGCGACGATGCCCATCACCGCCATCCGCACGGCGATGCCGAACGTGACCTGGTTGAGGATCACCGACTGCGGACCGTCGGCGACCTGCGAATCGATCTCGACGCCGCGGTTCATCGGCCCCGGGTGCATCACGATCGCGTCGGGCGCGGCGAGCGCGAGGCGCTCGGGCGTCAGGCCCCACGTCTTGAAATACTCCTGCGCGGACGGCAGCAGTGCGCCGCTCATCCGTTCGTTCTGCAGGCGCAGCATGATGATCACGTCGACGCCCTTCAGCCCCTCGTCGAGGTTGTTGAACACCTTCACGCCCATCTGCTCGAGCCCGCCCGGCAGCAGCGTGCGCGGGCCGATCGCGCGCACTTCGGGCACGCCGAGCGTGGTGAGCGCGTGGATGTCGGAGCGCGCGACGCGCGAATGCAGGATGTCGCCGACGATCGCCACGCGCAGCTTCGTGAAGTCGCGCTTGTAGTGACGGATCGTGTACATGTCGAGCAAGCCCTGCGTCGGGTGCGCGTGGCGGCCGTCACCGGCGTTGATCACGTGCACGTGCGGCGCGCAGTGCTCGGCGATCAGGTACGGCGCGCCGCTCGACGCGTGGCGCACGACGAACAGGTCGGCATGCATCGCCGACAGGTTGTTGATCGTGTCGAGCAGCGATTCGCCCTTGCTGGTCGACGATGCATTGATGTTCAGGTTCAGCACGTCGGCCGACAGGCGCGTCGCGGCGATCTCGAAGGTCGTGCGCGTGCGCGTCGAGTTCTCGAAGAACAGGTTGAAGACGGACTTGCCGCGCAGCAGCGGCACCTTCTTCACTTCACGGTCCGTCACGCTGACGAACTGCTCGGCCGTATCGAGGATGTGATTGACGATCGAGCGCGGCAGGCCCTCGATCGACAGCAGATGCTTCAGCTCGCCGTTTTTCGTGAGCTGCGGGTTGCCCTTCAGGAAACCGTAGCGAAACCGGTCGGGGCTCGCGGCCGCCGCGGGATTGCCGGTGCGGCCAGTGGTGTCGGTGGTCATGGTGTGCGTGATTCCAACTATGCAAACGGGCCGCGGTGCAAACCAGCGGCCCGGGATACGGTTCGCGTGTCGTTCAGGCGCCGTGCGACTCGCTGTGCGCCTCGATACGCAGCGTGAACTGCGCGGCATCGTCGCGCGCGAGCACGAGCGTCGCGTCGGCCGGCACGTCGAGCGTGCCGCCCGCGAAGCGTGCGGCGACCGGCAGCTCGCGGCCGCCGCGATCGGCCAGCACGGCGAGCTCGACCGCGGCCGGACGGCCGTAGTCGAACAGCTCGTTGAGCGCCGCGCGCACGGTGCGCCCGGTGTACAGCACGTCGTCGACGAGCACGATGCGCGCGCCGTCGACGTCGAACGGCAGCGACGTCGGGCTGGCCTGGCTGTGCAGCCCCTTCTTCGCGTAATCGTCGCGGTGCAGCGCGACGTTGACGACGCCGAACGCCGGTGCACCGAGATCCCGCGCGAGGCGCTCGGCGAGCCACGCGCCGCCGCTGTAAATGCCGGCGAGCCGCGGGCCGCCCGGTTCGGCGAACGCCGTGCCGTACGCGGCGCGGATCTGGTCGAGCAGGACGCGGTAAAGCGCCTCGGCGTCAATGGTGCTCATGGTCGGACAATTGATCGAGATACTGTTGAAGGATGACGCGCGCGGCTTCGGCATCGAGCATGTCGGTGCGTGCGCGGCCACGCACGTTGCGCTCGCGCAGCCCGGCTTCCGCCTCGACCGACGAATAGCGCTCGTCGACCCATGTGACGGGCAGCCCGAAGCGGCCGTTCAGCTGGTTGCCGAAGCGCTTCGCCTGCTGCGTCATGTCGTGCGGCGTGCCGTCCGGATGCATCGGCAGGCCCACGACGAGCGCGTCCGGCCGCCATTCGGCCAGCAGGTCGCCGACCGCCTTGAAGCGGTGTTCGCGGTTCAGGTTCTGGATCACGACGAGCGCACGCGCCGAGCGCGTCAGCGCGTTGCCGATCGCGACGCCGATCCGTTTTTCGCCGTAGTCGAACGCCAGGAGCGTTGCATCGCGCGCGCTCGCGCCACTCATGCGTGCCCTGCTTCGCCGGACAGCATCGACGAACTGACGCCGAGCAGGCCGAGCGCGGCTTCGAAGCGCTCTTCGGCCGGCGTGTCGAACACGATGCGCGGATCGGCGGCGACCGTCAGCCAGCCGTTGCGGGAAATTTCTTCCTCGAGCTGCCCGGCGCCCCAGCCCGCATGGCCGAGCGTCAGCAGGAAGCGTTTCGGGCCGGTGCCCGTCGCGACCGCCTCGAGCACGTCCTTCGACGTCGTCATCTCGAGCCCGCCGTCGACGGACATCGACGAGTTGTAGCTCGCGCCCTCGACCGGCTCGTGCAGCACGAAGCCGCGCTCGGTCTGGACCGGGCCGCCGAAGTACACGGGAATGTGCAGCAGCGGCTCGATGTCGAGCTTCAGGTCGATGCGGTTGAACAGCGATTCGAGGTCGATGTCGGTAGGACGATTGATGACGAGGCCGAGCGCACCGCGCTCGCTGTGATCGCAAAGATAGACCACCGTTCCCGAGAACGTCGGATCGGCCATGTTGGGCATGGCGATCAGGAACTGGTTGGTGAGATTGATGCGATCGGAAGGCTTTGACATGGTTTGAATTTTAGCAAAGACGCCGCGACCTGACCGGGCCGCGATCAACAAGCAACGCCGCGCCGCGCTGGCAACGGCGCGCGCGGATCACACGGCACTCTAACACGCGCGCGGGCGCTGTCGGCAGCGTGTTGCAGGCCCGCGCGACAAGGGCCGCCGCCGAGTGTCCGTCCCCTTGTTCGTCAGGTCCGGCCAAGCGCCGTGCCAAGCGCTTCGGACGCCGCCGTGAGATCCGGCGGCGCGACGCCGGCCGCGATCTTCAGGAGCGCCGCGCGCAGCATGTCGGACGCGTGGCGGTGCGCATCGAGCCCGCCGTCGGCGAGCGGCACGCCGTGCGCCGCACGGCGCCACGCCAGGCCGAGCGTGTCGGCCAGCAGCGCCGCGTGGCCGAGCCCGAGCGCGCAGGCGGCCGTGCCGACCCGATAGGCCGCGCCGGACGCGTGCCACGCGGCGCCGGCGTCGGCCGCGGCCGGATTGGCCGCAAGGTCGGCCATCGACGCATCGGCGGTCTGCAGGAAATCCTCATAGGCATGCGCGTTGACGGTCACGACGCCGAGCGCGCGGGTCGGCGCGGCGGTGACCGCATCATGCTCGGCCCGCGCGGCATCGGCCTCCCACAGCGCTTCGGACGCGGGCGTGCCGGCGACGTGCCAGTCGACCGTCAGCCCGTAGTCGTGCAGCACGTCGACGAGGGCGACATCCTCGGCCGCGGCACCGAACAGCGCGAAATCGCGCCATAGCAGCGCCACCGTCTCGCGCACCAGCTCGGGCGGCGCGACCGGCCGGCCCTGCGCGTGCTCACCGAGCAGCAGGTTGGTTCGCGCGAGAAAGCGCTTCAGCTCGGGCGCGCCGCTTGCGCGCAGCGCACGCACGCACGCGGCCGCGAGCCGCCAGAAATCGTACGGTCCGTCGTCGGTGAGCGCGGCCAGCATCGCGTCGAGTTCGTCGAGCGCCGCGCCCGGCGCGCCGTGTTCGGCACGCAGCACGCCCAGCAGCGCCTGCTCGTAGCGGGCGCGAATCCGGGTCGCGAATGCATCGGGCAGCGCGCGCAGCGTGGCAGGCGGCACCGCGCGGCCGACCAGCGCGAGCGCATCGAGCGGCGTGCTCGCGCGCAGGTCGGCGGCGCTTTGCGCGCGCAACGCACGGAAATGCTCGAAGAGAACGGGCGAGCACGCGAGCTCGCGCAGGTTGTGGCGCCCGACGGCCGCACGAAAATCGTGCAGCGCGGCCCGCCAGCCGGCCGAAGTCGGCTCGGTGGCGACGAGCGGCACGGCGGCCGACAGTTGCCCGGCGAAACGCGCGGCCGGCAGCCAGCCGGCTTCCGCGAGCACGGCCGCCGCCGCGGCAAGCGGCGCCGCGGCGTCGTCGCGCCGCCCGAATGCGTCGGCAGCCGCCGCCAGCCACGCGTCGGCGGCGCGTACGGCGCCGCCACGCGGGTTGGGCAATGCGTCAGGGAGGGGAACGTTCGCCGGATCGGACGTCATGGACACGCGCGCCTGTCATCGTCGAGTCGCTCGCGCGAACCGCGGCGCGCGAGCGCCGGGCCGGTGCGAGGCCTGAGCGGAGTGTCCGTGGGCCAGCGGTCCGATCAGATCTGGACCATCTCGAAGTCTTCCTTGCGGGCGCCGCATTCGGGACACGTCCAGTTGATCGGGACGTCTTCCCAGCGCGTGCCCGGGGCAATGCCCTCTTCCGGCAGCCCGGCTTCTTCGTCGTAAATCCAGCCACAAATCAAGCACATCCAGCTCTTGTATTCCATCTTAAGCCGCGTCGGGGAAAAGTCGGTAAATTCGGGAGCCATGATGGTACCGTGTCGGGGCCGGACTGCCTAGCAATCGCGCTGGAGGACGGCAACTACGTTGCGCTGCGCTAAAAAATCCGTCGTACCGGCCGGATTCCACCGCATAATGGTTGAAAAGTGCGGCCTGCCGGGCAACACAGGGCCGAACCAGCCCATTCGCCTCGCCGTCCGCATCTCCGTCGCTTGTCCGTTTTTCTCTTGCCCCATTTTTACATGTCCAGCAACGCCCCTCCGATCGTCCTCACCTTCGGCCTGTCCGATCCCACCGGCGGCTCCGGCCTCCAAGCCGATCTGATGACCCTGGCGAGCATGGGCTGTCACGGCGTGTCCGTCCTGACCGGCTATACCGTGCGCGACTCGGCCGCCTGCGAAGAAGTGACCGGCCTCGACCCCGACGTCGTCGCCGCTCAGGCGCGCATGCTGCTCGAGGACATGCCGGTCGCCGCGTTCAAGATCGGCGCGGCAACGCGCGCGGAAGTCGTGAGCGCGATCGCCGAAGTGGTCGCCGACTACGACGGCGTGCCGCTCGTGCTCGCACCGGACTTCACGCTCGACGACGAGCACGTGCTCGCCGCCGACGACCTGCGCGAATCGATCGCCGACCTGCTGGCGCCGCAAACCACGTTGCTGGTCGCCGACCACGCCACGTTGATCGCCCTCGCCCAGCCGGACGGCGATGCCGAGGCGCCGAATCTCGACGCGGCCGTGTCGCACCTGCTGTCGCAGGGCTGCGAATACATCCTGTCGTCAGAAACGGGGTCGCACCGGCTCGTCAATACGCTGTACGGCGAAGAAGGTCAGCTGCGCGAAGACATGTGGGATCGCTCGCCGCACCGGCTGATGGGCATCACCGATACGCTCGGCGCGGCCATCGCGGCGCTGCTCGCGAATGGCCAGGAGCCGCCGGAGGCCGTGCGCGAGGCGCAGGAATACCTGTACCAGGCCGTGCGCGACGCGTTCCGGCCCGGCATGGGCGCATACCTGCCCGACCGGTTCTTCTGGGCGCGCAGCAACGACGATTCGGACACGCCGCCGGCCGTGAAGGCCGACCCGGTGCCAAGGACGTCGCACCGGCATTGAATCGCGACGCGGCGGGCCCGCCCGCCGCCGCCCGCCGCGAAGCCCGAGCGCATCGCATTCCACGCGCCCATAAAAAAAGACCCGCATCGCTACGGGTCTTTTCTTTGGCTGGAACGCGCATCGCTGCGCGCTCCGGACACCATCGACCGAAGTCGATTACATGTCCATGCCCATGCCGCCCATGCCACCCGGCATGCCGCCCGGCATCGGTGCATCTTCCTTCGGCAGTTCTGCGACAGCTGCGTCCGTCGTCAGCAGCAGGCCTGCAACCGAAGCTGCGTTCTGCAGTGCGGTGCGCGTGACCTTGGTCGGGTCGACGACGCCGGCTTCAACCATGTCGACGTACTCGCCCGTTGCTGCGTTGTAGCCGTAGTTGCCCTTGCCTGCAGCAACCGCCGCCACCACGACGCTGGCTTCTTCGCCGCCGTTCGTGACGATCTGGCGCAGCGGCTCTTCCATTGCGCGCAGCACGATCTTGATGCCGGCGTTCTGGTCGGCGTTGATGCCGGTCAGGCCTGCGATCGCGGTGCGAGCGCGGATCAGCGCAACGCCGCCGCCTGCCACGATGCCTTCTTCCACAGCTGCGCGCGTGGCGTGCAGTGCGTCTTCGACACGTGCCTTCTTTTCCTTCATTTCGACTTCGGTCGCAGCACCGACCTTGATCACTGCCACGCCGCCGGCCAGCTTGGCCACGCGCTCTTGCAGCTTTTCACGGTCGTAGTCCGACGTCGCTTCTTCGATTTGCGCGCGCACTTGCTTCACGCGTGCTTCGATGTTCACGGCTTCGCCAGCGCCGTCGATGATCGTCGTGTTTTCCTTGCCCACTTCGATGCGCTTCGCCTGGCCCAGTTCTGCCAGCGTTGCCTTCTCGAGCGTCAGGCCGGTTTCTTCCGCGACGACTTGACCGCCGGTCAGGATCGCGATGTCTTCCAGCATCGCCTTGCGGCGATCGCCGAAGCCCGGTGCCTTGACCGCAACGGTCTTCAGGATGCCGCGGATGTTGTTGACGACCAGCGTCGCGAGCGCTTCGCCTTCGACGTCTTCAGCGATGATCAGCAGCGGACGGCCAGCCTTCGCGACTTGCTCGAGCACCGGCAGCAGATCACGGATGTTCGACACCTTCTTGTCGTGCAGCAGCACGAACGGGTTGTCGAGGACGGCGACTTGCTTGTCCGGGTTGTTGATGAAGTACGGCGACAGGTAGCCGCGGTCGAACTGCATGCCTTCGACGACGTCGAGTTCGTCGGCCAGCGACTTGCCGTCTTCGACGGTGATCACGCCTTCCTTGCCGACCTTGTCCATCGCTTCAGCGATGCGATCGCCGATCGACGAATCGCTGTTCGCCGAGATCGAGCCGACCTGTGCGATTTCCTTGTTGGTCGTGCACGGCTTGCTGATCTTCTTCAGCTCTTCGACAGCCGCTGCGACTGCCTTGTCGATGCCGCGCTTCAGGTCCATCGGGTTCATGCCCGATGCGACGTACTTCATGCCTTCGCGAACGATCGATTGCGCGAGGACGGTTGCCGTCGTCGTGCCGTCGCCTGCGTTGTCGCTGGTCTTGGAAGCGACTTCCTTGACCATTTGCGCGCCCATGTTCTGGAGCTTGTC
Source organism: Burkholderia sp. BCC0419 (assembly GCF_902830285.1). Lineage (NCBI taxonomy): Bacteria > Pseudomonadati > Pseudomonadota > Betaproteobacteria > Burkholderiales > Burkholderiaceae > Burkholderia > Burkholderia sp. BCC0419. Next base: position 2,682,578 of record NZ_CADESR010000001.1, read on the forward strand.
CTTCAGCTCGATTTCCTTCGCGACCGACACACCGTCCTTGGTGACCGTCGGGCCGCCGAAGCTGCGCTCGAGCACGACGTTGCGGCCCTTCGGACCCAGCGTGACCTTGACTGCGTTGGCGAGAATGTTCACGCCTTCGACCATCTTCGAACGGGCGGAATCGCCGAATACGACGTCTTTAGCTGCCATCTTTAACTCCTTGAATTCTTGGGAATATGTACCGTCGGAGGACGCTTACTTGGCGTTGACCACGGCCATGATGTCTTCTTCGCGCATGACCAGCAGTTCCTGGCCGTCGACCTTCACGGTCTGGCCTGCGTACTTGCCGAACAGGACGCGATCGCCGACCTTCACGTCGAGTGCGATCAGTGCGCCCTTGTCGTCGCGCTTGCCCGGGCCGACCGCGAGGATCTCGCCTTGATCCGGCTTTTCAGCAGCAGCTTCGGGGATCACGATGCCCGAGGCGGTCTTGGTTTCCTGATCCAGGCGCTTGACGATCACGCGATCGTGCAAAGGACGAAGGTTCATATTCACTCCTCTCTTGACTGAGATTGAAGAACGCTTAGGGAATCTGCCCGGCGGATCGCCCGGCAGAGAATTGTTAGCACTCTCGTGCAGCGAGTGCTAATTATATGGACGGGTTTTGACAAATTCAAGAAGGGAAAGCGGAGGAATTTTCGGGGCGGCAATGCGGCGGGAAAAACACATGAAAACAACAAAAAACCCTTTGAAAACAATACACTGAAGCCAAAAACCGTCCCGACGGGCGGCCCTGTGCGGCCCGCCAATCCTATCCAGCCCCGTTTGGACACCGGGTAAGCCCGGAGTTCCTGAGACCGGCGACATCACATCGAAAAAACCGCGCGGGCGCCGATTTCATCCGCCGCGACGCGTTCGTTCGCCGGCGTTGCCGGGCCCGATCCGCACGCTCCTCACGCATCGGCGCAGTCCGCGCCCGACAACGGCCGGAAGGTCCGGCCGTCCGTCTCGACGGCCGCGCCCAGCCGCCGCGCGAGTCCCTTCGCACCTTCGCGCATCACGACGTCGTGATTCCATCGGAACAGCGGCCGCGCGAGCGGCTCCAGCCAGTTCATCCAGCCGCGCGTGCGGATGTGCCAGTCGTAGCGCACGACGGTGCGCGCGCCGTCGGCGGCGAACGACCAGCACCCGTCACCTTCGATCGCGCCGCTCGCCCGGCCTTCGAGCGCATGCGGCCGCTCGACGCGCCGCACGCGCATGTCGAAGGTCAGCCGGTACGGCAGCGCGCCCTTCCAGGTATATCGGTGCAGCGCGCCGACGCCGCGCGCGTCGCCATGCTCGAGCTCGACGGTGCGCACGGCGCCCTTCCACCAGTCGGGCCAGCGGTCGACCTGGTAGATCGCATCCCACACCGCCGCGAGCGGCGCATCCACCTGCCAGGTCGTCGAAAACCGGTACTCCGCCATGCAGCCTCCGGCATGCGCGTTCAGGAACGCGGGTCGGCGCGCCGTCAGGGCGCGAAGAAGCGCTCGGGAAACGCGACGTCGATCTCCACGTCGTCGAGCGTCACGGTTTCGAGCGGCACGTCGTCGTCGCCGGCGTAGCTGACGACCTTCAGCGGAAAACCGTCCGCGGCGTCGAGCCACAGCCGGTAGCGATGCACGCCGTCGACCGCGTGCGCGGGCGCGCCCGTGACCAGCACGCGCAGCGTGGTCCGGCCGCCGACGGCCTCCTCGCCTTCGGTCACCGTCGCGCCGCCCTGCTGCAGCGCATGAACGTTGCGCAGCAGTTCGCCGACGTCCGAGCGGTCGACCCGGTGGCCGGCGCGGTCGCGCACGAGCGGATTGGACGGCGACAGCGTCAGCGCGGGCGGCGCATGCGTGCCGAACGGGCGCAGCCGCACCTTGCCGTCGCCGGGATCGTACGCGAGCACCGCGCCGCGATGCGGCGACACGAAATCCATCCGGACGAAGCCGGGTTTCAGGTATGCGTAGCGGATTTCGGTGTGCTCGCCGTCGCGCGCCGACGACCGGATCGTCGCGCGGTACGAGCGGACGTGGTCGAAATGCGCCTGCGCGACGGTCACGGGATCGGCTGTCATGCTCGCTCCTATCAGGCTCGCGGCCAGCAACGCGGCGATCACGGCGCCGCCTCGACATCGAGCACGCCTTCCATCCCGCGCTCGCGATGGCTCCTGAAAAACAGCAGCCGGTGCGTGCAATAGTAGGCGAATCGCCCCGGCTGCATCGGCGTGAAACGAAACGTCCTCGGCGTCGTGGCGAGCTCGGTGCGTACCGTGATGCCGGCCTGCGGCGCGTCGATTTCGAAACTGTGCGGCACCACGCCGGCCTCGGCCGACACGGTCAGCTCGACCGGCGCGTGCGCGCGGACGATCACGTGGTTCGGCCGGAAGAAATAGCTGCCGCCGACGATCGCCACGCGCTGCACACCGTCCGCGTCGACCGGCACGCGCACGGGCGGGTCGCCGTCCGCTCGCGCAAGCATCGTGCCCGTGAGGAACGCCGCCAGTACGAGCCCCTTCATCATCGCCGTCTTCATCGCCTGCTCCTTGCGAGCGCCGCGCGTCATCCCTTCCACGCGTCGGTCGGGCCGCCCAGCGCACCGCATGCATCGATCGCGAGCTCGCGCAGACGCCCTTCGTCGCCACGGCCGGACAACGCATAACCCATGCCGCGATCCGACCAGAAATACGTGTAGCGGCCATCGGCCGACATCGCCTGCGGCGCGAGGCGCCGCGTATCGTATGCGGTCATGTAAAGCGTCACGCGCGCGCCGTCCGCGCGCTGGTACATGAGCTGCGCGGCCGGCCCCGCGTCGCCGGGCAGCAACCGGCCGCCCAGCAGCGCGTAACCGTATTCGTCGAGCGACGGTGCGCGCACCGGCCGGCCGACGCGCGCCGACAGCCACGCGGCGAGATGCTCGGGATCGTTCGCACCGACTTCCACCGGATGCTCGCGGTCGGCGGCGTACACCGCGTATGCGACATCGGCGCGCGCGGCGAACGCCGGTTCGCGGCCGAACGCCGCCCAGCCCGCATGCAGCGCGACACCGATCAGCAGCCCGGCCGCGAGCCCCGCGAACGCATGCGCGACGGCCCGCCAGCGCGGCGCGCGGCGCTGCACGAACAACGCGGGCGCGGCCCCCGGCAACGGAAACAGCGCCTTCAGCGCATCGCGCTGCGCGCGGTAATGCGCGAATCGTTCGGCTTCCTGCGGATCGGACTGCAGGCGCTCGAGCATCTCGCGGCGCTCGCGCCCGGACAGTTCGCCATCCAGCAACGCGGACAGCAGCTGCGCCGACGCATCGTCGTCTTGCTGGTTCGAAGGCTTGCGCGGATCGTCCATCATGGCTTCCCGATCACCCGTAACGTGGCCGTGCCGTGCGCCGACGGCGCGTCCGACAGCAAGGCACGCATCTGCGCGCGCGCCCGCGCGAGTCGCGACATCACCGTGCCCACCGGCACGCCGAGCACCTGCGCGGCATCGCGATAGCTCAACTCCTCGAGCGCGACCAGCAGCAGCACCTCGCGCTGCTCGACCGGCAGCCGGTACAGCGCGCGCTGCACGTCCCGCAACTCCAGCCCACCGACCTCGCCGGCCGGCGCGGCCATCGTCTGCCACGGCGCCGTCGCGTCGTCGACCGCGATCTCGTGCCGCGCGCGCAACTGGTCGATGAAGCGGTGCCGCAACAGCGTCAGCAGCCACGCGCGCAGGTTGCCGCCGTCGCGCGGCGGCCGGTTCAGCGCACGCTCGAGCGTGTCCTGCACGAGATCGTCGGCCCACGCGCGCTCGCCCGTCAGCGCACGCGCATAGCGCGTGAGATGCGGAAGCCACACCAGCAGGTCCGATTCATAGCTCATCGGGGTGCCTCGCGCGTCGCCGCGCGATCACGGCCGCGCGACGTGCCACATGCCGCCGATGCCGTCGCCGCCCGCGTCGCCGGCCTTGTGGTCCATCTTCCAGCGATACAGCGGGCGGCCGCGGTACGCCCATTGCTTTTTGCCGTCGTCGCGGGCGACGAGGCTCAGCGCACCCGACGCCTTGTCGTACGCGTCGGCGAGCGCGGGCGACCAGTTGGCTGCGCACGCGCTGTCGCACATGCTCTTGCCCGGCGCATCGCGATCGAATACGTACAGCGTCATGTGCGCTTCGTCGACCAGTTTTCCGTCGCCGACCTGCGGCGGTTCCGCGGCCGCCGGCCGCACGAGCGCCGCCGTCAGCGCGGCGGCGAACAGCATCCGTTTCATTCCCGTTCTCCTTGGCGTCGTGTCGCGACACGGTGCCGCCGCACGGGACGATCGGCTGCGTCGCGATCATTATCCCGCCGGCCGGCTGTGCCGGAACTCGGTATGTAAACGGACGGCGACGGCCGGTTATTCCATGCAATGCCACGCCGCGCCGAGCGGCGGCGATCATTCCTGCGACGAAGGAAAGCGGGGAGCCCGCAATGACAACGCGGCATGACATCGCTGTCATGCCGCGTTGCGCGACCCGGGTTGCACGACCCGTATTGCGCGACCGTCCGCACGACGGCCGATGCGGCGCCGTCGTGCGGTTTCGGCCGGTTACCTCGGCAGTGCGCCGGTCAGCGACTGGAGCAGCGTCGTCACCGGTGCGAGCGGGTTGTTCGGCGAACTGTTGCCTGAATGGGGCGTCACCGACAGGCTCGGCGCGGAGCCGAGCGTCGTGCCCACCGACGTGCCGACCGCATTGACGACCGTCGCCGTCGAGTTGGCACCCGTCGTCAGCAGCGAACCGACCGCGCCGGCCGCGTTCGCGCCCGAGCCGAGCAGGCTGCCGCCTGCCGCTGCCGTCGAACCGGCCGCACCCGACAGCGCGCCGGCCGCCTGGCCGAGCGCCGCCGGACCGGACGCGAGGGCGCCTGTCACCGAACCGAGCGCACCGGTCAGTGCGCCGGCCGGGTTGCCGCCACCCGTCAGGCCGTTCACGAGGTTCGTGATCGGCGCGATCGGGCTGTTGCCGGCGGCGCCGGACAGCGTGCCGATCACCTGGCTCACGACGCCTTGCACCGGCGCCAGCGGGTTGGCGCCGCCAAGGTTGCCGAGCGCACCCGTCACCGAGTTCAGCGCGCCCGTCAGTGCCCCGGCCGGATTGCCGCTGCCGAGCGTACCGACGACCTGGTTCACGACGCCCTGCACCGGCGCCAACGGATTCGTGCCGCCCAGTGCGCCGAGCGCGCCCGCCACCGAGCCGACCGCGTTGCCGAGGGCGCCCGTGGCCGTCCCGACCGCGTTGCTCAGCGTGCCGGCCGGGTTGCTGCCGCCGAGCGTGCCGACGACCTGGTTCACGACGCCTTGCACCGGCCCCAGCGGGTTCGTCCCGCCGAGGTTGCCGAGCGCGCCCGTCACCGAGCCGAGGGCGCCGGTCAGCGCGCCGGCCGGATTGCCGCCCGGCAGCGCGTTCTGCAGACCGTTGACGAGGTTCGTGATCGGCGTGATCGGGCTGCCGCCGCCTGCACCCGACAGCGTGCCGACGACCTGGTTCACGACGCCCTGCACCGGCGCCAGCGGGTTCGCGCCGCTGAGCGCGCCCGTCACCGAGTTCAGCGCGTTCGTCAGCGCACCGGCGGGATCGCCGTTGCCGAGCGTGCCGGCGAGCTGCGTGACGGCGCCTTGCACCGGCGCGAGCGGGCTCCCTGCACCGCCGACGTTGCCGAGCGTGCCGGTGATCGTGTTGACCGCGTTGCTCAGTGCGCCGGCCGGGTTGCCGCTGCCGAGCGTGCCCGTGACCTGGTTCACGACGTTCTGGATCGGAGTGATCGGGTTCGCGCCGCCGCCGAGGTTGCCCAGGGCGCCGGTTACCGTGCCGAGCGCGCCGGTCAGTGCGCCTGCGGGGTTGCCGCCGCCAACGCCGCCCAAGGCGCCCGTCACCGTGCCGAGTGCGCCGGTCAATGCGCCTGCCGGATTGCCGCCGCCAACGCCGCCCAAGGCGCCCGTCACCGTGCCGAGTGCGCCGGTTAATGCGCCTGCCGGGTTACCGCCACCAATGCCGCCCAGGGCGCCCGTCACCGTGCCGAGCGCGCCGGTCAATGCGCCTGCCGAATTGCCGCCACCAAGCGCACCAGTAACACCGTTCACCACGCCCTGCACCGGCGCGAGCGGGTTCGAGCCGCTGCCAAGGTTGCCCAGTGCGCCCGTGACCGTGCCAACGACACCGGTCAATGCACCGGCCGGATCGCCGCCGCCGATCGTGCCCGTGAGCCCATTCACGACACCCTGAACCGGTGCGAGCGGATTCGAACCACCGCCGAGATTGCCCAGTGCGCCGGTGACCGTGCCCATTGCGCCAGTCAGCGCACCCGCCGGGTTACCGCCACCGAGCGCACCCGTTACCTGATTAACCACACCTTGCACCGGCGTCAGCGGGTTCGAACCACCACCGATACCGCCCAGTGCGCCCGTTGCCGTGCCGAGCGCGCTGCTCAGCGTGCCGGTTGCCGTGTTCAATGCCCCCGTCAGTGCACCAGCCGGATTGCCGCCGCTCAAGGCGCCCGTTACCTGGTTCACCACACCCTGCACCGGCGCCAGCGGATTCGCGCCGCCGCCGATACCGCCCAGTGCCCTCGTTGCCGTGCCAACCGCATGACTCAGCGTCCCCGTCGCCGTATTCAACGCACCGGTCAGCGCGCCTGCGGGGTTGCCGCCACCGAGCGCCCCCGTCACCTGATTCACCACGCCCTGCAACGGCGCGAGCGGCTGCACCGTGCCGCCGCCACCGCCGAGTGCGCCCGTCACCGCCCCCACGGCGCCCGACAGCACTTGCCCCGGCTCGCCGAGCGACGTCTGGATCGACCCCGCCCCGCCCGCCGTCACGGTGATCGAGCCCAGCGGCGACGTGCCCGTCGCGACCAGCCCCACCGACACGCTGTTCGTCGGCGGATTGACGATCACTTGCGGGATCGGCAGCGAATCGAGGGCCGCCGCCATCGCGGAACCCGAAGCCAGCACCCCGAACACCGTCGCGACCGACAGCGCCACACCCGTCAATTTAAAATTCTGTCCCATCGTTATTTTCCCCATCTCGGTTGGCACTACGTTGACAAAGCATGGGGACGGATTGCACGAAGCGTGCCAATTCCAAAAGCCGGATTGATTCGTCCGCCTATTGACGGGCAATAACGCTTTTTTAATCGATTTCAGGCGAAATTCGCGGATTAGGGAGCCCGAATCGTCTGACGAAAAGGGTGATCGGAACGCGGGTGTAACGTAACGTTTGCGAGCCCCGCGGTAACGTGTTCCGGTACATTCCGCGTAACGCCGGAACGCATGGCCGGCGATAAGGCCTATGCCGTCAAAACCGCTGCCCATTACGCATTTCAGCAATATGAAAATGCATTGATAAATCGCGACTTTTCTGATTTTCTTTTATCGCGCGATTTTCTTTCTTATCGATTACGCAGATCATTTCCGATTGCGTGGATTTCGATAACCCGGACAGCGGAATGAAAAACTGTGAAAAACACGCATGGCCACCGGCGCGTGCCGGCGGCCGAAACCGCATCTGTGCGCCGCAGGTTCAACCGAAGCGTGCGGGCCGGTACGGACGGGGATCGATATAGGTCGGCGCGCCCGTCATCATTTCGGCGAGCAGGCGGCCGGTCGCGGGCCCAAGCGTGAGCCCGTGATGGCAGTGGCCGAACGCGAACCACAAATGGCGATGGCGCGGCGCGGGCCCGATCACCGGACGCATGTCGGGCGTGCATGGCCGCATCCCGAGCCAGGGTTGCGGATCGAGCCGCTCGCCGAGGCCGAACGCGTCGCGCGCCAGCGGTTCGGCGCGCTCGAGTTGCACGCCGGTCGGCGGCGCGTCGCGCGGCGCGATCTCGACACCGGTCGTGAGCCGCAGGCGCCCGCCCTCCATCGGCGCGACGACGAAGCCTGCCTCGGTATCGCACACGGGCAGGTTCAGCGGCGTGCGCGTCGGCCGGTAATGCATGTGATAGCCGCGCTTTGCGCGCAGCGGAATCCGGTAGCCGAGCGGTGCGAACACATGATCGGACCACGGCCCGAGCGCGACCACGGCCGAGCGTGCCGAGATCGGCCCGTGCTCGGACCCGACCTGCCAGCCGTCATCCACCTGCACGAGCGTCGTCGCGTCGCCGCGCACGAACGTGCCGCCGTCGCGCTCGAACAGCCGCGCATAGGCCTTGGTCAGCCCGCCCGGGCTCGACACGGTCTTCGGGTCCTGCCAGTGGAAGGCGCCGCAGAATGCGTCGCCGATACCGGGCTCTCGCGCGCGTAGCGCAGGCGCGTCGAGCACGGTCATCCGCAGCCCGTGCGCGTCGGCCACGCACTGCTGCGCGCGCGCTTCCGCGTCGAACAGCGCAGGCGAACGAAACGCCTCGATCCATCCGCCGTCGTGCACGAGCGGCTGCGCGTCGGTGCGCGCGAGCAGCGCATCGTGCTCGACGACGCTCGCCGCGACGAGCGGCAGCAGGTCGCGCGCGGCGGCCGCGAGCCGCTGCGGCGACGATTCGCGCCAGAAGCGCGCGAGCCAGCCCGCATACTCGGGCAGCGCCTTGTAGTCCCAATAGAGATCGACCGAACGATTGCGCGCGTAGCGTAGCAGCGTGCCGAGCCGGCGCGGAAACGCATACGGCACGACCGACGAGCGCTCGATCAGCCCCGCATTGCCGTGGCTGGTTTCCTCGCCCGGCGCGCGCCGGTCGACGAGCGCGACGCGCAACCCGCGATCCTGTAGATGCAGCGCCGACGACACGCCGACGATGCCGGCCCCCAGAACGATGACGTCGAAATCCATGGCTCCCCGCACTGTGTCGAGATGGGATACGCCGTGCGCCAGCCCCGCGGCCGGCACGCGGCGGCGCTTACTTCGCGATGATGTCGCGCTTGAAGTACTTCCGCGACAGCGCGCTCAGCGTGCCGTCCTGCTTCAGCGCGTCGAGCGCGCCGACGATCTTCGCCTGCAGCGCCTTGTCGTTCTTGCGCGTCCCGAAGCCGGTGCCTTCGCCGAGCGTCGCCGGATCCTTCAGCGGCTCGCCGACGATCCGGTAGTCGCGGCCGGCCGGCTTGTCGAGGAACCCGTCCTGCGCGGTCTGCGCTTCCTGCACGGCCGCGTCGAGACGCCCCGCGACGAGATCGGCGTAGATCTGGTCCTGATCCGGGTACGACACGACGGCCACGCCCGCACTGGCCCAGTGCGCCTTCAGGAAATCCTCCTGCGACGAGCCCTGCAGCACGCCGACGTGCTTGCCGCGCAGGCTCGCGACGTCGGGCTTCAGCGGCGAGCCGTGCTTCGCGACCATCACGATCGGCACCACGTAGATCGCCGGCGTGAAGTCGATGGTCTGCTTGCGCTTAGCGGTGATGTTCATCGCCGAGTTGATCGCGTCGAACTTGCGCGCCTGCAGCGCCGGGATCAGCCCGTCGAACGCATTCTCGACCCACACGCACTTCATGTTCAGCTTCGCGCACACCGCGTTGCCGATGTCGACGTCGAAACCCTGCAACTGACCGGCCGGCGTCTTGCTCTCGAACGGCGGATAGGCGGCTTCGATCCCGAAGCGCAACGTGGTCTGTTCCGCATGGGCCGTGACGGCCGCGCACGCGAGCGCCGCGGCGGCGCAGAGGGAAAGTTTCCAGTTCATGACGGTCCTTCTGTTCTGGATTGAGGCGATGAAGATCGGTCGCACGACGCCCTCGACCGGGCGCCGGGTCGGCATTCGATGCAGGCGGCCGCCGCATGGCGGCGTGGCGGGTCCTGCATGCGAAATATAGACTTAAAGTCCACTATAGACTATAGGGGTTACGAGGAGATCGCTTCGTTGCTCGACGTCGAAATTTCGTCACCCGCTCAAAAACACCGTTGATTCCAAGGCATTTTTTATGAATCCACCAACGACACGACGTCTCGAAAAGAAAAATTCTCCCGATTCCGTTTGTCTATATTAGACTTTTAGTCCATAACCAACCCGCCGGACACCGTCTTTCGAGACTTTCTGTCCAGCCCGCACCGGAGATGTCCCGATGACGCAAACCGTCCCCGCCCTGCCGCTGACCGTCGACGAAGCCGCGGTGCGCGCGGCGCTGCCGTCGCTCGACGTGCTCGGCACGCTGCGCCGCATGTTCGCGTCGCTCGCCGCGGCGCGCGCGGTGCAGCCGCCGCAGACGCTCACGCTGTTTCCCGACCAGGCCGGCGACTTCATCACGTATCTCGGCGCGCTCGCCGACGAGCAGGTGTTCGGCGCGAAGCTGTCGCCGTATGTCGTGACAGGCGGCAAACCCGTCGTCACCGCGTGGACCGCATTGATGTCGATGCAAACCGGCCAGCCGCTGATGTGGTGCGACGCGGGGCTGCTGACCATCGAACGCACGGCCGGCACGATGGCGCTCGCGGTCGACTGCCTCGCGCCGCGCGACGCGCGCCATCTGGCGATCGTCGGCGCGGGCGCGGTCGGCCTCGCGCACCTGCGGCACACGGCGGCGCTGCGCGACTGGGACACGATCCGCGTGTATTCGCCCACGCTGGCCGGCGACGCAACGCAGCAGGCGGCCCTCGCCGGGCTCGACCCACGCGCACGCGCGGCGGCGAGCGTCGAAGCCTGCGTGCGCGACGCGGACGTGGTGATGCTGTGCACGTCGTCGGGCACGCCCGTGCTCGGCGACGGGATGCTCACGCGCCCCGCGCTCGTCACGTCGATCAGCACGAACGTCGCGCGCGCACACGAAATCCCGCCCGCGTGGCTGCCGGACATGGACGTCTACTGCGACTACCGGCACACGACGCCCGCGAGCGCCGGCGAGATGCAGATCGCGACGGCCGAGCACGGCTGGGATGCCGGCCGGATCGTCGGCGACCTGCCCGCGCTCGTCGCCGGCACCTGCGCGGCGCCGTCGCGCACGCGTCACGCGTTGTTCCGCTCGATCGGCCTCGGGCTCGAGGACATCGCGATAGCGCACGCGCTGTACACGCATCTGACGCGCGCATGAGCGGCACGCGCACGCGGGGCCGATACAATGGCGCAACCGCCGCGGCGGCCGCGCGCGGGCGCACGGGCATGCCGGCCCACGGTGCGCCGGCTCGCCGGCCCGACACGCTGCCCGGCTCCCGCCCACCCGAGATCGCGACTCCGATGCGCAAGAAGAAATCTCCCGTCAAAGACCTGCTGCTCACCCGCTATGCGCCGATCGCCGACGGTATCGCCGCGCTGTTCTTCCCGTACGCGGAAGTCGTGATCCACGACCTGCACGACCAGACCGTGCTGTATCTCGCGAACAACCTGTCGAAGCGCGAGGTCGGCGACGATTCCGCGCTCGAGGAAATCGATCATTCCGCGCGCGAACGCGTGATCGGCCCGTACGAGAAGCTGAACTGGGACGGCCGGCGGATGCGCTGCGTCAGCAACGTGTTGTTCGACGACGAAGGCCGGCCGGCCGGGATGATGTGCATCAACTTCAACATCGCGGTGTTCGACGAGGTGCGCGCGACGCTCGACCTGTTCATCAAGGGCGCGGGCATCGTCGCGCAGCCCGACGAGCTGTTCCGCGACGACTGGCAGGAGCGCATCAACACGTTCCTGCACGGCTGGCTGCGCGAGCGGCAGGTCGGGCTGAACGGGCTCACGCGCGAGCACCGGCGCGAGCTCGTCGAGGCGCTGTACGCGGAAGGCGCGTTCCGCGGCAAGAGCGCGGCGAACTACGTCGCGAACGTGCTCGGGATGGGACGCGCGACGGTCTACAAGCACCTCAAGCACCTGAAGGAAACGCAGGGCGACGCGTGAGCGCGGCGCGGCGGGCGCAATCACGGTAGCCCGGTCATCGGTACCGGGCCGCCGGTTCCGCGCCCATGCTTCGCGACACGCGGCCCCTTCCGCACGGTTCCGCGGACGACGAAGCGTCGAAACATAAAGTGATATAGTCTCGGTTACACTTTTTTTGCCGCCCGGACCGCCCATGACGACCGCTCCCGCCCCGACTGCCCGCCCGACCCTGACCGTCGAAATCTGGTCCGACCTGATCTGCCCGTGGTGCTGGATCGGCAAGCGCCGCTTCGACGAGGCGCTGGCCGCGTTCGCGCACGCCGACCGCGTCGACGTCGCGCTGCGCGCGTACCGGCTGATGCCCGGCCAGCCCGTCGAGCCGGTCGAGGCGATGCTGGCTGGCAAATACCGGATGGCGCCCGCGCAGGTCGACCAGATGCTGCGCCAGGTGACCGATGCGGCCGCGAGCGTCGGGCTGCGCTACGACCTGCCGGGCACGCTCGTCGGCGACACGCTCGACGGCCACCGGCTCGTGAAGCTCGCGCAGGCGTCGGGCCTCGCGCACGCGCTGACCGAGCGGCTTTATCGCGCCTATTTCTGCGAGCACGGCTCGCTGTTCGATCATGCCGAACTGACCGAATTCGCGGTCGAAGCCGGGCTCGAGCGCTCGGCCGTCGAAGCGGTGCTGCGCAGCGACGCGTATCGCGACGAAGTCGAGGCCGACATCGCGCGCGCCGCGCAGATCGGCGGGCGCGGCGTGCCGCTGTTCGTGTTCGGCGGCCGCTACGCGGTGTCGGGCGCGCAGCCGGCCGACGCGTTCGCGCAGGCGCTCGACCAGGCGTGGCGCGACGGCATCGTCGAACTCGGCGGCAGCGACGCGGCCGCCTGCGGTCCCGACGGCTGCGAACTGCCGGCACGCTCGTAGCTCATCCGCTGCACGCGCGCCGGGGCCGCGCGCGCCACTACGCGACGCTCCTGCCACAAACCGGCAGGAAGCCCGCGCTGCTGACGTCTACAATGCATCCTTTCAAATAACTATCAGAAGGCTGCAGGCCCATGACCCACGGGATTCACGGCGAGAAGCGCTGGTACGCGCTGATCGTGCTCTGCCTCGGCGTGCTGATGATCGTGCTCGACAGCACGATCGTGAACGTTGCGCTGCCGTCGATCAGCACCGACCTCCACTTCACCGAAACGGCCCTCGTGTGGGTCGTCAACGCGTACCTGCTGACGTTCGGCGGCTGCCTGCTGCTCGGCGGCCGACTCGGCGACCTGTACGGCCAGCGGCGCATGTTCCTCGCGGGCCTCGTCGTGTTCACCGTCGCGTCGCTCGCCTGCGGCCTCGCGCAATCGCAGGCGATGCTGATCGCCGCGCGCGCGGTGCAGGGGCTCGGCGGCGCGGTCGTGTCGGCCGTCTCGCTGTCGCTGATCATGAATCTCTTCACCGAGCCCGGCGAACGCGCACGCGCGATGGGCGTCTACGGCTTCGTGTGCGCGGGCGGCGGCAGCATCGGCGTGCTGCTCGGCGGGCTGCTGACGAGCTCGCTGTCGTGGCACTGGATCTTCCTCGTCAACCTGCCGATCGGCGTCGCGGTCTACGCGATGTGCGTCGCGCTGCTGCCGCGCATGCGTGCGCCGGCCGGCACGGCCCGGCTCGACGTCGCCGGCGCGATCACGGTGACGGCATCGCTGATGCTGGCCGTCTACGGGATCGTCGGCGGCAACGAGGCCGGCTGGCTGTCGATGCAGACCGTCGCGCTGATCGGCGCGGCCGCCGTGCTGCTCGCGCTGTTCATCGCGATCGAATCGCGCGCCGCGCATCCGCTGATGCCGCTCACGCTGTTCGCCGCGCGCAACGTTGCGCTCGCGAACGCGATCGCCGTGCTGTGGGCGGCCGCGATGTTCGCGTGGTTCTTCCTGTCCGCGCTGTACATGCAGCGCGTGCTCGGCTACGGGCCGCTGCAGGTCGGCCTCGCGTTCCTGCCGGCGAACCTGATCATGGCCGCGTTCTCGCTCGGGCTGTCGGCGCGGATCGTGATGCGCTTCGGGATTCGCGGCCCGATCACAGCCGGCCTGCTGATCGCGGCGTGCGGCCTCGCGCTGTTCTCGCGCGCGCCGGTCGACGGCGGTTTCGTGTGGCACGTGCTGCCCGGCATGACGCTGCTCGGCATCGGCGCGGGCGTCGCGTTCAATCCGGTGCTGCTCGCCGCGATGAGCGACGTCGACCCGGCCGATTCCGGGCTCGCGTCGGGCATCGTCAACACGGCGTTCATGATGGGGGGCGCGCTCGGGCTCGCGGTCCTCGCGAGTCTCGCGGGCGCCCGCACCGACGCGCTCGCGGCGGCGCAGGCCGCACCGCTCGACGCGCTGAACGGCGGCTACCACGCGGCATTCGCGTTCGGCGCGGTGTTTGCCGCCGTGGCCGCGCTGATCGGTTTCGCGCTGCGCATCCGGCCGCCACGCGCGGTCGAAGGCGCCGGGCCCGCGATGCACTGACCGGCGACCAGCGAGCCTGGAACCGGCATCGGATCGGGGCGCGCATTGTCGCGCCCCTTTTTTATGTGCGCCGGCCGCGCGGCGTACGCGCCCGATTCGTCGTCGCTTTCAGGCCGATCACCATTGTCGGCCGCGCCCCTGCTCGAACGTCCGTTTCACGTCCCGCCGACCGTCGCCGTGCGCCCCTTCCCGGCCGATTTTTAACGCAGTCGTACATTGACGCGTCACTTTTGCGACAATGGCGGACTTTGATGCGCGCGCCCCGGCCGCGCGCCGCCGCCGACCGCCGCATAACCGCCTGCTTCCGATGTCGCTTCCCCATATCGATCTGCTGTACTCCCTGTCCGGCCTGTTCGTCGGCATTCTCGTCGGCCTGACGGGCGTCGGCGGCGGTTCGTTGATGACGCCGATTCTCGTGCTGCTGTTCGGCGTCCACCCCGCGACGGCGGTCGGCACCGACCTGCTGTACGCGGCCGCGACCAAGGCCACCGGCACGCTCGTCCACGGCCTGAAAGGCTCGATCGACTGGCGTATCACGCTCCGGCTCGCGGCGGGCAGCGTGCCGGCCGCGGCGCTCACGCTGTGGTGGCTGCACACGCACGGGATGAACACGCCCGGCACCGCGCGGATGATCCAGCTCGTGCTCGGCATTGCGCTGCTGCTCACGTCGCTCGCGCTGATCTTCCGCCCTCAATTGACCGCATTCGCCGCGCGCAACCCGCTCGCGCCGAGCCCCGCGCGCACGCTGTGGTCGACCGTGCTGACGGGCGCCGTGCTCGGTGTGCTCGTGTCGATGACGTCGGTCGGCGCCGGCGCGATCGGCGTGACCGTGCTCCTGCTGCTGTATCCGCTGCTCGCGACGGCCCGCATCGTCGGTTCCGACATCGCGCATGCGGTGCCGCTCACGCTGGTCGCCGGCATGGGCCACTGGCTGCTGGGCTCCGTCGACTGGTCGATGCTGCTGTCGCTGCTGCTCGGTTCGCTGCCCGGCATCGTGATCGGCAGCCTGCTGTCGGCGCGCGCGCCCGAGCGGCTGCTGCGCAACCTGCTCGCGTCGACCCTGGTCGCGGTCGGCGTGCGGCTCGTGCTGGCGTAAGCGGCGCCTCGCTTCCAGCGACAAACGCCGCCGTCGGCGCACGCATCCGCTCATCCTCAATAGAGGGCCTTTCATCCCCCTTTTAGGGATTAAGGGTGCCGTCGCCCGTGACTTCCGGGGCGACGCCCCTCGAACACAAAAACCGATGCCCCGGGAGTCCATGACTCACGGGGCATCTTGACGAACGACAGCGACGCCATCGGCGCACACGACCCAAAGCACCGGCCCGCATCGCGCGAGTGCACTTTTTCGTCGCGTCGCGTCGGGCGGCGCCCGCCGCCCGCAATGCCTACTGCCCCTGCTGCTGCAGTTTCTGCTGCTTCATCTGCTGCGTGCGCGCCTGCAGCTTCAGCACGCGCTGCAACGCGGTGCGGTTCGCGAGGATGCCGTCGTAGAAGTTGGCGAGATCGCCCTTCAGCGCGGTCCGCGACGCGTCGTTCAGGTAGATCATGTGGCCCGACGGGTAGTTCTTGATCGTCAGGTTCTGCGCCTTGAGCGTCGGATCGAGCGGCATCTGCGCGAGCGTCAGCTCCGTCTGGTGGAACGGCGTGACGGCGTCGAAATAGCCGTTCGCCGACAGCACCTTCAGGTCCGGGTTCACGCTCATCGTCGACGCCAGGTCGCCGGCCGTGTACAGCGTATTGCCACCGCCCTTGTTCGCGCCGGTCGGGTCCGTGTGGCTGAAGTCCCAGTTGTTGAAGACCTGGTCGTTCAGGTCCACGAACGACGACGTCGACGTGTACTTGAGGTCGGTGTTGATGTAGCTGTTCCACAGCACCGTGTACGCGCCGCCGACGTTCGTGATCGACGGATCGTTGCTGCCCGAGTTCGGCAGGATGTACGGCGCGATGCCCTTGCCCGTGAAGTTCGCGCGACCGTCGTACTGGCCGATCTGCGTGCCCGGCACGAGCGTCAGGAAGAACGTGTACGGCGGGTTGTCGTTCGACGACGGCACGTTGCCGAGCGCGGCCGGGTTGCCGAACGTCTGGATCAGCGACGTCGGATCCGTGCCGATGTACGCACCCATCTGCTGCGCGGTCTGCAGCTTCAGGTTCAGCCGTACGTTCACGAAGCCGCCGTCCTGCGGGTTCGGCTTCTGCGCGAGCGGCGCGAGCGTGTTGTCCGCGTAGTTGCGAGCCTGGACCATGTACGCGTCGAGATCGGTCGGCGTCGGGTTGAGCGTCGTCTTCTTCCAGTAGAACGCGTCGGCCGCGAGCGTCGGGAACGTGCCCGGCGCGGACAGCGCGTTCGCGTAGTCGAGGATCGACGACTGCAGCGTGATCCCGTTCAGGTCGATGCCGTCCTCGTGCAGCACCCACGACACGACCGCGCTGCGCGCGGTGCCGTACGACTCGCCGTACAGGAACTTCGGCGAATTCCAGCGCGAGTACTTGGTCAGGTAGCGCTGGATGAAGCGGTCGATCGAGCGCGCATCCTGGTCGGTGCCCCAGAAGTCCTTGTTCTTCGCCGGCGCGATCGCCGTCGAATAACCGGTGCCGACCGGGTTGATGAATACGAGATCGGTGCGGTCGAGCAGGCTGTCCGGGTTGTCGAGCAGCTTGTACGGCGCGGGCGGCGTGAAGTTCGGGAACGACGACTGCAGGCGCTTCGGCCCGTACGAGCCGAGCAGCAGGTAGACCGACGACGAGCCGGGGCCGCCGTTGTAGAAGAACGTGACCGGGCGCGGCTTCGACGGATCCGGATTGTCCTGCGTGTACGCGACGTAGAACATCTTCGCGTTCGGCGCCGACGTGACCGGGTCGATCGTCGTCAGGTGGCCCGTGGTGGCCGTGTACTTGATCGTCTTGCCGCCGATCGTGACCTGGCGGTGCACGACCGCGGCGCCTTCCGTCGAATCCGTGACCGCGTCGTTCGGCCCGGTGCCGTACACGTCGGTGTCGACGTACGGCTGGTCGGCCGCGGCGGCGGCCGTTGTGTCGGTGGCGGCCGACGTGCTGCCGCTGGACGTCGCGGCCGCGGTGGCGGCCGACGCGCTCGGGCTCGGCCCATCGTCGCCGCCGCACCCCGTGACGAGCAGCGCCGCGGCCGCTGCGGCGGCGAGCGGTACGCTCAAGGTCGTTCCGAATAGCGCGAAACCGTCTTTCAAGGACTTCCGTGTCGTCATTATTGCCTCTCGAACAGAACGATAAATACCGCCGGCGCAAAGGATCATTTGCGCCGGCGCTCCGCACCGGGAATGCATTCGTTATGCGATGCACTCCGAGTTTTTTACCGGATCGGCGAATACCGATCGGCACGATTTACCCCACCCATGTTTTTTGCAACCGCACAATGGAATCAATTCCATTGCCAACGACAACTCAATGATTCGCCGCAATACGGATTCATTCCGCGAATTCGCATACGCACAAAATCGACGACAAAAAGCCCCCCGCGAAGCCCGCCCGGCAACGCGCCTTCACTTCGAACAGACGAACGATCCCCGTCGGCGAGATACCGACTAATCGCGAAACGGCGATCAATCGCGACTCGAGCCGATTGAATAAAATCGAAAGGATCGATTAACTAAAAGGAAAGGAATATTCTCGTATCTGGAATTTATTAAATTAAGTTAAAATACCGGCGCATAATAGGTTCCGGATTTATCGCCGTAAAGTAAGAATTTGTTACAGCGCTCGCCATTCGGATAAAAGGCCGTGCGGGACCGATTCCAGGCGACGCAAAGAAAAAAGCCGGACGGGCGTCCGGCTTGTCGGAGGCGGCGTGGCGGCCGTCGTCAGAGCGGCACGTCGATCGTACCGGCGCCGACGGCAATCGCGTTCGCGCCCGGCGCGGCCGAGATCGGCGGCAAGTTCGCGCTCGTCAGCGCGGGCGCAGCGCCCGGCGTGCCGCCGCGCGGCACCGTGCGGACCACCTGCGACGGCGGCAGCGGCGCGCCGTTCTTCAGGCGCTTCCACATCAGGTTCAGCGCCTGCACGTTGTAGTAGTGAACCGGCACGAAGCGCGTGTCGAAGCCCGGAACCGACAGGAATGCGTCGAAGTGCTGGCCGTTCGTCACTTCGTAGAACACCAGCTGGCTGCGCCCCGCTTCGCTGATGCCGTTCTGCGCGACGTACGCGCGCGACGCGTGGTTCACGGGCACGAGCGCGTCGCTGCGCCCCTGCACGATGATCGCCGGCTTGCCGTGCAGGTTCGCGTTCACGCGCACCGCGTCGACGTTCGCGGGCATCCCGAGCATCCCGTTCGTCCACAGCTGGCGCAGGCACAGCGCGCCCGCGAAGCTTGCATCGGGCGTCGCGAGCCGGTGGTCGACGCCCGCGCCGTTGTTGAACACGAGATTGATGCCGGCCGTCGGCGGCACGCCGTTGCCGGTACCGAACACGGCCGGCATCGGCGACGCGGCGGGCGCCGCGACCGCGCCCGTCGCCGGGTTCGTCGTCGCGAAGCTGAAGTTGCACAGGTTGTCGGTGACGCGCGAACGGGTGTACGCGTTCGCATAGGTGACCGCGATCGCGGGAATCGCCTGCGAATCCCACATCGACGCCTGCAGCAGGTCGGAATCGGCCAGATAGCCGGCCGCATGGAGCTGCGCGAGCGCGTCGGCCGCCTGGCTCTGCGTGTCGGCGCCCGACACCAGCCCGGCCGCGGCGAGCGTCGCGCAGCGCTGCGTGCGGATCGACTGCGTGGTCGCGGCCGGCAGCGCGCTCAGGTACGGCGCGCCGGCGAGCGACGCCGACGCGGCCGCGCACGGTTCCAGCAGGTTCGCGAGCGTCGCGTAGTCGGCCAGCGGCCGGCCGAACGACGGCACCGGCTGGCCGCCCGTGCGGACCACCGCATTCGGCGCCATCCGCACGTTGATCTGCGGCTCGCCGACCACGACCGCGGTAATCCAGCCCCGGTTGTCCTGCTCGGCGGCCGCGAGCGACGCGCCGCCGCCGTTGCTGACCGACGCGGCGATCGTCGTGACGTCGCCCGCGCGATAGCGCACGCCGTGACGCGCGCCGTCGATCAGCGGTCCGAACTGCTCGTTGAGCGCCCAGTACGCGAATTCGACCGACTGCAGCGTCACGCGCCCCCAGTCCTGCTCGGGATTCTGCTGCGAATGCGCGTGCTTGAACGCATAGCGGTTCGGGAAGCGGCTGTTGAACGCGGCGAGATCGCCGCTCGTCACGTTCGCGGTGAACAGGCTGGCGGTGCCGGCCAGCACTGCGTCGGCGAGCGTGCCGTCGATCAGCGTGACCGTATCGGAGCCGAGCTCGTGCGCGCCGTTGCCGCCGCCCTTGTCGTTGTAGGCCACCGCGCAGCCGCGCTTGAGCGCCCACTCGCCGGCCGCGGAAATCGCGCCGTACACGCCGCGCGAGCCGGACGACGTCGCGGTGACGATGCAGGGCTGCGCGGGATCGAAGCGGGCGGGTACCTGCACGAGCAGCGTCACGTTCTTGGCGCCGCTGCCGTCGTCGGCATACGCGAGGTATTCGGTGCCGGGGATCTTGCCTTCGCCGAGCGTGTCGTTGCCGTCGAGGTCGACGTTCGGCCCCCAGAAGCGGCCGTAGCCGCCGTTCGTGCTCATGTCGACGAGCGCGCGGTAATTCGACCAGATCGCGAGGCGGCGCAATTCGGCGCTCGTCGGCCGCGACGGGTTCGCGAAGCCGGGCGCACTCGCCGCGGCGAGCCCCGTCTTGCCGAGGCCGGCCGTCAGCAGGTCGTCGCTCGCGCCGTCGTAGGCCGTCGTGCGCACGCTGCCGGACACGAAGCCGGGCAACCGGTTGCGCTCGGCCGACTCGTCGCCGTTGCAGGCGCCGAGCATCGCGACCGCGGCCAGCGCCGCCCCCCCCACACACCGCCTGCCCCACCCGAGCTTCGTCATCGCCGTCTCCTCGATATCGTTGTCGGTCCGCCGCCGCGCCGCGCGCGGCTTTCGGCCTCTGAAGCGCAAACGGGCCCCGGTATGCCGGGGCCCGCCTGGAAACGGGCGCGCGCGACGCTCGCGCGACGCCGCCCGGCGTTACTGCTGCTGAACCGTCAGCTTGTTCGAGACCGACGTCACGCCGTTCACGCCCTTCGCCGCCTCTTCCGCCTTGTCGATCTGAGCCTGGTCGGGCACCGTGCCCTCCAGCGTGATCGCGCCGCCCTTCGAACGCACGACGATGTTCGCCACGTCGATGCCGCCTGCCTTCGTAATGGCCTTGCGCACCGCGTAGCCGAGCTTGCGGTTCGCCTTCTTCGCGGTTTTCGCGGCGGCCTTCGGCGCGCTCGTCGCGGCCGCCGGCGCTTCCGTTGCCGCTGCGTCGCTCGACTGCGCATACACGCTGCCCGACAGACAGGCCGCCACGGCGGCGACACCCAACGCTCTCAACACGATCGACTTCATGCTATCTCCTTATCACTCCGGAACGGCCGTGCACAGTACGGCCGGATACCCCCAAAAACAGCCGGCCCGCGCGCGAACGGGCGGGACAGCCGGTGTTTTCCACGGCGATACGAGAGAGGCGGCACGGGCCGGCGGCCGGCGCCCGCGACAAGCGGGCCGGCCCTACCGGGCAGCCGCCGGCCGGACGCGCCCGGTCTCATGACGTGCCGGGTCGCGCGCGATTCGGGCGCGGCTGCGTCGCACAATGTAATCCAGCGCCCGCGGAAGCGCAAAGCTTTTGACGCGACGCCCGCCCCTGCTGTCGCCGGGCAGCCGCGCGACGCCGCCCGACTCGCGCATGCGCGGCGAAACCGGGTACCATCGCCGCGAGCATCCGTGTCGTCCGGTGACGACCGTCACCGATGCGTCACGCCAGCGTCATCCGCCGATCCCATGAAGCCTGCCCGTCCTCGCCCGCCGCGCCGCATCCTCGCCCGCTTCGTCGCCGTCTCGTGGCGCGACCTCGCGCTGTCGATCGGCCCGACCGTGCTGCTCGCCGGCGCGGCCGTCTGGCTCGCGGTCAAGCTGATCCAGCCGGCGCCGCCGTCCACGCTCGTGATCTCGTCCGGGCCGCCAGGCAGCACGTACTGGAACGCCGCGCAGAAATACAAGACGATCCTCGCGAAAAACGGCGTCACGCTCGACGTCCAATCGTCCGAAGGTTCCGCGCAGAACCTTGCACGGCTGTCCAACCCGAACGCGCCGGTCGACGTCGGCTTCGTGCAGAGCGGCATCGGCCCGAAGGAGCGCGACGAGCATCTCGTGTCGCTCGGCAGCATCGGCTACGTGCCGCTCGCGATCATGTACCGCGGCCCGGTCGTCGCGCGCCTGTCCGACTTCAAGGGCAAGCGGCTCGCGCTCGGCGCGGAAGGCAGCGGCGCGCGCGAACTGAGCCTCGCGCTGCTGAAGATGAACGGCATCGTGCCCGGCGGCCCGACCGAGCTCCTGCCGACCGCCGGCGAGGACGCCGCGACCGCGCTGCTCGACGGCAAGATCGACGCCGCCTTCCTGTCCGGCGACTCGACGCAGATCCCGGTGATGGCGAAGCTGTTCCGCGCGCCGGGCGTGCACGTGTATTCGTTCACGCAGGCCGAGGCGTATGCGCGGCGCTTTCCGTACCTGACCGCGATCACGCTGCCGATGGGCGTCTACGATCTCGGCCGCAACCTGCCGCCCGCCGACATCCACACGGTTGCGCCGACGATCGAACTCGTCGCGCGCGACGCGCTGCACCCCGCGCTGTCCGACCTGCTGATCGAGGCCGCGCGCGAAGTGCACGGCCACGCGACGATCCTGCAGCACGCAGGCGAATTCCCGTCGTCCGTCACGCGCGGCTTCCCGCTGTCCGACGACGCCACGCGCTACTACAAGTCGGGCAAGACCTTCCTGTACCGGCGGCTGCCGTTCTGGGTCGCGAGCCTCGTCGACCGGCTGCTGGTCGTGGTCGTGCCGCTGATCGTCGTGCTGATCCCCGGGCTGCGGCTCGTGCCGTCGCTGTACGGCTGGCGCGTGCGCTCGCGCATCTACCGCTGGTACGGCGCGCTGATCGCGCTCGAGCGCAGCGCGCTCGGCGAGCATACGGCCGAGGAGCGCGTACAGCTGCTCGACCAGCTCGACGACATCGAGGAAGCCGTGAACCGGATGAAGATGCCGCTCGCGTACGCCGGGCAGTTCTACGTGCTGCGCGAGCACATCGGCTTCGTGCGCGAACGGCTCACCGCGCACGACCAGGATGCGCCGGCGGGCCCGCCCGGCGCCGGCAGCCCGCCGGCACGTGCGGAAACCGGCCCGCCGCCGGCCGGCGATGGCCCCCGGGCGACTCCCGGTTCCGCGTGAGCGAACGATCCGCGATCATTGCTGCATGCGCGCGCCGCCGCGTAACATGGAGGCCGCCGCCAGGCGCCGCACGCCCCACCTTCTGGAGAACGACATGACAACCGGCCTCGATACCGCCCAACCCGCCTGGTTCTTCGACTTCGTGTCGCCGTTCTCGTATCTGCTGCTCGAACAGCACGACAAATGGCCGGACGTGCCGTTCAACCCCGTCGCCGTCTCGCTGCCCGACCTGCAGCGCCACTGGGGGCAACGCCCGAGCGCCGACGTGCCGGCCAAGCGCGTGTTCACCTACCGTCACGCGCTGTTTCGCGCCGAACAGCTCGGCATCCGCTTCAAGATGCCGCCCGCGCATCCGTTCGATTCCGACAAGGTGCTGCGCCTCGCGATCGCGCTGCGCGCCGATATCGTGACGGTGCTGGAAATGTTCCGGTTCATCTGGCGCGAAGGCAACGATCCGTCGACGCCGGAAGGCTTCGCGGCGCTGTGCGAACGCGTCGGCGTCGGGCACGGCGACGAGCTGATCGAATTCGAGGAAACGAGTGCGCAGTTGCGCCGCAACACCGACGACGCGATCGCGCTCGGCGTGTTCGGCGTGCCCACCTTCTGGATGAACAAGCAGCTGTTCTGGGGCGAGGACGCGCTGCCGATGGTGCTGTACTGCGCGCGCACGCCGAACTGGCTCGAATCGCGCGAGGTCAAGCGGATCAGCACGCTGCCGAAGGGCCGCGCGTGATGGCGTGCGTGATGGCCGGTATCACGCACGGCAACGCGCGGCTGCGGTAAGGTTACGCGTCACTAGGGTCTGTTTACATATGGAACGCGCATGCGAATGCCCGAAATCGCTCGTCCCCCAAGGGGACTTCCTTCGGGGCGTATGGCAAGGAGTGAGGAGCGCCGTTTGGCCGAGCCAAACAAGCGACGAGCGACGCCGCCATACGGGCGATTTCGGGCATTCCCGTGACATGATTTTTTTATTTTGGGGTTGCCACGAGAACGGCCGCCCGCCGCGTTGTGCTCCTTGCGAATACGTCAGTATTCGCGGCGTCGCACGCCTCGCGAGCGGCCGTTCTCGTGGCAACGCATGCGCGTTCCATATGTAAACAGACCCTAGAATCACCCCCCATCGATGGAAGACGACGACCGTACCGCCTCGCTCGACATCTGGCTCGTGCGCGTGTTGCGCACGCTGCTGCTCGAGCGCAGCGTCACGCAGGCCGCGCTGCGGCTGAACCAGACCCAGCCCGCGATCAGCACCGCGCTGCGCAAGCTGCGCGAGACGCTGAACGACCCGATCCTCGTGCGCGGCAAATCCGGCATGGTGCCGACCGAATACGGCGCGTCGCTGCTCGAAGCCGCGTCGCGCGCGCTGCGCGAGGTCGATTTCATCGCAACGCCGCACGGCGACTTCGATCCGTCGTCCGCGCGGCGCACGTTCCGCGTCGCCGCACCCGACTACCTGAACGATTTCTTCATGCCGACGCTGATCGAGCGCTTTCGCGACGCGGCACCGCATGCGCATCTGGAAATCGATTCGCTGAATCCCGCGCTCGACCACGCGGGCGCGCTCGAATCCGGCGCGCTCGATCTCGTGATCGGCAACTGGCCGAAGCCCGACCCGCAGTTCGCGCGCCAGGACCTGTTCTCCGACACGATCGTGTGCCTGATGCGCGACGCGCATCCGCTCGCCCACGAGCCGCTCACGCGCGACGCATATGCATCGGCCGCGCACGTCGCGCCGACGCCGTACACTGGCGACAAGCGCAACGCGATCGAGATCGGCCTGGCACGCGCGCGCCTCATGCGGCGCATCGTGACGACGCTGCCGTACTTCGGGATCGTGCCGCAGGTGCTGCTGCAATCGGACCTGATCTTCACGACGACGCGCCGCTTCGCGACGCACTATGCGCAACTGCTGCCGCTCGTCGTCGTCATGCCGCCCGTGCCGTTCCCGCGCATCAAGAGCTACCTGCTCACGCACCCGCAACCCGACCGGCCGACCGACATCGCGTGGCTGTGCGCGCTGATGCAGAGCGTGTCCGACGAGCTGACGGTCGCCCGCACGCGCAAGCGCTGACGCTCGGCCGGAGCGCAGCGCGACTGCTCAGGCAACGCGGCCGCTCAGGCCGTGCAGAAGGTTTCCTGCAGATGGGTCCAGCGCACGACGCCCGCCGCGTCGCGCGCGAACACGGCAGTCCCGCGGCGCGCGGGCAGTTCGCCCGCTGCCGCGTGCTGCGCTTCGAGATAGGTGAGCACCGCATGCGCCGCGTCGGCCGCGAGCACGCGGATCTCCGACAGCGTGATGCGCAGCCCCGGCTTCGCGCCGGCCAGCTTCGCGAACAGCGCGCGCGTGCCGTCATGGTCGACCACGCGGCCGTCGGTCAGGATCATCGTGAAGTCGGCGGAAAACGCCGCGAGCAGCGCATCGAGCGCCGCCGGCGCGGTATCAACGCCGGACAGCCAGTGCTCGATGGCGACGAGGCTCGCATCGAGCGCGTCGAGATAGACGGAGTGATCGGACATGGGCGCGTGCACGGTGAGGTGAAGCGCGGCCCGCTGCCGCGCGTTGTCGTGCAGTGTAGGCAAAAACGCGCGGCCGTGCGCCGGCCGCGCGGCATCGGCGTTTTACCGCGCGCAGGACACGTCGTCGCGTGCGCGCCCGGCCGCGACCGCCTTCGCATCGGCCACCCGCATGCCCGAGCGCGCCTGCAGCAATTCCGCGCAGACGGCCACCGCAATCGCGCCCGGCGCCTTGTCGACGATACCGGCGACGCCGATCGGACACACCATCTCGACGAGCCGCGCCGGATCGACGCCGCGCGCGGCGAGCCGGCGCTCGAACTTCACACGCTTGGTGCGCGAGCCGATCATCCCGAAGTACGCGTAGTCGCGCCGCCGCATGATCTGCGCGGCGAGCGAGAAGTCGAGCGCGTGGTTGTGCGTCATCACGAGGAAGTACGCGCCGGGCGGCGCCGCGTCGACGACGGCCTCCGGCGTGTCGGTCGGCTCCGGCTGCACGTTCGGCGGACATTCGTCCGGGAACAGCTCGTCGCGCGTGTCGACCCACTGCACGACGCACGGCAGCGCGCCGAGCAGCGTGACGAGCGCGTGGCCGACGTGCCCGGCGCCGAACAGCACGATGTGCATCGGCGCCGGCGCACCGGTCGCGCGGTTGCGCTGGCCGGTGCCTTGCGCGAACGCCGGCAGCTGCGACGGCGAACTGCCGCACGCGCCGTCGCATCCGGCGGCGGGCGCCTGCGACGCGGCACGCGGCGAACGAGCGGGGCCGTTCATGCCGGCCTCCGCCGGGCCGTGCCGCCGTGAGCGGGCAACGAACGAAGCAAGCGCGAAGAGCGTTTCATCTCAGCCTGCCTGGCCCGCGCGGGCCGCACGCACCGCGCCGATCGCGCGCAGGATCGACTCGCCGGTGGCCGGCGCGTCGAGCGGCGGATTCACCTGGTAGTCGCCGACCGCCGCAATCGCGTCGCGCACCGCGAAGAACACCGAGAACGGCAGCAGCAGCGGCGGCTCGCCGACGGCCTTCGAGCGGTGGATGCTGTCCTCGACGTTGCGGTTCTGGAACAGCCGCACGTTGAACTCGGGCGGCGTGTCGTTCACCGTCGGGATCTTGTACGTGGACGGCGCATGCGTCATCAGCTTGCCGCCCGGGTTCCACCACAGCTCCTCGGTCGTCAGCCAGCCCATCCCCTGGATGAACGCGCCTTCGACCTGGCCGATGTCGATCGCCGGGTTCAGCGATGCGCCGACGTCGTGCAGTGCATCGACGCGCAGCGTGCGCATCTCGCCCGTCAGCGTGTCGATCACGACTTCCGACACGGCCGCGCCATACGAGTAGTAGTAGAACGGCCGGCCCTGCAGCTTCGATTGATCCCAGTGCAACTTCGGCGTCGCGTAGAAACCATCCGACCACAGCTGCACGCGCGCGAGGTACGCCTTCGCGATCACTTCGCCGAACGGCACGCTCGCGCCGCCGATCCACACGAAGTCGTTGCCGAACTTCACGTCGGCCGCCTCGACCTTGCCGTCGCCGAACTGCTTCGCCGCGAACACCGCGAGCCGCTCGCGCAACTGGCGCGCCGCATCCTGCGCGGCCTTGCCGTTCAGGTCCGAGCCCGTCGACGCGGCCGTCGCGGACGTGTTCGCGACCTTGCTCGTATCGGTCGCGGTCACGCGGATCCGGCCGAAACGGATGCCGAGCTCGTGCGCGACCACCTGCGCGACCTTCGTGTTGAGCCCCTGCCCCATCTCCGTGCCGCCGTGGTTCACGAGCACCGAGCCGTCCGTGTAGATGTGCACCAGCGCGCCGGCCTGGTTGAAGTGCGTGACGTTGAACGCGATGCCGAACTTCACCGGCGTGAGCGCGATGCCCTTCTTCAGCACCGGGTTGCGTGCGTTGAATGCGCGCACGCCCGCGCGCCGCGCGCGGTAGTCGCTCGTCGTCTCGAGTTCGCCGAGCAGCTCCTCAAGCACGTTGTCCTCGACCGTCTGCCCGTACGGCGTCACGTTGCGTTCGGTCTTGCCGTACAGGTTCGCGTAGCGCACGTCGAGCGGATCGCGGTCGAGCACGCGCGCGATGTCGTCGAGGATGTATTCGATCGCGAACGCGCCCTGCGGGCCGCCGAAGCCGCGGAACGCGGTGTTCGACTGCGTGTTGGTCTTGCCGCAGTAGCCGGCGATGTCGACGTCGCCGAGCCAGTATGCGTTGTCGAAGTGGCACACCGCGCGCGTCATCACCGGGCCCGACAGGTCGGCCGAGAAGCCGCAGCGCGACGTCATCTCGAGCGCGACGCCGTCGATGCGGCCGTCGTCGTCGTAGCCGGCGTCGAAGCGGTAATGGAAGTCGTGCCGCTTGCCGGTGATCATCATGTCGTCGTCGCGGTCCGGACGCAGCTTCACCGGACACAGCAGCTTCCATGCGGCGAGCGCCGCGCAGCACGCGAACAGGCCCGACTGCGATTCCTTGCCGCCGAACCCGCCACCCATCCGGCGGCATTCGACCAGCACGTTGTGCGACGCGACGCCGAGCACGTGCGCGACGAGGTGCTGCATCTCGCTCGGGTGCTGCGTCGAGCAGTACACGTGCATTCCGTCGTCGTCCTTCGGCACCGCGTACGCGATCTGCCCTTCCAGGTAGAACTGCTCCTGCCCGCCGAGCAGCATCTCGCCCGACTCGCGGTGCGGCGCGACGGCGAGCCGCGCGGCCGCGTCGCCGCGCGCGAGCTTCAGCGGCGGGATCACGTAGGTTTCGGCCTTGCGCGCTTCCTGCGCGGTCAGGATCGCGGGCAGCTCCTCGTAGTCGACCTGCGCGCGGCGCGCGGCGAGCCGCGCGGTTTCATGCGAGGTCGCGACGACGATGAACATCGGCTGGCCGACGAACTGCACGACGCCTTTCGCGAGCACCGGATCGTCGTGGATGATCGGGCCGCAATCGTTGACGCCCGGGATGTCGTCGGCCGTGAACACGGCGACCACGCCCGGCGTCGCGCGCACCGCGTCGAAGTTCATCGACACGATCTTCGCGTGCGGCTTCGCCGACAACCCGAGCGCCGCGTGCAACGTGCCGGCGACGATCGGAATGTCGTCGGTGTAGGTGGCGCGCCCGCTCACGTGCAGATGGGCGGATTCGTGCGCGCGCGACACGTGCACCTGCGCGGCGTCGGCCTGCGGGTCGAGGGTGCTGAGGAACGGTTCTGCTTGCTGGTTCATGTTCGGGGTTCTCCGTCTTCAGACGCGCGCCGAGACATCGGCAACTTCGGCGCCGGCTTCGGCGGCCACTTCACGCACGTTCAGGGCTTGCGGCGGCAGCGGGTCGTGCGGGCGCGTCTCCAGCCAGAATCGATACATCAGGTTCTTCGCGGTATCGAGGCGATACGTGCTCGTCGCGCGCATGTCGGACAGCGGCTGGTAGTCGCGCTCGAGCGCCTGCATCGCAGCCTGCGCGGTGGCTTCGTGCCACTGCGCGCCATCGAGCACGGCTTCCGTATTCGCGGCGCGCTTCGGCGTCGCGGCCATCCCGCCGAACGCGATGCGCGGCTCGCGGATCGTGTCGCCGTCCGCGATGAACGCGAACGCCGCGCACACGGCCGAGATGTCCGAATCGAACCGCTTCGACAGCTTGTACGTGCGGAACCGCAGCTTTTCGCGTGCGCCGGTGCGGGTCGGCACCTTCAGGCCGACGACGAATTCGTGCGGCGCCATGTCCTTCTGCTGGTAGCCGGTGTAGAGCGCCTCGAGCGGCAGCTCGCGCACCGTGTCGCCGCCGCGCAGCACGACGCGCGCGCCGAGCGCGATCAGGCCCGGCATCGAATCGCCGATCGGCGAGCCGTTCGCGACGTTGCCGCCCATCGTCCCCGCGTTGCGGATCGGCACCGACGCGAAGCGCTTCCACATCTCGGTCAGCTCCGGATACGTGCCGGCCAGCGCCGCATAGGCCTTCTCGACCGTCACGCCCGCGCCGATCTCGATCCAGTCGTCGCCGTGCACGACCTGCTGCAGTTCGGCGATCTGGCCGACGTAGATCAGGTCGTCGAGCCGGCGCATCTGCTTGGTGACCCACAGGCCGATGTCGGTACTGCCCGCGAGAATGCGCGCGTCGGGACGCTCGACCTTCAGCGCGGCCAGCGCGTCGAGCGTGCGCGGCGCCGCGAAGCGCGCGCCGTCGGCCGTCGTGTAGTCGAACGTGTCGTCGCGCTTCAGCGACGCGAGCGTGCGGGCGAGCGCGGCCGTGTCGACCGGCGCGGCCGGCTGCGGCGCACCTTCGCCGGTCGCACCTTCGCCGGCCCCATCGAACATCCGCACCGCCGCATCGACGATCGGGCGATAGCCGGTGCAGCGGCACAGGTTGCCCGTCAGCGCATCGGCGATCTCGGTGCGCGTCGGCACGTCCTTCGCCTTCGCGCACGCACTGCCGCAGCCTTCGTGGCCGTGCTTCTCGTACAGCGCCCACATCGACATCACGAAGCCGGGCGTGCAGAACCCGCATTGCGAACCGTGGCAATCGACCATCGCCTGCTGCACCGGATGCAGCGCGCCGTCCGGCTGGCGCAGGTCTTCGACCGTCAGGAGCGCCTTGCCGTCGAGCGTCGGCAGGAACTGGATGCATGCGTTGACGGCCTTGAACTCGACCGCGCCGGCGTCGGTCAGCTCGCCGACGACGACCGTGCACGCGCCGCAGTCGCCTTCCGCGCAGCCTTCCTTGGTGCCGGTGCAATGCGCGTCCTCGCGCAGGTATTGCAGCACGGTGCGGGTGACGTCCGCGCCGCTGACTTCGCGGATCGCGTGACGATGGTAGAAGCGGATCGGCTCACTCATGTCTCGGTGTTTCTTCAAATTGGGGGCAAGGCGGCCTGCGCGGAGCGCTCGACCGACGTTTTTCCGACAGTTTGCACGCTATCACTGTCAAATTCCGCAACCCATAGCCCATCACGCATGCGGCTCATATAACTGCCGCGATATGCGCGCCCGGCCGGCCGACACCCTTGTCGCACGGTGCGCGCCGTCCGTTCCCGGCGCCGCAACCAGCGGTGATCTTCACGAACGGGGCTCGGTTAACTAAACGGTACCTGCGTGAAAACCGGTTCCATGGGAAAATCCCGATTCCCTTTTCCGCCGTTTTTCCGTCCGTTCCGCTCTTTCGTTCCGACCCCATGTCAACCGATTCCGCCACACCGCCGCGCAGCGGGTTCGCGGTCACGCTGCAAATCGTGTCCGTCGTCTGCTTCACGTTCATCTGCTACCTGACCATCGGCCTGCCGCTCGCGGTGCTGCCGGGCTTCGTCCATGACGACCTCGGCTTTTCCGCGATCGTCGCGGGCGGCGCGATCAGCGTCCAGTACTTCGCGACGCTCGCGTCGCGGCCGCTCGCCGGGCGCCTCGCCGACACGCTCGGGCCGAAGCAGACGGTGCTGCGCGGGCTGGTCGGCTGCGGCGTGTCGGGCGTGCTGCTGCTCGTCGCGCTACTGCTCGCGCACTGGCCGGTCGCGAGCCTCGTGCTGCTGATCGCGAGCCGGCTCGTGCTCGGCGTCGGCGAAAGCCTGTGCGGCACCGGCGCGATCCTGTGGGGCATCGGCCGGGTCGGCGTCGCACACAACGCGAAGGTGATCTCGTGGAACGGCATCGCGACCTACGGCGCGCTCGCGCTCGGCGCACCGGTCGGCGTCGCGATCGCGCATACGCTGAATCCGGCGCTGATCGGCGTGATCGTGATCGCGCTGGCCGCGCTCGGCTTCTACCTCGCCCGCCTGATCGCTTCGGTGCCGCTCGTGCACGGCGAGCGGATGTCGTATGCGAGCGTGTTCACGCGCGTGCTGCCGCACGGCCTCGGTCTCGCGCTCGGTTCGGCCGGCTTCGGCTCGATCGCGACCTTCGTCACGCTGTACTACGCGGCGCGCCACTGGCCGAACGCCGCGCTGTCGCTGACCGTGTTCGGCACGCTGTTCATCGGCGCGCGCCTGCTGTTCGCGAACACGATCAAGACTCACGGCGGCTTCCGCGTCGCGATCGTGTCGTTCGCGTTCGAATGCGCGGGCCTCGTGCTGCTGTGGCTCGCGCCGGTGCCGCACGTCGCGCTCGTCGGCGCGGCGCTCACGGGCTTCGGCTTCGCGCTGATCTTCCCGGCGCTCGGCGTCGAGGCCGTCGCGCTCGTGCCGCCCGCGAGCCGCGGCGCGGCGCTGTCCGCGTATTCGGTATTCCTCGACCTGTCGCTCGGCATCACCGGCCCGCTCGCCGGCTATGTCGCGGGCGCGTTCGGCTATCCGCAGGTGTTCCTGTTCGCGGCGGTGGCGGCGGCGGCGGGCGTCGCGCTGTCGATGGTGCTGTACCAGCGGCAGGCGCGCGTGGCAGGGAGCGGCGCGGCGGCGTGAGGGGCGGAAGAGGCGCGTTGGCGCACGCGCAACGCGCGTCAACGCAGCAGCACGTTGAAGTCCCGCAATACGCGGGCCGCATCGGGGTGACGCCTGAACGGAACGGCGTTCCCGAGCGAGAGCTTGGGCTCGGCACGATCGAAGAGCACGAGCGCTTCCGATGTGTTGAGATGGCGCGACATGTACAAGAATCCGTCGACGCGACGGGGATGCCGGTGGACGGCAAGCGACCACTGTTGCGGCACGTCGTACGGCACGATGGTCGACAACGCACCGTCGCCACCGAGGTTTTTCAGCGGCAAGCCGTGCAGGACGGCCACGGTCAGCGGCGCGCCGTCAAATGAAAGTACGTGGCGATCGAGTTCGGTCGTCACGAGCGGAAAACCGCCCAGCACCAGATCGGCGACTTCGTCATGCAGCACCGTCTCGGCGAATGCGCAATGCAGATCAAAGCCGAAATAACGGGTGCCGTACCGCCGCCGCTTGCGCGGATCGTCGAAGCGATTGCCGCCCGACTTCCCGAAGTAAGGCTCGCCGGTCGCATATCGCGAGAGGCGCACCAGCGTTGCTGGCGCGACCTCGCGGACGACGAGCGTCGCGCTCGCGAAATGTTCGCCCGGTGCCGTCAGAAAGCGCGACTCCTAGCGTTCGCGGAACGCCGCGGCGGCACGTTCGACATCGTCGAGCTTGCCACGCGACAGCGCGACGAGCGGGGTGACGTTGCCCAGCGACGCCTTCGGCGTCGTGAAGAACTGCCATTTGCTCCAGCCGGGCAAGTCGCCAAGACACTGCGTGACCCGCCCCAACGTCTTGCGGTCGACGTCTCCCGCCAGATAGAAAGCCGGATAGTACTGTGCGGCGCCGACCTCGACCGCGAAAATGCGCCCCGACGCGACCGCCTTGCTCAGCGCCTGCCGCGTCATGCCGAGCCCCGTCCACGTCTGCGCGGCGGACAGCAACCGGCCATCGGCAACCAGCACGCGCCGTTCGGCCTGCACCTGCCGCTCGAGATCGGCGACGCCGGCATCCGGGTGTGCAGCCGTCCCCCGCTTCTGCCGGCCGGACGGCTGCCTGTCGCGTGTCGCGGCAGCGGCGATGCCGAAGGTGATCGTGCCGGCCAGATCGATGACCTGCGCGATGCCCACCTTGAACAGGTGCCCCAGTTGCTCGTCCGACAGCGCGAGCAGCGCGCGGGCGCGATCGGGACCGAGCATGGTCGCGGCGCCGACCGCGCTGCGCAGCGCCTCCTCCGTCTCGACATCGAGAACCGCAGCCGCGCTTTCGAGCCCATGAGCTTGCGTGACCATCCTGACCTCCTGATCCAACCGGAAAATCAAGCGTAGCCCTGAATCGAAACCAAGTCAACCATGTCAACCACTTCGATCGACTTTCCGAGCGTCCCGTATCGCCGTCGGTATTGCGTCACGCCGTCCGCAAAAACAACCGCCGCGTGAGATCGAACGCGACGAGATTGCCGGCCACCACGAGCAGCAGCCCGATCACCGCGAGCGGCGACCACTGATAGCCCTCGAACACCGTCGACACGGCCAGCGCGACGATCGGGAACAGCACCGTGCAATACGCGGCGCGCTCCGGTCCGATCCGGCCGACGAGCATCAGGTACGCGGTGAAGCCGATCACCGAGCCCGGCACGGCCAGGTACACGAGCGCGCCGAGATAGCGCGGGCTCATGTCGAGCGTGAACGGCATCCCGGCCACCGCGCTGCCGACGGTCAGGATCGCCGCGCCGATCAGCATCGCCCAGCCGTTGGTCGCGAGCGGGTGCAGCCCCATCGACTGCATCCGGCTCGACAGCAGGTTGCCCGCCGAGAAGCACATCGTGCCGGCGAACGCGATCGCGAGCCCAATCCACGTCGCGTGGTCGTCGAGATGGCCGGCCATCTGCTGCCAGAACAGGCATGCGATGCCGGCCAGGCCGAGCAGCGCGCCGGCGATCGCCGACGGCCGCAGCGGGCGGCCCATGAACAGCCGGCCGTTGATCGAGTTCAGCAGCGGCGCGGTCGAGAAGATCACCGCGACGAGCCCGCTCGGCACGACCAGTTCCGCATAGTAGAAACACAGGAAATTCAGGCAGAACAGCGCGAAGCCCTGCGCGACGAGAAAGCGCCACGCTTCGCGCGGCGGGCGCACCGGCCGGCGCATCACACGCAGCAGCGCGAACAGCACGGCGGCCGCGAGCCAGAAGCGCCACGCGATCGACACGGGCGGCGGCACCGAGCCGAGCTGCCACTTGATCGCGATCCAGGTGGTGCCCCAGATCAGCACGGTGACGAAATAAAGCGACAGGTTCATGGCGGCCATCCGGACAATCGGGTGAATCGGGATCCCGACTATGCCGCCGCACCGCGCGTGCCGATTGTCCGGAATTGCGGTCTTTTTCGGGACGCCGCACGCGGCGCCGCGCGCCCGCTTATACTCGGCGCACCATGAGTCTCTCCCTCTCCGCTCCGCCCGTCGACCGCGCCGCCGCCCTGGCCGGCGGCGATCTGCCGTTCGGCCTGCAGTCGGTCTGCCGCACGCTCGCCGACGCGAACGCGACGCTCGAGCGCTTCGCGTGGCTCGGCGACCATCTCGCGATCGCCGAATGGACGCGGATCACCGACGAAAGCGAGACGGTCTACGAGCAGCCCGGCCACCACACGCTGTCGTGCTACCTCGACGGCGGCTACCGGACCGAGCGCCAGCGCGTGCCGCGCTACGGCGCGCCGAGCCTGCTGTGCGCATTGCCGGGCGACCATGAATCGCGCTGGTGGGTGCGCGGCGAAATGCATTTCATCCACCTGTATTTCCTGCCCGAACACTTCACGCAGCGTGCGATCCGCGAGCTCGATCGCGAGCCGCGCGAACTGAAGCTCGCCGACCGCACCTATTTCGAGGATGCGCGCGTCGCCGCGCTGCTGCGCTCGCTCGCGCTCGACGGCTGGGACGATGCCGACGACCGGCTGCGCGTGAACGAAACCGCGCATGAAGTGCTGAGCCTGCTGCTGCGCGGCCAGAGCACGACGCGCACCGACACGTCGTTCCGCGGCGGGCTCGCGCCGGCCGTGCGCCGCCGCGTGCGCGACTACATCGACACCTACCTGACGCAACCGCTGACGCTCGGCGAACTCGCCGAGGTTGCCGCGCTGTCCGAATACCACTTCTCGCGGATGTTCCGGCTGTCGTTCGGCCGCGCGCCGCACGCATGGGTGGCCGAGCAACGGCTCGCCCGGGCCCGCGAACTGCTGCGTACGACGGCGCTGCCGCTCGCGCAAATCGCGGCCGACTGCGGCTACGCGAACGCCGGCCACTTCAGCCATCGCTTTCGCGACGCGCACGGCACGACGCCGAATACGTACCGGCGCGCGATGCAGGGCCGCTGAGCGCGGTCCTTTTCCTCGCTGCTTCCGCTTACGCGCCGCGCCGCGACAGTTCCTGTTCGAGCGCCGCGACGCCGGCCGGCAGGTCGACCGGCACCTTCAGGTCGACCATCGTGCGGCCGAACGCATGCAGCGTGCGGAACAGGTTGTGTTCGCGGCACTGCTCGCCCATCTGCCCGATCCGCACGATCGGCAAGCCGAACGAACCCGAGATCTCGACCTGGTACTGCTTCGAGATATGGCCGCAGACCATCCCCGGCGTGAGCCCCTCCGGCGTCTCGATCCCGACCACCGAATTGAGCCGGCAGTCCTTCGGCGCATACAGCTTGAGCCCCATCGCTTCGACGCCCGCCTGCAGCGCCAGCGAGCAGCGCAGGTGGCGCGCGAAGCGGCTTTCGAGCGTCTCCGCGCAGACGAGCCGCAGCGCCTCGTGCAGCGCGAGCACGCCCGACACGGGCGCCGTGTAGTGATAGCCGGCGTTGTGCCAGAAGTTCTCCGCGAGCGCCATGTCGAGGCACCAGTGCGCATTCGGCTCGGGGCGATTCTTCATGCGCTCCCACGCGGCATCGGAGAACGCGATCAGCGACACGCCCGGGATCGACGACAGCCCCTTCTGGCCGCCGGTGATCACCGCGTCGATGCCCCACGCATCCATCTCGAGCGGCATCGTCGACAGCGTGCACACCGCGTCGACGACCACCAGCGCGCCGGCCGCCTTCGCGAGCGCGGCGATGTCGCGCAGGTCGCGGTTCCATACGGTGTTCGACGTCTCGCCCTGCACGATCGTGACGATCTCGGGCCGCTCGCGCGCGATCGCGTCGGCGATCTCGTCGAGGCTCGCGACCGCGCGGTCGGCCACTTCGAGCGTCGCGACGTCGGCGCCGACGCGCGTGGCCATCTCGGCCATCCGCGCGCTGAAGAAGCCGTTGCGGATCGACAGCACGCGCGTGCCGCGCCATGCGAGGTTCGAGATCGCCATTTCCATCGCGGCCGAGCCGGGGCCCGCGACGCCGAGCACCCACTTCGTGCGGGTCTGGAACACGTAGCGCGCCATCTCCTTCACCTGCTCGATGATCTTCGCCATCGTCGCGCCGAGGTGGTTGATCACGATCGTGTTCGCCTTGGCCACGGCGGCCGGGATCGGAACCGGGCCGGCCCCCATCATCAGCAGTGGTTCTTCGGGCAGGATCGCGTCGAGCGGCACGACGACGGGACAGGGAATCGGCGAATAATCGATGGACATGGCTGGAAAAAGATGAGGAAAGGAAGTACTCGGGCGCCCGTGGCACGGCGCCCGTGGCACGCGCGGCGAACTGATCGATCATTCCGTGTTCCGCCGCCTCGCGCAAGAGGCACGCACGTCCGGACAGCGCGAAGCTGGCCCGGTCGCCGGACCGGGCCAGCCGGCCGCGCACCGCTCGCGCCATGACCTGCCGGATTGAAAAGGGATTGCCGGCCGGTTCCGAAACGGCGCCATTCGGGTTCCCGCCCGCACGATTTTCTCCACCAATATCAGCGGCGATTCGCGGAAACCGGCGGTTCAGCCCGATTCTCGGATCGAACGAAATGGACCGGCCACCTGATACAAATCACGGCGCGAATTCGATACACAAAATCCGAACGTGGAAAAAACATCCACTATTGCGGCGCGTATTGGGGAGCGACTCCGAAAT
Source organism: Burkholderia sp. BCC0419 (assembly GCF_902830285.1). Lineage (NCBI taxonomy): Bacteria > Pseudomonadati > Pseudomonadota > Betaproteobacteria > Burkholderiales > Burkholderiaceae > Burkholderia > Burkholderia sp. BCC0419. Next base: position 2,719,048 of record NZ_CADESR010000001.1, read on the forward strand.
TGCCGCGTCACGGCTAGCACGAATTTCTCCCAACCAATTGATTTAAATAAGCAAACTTCGCCGCATCGGCGCATATTCCAATACCGCGTCGGTTTTGCCCGGCAGATCCTTGCTGCACTGCAGCGTTAAACTGGTACTCGCGATTTCGATTTTATGCAAGCCGCCCATTTTCTCAGGTTGACGGATATCGGTTCTGTATTTAACAATTGTCTACGGAATCGAAATTCGATTTTCGATACGAGGGAGAGCTGGGGCCGCGCAATGCGCTTTCGACGTGGCGCGGCGATAAATCACAACCAAAATCAATCAACCGGGCCAGAATACGCAAGCTATGAACCAGATTCAGACCATGCGTGTATTCGTCTGCGTCGCCGAACAGCAAAGCTTTCGGCGCGCGGCGCACCATCTCGGCGTGTCCAATGCGCTCGTCACGCGTTCGATCGCGATGCTCGAGGGCCACCTGAACACACGGCTGATCCATCGCACCACGCGCAACCTGTCGCTCACCGAGGCCGGCGTGCGCTACCTCGATGGTTGCCGTGCGCTGCTCGAGGAATTCGACCACCTCGAATCGTCCGTCGCGCATGCGGTGCGCGAACCGGCCGGCACGCTGCGCGTCGTCGCGTCGGGGCTGCTGTCGCCGCTCGCGCTGACGCCGCTCGTCAGCAGCTTCCGGCAACGCTACCCGGAGCTGCGCGTGCAGCTGACCGTCGCCGAAGGGCCGCTCGACGTGCTCGATTCAGGCTACGACGTCGGCATCGTCACCGGCACCCGGCTCGACGGCAACCCGTCGCTGATCGGCCATGCCCTCGCGCCGAACCCGTTCGTCGCGTGCGCGGCGCCCGCCTATCTCGACCGCCGCGGCGAGCCGCGCGTGCCCGACGACCTGCCGGGCCACGACTGGGTCACGCTCGCGCCGCACCAGCACGCGCCGACGTGGCAACTGGTCGGCCACGACGGCGTCGCCCATTCGGTCACGGTGCGCCCGGCCTGCACGGTCAACCAGCTCGCGCTCGTGCAGGCGGCGGCCGTGGCCGGCGCCGGCATCGCGGTGCTGCCCGAGCCGTGCGTGGCCGACGCGCTCAACCACGGCACGCTCGTGCGGCTGATGGCCGGCTACCGGATCGACGATCCCGACGCGCAGTTGTCGCTCGTCTACCCGAACCGCCAGTACGTGCCGGCCCGTACGCGCAGCTTCGTCGAGCACGCGCTCGAGCACTTCAGCGCGCCGGCCGGCCGCGAGCGGGCGGACTACGGCTTCCTGCGGCCGGTGCGCGGGCCCGACCACTCCGACATCGTCACGGGCCTGCAGTAAACTGCGCGCGTCAGCCATCGGAGGTGCAGCGTGCGCGTGATCCTGTTCAGCAGCCGGCAGTACGACGACGATTCATTCACCGCCGCCAACCGGCAGTTCGGCTATCGGCTGCACTTCCAGCCGTCGCACCTCGACGCGGAAACCGCGATCCTCGCGCACGGCTATGACGTCGTCTGCCCGTTCGTCAACGACACCGTCGACGCGGCCGTGCTCGAACGGCTCGCCGACGGCGGCACACGGCTGATCGCGCTGCGCTCGGCGGGCTTCAACCATGTCGACCTCGGCGCCGCCGAGCGGCTCGGCATCACGGTCGTACGCGTGCCCGCGTATTCGCCGCACGCGGTCGCCGAGCACGCGGTCGCGCTGATCCTCGCGCTCAACCGCCGCCTGCCGCGCGCGGTCGCCCGCACGCGCGAAGGCGACTTCTCGCTGAACGGCCTGCTCGGCTTCGACCTGCACGGCAAGACCGTCGGCGTGATCGGCACCGGCATCATCGGCAGCGTGTTCGCGAAGATCATGATGGGCTTCGGGATGCACGTGCTCGCGCACTCGGTGCCGCCGTATGACGACGAGCTGATCGCGTTCGGCGCGCGCTACGTCGAGCTCGACGAACTGCTGCATCACGCCGACATCGTCAGCCTGCATTGCCCGCTGCTGCCGTCGACGCACCACCTGATCAACGAACGGACGCTCGCGCGGATGAAGCACGGCGCGATGCTGATCAACACCGGGCGCGGCGGCCTCGTCGATGCGCAGGCGCTGGTCGACGCGCTCAAGAGCGGCCAGCTGGGCCATCTCGGGCTCGACGTGTACGAGGAGGAAAGCGGGCTGTTCTTCGAGGATCACTCCGACCTGCCGCTGCAGGACGACGTGCTCGCGCGCCTGCTGACGTTCCCGAACGTGATCGTCACGTCGCACCAGGCATTCTTCACGCGCGAGGCGCTGGCCGAGATCGCGCACACGACGCTGCTGAACATCGAGGCATGGCATGCGGGCGCGCCGCAGAACGTCGTGACGGCAAACCGCTGAAAAACAGCACATTTGACGGCTGGCAGCGCATCCGCAATCGTTTGCTTGTGTCTGTTGCTGCGCACCGCACCTGTCTTCATCAACAATTCAGTGCATTGTTTCGAATGAAGTAACGTTTCGTGCGCGCCGTCTGTTATCGTTGCGCCGACGTCCTTCCCCTGCCTTTGCCGCTCATGCGTTTCGACGATTCCGACATCGCCGCCGTCTACCGCGCCATCTTCGAACGGCGTGACATGCGCCACTTCACGCCGGCGCCCGTCGATCCCGCCGTGCTCGCGCGGCTGCTGCGCGCGGCGCACCACGCGCCGAGCGTCGGCTTCATGCAGCCGTGGCGCTTCATCCGCATCACCGATCCCGCGCTGCGCACCTCCATTCACGCGCTGGTCGAGGCCGAGCGCCGCGCGACCGCCGACGCGCTCGGCGAGCGCCAGGACGCATTCATGCGGCTGAAGGTCGAAGGCGTGCGCGAATGCGGCGAGCTACTGGTCGTCGCGCTCGCCGACGGCCGCGAACGCCATGTGTTCGGCCGCCGCACGCTGCCGGAGATGGATCTGGCCTCCGCCGCGTGCGCGATCCAGAACATGTGGCTCGCGGCGCGCGCGGAAGGGCTCGGGATGGGCTGGGTGTCGTTGTTCGACGTCGATGCGCTGCGCACGCTGCTGCGGATGCCCGACGGCGCGAAGCCGATCGCCGTGCTGTGCGTCGGGCACGTCGAGGCGTTCTATGCGAAACCGATGCTCGAAGAGGAACGCTGGGCCGCGCGGATGCCGATCGAGGCCTGCCTGTTCGAGAACGGCTGGGACGATCCGGCCGTGATCGACGCCGCCGCCGGATCGCCTTCGTCGTCTGCGGACACGGGCGCGGAACCGGACGCAAACGCGCCACGCACATCGAACGCCAGCGCCGACCCGGCACGATCCGCCGCGCTCCCCGACGGCTCGCCCGAACGCATCGTCTGAAGCCGCGGCCCGGCAGCCGCCATCGCGCCGCCCCGACGAATTCGCGTCCGCAGACCACCGCCGAATCCCACCATGTGAGCTTCCCGCCCGCCCCCCGTCGCACGCCGGCAACAATCGTTTTGGCCCCAAGCATAGGGGTTTTCACTGAAGTAGAATCGCGGCTGACGTTCGCCTCACCGACCGCCCGTCCCGCGCATCCTGCGCCTGGCTCGCGCGGCATCTTTTCCCCGAGCCTACCGCGATGCCCTTGCCTCTTTTCGCCCTTGCCGTCGCCGCATTTGGAATCGGTACCACCGAATTCGTGATCATGGGCCTGCTGCCGAACGTCGCGCGCGACCTCGGCGTGTCGATCCCGGCCGCCGGGATGCTCGTGTCGGGCTATGCGCTCGGCGTGACGATCGGCGCGCCGATCCTCGCGATCGTCACCGCGAAGATGCCGCGCAAGCGTGCGCTGATGGGCCTGATCGGGCTGTTCATCGCCGGCAACCTGTTCTGCGCGATCGCGCCCGGCTACACGGTGCTGATGGCCGCGCGCGTCGTCACCGCGTTCTGCCACGGTGCGTTCTTCGGCATCGGCTCGGTGGTCGCGAGCAACCTCGTCGCGCCGAACCGCCGCGCGCAGGCGATCGCGCTGATGTTCACCGGCCTCACGCTCGCGAACGTGCTCGGCGTGCCACTCGGCACCGCGCTCGGCCAGGCGTTCGGCTGGCGCGCGACGTTCTGGGCCGTCACCGGCATCGGCCTCGCCGCGGCCGCCGCGCTCGCGGTCTGCCTGCCGAAAAACCTCGCGATGCCCGACACCAGCATCACGCGCGAATTCAGCGTGCTGAAGCACCCGCAGGTGCTGATGGTGCTCGGCATCAGCGTGCTCGCGTCCGCGAGCCTGTTCAGCGTGTTCACGTACATCACGCCAATCCTCGAGGACGTGACGGGCTTCTCGCCGCGCCAGGTCACCTACGTGCTGCTGCTGTTCGGCCTCGGCCTGACGGTCGGCGGCACGCTCGGCGGCAAGCTCGCCGACTGGCGCCGGATGCCGTCGCTGATCGCGACGCTCGCGCTGATCGGCATCGTCCTCGCGCTGTTCGCGGGCACGATGCATCTGCCGTTCGCCGCGCTCGCGACGATTTTCGTGTGGGGCATCCTCGCGTTCGCGATCGTGCCGCCGCTGCAGATCATGATCGTCGATCGCGCGAGCGACGCGCCGAACCTCGCGTCGACGCTGAACCAGGGCGCGTTCAATCTCGGCAACGCGACCGGCGCGTGGCTCGGCGGGATGGCGATCGGCTCCGGCGTGTCGCTCGTGAGCCTGCCGTGGGTCGGCGTCGCGATGGCCGTCGCGGCGCTCGCGCTCACGCTGTGGTCGGCGTCGCTCGAACGCCGCCCGGTGGCCGTGCCGACCGAGTACGTGTAACGCGACCTTGCCGCGATCGTTGCGTACACAACTCCATCCGAACCTGATGGCCTTCATGGACCTTTCTACGGTCGCGGTGTAGCATCGCGGCCGATGAAAGCCATTCTCAATCGCGATTTCCTCGCGCTGATCCTGAGCGTCGCGGTCGTCGGCCTCGGCACCGGCGCCACGCTGCCGCTTACCGCACTCGCGCTGACCGAAGCCGGACACGGCACCAACGTCGTCGGCATGCTGACCGCCGCGCAAGCCCTCGGCGGTCTCGCGATCGTCCCGTTCGTCACCGCGCTCGCGCGGCACATCGGTGCGCGCCGCGCGATCGTCGTGTCGGTCGTGCTGCTCGCGGCGGCCACCGCGCTGATGCAGTTCACGTCGAACCTGATCCTGTGGGGCGTGCTGCGGGTGCTGTGCGGCGCCGCGCTGATGCTGCTGTTCACGATCGGCGAAGCATGGGTCAACCAGCTCGCCGACGATTCGACGCGCGGCCGCGTCGTCGCGATCTACGCGACCAATTTCACGCTGTTCCAGATGGCCGGCCCGGTGCTCGTCAGCCAGATCGCCGGCGCGACGAGCATCCGCTTCGCGCTGTGCGGCGCACTGTTCCTGCTCGCGCTGCCGACGCTCGCGACGATCCGCCGTGCGCCGCTCGCCGGCGACGACGCGCATCACGAAGCGCACGGCAGCTGGCTCGACGTGCTGCCGCGCATGCCCGCGCTGATCATCGGCACCGGCTTCTTCGCGCTGTTCGACACGCTTGCGCTGTCGCTGCTGCCGCTCTACGCGATGGATCACGGCGTCGCGAGCGCGACCGCCGTGCTGCTCGCGTCGATCATGCTGTTCGGCGATACCGCGATGCAGTTCCCGATCGGCTGGCTCGCGGACAAGCTCGGCCGTGAACGCGTGCACCTCGGCGCCGGCTGGATCGTGCTCGCGGGCCTGCCGCTGCTGCCGTTCGTCATCGCGAACCCGTGGCTGTGCTGGCCGCTGCTGTTCGTGCTCGGCGCGGCGGCCGGCAGCATCTATACGCTGTCGCTCGTCGCGTGCGGCGAGCGTTTCCGCGGTGCGGCGCTCGTCACCGCGAGCTCGCTCGTGTCGGCGTCGTGGAGCGCCGCGAGCTTCGGCGGCCCGCTGGTTGCGGGCGCGTTGATGGAGCAACTGGGCAGCAACGCGCTGGTCGGCGTGCTGGTCGCCTGCGTCGCCGCGTTCGTCGCGGCCGCGTTGTGGGAACGACGCGCCGCGGTGCAACGCGCGGTCTGATGCAGATTGGCGTTGGCGTTGGCGTTGGCGTTGGCGTTGGCGTTGGCGTTGGCGTTGGCGTTGGCGTTGGCGCGCAGCATCATGCACCGATACGTATCGGCCCGCTCGTGCCCATCTTCCGGGAAGCGAAAACGGCCCGCGCAATGCGGGCCGCCCTGTCCTTCCGGACTACGCGTGATCTACGCGTGATCTACGCGTGACCTGCGCGTTACTTTTCGCGCTGCAATCCGTCACGCACTCCGCGCCGGCAAAATCTTGCCCGCACACGTGCCGAAGCCGACGCGATAGCCGTCGCCCTGGCACCAGCCGGCGAGCGTCAGCTCATCGCCGTCCTCGATGAACGTGCGGCTGCCGCCGCCGTTCAGCGCGACCGGTTCCTTGCCGTTCCACGTCAGCTCGAGCAGGCTGCCGAACGAATCCTTCGTCGGCCCGCTGATCGTGCCCGAGCCCATCAGGTCGCCCACGCGCGTGTTGCAGCCGGCGACCGTGTGATGCGCCAACTGCTGCGCCATCGTCCAGTACATGTGCTTGAAGTTGGTCCGGCAAATCGACGTCGTCTCGGCGGCACCCTCCGCGCGCAGCGTCACTTCCAGCGCGATGTCGAACGCATGCTTGCCCGCATGCTGCAGATACGCGAGCGGCTGCGGCGACTGTTCCGGCTGCGCGACGCGGAACGGTTCGAGCGCGTCGAGCGTGACGATCCACGGCGAGATCGTCGTCGCGAAGCCCTTCGAGTTGAACGGCCCGAGCGGCACGTATTCCCACTGCTGGATGTCGCGCGCGCTCCAGTCGTTCAGCAGCACCATCCCGAAGATATGCGCTTCCGCGTCCTCGCACGCGATCGGTTCGCCGAGCGCGTTGCCCTTGCCGACGATGAAGCCCGTTTCCAGTTCGATGTCGAGCTTGCGGCACGCGCCGAACACCGGGCGCTCCTGGTCGGGCAGCTTCAGTTGCCCGTTCGGGCGTCGCACCGGCGTGCCGCTCACGACCACCGACGACGCACGGCCGTTGTAGCCGATCGGCATCTCCGACCAGTTCGGCAGCAGCGCATTCTTCGGATCCCGGAACATCGAGCCGACGTTGGTCGCGTGCTCCTTCGACGAATAGAAATCGGTGTAGCCGGGAATGTCGACCGGCAAATGCAGCGTCGCGTCGCGCTGCGCGACGAGCACTAGCGCGCGTAGCGCCGCATCGTCACGCAGCCGCGCGTTGTCGTGCGAAAACAGCGCCGACAGTTGCACGCGCACGCTGCGCCACGCGTCGCGACCGAGCGCGATGAACGCGTTGAGCGTCAGCGCGGCGAACGCATCGGCGCTGCCGGGCAGCGTCACGAGGCCCGCACGCGCGAGCGCGGCGAGGTCGACGATCTGGTCGCCGAGCGCGACGCCCGCACGGCGCGCCGCCTGCTTCGCATCGCTGAAGATCCCGAACGGCAGGTTCTGGATCGGGAAATCGCAGGCGGGGTCGTTCGCCGTGTCGAGCCAGCTCTTGCGAGCGGGGTCGAGCGTCGCGCGCCAGTCTTGGGTGTCGCTCATCGTTGCTCCGGATTGAAGTGTTTCTTGATGCCTTGCCAGCATTCGAAGTAATCGGCCTGCAGCTGCGCGGTGTCGAGCGCGTAGCGCGTCGGCCGGATCAGCGTGCGGGTCTCGAACATGAACGCCATCGTCGCGTCGACCTTGTGCGGCTTCGTCGTGTCGCTCGCGGACGCCTTCTCGAACGTATCCGCATCGGGCCCGTGGCCCGACATGCAGTTGTGCAGGCTCGCGCCGCCCGGCACGAAGCCCTCGGCCTTCGCGTCGTACGCGCCGTGCACGAGCCCCATGAATTCGCTCGCGACGTTGCGGTGGAACCACGGCGGGCGGAACGTATCCTCGGCCGCGAGCCAGCGCGGCGGGAAGATCACGAAGTCGATTGTGTCGACGCCCGGCGTGTCGCTCTGCGCCTGCAGCACGAGGAAGATCGACGGATCGGGATGGTCGAAGCTGATCGAGCCGATCGTGTTGAACAGACGCAGGTCGTATTTGACCGGTGCGTAGTTGCCGTGCCACGCGACGACGTCGAGCGGCGAATGGCCGATGTCCGCGCGCCACAGGCGGCCGTTCAGCTTCGCGATCAACTCGAACGCGCCTTCGCGGTCTTCGTAGGCGGCCTGCGGCGTCAGGAAGTCGCGCGGGTTCGCGAGCCCGTTCGAGCCGATCGGGCCGAGATCCGGCAGGCGCAGCAGCGCGCCGAAGTTTTCGCAGATATAGCCGCGCGCGTCGCCGTCCGGCAGCGCGACGGCAAACCGCACGCCGCGCGGGATCACCGCGATCTCGAACGGCTCGACGTCGAGCCGGCCGAATTCGGTCGCGATGAACAGGCGCCCCTGCTGCGGCACGATCAGCAGCTCGCCGTCCGCGCTGTAGAAGAAGCGGTCCTGCATCGACCGGTTCGCCGCGTACAGGTGGATCGCGCAGCCGTTCATCGCGGCGGCCGAACCGTTGCCGGCCATCGTCACGAGGCCGTCGACGAAATCGGTCGGCTCGACCGGCATCGGCAGCGGATCCCAGCGCAGCTGGTTCGGCGGCGTCGGCGGCACATCGGCCGAATCGCCGAATTCCGACACGAGCCGCTGCGGGCCCGCATACGGCTCGAACGGCCGGTGCACGGCGGCCGGGCGAATCCGGTACAGCCACGAGCGGCGGTTGTGGCCGCGCGGCGCGGTAAACGCGGTGCCCGACAGCTGCTCCGCGTACAGCCCGTACGGCGCACGCTGCGGCGAGTTGCGGCCGTGCGGCAGCGCGCCGGGCAGCGCCTCGGTCGCGAATTCGTTCGCGAAACCGCTCAGGTAGCCGGCGGTCGCCGGTTTCGACAGGTCAAGCGTCATCGTTTCCTTTCTCCATCAATTCAGGGCGGCGTTCGGCGCCTGCGCGCCGCTGCGCCGCGTCACACCGGCCAGGCCGAGGACGAACAGCGCCGAGCACAGCACGGGCACCGCGGCCGCGTGGAACAGCGCGCCGTTGGTCCAGTTGAGCGCAATCAGTTGCCCGCCGACGAGCGGCCCGAGCACCGAGCCGATCCGGCCGATGCCGAGGCTCCAGCCGATGCCCGTCGAGCGCAGCGACGTCGGGTAATACTGGCCCGCGAGCGCGTTCACGGCCGGCTGCCCGCCGACCACGCAGAACCCGCCCGCGAACACGACGAGCAGCAGCCACGGCAGCGCATGCGCGACCGAGCCGATCAGCCCCACCGACACGGCGGCACAGGCGAAGCACGCGAACAGCACGCGCACGAAGCCGTAACGTTCGATGAACCAGCCGAGCGACAGCGTGCCGATCACGCCGCCCGTCTGCAGCACCGTGCCGACGATCACCGCCGTGCCCGGCGAATAACCCGCGTCGCGCATCACGGTCGGCAGCCAGTTCGACAGGAAGTACAAGTCGATCAGGTTCATGAAGCTGATCGCCCACAGCAGCAGCGTGACCGGCAGGCGGCCATGGCGGAACAGCTCGGCGACCGGCGCGCCGCTCGCGGCACGCTCGCGCACGACGATGCGCGTGTTCGCATCGATGCCGGCTTCCGGCGCGAACCGCGCGAGCCAGTCGCGCGCCTGCACGACGCGCCCTTTCAGCACCAGGAACTGCAGCGACTCGGGCAGCCGCGCGAGCATCGCGATCGTCAGCACGAGCGGCACCGCGCCGCCGACGAAGAACACCGAGCGCCAGCCGAGCGCCGGAATCAGCGCCGCGCTGATGAAGCCGCCGAGCGCAGCGCCGAGCGTGAACCCGCACGACACGATCATCATCCGCTTCACGCGATGCGCGGCCGGGCTGAACTCGCCGACCAGCGCCATCGCGTTCGGCATGATGCAGCCGAGGCCGAGGCCCGTGACGAAGCGCAGCGCCATCAGCGCGGGAATCGAGCCCGCGAACGGCGTCGCGAGCATCGTCACCGCGAAGAACAGCGTCGAGCCGATCAGCACCGGGCGCCGGCCGATCCGGTCGGCCAGCACCGACAGCCCGAGTGCACCGAGCAGCATCCCGAACAGGCTCGCGCTGAACACGGGCCCCAGCGCCTGCTTCGGCACGCCCCATTCGGCAATCACGCTCGGTGCGACGTAGCCCATCGCCTGCGCATCGAAACCGTCGATCACGAGGCACAGCCCGCACAGCATCAGCAGCATCCAGTGAAAACCCGGGCGATGGGTCTCGTCGATCACGCGCTCGACTTCGAGCACGCGCGCGTCGGCCGGCGCCGCGCTCATTGCGCGACCTCGGCGGCCGGATGTACGTGCGGCGTCACGCCCTGGCGCGCGAGCGCCATCGCTTCGCGCAGCACGTCGGCGTCGCCGACCTGGTTCGCAAGCAACAGGATCAGCTTCGCGTTGACGAGCTGGCTGTCGGCGTCCGACAGGTCACGATGCATGTCGATCAGCGCTTCGTAGAACGCGTCGGGGTCGGCCAGGCGCGGGCGGGTATCGAGTGGGGGCATGACGGTGTCTCCGGTGTCTTTATCGTATTCAGCGTGCGCAGGTCGCGCGCGCCAGTGCGTCGGCGATCGCCTGACGGTCGAGCGTGCGCGTGCGTGCGCAGACGTGCTGGTCGGGACGCAGCAGGTAGAACGTGCCAGGCTGCGCGTCGTAGCGCTGCGCGGCGAGCCCGTCGACGTCCTCCACGACGTCGACGCCGGCCACCGGCTGCGCGTGCCCGGCCGGCACGACGAGCACGGGACGCACCGGCAGCGCGAGACCGTCGACGGCCTGCGCCAGCGCGGCCGCGTCGCCCGGCAAGCCGAACAGCACGCCGGTGAAGCCGCCGCGCAGATGCTGCAGCAGCCAGCCCGACGAGCCCCGCACGCGCACCGGCGCATCGGCCGCCGCCGCGCCCGGCCGCATCGCGCACGCGAAGGCGTCGCCGCCGCGGTCCGGCGTATTGAGCGGCGAATCGGCCAGCACGGCCGGCACCGACAGGCGCCCGCTGTTCACCAGCTTGCGTGCGAACGCGCAGTCGCGCGCGAGCTTCAGCGTCGCGTCGCGGAACACGCGCGACACCGCGCTCTTCGGCGTGATGAAGTCGGTCGAACGCGTCGAGTTGCGGATGTTCTCGTCGGCCGCGAACTCGCGCTCGCTCGCATACGTATCGAGCAGGCTATCGGCGGAACGGCCATCGAGCACCAGCTTCAGCTTCCACGCGAGGTTGTCCGCGTCCTGCACGCCGCTGTTCGCGCCGCGCGCGCCGAACGGCGACACGCCGTGCGCGGAATCGCCCGCGAACAGCACGCGGCCGTGACGGAACGTCTCCATCCGCTGGCAGCGGAACGTATAGACGCTCACCCACTCGAGCTCGAACTCGACGTCCGGCCCGAGCAGCGCGCGCACGCGCGGGATCACGCGCTCCGGCTGCTTCTCGGCGACGGGGTCGGCATCCCAGCCGAGCTGGAAGTCGATGCGCCACACGTTGTCCGGCTGGCGGTGCAGCAGCACCGACTGGTTGCGGTGAAACGGCGGATCGAACCAGAACCAGCGCTCGGTCGGAAACTCCGCCTTCATCTTCACGTCGGCGATCAGGAAGCGGTCCTTGAACGTGCGGCCGCGGCTCTCGAGGCCCATCGCCGCGCGCATCGGGCTGCGCGAGCCGTCGGCCGCGATCACGTATTGCGCGCGCAGCGTCGCGATGCCGTCCGGCGTCTCGATCGTCAGCACCGCGTGTTCGGCCGACTGTTCGACGCCCGTCACCTTGTGCTTCCAGCGGATGTCGAGGTTCGGCAGCTCGAACGCGCGATCGGCCAGATAGCCTTCGACGTAGTACTGCTGCAGGTTGATGAACGCCGGGCGCGCATGCCCTTCCTCGGGCAGCAGGTCGAACGCGTAAAGCTGCTCGTCCTGCAGGAACACCTTGCCGACGTGCCAGCTCACGCCCTTGTCGACGAAGCGCTCGCCGCAGCCGAGCCGGTCGAAGATCTCGAGCGTGCGCTTCGCGAAGCAGATCGCGCGCGAGCCGGTCGACAGCGTGTCGTCGTCGTCGAGCAGCACGACCGGCACGCCCTGCTGCGCGAGGTCGATCGCGGCCGCGAGGCCCACCGGGCCCGCGCCGACGACGATCACCGGGTGGACGGCCGCATCGTGCGCGCGGGCGCGGTACTCGAACTTCAGCGTCTGGTAATCGATGCTCATGGTCGCCATCCGCTCCTCAACCCCGCCGTGCGCACACCGCCACGCCCGTCGTCCCGTCCGTCTCCTGCCGGCACGCCTGCCCGCCTGTCCTGTCAACCGCCACGTCTCGCTCCTTGCTTCCTGTTGATTCGTGAACGGCGCCGTTTCGCGGCGCCCGCCTGCCGCGTTTCTTGATCGGCAACAAATCCTTGGATTTACGAATAGTAAAACCAATTACGAATAGTGAAATCAACGTAAACCCTAGGTGTTCGCTCGGGGACGGGATAACCATATGAGTGAAACGCCGAGCCGAGCGCGGCGCGCGCTGCTAATATCAAGTCAACGAGGCGGCCCTTTCGGCCGCCATTTTTCCTTCTCACGCCGATGATTCCGCCTACCATCCCCGAGCTGGTCACCCGTGCCGGGCAGCTGCCGTATCTGCGGGAGCACCTCACGCTTGCCGAAGGCGGCACCGCGTGCGCGAATCTGCCCGAGCGCACGCTCGCCAGCGCGTACGAGCCGATCTACGACGTGACGATGCCCGGCGCACCGCAATCGACGTCGTTCGCCGACGCGATCGAGCGCTACGGCGACGAGCTCGGCTTCCAGGCCGTCACGCTCGTCACGGGCACACAGCACGATCCGGTCGACGCGACCGTCGACGATCAGACGCTGGTCGCGATCGACCGCCTGTCGCGCGCGCTGCACGCGATCAATTTCTTCGGGGCGCAGCGCCACGGGCTGCTGTTCCTGCGCGTGCACGAGCGGCTGCTCAAGAGCGTGAAGTACGACCACGGCAAGCATTTCTCGTCGGTGCTGCAGCGCTTCGGGCTGCCGCCCGAGCGGATCGTGATCGAGCTGCCGGCGGTCGCGGTCGCCCACAAGACGTTCCTCGGCTACCTGACGCGCAGCTACCAGCATCACGGCTTCAAGGTCGCGGACAAGCTGCCGGACCCGGGCCGCATCCTCGCGGTCGAATCGGAGATGGCGCGCCCCGACTACATCAAGATGGATGCGGGCATCGCGTTGCGCGACGGGATGGTCAAGGCGCTCGTCGCCTATGCGCAGCGCGTGCGGATTCCGCTGATCTTCGACGGCGTCGTCGACGAGACGCAGTGCGAGCTGCTGCGCCAGCACGACGTGCGATTCATGCAGGGGCCGGTGTTTGCGAAGGTCGTGACGGCCTGAGCGGAGGGGGCAGCCGCGCGCGGGGCGTGGCGCGCCGGATGGCGGATTACGGTGTCGTGTTGCTTCGGGAATCGGGTTTCAGCACGCAGCATCGCTCGCCGCCGGCCGGTTCCTTGTTCGTTCACGCAGAAAGGTCGAACGCGCTTGTGCGCGAGCCCGACACCGGCGCATCGACGCCGATGTTCCGCCTATTCTCTTCCACCGTCGTCGTACTTCGGTAGATCGTCGTCGATCTCGATGCCCGGGAAACGATCACCGTACCAGACATGCCACGCCGGACGCAGCCGCGACGGCTCGTCGAGCGTGGCATAGTTGATTTCCACGGTCGTCGGCGCATCGGCCAGCCGGTACTCGAGCTGCGCGCCGCAGCGACTGCAGAAGCGTCGCTCGCCCCACGCGCTCGATGCATAGACCGTCGGCTCGCCCTGCAGGTATTCGAATGCGTCGATCGGCACCGAGGCCGACGCAACGACCGCCGCGCCGGTCGTGCGCTGGCAGAGCCGGCAATGGCAGAAGCCGGCATCGGTGGGAACGTCGGCGATACGGTAGCGGATCGCGCCGCACGCGCATCCGCCTTCCATCGGTTCGGGGTGCGCCATGGCAAACCTCGTCGTCGGGAAGCAGGCGAACGATGATGAGCGCGGTTCGCCCGTCGCGCAATACGCAACGGGGCCGCGCCGCCTCCGCTTCCACACCCGGCGCGAACGAACCGGTTGCCGCGCGACGACAACATCCGCGCGCCTGTTGCTCAGACCGTCTGCCCGAGCCGCTGCGCGAGCGCCTTCAGTTGCGGCCCGACCTGCGTGCGAAACACGCCCTCGTCCATCGACGACGCGGGGCCGCTGCAGCTCAGGATCAGCCAGCGCCCCTCGCGCGGCTCGCGAAACGGCACGGCCGCCGCGTTCACGTCCATGTGCCACGCGCGGAACGAATAGCAGCAACCGCCCGTCGAGAACTCGGCCACCGCGTGCTGCGCGGCCTCGACGAGCGCATCGGCGTCGGCCGCGCCGCCGGCCGCGCGGTGCAGCTCGGCATAGAGCGCGCGGCCCACGTCCTCCGGCTGCACGGCCAGGTACGCGCGCCCCATCGAGCTCGTCAGCATCGACAGCCGCGAACCGGGCGCGAGCCCGAGCGTCAACGCGGTCTCGCTGCGGATCGTCTCCAGGTAGATCATGTCGAGCCCGTCGCGGCAGCCGAGCGACACGGCCGCGCCGATCTCGCGCGCAAGCGCCTGCATGTGCGGCCGCGCGAGATCGATCGTCCCCGAGCCCGACAGCAGCGCGTAGCCGAGCGACAGCACGCCGGCGTCCAGCGCATACTTTCCGAGCGTCTCGTCGTAGCGCAGATAGCCGAGCACCGTCAGCGTATAGGCGAGCCGGTTCACCGTCGCCTTCGGCAGGCCCGTGCGTTCCGCGAAATCGCGATTGCCCAGCATCGTCTCGCCGGGCCGGAAGGCGCGCAGCAGGTCGAGCCCGCGCGCGAGCGCGACGACGAACTTGCGCTCGTCGATCGTGGTGTCGTCGATGGTTGAAAGTGTCATCCGGTGCTACACTGGGTTCGATTTGCAAAACATTGTTCCGCACAGCGGAACGCAAGTCAAGCGAACTTCAGGCATCAGCCCGGAGCAAGCGCTGAAGCGCGGCCTCTGCCCGACCGAAAAGCACGGGTGTGGGGTCAGCGCCGAGGCGCGCACTCCGACCGACCGTAAAGCATGGGGCCCAGCAAGCGCTAACTCGGGCCGACCGCGAAGCATGGGACCAGAGTAAGCGCTGAAGCGCCAACTCTGACCGACAGGAGATGAGACGATGAGTGCTGCAACTTTTCATTGGGACGATCCGCTGCTGCTCGACCAGCAACTAACCGAAGAAGAGCGAATGGTCCGCGATGCCGCGCAGGCGTACGCACAGGACAAGCTCGCGCCGCGCGTCACCGAAGCGTTCCGCCACGAACGCACCGACGCGGCCATCTTTCGCGAGATGGGCGAGGTCGGCCTGCTCGGCCCGACGATTCCCGAGGAATACGGCGGCCCCGGCCTCAACTACGTGAGCTACGGGCTGATCGCGCGCGAAGTCGAACGCGTCGATTCGGGCTACCGGTCGATGATGTCCGTGCAGTCGTCGCTCGTGATGGTGCCGATCCACGAATTCGGCTCCGACGCGCAGAAGCAGAAATACCTGCCGAAGCTCGCGACCGGCGAATGGATCGGCTGCTTCGGCCTGACCGAGCCGAATCACGGCTCCGATCCGGGCAGCATGGTCACGCGCGCGAAGAAGGTGCCGGGCGGCTACTCGCTGTCCGGTGCGAAGATGTGGATCACCAACTCGCCGATCGCCGACGTGTTCGTCGTGTGGGCGAAGCTGGAAGAGAACGGCAAG
Organism: Burkholderia sp. BCC0419; assembly: GCF_902830285.1. Classification (NCBI taxonomy): domain Bacteria; kingdom Pseudomonadati; phylum Pseudomonadota; class Betaproteobacteria; order Burkholderiales; family Burkholderiaceae; genus Burkholderia; species Burkholderia sp. BCC0419. Next base: position 2,734,709 of record NZ_CADESR010000001.1, read on the forward strand.
GACGCGATCCGCGGCTTCATCCTCGAAAAGGGCTGGAAGGGCCTGTCGGCGCCGGCGATCCACGGCAAGGTCGGGCTGCGCGCATCGATCACCGGCGAGATCGTCCTCGACGAGGTGTTCGTGCCGGAAGAGAACCTGATGCCGAACGTGAGCGGCCTGCGCGGCCCGTTCACCTGCCTGAACTCGGCGCGCTACGGGATCGCGTGGGGCGCGCTCGGCGCCGCCGAGTCCTGCTGGCACACCGCGCGCCAGTACGTGCTCGACCGCCAGCAGTTCGGCCGGCCGCTCGCCGCGAACCAGTTGATCCAGAAGAAGCTCGCCGACATGCAGACCGAAATCACGCTCGGCCTGCAGGGCGTGCTGCGCCTCGGCCGGATGAAGGACGAAGGCACGGCCGCCGTCGAGATCACGTCGATCATGAAGCGCAATTCGTGCGGCAAGGCGCTCGACATCGCCCGCCTCGCGCGCGACATGCTCGGCGGCAACGGCATCTCCGACGAATTCGGCGTCGCGCGCCACCTCGTGAACCTCGAAGTGGTCAACACGTACGAAGGCACGCACGACATCCACGCGCTGATCCTCGGCCGCGCGCAGACGGGCATCCAGGCATTCTTCTGATGATCCGGCCATGACGCACGCGGCGGCGATGCCGCGCACGCGCACGCCGCCAAACGAAAGGCCCGCCCGGCATCGCTGCCGGACGGGCCTTTTTTTCACCGGAGCCGCGGCTCCGCGCCGCTGATGCTTACTTGTTCGGCTGCGGCGTCAGGCGCAGATACGGACGCACCGCGTTGAAACCCTTCGGGAAGCGCTTCTTCAGCTCTTCCGGATCCTGCAGCGACGGCACGATCACGACGTCGTCGCCGTCCTTCCAGTTGCCGGGCGTCGCGACCTTGTAATTGTCGGTCAGTTGCAGCGAATCGATCACGCGCAGCACTTCATCGAAGTTGCGCCCCGTGCTGGCCGGATAGGTGATCGTGAGCCGCACCTTCTTGTTCGGGTCGATCACGAACAGCGAACGCACCGTCAGCGTTTCGTTCGCGTTCGGGTGAATCATGTCGTACAGCTGCGACACCTTGCGGTCCGCATCGGCGATGATCGGGAAGCCCACGACCGTCGACTGCGTTTCGTTGATGTCGTTGATCCAGCCCTTGTGCGATTCGACGCCGTCGACCGACAGCGCGATCACCTTCACGTTGCGTTTCTCGAATTCGCCCTTCAGCTTCGAGGTCAGCCCGAGTTCGGTCGTGCACACCGGCGTGTAGTCGGCCGGATGGGAGAACAGCACGCCCCAGCTGCTGCCGAGCCACTCGTGAAACTTGATGGTGCCCAGGCTCGATTCCTGCTCGAAATCCGGTGCGATGTCACCAAGACGCAGACTCATGATGTTCCCTCCTCGAACGATGCTGGTTGAAACCGCGCGCCGGACAGCGCGGGGCAGTCCATCAGCTTACGGGAAGCAATGGGCCGTGCGAACGATTATTCCGTTTGATATTCATACTTTTTTGTCATTTTTACCCGGCATCGTGGCAGGACGGAGGGCTGCAGGGGAAACTTTTCAATTCTTTGCCGCTCTGTTCATGATTACAAGTCGTTTACCATGCAACCTTGCACTGCCGCCGTGTTTCTTCCCGGCTCGCCAGCAGGCAGGGGTTTCGCTACGATGTGAACCTGCAGCATGACAGCACGAAGGGAGTTGCAATGTCGGAAATCAACAAGGAGAAACTGATGTCGGATATCAAAACCGTTCTCTCGGACGCCGAAGACCTGCTCAAGCAAGCAGCGAGCAGCACGGGCGACCGTGCGGCCGAACTGCGCGAGAAGGCCATGTCTCGCCTGAAGCAGGCCAAGGAAAAGGCGGCCGACGTCCAGGTCGTCGTGGTCGAGAAAGGCAAGAAGGCCGCGCGCGCGACCGACGACTACGTGCACGAGCATCCGTGGACGTCGATCGGCGTGGCCGCCGGCGTAGGCGTGCTGATCGGCCTGCTGATCAACCGCAAGTAACGCGCTTGGCGCCGTTTCGTCCCGCAGGCCGCGTCGCGCGGCCTGCGGGCGTCGAAGCCAGCCGGCCTGCGCCGGCCGGCTTTGTCCTAGCTGCTTACTGCACGCGCAAGCATCTCATCCATGACGACAGACACCCCCTCGCAGCCGTCCGGTCAAGGACCGCTGCGCCGCCTCGTCGGCTCCGCCATCGGCCTTCTGCAGACGCGCCTCGAACTGGTGGGCATCGAGCTTGCCGAGGAGAAGGAGCGCCTGATGGGCGTGCTGTTCCTCGGACTCGCCGCGATGATGCTCGCGACGATGGCACTCATCAGCCTGACCGTGCTGATCGCGATCGCGTTCTGGGATACCTATCGCTGGCAGGCGCTCGCCGCGATCACCGCGCTGTATGCCGTTGGCGGCATCGTATGCGCGCTGAAGGCGCGCTCGGGCCTGCGCGACGCGCCGACCGTGTTCGAGGCGACGCTCGCCGAACTCGAGAAAGACCGCGACCTGTTCCGCGGCAAGCCGTGAACGCCCTCGCGCTCATCCCTCCCACCTACTTCGCCGACGCGCCATGAGCCAGAACATCACGGGCAATCCATCCCGCTCCCATTCGTCGCGATCGAACTGGAGCGCGTCGCAGCACCGCGCGCTCCGCAAGGAATTGCTGATCCTGCGATCCGAAGTCGAGCGGCTCGAACTCGCGGAAGCCGCCGCCGAAATGCGCCATGCCGTCACGCGCTTCAGTTGGCTCAAGGTGTTCATCCCCGGCCTGTCCTCCCACAGGTTCGGCCAGTCGGCCAAGAACCTGAACGCAAGCCTCGGCCAGCTCGTCAACCAGTATCCGATGCTGAGCTCGCTCGCGTCGCTCGTGCTGGCGAAACCCATTCGCTCGCTGCTGCGCGCGAGTGCGGGCCCCGCGTTGAAGTGGGGCACGCTCGGCTTCGCCGCATGGGAGGTCTACCGGATCTGGAAGCAGTCCCGCGACGAGCGCGGGCTCGACGCACACGACGACTGACCGTCGGCATCCTGCGCGCACGGCCATGGGTCGCTGCGCGCCTTCCTTGCGTTGCGAGCTCAGCGCACGCCCCAGCAGACAGCGCCCGGCTCGTCGGCGCCATCGCTTCCTGCATTGCCTTTCGTCCCGTCCGAGCGCAGCGTGAACGTGCCGCATGCATCGTCGCGCATCGGACCGGTGTCGAGCGGCGTCGCCGCCAGCTCATAGCTCACCGGTGAATCGTCACCGTCCGGCCGCACGAGCGTCAACCGATACACGGCATGCCCGCCCGGCGGCGCGTGCGCGAGCGCGTCCGGCAATGCCGCAGGCGGCGTACCGTCCAGCGTTTCAAGATATTGGGCCGCACGGTACAGCGCGGACACCGCCGACGCGCGGTGAACACGCACGACATGTTCGCGATACGACGGGATACCCCACCCGGCCAGCACCGCGACGATCGCGAGCACGATCATCAGCTCGATCAGCGTAAATCCGGCCGCTCGGCACATGGGCACGCGGCCGTTCATCGAAGCACCGCCGCGACACGACGCCAGCGCAGCACGACGATGTGGCCGTCGCGTATCGCGACCTGGTGTTGCAGCCACACGGCGCTCGACGCATGCGCACCGACGCCACGCGCGGTGACCAGGTAAGCGCGGTCGCCGGGCTGCCCTGCCGGACGCCGCCACGCCTCGATCAGGCATCGCGGCGGTTGCGCGGCCGTCGGCCAACCGGCGAATGGCGCGAACGCTTCGGTGGTCGCCAGCGGCGGCATGCGCCGCCATGCGTCAGGCTCCGCGTGCGATTCGCTTTCGTTCACATACGGCGCCGAACCGCGCAGCAATCGCTGGGTGCACGCGGCAAGCGCGGCATCGGCCGCGTGGAATGCGATCAGCCGATCCGACAATGCGCGGGTGCGGCGCGACTCCGTCAATGCGGCGTCGAACCATATGCCGGTCAGTGCCGCGACTGCTGCGCCGACCGCAATCACCGCGGGCAACGCAAGGCCCGCATCGCGACGCCAGGCGCGGCGGGTTGAGCGCAAACGCATAGGCGGCTCGCGCGCGCTCGCCGCCGAAACGCCGGCGCATGCTCTCAGCTGCCGGTCGCCGCCGCTCGCGACGGTGCGCTCATGCGCGCGGCCTGCGTCAACGCATCGCGAGATGTCATCCCGCGCGTACGGCGCTGCTCCGCTCATCTCACCACCTCGCTTGCCCGAGTTGCATCCTGCAACGCAGCGTCGGATGCGAGCGCGACGTTCCGCAACGCGACGATGCGATCGAGCGTCAAACGTGCGCGGCCGTCCGGTGCAACGGCGACGCGCCCGTCGCAGTCGACATGCCGTGTCGGCTCGCGCATCGGCTCGCCGCGCGCCCGCACGCAGACATGCACGGCCACGACCGCGCGCCAGTCGTCGGCACGCATCGCATCGGCGTCGACGAACTGCGTGGCGCCGCGACGCAAATAACGCATGCGCAACTGATCGATTCCCGCCACGACGGGCTGCGGCGTGCCCGGCCGGCCGCTTCCCTCGCAATACAGTTCGGGCTCGCCCGTCGACGGGCTGACATGCGCATCGAAGCGATTCTCCACCGGCGCAGGTTCGCCCGGCTCGCCGACACCCTGCCCGAGGCAATCCGATGCCTGGCCGCTCACCGTCGTCCACGTCGATACGGCATCGCCGACATATCGGACCAGCAACGCGTCGGACGACGAACGCGCAGGCTCGCAGCGCACCTGTGCGCCGCTACCGCGTACGCGCGCCGTCGAACACCCGAACACCGGCGGCAACGACGATGCCGCTTCGGCATCAAGCGGCCGGAATCCTGCCATCTGGATCTGCTGACCGATCAGCATCAGCGCGGTAGCGGCCGCGTCGCGCATCCTGAATCCGTCTTCCGCGCGACGCTGTGCAATGCGCTGCGCGTGGTACAGCGCACCGGCCGCCGCGAGCACGAGGAACCCGACGGTCATCGCAATCAGCACTTCGAGCAGCGTATGCCCACGCGTACGGCGATCAGCGTTCATCGCCTGCCCTCTCCCGAAACGGCATCCGGACACACGATGGCGGCTGCGTCGACGTCCGCGCCGCATCACAGCGCGGCGGCGCGCCCCCATTGCCGCCACGCCAGCGGACAACCGCGTAGCGGACGCCGCCCGGCCCGCCGCCATCGAGCGTCATCGCGCCACCCGGCAACGATGCTGCCGCCAGCGCCGCGAGGCCGTCATCGGCCGCCGCGGCGGCATGCAGACGCTCGATACGCGCGTCGGCCAGCCACAGCGCGCGTTCGCGCCAGATCGTCGCGCGCTGCGCACGTGCCATCGCGAGCTGGCTGCCGGCTACTGCCAGCATCACGGTGGCGAGCAGCGCGATGGCCAGCGTCGCCTCGATCAACGACGTACCGCGCATGGCATGGCGCATGGCGATCACGCCGCGTCGCAGCGGCCGGCGACTATCCGCGCACGGCCGCCTGCCGCAATCCGCACGCAACGCGATGTGCGCGCGTCGTCGGCGCCGGACACGCTGCGCCGCGGACGCACCTCGAAACGCCGGATTCCGCCGATCGACTGACCGACCGGCGGCGCAAACGCGAGCTCATGCGCTGCACCCGCGACGGCCACTTCGGCATCGCGCGGGTAGCGTCGCAGCACACGCGACTGCCCGTCGACCTGCCCGCTGACGATCCAGTCGCACGACCATTCGGCCGGATCGCAGCGCTCACCGGCACGCAGACAGGCGCCGTCGCGTCCGGCGCGGCACAGCGTGACGCGCGCGCCGAGACGCGTTGCCTCGGCACGCGCAAACGACAGCGCACCGAGCAGCGCGCGCGAGCGGGCATCCACGCGTTCGCGCATGCGCCACTGGTCGAACGTGGGCACCGCATAGAGCGCAAGCCCCGCCGCCAGCGACATGGCGACCATCAGCTCGACGAGCGTGAATCCGCCCGGTCGTTGCACCACATTCTTCAAGGATTGAGCGCCCCGTTCCATCGCAATCGTCCTCCGTCACGGTGATGCGACGACTGTAGTGACGTGTGCGGACACGCGCCATTTGCCGAACGGCCGACTGGCGACATGCGATCGCAACCGACACAATCGGCGCGAATCGAACCAACGGAGCAGACGATGAACGAACGCAGCGCGTCAGCGCTTACGTGGGGTCTTGGCGGGAGAGGCGCGACGGAACTCTTCGATCACGTCGGCAAATTCGGAAACGTCCTCGAACTGGCGATACACCGATGCGAAGCGGACATAGGCGATCGTATCGAGGCCGCGCAACTCGTTCATCACGAGTTCGCCCAGCTTCTCGCTACGCACTTCACGCTCGCCAGTCGCGAGCAGCTGATACTCGATGCGGGCGACCGCCGCGTCGATCGCGTCGGCGGCAACCGGCCGCTTGCGCAGCGCGAGTTGCATGCTGGCGACGATCTTGCGACGGTCGAACTCCGTGCGGCTGCCGTCCTTCTTCACGACGAACGGCAGGGACAACTCGACCCGCTCGTACGTCGTGAAACGCTTGTCGCAAGCCGAGCAGCGACGGCGCCGCCGAATCGCGGCGCCATCTTCGGACACGCGCGAGTCGACGACCTGCGTGTCGTCATGCCGGCAGAACGGGCAGCGCATCGGCGATCAGCGGTAGACCGGGAAACGCTTGGTCAGCTCGGCGACCTGCACGCGCACGCGCTCGATCGTCGCTGCGTCTTCCGGGTTCTCCAGCACGTCGGCAATCAGGTTGCCCACCTGCTCGGCTTCCGCCGGCCCGAAACCGCGCGTCGTCATCGCCGGCGAACCCAGACGCACGCCGCTCGTCACGAACGGCTTTTCCGGGTCGTTCGGGATCGCGTTCTTGTTCACCGTGATGTGCGCCGCGCCGAGCGCCGCTTCCGCTGCCTTGCCCGTGATGTTCTTCGCGCGCAGATCAACCAGCATCACGTGGCTTTCCGTGCGGCCCGACACGATCCGCAGCCCGCGCTTGACCAGCGTTTCGGCCAGCACGCGTGCGTTCTCGACGACCTTCTGCTGATATTCCTTGAACTCCGGCGACAGCGCTTCCTTGAACGCCACTGCCTTCGCCGCGATCACGTGCATCAGCGGGCCGCCCTGGATCCCCGGGAAGATCGCCGAGTTGATCGGCTTCTCGTACTCGGCCTTCATCAGGATCACGCCGCCGCGCGGGCCGCGCAGGCTCTTGTGCGTCGTCGTCGTCACGAAATCCGCGTGCGGCACCGGGTTCGGGTACACGCCCGCCGCGATCAGGCCCGCGTAGTGCGCCATGTCGACCATCAGGTACGCGCCCACCGACTTCGCGATCTTCGCCAGACGCTCGAAATCGATCTTCAGCGCGAACGCCGACGCGCCCGCGACGATCAGCTTCGGCTTGTGTTCCTGCGCGAGCTGCTCGGCCGCGTCGTAGTCGATGTCTTCGTTTTCGTTCAGGCCGTAGCTCACCACGTTGAACCACTTGCCCGACATGTTCACCGGCGAGCCGTGCGTCAGATGGCCGCCGTGCGCGAGGCTCATGCCCATGATCGTGTCGCCCGGCTTGAGCATCGCGAAGAACACGCCCTGGTTCGCCTGCGAACCCGAGTTCGGCTGCACGTTCGCGGCTTCCGCGCCGAACAGCTGCTTCACACGGTCGATCGCCAGTTGCTCGACCACGTCGACGTACTCGCAGCCGCCGTAGTAGCGCTTGCCCGGATACCCTTCCGCGTACTTGTTCGTAAGCTGCGAGCCCTGCGCGGCCATCACGGCCGGGCTCGTGTAGTTTTCCGACGCGATCAGCTCGATGTGATCTTCCTGACGGCGGTTTTCCTGCTCGATCGCGGCAAAGATTTCGGGATCGACGTTCGCGATGGTGCTTTGGGCTCTGTCAAACATACGGTTTCCGTTAAGTGTGTACAGGTTGACCGGAGTGGCCAAGTACGGTGCGCTGCTGGCGAGACCAGCTCGACGTGGCGGAAGAATCCGTATGACGCGAGGCAGGACAGCCACCAGCGATGCACGCGACGGCGCACAACGGCTGCCCAGGCGAACGGCAAAAACGGCGCCCCGCGCTTCACGGTGGGATGCTCCACCTTGAACCCGAAGGGTTCTATCGCCAGTCACGCAGGGGTGATGAGCGCATTAGTGTATTGGATGCGTCATGAATAGGCAACCGCACGGCAGTGCGCCCGAATCAATGGGGGCCAGATTCTACGCGCCCGTGCCGAAACGCTTTGCCGCCTTGCCGCGGTGCGGCATTCTCAGTAGGCTTGCGGGATTCCACCCGCTATTACGTTACCGACCAGGAGCAGCAATGATCGTGTTCGTCACAGGCGCGTCCGCCGGCTTCGGCGCCGCCATCTCCCGTGCCTTCGTCAAGGGCGGCCATCGCGTCGTCGCCACCGCACGCCGCAAGGATCGTCTCGATGCGCTCGCGGCCGAACTCGGCGACGCGCTGCTGCCGCTCGAGCTCGACGTGCGCGACCGCGCGGCCGTCGAGGCCGTGCCGGCCGCCCTTCCCGCCGAATTCGCGGCGCTCGACGTGCTCGTCAACAACGCCGGCCTCGCGCTCGGCGTCGAGCCGGCCCACAAGGCGAGCCTCGACGAATGGCGGACGATGATCGACACGAACTGCGCGGGCCTCGTCACCGTCACGCACGCGCTGCTGCCCGGCATGGTCGAGCGCGGTCGCGGCCATATCTTCAATATCGGTTCGGTTGCGGGTTCGTACCCTTATGCGGGCGGGAACGTCTACGGCGCGACCAAGGCTTTCGTCAGGCAATTCAGCCTGAACCTGCGCGCCGACCTGCTCGGTACGCCGTTGCGCGTCACCGACATCGAGCCGGGCCTGTGCGGCGGCACCGAGTTCTCGAACGTCCGCTATCGCGGCGACGACGCGAAGGCGGCGAACGTCTACAACAATGTGCAGCCGCTGATGCCCGAGGACATCGCCGATACGATCTACTGGATCGCGACGCGCCCGGCGTACGTCAACGTCAACACGATCGAGCTGATGCCGGTCGCGCAGGCGCCCGGCGGCCCGACCGTCCACCGCGGCTGAAGCCTCGCGGGCCCGGCCCCCGGCCGGCCCGCGGTGTGCTACGGCGCACTACATTCCGTTACGAATCGGTTACGAATCCGGTCTTTGCCTTCCGGTAGAATGCGCGCCATGACTCAGCCTACCCGCTCCCCGGAAGCGCCGTCCGGCTTTACCTGGCCGGTGCGCGTGTACTACGAGGATACCGATGCAGGCGGCATCGTCTTCTATGCCAACTACCTGAAGTTCTTCGAGCGCGCCCGCACCGAGTGGCTTCGCGCATGCGGCGTCGACCAGCGTCGGCTCGCCGACGATACCGGTGCGATCTTCATCGTGCGCAGCACGTCGCTCGACTACCGCGCGCCGGCGCGACTCGACGACACGCTGACGATCACGAACCGGCCCGGACGCATCGGCCGCGCGTCGGTGGAATTCACGCAGGAAGCCTGGTGTGGCGACACGCTGCTCGTGGCCGGGCACATCCGCCTCGGCTGCGTCGACCGTCACGGCATCCGGCCCGCGGCCATCCCGCCGGCCGTGCTCGACGCGCTGCACCGCGGGCCCGTCATCGACGCCGGGCAACCTGATTTGTCAACGAAGCTCGCATGAGCACCGTTTAGACAAAGCCTATGAACTTGCCGTTCTGATTCGATACTAAGCAAGGTTCGGCGTCAGGCATGGCCGGCGCGCCGCGCCGCACGCACACCGGACGCCCTTGCCGGGCACCCGCGAAGGCACGTTACTCAAACCTCTATGAATACTGCTCAAGACCTGTCGATCATTTCCCTCGTGCTCAACGCGAGCGTGCTGGCCCAGGCCGTGATGGGACTGCTGCTGCTGCTGTCGCTGATGTCGTGGACCTTCATCTTCCGCAAGTGGTTCGCGATCCGCCGCGCGCGCGCGCAGACCGAACGCTTCGAGAAGGATTTCTGGTCGGGCGGCGACCTGCAGGCGCTGTACCAGAGCGCAGCCAACAACCGCCATACGATCGGCGCCCTCGAGCGGATCTTCGAATCGGGGATGCGCGAATTCCTGAAGGCGAAGGAAAAGCGCCTCAGCGATCCGGGCCTCGTGCTCGACGGTGCCCGCCGCGCGATGCGCGCGTCGTTCCAGCGTGAAATGGACGTACTCGAAGCCAACCTCGCGTTCCTCGCGTCGGTCGGCTCGGTCAGCCCGTACATCGGTCTGTTCGGCACGGTCTGGGGGATCATGAACTCGTTCCGCGGCCTCGCGAACGTGCAGCAGGCCACGCTCGCGAACGTCGCGCCGGGCATCGCCGAGGCGCTGGTCGCCACCGCGATCGGCCTGTTCGCCGCGATTCCGGCGGTGGTCGCGTACAACCGCTACGCGCACGACATCGACCGCCTCGCGATCCGCTTCGAGACCTTCATCGAAGAGTTCTCGAACATCCTGCAGCGTCAGGCCCAGTAAGGAGCGCGCCATGGCAGGAAGCCCCATCCGATCCAGCATGCGCGGCGGCCGCTCGCGCCGCGCAATGGCCGACATCAACGTCGTGCCGTACATCGACGTGATGCTGGTGCTGCTCGTGATCTTCATGGTCACCGCACCGCTCGTCGCCCCGTCGATCATCAACCTGCCGACCGTCGGCAATGCCGCACCGCAGGAGCAGACGCCGCCCGTCGTCGTCAACATCAAGGCCGACCGCACGATGAGCGTCAAGTACAAGGGCGACTCGGGCGCGACCCAGGAAGACACGATGACGAAGGCCGAGCTCGACAGCTTCATCTCGGCCCGGCAGGCCGATCACCCTGACCAGCCGGTCGTGATCGCAGCCGACAAGACCGTGCAGTACGATGCCGTCATGACCGTGATGTCCGATCTGAAGGCGCGCGGCGTCAAGCGCGTCGGCCTCCTCGTCAAATCGCAATGAACCGGCAGCAATCCACGCGCAGATCCGCGTACCCGCTCCAGCCTCCTCGCGAGCGCGGGACGTGGCGCGCGTTCGCGCTCGCCGCGCTGATGCACGTGCTGCTCGCGCTGTTCCTCTATCACGGCGTGCAGTGGCAGAACAGCACGCCGGCCGGCGCCGAAGCCGAGCTGTGGACCGAAGTGCCCGACGTCCCCGCGCCGCGGCCCGTCGTCACGCCCACGCCGCCCGCGAAGGTCGCGCCGCCCCCTCCCCCGGTGCGCGACGAACAGGCCGATATCGCGCTGCAGCAGAAGAAGCGTCAGCAGGAAGCGGCCGCGCGCGAAGCACAGCTCGAGCAGCAGCGCCGCGCGCAGCAACTGAAGGCCCAGCAGGAAGAGGAAGCCCGGCGCGCACAGCTCGCCGCGCAACAGGCCGCCGCGCTCGCCGCACAGAAGGCCGCGGAACGCGACAAGCAGAAGCAGGCCGACAAGCTCAAGCAACAGCAGCTCGCCGAGCAGCAGAAGCTCGAACAGCAGAAACTCCAGCAGCAAAAGCAGGCGCAGCTCGAAGCGCAGCAAGCGGCGAAGGCGAAGGCCGACGCGGCCGCGAAGGCAAAGGCGGAAGCGCAGGCCAAGGCGAAGGCCGAAGCCGCGGCGCGCGCGAAGGCCAATGCGGCGGCGAACGCGAAGCTCGACCGCGAGCGCAACGCGCGCCTCGCACAGATGCAGGGGCTGTCCGGCGCCGGTGAAGGCGGCGGCGAAGGCCTCGCGAAAAGTGGCACCGGCACGGGCTCCGGCGGCAATGCCGCCACGCCCGGCTATGCCGACAAGGTGCGCCGCCGCGTCAAGCCGAACATCGTTTGGGGCGGCGAGCGGGCAGGCCTGACCACCGTCGTCAAGATTCGGTGCACGCCGTCCGGTGACGTATTGAGCGCATCGGTCTCCCGCTCGAGCGGGAATTCGGGGTGGGATCAAGCCGTGGTCAGTGCGATCCACGCATCGGTCCCGTTGCCGCCCGATTCTAACGGTCGTACCCCGTCTGACATTACGATTACCTTCAAGGCGGCGGAGTGAAACGAAATGCGCTTACACTCCGGGCGTCGCTGTCAGATGGGAACGAATCGGGTATTTTTACTGTCTCTGCCGTTGCGCAGCGATCCAAGCCATACGGGAAGCAAGAAGCATGAGTTTGATGACAAAGCTAGGTTTCAGGGCACTCGTGGCCTCGTGTCTGATCACGGCGGGCAGCGCCGCTAACGCCCAGGTCAACGTGCTGATCACCGGCGTCGGGTCGACCCAGTTCCCCATTGCCACCGCGAACTTCACGAACGAGGCGAACCTGCCGCAGCAGGTCACGTCGATCGTCCGTGCCGACCTCGCCCGCAGCGGCAAATTCACCAACATCGACGCCGGCAGCACGCCCGTGCCCGAGACCGCATCGGTCGATCTCGGCGCATGGAAGGCCAAGGGCGCGAACGCGTTCGTCGCCGGCAGCGTGAACCGCGACGCGAACGGCCAGTACAAGGTCAACTTCATCCTGTACGACACCGTGAAGCAGCAAAGCCTCGGCGGCCTGTCGCTGACGGCCACCGACACCACGCTGCGCACGGCCGGCCACAAGATCGCCGACTACATCTACCAGAAGCTGCTCGGCGTGCGCGGCGTGTTCGCCACGCGCTTGTCGTACGTGATCAAGACCGGCAACCGCTACCAGTTGCAGATTTCCGATTCGGACGGCCAGAACGCGCGCATCGCGCTGTCGAGCACCGAACCGATCATCTCGCCGGCCTGGTCGCCGAGCGGCACGAAGGTCGCATACGTGTCGTTCGAGCGCAAGAAGCCGATCGTCTACATCCACGACCTGCCGACCGGCCGCCGCTACATGGTCTCCGACCAGAAGGGCAACAACAGCGCACCGGCGTGGTCGCCGGACAGCAACACGCTTGCCGTCGCGCTGTCGCTGACGGGCAATACGCAAATCTATACGGTCAACGCGAACGGCGGCGGCCTGCGCCGTCTCACGCAGAGCAGCTCGATCGACACCGAACCGTTCTACTCGCCGGACGGCCGCTGGATCTACTTCACGAGCGATCGCGGCGGTGCGCCGCAGATCTACCGGATGCCCGCGCAGGGTGAAAGCGCCGGCTCGGCACAACGCGTGACCTTCACCGGCAGCTACAACACGAGCCCGCGTATCAGCCCGGACGGCAAGCTGCTCGCCTACATCTCCCGCACGGGTGGGGGCTTCAAGCTGTACGTTCAGGATCTGCAATCTGGCGCGGCGAACGCCATCACGAATACCAATCGCGACGAATCGCCGAGCTTCGCGGCAAACGGCCAGTATCTTCTGTACGCTACCCAGTCGGGTGGTCGCAATGTTCTGGCTGCAGTGCCCTCCGACGGCAGCGCGCCGCCGCAGATCCTGTCCGTCCAGGGCGGCTCCGTTCGCGAGCCGTCGTGGGGGCCCTTCATGCAATGACCACAAGGAGAGTAACCATGATGTCGAATAAAGCTCGTCTGGCCCTGGCCGTGATGATGATCAGTGCGCTCGCAGCGTGCAAGTCGGGCGTGAAGCTCGACGACAAGGCGAACAACGCGGGTGCGATGAGCACGCAGCCGAGCGCCGACAACGTCGCGCAAGTGAACGTCGATCCGCTGAACGACCCGAACAGCCCGCTCGCGAAGCGCAGCATCTACTTCGACTTCGACAGCTATTCGGTCAAGGACGAGTACCAGCCGCTGATGCAGCAACACGCTCAGTACCTGAAGAGCCATCCGCAGCGCCACGTGCTGATCCAGGGCAACACCGACGAACGCGGCACGAGCGAGTACAACCTCGCGCTGGGCCAGAAGCGTGCGGAAGCCGTCCGTCGCGCAATGGCCCTGCTCGGCGTGAACGATTCGCAGATGGAAGCCGTGAGCCTCGGCAAGGAAAAGCCGCAGGCAACGGGTCACGACGAAGCATCGTGGGCGCAGAACCGTCGCGCCGACCTCGTCTACCAACAGTAAGTAACGGAAGAATCGCCGTATGACGCACCGTGTAACCTGGCTGCGCGCAGCCGCAACCTTCTGCGTCGTCGGCGCGGCGTGGTCGGCCGCGCCGGCGCACGCCGGCGTGTTCGACGACAACGAGGCGCGCCGCGCCGTGCTCGACCTGCGCAGCAAGACCGACAACCTGGCGAGCCAGTTGTCCGCCGCCCAGCGTACGATCCTCGATCAATCCGGCCGTCTCGACCAGCTTAACCAGCAGGTCGCGACGCTGCGCGGCGAGAACGAGGATCTGACGAACCGGCTGACGACGCTCGAGCGGCAGCAGAAGGAGTACTACCAGGATCTCGACACGCGGCTCAAGAAGTTCGAGCCGCAGCAGGCGACGATCGACGGTGTCGAAGGCACCGTGCAGCCGGGTGAAACGGATGCGCTCAGCGCGGCGCAGCAGCAGTTCCGCAACGGCAACTTCAAGGCGGCGGCGGCTTCGTTCCGCGCGTTCATCGCGAAGTATCCGCAGAGCCCCTATCAGCCGACCGCGCAGTACTGGTACGGCAATGCGCAATACGCGCTGCGCGACTACCGCGGTTCGACCGCGACGTGGCAAGGGATCGTCAGCAAGTTCCCGCAGCACCCGCGCGCGGCCGACGCCCTCGTGGCGATCGGCACGAACCAGCTCGAGCAAGGCCAGAAGGCGGCCGCGAAGAAGACGTTCGAGCAGGTCGTGTCGCAGTACGCCGGGTCGAACGCGGCGCAGACGGCGCAGGGCAAGCTCGAAACCATCAAATAATTATCGTGACGGGTTATTGACAGCCCTGCAACCCGTCGCTATAATCTTTTGCTCTTTAGGTCGTTGCCCAAGTTGTTGAAGCAACGAACCGACCGGTTTCAAGAACGTGGGGTGGTAACTCAGTTGGTTAGAGTATCTGACTTTTAATCAGAGAGTCGAGGGTTCGAGTCCCTCCCACCCTACCAACTATCTTCGATAGTGCAAAAAAGCCTCCCTCGCGGAGGCTTTTTTGCGTCTGTCGCTTGGCCGGTCGAGCTTGAATGCTTGACGATGCTCGCGACACACTCGGTCGCGCGCGACTTGATCCCAGCCGATCATCGCACACTCACATCCCGCAGCACCGCACCATATCCCGAATACAAATTGCCGTCAGGCAACAGCTTCCGCCGTGCGAGTTGCCGGTGCACGACCGGCAGGTTATGGAACGGCATCCGCGTGAACAGATGATGTTCGATATGAAAATGAATCGCGTGCGGGCCGAACAGGAACGTCTGCCACGAACGCCGGACGATCGTGCGTGCGTTGCGGCTCTGGTCCGCGCCAGCCGGCAGCCCCGCGTGCTCGAAGATCGCGCGCACCTGCCCGGCGAGCGGCAACAATGTGACGGACGGCACGATCCACAACGCGACGTACAGCAGCGGATGTCCGGCCAGCGCGAGCGCGCCGAACAGCGCACCGTTGCCGGCCAGCATCGACGCGATCTCCCACGCCACATACGCACGCGATTTTTCGACCTTCGGCAACGCATGCGCGAACGCGCCGCGCGCGAGCTTCACGACGCTCGTCACGTAGCCGATCCCGCATGCGTACGCGAGCAGGCGGATGATCAACCGCCCGCGCGTCACCGGATAGTCGTGCACGCCGAACAGCAGCGCGACGGGGTCGTCCGACTGCATCGGCGCGCGATGGTGCTTCAGATGGCCGGCCCGATACGTGCGCAGCGACAGCCACAGCGGCCCGGCCGCGAGCAGTTGCCCCAGCGCGTCGTTGACGCGCCGGTTCCGCGCGAGCAACCCGTGCGCCCCTTCGTGCATCATGACCGCGAGCGCGAGCTGGCTGCGCGCGATCACGATCGCCGCGCATGCGTAGGCAAGCGGATGCGCAAACGCGATCGCAGCGGCAAACGCGGCGGCAATCATCAGCCAGTCACCCGCCAGCGCCACGCCGACACGCGCCGCACTCACGCGAAACAGCACGGGATCGGGCACGAACCGCGCGAGCCCGACGTTCGATCCGGCGCGGTGAACCTGCGTCTCCGTCAAGCGAGCCTCCTGCGCAGCGAACGCCGCTCGACCCACAGCGCACTGACCGTCGCGAGCGCGACCCCACCCAGCACGTCGGCGACCGTATGCTGCTTGAGCGTCAGCGTCGACGCGCAGATCAGCAGCCCGATCGCCGCCGCGACGATCCGGCGCCGGTCCACCAGCATCCGGCACGCCAGACACGTGACCGCGACATGCAGGCTCGGGAAGCCGTTGGCCGCAAGATCGAGCTGCCACATGCGCGCAAGACGCCGGCGCACGAATGCATTGCCTATCTCCGCGATGTCGGGCCGCGGCACGGCTTCCGGAAACAGCAGGAAGCAGGCCACGCCGAGCACGAACGCGATCAGCACGGCCTCCCTGAACGCGGCGAACGCGGACGGCCGCGCGTACGCGGCGAGCGCAATCACGAACGGAAAGAACGCGACATAGACGAACCACGACCACGCAATGAACGGAATCCGCGCATCGATCGCCGTCGCCAGCACGTAGCGAGGCGTGACGCCGCGCTCCAGCAAAAAGAAGATCGCGAGGCCCGCGACCAAGCCGAATGTCGCGGCCAGCATCTGCCGGACATCGGGCCGGCGATCGTCATGCAACATTCGCGTATTCATCGCGGCACCGATGCCTCGCATCGGGTTTCCGCCTCGGCCGCCCGCGCATGCGGACACAGCGCGAGGAGGTGCGATGTCCACGCGTCGACACGCGCACGCGCATGCTCGCGGCCCGCGAGCGTTCCCGCCGGCGTACCAGGATCGCGCATCAGCTCGATCGACGCCTGCCCTATCTCGCGCCGGAATGCCGACGCGTCACCGCGCCATGTGACGACACGGTGCACGAGTTGCAGCCGTGCCGCGCGCGCGGCGTTGCTTGCCTGTTCGGGCTGATCGGTCTGCACGAGCAGGATCGGGCGGCGATACACGCGCGCGATCGACAGCGCGGCCATGCCGGGCGCCGACACGATCAGCGGCGCATGCGCGGCGCGCGTCGGCCAGTCGGCGTCGACGCCGGTCCAGCCGTCGTGTCCGGCGTATCCCTCGCCTACGCAGTGTGCGGCGAGCCCCGCGTCGCGCATGCCGGCCGACAGTGCATCGGCGAGCGCGACGTCGCGAAAGTGCGGATTCAGGTAAACGGCCGCGGCAGCGGGTTCCGGCGCCGACAGCTCGGCGACGATCGGCACCGGCACCGGCGTCGGCAGCCGGCGATGCCGGTGCGAGCACGGCGCATCGTCGGCGAAGTCGTACGCGAAATCGTGCTCGATACAGCCCAGCGCCGAATCGATCTGCCAGTCGACGATCCGCGCGAAAGCGCGCGCCAGCACACGCGGCAGCCGTGCATCGAAATTCGCGGTCAGCGCGCGGCGCAGGCTGCCGCCATACACGTGAACGACGCGACGCCGCCATCCCGGCACCGCGCCCATGCACAGCAGCGCCGGATGAAACGAGTCGTTGATCACGAGATCCGCGTCGCGAACGATCGCACGCAGCCGCGCGATGTCGCGCAGCATGCGGGTCGGCCTGAACACGTAGTGCGCGACATTGCGATCGGTCGCGTCGCGCAGCATGTTCTGCCGCTCGTCGAACTGCACCGCGTAGTGCCGCGACAGCACGGCCGCGTCGACGCCGAACGCGGCGAGGAACGCATGCCCGGCATCGGACGTCGTCAGCACGTCGACCTGCGCGCCGGCCACGCGCAACGCATGCACGAGCAGTTGCGCGCGCATCAGATGGCCGCGCGCGTCGGCCGTCGCGAGATAGACGATGCGCGGCATCATGCGCGCGGACGAAGCGACTGGATCCAGCCGGCTGCGTACATCGCCAGCGCGCCCGTCACGCCGAAACCGGCTTCGATCGCGCGGATCTCGTCCAGCAACGCGGCGAGCGACGCGGCCTCGGACGGCTCGACGAGGCGACGCAGCGTATCGGCGCAAAGCCGGACGTGTCGCGTCTCGTCGGCGAGCACGCGCGACAGCAACGGATACAGCGGATGCGCGTCGCCGATCGTCGCGCAGTGGCGTGCGAGCACGCGCATCGCCATCTGTTCCGCGCACAGGCCGGTCGAATACGCGGGCACGAGTACGCCTTGCGCGAAATGCGGTGCGTAGCGCTGCGCGAGCCGGCGCCATCGCATGATCTTGCGCCGGCTCAGCCAGTCGGGTGTGTGCGGCCCGGTCGACGCGTCGATGCCGCGCCGGCGCAGCGCATCGGCAAACGCGGCCGCATGGCGACGCTCGTCCGCGAGATGCTGCTCGATGCGCGGTGCAAGCCAGTCCGGCGACTGTCCGGTCCAGTCCTCGTGCAGCGCGCACTCGGTCGCTTCTTCACCGATCAGGTACATGCGCAGCATCCAGCGCTCGCCATGCATGCTGCGATGCAATTGCCGGATCGCCGCCCGCTTGATGCGATCGACGAGATACGCGCGCATCCGTGCCGGGCCGCGCGGCACGGGCGCATCGAGACAGTCGAAGCGCGCGCCGTGTGCGGCCTGCGACGACGCGGGCAACTCGCCTGTCGCGGTCATGCCGGCTCGCCCCGTGTCGATGAAGATTGCGTCGCAGCGGCGGCTGAAGCAGCCGGGTCGCGACGCCAGCCGAGAATCAGGCCGACGAAGCTCTCCTGCATGAACGCATGTGCGGAGGCGGCCGCGCCCGCAAAAGCTTCCTCGCGGCCGTTCACGCGCAGATAGCCGTTGCCGTCGCGCGCGCCGAACTCGATCCGGTCGCTCTTCCGAAAGCCGCGTTCGCGCACGTCTTTCACGAGTGCGCTGCCGTCGAGGCCGAACAGGAACAGCTCGCGACGTGCGACCCACACCGGGATGTGATTGCTCAGTGCATCGAAGCGGATCGACCACGTACCGGACGCGAGCGCACGATCGACATCGGCATCGCGCGGCGCATTCGACGTGAAGCTCGCGCGCGCGACCGCCTTCGTCAGGCCGCCGACACCGAGCGCGATCGTGATGTCATCCGCGGACGGCTGCTTCGGATCGGTCGCACTCACTTTCACGAGATGGCGCGCCAGCCGCGATGCGAGCGACGGATGCGCAAACAGCGCGAGCGTTTCGTCCGGCGTGAGCACGTCGCGCTCGCGATCGCCCTCCTTCACGCGCACGCGATATGGATCGATCCGCACATCGGTGAACTTGCCGCGCACGGGCGCGTGGACGTACACATCACGATCCCATTTCGTGCCGTCGCGACGCAGCAGAATGTGCACGCTCAACGGCACGCGCCGCCCGTCTGCATCGACGCCCGTGCCTTGCAGCAGCACGTCGCCGAGCACGTCCTTCGTGCGACGGTTCGCATCGCCCGAAAAGACGATTGCGTGCGCATCGGTATCGATGCTCGCATGGACGTCGGGCGCATCGAGCGCGACACGATTGCAGTCCGACGCGGCCGTATTCGCGAACGGGCAGCCGCTTTGCGACGTGAAGTGATAAATCCCGCGCCCCGCATGATCGACCGGTGCGGCATCGGCACCAACGCTGGCGGCAAACAGGGCGAGACAGGCAACGCGGGTGGCGAGTGAGGGCATGGTCGTCGTCGGAATGGAATCAGGATGTCGAAGTGTCGTGGCCGCGCCGCCGCGATGCACGGCGCCGTTTCAATGACGGTGATAGGACAGCGCGTCGAGATCGCGCCGGGCCGACGCGCGTCCCGTGAGCCCGAAACCGCGCGAGAGCGCACCGAGCGTATCGACGCCAGACGCGGTGATCGTGACGCCGACCGCCGCGAGATAGCGAACGGCGCCCAGTTGCGGCAACTGCTGGCGATTCAGTGCGCGCAGGCTGTAGCCGAGCCGCATCGCCATCACGCAGAACGGGCCGAGCGGGCCGCTGCGACCGAGCCACTGCCATTGACGCGGCAGGTACGCGTTCACGAGATACGGCGTCAGCCCGATGCTGTCCTCGCCGCGCATCCAGCGCAGCTTCAGCGATTCGCGATGCGTGTCCGGCAGCCGATGCTCGGTGTGCGCGGCCGGCACGAATTCGACGGCCACGCCGGCCGCCTGCATCCGCAGCCCCATCACCTGGCAATGCGCGCGATAGACGCCGTCGAGCGGCTCATAGCGGAATTGCGCGAACACGTCGCGCCGGAACGCGACGTTGTTCGCGTAGAAATTGCGCGTCGCGCCGTCGCGCAGCGGGCTCGGGAAGTACATGAAATCGATCGACGTCAGCGCGATGCCGAGCACGTTGGGCGCGTAGCTGGTCCGCCCCGCCACCGCGACGGGCGCATCGCCCGCGTCGCGTGCGAACGGTGCGAGCAGGTGCTCGAGCCAGTCGTCGGCCGGCCGGCAATCGGCGTCGCCGAATACGACGATGTCGCAGCGATCGGCATCGACACGATCGAAGCCGTCGTTCTTTGCATCGTAGTAGCCGGTGCTCGCACCGATCTCGACGAAGTCGATCGGGCGGCCGGCCAGCGCGGCGATTTCCGCGCACGCGTCGGCGGGCAGGCCGTCGTGCGTGATGATCCATTGCGCCAGTGCGGCCGGCGGCACGGTCTGTCTCGACAGCGCCGTCACGAGGCGTTTCAGGCTGTCGACGGCCTGCACGAGGCCCGCGCCGCCGCGCAGGTTGTTGGTCTCCAGCACGAGCGCGGCACGCGCGGCCACGGAACGGGCGGCCGTGCGCGTCCGCGCTGCGGTTTCAGTGAAGTTCGGCATCCGGAATATCTCCATCGTCATGCGCGACGGCATGGACGAAACGAAAGGACGGCTGGCCCGCGACGCGCCGGCGAATGCGGCCACCGCGGACATCGTCGCGCAACTGGCGGCCTCGGCGGGCGCCCGCTGCACGTGCCGTCACTCCTGGATCGACGGCGCGGAATCGGCGTCGGTGTAGCGCGGCTTCGCATTCTGCAAGTCGCGCGTGTTCTTCTGCACGGCCACCGAGCCGAACAGCGCGAGCACGAACGACATCGCGTAAAAGCCCTTCTCGCTCAACTGCAGCGTCGCGTTGAAGAGGCCGACGATCAGCAGCGCGATCGACAGCAGCAGCGCGATCCAGCTGAGGCCGTAGTAGATGCCGGTGACGGGAATGCATTCCGCGCGGTCGCGCACGCTCTTCTGCAGCGAGATCGCCGCATAGAGGCCGAACACCAGCACGGTGAAGTAGTAGCCCTTCTCGTTGAGCTGCATGCCGGCGTTCCAGAGCCCGATCAGGAAGGCCGCGAAACCGGCGAGCAGCGCGGCCCACGACGCGGCCACGAACGCGAACGACGGTTGCTGGATGGTGGTCTGGTTCATTGCTTTGCCCTCTCTTTCTTGTTGTTCGAAATCGTTTTGGTAGAACTGCGTTTTGCGCATGGTAGCAGCTTTGGCGCGCGTCACGACGGGCGTGCTTGCATGCTCACGTTTCGCGCCGCGCGCGCCGCCAGCGCCCCGGCGTCGTGCCGAGCACCGCGCGAAACGCCTTGCCGAACGCGGCCTCGGACTGGTAGCCGACCGCCTGCCCGATTTCCGCCTGCCCGCGCTGCGTGTCCTGCAGCAACGCGCACGCATGCATCATCCGGATCTGCGCGACGAACACGCCGACGCTCATCCCGGCCTTCTCGCGGAAATGCCGCGCGTAGGTCGCGCGCGACATCGCCGCCGCGGCGCCGAGCGATTCGACCGTCCACGGTTGGGCCGGCGCCTGCAGCACGGCCTGGACAGACGGGCCGAGGCGCGCATCGGCCGCGAGCGCGAGCCAGCCGGACGGCACGCGCGCACCGCGGCCGTATGCGCGCAGTGCATACGCGAGCAGCGCCTGCCCGAGCGCGTTCACGATCGCGCCGGCGCCCGGCTGCACGTTCGACGCCTCGGTACGCAGCACGCTCGTCAGCAGTTGCAGCGGCGCGGCCCCCGATGCGTCGCGCAACCCGACGTGCAGCACCTGCGGCAGCGTGCGCATCAGCAGTTCGCCCGCGCCGCGCGCATAGACGAACCGTCCGCAGAGCAGATCCACGCTCGCGCTGCCCGGTTCGGCCGGATCGAGATTCGACTTGACCGGCAGCACCGCGCCGTCGCCGGCACTCGAATCGCGCAGCGGCACGCGCGGCTTCGACCGGCTGCCCGCTGCGTCGAGCAGGTCGTGCGCGCCGCCAGCGGGCAGCAGCACGAAATCGCCATCGGCGAGTTGCAGCGTGCGCCCGTCGGCGGCACGCAGTCGACAGGTTCCGGCCAGCACCAGATGGAACGCCGCCTCGCCGGGCGGCAGCGGGTCGTGCGGCATCGCGAACGGGCCGTCGAGCAGGCAGCGCACGTCGAGCTCGACATGGCTGCGACCCAGCGACAGCAGTTGACTCAACGCATCCATGAGACGATTGCGCTAAAAATTGACACTCTAGCGTATCGAAACCCTCAGCGCGAGCGATCAGAATAGCCTTGCATCGCCCGAGTCGCGGCGCCCGCCGCCCTCCTCACTCTTCTCGACAAGGACGCATCATGCTGAACTGGAACGAATACCGGAAGGAACTCTCGACGCGTATCGGCGACATCGCCAAGCTGTCGCCCGATACGCTGGCCGGCTACAAGGCGCTGTCCGGCGCGGGCGCCAAGACCGGCCATCTCGACGCGAAGACGCGCGAACTGATCGCGCTCGCAGTGGCCGTCACGACGCGCTGCGACGGCTGTATCGCCGTGCATACGGCCGAAGCGGCCAAGCATGGCGCGACCAGGGAGGAAGTGGCGGAAGCACTCGGCGTCGCGATTGCGCTGAATGCGGGCGCGGCGCTCGTCTATTCGGCGCGTGTGATGGACGCGCTCGGCGACTGAACCGGCGCGGTGCGGCACCGCTCTCGTGCCGCACCGCGCCGAACTGCCGTGTTGCATGACGCCCGGCCGCGTGGCCGGGCGGTTGCGCTTCGCGCGTACGGCCTGCGATGTATGAAGATTGCGGGTGATTCGCTTGGACGCGGCAACGTCGCAGAGTCGGCTACCATGCGCGAACGATACATCGTGAAGGAGCGCTCCATGTGCCGCTGGCTCGCCTATACGGGTAATCCGATCCATCTGGAAACGGTGCTGTTCCGCGCGAAGCATTCGCTGATCGACCAGAGCCTGCATTCGGAGCTGGGCGCCACGACCACCAACGGCGACGGCTTCGGCATCGGCTGGTACGGGCATCCCGACGAACTCCCGTTCCGCTATCGCTCCGTGCATCCCGCATGGAACGACCGCAACCTGCGCGAAGCCGCGCGTGCGATCCGCTCGCGGATGTTCATCGCACACATTCGCGCGGCGACCGACACGCCCGTGCAGGAAACCAACTGCCATCCGTTCCGCCACGGCCGCTGGCTGTTCGCGCACAACGGGCTGATCCGCGACTTCCACAAGCTGCGCCGCGACCTGACGATGAAGGTCGATCCCGCGCTGTTCCCGACGCTCGAAGGCTCGACCGACTCCGAGCTGATGTTCCGCCTCGCGCTGACGTACGGTCTCGAGCAGGCGCCGCTGCCGGCGCTCGAACGGATGGTCGGCGTGGTGGAGGAAACCGCCGCGCGGCATCGCGTCGCCGATCCGATCAACATGACGATCTGCGCAACCGATGGCGAACGGATCGTCGCGGTGCGCTACTCGAGCGAACGGCAATCGCGCTCGCTGTTCCACAGCACGTCGTTCAAGCACCTGCACGCGCTGTATCCGCATAACCCGCGTATCGCCGAAGCCGGCGATGATGCGTTCATGGTCGTGTCGGAGCCGCTCGTCGACCTGCGCGGTGCGTGGGAGGAAGTGCCGGAGGGGATGGCGATCGTCGCGCAGGGCGCCGATGTGCAGCAGCGGCCGTTCGGGCCGCGGCACAAGTGACATGCCGCAGTCCTGACGAAATCGAGCGCATTCTGGTGTCGAATACTTCGGCGCGATACGGCAATCGCGGCGATCCGGTTTTGAGGGACCAGCGCTCGGTACTGCTGAATCAATCGAAAGCGATACGACTCATCGCCCGACAAATACGATCGGGCAACACGCCTCGGATAACTCCCCAATTCGATAATGAGTGCCGGAATCGCACGACGAAAGCAGACTCCGCGCACTGCGATTTTCGCTGAATAGAAAGTTAATACTCTTGCGATTTCATTCCGACCGGGAGCCAGGACGATAATCGAACACGGTCCAGAACATATGTACGAGGAATGCTGCGACGCATCGACGGACAACCGTCACCATCCTTCCAACGATTCCGACGCAAATCGTTCGCACCCATTGCCCTCATGGCACAGAGCCTGATCGGGACGTACCGCAAATTCAGCGCGGCGATGAAACGGGGCCGACATTTTACGCACCTTGCACTCCGTCGGCGACGCGCGCTCATTTCGAATTATTACGACGAATCGGCAATCATTACCGAGCAGATAGTGTTCGCACACCGTCGCGCCGCATGACGGTGAAGGCCTTATTCCTGATTAAAATATTCAAGTTACAAATTTTGAAAAGGAACGTTACAATCCGCCGACGGATGAATCCGCATCACAATAAAGTACGACGCAGTTACTGGCACAGCGACTCCGAGATGACTCAAGATCTCCAAAATTCTCTCCCTGTCATGCTGACGGGCAATCAATCCGTGCTTTCCAGCATGAAGCAGGACCATGCCTTCGTGGTATGGCTCACCGGTGTCTCCGGTGCCGGCAAATCGACGCTCTCGAACCTGCTGAAGGAACAACTCGATGCGCGCGGCCTGCGGACCTTTCTGCTGGACGGCGACCAGCTTCGCGAAGGATTGAATCAGGACCTGGGATTCAGCGACACGGATCGCCACGAGAACATTCGTCGGACGGCCGAGGTCGCGCGCCTGATGGTGGATGCCGGGCTCGTCGTCATCGTTGCGCTGATCTCGCCGTTCCGGGAGGCACGCGCCAAAGCGCGCGCGCGTTTTCCGCAGGGCATGTTTTTCGAAGTCTTTGTCGACGTTGCGCTGGATGTGGCCGAAGCGCGCGACCCCAAGGGGCTGTATGCGCTGGCAAGGCAAGGAACCATTCGGCAGTTCACCGGCATCGAATCGACCTATGAAAAGCCGGCATTGCCCGACGTACATGTGCGCACGGGCGAAGCAAGTCCGCTGGAATGCGTGCATGCGATCATGCAGAAATTGCCGTTGAACGGCTGATACTGGCGCGACGGCCCGTCTGCGCCTCTACTACCCTCATCTGTTTCGGCGCGCTATTGTGGCGAGCGACGGCTGAACTGTCCGCTTTACGCCACACCGGCCCACTGTCATGGTTGGCCGCGACGACCCAACCCCATCCGGATCGAATCAAGCTCACCCGGCAACCTGTTCGAACGCGCGCGCCGCCGCGGCAGCGCGATGAACCCGAGGCGTTCGTACAGCGCGCGGGCGCGCACGTTGCGCGTCAGCACGTCGAGCACGACGTCACGGCTGCCATCGGCCGGCAACACGCCGGTATCCAGCGCATCGCGAAACAGCGCGCTGAAAATGCCCGTCCCGCGCCGGCGTTCATCCGTCGCGCAATGCGCGACGAGGATCTGCGAACGCTTCGGCGCCGGGAGTTCCGTTTCGAGGATCAGCCCGCGCAGCAACTGGCCGATCGTGCGGCGCACGCCGAAGAAGCGTGCGAGCGCCCACACGATGTGCACGTCGTCGAACGTCGTCCGCTGCCCGTCGTGAATCGCCATCACCGCGAGCACCGTGCCATCGTCGGCGACTGCGACGCGATGCCGGCGCCACGAGAAGCGTCCGTGGCGCGACCGGAACGCCTGCTGCAGGAAAGCGATGCAGCGCGCGTCGCTTTCGCCGAGAAAGAAGCCGAATTCGGCCACGCCGGACGCAAACATGAGCGGCGCGCACGCGGCCGCGTCATCCGCCTCGGCCGCGCGAAACCGCGCCGGTTCGCCGGCGCGCGGAACCGCTTGCGCGACCGCGACAGCCTGCGTCACGCGCCGCGCCCCGCGAAGCGCGACAACACGCCAACCGCCCGGCTGATCTGCTCCGGCTCGTGTGTCGAACAGATGAAAAAGCGCAGGCGCGCCGCCTTTTCCTCGACGGCCGGATAGAAGATCGGCTGCACGTTGATCCCTTCGTCGAACATCGCATTCGCCCACTGCGCGGCCTTCAGCGAGCTGCCCGTGATCACCGGCACGACCGCATACCCGGCGCTCGTGCCCGTATTCAGCCCGGCGGCACGCGCCTCGGTCAGGAACTGCCGCCCGCGCGCCTGCAGTTGCGCGACGCGCTCCGGCTCGGCCTGCAGGCGTTCGAGCGCGGCCAGCGACGCTGCGGCGAGCGTCGGCGCGAGGCCGACGCTGTACAGGAAACCCGGCGCCAGATGGCGCAACATGTCGACGAGCGGCTGACAGCCGGCGATGAAACCGCCGCAGCCGGCCAGCGTCTTGCTCATCGTGCCCATCCACATGTCGACCTGATCGGGCGCGACGCCGCCATGCTCGCGGATGCCCTTGCCGGTCGCGCCGAGCACGCCGAGCGAATGCGCCTCGTCGACCAGCAGGAACGCCCCGTGGCGCGTCTTCACGTCGACGAAGCGCTGCAGATCGGGGAAATCGCCGTCCATGCTGTACAGCCCTTCGATCGCGATCAGCACATGCCGGTATTCGCGGCGCACGCGCGACAGCAGCTCGTCGAGCGCCTGCCAGTCGTTGTGTGCGAAGCTTAGCCGCTTCGCGCCGCTCAACTGCGCGCCCTGCACGATGCTGTTGTGCGCGAGCGCATCGTGGACGATCAAGTCGCCCGGGCCGAACAGCGCGCCGATCACGGTCACGTTGGTCGCGTGACCGCTCACGAACGCGACGCAATCGTCGGTCTCGTAGAACGCGGCCAGCGCACGCTCGAGCTCGCGCTGCACCGGGCGCTCGCCCGCGACCATCCGGCTGGCCGAAGCCGACGTCCCGTAGCGGTCGATCGCGGCTTTCGCGCGCGCGGACACCGCCGGATCGCCTGCCAGGCCCAGATAGTTGTAGTTCGCGAAGTTCAGGTATTCGCGGCCGCCGATCTGCGTGGTCGCCCCGGCGACGCCGTCGTGCACGCGGAAAAACGGCGAGTCGACCCGCAGTTTCTCGCCCATCTCGCGCATGATCCGGACCTGCTGATACTGCGGCATCGATTCGAAGCGGCTGCGCGCCGACGCGGTCTGCGTAGCGGGCGTGCCGGGCACGCCGGGCGCCGCCGCGGCGTCGGTCGCGCGCTCCAGTTGCCGTTTCAGCGCTTTCGCCGCCAGTTGCTGGCGAAGATGCTCTCCCAGTGCCATTGCTTCCTTCGCTGTATCTCGAAAAGGCGCTATGTTACGCCGCGTATTTTTAAAAAGCGTGGTTTCAGCGCTCGGAAAACTCGGCCCACTGCCACGCATCGGGCGCAGCCAGCAACGCATCGACCAGCCGGAAATTCATCTCGTGGCTCGGCCGCAGCGCGCTCACGCGTGCAAGCAGCGGCGCGCCGG
Organism: Burkholderia sp. BCC0419; assembly: GCF_902830285.1. Classification (NCBI taxonomy): domain Bacteria; kingdom Pseudomonadati; phylum Pseudomonadota; class Betaproteobacteria; order Burkholderiales; family Burkholderiaceae; genus Burkholderia; species Burkholderia sp. BCC0419. Next base: position 2,762,009 of record NZ_CADESR010000001.1, read on the forward strand.
CCAGCGCGAGATCGCCGACCAGGTCGAGCACGCGATGCCGGACGAATTCCTCCGGCAGCCGCATCCCGCCCAGCACGCGATTGCCGACGATCGACGCGGTGCATGACGGCCGCGCGCCGCGCAGGATCGGCACGCCGCGCAGATAGCCGGCGACGATCGCCGGCACGGCCCACTTCACGCGCCCGTACGAGCGCGACGGCGCGATGTCGGTCGCGAATGCGGCCGGCGTCAGCGCGCCGTCCCAGTGCATGTCGCCGAAGCCGCGCAGGTCGTTGCGCACGCTCAGTTCGTAACGCGGCGCCGGCTCGATCCGCATCTCGCGCCGCTGGTCGCCGTCGCCGTCCGTGACGACGACCGGCCGCAGCACGCGGATGAAGCGTTTCGGCGCATCGAGCGCGACGCGACCGCACGCGCGGATCGCGTCGACCCACGGCGTGGCGCTGCCGTCGAGAATCGGTACCTCTTCCGCATCGAGCTCGACGATCGCGTGATCGATCTCGCACGCGAGCAGCGACGCGAGAAGATGCTCGACCGTGCGCACGCCGACGCCGTCGGCATTGCGCAGCATCGTGCAGAGCGGCTGCGCGCGGCGCAGCGCGGGATCGACCGGCAGCGTCGCGAGCGTACGCCCCTGCTCGACCCGACGGAACACGATGCCCGTCACGCCGTCTTCCGGACGCGCGGGCAGAATCCGCACGCCGACCCGGCGCCCCGTGTGCAAGCCGTGTCCGTCGATCGTCAGCGGGCGCGCCAGCGTGCCCTGATGCGTCGCCCAGCCGGTCGGCGCGCTCACCGCGCCACCTCCAGCGACGGCGACGCCTGGCCGGCGACCGGCGCCGGCCGCGTATCGAGCATCGCGCGCGCTTCGCCGTCGATCGCATGCTTCGCGGCGAGCGCCGCGACGGCCTCGTGCGCAGCATCGGTCGCCGACGCGGCATCGGAGCCGGCATCGGCCGACGCGCCGATCGAATCGACGATGCGCGCGGCCAGCGTCGTCACCGACGCCCCTTCGGCGATCGCCATCACCGACAGCTTGACCTCGAACGCCTCCTCGACCGCGAGGCCGAGCTCCATCCCCATCAGCGAATCCATGCCCATGTCGAGCACCGACTTGTCGAGCGCGATGCGATCGGGCGTCATGTGCAGAATCCGCGCGATCTGCGCCTGCAGCGTCCGCGCCACCAGCGCGATGGCTTCGTCGCGCGGCAGCGCGAGCACCTCTTCGCGCAGCTGCGTGCCGCCGTCGCGCGCATCGCCGCCCTTCGCCTGCGATTGCAGCAGCGCATACCGACGCGCCTTCGCGGCCGGCATCCCGCGCGCCACCGCGTGCCAGTCGAGCCGCACCACCGCTTCGCCGGCCGCGCCCGCGACCAGCACACGCTCGAGCGCGGCCATCGCCTCGTCGGACGTGATCGACGCCCCGCCGATCCGCGACTGCAACGCTTCGCGCGTATCGGCGTGGCGTGCGAGGAAACCGACGTCCTCGAGCGGCCCCCAGGCCATGAACGTGCCGGGCAAGCCTGCCGCACGGCGATATTCGACCAGCGCCTCGAGGAAAGTGTTGGCCGCGACGTAGTTCGATTGCCCCGGATTGCCGAGATAGGTCGTCGCCGACGAATACACGACGAACAGGTCGAGCGGCAGCCCGCGCGTCGCGCGATGCAGGTTCCATGCGCCGGCCACCTTCGGCGCGAGCACCGCGGCCATCCGCGCATCGTCGAGATTGCGCACGAGGCCGTCGTCGATCGACATCGCGGAATGCAGCACGCCCTTCAGCGGATGGGCTCGCCGGACGATCGCGGCGATCATCGCGTCGACTGCCGCGGCATCGGTCACATCGCACGACACGACATCGACGATGACGCCGAGCGTGTCGCGCCAGCGTGCAACCTCCTCGCGCGCCGCGGCGGCGAGTTCACCGGAGCGGCTCGCCAGCGTCAGCCGGCGTGCGCCGTGCTCGACCATCCAGCGCGCGCTCGCGAAGCCCAGGCCGCCCGTGCCGCCGACCACCAGGTATGCGCCATGCGGATCGAGCGCGAGCGCTTCTGCCCACGCGACGCCACGCGTCGGCGCGGGCGTGCCGGACGGATAGGTCACGAGCACCTTGCCGATCTGGCGCGCCTGCTGCATGTAGCGGAACGCGTCCTCGGCCCGCTCGGCGGGAAACGCGCGATACGGCAGCGGATGCAGCACGCCTGCCGCGAACAGCGCCATCACTTCGCCGAACAGGCGCGCAGTCAGCTCCGGCAACGCGCCCATCAGCTGATCGGCATCGATACCGAAATAGCTGATGTTGTTGCGGAACGGCCGCAGCCCGATATGGCTGTTTTCGTAGAAATCGCGCTTGCCGAGTTCGAGGAAACGGCCGAACGGACGCAGCGTATCGATGCTGCGCACCATCGCCTCGCCGGCGAGCGAATTCAGCACGATGTCGATGCCCTCGCCGCCCGTCATCGCGCGAATCTCGTCCGCGAACGCCAGGCTGCGCGAATCGAGCACGTGATCGGCGCCGAGCAGGCGCACGAACTCGCGCTTCTCGTCGCTGCCGGCCGTCGCGAACACTTCCGCGCCGAAGTGGCGCGCGAGCTGGATCGCGGCGATCCCGACGCCGCCCGCGCCGCCATGCACGAGCACGCGCTCGCCGCGGCGCAGCCGCGCGAGTTCGACGAGCGCGTAGTACGCGGTGAAGAACGTGGTCGGCACGGTCGCCGCTTCCTCGAACGACAGACGCTCGGGTTTCAGTGCGATGGCCTGCGCGCGCGTCCTGACGCGCGTCGCGAACGACGCCGGCGCGAAGCCGAGCACCGCATCGCCCGGTGCGAATTGCGTCACCGCGCAGCCCACCCGGACGACGCGGCCGGACAGTTCCATGCCGATCGTCGCGCCCGCGAAGCCGGTCTCGACCGCTTCATCGGACAGCAGCCCCATCGCATACATCACGTCGCGGAAATTCAGGCCGGTGGCAACCGGCTCGATTTCCACCTCGTCGTCGCCCAGCGCGCTTTCCGGCAACGCGAACCATTCGAGATTACGCAACGAGCCCGGTGCGTCGAACGCGAGCACCGACGCGCGTGCCATCGCGCCGTCGCTGCGCGCCGCGGCCTGCGCGGCCGTCAGCATGCGTGGCACCAGGCGTCCGTGTGCGCTCAGCACGACTTCTTCCTCGACCGCCGCGCCGGTCAGCTCGCGAATCAGCGCATCGGGAATCCCGTCCGCCGCGCGATCGACGTCGATCAGGCGGCACGCGAATTCGGGATGCTCGTTCGCCAGCACGCGACCGAGGCCCCACAGCGTCGCCTGTTCCGGGTGCGCATGCGCGGCCCCGGCGAACGGCGCGCCGCCGCGCGTGACGACGGTCAGCCGCGTGGCCGCATTCGGCTGCGCGCCGAGCGCGCGCACGAGCGCCGCCAGCGCGATCACGCCGTGACGCAGCGCGGCCATCAGGCCGTCTCCCGTCGTCGTATCGGCGAGCGGCGTCTCCGGCGCGCAGAACACGACATGCGCCGGTTGCCCGGCCGGCAACGACGCGATCGCGTCGGCCGCATGCGTGACGTCGACGATATCGGCCGGATAGCCCGCGTGCGCGAGCGCATCGGCCAGCCGCCCGCCGAAACCGCCGGCCGCATCCGGTGCATGCATCACGAGCCATTGTTCGCTGCGGGCGAGCGTGTCGAGATCGCTCGCGTCGCTGCCGCGGTGCGCGGCCGCGGTGCTCGCCGGGTTGCGCGCGATGACGAACGTCGGCGTGCCGTCCAGATCGAGCGACTGCTCGACATGCCGCACGACGTCGACGTAGCCCGCGCGTGCGAGCGCCGCCTCGAGATCCGCCGGTGCCAGCGGCGCAGGCAGATCGACGCCCGTCGACGCAGGTTGCGCGCCGAACACGATGTCGGAGAAGCGGCCGCGACGCGGCTCCGCCAGCAGCAGCAAGCCGCCCGGCGCCAGCCACGATCGCATCGCGTTCAGCGCATCGGCCGCGTCGTGACGGCCGCTCAACGCGCGGTTCGCGACGATCAGGTCGTACGGCCCGGCTTCGTCGGCGGACAGCGACAGCCGTTCGCCCGGCTGCAGCGCAACCGTACGCACCGTGGCTTGCGCATCCGTATCGAACCCGGCCAGCTGGCCGGCCGTCGCGGCGATGGTGTGATCGCAGCGCGCGGCGGCGAGATGCATACCGAGCGTCTGCAGCACGTCGCCGTCCGTCGCGCCCAGTTCGAGCACGCGCAGCCGGCGCGCCGGCTGCCACGCGTCGACCGCCTGCTCGACGCCGGCCGCGAGCAGCGCATGCACGTGCTGCCAGGTCGGCGACGCGGCAAGCAGCTGCTCGACCAGGCTGTGCCCGGTCGGCGACAGCCAGCGAGCGTCGTCCTTCGCGCCGCTCAGCACGTCGGGCAGCGCCGCGCCGCAATGAGCAAGCAGCGTCAGCTCGGCCACGTGCCCCGGCGATTCGGCCAGCAGCCCGCGCCACAGATCGTCGAGCGGCGGCAGCGCCGCGCACGCCGCGTCGTCGCGGACCAGACGCGCGCCGTCACGAGCGGCAAGCCCGTCCTCGACGAGCATGTCGGCCAGACGCGCGGCCAGCGCCGCCTGCTCCGGTGCAGGCTGCCACGTGCCGGCGAATACGCCGAGTGCATCGAACGCGCGGAGCACGTACAGGCTTGCCAGCACGTCGAGCAGCGGCAGGATTTCGGTCAAATGCTGCGTGCGGCGACCGTCGAGCCCCGCGGCATCGACGCGCGCGACGGCTTGCGCAAGCAGCGCATCGGGCGTGGGCAACGCGGCCGCGTCGACGTCGTTCGGCAACGGCATCTCTTCGAGGCGGTAGACGAAACGCGAAGGCAGATTCTGGCGGCGGCCGACGAGGTCCACGCGCCGAAACCGGCAGCCGCCGAGCCGCGCGACGATCGCGCCTTGCGCGTCGAGGAATTCGAAATGCGCGACGATCGAATGCGGGCTGCGCCGGTCGACCCGCGCGAGCACGCGGACGACCGTGTCGCCGCGCAGGTAGTCGACCCGGCCGATCTGCACCGGCACGTAAGCCGGATGCTCGCCATCGCGCGCATGCTCGGCAAGCAACGCGAACAGCGGATGAAACCCGCTGTCCATCAGCGCCGGATGCAACAGATAAGCGGACAGCGCCCGTGCGTCCCCGCACGCGGCCGGCGCGGCGACGTCGGCGAGCGCGGCGTCCTCGGCCACGGCTACTCGCACGGTACGCACCCAGCGGAACGCCGGCCCGTAGCCGAGGCCGATCGCCGCGGTATTCGCATACAGCGTATCGCCGTCGGCGGCCGGCAGCGCGAGCAGGTGCTCGAGCGCAGCGGCCGGCACGATGCTCGCGGCGCCGAGCGCGTTGCCGCTTTCGAGCATCCGCCCCGTCACGTTCAGCGTCCATGCGCCGTTGGACATCCGATCGCGCGTCTCGATCGTGAACGTCGCGGTGCGCGGCTCGATCACGAGCCGGAACAGCTTCGCCTGCTGCGGCTGGAACACGACCGGCGTGCGGATCTCGACGTTTTCGAGCGCCGCATCCGGCGTATCGAAGAAGGCCCGCGCCGCGGCGAGCGCCATTTCCACGTAGCCGGCCCCCGGGAACGCCACGCCGCCGTCGACGACGTGATCGGCCAGCATCGGCAGCTTCGCCGGATCGAGCTGGTTTTCCCAGCCGAATGCGTGTTCGTGCAGCCGATAGCCGAGCAGCGGATGCTCGCGGCGGCGATTGACGAGACCGTAGCCTTCGACGGTCGGCGTCAGCCAGAAGCGGTCGCGCTGCCACGGATAGGACGGCAATGCCGCCCGCGATGCGCCGGGCGCGAAGCGGTCGGGATCGACGCTCGCGCCATGCGCGATCGCTGCGAGAATCGCTTGCCGCAGCGTCGCCGCGCTGCCGTGATCGCGCTTGAGCGTCGGCAGCACCGCGCCGGTCACGCCGGCGGCCGCGAACGCCTGCTTCACGTACGTGCGCAGGATCGAATGCGGCGAGACTTCGATGAACAGGCGGACGCCCTGCTCGATCAGGTGCGCGATGCCGTCGCCGAAGCGCACCGGCTCGCGGATATTGCGCCACCAGTAGCGCGCGTCGAGTTCGTTGCCGGCCAGCGGGCCGCCGGTCACCGTCGACACGAACGTGCCGTTGCCCGGTTGCGGCCGCAGGCTGGCCAGTTCGGCCAGCACCACCGGCTCGATGCGGTCCATGTGGCTGCTGTGGAACGCATAGTCGAGATCGAGCATCTGGAAGAACTTGCCGCTGCCGCGCAGCGCCGCCTCCAGCGCCTGCAAGCCCTGCAGCTCGCCCGCGAGCGTCACGGCATCGGGGCTGTTGATGCCGGCCACCTCGACCCGGCGCGCCAGCCCGTGGCGCGCGATCAGTTCGCGCGCCGCCGCCTCGCCGATGCCGACGGCCGCCATCCGGCCGCTGCCGCGCGTCATCGCCTGCGCGCGGCTGCGGATCTTGATCACGCGAACCGCGTCGGCGAGCGACAGCGCGCCCGTCACCCACGCCGCGGCAATTTCGCCGACGCTGTGGCCGATCGCCGCGTCGTAACGCATCCCGCGCGCGTCGATCACGCGGATCATGCCGACCTGGATCGCGAACAGCAGCGGCTGCGCGTTCTCCGTCGCGGCGAGCCATTCGGCGCCCGCGCCGGCCAGCCATTCCGCGCTCGGGCCGCCGCGCATCACGTCGACGAGCGACGGGCTGCCATCCGCGCACCACAGCGCGTCGACTTCGTCGAGCGCCGCACGGAAAACCGCGTTCTCCGCATAGAGTTCGTTGCCCATCCCGACCCACTGGCAACCGTTGCCCGAGAACACGAGCGCGGTGCGCAGTGCGTCGGCAGGCGCCTGGCCGGTTGCGACGCAGGCCGGCAGGCCTTCCTGCGCCGGCTGGGACAGTGCTGCAAGCGCCGCACGGCCTTCGGTCACGTCGGCCGGCGCGACGATCGCGCGATGTTCGAGCCACTGGCGACGACGTGCGGCCGCGGCGGCAAGCGCCTGCCAGTCGCCGCCGTTGTCGAGCATGATCAGATAGCGGCCTGCGAGCGCCGCGAGCGCATTCGCGCTGCGCGCGGTCAGGACGAGCGGGGACAGTTGCGCTTGAGTCGGCTCGGGCGCTCCCGTCGACGCGTCGTTTGCGACCGGTGCCTCGGTCAGCACGACGTGTGCGTTCGTTCCGCCGAAGCCGAACGAATTGACGCCGACCGTCAGCGGCGCGTCGCCCGCATCGAGCGGCATGTAACGATCGACGACGCGCAGACGCCCGCCGTCGAAATCGATCCCGAGATTGGGCGTGACGAAGTGCAGCGAGCGCGGCACCGCGCGATGCTTCAGGCACAGCACGGCCTTGAGCAGGCCAGCCATGCCGGATGCCGTTTCGAGGTGGCCGATGTTGGTCTTCACCGAACCGATCAGCAGCGGACGATCGGCCGGGCGCTCGCCCGACACGACGTCGATCAGTGCGCGCGCCTCGATCGGATCGCCGACCGCGGTGCCGGTGCCGTGCGCCTCGAGGTACGCAAGCGACTGCGGATCGATGCCGGCGCGCGCATACACGCTGCGCAGCAGCGACGCCTGCGCGGCCGCGCCGGGCACGCTGATCCCGCCCGGCGAGTGGCCGACCGAGTTCACGCCGGAGCCGGCGATCACTGCGTGGATCGTGTCGCCGTCGGCCAGCGCGCGATCGAGCGGCTTGAGCAGCACGAACGCGCCGCCTTCCGAGCGCACGTAGCCGTCGCCGGTCGCGTCGAATGCGCGGCAACGGCCGCGCGGCGACAGCATCGACGCCTTGGAGAAACTGACGAAGCCGAACGGGTGCAGCAGCAGGTTGACGCCGCCGGCAAGCGCCACGTCGGCTTCGCCGGACTGCAGTGCCTTGACGGCTTGATGGAGTGCGACGAGCGACGACGAGCAGGCCGTGTCGACCGACATGCTCGGGCCGCGCAGGTCGAACAGGTAGGACACGCGGTTCGACGCGATGCTGAGCGTATTGCCGGTCGCCGAATACGGATCGATCACGTTCAGATCGTCCATGTTGCGGTTGCCGTAATCCATGCTGGCCGCGCCGACGAAGACGCCGCAGTTGCTGCCGCGCATGTCGGCCGGGCGCACGCCCGCGTCCTCGAACGCCTCCCATGCGAGTTCGAGCAGCAGGCGCTGCTGCGGATCCATCTGAGCCGCTTCGCGCGGGGAAATGCCGAAGAACGCGGCGTCGAAGCCGGCGACGTTGTCGAGCACGCCGGCCGCGAACGTATAGCTCTTGCCCGGTTCGCGCTTGGACGGGTGCTGGTAGAAATCGGTACCGAAGCGGTCGGAGGGGATTTCAGTCACTGCGTCGCGTTCGTCGCGCAGCAGTTGCCAGAAGTCGCCAAGATTGTTTGCGCTCCCGGGAAACCGACAAGCCACCCCAATTATTGCAATCTTACTGTTCATCTTTTATGTCGCTTTCTCGGATGCGTGCGGTTCTTCCGCGCGATTTCCGTCATCTTGTACCACATGCAGCAGCGCCGCCCCAAGCTCTTCGGCTGCCAAATTCCGGTATTCCGGTGTGTCTGTGCCGTAATTTCGCCAAATGAAGTAGTCGCTGGTTTGCGGAGAAACGCCCAGCTTATCGAATACGTGAGGTAACGCGGGAACGTGATCGCCGTAAAAGCAAACGACTGTTTCACGATCGCTGGCGCGTAAATGATCGAGCAAGCGCCCGATCATTGCGTCCGCGTTTTCAATGTGCCGCAAGTAGGCTGTCAGGTCGCGCCACGATGGGTCTTCGCCGAGAGTATGCCTTGAACACGATTCTCCCGGTAATACCTGCTCGAGGTGCAGTGGGCCGTGGTTTTCCATCGTCATCGCGAAGATGAAGCGCGGGCGGGCATCGTCTGCCGCTTCGAGTTCCGCGATGATCGACTCGGACACGGCGGCATCCGCCACGTACGGGCCGGCACGGGACGCCGACGCAAAATGGTGGATATCGAGAAAGCGCGTAAAGCCGAGCAACGGGAATACTCGGCTCCGCCCGAAGAAATCGGCGTAATAGGGATGAATCGCGACTGTGTCGTAACCGCAACGGTCGAACCAGGACGCGAGCGAGGCGATTTTATTTCTTACAAAGGCATACGGATAAAAGCGCGCATACCCGAGCGAAAAGGATTCCACGCCAGTCAGCACCGCGAATTCCGTTCGCATGGTGTTCGCCCCCCACGCAGGCACCGTCATCTCGCCATGCCACGCGGCCTCGCGATGCGCTTCGTCGAAGCGGCTGAAGAGGGTCGGCTCGATCGCGTCGCCGAGCCGGCGCACATCGAAGAACGATTCGCTCTGGATCACGATCACGTCCGGGCGTCGCGTCGGCGTGCCGGTTGCGAACGGCCCCGTCGCCACGACTTCACGGAACCGCCGAAACGTCGCAGGCCGCAAGCCGTTGAGCAGATAGGCAACGAACACGGCAAAAAAGCCATGTTTGCGTTGATCGACATCGGGATCGAGTGTCAGCGGCACCCGGGCAGCCACGAGAACGGCAAGCATGAACGGCAGCACCGCCGCAAGCCAGAGCAGCCTGCGGGGGCCTGAAAACGCGGGGCGCTCGATGACGAAGCCGGCGATCACAAGCACGATACCCGCACCGATCGCGACGACCTTGCCGACGCTCAGGAAAGGCAAGTAAAGACGGGGATGCGAAAACAACTGGCTGAACAGGCTCAGATCGGTAAATACGAACGGCTCGCGCAACGACTCGTACTTCGCATTGCTGACTGCGGCGACGAGACCCACGAGCGCGAGCGACGCGCAGGCCGAAAACAGCGGCCGGGAGGTGACGGCGAACGCCAAGTCGAATACGAAGAGTACGGCAACAATATGAAGCAGTGACGACAGCAGCGGACGCCGCAGTGGCGCGCGCGGGACCGCGATCGCGTCGACCGCAAACGACAGCGCAATGGTGGCCGTCACCGTCACGGCAAGACGCGCGCTCAATTGGCCCGGTCCTTCGACGGAAGATACGATAGGCGGTCAAGAATCGCGTCGGCCAGCGCCGCGGGCAAGAGCGGCAGGAGGCGCATGCCGAACGCGAGCAACCCGGGAAATGCGATCTCGCTTCGGCCTGCATCGAGCCGCCTGCGGATGTATGCGGCCGAACGCTCGGCGCTCCAGAGGAACGGTTTGTCGCCGGGGAACACGTCGCTCATCGCCGTCTTCACAAAGCCGGGCAGGATGATCGTGACGCGGACGCCGTCACGCGCCAGCAGCGGGCGCACGGAATCGCCATAGGCCTTGATCGCAGCCTTGCTCGCGCAATAGGCCGGCGAGATAGCCATGCCGCGCAGCGCGGCGATCGAACTGACCATCGCGATACGGCCGCGCCTGCGCTCGCGCATCCGGTCGATGACCGGCAGGACCGTATGCAGTGCGCCGTAGAGATTCGTATCGATGACGCGAGCCGTGCGTTCCAGGTCTTCCCAGTCACTCGCATCGGCGATCGTGCTGGCCACGCCGGCGTTCGCGATCAGCAGGTCGATCGGGTGGCGGGTGTCGAAATCGGTCAACCAGGCAGCCACAGCCGCAGCCTCGCGCACGTCTATGACGCCCGCTTCAACCGTTGCGCCATGCGTTCGGCAGGCAGCGGCCGTTTTCTCGATCTCGGCGAGATTGCGGCCAATAATGCCGAGCGTCGTGCCGGGCTGCGCATAGGCAAGCGCAAGCGCGCGGCCGAGACCGGCACTCGCGCCGGTGATAACGACGTTTCGCGGCAGTTGATCAGGCATCCGCGCGATCCAGGCGCTCGACCGCCCCCGCGACCGCCATCTCGATGCCGGTTCGGGTGTAGAAATCGCCGTTGATTTGCGTGTGATGCATCACGTAGTCCAGGAAGGCGTGATAGAGATGCATGTCCGGCAGCTCGCCGCCATGCCAGAAATCGTCGAGTTTTCCCTGCCAGGTCAAGCCGGGCATATTATAAATGGCGGTCCCGAGCGCCACTAGCGGGCGCTCGTGGTGCAAAGCCGACAGCCCGACCGTGCTGTTCACAACGACCACGCCGCGCGCGTGCTCGAGCAGTGTCGGCAAGTGGCCCGAGTTGATGAAACGGACCCGATCTCCGATACCGGCCTCGCGCGCAATCGACATCGCGAAGCGGTCGTATTCGATCATGCCGGTGTCGAGCGGGTGGTTCTTGATCAGCAGGGTCGCGTCGTGCGGCGCGTGCCGGGCGAATGAGCGCAGGACGTAGTCAATCGCGTCGCGTATCCCTTCGAATGGCGAATGCACGGCGATCTGCGCATCGGAGTTGAGCTGAAGCGGGAACAGGTAATAGGGCCGGCCGGAGTCGAGCAATTCGCGCGCGACTGCGTCGGCCTGGCGGCGATGTCGCCCCTGCAAAAGCGCGCGAAACGCAAGTCCAGCGTATTCGACGATCCCATTGCGCGGGCGGTGACTGCGATAGCGGGGAAAGCGCCAGGCGAACAGCGCGTTGGCGAGCCGATACGTGATGTCGTGAAAGACGCGTTCGTAAAGATTGTATCCGGTCGGCTGACCGGGTTGAGCGGGCGGAACGAGATCCCGCTGACGCAGATATTCAGCCGGATCCGTCGGCATCAGCGACCGACCATTGACACCGTAGCGTTCCAGCGTGATCCAGTGCGGGCGAACATAACCTTCCTCGAACACATACACTCGCAGACCCCGCGACTCCGATATCGGATGTATGTGCCGGTGAATCTCTCTGCAATCACCAAACATGATGACGTCCGTAATGTGCTCGCGACACACGAGATCGGCGTACCAGCCAGGCAAATCCGAGGGTTTGCCGCTGTAGTTCACGCTGGCGCCGTGCCAATCGTAGAACCAGTCCCCTCCGCAGAAATTGATTCGGCGAACGACATGACCACGCGCGCGAAGCGCGTCGGAAAGCCGGGCAAAAAAGGACGACGCCGTGCCTTGCAGCACAAGAAATGAGCGAGGCATGGTATGGGTAATACGGACTTATTCGAAAAATTGGCCTGCTCTGGTGGATCCGGGCCGTGCGCATGCTACGGTGCCAGACCACGCTGCCGTCTCCCGACGACGACCGCCAATATATCACTCCGACTGTGACAAACCTAACGGCGCTCGCGGAAATTGCTCCCGCGGATGCGCAAGGCAATACCCTGCAAATCGCTTTCGCGCCCGTGTCCGACAGAACGCCGATGGGCAAGCTGCGGTCATATGCATCATTGCAATGGCCAACGGTCGCCGTAACGGCGGCCGGCAGCCGAAATTCCACCGCGACTGCGCAGGAATTGAAAGGGCGACATGAAAACAGGGAACAAACGATATCGATGTACGGCTATCGCGTCAAGTAAAAACTTAATGGGCTTCACACTACCGACGCCGATTATTATGGGAACGATACTTGGTCGGGTGTTTCGGCTTCATTGGGTAGCACGTATTTTTCGGAGAGGAGAAAGGAAGCACGAATTCGATACCCAAAAATATCACCAAGCTATCGTAATCGCATGGCTTCTGGGATTCGTTCTTACCGGCGACAGTTGCCTGGTACCGGCATACGCGGACGATCTCTCCTCTCACGCTGAAAATGGCGTGAATACCGCCCGTTTCGATTCGGCCGGGCTATTTCAGTTGCCGGCCTCTGGCAGTGTCCCTCGCACGATCGCAGATAAGCTGTCGGACTACGACAGCGTGTTCGATTTTATGTCGCCAGCGCAGATCGCCGACGTCAAAGCCGGTACCGCCAGCGTCGACGTGTCGAAAGCCATCCAGGGCTGCATCGACTATCAGGCGAGCAAGCAACGCGGAGGCACCTGCGATCTGCCATCCGGCGTGTACCTGATCAAGTCGACCCTGCGCGAAACACGCTCCCACATCCGGTTACGCGGAGCGGGCAAATCCGCGACCGTCATCGCCACGAGTTCGGACATCGTCGACATACTTGTCGGTACGAACCCGGTCACCGCCCTTGTTGGCAACGACATCACCGACATCGGTTTTTTCCACACCAACGCCGCGGTCAAAACGAAGCCTCACATCATCCTGCTGTCCCCTATCCAGTCCACCATTCGCGCGTCGTTTACAAACGGCGCGTACGGCATGTTTCTGTACGGTGGACAGGGAGTAAAGCTGGATCAGATTGTTGCTCCCGGGAATTACGACCCCGAAGCAGGTCCGACGCACAATTCGCACACGGCCATTTCATTGCTACCCCTGAGTGCCGCGTCGGGGTACAAGACATCGACCGGCTCCGTCGAATTGCCAACCGAAGTTGAAATATCGAGCCCCTACATCAACGGGCCGCTATTGAAAGGCTGGCAGTATGGCATTTCCATTTTTGCGGGAGAACACGTCACACTCGACGGCACCTACTATATCGGGCAATCGACGGTCGACAATGTGCACATCGAACAGCGTGCCGACAACAAGCTGATACTGGAGCCTACTCTGGCCCCGGGCGGGTACATCGACGGAGCCGGTCGCGCCGGGGTATGGGTCGGCGGGCCCTTGGGTAACGGCTCCCAGTATATCGGCCAGCTCTCGATCTATTCGACAATCAAGGGCCAGTCGGGCTCCGGCCTTGACGGCATGGTGATCGACGGCACCAACCGAGGAGGCGCATATTCTCAGGCCGTGATCAATGCGACCTTGTCCCCGGCACAAGTGAGCGGATGGCGTCGACACGGAATCAATCTGGCCGGCGGGCAGAACATCAACATCCCGTCGCCCAACATATTCGGAAACAGCTTCCTGAAGCCCGGCGAAGGCAACGGTATCGACATCGGCCCGCATGCCGCCGGCGTTCGCATATCTGGCGGACGCGTCGGCGGCGACGCGTATGGCAGGGGCACTGGAAACCAGGCTCAAGGGATCGCGATCTCTCCGTCGTCGAGAAACGTGACGGTCGCCGCTGTGGACCTCAACGGCAACCAGTCTCCCACCAACGGCATCGCGAACGCAGGGGCGAGCAGCAACCAGATCACCGACAGTCCGGGCTTCAGTGGAAGCCGGGCCGCTGTTTCGCCGCCATTTCCGGCGTCCGGCAAGGAATTCAAGAACCCGTTGGGATCACGTGCACTCGTGTCGATCCGTGGCGGGAAGATCTCGTCGATCGACCTGAACGGCCATTCACTGTTCAATTCGGCGCCCGACGCGCCCTTTACGATCGCGCCGGGCGATACCTTGCGCATCATCTATTCTTCGCGCCCTGACTGGACGTGGTGGCTGCAGTGAGCCGCCGATCTGAAACGGCAGGCCGCCGGCTGACCGATGCCGTTTCGCGCATCGGCCGGGAACCGACACCCGATCGGCAACGCATCCAGCACAAGACAATCAGACCGCCCTGAAATCGACGTAGCCGGATTTTCTCCACGTCGAAAAACTATCCAGCAACGCGTAGAACTCCACGTTGGTGGGCATAAGTCGACGCAGATGAAGAAGGATGTCGAAGCTTAGCGTATCGCGTGTAACCACCGCATCGGATTTGTTCTTTTCAAGTTTTTCGCCGCCAGCGGAATCGGAAACGAAATCATTCACCCGATCCGATCTGACCGCAAACACACCAAATCTAAGCATGTTATCCACGATCGCCCTCGCATCGTCCGGCGATTTACCCGGATCACCAAGATAATCAAAATATATATTTGAAACATTGCGACGGAAAAATTCCGATCCGCAGTAATTCACGAACCAGTCGCTGGGACCCGCACCTGAACTCTGCCACTCTTCGACAAAAGGTCGCCATTGCGCGCCCCATGCCTCGTCGTTGCTGCGCACCATCGTAAAGGCGAAGTTGAAATACGATATCGCGATGTCGATCGGATCTCGAATGGACGTGAAAATTACTCCGATATCGCTCAGATTGATGGATCGATCGTAGAACTCCAGCGTCCGGTGACCCGAGAAAATGATCCGGCGCGCCTGCTGCTCCTCCCGATACATGGCCACAAGCGTCGAGATGTCGAAGCAGGCATTACGCAGCAGACTCGCATTGGTCTCGAGAAGATTGTTGACCGTCGTCCCCGCGGTCTTCGGGATGTGGATGAAAATATCCATCCCCCGGCTCTCGATTGTTTTCGCATAAACAATTTCGCCCATGACCTTGTTTTCCTCCGAGAAAACGAGATCATAAAACAGCCCCAGGTCAGCCGTTCGATTCAGCTCGCTCGCCGAGCCGATCCCCCACACGCTCTCGGGCGGGCGATCAAAAATGATGCGGTAGAGATTCCTGCGATCCAATCCCTCAAGAAACCTGCAGAGCTCGACATTATTCCGTGTGTGCGCGACCCACGCTTCCTTCCCCACGGCTTCACTAACGAAGGAATCCGAAAGCAGTCGATATAACGTGAGACGATCCGCTCGATTACTGGATTCACGCCTATTGATCTTCATATTTTCCTTGTATTGGCCTTCATCACCCCGGAAGACTCAGGCATCAAGTCTGTCGCGCACATGTCTTACCCCCAACTGCATCTCCACCACATCCCCGTTCGTCACGAACGCCCCCCCGAACGATACTCGATCAAAAACGAGAGGCAATCAGGATACCGTCAGATATGATTGTAAAAATCATATGCGTCTTCAACGTCATCAAAATGATGCAACCTGCCTCCTTCGAGCACGCAGGCGCGGTCGCAATACTCCTTGACCGTAATCGCATCGTGCGAAACCAGGATCATCGCTCGATCCTTGCGCTTCTCGAACAATTCATACTTGCACTTCTCATGAAATCTTCGATCGCCGACGGCGATCACTTCATCGATGAGAAAGCAGTCAAATTCGACCGCCATCGAAATGGCGAATGCAAGACGTGCGCGCATGCCGCTCGAATACTTTTTTACCGGCTCCCGCAGATACTCCCCGAGTTCGGAGAACTCCTCGACAAACGGCAACGCATTTTCGAAGGATGCCTGATATATCCGGCATACGAATCGCAGGTTATCGAGTCCGGTCAGACTACCTTGAAATCCGCCGGAAAATGCCAGTGGCCAGGAAACGGCCATGCTCCGGGAAATCCGGCCGGACGACGGCAACTCAGAGCCACTGATTAGGCGAATGATGGTCGACTTACCCGCGCCGTTCCTGCCCAATATGCCGATTCGCTCACCGGGATTGATGGTCAGATTTACGCCATCGAGAACCAGCCGCTGCCCGTTGCGGGTCGAATAGTATTTCCTGACGTCATCGAGCTCTATCATTCGGGCTCCACTCGGCGAGAAGCCGCAGAAACAACAAACAAACCAAGGCAAGTCAATACCAGGTTGCACAGAACGACATACGAGACGTCGTAATAGGTCCGGACTTCGTTCCCGTAGTATCCGTAACGAAACAGCTCAACACAGTTGGCAACCGGAAATTTCAGCACGATGTTTCTGGCCGACACGGGCAACCACGCAGCCATCACGAGCGCACCAGAAACCGGCAGCTGAAAATAGGCAATCGGATGCCACAGTCGCTCGACAACCTCGCTGAACTCCACCAGCGCACCGACCAGCAGGCCCATCGCGCCCGCATACCAGCACAGCAATGCCCATCCGATGATCATGCTCATCACGTCGTACGGAAACGGGATGATTCCGATTGCCATGAAAAAGACGAACAGGATCAACATCGACAACGTCGTACCCAGGAGTTCGAGAAGAATGCGCGCCAGAAAGAAGTCGATGACCCGTACATTGCGGTGATACAAAAGCGCCGCGTTCGGCTCGACCGCCATCACGCATCGGCCGATCGTGTTTCTCCATACCAGGATGGTCGAGTACCCGGTCAATGAATAGGCGATCGCACTGATGTGATGACTGGTTCCCTCGTTATGAGCGACATTCCAGAGGATCACCACACCGATCGAGAACAGCATCGGTTCGGCGAACAGCCACGCAAAACCGATGTTGTGCCGTCCGTAGCGGGTAATGATTTCCCGCATCAAGAGCGCATACAGGACGCGCCCCTGAATTTTCAATGAGTCGGTCAGCTCTCGCAAATGGATGTTCAATTTAAGCCACCTCAGTCGCGATGCTCTTTGATGCTGGCAATGAGTAGCTTCAGCGTGCACCAGACGATGAATCCGATCGCGAGAATCGCTAGCACAGTCCGGATACGACGCGGCAACAGCGGTTTATCCGGCTCATTCGGTTGCGAAATGCGTTCGAGATACAGGTGCTGACGCTGCGCGTCGCTGCGGGCCGTCTCGAGCGACATCACCGCCGCGGCCAATTGCTTGTCGGCAAACTGCTTGTCGAGTTCCAGCCGCTCATAGGCCGGGCTCTTGAACGCCAACGACGACTGTCCGTTAGTCACGTTCTTTGATGCAGCGTCCACTTGGTCCTGCAGCGACTTGATCTTCACCTCGAGCGCACCGATTTGCGGATTGCTCGGCGACACCGCTTTCAACTGCGCCAGTTGAATCTTGCTCGCCACCAGTTCGCTTTGAAGTTTGGTTACGCTCTGCAGGATCAACGAAGACTGGAGATTCGGATCGAAAACAGCCTGCTTTTCACGATACTGGGAGAGCGCGGTCGCCGCCTGCTTGAGGTTCGCTTCCGCCAGTACCACCTCGCGTTGGGCATATGTGACGAGATCCTGCTGCGCCCGCTCGTTCATCTGATTGATGCGCTTCTCGCCGAGCTCAAGCAGACGCTCGTTCAGATCCCTAGCCTCGGGCGCCGAGAACGCATGGACCTCCAGCGTGGAAATCCCGGTATCGGTATCGAACTGGACGTTCGCGTGATCCTGGAAATACTTGTACAGGTCTTCGAACGTCCGTCGCTGCGGCAGCAGGCCGAACCGGCTGAAGAGGTCGGCCCTCCCGCCACTGTAGGCAGTTTCGTAGCGCGCCCCGGCGTTCAGCGAAGCCAGCGCATCGCGTGACGTCAGATAGTTGTTAACGGCATAGGTATCGTCAGACGCGCGGGAAATGCCGGTGTTCTGCAGCAATTGACCGACGAAGCCGCCAGACTGGTTGCTTTTGCTCGGCGTGCGAATGATGAAGGATGACTGCGATACGTAGATGTCCGATGCCATCAAGCCAAAGTACAGGGCCGACACGACAAACGGCACGATCACGCACAGCACGAAAAGTCTGTCCATTCTCCCGAACAGCGTGCTCGCGGAGCCGTGATCCGGATTCGACGTGCCCTGGCCAACGGAAGCTCTCGCCACCACATGCCGCGCGCCACCGTCGCCCGTCGTTTTCGCCGGACCATGCGACCGCTCGGTGAATCGGCTGCGAGGAAACTCCAGCATCGGTGCGTAGAATTTCGCGTATTCCGTGACCCAGCGCTGATAATCAATCTTGCGTCCGTGGATATCGAACTTCTTGCCGTCCGGGAGCCATGCGAGATTCAGGACCTTGCCGATTCTCGGATGAATCGGCGTGTCCGGTTGCAGGATCTCGGCAAGCGACATCAACCGTTGCGATTCCGCGCGCTCGGCGGCATTCAACTCGAGGAAGCCCTCGATCTTTTGAATCAGCAAGCCCAGCGACGCATTCGATGGAAGCGTATGCGAACTGAACAATTTCTTGTCGGAGAAGCTACTTACCAAGTAATCACGGAAATTCCACCCGCATTCACTCTGCAGTACGCCCCATTGTTCTTTGTCCGCTTCAAATGCCGCCTCCACCTCGGACTCGTTCAACCCTTCACCGCCGATGTATTCAAAGACTTCATCCTCCGAAACATCGTCGGATTGCACCAGGGCTTTGAGCTTCGAGTCGCCACGCGTACCGGCGATCGAAGAGCCGGATTGCTGCAGTGCGCTGTCGAAGCAGTCATAGGGCCACAGGCTGGAACACAGGAGCATCGGCACTTTGACGACCGAGGTGCCGGCCTGCCGTTCGAGGAAATTCGCGATATCGGCGCAGATGCCTCGACGATTCGGGTTGATTTGCAGCACGACGCGGGCGCCGGCGCCGACCAGCGCCTTCACCGAATCAAGGCAGCCGTCGTCGTTCGTATCGACGAAATGGATATCCGGTGTTTCTGTCCTGCTCTTCTCGAAAACCTGCTGAAAATGGCGATACATGCCAAGTGCCTGCACCTCTCCGACGAAGAGGACACGATCCTGTCGTGAAAGAGCATCAGCGCGTTTTTCAGAATTACTAATATTCACGGTATTTACCTGGCAGTTATCCCAAACAATTCACTGCAAATTTATATCAACTGTTCCACCAACCCCGCAACATCGAGCGGGTTGACTGCAAAATCACAATGACCATATGGCAGACGTCGATTCACATCACGTGCGGATCGGAAGCTTTCGCCGAAGACGTGATACAGATTGAACCCGCGCAGGCGTCCGATGGTGCCGAGAATCGGCATCATGTAGTCTTCGTCACAGATGCTGACGACGTGCGAGTTTTCCTGGGAGAAGCAGGACGCGTACATTCCTGCCCCTTCCGCACCGATAAGCACTTTCGACTGATTGAACAGATCGATTTCTTCTTCAATCGTCAGCTTTTCCGGCTTGACCTCTTCGAAACGATACCGGTCCACCAGAATTTTCCGGACGGAGTCGTAATTGACCATGTTCCGCCAGGTCCGACGGCTTTCACGGCTGATCAGGAGGTTCTTAATCGGGCGACGCTTCGTCTTCACGACACGCCCCAGCAACTCTTCGTATATACGGATCGTGAACGACGACATCGCCAATGGCCACGCACGCGGTACGATCAGTTCGTCGGCCTTGACGATCACCCCCGGCGGCATTTTCACGATCTGGTCGTCGACAATCCCGGCGAGCCGCAACATCGCGAGTTGCTTCGCACGCAGGTTGTGCGGAACGATGATCTTTGCGTGCGGAATGCCTAGTTCCCTCAGAATCAGGATCCGGGGAAAGCACTGGAGGATAAAATGGGAGAAGAACGTATGCACGTCGGGCGTAAAAGCCAGCGGCATGGCCGGTCCCGTGACATTCAGGATTCGCGCTTGCCGCAGTTTCGCGGTGACGATGCCGTCCACGTTGACGCCACTTCTGTAAAGCTCGGTCATCTCCGTGCGGGCAATTTCGTTGCCGGCGTCCATTGCAATTTCGCCGCTTTCGGCAAAATGCAGGTAGGTTGAATCGACGGTGCCGCGCTGCGCCGCAATCGAGCCGTTCTTGATCGTCACGACATCGTTGAAGAACTGGATCTCCGATGTCATCTTCAACGTGTTTTCCGTCGAGATCGGCGAAAAGCTGATCACCTTCTTGGGCTCGACAGGCTTGAAGAATTCGGTTTCCGCGAAGCTGAGATTGCGGAAATCGGTGTTGCTGCTGGCAGCCGCCGTCGTGAAGCTGCAGTCGAGAGTATCGAAGCAGTCGATCTCGATGTCGGGGAGGCCGCTCAAGCCATCCACCAGGACGATAGCCTTCTCCTCACGCGCTGCCGAAGAATTGAGCGTGTATTCGCGGCTCTGCACGACGGCGTCCGGATACTTCTCTTCCAGTTTCCGCCTGACGTTCTGCAGAACGGATTTTTTACCGCAGAACACGTAGGTCGTGTTTTCATCGACCCAGCCGGCCATCGCCGCATACCGCTCGGGAATCTTCAGGTGATCGACGTCGGCCGGCAACGACAGCGCCACCGCTCCGACCTTTCGACGAATGGATTCGACGAACTGGCCCAGATCGGGGAAATTACGGCAATGAACATTATGGAAGTTGTACTCGACGTGCGGGAGATTGCTGGCCCACTCCGGAAGTACTTGCTGAGCCGGATCGCCGAACAGCAGCCCGGCCGTCGTGCTTGCATTGGCGACCGCAACGCGAAAGTGACTCTTGGGTGCGTCGCAGATGAACAGTTCAGGACCATAGCCGGACGTGAAGTGTCGGGTCTGGAATTCGAGTTGCAGCACGATCTTGTTGAGTACGGCCGCAAAAAACGCATCGAGATCGGTTTCATGCTGCTCGAACGTCGCCAGCATCGACGTGAAGTAATAGTCGTCAGCCTCGCCGCCGAACACATAATTCTTGACGAACTCGGAATTCTTGCTAAGAAACTGGTCGAACGTGCAATTCAGCCCACTCACTTGGTAAGCATATTCCAGCGCAGATTTTTTTCGTGACTCGTCATCCTTGTCGGCTGCACGGAAATTACTTACCAGATAAGAACTATCCATTCGATCACTCCCCAATTTCCATTAGACAGGCCATCCTTGTTTCCCCGCCCCTAACATTCCTGTTCGTGCCCGCGATACCGCCGGCCCGATCCGATTCCTGTGCGCCAGGGAACTACACGAGCGTCTCAACCAGTTCGCCCAGGCGACGCGCGCTCTGCTCCCATGTCAGCGTCACCATGTTTCCGCTTCTGACGGCACGATCGCGCTCGAGATCCCGTAGCCATTGCTCGAGGCTCAACGCAACCTCAACCGGAGCATGCCCGCTGAAGTAAGTTGCGTGCTCATGCGCGACCTCCCTAAACACGGGTAAATCTCGTAAAAACAACGGAATATCGCGCAATGCGGCCTCGATGATCGGCAAACCGAATCCCTCAGCCTCCGACGCCATGATCAATCCGTCCGCGCGCTCATACAGCGCCATCAGGTCGCTGTCGCTCGCATCCTCGAGCCAGACCAGATTATCGGTGGCGCCCTGCAGATACTTGAGCCGTTCAACTAGCCCATCGACTCGCCACCCGGCCTTCCCGACGATCACCAGCGTGACGTTTATACCATTGCGCCACGCGGACTCGAACGCGGTCAGCATCTCGGCGTGCCCCTTGCGTGGCTCGACCGTGCCGACCATCAGCACGAGCCGGGACGCGCGCGCCGCGACCACTGCACCGGCGGATGTCGGCGCGCTGATCGCCGCCGGTTCGCTCGCGTTGAAATCCGCGCCGAGATGAAACCAATCGACATGAATTTCGTTGTGCTCGAGACCAAATTTGTCCTGCAGCCAAGTATCGATCTCTCCGGCAACCGACTTCGAAATGCAGAACAGTGCGTCGGCGTGCATCACGAGGAGTTCCAGCCATCGACGGTAGGATTTCGCCGCGACCGATGTAAACCATTCGGGATGCGCGGCTGGCAGCAGATCGTACACAACGAAAGCACAACTTGCCCCAAGTTCGCGCCAGCGACGCAACTCCTTTTGTCTCATGACCAGGGGCCGGCTCGCGAGGTCGAGCCCCAGAAACACGTCGCCGCGCCGCACTTCGAGCGGGCGCTCTTCACCCAGCCCGCTCTGCCCTGTGAGGTGCGCCTGGTATTGCGTGGCATATCGATAGGGTTTCTTGCGTGTGGCCCGTACAAGATGGACCGTCATGCCTGCCGGCGGATCGGCCAGCAGGTGCTGCGCGATGGACCGGACGACGCGCTGAATACCGGTGCCGGCATCGTTGAGCGCGATGATGGAGACGTCGATGAAAAGATTGCGTTGCGCAGGCTGCTGCACCTTGGCTTGAGGATGCGCGTTCGATCTGGCGATGGCGCGACGCATTGTCGCGGCGCCGCCAGGAACCCACCAGAGATCCAGCAATCGCAGAAGAGACAAGTGCACCGACTCATACACGCAAAGACGTACTTGCCGCAATGCGCCCGCCAGCCTCTCGTTGCCCAATACGTCCATGTTCCGTCAATCAAACAAGCATTCAATGGAGCAGCCGGATAAGATGAACGCGCGCCCCGGGGCGCGCGTATCTGGCAATGGACCTGAAATCGCCCACTGCGGCCTCATCCGACCCAAGTGCGTTTATGTCAATCGCGCCGATGCGAGATTTTCCGTGAACCAGCTATAAGTCTTGCCGACACCGTCCTTCAAGCTCGTGTTCGCGGCAAAGCCCGTATCCGCAAGCCGCGTGACGTCGACCGACCGACGTGGAATTCCCACCGGCTTGTCCGACAGCCATTTGATCGGCGCCGAGATGCCGGCAGCCGTACAGACCGCATCGGCAAGATCGCCCATCGAGCTTTCGATCCCCGATGCAATATTGACCACACCGGAGGCACGATCGAGCAGGTGAATCGCAGCACGTGCGGCATCGTCGACGTACATGAAATCGCGCGTCGTATCCGGTCGCCCCCAGACTTCAAGCTGCGTGCCGTTCGCCACCGCTAGTTCGGCCTTGCGAATCAACGACGGCACGACGTGACCGGTCTCCACGTCGAACCGGTCGTTCGGTCCGTACATGTTCGTGAAGACACCGTAGACGTAGTCGATGTCGTTGTACTTCTTCAGCAATTCCAGATAATGGAACGCGTGGATTTTCGAGTTTGCATAGCCGTATTCGCCGAAATGCGGCAGCCCCTTGAACATGTCCTCTTCACGCAGCGGAAGACTGATGTAGGGAAACGGGTACGAGGCCACCGTACCGGCAAAGAACACCTTCTTGACGGAGCTGCCCGCGAGGCCCGCCAGCAGATTTTCGTTGATCCGCGTATTCAGCGACAGCGACGAAAGCTGATTGCGCAGATTACCTTGCAATCCGAAAACCTGCGAAGCCAGGTGAATCAAATGAGTCGGTCGTTCATCCGCGATAAAACCCTCGACCGCGCCGCGATCGAGCAAATTCAGCTCTGCGCGGCGCGGCGCGACATACGACGCACCTGCCACCTCGAGTTGCCGGCAAATCGCCGAGCCAACGAGCCCATATCCACCTGTTACGAAATACTTGTTCATGGATGCTCCTAAATAGCCTTTTTCTTCCACAACCACTGAATGGGAGCAGAAATAAATTTAGGTATCTTCACCGAATCGTACAGCTTGACCAGCAACGCGCGCGCAGCGGCCGAATCGACCTGCCTCACGAACGCCATGGGTTCGACGATCTGGCTCTGCAAGACTGCGGCGGCACGAAGATGCTTGTCCACGTAATCGAAACCCAGAACGTCCCGCAGGATCTCGGATTCGCGCATCAGTTGATCATGATTGGAAATACGATGGTGGACCACGTAGTACTCGTGGTCTTCCACCGCCGCCACGCGCACATCGTCAAATCCATCGCCGAACCGCTGATAGGCAATCGACATCAAGCGCTGCCAGAAATACGGAGCATAGGCGAACGTCTCGAAAACTTCACTCATCGAATCCATACGGCGATAGAGCGTCGACGAGCACGAGAACGGCGCGTTCGCGTCCATCATCGATGTCAGCAGGGTCTGCCTCGTGAATGTCGCGCGTCCCTCATGCGGCTTGCCGGTGTTCTCGAGCACGGTGAAACCGCCGGCGACGTAGCTCATTTCGGGCTGCACATCGAGTTTTTCCCACATCGATTCGATCGTCGGCCAGACCGGACGCTCCCACGCAGGAATGACCTGGAAGATATCGCCCTCGGGCAAAGCCTGCAGGACCGCGACGATCTTCTGGACGACTTCCCCGGCCGTACGGATGTAGTCCTTCGTATCCCGCTTGAACCGGATGATTTCCACGCCGGTGCAAGCTTTTCGGATATCTTCCTCGCGCGCGGCGGAGCTCGCCTCGGGAATCAATGCGTAGCATTTGGCGTTCCGCTTGCCGGCCATGTGCATCGCATAAGAGCGGATTTTCGACGTGAAAGCCGGGTTGCACTCGTCCGCGATGAAGATAGTCGACAGCCCGCGACCGAGCTCGTTGGTCTTCACGACATCGAGGTGAGGCCCCGTCGCGAAGATGCGTTTGAAGTTCTCGACTAGACTAAAGCGCTGCTTGTAGATCTCCTGCGCGCGGGTCGCCCTTTCAATCGCGAGTTCCGGATTGTCGCGGATCCACTCGACATGCTCCTCGACCTTGCGCGCCACGGTCGTGGCTGGCTCCGTCGTGTCGATATAGAACAGCAGATCGCCGAAATTGTCGCGCGCGAACCGATTCTGATCGCAGATGATCGGTACGCCGGCCGACAAGCACTCGAACAGCCTGCTCGACATCAGCCCGGATTTGATGTGTGCATCCGAGGACAGGACAAGACCGATACCCGATTGCGCGACGCGCTTGATTAGCGTCTTACCGTCGAACGGTATTGATCCCTGGTACGACGCATAGCCATCCCAGACACGCACATCCTGGAAGACCTCCGGACCATAGATATCGAGCATGCCGCGCTGATCCAGCAGTTTCATCAACTCGTGGTGACGACCACCGCGGCCGCTCAGCGCCTCCCAATTGATGCCGCAATAGAACAGCTTGCCGTGTCCAAGCGCGGGAGGAATCACCGGCTCGTGTACGGCGTGGAACAACGTCAGGAACGGCTCGGTCGCCGCGCGGCCCGAGCCCTTCAGTAGTCGCCGGGCATGATCGTCGGCCACCCGCGAACCGCACGACAGGAATGCGTCGTTGGACAACGCGTTTTCCGACTTTTCCCGGTAGCTCCACTGGAAATAGAAGTCGAGCGGATTCCACAGCGCATAATAGGTAAAGGCGCTCCACGCCTTTGCCGAATCGAAATGCAATGCGAGCACAAATTCGATCTTGAGCTCATCGACATGCGTCAATGCATCGTCAACCAGAAAACCGTGACGATTGATCGATACGGTTTCGTAACCCAATTCCTGCAGCGCCGACTTGATCCGCAAAATGCATTCTGTTTCAGCATTTTCGATGGCGGGCCAATAATCTACAACAGCAACGGTCTTCTTAATTTCCGTAAGAGACATATCTATAATATCCACAATAGCCGCACCAGCCGAATTCTGAAAACCATCATCGGAAAGCCGTCGCAACCGTCCGCGCGCCCCCGCGCGCAAACCGACTCTGCTCCCTTAATGCCAACCTCGCAAAGCGGCGAGCCACAACCGGAATACAGCACGTTCCGGATCCGCCCGACGCCGAACCAACAGCGACTGGCGGATCAGCAAGCGAGTTCGTCTTCTCAGAACGAGAAACCGATCTTGTTGCGGCGCAGGTCAGCCTCGACCATCATCTGGCAAAGCTCTTCCAGCGTCGTTTTCGGTTGCCAGTCCAGATCCTGCTTGGCCTTGGCGGGGTCGCCGATCAGCAGGTCGACTTCTGCCGCGCGGTAGAACTTAGGATTCACGCGAACGATGGTCTTGCCGGTCTTGCGATCGACCGCTACTTCGTTCTCGTCCTTGCCCTGCCACTCGAGCTCGAAACCGCATGCCCGGGCCGCAAGCGAGACGAAATCGCGTACCGCCGTCGTACGATTCGTGGCCAGCACGTAGGTGTCGGGCCGGTCGGCCTGCAGCATGCGCCACATGCCGTCGACATACTCCTTGGCATAACCCCAGTCGCGCAGCGCGTTCATATTGCCGAGCTCGAGGATGCTCGCCTTGCCGAGTCGGACTTTCGCCAGCGTATCGGTAATCTTACGCGTCACGAATTCCTGTCCGCGAAGCGGCGACTCGTGATTGAACAGAATACCGCTCGACGCGAAAATATCGTAGCTTTCGCGATAGTTGATCGTCATCCAGTGCGCATACAGCTTGGCGACGCCATATGGACTACGCGGATAGAACGGCGTGGCTTCGGTTTGCGGAATCGACTGCACCTTGCCGAACATTTCCGACGTGCTGGCCTGATAGAAACGAATCTTCGGATTGACGATCCTGATTGCCTCGAGCAGGTTCACCGCGCCCAATCCGGTGATATTGGCGGTGGTCACGGGTTGATCGAACGAAACACCCACGAA
Organism: Burkholderia sp. BCC0419; assembly: GCF_902830285.1. Classification (NCBI taxonomy): domain Bacteria; kingdom Pseudomonadati; phylum Pseudomonadota; class Betaproteobacteria; order Burkholderiales; family Burkholderiaceae; genus Burkholderia; species Burkholderia sp. BCC0419. The sequence continues at coordinate 2,788,515 of NZ_CADESR010000001.1, forward strand.
GCTCAGCGCCGCGAGATTATAAACCTCGGTCGCCTCGGTGTTCTGCAGTAACCGGATGCTCGAACCCAGATCGGTCAGATCGTATTCGACCAGGCTCAAATTCGGGTGATTGAGAATCCCCAGCTCTTCGATACGCCAGAAGTTAACCGAACTGTTCCGACGATATGAACCGTAGACACGATAGCCCTTTTCTAGCAGAAATTCCGCGAGATATGCGCCATCCTGTCCAGTGATACCGGTAATAAGAGCCGTCTTCATATTCTTTCCTAATTCAACGTAAATAATTCGCCAATTACAAGCATACGCAGCCCGGACAAACGGTGGCGCCACGTGTTTTCGCCGAGAATCACCAGGAACATCGAGTCGGACAAATCCGGGAGTATCTCAAAAAGCGCCCCTCGGATCCAACCGATTTATATCTTGGCCCACACCCCACACTTCTTTACTTGAACGACTGGACCCCTGTCACCACGGGGTAGACGACCGTGAAGACCAGATTCAGGACCTTTTGGATTTCCGTGATCGGCGCATTCGAGACGTACAGCACGTCCTTGTTGTCCATCATGAAACTCTGGACCGCAAAAAAAGAGTTCGGATCACGCAAGTCGATCCGATAAACGACCGGCACCTTGCCGTCGGCGGTCGTCCTGACCGGCTGGTCCGGCCAATTCAGCGCTTTGGGATCCTCGAGGCGGAAGATGAATACGCCCTGCGCATCCGAACGCGAGTCCTGCAGGCCGCCGGATCGAGCGATTGCCTGAGCAAGCGTGATGCCCTGCGCCTCGAAGTTGACCTCTTCGTTCTTCCCCGTCGCCCCCAGCGCAAGAAAGCTGTAAGGCTGATACAGCGCCGTGACGACATCACCCGCCCGCAACGGAACGTTCTGGCGCGGATCGCGAATGATGGACTGCAGCGGCAAGGAGGCAACGTCATTGCCTCGCGTAATCTGGATCGTTATCTTGTCGACCGACTGGCGCACGCCGCCGGCCGAAGCCAGCGCATCGAGCAGACGCTCGCCGCGCGCGCTCAACTCCATCCGCTTGCTGCTCCCCACATCGCCGACCACAGTGATGTAGGACGTCTCGTTGCGTGCCAGACGCACCAGCACCTGTGGATCATGCGCGATATTCTTCAGTCGCCCAGCGATGTAGCGCTGCAGTTGCGTCGGCGTCTGCCCCGAGGCCTTCACGGCTCCAACGAAAGGAACGTTGATGTTTCCGTCACCGTCGATCACCTGAAGGGGCAGCGTCGTGACCCGCGAGCCGCTCGGCGCGCTGCTTGCACTGCTATCAGATATGCCACCACCGAACAGGGTGGCAGGCGGCGCCTCCCAGATCGAGACTTCGACGGAATCCCCTACGCCAAGTTGCTGGCGAAACGATCGATCGTCGCCAAGCAAGGTTGCGAAGTCCGCATGGGCTCGCTTGGCATACAACTGACGCGCAACCGTATCGGTTACGTCGATGATTTGAATACCTTGCGGATTGCCTTTCGTTGCCGCCGCATCAACCTGGGAGCGGCTCGGCCCAGATGTCGGTATGACCGAACAAGCCCCCAACCCGATCAAGCCCACGACCACAATTGCCAACTGCACTCCGCGTTTCACACTTGCCATTTATACAATCCGGTCATCCAAGGATAGAGGCGGCGACAATTGTCGCACGATGCAGAATAAATTTGCGTATACTTGCGATTTATACAATCCGGTCACCGCAAGGGTAGAGGCGGCGGCAATTGTCTCACGATGCAGAATAAATTTGCGTATAGTTAGCGCAATTTCCTACACTCTCGGCATTTCCGCACGGCACGCGTGCACTACATGCCACACGAACATTGCATCCGTGTTAAATATTTGCCTGGATATTACGCGTCTGCTTACTCGCCGCTCGGCGGGCTTGCTGCCCACCGGGGTCGACCGGGTCGGCCTCGCGTACCTCGAACACTATCGTTCCCGCGCCCACGCGGTCATCAGCCGGGCCGGATTCCCCCGAATACTGAATGAAAGCGCATCGTCCCGTGCTTTTAAGCTACTAACCGAGCCGAATCAACACCGATTCTGCATTCGTAGTGCGATTGTCAGAGCCTACCTCGATCCACGACGAGTCCGCCCGGGTCGGGCCGTGCTGCTTCATACGAGTCACAACGGCATGGAGCATGTTCGGTATTACCGGGCAATGCACCAACGCGATGTCCGTGCGGTATTCATGATTCACGACCTTATTCCGCTCACGCACGCCGAGTATTGCCGCCCGGGCGTCGAAGCCGGTCATCGCCAACGTATTCATACTGCGTTGCGCCACGCGGATGGCCTGATTGCGAACTCGGAAGACACCCACACTGCGATCAAGGAAGAAGCACGCCGCGCCAACCTCACCATGCCTCCATGCGTCGTCGCACCGCTTGCGGCCGGATATCGTTCGGTGGAACCCACGCAAGCACCGCTTCAGGCACCGTATTTCGTCATGCTCGGCACCATCGAGCCACGCAAGAACCACTGGTTCATGCTTCACATCTGGCGACGCCTCGTCGAACAATTGGGCAACGCGGCCCCCAAGCTGGTGATCATCGGCCGACGCGGCTGGGAATGCGAGAACGTCGTCGACATGCTCGAGCGCTGCACCCCATTGAAGGACGCGGTGATCGAGCTTGCGGACTGCACCGACGCGCAGTTGCACGCGTGGCTTCAGCATGCCCGGGCGCTGTTGTTTCCGTCGTTCGTCGAAGGCTACGGCATGCCGCTCGTGGAGGCACTGAGTCTCAAAGTGCCCGTTCTCGCCAGCAATCTATCCGTTTTTCACGAGATCGCGGCGGACATCCCCGATTATCTGGATCCGCTGGACGGCCCTGCGTGGATGGCACTCATCCTCGCCTACACGCGCGCCGACGGCGTGGAGAGGAGCGAACAGCTTGCCCGGATTGCCGGTTTCCACGAACCCACCTGGGCAAGCCACTTCGAGCGCGTGGATCGGTTCATCGATTCGCTGGCCCAATGACATTCCTCATGCGCCATCGAACCACTCCGGCCGAGAGCGCCGCGTCGCATATCGCGTCCGGTGGCAGGTTCCATGAGCGCCGCCCGGCGGCAACGTACGCATTTCGGCGACGTTGCGCGAAATACCGCGCGGCGCTCACGGATGCCGGGGTCGCGATTGGTCCTGGCCTGCACTCCATTTGCGCGGGCCCCGTGCTGTCCGGGAGCGATCGCCATGTGCCGCCCCTGTCCTGGTTTTCCGTCGAATCCTCCATACCCGGTGAGCCGGGCCTCGTCGCGATGCTCGAATCGCTGTTGTACGCCGAAGCCGGTTCCACGGCCCAGCCTCCAACGCGGGCACTGATGCGGCGCGTGGTTGAATCCGATGCGCTGCATGTCAGGTCTCGCATTCAGCCACTTCCCGATGCGTGGCATATCGCAACCGGCCGGCCGCGTATCGTGCTGATCGACGAACGGTCGGTATCGCATACGGATTCGCGTTCGAGCCGGCGACAACGGCACCTTGGCTTTGATTCGATGGTCCGGGCAGCACAGGCGGCTCACCCCGACGCGGATTTCTGGCTGCTCCCGTCGGCCGACGGCGGCCGCGGACGCTGGATGTCGAGCCTAACGAGACTGCCGCCCGGAACAAAGCGGCTCGAAGTCGAACACTCACTGCGCGAAGTCCTGGCAACGTCGGATACAGCTTACGCCGTCACGGCCTCCGAAGGCCTGGGTGCCCTGCTTGCTGGCGTGCCGCTGCATGTCTTCGGCTCTCCCTACTATGCCGGTTGGGGGTTGACCCACGACCACGCGGAATTGCCCGCGCGACGGCAATGCGATTCGGTCGACAGACTATTCGAGACCATCTTCCTGAAAGCCGCCAGCTACCTCGATCCCGTTACGTACGGTCGCGGCACACTGGACACAGTTCTGAGCTTCGTCGAACTTCAGCATTCGATCGCTACGCGCTTTTCTGATCTGAACGCAATTGCGGGCGTTGCCTTCCAGTGGTGGAAGCGCCCGTTCACCACGCCGTACTTGACCGCGGGCGGCGGCCGCCTCCGCTGGGTAAAACGAGCGTCCGACGTCGAAGCCGGGGAAATCGCCGCGATCTGGGGTGGTCGATCATCTGCGGGCCTGCGCGACGGTACCCGACACGTCAGAATCGAAGATGGCTTCCTGCATTCGACAGGGCTGGGTTCCGACATGGTTGCGCCGTACAGCCAGGTCATCGATCGCCTCGGCATGTATTTCGATTCCAGCCGGCCCAACGAACTAACCGCAATCCTGAATACCGCCGAATTCACCGAAGCCGAACTGCGACGCGCAGCCGTGTTGCGCGAAGCAATCACAACACATGGACTGACCAAATACAATCTCGGGCGACGCAGGCCGGATTGGGCCGCCCCCGCCGGCGCGCGGGTCATACTCGTTTCCGGCCAAGTGGCGGACGATGCGTCGATTCGGCTCGGCACCCGGGGCATCACGACCACCGAAGCCCTGCTCGAAGAGGTCCGTGCGCGCCGCCCCGACGCCTTCATCGTCTACAAGCCCCATCCGGACGTGCTGTCGGGCAACCGCATCGGCCACCTCGGTACGACCGCGGTGGCCAACGTTGTGGATGCCTCGTCGGACTTGATCTCGTTGATCGAAGCCGCCGACGAGGTGCATACGCTCTCGTCATTGTCTGGTTTCGAAGCCCTGTTGCGTGGCAAGGAAGTACACACGTACGGATTGCCGTTTTATGCCGGCTGGGGATTGACGACGGATGCCGTTCCTCAGCGCTGGCGTGAACGGACGCTGACGATAGACATGCTGGTCGCTGCTGTATTGCTGCGCTATCCGATTTACTGGGACTGGCGGCTCAAACGCTTCACATCGCCTGAAGCGGTGATAAACCAGCTTGCCGCTACCGCGAACCGCCCGCTCGCTGGAGTCCGCTCTCGGTATATTCGATTTCTCGTCAAGGTTGTCCGCTGGATGCGCAATGCTCTCGATCATCTCGCCTGGAGACTGCGCATGGCTTGAGGCATAGATACGAGAATCTATTCTGAATAATCGTTACAGCTGCATCCGAATCATTAGAACTGCCGATTCGCCTGCATGCAACGAACGGTGTCGATGTTTATATCCTGGAGCAACGCAATGATTTATCCGGTAATTCTGTGCGGTGGAAGTGGCACGCGTCTTTGGCCGATGTCTCGCGGCGGTTATCCCAAGCAATATCTGAAGCTCGCGGGTGAAGATACGCTGGTCCAGCAAACAGCGCTGCGCGCCAGCCATATTCCGAACGTCGCCAACCCGATCGTCGTCACCAACAACGACCAACGCTTCCTCGTCGCCGAACAACTTCGGCAGGTCGGCATTACGCCGTCATCCGTCGTACTTGAGCCCGTCGGGCGCAACACTGCCCCCGCTATCGCAATTGCAGCCCTGCTGGCGCTGCGCGAATCCCCGGACGCCGTGCTGCTCGTACTGCCGTCCGATCATGTCGTCCAGAACGAAAAAGCCTTTGTCGATGCCGTGCTCGAAGCGGCACCGATCGCGGCAGATCGCCATCTTGTTACGTTCGGTATTACGCCAACCGAAGCTCATACGGGCTACGGCTATATCCGTCGCGGCCATGCGGCGGCAGACGGCAAATCTGTCTATCGTGTCGACGCGTTCGTCGAAAAGCCGGATGCGCAAGCCGCCGAGCGCTTCCTCGATGACGGCAACTACTACTGGAACAGCGGCATGTTCATGCTGAAGGCGTCAAGCTATCTCGACGAGCTCAAGCGCCATGCACCGGAAGTCGCCCGTCACGCGGAACTCGCCGCCGATACATCACATCGGGATGCCGATTTCGTCCGCCTCGATCCCGACGTGTTTGGCGCCTGTCCGAACATTTCGATCGACTATGCGGTGATGGAAAAAACCGAGCTTGCGGCAGTTGTCGAAGCCGCAAATCTGGGCTGGAACGATATCGGTTCCTGGACCGCCCTCGCTGACATCGCCGAGCGCGACATCGACCTCAATGCCAAGATCGGCGACGTGTTCTCCCACGAGACCACCAACTCCTATATCCGGGCCGATCACCGTATGGTCGCCACCATCGGCGTCGACAATATGGTGATCGTCGAGACCGCCGACGCCGTTCTCGTCGCACACCGCGACAAGACCCAGGATGTCAAGAAAATCGTCGAATGGCTCAATGCATCGGGCCGCCACGAATCGATCACGCATCGCCGCGTCGTACGTCCATGGGGCGATTACGAAGGTCTCGACCAAGGCGACCGCTTCCAGGTCAAACGTATCGTCGTCAAACCAGGCGCACAGCTCAGCCTCCAGATGCATCACCACCGCGCCGAACACTGGATCGTCGTGAAGGGCACGGCGCTCGTCACGAATGGCGACAAGGAAATCATGCTGACGGAAAACCAATCTACCTACATTCCACTGGGTGCGACACACCGCCTGAGCAACCCCGGCAAGATCCCTCTCGAACTGATCGAAGTGCAGTCGGGTTCGTATTTGGGCGAGGACGACATCGTCCGCTTCGAAGACACGTACGGCCGCGCGCCGAAGTAACTCGGGCCGTCGAGCCCGCATGACCGTGCCGCCCCGCCGGCACGGTTTCCTCTCCCTTGGGCATGCGCCCGTATTTCCCGACGCCCTCCCACTGACGTTCCCGCAAGCGTCGTTGCACAAGCGCCATCTTTTCCGCGCCAACAGACACCGCACACGAATTAAGACCGCCCGCGTCGCCAATGTCTTTGACACTTCTTGAGCATCTCGTCGCCCCCGCCCGATTGCCGTGCCGCCACCGCACAGGTATAACTGCGCAGCCAGGCGCACTTCGCGCCCCGATTATCTACTTGGAGAACGCATGATCGATCTCGCCACCGCCCAGCAATTCCTGATGACCCGCGGCCTCGACTTCGGCCTCAACCTCCTCGCCGCGATCGTCTTATGGTTCATCGGCCGCTGGGCGATTCGCCTCGGTACCCGCCTGCTCGGCAAGGTCGTTCGCCGCAGCGGCAAGGTCGACCCGACGCTCACCGACTACCTGACCTCCGTCGTCGGCGTGCTGCTGACGATCCTGCTGATCCTCGCGATCCTGCAGATCTTCGGCGTACAGACCACCTCGTTCGCCGCGTTGCTCGCCGGCCTCGGCCTCGCAATCGGCACGGCCTGGGGCGGCCTGCTCGCGCATTTCGCCGCCGGCGTATTCATGCAGGTGCTGCGCCCGTTCAAGATCGGCGACGTGATCAGCGCGGGCGGCGTCACGGGCACCGTGAAGGAGCTCGGCCTGTTCGGCACGACGATCATCACCGCCGACAACATCGTGACGATCGTCGGCAACAACAAGATCTTCTCGGACAACATCGCGAACTACAGCGCAACGTCGCATCGCCGCGTCGACCTGACCGCGAAAATCGCGAACAGCGTCGATGCCGTCGACGCGATCAACCGTCTGAAGGCGTCGATCCAGCAGATCCCGAACGTGCTGACCAACCCGGCACCGGACGTCGGCGTGCTGCAGTTCACGCCGGAAGGCCCGCTGCTGTTCGTGCGCCCGTCCACGCAGCCCGAAAACTACTGGCAGGTGTACTGCGACACCAACCGCGTAATCCTCGAAACGTTCCGCGACGCGCAGTACCCGACGCCCGAAACGCCGGTCGCGCATCGCAGCGCGTAACGCGCAACAGCCGCAACGGACGAAAAAAAGCGTGGCACTCGCCACGCTTTTTTACTGCGCAGAACAGGAAGAAGCCCCCGCTCAGCGCCCGCCCGCCTTCGGCGTCCCATCCGACCGCCGCCCGCGCACGAGCTTCCACACCGCACCCAGCGCGACCGGCACGATCGCCGCGCCGATCCCGACCAGCACGATCACGTTCAGGTACTGGCGGATGAACGGGATATTGCCGAAGAAATAGCCGAGCAGCACGAGCAGCAGCACCCAGAGCAGCGCGCCGAGCACGTTGAACAGCTGGAAGCGCGCGACGCTCATCGACGACGCACCCGCGACGAACGGTGCAAACGTGCGCACGACCGGGATGAAGCGCGCGAGCACGATCGTCTTGCCGCCGTGCTTGTCGTAGAACGAGTGGGTCTTCTGCAGCGCGGCGCGATCGAGGAACCGCTCGAGCACCGGGATATGCGTATTGAACACCTTCGGGCCGACCCAGCGGCCGATCAGGTAGTTCACGGTGTTGCCGGCAATCGCCGCGACGAGCAGCAGCGCGATCAGCGCGCCGACGTTCATTTCTCCCGTCGCCGCGAACGCGCCGCCGATGAACAGCAGCGAATCGCCGGGCAGGAACGGGAACACGACGAGCCCCGTCTCGCAGAACACGATCAGGAACAGGACGAGATAGACCCATGCGCCGTACTGCCGGATGAAATCGCCGAGGAAAGCGTCGATATGCAGGACAAGGTTGACGAAATGAAGCAGCGTATCCAAATGCAATTCCTCGAAGGCGATGGGGCCGGAACGGCCGGAACAGGCCAGAGATGGCCGAGGCGCCCGCCAGCCAAGGCGGCGCGTGCAACGGGGTGATGATACCGAAACTACCTTAAGGCTCCGTGAAAAAACGTAACGGCCGCTCGCCCCGGCACGCGTTCGCCGCCTCGCTATAATTCGGCCATGTCCGATATCACCGAAACGGCCGCGGGCGCCGCGCCCGCCCCCGCCGCGCGCCCGCTGCGCGCGATCCAGCCCCTGCCCGACCAGCTGATCAGCCAGATCGCCGCCGGCGAGGTCGTCGAACGCCCGGCGTCGGTCGTCAAGGAGCTGCTCGAGAACGCGATGGACGCCGGCGCGACGACGCTGCGCATCGTGCTGGAAGAAGGCGGCGTCAAGCGCATCTCGATCACCGATGACGGCTGCGGAATTCCGCCCGACGAACTGGCGCTCGCGCTGATGCGCCATGCGACCAGCAAGATCCGCTCGCTCGAGGAGCTCGAGGCGGTCGCGACGCTCGGGTTCCGCGGCGAAGCACTCGCGTCGATCGCGTCGGTCGCCGAGATGTCGATCACGAGCCGGACGGCCGATGCCGCGCACGCGATGAAGATCGATGCGCACACTGGCGTGCTGTCGCCCGCCGCCGGCTCGATCGGCACGACGATCGAGGTACGCGAGCTGTACTTCAACACGCCCGCGCGGCGCAAGTTCCTGAAGAGCGAGCAGACGGAATTCGGCCACTGCCTGGAAATGATCCGCCGCGCGGCGCTCGCGCGGCCGGACGTCGCGATCTCGGTGCTGCACAACGGCAAGGCCGTCGAGCACTGGAATGCGACCGAGCCCGCGCAGCGCGTCGCGAAGATCCTCGGCGACAGCTTCGCGACCGCGCACCTGCCGCTCGACGAGCAGGCCGGCCCGCTCGCCGTGTACGGCTGCGCCGGCCTGCCGACCGCGAGCCGCGGGCGCGCCGATCAGCAATACTTCTTCGTGAATGGCCGCTTCGTGCGCGACAAGCTGCTGACGCACGCGGTGCGCGCGGCCTACGAGGACGTGCTGCACGGCGACCGCTACCCGTCGTACGTGCTGTTCCTCGACCTGCCGCCCGAGGCCGTCGACGTCAACGTGCATCCGTCGAAGATCGAAGTACGGTTCCGCGATTCGCGCTCGATCCACCAGTACGTGTTCCATGCGGTCCAGCGGGCGCTCGCGCGCCATGCGGGTGCGTCGCCGGAAACCACCGCGGGCGGCCATGCCGCGCATCTCGAACCCGCGCCACGCGGGCCGGCGTCATTCCTCGACACACCGCTCGGCCAGAGCCCGAGCGCCGCGACCGGCGGCAGCGGCGGCAGCGGCTTCTCGTCACCGTCGTCATCCTCGTCGTCGGGCAACACCTGGATGCGCCAGGCGCGGATGACGCAGGGCACGCTGCCCGTCGCGCAGCCGCTCGCGCTCTACGACGCGCTGTTCGGCCGCAAGGACAGCGGCGCGGGCACGCCGGACGGCACGACGCTCATCGCCCGCGATACGGCCGACGCGCCGGTCGCGCCGCTGCCGGGCTTCGCCGCGTCGCCGCTCGCCGCCGGCGCGCACGACGAGCAACCGCTCGGCTTCGCGCTCGGCCAGATCCACGGCATCTACGTGCTTGCGCAGAATGCGTACGGCCTCGTGATCGTCGACATGCACGCGGCGCACGAGCGGATCCTGTACGAACAGTTCAAGAACGCGCTCGCCGATCGCACGGTCGCCGTGCAGTCGCTGCTGCTGCCGATCTCGATGACGGCCACGCCGGTCGAGATCGGCACGGTCGAGGAGGAACGCGCCACGCTCGAATCGCTCGGCTTCGACCTCGCGGTGCTGTCGCCGACGACGCTCGCGATCCGCGCGGTGCCGGCGCTGCTGAAGGATGCGGACCTGCAGTCGCTCGCGCGCGCGGTGCTGGCCGACCTGCACGCGTTCGGCGGCTCGCGCGTGCTCACCGAGCGCCAGCACGAGCTGCTCGGCACGCTCGCGTGCCATCACGCGGTGCGCGCAAACCGGCGCCTGACGCTCGACGAGATGAACGCGCTGCTGCGCCAGATGGAGGCGACCGAGCGCGCGGACCAGTGCAATCATGGCCGGCCGACCTGGTATCAGCTCACGCTGAACGATCTCGACCGTCTCTTCATGCGCGGGCAATGAGCGCTTCTTCGCAGTCCAGCCCGACGACGATCGCCTGCCTGCTCGGCCCCACCGCTTCCGGCAAGACGGCCGCGGCGCTGGCGCTCGCCGCGCGCCACCCGATCGAGATCGTCAGCGTCGATTCGGCGCTCGTCTACCGCGACATGGATATCGGCACCGCGAAACCGTCGCGCGACGAGCGCGCTAGCGTGCCGCATCACCTGATCGACATCATCGACCCGGCCGACGCGTATTCGGCCGCGGAATTCCGCGCGGACACGCTGCGCCTGATCGGCGAGATCGTCGCGCGCGGCCGCACGCCGTTGCTGGCGGGCGGCACGATGCTGTACTACAAGGCGCTGACGCAAGGGCTCAACGACCTGCCGGGCGCCGACCCGGAGGTTCGCGCGGCACTCGACGCCGACGCCGCGCGCGACGGCTGGCCCGCGCTGCACGCGCGGCTCGCGCAAGTCGATCCCGACACGGCCGCGCGGCTTGCGCCGAACGATTCGCAGCGGATCCAGCGCGCACTGGAAATCTTCATGCTGAGCGGGCAGCCGATGTCGGCGCTGCTCGCCGCGCCGCGCCGCACGGACGATGCCGCCGCCGCGTACCTTTTCGTGCCGGTCGCGCTCGAGCCGTCGGATCGCTCGGTGCTGCACGCACGGATCGCGCAGCGCTTCGACGCGATGCTCGACGCGGGCTTCATCGACGAAGTCGAACGGCTGCGGCGCCGCGACGATCTCCATCCCGACCTGCCGTCGATGCGTTGCGTCGGCTACCGGCAGGCGTGGGAATTCCTCGACGGCGATACCGACTACCGGACGATGCGCGACAAGGGCATCTTCGCGACACGCCAGCTGTGCAAGCGCCAGATCACGTGGCTGCGCGCGATGCCGGAGCGGATCGTGGTCGACTGCATCGCGCCGGATGCGACGGCCCGCGCGCTCGATGCGCTCGAACGGGTCCTCGACGGCCGCACGCCAGGCTGACGCGTCAGCCCGCCCGACGCGCCGCGAGGCGCGCGCGGGCGCCGTCGACGATCCATGCGATGCCGCGCTCGAACGCCTCGTCGCCGCTGCGCTCGCGCAGCGCGGTCCAGCCTTTCGCGAACCGCGGATACTCGGCCGCGTCCGGCAGCAGCGCATCGGCGTCGCCGTCCGGCGCCGCCTGCTCTTCCAGCACCCATCCGACCACGAAGCGGCCGATCGCGACCATCACGTCGACCGCTTCGTCCGGCGTGAACCCCGCGTCGCCGAGCAGCGTGACCTTGCGTTCGATCGAGCTGAAATGCAGCGCGCGCGGCCGCGTGCCGGCATGCAGGCGCGCGCCGTCGCGATAGGCGAGCAGCGCGCGGCGAAAACTGCGCGCATTCTCCGCGAGCCATGCATCCCACGCGTCGCCCGGCTGCGGCAGCGACGCGCCGTGACGCTCGAGCATGATCGCCTCGGCCATCGCGTCGAGCAGCTCGGCCTTGTTCCTGAAATGCCAGTACAGCGTCGGCGACTGCACGCCGAGCCGCTCGGCAAGCCGCCGCGTCGACAGCCCGTCGATCCCCACCTCATCCAGCAATTCGAGCGCCGCGCGCAATACCGTGTCGCGCGTCAGCCGCGCGCCTGTGTCCTTCATCTCTATCACCGATAGGGAAACTGTGGAATACTTCGCACTCTATCATCGATAGAGTGATGCTCTTGAATCCGTCCCTGATTGCCATCCTGGCCACGGTCCTGCTCGACGCGATCGGCGTCGGGATCGTGATGCCGATCCTGCCCGGGCTGCTGCGCTCGCTGGCCGCTGCGGGCAGCACCGACACCCACTACGGAATCCTGCTCGCGCTGTACGCGTTCGCGCAGTTCCTGTGTGCGCCGCTGCTCGGCGCGCTGAGCGACCGTTTCGGCCGCCGCCCGGTGCTGCTCGCATCGCTCGCGGGCGCCGCGCTCGACTATCTGCTGATGGCGCTCGCGCCGACACTCGCGTGGCTTTACGTCGGGCGGCTGATCGCGGGTATCACCGGCGCGAACGTCGCGGTCGCGACCGCGTACGTGACCGACGTGACGGCCGAGCCCGATCGCGCACGGCGCTTCGGCCAGCTCGGCGCGATGATGGGCATCGGCTTCATCGCCGGCCCGCTGATCGGCGGCCTGCTCGGCGCGCTGCACCTGCGCGCGCCGTTCGTCGCGGCCGCGTTGCTCAACGCGCTGAACCTCGTGCTCGTGTGGCGCGTGCTGCCGGAATCGCGGCCGCGTTCGGCCCGGGAAGGCCGCACGGTCGGCGCGCTCAACCCGTTCGCAAGCCTGCGCCGGCTGAGCGGCGCGCCCGCGCTCGCGCCGCTGGTCGGCATCTACGTGATCGTGGCACTCGTGTCGCAGGCGCCCGCGACGCTGTGGATCCTGTACGGCCAGGAACATTTCGGCTGGTCGACGCCGGTCGCCGGGCTCTCCCTCGCCGGTTACGGCGCGTGCCACGCGCTTGCGCAGGCGTTCGCGATCGGGCCACTGATCGCGCGGCTCGGCGAGCGCCGCGCGCTCGCGCTGGGTCTTGCAGGCGATGCGCTCGGGCTGGCGGTCATCGCGTTCGCGACCGCCGCATGGGTGCCGTTCGCGCTGCTGCCGCTGTTCGCGGCCGGCGGCATGACGCTGCCGGCGTTGCAGGCGATGCTCGCGCGGCAGGTCGACGATGCGCGCCAGGGCGAACTGCAAGGCACGCTGGCGAGCGTGGCGAGCCTGATCGGCGTCGCGGGGCCGCTGGTCGTCACCGCGACTTACGCGGCGACGCGCGCGACCTGGCCGGGGCTCGTGTGGGCCGCGGCCGCGCTGCTGTACCTGCTCGTGCCGCCGCTGTTGGCCGGCGCGCGCCCGGCGAGCGCGCCGCGAGCATCCGCGTAAGCGTCGGCATGCGCCGTCGCGCTCAGCCCGCGAGCGTGACGAGATTCGCGTCGCGCACGAGCTGCCAGCGGCCGTCGGCCTTGCGGAAGATCGTCAGCGTGTGGCCCGACCGGCGGATCGTGTCGCCGCCCGGCGGCGTCGCGTCGATCTCGATGAAATTGCGCATGTATGCCCAGTCGCCGATCACGCGCAGCTCGTCGATCCGGTAGCGGCCGTCGATCTTCGGCGCGTGTTCCGCGCCGGCGTTCGCGTCGCGCGACGCGGCCGCGAACGCCGCCTTGTCGAACGGCGGCTTGCCGGCCACCATGAAGATCGCGTCGTCGGCGATCAGGTCGAGCACGGTCGCCAGATCGCCGCGCCGGCTCGACACGAACCAGTTGTCCACGAGTTCGCGGATTGCACGTTCGTCTTCGGTCATCGTCGCCCCTCCTTCATCGGCGCGCGTCCGACCGCACGCGGCGCCCGAAAAAAAAGCCGCCCGGATCGATTCCGGGCGGCTTTCCGTGCTGCATTCTGCTGCTGCCGAGCGTCAGACCACGACCGTCTGCGCCTCGCCTTCGCGGGTCGCACGCACGGTGCCGATCTTCCACACCTGTTCGCCGGCGGCGGTCAGGTCGGCGATCGCTGCGTCGGCATCGGCCGCCGAGACGATCACGGCCATGCCGATCCCGCAGTTGAACACGCGGTGCATTTCCGCGTCGGCGACGCCGCCGTGCTCCTGCAGCCACTTGAACAGCGGCGGCAGCGGCCATGCTTTCTGGTCGAGCTCGGCGGTGAGGCCTTCGCGCAGCACGCGCGGGATGTTCTCGACGAGACCGCCGCCCGTGATGTGCGCCATGCCCTTCACCGACAGCTTCTGCATCAGCGCGAGCAGCGGCTTCACGTAGATGCGCGTGGGCGCCATCAGCGCGTCGGCCAGCGAGCGGCCGTGGAAATCGGCCGACAGATCGGGATTCGCGCGCTCGATGATCTTGCGCACGAGCGAGAAGCCGTTCGAGTGGATGCCGCTCGATGCGAGGCCCAGCACCACGTCGCCTTCGGCGATCGTGCTGCCGTCGATGATCTTGCTCTTCTCGACCGCGCCGACCGCGAAGCCGGCCAGGTCGTATTCGCCGTCCGGGTACATGCCCGGCATTTCGGCCGTTTCGCCGCCGATCAGCGCGCAGCCCGACAGTTCGCAGCCCTGCGCGATGCCCTTGACGACCGTGGCGGCGGTGTCGACGTCGAGCTTGCCGCACGCGAAGTAGTCGAGGAAGAACAGCGGCTCGGCGCCCTGCACGAGGATGTCGTTCACGCTCATCGCGACGAGATCCTGGCCGACCGTATCGTGTTTGTTCAGATGAAACGCGAGCTTGAGCTTGGTGCCCACGCCGTCGGTGCCCGACACGAGCACGGGCTCCTTGTACTTCTTCGGCACTTCGAACAGCGCGCCGAACCCGCCGATGCCGCCGAGCACGCCGTCGCGCAGGGTTTTCTTCGCAAAAGGCTTGATCTTGTCGATGAGCGCGTCGCCTGCGTCGATGTCGACACCTGCGTCGCGATAGGACAGACCCTGAGCGTCGGGAGCGGATTTCGGAGGATTCATGGGGGAATGCGAGAAGGTCGGTAAAATGCGATTTTACCCGAAGCCGGCCCGTTGGCCGGAATTCCCAGCACCGAATCGTCAGGGATTGCATCTTGGTCAACACGTCCCCGTTTTCATCGCCGGGCGAAGCGCGCCGAAACCCGCGCCGCGCCGAGCGTACGGTCGCGCGTGAAGCCAGCCGAGGCGCCTTCCCCCGCGCGTGCCCGGCGTACGGCACGCGTTTTTTCAACCGACCCGCATTGTGACTGCTGTGTCCCGTCAACTGACGCTCGATCTCGGCACGCCGCCGCCCGCCACGTTCGACAACTTCATCATGAGCGACGAGAACGACGAGCTCGTCACGCGCCTGCAGAAGCTCGATCTCGCGCTCGCGGCCGGCCCCGTGCCGGACCGGTCGTTCTATATCTGGGGCGAGCCCGGCAGCGGCCGCACCCACCTGCTGCAGGCGCTCGTGAGCGACGCGTCGTACGGCTATGCGCGCTACCTGACGCCGCAGAGCCCGCTCGGCGCGTTCACGTTCGACCCGCGCATCGGCATCTATGCGATCGACGACTGCGACCGGATGAGCGACACGCAGCAGGTCGCGCTGTTCAACCTGTTCAACGAAGTGCGCGCGCACCCGTCGAGCGCGTTCGTCGCGGCGGGCCCGGCGGCGCCGCTCGCGCTCGACGTGCGCGAGGATCTGCGCACGCGCCTCGGCTGGGGGCTCGTGTTCCACCTGTCGCCGCCGTCCGATGCCGGCAAGATCGCAGTGCTCAAGCTCGCGGCGAAGGAGCGCGGGATCGCGCTCACCGACGACATCGCCGCGTACCTGCTGACCCATTTCCGCCGCGACATGCCGAGCCTGATGGCCTTGCTCGACGCGCTCGACCGCTTCTCGCTCGAGCAGAAACGCGCGGTCACGCTGCCGCTGCTGCGCCGGATGCTCGCGCGTCCCGGCGACGACATCACACCACCGGGCACCGGCCCGAACCGCTTCGAGTAAAATGCGCTTCCATGACTAATCTGGCACTCTTTGACCTCGATCACACGCTGATCCCGACCGATAGCGACCACGAATGGGGTCGCTTCATGGTGAAGCTCGGTATCGTCGACGCGGAAAGCTTCTCGCGTCAGAACGACCAGTTCTTCGCCGACTACAAGGCCGGCCAGCTCGACATCCACGCGTACCTCACGGCGATGCTCACGCCGCTCGCGAAGTATTCGCGTGCGCAGCTCGCCGAGTGGCACGCGCAGTACATGCACGAGGTGATCCGGCCCGCGATGACGCCCGCCGCGCTCGAACTCGTGCGCCAGCACCTCGATGCGGGCGACCTGTGCTGCGTCGTGACGGCGACCAACGAATTCATCACGCGCCCGATCGCCACCGCGTTCGGCGTCGACACGCTGATCGCGTGCGAGGTCGAAACGACCGACGGGCATCCCGATTCGCCGTATACGGGCCGCCCGACCGGCACGCCGAGCTATCGCGAAGGCAAGATCGTGCGCACCGAAGCGTGGCTCGCGTCGCTCGGCAAGCACTGGGACGACTTCGAACACAGTTATTTCTACAGCGACTCGCACAACGACATCCCGTTGCTCGAGAAAGTCACCGACCCGATCGCGACCAACCCCGACGACACGCTGCGTGCGCACGCAAGCAACCGCGGCTGGCGCATCCTGGATCTCTTCTGAACGTCGTGATCAAAAAATTCATTCGCAAGCTTCTCGGGCAGGACGAAACCGAGCAAACGTCTCCCGCCGCGGCCCAGGCCGACGAAGCGGCCCCTGCTACCCCGCGCGCCCCGAAGGGCGCCCGCGGCGGCGGCACGAAAAAACCGCGCAGCAACCATGAGCCGACCGTCGTGCCGGCCAGCGTGCACGGCATCAACCCGGCGCTGATCTCGAAGAACGCGGTGCGCGTGACCGATACGCTGCAGCAGGCGGGTTTTCGCGCGTTCATCGTCGGCGGCGCCGTGCGCGACCTGCTGCTCGGCATCGCGCCGAAGGACTTCGACGTCGCGACCGACGCGACGCCGACCGAGGTACAGCGCCTGTTCCGCCGCGCGCGCCTGATCGGCCGCCGCTTCCAGATCGTCCACGTGCAGTTCGGCCAGGAACTGATCGAGGTATCGACGTTCCGCGCGCTAGTCGACGCGCCGCCCGAGGCGGCCGCGGCCGCCGCCGAGCCGCCGAGGCGCCTGAAGCGCGACGAACTCGATCGCCGCACGCACGCGGTCGATGCGAGCGGCCGCGTGCTGCGCGACAACGTGTGGGGCGAGCAGCACGAGGACGCCGCGCGCCGCGACTTCACGATCAACGCGATGTACTACGACCCGTCGACGCAGACGGTGCTCGACTATCACGACGGGATGGCCGACGTCCGTGCCCGCCTGTTGCGGATGATCGGCGATCCGGCCACCCGCTTCCGCGAGGATCCGGTGCGGATGCTGCGCGTCGTGCGCTTCGCGGCGAAGCTCGATTTCGAGATCGAGCCGCATACGCGCGAGCCGATCAACGCGCTCGCCGACCTGATCAATAACGTGCCGGCCGCGCGCCTGTTCGACGAAATGCTGAAGCTGCTGCTGTCGGGCCACGCGCTCGCGTGCCTGCAGCGGCTGCGCAAGGAAGGCCTGCATCACGGGCTGCTGCCGCTGCTCGACGTCGTGCTCGAACAGCCGCAGGGCGAGAAGTTCATCACGCTCGCGCTGAACAACACCGACGCGCGCGTGCGCGCCGGCAAGCCGGTGTCGCCGGGCTTCCTGTTCGCGACGCTGCTGTGGCACGACATGCGCCAGCGCTTCGAGCAATACACGGCCGCGGGCGAAATCCCGGTGCCGGCGCTCCATCGCGCGATGGACGACGTGCTCGACATGCAGACCGAGAAACTCGCGATCCACAAGCGTTATTCGGCCGACATGCGCGAGATCTGGGGCCTGCAGCTGCGCCTCGAGAAACGCTCGGGCCGCAGCGCGATGCGGCTGCTGGAACACCAAAGGTTTAGAGCGGGGTATGATTTCCTCCTGTTACGCTGCGAATCCGGCGAGCTCGATACGGAAGTCGGACAGTGGTGGACGGATTTCATCGAAGGCGACGCGGCCGCTCGCGAGGCATTGCTCACGCAGGGCGGCTCGAAGGAAAAATCGCCCCGCAAGCGGCGCCGCCGCGGCGGTGCGCGAAACCGCAATCCGGGTGAAGGTGCCGCCGAGCAGGCGCCGGATACCGCGGGCGGTACCGCGAGCGGTTCCGACGACTGACGCGTGCGCCGGCGAACGACGTAGGAAGTGATGCCATGACGGTTGCATATATCGGATTGGGGGCGAATCTCGGCGATGCGCGCCAGACCCTGAAGGACGCGGTGGTGTGCCTCGCGCAGCAGCGCACCATCTCGATCCTCGGCAAGTCGAGCCTGTATCGCACGGCGCCGTTCGAAGCGGGCGGCGACGACTACTACAACTGCGTCGTCAAGCTCGACACGACGCTGTCGGCCCGCGAGCTGCTCGCGCTCTGCCAGAAGATCGAACATCACTTCGGCCGCGAACGCCCGTATCGCAACGCGCCGCGCACGCTCGACCTCGACATCCTGCTGTTCGGCGCCGATTCGATCGACGAACCCGACCTGATCGTCCCGCATCCACGCCTCACCGACCGTGCGTTCGCGCTCGTGCCGCTCGTCGAAATCGAGCCGGCGCTCGACATCCCCGCGCGCGGCCGTGCCGACGCCTTTCTCGCCGCCGTCGCGGATCAGCGCGTCGAAAAGGTGCAGACCTGCCAGTGCCTGATGCAGAAGGCGCTCGCTGCCGGCGACGACGCCGACAAGACCCGCTGCCGATGAACTCCACTCCCCTGACCGTCACTGCGCCCGACCTGCGCGCCCCGCACCGCTATCTCGTGATCGAAGGCCCGATCGGCGTCGGCAAGACGACGCTCGCGCGCCTGCTCGGCGAGCGCTGGTCGATGCAGACGCTGCTCGAGCGCCCGCAGGACAATCCGTTCCTCGAACGCTTCTATCGCGACACCGCGCGCTACGCGCTGCCCGTGCAGCTGTCGTTCGCGCTGCAGCGCGCGCAGCAGGCGCGCGAGCTGATCGGCGCGCTCGACACGGGCCGCCCCGTGATCGCCGATTTCATGCCGCAGAAGAACGACATCTTCGCGCGGCTGAACCTGCCGGAAGACGAATGGCAGCTGTATCGCTCGGTCGCCACCCACGTCGACGTGCCGCAGGCGCCGTCGCCCGATCTCGTCGTCTATCTGCAGGCCAGCCCCGAAGTGCTGTTCTCGCGCATCCAGAAGCGCGGGATGCCGATGGAACTGCAGATCAGCGACGCGTACCTGCGCTCGCTCGTCGACGCATACAACGAATTCTTCTACCACTACGACCGCACGCCGGTGCTGACGGTCGCCGCCGAACACCTGAACCCGCTGGATTCCCCCGAAGATCTCGCCCTGCTGATCGAGCGCATCGAGACGATGCGCGGCCGCAAGGAATTCTTCGTCAAGGGCGAGACGACGCGCTGACGCGTCCCGCCTGTCGTTCCTCACCCATCGACCCGGATTTCCCATGACCTATCTCCAGGAATCGAGCCGGCCTGCCGTGACGGTCCCCAAGCTGCAGGCAATGCGCGACGCCGGCGAGAAGATCGCGATGCTCACGTGCTATGACGCGAGCTTTTCCGCGCTGCTCGATCGTGCGGGCACCGACGTGCTGCTGATCGGCGATTCGCTCGGCAACGTGCTGCAGGGCCACACGACCACGCTGCCCGTGTCGCTCGACGACATCGCGTACCACACCGCCTGTGTCGCACGGGCCCAGCCGCGCGCGCTCGTCGTCGCCGATCTGCCGTTCGGCACGTACGGGACGCCGGCCGACGCGTTCGCGAATTCGGTCAAGCTGATGCGCGCGGGCGCGCAGATGGTCAAGCTCGAAGGCGGCGAATGGCTCGCCGATACGATCCGCTTCCTCGTCGAACGCTCGGTGCCCGTCTGCGCGCACCTCGGCCTCACGCCGCAGTCGGTGCATGCGTTCGGCGGCTTCAAGGTCCAGGGCAAGACCGAAGCCGGCGCCGCTCAACTGCTGCGCGACGCGCGTGCGATCGAGGATGCCGGTGCGCAACTCGTCGTGCTCGAAGCCGTGCCGACGCTCGTCGCGTCCGAAGTCACGCACATGCTGAAGATTCCGACGATCGGCATCGGCGCGGGCGTCGACTGCTCGGGGCAGGTGCTCGTGCTGCACGACATGCTCGGCGTGTTCCCCGGCAAGCGGCCGCGTTTCGTGAAGGATTTCATGCAGGGGCAGCCGAACATTCAGGCGGCCGTCGAAGCCTATGTGAGCGCGGTGAAGGACCGGTCGTTCCCGGGTCCGGAACACTCGTTCTGACGTAACAGGCTGGATGTAAAAAAGCGCGGCGCCCTTTGCGGGGCGCCGCGCTTTTCGTTGGGATGCCACGTTGCCGAAGGCCAGTGGCAGCGAGTGTTCGGACACACGGCCCGAATCGTCATCGCATCACTTCAATACCGCGTCGAGTGCGCCGCGCAATGCATTGGTCAGCAGCAGCGCTTGCGCCCGCGCCAGATCGTCGAGCGTGACGATGCGCTCCACCGCGCCGAATGCGGGATCATCGAGCAGCACGCCGCGCATCACGCCCGGCAGCACGCCGGACGCCAGCGGCGGCGTCACCCACTGGCCGTCGAGCTTCACGAACAGGTTCGAGCGCCCGCCTTCCGTCACCTCGCCGCGCTCGTTGACGAACAGCATGTCGAAACCGCCGAGCGCCTCCGCCGCCTGCCACGCACGGTCGTATTCGGCCCGGCGCGTGGTCTTGTGCAGCAGCAGCGCGTCGCTCGCGCGGGTCGGCGCGAAGCCGTGCGCAGAGGCCAGCAGCACGCCGACCGGCCCCGCCGGCAGCGGCTTGAGCGGCGCCGCGACGATCTCGACCGTGCCGTCCTTCGCGAGTGAGAGCTTCATCCGGTACGGGCCATCGCCGTCGAGCGCAGCGCAACGCGCGTCGATCTCGCGACGCAACGCATCGGCGTCGAAGCGAAAGCCGAACGCATCGGCGCTGCGTTGCAGCCGCGCGAGATGGCGATCGAGATGGCGAATGCCGTCCGCCCGCGTGGCGGCCGTCGTTTCGAACAGCTGGAAGCCAGGGTCGGCGTCCGTCAGGAATCGCGCTTTCAATTCGCACTCCGCATATTCGTCGGCCGCGACGCTGTCGAGCACGATGCCCGCGCCGACGCCCATCGTGCCGCGCCGCCGGCCGGCAGCAGCCATTGCCGCGTCGCGCGGGACGATCGTCGCGGCAGCATCGGCTGCGACCGCATCGAGCGTCAGCGTCCGGATCGCGACCGACAGGCAGAAATCGCCGCAACCGGCCGCGCCGGCGGGCGCCGCAGCGCCTGCCGACGCGGCCTCGTCCTTCGGCGCGTCGAGCCAGCCGATCGCTCCGGTATACAGCCCGCGCGGCGTCGACTCGATCGCGTCGATCAATTCCATCGTCTTGTACTTCGGCGCGCCCGTGATCGACCCGCACGGAAACAACGCGCGCAGCATCTGTGCGAACGTCGTGCCGTCGCGCCAGCCGGCTTCGACCGTCGACGTCATCTGCCACACCGACGCATACGGCTCGACGGAGAACAGCGCCGGCACCTTGACGCTGCCCGTGCGCGCGATCCGCGACACGTCGTTGCGCAGCAGGTCGACGATCATCACGTTTTCCGCGCGGTTCTTCGGGTCACTCGCGAGGAATGCAGCGGCCGCCGCGTCTTCACGCGGGTCGGCCGAGCGCGGTGCGGTGCCCTTCATCGGCCGCGCGCGCAGCACGTCGCCATGCTTCTCGACGAACAGCTCCGGCGAGCACGACACGATCCATGCGCCGTCGGGCAGCGCGATCAGCGCGCCGTACCGCACCGGCTGGCGCGCGCGCAGCCGCCGGTACAGCGCGAGCGGCGCGCCGAACACGTCGAAATTCAGCCGGTACGTGTAGTTGACCTGATACGAATCGCCTGCGCGCAGCGCGTCGTGCACCGCGGCGATCGCCGCGTCGAACGCGTCGCGCGACACGCTCTTCGCGACGTGCGCGACGCCCGCGATCGACGGCGTGCCGCCGCCGTCCTGCTGCGCGAGCCATGCGTCGACGTCGTCGCGCGACAGCCGCTCGCAGCGCGCATACAGCAAAAAGCGCAGCGGGGCATCGCCCGGCTGCGCCCGTTGCAGGTTGCGTCCGAATTCGTAATCGCCGACGACGACCGCATGCAGCCCGTCGCGCAGATCCTGCGCGAGCGCCGCGTCGATGGCGTCGAGCTGCGCCGGGTCCGTGCACACGCGTTCGCGCACGAAACCCGAATACAAACGACTCGACCGCGCGGACGCGGTCGAGTCGCAATCGTCCAAGAGCGCGAACGACGCGCTCTCGTTGCCTTCAGTCATGCCGTTACTCGAAGAAGCTCTTCACCCGATCGAACCAGCTCTTGCTCTGCGGGCTGTGACGCGCACCGCCCTCGGCCAGCGACTTCTCGAACTGCTTGAGCAGGTCGCGCTGCTGGTCAGTCAGCTTCACGGGCGTCTCGACCTGCACGTGTACGTACAGATCGCCCGCGATGCTCGAACGCAGACCCTTGATCCCCTTGCCGCGCAGGCGGAACGTCTTGCCCGACTGCGTGCCTTCCGGCACCGGGAACGACGCACGGCCGGCCAGCGTCGGCACCTCGATCTCGCCGCCGAGCGCGGCGGTCGTGAACGGGATCGGCATCTGGCAGTGGAGATCGTCGCCGTCGCGCTCGAACACCGAGTGCGGCTTGATGTGGATCTCGACGTACAGGTCGCCCGGCGGCCCGCCGTTGATGCCCGGCTCGCCGTTGCCGGCCGAGCGGATCCGCATCCCGTCGTCGATCCCGGCCGGGATCTTCACTTCGAGCGTCTTGGTTTCCTTCACCTTGCCCGACCCGTGGCAATGCGCGCACGGCTCGGGGATGTAGGTGCCCGTGCCATGGCACTTCGGGCAGGTCTGCTGGATGCTGAAGAAGCCCTGCGACATGCGCACCGTGCCCTGGCCGTGACAGGTCGGGCAGGTTTCCGGCTTCGTGCCGGGCTTCGCGCCCGACCCGTGGCAGACTTCGCACGACACCCAGCTCGGCACGCGGATCTGCGTGTCGTAGCCGTGCGCGGCCTGCTCGAGCGTGATTTCCATGCTGTAGCGCAGGTCGGCGCCGCGGTACACCTGCGGGCCGCCGCGGCCGCCGCGCGCGGCGCCGCCCGCGGCCTGGCCGAAGATGTCGCCGAAGATGTCGCCGAATGCATCCGCGAAGCCGCCGAAGCCCTGCGCGCCCGCACCGCCCATGTTCGGATCGACGCCCGCGTGGCCGTACTGGTCGTACGCGGCCCGCTTCTGGCCATCCGACAGCATTTCATAGGCTTCCTTCACCTCCTTGAAATGCTCTTCCGCATCCTTGCTGTCCGGATTGCGGTCAGGGTGATACTTCATCGCAAGCTTGCGATATGCCTTCTTGATTTCGTCGTCGCTCGCATTCTTCGCGACGCCCAGAACCTCGTAGTAATCCCGTTTCGCCATATCGATTCACTGTGCCGCCACGCATCGCGCACGCGGCGGCTCCTTTCGCCCGCAGTAAAGTCTCTCGACTCGTCTGGCGCTGCACCGTCCGCGGACGGCTCGCGCAGCACCCGCCAAAAAACAAATGTGCCCGGAGGGCCGCAAGGCCCGCCAGGCGTGGAGTCGATCCGGCCATCCGGAAGGAAAGACAGACCGCTTTTCAGTCGCTTGTCAGCCGCGCCGCGCGCGTTTTGCGCGCGCGGCGTACGCTGCCATGGCAACCCGGCTTAGTCCTTCTTCACTTCCTTGAACTCGGCGTCGACGACGTCGTCGGCAGCCTGTTGCGCACCACCCGCGTGAGCCGCGCCTTCCGCCGCACCGGCCGCGCCGGCGGCACCCGCCTGCTGGGCCTGCATGTCGGCGTACATCTTCTCGCCGAGCTTCTGCGACACCTTGCCGAGCTCCTCGACCTTCGCGTCGATCGCAGCCTTGTCGGCCGACGAGTCCTTCAGCACTTCTTCGAGCGACTTCAGCGACGCTTCGATCGCTTCCTTCTCGCCCGCGTCCAGCTTGTCGCCGTACTCGGTCAGCGCCTTCTTCGTGCTGTGGACCAGCGCGTCGCCCTGGTTACGCGAATCGGCCAGCTCGCGCAGCTTGTGATCTTCCGCTGCGTTCGCTTCCGCATCCTTGATCATCTGGTCGATTTCAGCCTCGGACAGGCCCGAGTTCGCCTTGATCGTGATCTTGTTTTCCTTGCCGGTCGCCTTGTCCTTCGCGCCGACGTGCAGGATGCCGTTCGCGTCGATGTCGAAGGTCACTTCGATCTGCGGCACGCCGCGCGGTGCGGGCGGGATGCCTTCGAGGTTGAACTCGCCGAGCAGCTTGTTGCCCGCCGCCATTTCGCGCTCGCCCTGGAACACCTTGATCGTCACGGCGCCCTGGTTGTCGTCGGCCGTCGAGTACACCTGGGCGTGCTTCGTCGGGATCGTCGTGTTCTTGTTGATCATCTTCGTCATCACGCCGCCGAGCGTCTCGATACCGAGCGACAGCGGGGTCACGTCGAGCAGCAGCACGTCCTTGCGGTCGCCCGACAGCACCTGGCCCTGGATCGCCGCGCCGACCGCGACGGCTTCGTCCGGGTTCACGTCACGGCGCGGATCCTTGCCGAAGAACTCCTTCACCTTCTCCATGACCTTCGGCATGCGCGTCTGGCCGCCGACCAGGATCACGTCGTCGATGTCCGACACCTTGACGCCTGCGTCCTTGATCGCGATGCGGCACGGCTCGATCGTGCGCTCGACGAGGTCTTCCACCAGCGCTTCCAGCTTCGCGCGGGTGATCTTCAGGTTCAAGTGCTTCGGGCCCGACGCGTCCGCCGTGATGTACGGCAGGTTGATTTCGGTCTGCTGGCCCGACGACAGCTCGATCTTCGCCTTTTCGGCAGCTTCCTTCAGGCGCTGCAGCGCGAGCACGTCCTTCGACAGGTCGACGCCCTGCTCCTTCTTGAACTCGCCGATGATGTAATCGATGATGCGCTGGTCGAAGTCTTCGCCGCCGAGGAACGTGTCGCCGTTGGTCGACAGCACTTCGAACTGCATTTCGCCGTCGACGTCCGCGATCTCGATGATCGACACGTCGAACGTGCCGCCGCCGAGGTCATACACGGCGATCTTGCGGTCGCCCTTCTCGACCTTGTCGAGACCGAACGCGAGCGCGGCTGCCGTCGGCTCGTTGATGATCCGCTTGACTTCGAGGCCCGCGATGCGGCCGGCGTCCTTGGTCGCCTGGCGCTGGCTGTCGTTGAAGTACGCCGGCACCGTGATCACGGCTTCCGTGACCGGCTCGCCGAGGTAGTCTTCGGCCGTCTTCTTCATCTTGCGCAGCACTTCGGCCGACACCTGCGGCGGCGCGAGCTTTTCGCCGTGCGCTTCGACCCATGCATCGCCGTTGTCGGCCTTGATGATCGAGTACGGCATCAGGCCGATGTCCTTCTGGACTTCCTTCTCTTCGAAGCGGCGGCCGATCAGGCGCTTCACGGCGAACAGCGTGTTCTTCGGGTTGGTCACCGACTGGCGCTTGGCCGGCGCGCCGACGAGCACTTCGTTGTCGTCCATGTACGCGATGATCGACGGCGTGGTGCGCGTGCCTTCCGAGTTCTCGATGACCTTGACCTGGTTGCCTTCCATGATGGCGACGCACGAGTTCGTGGTGCCGAGGTCAATACCGATGATCTTTCCCATTTTTTCCTAATCTCCAGAAATGCTTGTTTGCTGCACGAAACGCCGCGTTTTTGGGCCGTTTCGCACGCCAGAATTCAACTCTGTTCCCGAAATGCGTCCGTCCGATCCGTTTTCAAGACCCGACGAGCGATGCGGATATTAAATTTTTTCAATCGCCGCCGGCTAGCGGATCGTGCGGGCCGCCGGTGCCCTCGCCGGACGGCGCACCGGCCGCCGCGGCAATCTTCGCGCGTGCCGCCGCGACGGCTGCCTGGAACTGCGCGAGGCCATGCCAGCCGGTCGCGCGGCCCAGCCGCTTGCCGCGGTGGAAGAAGAACCACGTCGGCACGCCGTGCAGCCCGAAGCGGCGCCCCAGCTGATGGTGTTCGTACACGTTGCAATGGAACCACTTCAGGTCCAGCGCACGGATCGCGTCGGACTGGGCGAGCATCGCCTTCTTCGCGATCTCGCAGTTGAAGCAGTCGACGCCCCAGAAGAACACCACGGCCAGCGCATCGCCCGCGCCGCCGACGGCCGCGTCGAACGTGCCGGCGTCGAGCGCCTGCATGTCGAACGCGTCGAACGCGGCCGGATCGACGCCGGCGGGCACCATGCCGGCCGCCTTACTTCGGCTGCGCGACGGTGACGAGCGCCGGGCGCAGCACGCGGTCGGCGATCATGTAGCCCTTTTGCAGCACCGTGACGACGGTGTTCGGCTCCTGCTCGGCCGGCACCATCGAAATGGCCTGGTGCTGGTGCGGATCGAACTTCTCGCCGACCGGGTTGATCGCGACGACGCGGCCCTTCTCGAGCGCGCTCGTCAGCTGGCGCAGCGTCAGCTCGACGCCCTCGCGCACCTTCGCGATGTCGCCGGAGGTATCACCGACGGCCGCTTCCAGGCTGTCCAGCACCGGCAGCAGGTGTTCCGCGAAGCTCTCGATTGCGAACTTGTGCGCCTTCGACACGTCGTCCTGCGCGCGGCGGCGCACGTTCTCGGTCTCGGCCTTCGCCCGCAGGAAGCTTTCCTGGAGCTCGGCGACCTTGGCTTGAGCCTCCGCGAGCGCCGCGTCGGCGGCTTCGGCGGCGGGTGCGGCGCCTTGCGCCGTCTGCTTCTCGCTGCCGATGTCTTCGGCCGATTGGGTAGCCGGATTCTCTTGCGTGTTTTCCATGTCGCTGAAAGTCGATTAGAGGTTGAAGCCAAATCGGCGACCGCCGGACGTATACCCGGCCGGCGGCACCGCACATTACTGGTGCAAATAAGGGCGAAAACTGCGGTTTCAAGTCGGTCATTCGCCGACATTCGCCAATGCCGCGAAACAACCGCGCGTTTTCCGGTGCAGGCGTCGCATAGTCCGCCGGATCGGGCGAAACGGCCTGTAACAACGCTTACCCGGCAAGTACTAGCTCCGCACAGGCCGGCTGAACTACACTCCACTCAAGCGTCGGAAAAGCGTGTTTACCCTAGCTGACCGTCGCCTGACATCCACCTGGCGCCGTTTTCACCCTTGTTCTCGAGGGGAGTACCGTGAAACTGACCTTTGCGATATCGGTGGTCGCGCTGGTACTCATTGCCGGCACCACCACCATCTGCCTGTCGGGAGCCGTCACCGACCGCACGACCGAATACGGAAGCGCGCGGGCGACGTTCGACCAGATGTTCAGCTCCCACCAGAAAATCTGTCGATGATGCGCCGGTCGCGCTTCGTCGGCCGGCCGTGCAGTTCGGCCGCCGGCTCGCGATACGTGCGGCGCCGCTCCAGTTCGGCGAGCCGCGCGACCCGCCCCGCTTCCGTTTCCGCGTAGAGCGTCTGCGCGACGCTCGCGGGCCCGCGCACGTCGCACACGCCCAGCACGGCAATGTGCCAGACGATGCCGTCGATCGCAATCTCGACCTCGTCGCCCACCCGTACATCCTTCGCCGGCTTGACCGACGCGCCGCCGATCTTCACGTGTCCCTTGTCGACCGCATCGGTCGCGAGCGAGCGCGTCTTGAAGAACCGCGCCGCCCACAGCCATTTGTCGATGCGCAGCTTCGCACCCGGGTCCGTGGAAATCTTGTAGTTCATGTCAGCCTCCGCCGGGCCGCCGTGCACACACAGGGGTCGGCGTTCGACAGATGGGGGGACTTCGTCCCCCCAAGCGAACATAGTGAGCGTGGGGGTCCTTTCATCTCAGCCTCCGCCGGGCCGCCCTGTGAAGGCTGACCGCTCCCTCGGAAAATGACGAACAAAGCGCGTGGAAATCGTTTCATCTCAACCCACCGTTTCGGGCTGCGCGGCCTTGACGGGCCAGCCCTGCAGATTCTCCGCGACGATCTCGCCGAGCGCGCCGATCCATGCGGACGCGCCGTTCAGGCACGGAATGCGGTGGAAGGTCTTGCCGCCGCCGGCGAGGAACTCGTCGCGCACTTCCATGCCGATTTCCTCGATCGTCTCCAGGCAATCGGCCGTGAAGCCGGGACAGAACACGTCGGCCCGCCGCACGCCGGCCTCGCCGAATTCGCGCAGCGTCGGCGCGGTGTACGGCTGCAGCCATTCGGCCTTGCCGAAGCGCGACTGGAACGTGATGCGGCATTCGGTGCCCGACAGCCCGAGCGCGGCCATCAGCAAGGCGCCCGTCTGCTGGCACTGGTCGTGATACGGGTCGCCGAGGTCGAGCGTGCGCTTCGGCACGCCGTGGAAACTCAGCACCAGCTTGTCGCCGGCCGCGAAATCGGGCCGGCCGTGCTGCGCCCAGTACTGGCGCACCTGCTCGGCCAGCGCGTGGATATAGGCCGGATGGTCGGCGTAGTGCCGCACGGTGCGCACTTCCGGCTGATTGCGCATGCGCGCGAGCGCGTCGAATGCGGCATCGAACGCGGTGGCCGTGGTCGACGCCGAGTATTGCGGATACATCGGCATCAACAGCACGCGCTCGACGCCCGCGCGCTTGAACTGCGCGAGCGCGTGCGAAATGTTCGGGCTGCCGTAGCGCATCGCGTAGTCGACCGTCACGTGATAGCCGTTCGACACGAGCAGGTGCCGCACGCTGTCGGTCTGACGCTCGGTGTACACGCGCAGCGGCGAGCCCTCGGGCATCCAGACGGCCGCGTATTTCTTCGCGGACGCACGGCCGCGCAGCGGCAGGATCAGCGTGCGCAGCAGCACCTGCCAGACGGCCTGCGGGATTTCGACCACCCGCGGATCCGACAGGAATTCGGCCAGGTAGCGCCGCACCGCGCGCGGCGTGGGCGCGTCGGGCGTGCCGAGATTGATCAGCAGCACACCGATACGATGGGCGGCCGCGATACTCGAAGGCGGCTCAAGATCGAAACGCATGGGCAAGAACGTGCTCGGGGCACGGGACCGGACGGCTCTCAATTATAGCGGGCCGCCCCGTGCCGTTCGGCCGACTGTCGCCGCAAGCGGCGCCGCGGCACGATAGCGGGGCGGGATCGGGCTGGCGATCGCCGGCCATCGCCGGTCATTGCTGGCTCAGCGTGAGCGACAGCAGGCGCGCGGTGATGTCGACGATCGGGATCACGCGGTTGTACGCCATGCGGGTCGGCCCGATCACGCCGAGCGTGCCGACGATCTGCCCGTTCACCTCGTACGGCGCGGTGACGACGCTCATTTCCTCGATCGGCACGAGCGTCGATTCGCCGCCGATGAAGATCTGCACGCCCTGGGCGTGGCTCGATACATCGAGCAATTGCAGGAGGCCCGTCTTTTGGTCGAATACGTCGAACAGCTTGCGCAGCCGCGCCATGTCGGACGACAGGTCCGCCACTTCGAGCAGGTTGCGCTCGCCGGAAATCAGCACGGTGTCCTCGGTGTCGGGCACCTCGGTGCTGGCCGTCACGGCCGCGTGCATCAGCGTCGTCATGTCGCCGCGCAGCTGGTCGATCTCGTCGCGCAGGCGGCGGCGCACCTCGTCGAACGACAAGCCGGCGAAATGCGCATTGATGTAGTTGGACGCCTCGGTCAGCTGCGACGGCGAATAGTCGCGCGGCGTCGCGAGCATGCGGTTCTGCACGTCGCCCTCGGGCGTGACGATGATCAGCAGGATGCGCTTGTCGGACAGGCGCATGAACTCGATCTGCTTGAACACGTGGCTGCGGCGCGGCGTCAGCACGACGCCCGCGAACTGCGACAGGTTCGACAGCACGCTCGCGGCGGCCGCGACCACCCGCTGCTGCGGCTCGCCGGCCTGCAGCGTGTTCTGCACCTGGCGCGCGACGGCCTCGGCGTCGATCGGCGCCTCGACCGTCAGCATCGTATCGACGAACAACCGGTAGCCGCGCGGCGTCGGCACGCGGCCGGCCGACGTGTGCGGGCTCGACACGAGGCCGAGCTCCTCCAGGTCGGACATCACGTTGCGGATCGTCGCCGGGCTCAGCTCGAGCCCGGAGTAACGGGACAACGTGCGCGATCCGACTGGCTGACCGTCGGCGATATACCGTTCGATCAGGGTTTTCAGGAGGGTTCGTGCGCGAGGATCTAGCATGGTGGAAAATTTTAGCGCAACGGCGCGACCGCGGCGAGTGGCGTCGGCCACCGTTGCGCGGGCCGGGCCGATCCGGCCCCGTCGGGGCACTGCCGGTTCTTTTCGTCAACGAGCTATGGTGTAATGCCGGCATGAAAACCGGTAATCAGTTCAAGACTGTCGCGCTCGTCGGCCGGAGCAACACGCCCGGCATCGCCGAGCCGCTCGCCACGCTGGCGGACAGCATCGCCACGCTCGGCTTCGAGGTCGTCTTCGAAGGCGAGACCGCGCGGGAAATCGGCATCGCCGGCTACCCGGCGCTCACCCCGGCCGAAATCGGGGCGCGAGCAGACGTGGCGATCGTGCTCGGCGGCGACGGCACGATGCTCGGCATCGGCCGCCAGCTTGCGCCATACCGGACACCGCTGATCGGGATCAACCACGGGCGGCTCGGCTTCATCACCGACATCGCGGCATCGGACATGCACGCGCTCGTGCCCGTGCTGCTGGCCGGCAAGTTCGAGCGCGAGGAGCGCTCGCTGCTCGAGGCGCGGATCATGCGCGACGGCGAACCGATCTACCACGCGCTCGCGTTCAACGACGTCGTCGTGAACCGCAGCGGCTTCTCCGGAATGGTCGAGCTGCGCGCGTCGGTCGACGGCCGCTACATGTACAACCAGCGCTCGGACGGCCTGATCGTCGCGACGCCCACCGGCTCGACCGCCTATGCGCTGTCGTCGGCCGGCCCGATCCTCCATCCGCAGCTGGCGGGCATCGTGCTCGTGCCGATCGCACCGCACGCGCTGTCGAACCGGCCGATCGTGCTGCCCGACGATTCGAAGATCGCGATCCAGATCGTCGGCGGCCGCGACGTCAACGTGAACTTCGACATGCAGTCGTTCACGTCGCTCGAACTGAACGATACGATCGAGGTGCGCCGCTCGAAGCACACGGTGCCGTTCCTGCACCCGATCGGCTATAGCTACTACACGACGCTGCGCAAGAAGCTGCACTGGAACGAACACGCATCGAACGAAGACGACAAGGCGTCCTGACGCACCACCGCCCCGACACCATGCTCCGCCACCTCTCGATCCGCGACTTCGTCATCGTCGCCGCGCTCGATCTCGAATTCGACAGCGGCTTTTCCGTCTTTTCCGGCGAAACCGGCGCCGGCAAATCGATCCTGATCGACGCCCTCGCCCTCGCGCTCGGCGAACGCGCCGACGCGAGCGTCGTGCGCACCGGCTGCGGCCGCGCCGACATCACGGCCGAATTCACGCCGCACGACCGCGTCGCGCGCTGGCTCGACGAACACGCGTTCGACGCCGAGGACACCGTGATGCTGCGCCGCGTGATCGACGTGAACGGCCGCTCGCGCGCGTTCATCAACGGCACCAGCGCGACGCTCGCGCAGCTGCGCGAGCTCGGCGAGATGCTCGTCGACATCCACGGCCAGCACGCGCACCAGTTGCTGATGCGGCCCGACGCGCAGCGCGAGCTGTTCGACACGCACGCGGGGCTCGTCGCCGATGCCGCGAACGTCGCGCGCGCGTGGCGCGTGTGGCGCGACGCGACGCAGGCGATCGACGCCGCGAAGGCGCACGAGCGCGAGTTGCAGCTCGAACGCGAAAAGCTCGCGTGGCAGCTCGCCGAACTCGACAAGCTCGCGCCGCAAGCCGGCGAATGGGACGAAGTCAGCAACGAACACAAGCGCCTGTCGCATTCGGCGAACCTGATCGAAGGCGTGCGCGGCGCGCTCAACGCGCTGTCCGAGTCCGACGACGCGATGCTCGCGCAGCTCGGCGCGATCGTGTCGAAGCTACGCAGCCTGGCCGACTACGACACCGCGCTCGGCGATGCGCTCGCGTCGCTGGAGCCGGCCGAGATCCAGTTGCAGGAAGCCGTCTATTCGCTGTCGCACTACGCACAGCGCGTCGATCTCGACCCGGAGCGGCTCGCGCAGGTCGAAACGCGTCTCGACGCGCTGCACTCGACCGCCCGCAAGTTCCGGCTGCCGCCCGACACGCTGCACGAAGAGCATGCGGCGCGCCGCGCGCAACTCGCCGCGCTCGATGCGGCCGCCGATCTGGGCACGCTCGAGGCGGCGCAGGCCAAGGCGCGGGAAGCCTATCTCGCCGACGCCAAACGCCTGTCGAAGGCGCGCGCTCAGGCCGCCAAGGCGCTCGGCACGGCCGTCACGGCCGGCATGCAGGAATTGTCGATGGCGGGCGGAAGCTTCGAAGTCGCGCTCGTGCCGCTCGCCGACGGCGGCCCGCACGGGCTCGAGCAGGTCGAATTCCGCGTGGCCGGGCACCCGGGCGTGCCGCTGCGGCCGCTCGCGAAAGTCGCGTCGGGCGGCGAACTCGCGCGGATCAGCCTCGCGCTCGCGGTCATCGCCAGCGCGGCGAGCCCGACGCCGACGCTGATCTTCGACGAAGTCGATACGGGGATCGGCGGCGGCGTCGCCGAAGTGGTCGGCCGCCTGCTGCACCAGCTCGGGCGCGACCGCCAGGTGTTGTGCGTGACGCACCTGCCGCAGGTCGCCGCGCGCGGCGACCATCATTTCCAGGTGGCGAAGGGCGCCGACGAGCGCGGCGGCACGGTATCGTCGGTCGTCCCGCTCGACAAGGCGAGCCGGGTCGAGGAAGTCGCGCGGATGCTCGGCGGGCTCGAGATCACCGCGACGACGCGCAAGCACGCAAAGGAAATGCTGGCGGCCTGACCGGCTCGCAAGCGGGCCGCCCGTCGAAGCGGCGCGCGGCGTCCGCGCGACGGAAGCGCCGCTGTCCGTTGCCGCGGCAGGCGGCGCGGCGCGTGACGGCCACCCGCGGCTTCCGCCGTCACGGCAAGCCCGCACCGCGGCCGCGGCCGCGCTTACTTGCTCTTGCACATCGCATGCATGTTCGCGACACCCTTCTCGCGCCATGCCGCCCACTCGCCGCCCGTCCCAGGCACGTCGCCGAGCACCCACCAGCCGTTGAGCCAGGTCTTGCCCGCATGGCTGACCTCGTGGCACGGCGTCGCGTAAGTCTTCTTCGGATCCCATGCGGCCGCGCCCTCGCCCGCCGACGCACGCACGGTCACGTCGTGAGCCGCGTTCGCGGTGCGGCCCTGTGCATCGGTCACCACCAGCCTGAACGCATAACGACGCTCGTCGACCGCCTTCGGCGCGGTGAGCGTCGCGGTCGCGCCGTTCTGGGCGATCGACACCCCGGCCGGCCCCGTCCACGCATACGTCAGCCCCTTGCCCGTCGACGACGCGCCGGACAGCGTAACCGTCGCGCCGCCGTCGACCGACGCCGGCCCGCTGATCGCCGCGCGCGGCGGCGCGATGATCTCCTGCGCCTTCACCTTGACGACGTGGGTGGCCCGCGCCGTATAGCCGTTTTTATTGCTCACGGTCAGCTCGAACGCGAATTCGCGGTCCTGTTCGAGCGTCGGCGCGACAAAGCGCAGCTCCGCGCCGGCCGGCCGTGCGTCGATGCCGGCCGGCACCGTCCACGCGTGGCGCAGCGACTCGCCGGCCGACGCGGCGCCCGACAGCACGACCGCCGCGCCCGCGGCTGCGTGCTGCGGGCCGGTCACCACCGCCCGCGGCAGCAGCAGGCCGTCGTTCGTCACGTCGACCACGGCGCCGTCGGGCCCGACCGACTGGACGGTGATGATCTTGCCCGACAGCGTGTCATGCAACGCGTGGCCCGGCATCAGCGGCGCGTCCTTCATCCCTGCCGGGCTGCCGGGCATCGCATCGACCAGCGTATTCGTCACGACGTTGCCGCCATGCGCGACGGTCCGCACGATCACGCCGTTGACGAACGGATCGTCCGACTTCCAGTCGTCGAAGCCGCGCTGCGGCTGACGAAACTCGAGCCACAGCGTCGAACCGTCGGCGCGCGCGATGCGGTACGCCTTCGCACCCGGCGCATCGCCCCACAGCGGAGCGAGCCGGTAGGTGCCGTCCGCGTTGATCTCCGGCACGTCGGCCGCGCCGAGCCAGCCGGCGAACAACTGATAGCTCGCCGGATACAGGCGCCGGCCGCCGCCGCCCATCGTGTCGGCGGGGTCGTCGATCTTGCCGGCGCGGCATGCGCCGCCAACCTCGACCGTGCCGCCCGGCGTCGGGCAATCGACCAGCGAGCCCGGATGCTTCGCGCCGAGGTTATGCCCGAATTCGTGCGACCACATCCAGTAGCCGTGGCCGCTCGCGTTCGACAGGATCCAGTTGCCCGGCGTCGCCGCCAGCGCGCCCCAGCCGCAATGGCTCATTTTCGGCAGGTCGACGAACAGATAGTTGAACTTGTCGGGGTTCACGCCGCGCGCGAGCGCCGCGTTGCGTGCAGCCGTGCGGATCGCGCCGGCGTCGCAGGTCGCCGGCCGCTCGCCGAGATTGACGCTGTCGAGCGTCTGCCCGTGCAGCGTCAGCTTGCCGCGCGACGCAACCTCGAGATAGCGCCGCAGCGACGCATAGTCGTCGCCGTCGCCGAACACCGCCTTGCGCACGACCTCGCCGTCGGCCGGCTTCGAATCGTTGAAGTGGGCCACCATCAGCAGCACGGACTTGTCGCCGAGCAGCGGACGCTGCGACGGCGCGATCGACACGGCCGACTTCCAGATCGACGACGGCTGGCCGCGCAGGTTCTGCGTCGCGACGCCGGCGCCGCCGTCGCGCGGGGCCAGCACCTCGGCAGTCCGGCCGGTATTGGCCCGGTACCGGTTGCCGAACACCATCTGGCCGTCCAGGCCGCGGTCCGGCCGCCAGTCGCGCATCGTCTGGTCGCCCTCGCTGCAGACGCCGACCGCCACGCGCCCCATGCCGGTATCGCCGGCGGCCGAGTGCAGGCACATCTTCGTGCCGCGCGCGGCGCTCGCGCCGGTGCTGACGATGCGCTGGAAACCGTCGCGCGGCTCGAAGGTCCAGTCCTGGGCGGCGCCGCCGTCGCATGCGGCGAACACCGCCGCGTTGTCGGCCGGCCGCCATGCGAGGCACTGGCCGTCGCCGCGCGACAGGTTCGTGAGGGTCGTGGAAGCCGGCTCGGCGGCACCGGCGGAAGCGGAAAACAGTCCGGCGGCAGCCGCGGACAGCGCCGTCGTGGCGAAGGCAAGGCGAAACGGTTTCAAGATGGTACGGGCTCGTTGAGGGCGCGCGGCGCCGGTTGAACGGAAAGCCCGCATTCTTTCGATCCAGGCGCTGCCGCTCAAACAATCTCAAACGATTCTCAACACGGCCGGACCGGCCGCCCCGCACGACAAGCCGACGCCGTGCCCGCCGCCCGTCACGCGCCGCCGAACACGCGTTCCCACAGCGCCGTCACGGCTGCCCGCTCGTCGGCCACCAGGGCCGGATCGACCCGCGCCTTCTCCATCCCGTCGAGCCGCAGCTTGTGCTGCAGCTTGCGGTACTTGCGATACGCCGCGCCGACGCGCTCGGCTTCGTCCTCGCCCATCAGCCCGAAGCGCGCGACCTCGCGCAGCAGCGCGATGTTGCCGGTATTGCGGATCAGCTCGGCGTCGCTCGACGCATGCAGCAGCACCCAGTACTGGACGATGAACTCGATGTCGACCATCCCGCCGCGATCGTGCTTCAGGTCGAACAGCTCGGTGTGGTTCGGATGGCCGGCGAACACCTTGCCGCGCATGTCGACGATCTCCTTCGCGAGCACGCCGCCGTCGCGCGGCGTCGTCAGCACCTGCTGGCGGATCGCCTCGAAGTCCGCGCCGATCTGCGCATCGCCCGCGCTGTAGCGGGCGCGCGTCAGCGCCTGGTGCTCCCACACCCACGCGGTGTTCGCGGCGTCGCCCTCGCGCAGCTGATAGCGGCGAAACGCGTCGAGATCGGTGACGAGCAGCCCGGCCTCGCCGTTCGGCCGCAGCCGCAGGTCGATGTCGAACAACGCGCCCGCGCCGGTCGCGGTCGTGAGCCACGTGATCAAGCGCCGCGTGAAGGTCGTGTAGACGTCCGCCGAGCGCTCGTCCGGGTCGTCGTACAGGAAGATCAGGTCGAGATCCGACGCGTAGCCGAGCTCCTTGCCGCCGAGCTTGCCGTACGCGATCACCGCGAACTTCGGCACGTCGCGATGGCGCTTCGCAAGCTGCGACCAGACGACTTCGATCGTCACGTCGAGCACCGCGTCGGCCAGCTCGGACAACCGGTCGCTCACGTGCTCGACCGACAGTTGCCCGGCCAGATCGATCAGCAGGATCCGGAACACCTCCGCGTGCTGCGCGTGGCGCAGCAGGTCCATCTGCTGCTCGGGGCCGTCGGCCGCCGCGAGCCGCGCGCGCAGCGCGGCCTTGAACGCGGGCCAGTCGAACGGGCTCGCGATCGCCTCGTCGTCGAGCAGCTCGTCGAGCAGCTGCGGATGGCGGATCAGGTAGCCGCCGCCCCAGCGCGTCGCGCCGAGCACCGACAGCACGCGGTCGAGCGCGGCCGGATATTCGGTCAGCAGCGCGAGATAGACGCCGCGCCGGCTGACCGTCTCCAGCAGGTCGAACAGGCGCACGATCGTGTCGTCGCGACGCGCGGCGTCGATCTTCGGCGCGGCGTCGAGCGCGCGCTGCGCGACGCTGTCGAAGCGCTGCCGGCTCTTTTCCGGCAGCCCGGTGTAGCGCGACGATTGCCAGATCGCGCGCAGCCGCGCGAGCACGGCGGCCGGATCGGCGAAGCCCAGGCCATCGAGGCGGGCGACCAGCGCGTCGTCCTCGCCGTCGTCGGCCAGCGCGCCGCTCCAGATCCACGCGGCCGCCGTGTCGTCGCCGGCCGCGCACGGCGCGCCGCTCACCTTGTCGGCGAAAATCTGGTCGAACTGCGCTTCGACGAACGTGCGGTGGCCGTCCAGCACCGTCATCAGCGCCGCGTAATCGGCAAACCCGAGCGACGCGGCCAGCGCCGCACGCTCGTCGGGCTCGACCGGCATCGCGTGCGTCTGCGCATCGTTGCGGTACTGCAGCCGGTGCTCGAGCGTGCGCAGGAAGTTGTACGCGTCGGTCAGGCGCTCGCGCACGTCCTCGCCGATCAGCCCGCGCGCCTGCGCATGGCGCAGCACCGCGAGCGTCGGCCGCACGCGGAATTCCGCATCCTGGCCGCCGCGGATCAACTGGAACACCTGCGCGCTGAACTCGATCTCGCGAATCCCGCCGCGCCCGAGCTTGATGTCGTCGGCCTTGTCGGGCCGCATCGACGCGCGCCGCGCGGCTTCGTGCCGGATCTGCTGGTGCAGCGAACGGATCGCGCCGATCACGCCGAAATCGAGATAGCGGCGGTATACGAACGGCTTGACGATCGATTCCAGCTGCGCCGCCAGCCGCTGCGCCGCGTCGCTGTCGCCTTCC
Source organism: Burkholderia sp. BCC0419 (assembly GCF_902830285.1). Classification (NCBI taxonomy): domain Bacteria; kingdom Pseudomonadati; phylum Pseudomonadota; class Betaproteobacteria; order Burkholderiales; family Burkholderiaceae; genus Burkholderia; species Burkholderia sp. BCC0419. The sequence continues at coordinate 2,826,102 of NZ_CADESR010000001.1, forward strand.
GACACGAGCCGCCCCTTGATCCATGCATAGCGCTCCCACTCGCGCCCCTGCACGTAGAAATATTCCTCGAGCATGCCGATGCTGCAGACGAGCGGCCCCGAATCGCCGTTCGGGCGCAGCCGCATGTCGACGCGAAACACGTAGCCGTCGGCCGTGACCTCGGACAGCACGCCGATCAGGCGACGGCCGAGCCGCGTGAAGTATTCCTGCGTGGACAGCGGCGAACGCGTGCCGCCGGTGGTCTCGCCGTCGTCCTCGTAGACGAAGATCAGGTCGATGTCCGACGACACGTTCAGTTCGCGGCCGCCGAGCTTGCCCATCCCGACCACGCCGAGCGCGACGCGCTGGCCGTCGGCGCCGCGCGGCTCGCCGTACAGCGCCTCGAGTTCGGCCGACAGCAGCGCGAGCGAGCGCTGCACGGCCACTTCGGCGAGATCGGTCATCGCGCCCGTGACCTCGGCGACGTCCGCCAGCCCGCGCAGGTCGCGCTCCGCGACCGCGCCGAACGCCTCGGCGCGCAACTGCCGCAGCGCGCGCTTCAGTTGTTCGTCGCCCGGCGCGGCCGTGCCGGCGGGCGTCGCGAGCAGCTCGGTCAAGCGCGCGTCGAGCTGCGCGCGGCCGAGCGGCGCGGCCGCCCACGCGGCGACCTGCTCGGCCAGCGCGGGCCGCGCGGCAGCCGCGCGGGCAAGGTATCGGGAATAGGACGTGCTGATCAGGGCGGAAGCGTCGGTCATCGAGAAGCGGGCCTGGCGGAAAGGCCGGCGGGCAGCGGGCCGGCGCGTGCGCGCCCCGCTGCCCGCCGGCCCCATGGACTCGGCGCGGCCTCGCCGGACGCGCGTGCGCCCGTCGCGACACCGCGCGCCGGAAAGCCCGTGCCGTGCTGCCCCAACGGCCGCCGGCACGAACCCGTGTGATACATTTCAACGTCAGTCTGCAAAACTACCATATCGCCGCCCGTCCGCCGCATGTCCGACCGTCAGGAATCCGCCGTAGCTGCGCCCGAAGCGGGACCTCCGAAGCACGATCATCCGGTCCTGCGTCGCGTGTTCAGGGTGACGCTGGCAGTCGGGATCGGCACCTACTTCGTCGCGGCCGGCGCCTTCCTCGGGCTGCGCTACGTGCTGCTGCCCCGCATCGACGAATTCCGCCCGCGCATCGAGCGCGCCGTGTCCGACAAGCTCCACGCGCAGCTTTCGATCGGCAAGCTTTCCCCGAACTGGTCCGGCATGCAGCCGGGCGTCGAACTCACGAACCTGACGATCCGCGGCCGTGACGGCCAGGTCGCGCTGTCGGTGCCGCACGCGACGGCCGCGCTGTCGTGGATGTCGCTGCTGCGGCTGTCGCCCGCGCTGTCGAGCCTGATCGTCGACCAGCCCGACCTCGTCGTCGCGCGTGCGGCCGACGGCTCGCTGAGCGTCGCGGGCGTCGGCGTCGCGACCACCCACGGCGGCAACGACACGTTCGGCACCTGGCTGCTGAAGCAGGAGGCGATCGTGCTGCGCGGCGGCACGCTGCGCTGGCGCGACGCGCAGCACGACGCACCGGAGCTGGTGCTGTCGGGCATCCGGATCGCGGTGCTCAACGACGGCCGCGTGCACAAGGTCGCGCTGCAGGCGCCCGCGAACGGCACGCTGCTGCTCGGCCCGCTCGATTTCCGCGCGCGCTTCAAGCACAAGCCGCTCGCGCCGATCGGCAAACCGGCGAACTGGACCGGCGACGCGTACCTGTCGACCGGCCCCGTCGACCTGCAGACGCTGACGCGCTATCTCGACGTGCCGCTCACGATCCACGCGGGCCGGATCGACAACGCGATCTGGGCGACCTTCGGCGACGGCCACCTGCACTCGGCGGGCGGCGACCTGCAAGGCGCCGATGTCGCGCTGCGCGTGCGCCCGACGCAACCGCGGCTCGACGTGCCGACGGTCGGCTTCGGCTGGGACATGGTGCTCGATGCGGGCCACGACTACACGCTGCACCTGACGCGCTTCAATGCGGAGCTCGGCCAGCCGCCGCTGCCGGACGGCACGCCGCTCGCCCGCTCGCTCGCGCTGTCGACGCTGACGGCGCGCTACCGCGTGCCGACCGCGAACCAGGGGCAACTGCTCAGCGTGGTCGGCGACCGCGTCGATCTCGGCATCCTCAGCGAATTCATCCGCGGGCTGCCGCTGCCGGCGCGCCTGCGCAACGAGCTGATCAAGATCGACCCGCGCGGGATGGTGTCGAACTATCACATCGAGGTCGAGCGCGCGAAACCCGCGCACGCCGATCTCGTCGACGAGGAGCGGCGCATGGGCGCCGCGCCGATCGTCCGCTACCGCTTCCTCGGCGATCTGCAAGGCATCAGCTTCGCTGCGCAGGAGCCGCCGCCCGGGCTCTCGCCGCGCGGCCACCCGCGCGCCGGCTGGCCGGGCGTCGAGAACCTGTGGGGCCGCGTCGATGCGAACGAGACGGGCGGCGCCGCGCATATCGACACGGTCAACGCGGCCGTCACCGTGCCCGGCGAATTCGACGAGCCGCGCCTGACGTTCGACCGGCTGCGCGGCAACGCCAAATGGACGATCACGCCCGCGCCCGGCGACAAGCACGCGCGCGTCGACGTGTCGCTGCCCGACTTCCTCGTGTCGAACCCCGATGCCGAAATCGCGGTGTCGGGCTCGTACACGAACCCCGGCCACGGCCGCGGCTCGCTCGACCTGCGCGCCGATTTCGCGCGCGCGTCGGTCGCGCGCATTCCGCGCTACCTGCCGACCGGGATGTCCGAGCACCTGCGCGACTATCTCGGCCACGCGCTGCAGGACGGCAAGGTGACCAAGGGCGCGTCGATCGTCGCGCGCGGCCCGCTCGAAAAATTCCCGTTCGAACACGAGCCGGACGCCGGCGTGTTCCACATCGTCGCGCCGTTCACCGGCGGCCGCTTCGAGCCGACGCCGTACCCGCCGCGCAAGCTCGCGAACGGCACGCCGAGCGTCTGGCCCGCGCTCGACGGGATCGACGGCGTGTTCGAGCTCGCGCAGAACAAGCTGCGCTTCGACATCGCGCGCGCGCACTACAAGCACGTCGCGCTGACGAAGGTCACCGGCCGCATCGACGATCTCGGCAATCCGTCGCACTCGCCGCTGATCATCGACGGCCATGCGCAGGGCCCGCTCGCCGACCTGATCGACTACGCGGACAACAGCTCGCTCGGCACGATGAGCGGCCACATCGGCCAGCGCATCGATGCGCAGGGCCCCGCGTCGCTCGCGCTCAAGATCACGATTCCGCAGCACGTCCCCCATCCGCACACGCACGTCGAAGGCGCGCTCGCGTTCGGCGGCAACACGCTGTCGACCAGCGGCGTACCACCGTTGTCGGCGCTGCGCGGCAGCGTCCGCTTCACCGAGGCCGGCGCGTCGCTGCACGCGCTGTCGGGGCGCTTCCTCGGCGGCCCGGTGCGCGCGAACGGCACCTTCCAGTCGCACGGCCCGTACGCGGTGGACGTCGACGGCCGGCTCGCGCTCGACGCCGCGCGCGGCCTGAACCTGCACGGCGCGGCCGCCGCGCTGCTCGAGCACGTGGTCGGCGACGCGCCGTACAAGGTCGCGGTGCGCGGCGCGCCGGGCCGCCTGCCCGACGTCAGCGCGCAATCCGACCTGACGGGCGTGGCGCTGAACTTCCCGGCGCCGTTCGCGAAACCGGCCGGCACGCCGATGCCGTTCCGCTTCACGCTGCAGCCGGCGCCGCAGGCGGACGGCAAACGCCTCGAACACGCCGACCTGACGCTCGGCCCGGTGACCGCGACCTACCTGCTCGACGCGACGCGCGGCCAGCCGCTGCGCGCGGTACGCGGTGCGATGGGCATCCACCGGATGCCCGACATGCCGCAGGACGGCGTGAGCGCGGCCGTCGACGTCAACGAGCTCGACGCCGACGCGTGGCTCGCACTGGCCCGCACGCTGCAGCCCGACACGCCGCGCGCACCGGAGCCGCCGGCCGCCCCGCGCATCGACGTCGCGAGCTTCACGCCGAAGCGCTTCGCGCTCCACTTCGGCACGCTGAAGCTGCTCAAGCGCAACTGGGAGAACGTGATCATCGGCGCGTCGCACGTCGACGACCTCTGGCAGGCGAACATCGCGTCGAACCAGGTGTCGGGCTACCTGTCGTGGGCGCCGGGCGGCGGTCACAACGGCGCGGGCGTGCTGAACGCGCGGCTCGCGAAGCTCGTCGTGCCGCAGAGTGCGCAGCACGACCTCGTCGGCCGCGCGATGAACCTGCCGACGCCGACCGACCGCCCGATGCCGTCGATCGACCTGATCGTCGACCAGGTCGTCGCACGCGATCACGACATCGGCCGGCTCGTCGTCAACGCGCGCAACCTCGACGAGGACGGCACGCCCGTGTGGCAGCTCGACAAGCTGGAACTGTCGAACCCGGCCGCGAAGCTCACGGCGACCGGCAACTGGCGCACGTCGCGCCGCGCGCTCGCCCGCGGCGCCGGCGAAAACGACGCGCCGCGCCGCACCGTGTTCGACTTCAAGCTCGACATCGACAACGCGGGCGCGCTGCTCGACCGCGTCGGCCTGCCGCGCACGCTCGCGGGCGGTCACGGCTCGGTCACGGGCAAGGTCGGCTGGCACGGCGGCCCGACCGCGCTCGACTTCCCGTCGCTCGGCGGCCAGGTCGCGGTCGACCTCGAACACGGGCAGATCCTGAAGGTCGATCCGGGCGCGGCGAAACTGCTCGGCGTGCTGAGCCTGCAGAGCCTCGCGCGCTTCCTGACGCTGAACTTCCGCGACGTGGTCGGCAAGGGGCTGCCGTTCGACAAGATCACCGGTACCGGCCGGATTTCGAACGGGATCGCGCGCACCGACGACTTCTCGATGATGACGGGCCCCGCGAACGTCACCGTGCGCGGCGCGGTCGATCTCGGCGCCGAGACGCAGGATCTGCATGCGCATGTCGCGCCGAAGATCAGCGCGGGCGCGGCCGCGATCGGGGCGGCCATCATCAACCCGCTGCTCGGCGTCGGCGTGCTGGCCGCGAACTACGCGCTGTCGGAGACGCTGTCGCACGCGTTCGCGCTCGACTACGCGATCACCGGCTCGTGGGCGCACCCGCACATCGAGCGGGTGCGCGGCGATCAGGGTAAGATGAATCACGGTCCGGCCGATGCATCGAGCCATTGAGCGCGCATCGAACCGCGCAAGGCGCCGGGCCGCACCCCATTTATGACGCAACCGATTCCGCGATGACCGACCACGCCCGTTCCGCCACGCCCTTCCGGGTCGCCGCGCTGCAGATGGTGAGCACGCCGGACGTCACACGCAATCTCGCCGAAGCGCGCCGCCTGATCGCGGAAGCCGCCGGCGAAGGCGCGCAGCTCGTGCTGCTGCCCGAGTATTTCTGCTTCATGGGCCACCGCGACACCGACAAGCTCGCGCTTGCCGAACCGTACCGGGACGGCCCGATCCAGCAGTTCCTCGCCGACGCCGCGCGCCGCCACGGCATCTGGGTGATCGGCGGCACGCTGCCGCTGAAGGCGCCGGAACCCGATCGCGTGCTGAACACGACGCTGGTGTTCGATCCGTCCGGCAACGAGGTCGCCCGCTACGACAAGATCCACCTGTTCAACTTCGAGAAAGGCGACGAATCGTTCGACGAGGCGCGCACGATCCGTGCGGGCGACACGGTCGTCACGTTCGACGCGCCGTTCGGGCAGGTCGGCCTGTCGGTCTGTTACGATCTCCGCTTTCCGGAGCTGTATCGCCGCATGGGCGACTGCGCGCTGATGGTCGTGCCGTCGGCGTTTACGTATACGACGGGCCGCGCGCACTGGGAAACGCTGCTGCGCGCGCGGGCCGTCGAGAACCAGTGCTACGTGCTCGCGGCCGCGCAGGGCGGCAAGCACGAGAACGGCCGGCGCACGTGGGGCCACAGCATGCTGATCGACCCGTGGGGCGAGCTCGTCGCGGTGCGCGACGAGGGCGCGAGCGTCGTGCTCGGCACGCTCGATCCGCAGCGCATCGCCGACGTACGCCAGAGCCTGCCCGCGTGGCGGCACCGCGTGCTGACCTGAATCCGCCGCACCGCTTGAAACGCCGCGCGGCCCACCCATCTGCCCGGCAGCACCCGACAACTTTTTGAGAACTCCCGATATCCGCATGAACATCATCGAACCCGGCATCCGCAACCTCGCGCTGGCGAAGGACATCCTGCTCACGCCGTACGGCCTCGACGAAAGCCTGCTCACGCGCACGATCGCCGACATCTTCACGCATCGCGTCGACTACGCGGACCTGTACTTCCAGGCGACCCGCAGCGAAGCGTGGAGCCTCGAGGAAGGCATCGTCAAATCGGGCAGCTTCAGCATCGACCAGGGCGTCGGCGTGCGCGCGGTCGCGGGCGACCGCACCGCGTTCGCGTACTCGGACGACCTGTCGCCCGAAGCGATCGCGCAAGCCGCCGCCGCGACCAAGGCGATCGCGGCGGCCGGCGGCGGCCGCCAGAAGATCAAGGCGGCCACGTCGCTGACAGGCATCTCGGGCCGCGACCTGTACCTGCCGTCCGACCCGCTCGCGTCGCTCGACGCGACGGCCAAGGTCAAGCTGCTCGAACGCATCGAGCAGATGGCACGCGGGCGCGACCCGCGCGTCACGCAGGTGATGGCCGGCCTCGCCGGCGAATACGACGTCGTGCTGGTCGCGCGCAGCGACGGCGCGCTCGCGGCCGACATCCGGCCGCTCGTGCGCGTGTCGGTCACGGTGATCGCCGAACAGAACGGCCGCCGCGAGATCGGCTCGGGCGGCGGCGGCGGCCGCTTCGACTACGGCTACTTCACCGATGAAATCCTGTCGCGCTATGTCGACGACGCCGTGCACGCGGCGCTCGTCAACCTCGACGCGCGCCCCGCGCCGGCCGGTGCGATGACGGTCGTGCTCGGACCGGGCTGGCCGGGCGTGCTGCTGCACGAGGCGATCGGCCACGGCCTCGAGGGCGACTTCAACCGCAAGGGCTCGTCCGCGTTCGCGGGCCGGATCGGCGAGCAGGTCGCCGCGAAGGGCGTGACCGTCGTTGACGACGGCACGCTGCCGAACCGCCGCGGCTCGCTGAACATCGACGACGAAGGCAACCCGACGCAGTGCACGACGCTGATCGAGGACGGCATCCTGAAGGGCTACATCCAGGACACGCTGAACGCGCGCCTGATGAAGATGCCGGTCACGGGCAACGCGCGGCGCGAGTCGTACGCGGCGCTGCCGATGCCGCGCATGACCAACACCTACATGCTGAACGGCGACAAGGATCCGCAGGAAATCCTCGCGTCGGTGAAGAACGGCCTGTACGCGGTGAACTTCGGCGGCGGCCAGGTCGACATCACGAACGGCAAGTTCGTGTTCTCGGCGTCCGAGGCGTACATGATCGAGAACGGCAAGATCACCTACCCGGTCAAGGGCGCGACGCTGATCGGCAGCGGCCCGGAATCGCTGAAGTACGTGAGCATGATCGGCAACGACATGTCGCTCGACACGGGCGTCGGCGTGTGCGGCAAGGAAGGCCAGAGCGTGCCGGTCGGCGTCGGCCAGCCGACCCTGCGGATCGACAAGATGACGGTCGGCGGTACGGCATAACCGCATCGCAGCGCAGACAATCCGCGCATTTTGAAGAAAACGCGCGGATTATCCGCATTTTCGACGCCTCCTGGTTGCCAGCCGCCCGGGGACGGGGTATAAATTCCGAATCAACTTTTTTGACGAGCCGAATTTCCGTCATGTCCGCCAAGTTTTACTTTTACTTTTTTTGGTATCTCAGACCGCTGGCGGATCGAGAGGGTTGATGGCGCGTAACGCGCAACCGAAATTCCCGAAAAAACCGCCGGCGAACCCGGCGGTTTTTTTTCGCCCTTCGCCAGCCGGTCGCCGCCGCAAGCCGCCCCGCAGCCGCGACCAGCGCCACTGAATTGCCCGAATTGATGAATCTGCCGCACGCGCATTGACCGAACGGCGCCCCGGAAAATTAGGAGAAACAGCATGCCCCCGCACAACACCGACGACGTCCGCATCCGCGAACTCAAGGAACTGACGCCGCCCGCCCACCTGATCCGCGAATTCGCGTGCTCCGAAGCCGCGTCCGAGCTGATCTACCACTCGCGCCAGTCGATGCACCGCATCCTGCACGGGATGGACGACCGGCTGATCGTCGTGATCGGGCCGTGCTCGATCCATGACACGAAGGCGGCGATCGAATACGCGGGCCGGCTCGTGAAGGAACGCGAGCGCTTCAAGGGCGAACTGGAAATCGTGATGCGCGTGTACTTCGAGAAGCCGCGCACGACGGTCGGCTGGAAGGGGCTCATCAACGATCCGCACCTCGACAACAGCTTCAAGATCAACGAAGGGCTGCGCACCGCGCGCGAGCTGCTGCTGCAGATCAACGAAATGGGGCTGCCGGCCGCGACCGAATACCTGGACATGATCAGCCCGCAGTACATCGCCGACCTGATCTCGTGGGGCGCGATCGGCGCGCGCACGACCGAGTCGCAGGTGCACCGCGAGCTCGCGTCGGGGCTGTCGTGCCCGGTCGGCTTCAAGAACGGCACCGACGGCAACGTGAAGATCGCGGTCGACGCGATCAAGGCGGCGTCGCAACCGCACCATTTCCTGTCGGTGACGAAGGGCGGCCATTCGGCGATCGTGTCGACGGCCGGCAACGAGGACTGCCACGTGATCCTGCGCGGCGGCAAGGCGCCGAACTACGACGCGGACAGCGTGAACGCCGCCTGCGCGGACATCGGCAAGGCCGGCCTCGCCGCGCGCCTGATGATCGACGCGAGCCACGCGAACAGCTCGAAGAAGCACGAGAACCAGATCCCCGTGTGTGCCGACATCGGCCGCCAGATCGCAGCCGGCGACGAGCGCATCGTCGGCGTGATGATCGAGTCGCACCTCGTCGAGGGCCGCCAGGACCTGAAGGAAGGCTGCGCGCTGACCTACGGCCAGAGCATCACCGACGCATGCATCGCGTGGGACGACAGCGTGAAGGTGCTCGAAGGCCTCGCGGAATCGGTGAAGGCACGCCGCGTCGCGCGCGGCAGCGGCAACTGAAGCACGCCGACAGGCTGACCGTGTGGCCCCGCCTGGCGGCGGATTGGCCATGCGGCCAGGCTGCGGTCGGCGTGTCGCTCTGCTAGACTAGCTAACATCATCTAGCTAACCACAGGATCGACCATGCCGATCGTCAACATGCACGATGCCAAGTCGCGGCTTTCAAGCCTCGTTGAAGCGCTGGAATTGGGGCGGGAATCCGAAGTCGTGATCGCCCGCAATGGTCATCCGGTCGCCCGGATCGTTCCTTACGCCGCGCCGAAGCGGATCGGCGCAGCCCGTCAGTTGCTTGCCGGACTGAACATCCCGACCACCGTCGAAGCATTCAATGCCGGCGATGAATCGATCGCCGCCGACTTCGATGCCAGCTCCGACCAAGGGCTCGCACCGTGAAGCTGCTGCTCGATACGCACATCGCGCTCTGGGCGGCTGAAGGCGCGCCGCAACTTTCGGCAACCGCGGCCGCGTTGATCGAGGATCCCCAGAACACGCTGTACGTCAGTGCCGCATCGATCTGGGAAATTGCAATCAAGTATCGCAAGGGCAACCTCCCCGTTCATCCGCGGGATGCCCGTTCAGCGTTCCGGCTCGCCGGTTTTACGGAGCTGCCGATCAGCAGCGATCACGCGGAGGCGGTCGCCGCGTTGCCGGATTTCCCGGACCATGCCGATCCGTTCGACCGCGTGATGGTCGCGCAGGCGCTACACGAAGGCATGCCGCTCGTCAGTGCCGATCCGAAGGTGTGGCGCTACCACGCCACGCTGATGCTGCGCGCCTGAAGTCGCCCGTACAGTGTTGCAAGTAAAAAGCCCGGCTCGCGCCGGGCTTCGTCATTGCGTCGTTGCGCCGGCTGAAAACGGCCGTCAGCACCTCACTCGAGCGCGCCCGAACCGAAGATCTCGGTGTTCACGCGTTCCGGCGCGACGCCGAGGGAGACGAGCGCATCGCGCTGCGCCTTCATGAACGCGACCGGGCCGCAGATGTAGTAATCGGCGTCCGGCACCAGCGCGTATTGCTTCACGCGCTCCGGCGTGAGGCGCCCTTCGAGGTCGTGATCGACGCCGGCACGATCGTTCGGGCCGACCAGTTCGTACAGCACCGTGCGCTTCACGTTCGCGTGCTCGCGCGCCGCGTCGTTCAGCCAGTCGCGGAACGCATGCACCGCGCCCGAACGACACGCATGAATGAACCGTACTTCGCGCTGGCTGCCTTCGGCGATCAGCGTCGACGCCATCGACATCATCGGCGTGATGCCGACCCCGCCCGAGATCAGCACGACCGGCGTATCCACGTCGCGCTTCAGCGAGAAGTCGCCCATCGGCGCGGTCGCTTCGACGATCGCACCCTCTTCGACGCCGTCGTGCATCAGCGTCGACACCTTGCCGGCCGGAATCACTTCCGGCCTGCCGGCTTCGCGCTTCACCGAGATGCGCAGCCACTGGCCGTGCGGCGCATCGGACAGGCTGTACTGGCGCGGCTGGTCGACGCCCAGATCGCCGACGAAGCGCTTCACCGTGATGTACTGGCCCGGCTCGAATGTCGGCGCGTCGCCGCCGTCGGCGGGCGTCAGGTAGAACGACGTGATCTCGTCGCTTTCACGCACCTTGCGCGCGACCTTGAACGGGCGGAAGCCGCTCCACGCGGCGTTCGCGTACAGGTCGGCCTCGGCGCCGATCATGATCTGCGCGAGCTGGCCGTACGCGACGCGCCACGCTTCGAGCGTGTCGGCATCGACCGCGTCGCCGAGCACTTCGACGATCGACGCGAGCAGGTTCTCGCCGACGATCGGGTAATGCTCGGGGCGGATGTTCAGGCTCGCGTGCTTGTGCGAGATGCGCGACACCGCGCCGCCCAGCGCGCCGAGGTTGTCGATGTTGGCCGCATACGCATAGACGGCCTTCGCGAGCGTCTCGGGCTGGCTGCCGGTCTTCTGGTGCGTCTGGTTGAACAGGTTCTTCAGTTCCGGATGACGCGCGAACATGCGCTGATAGAAATGCTTCGTGATCGTCGCGCCGTGCTCGGCGAGGACGGGGGCGGTGGCCTTCACACGGGCCATCTGGTCAGCGGTGATGTGGGTCATGTTCGTTCTCCTTTAAACATGCACACACAATACATGTTTAAAAGCAAGCGTCCGCCGGGCAAATTGTCGCAGTGCGCAAAAGCGTGACGGAGCGCTAGCGGACGCGCCCGCGCTCCCACAGCACGTCGGCGCCGCCGCCGGCGCGGTTCAGCACGCGCGCTAGCACGAACAGCAGGTCGGACAGCCGGTTCACGTACCGCCTCGGTGCATCATTGAGCGTGTCGCCGCGCCCAAGCGCGACGATCGAGCGCTCCGCGCGGCGGCACACGGTTCGGCAGACGTGCGCGAGCGACGCCGCGCGCGAGCCGGCCGGCAGGATGAATTCCTTCAGCGGCGACAGCGTCGCGTTGTAGTCGGCGAGCCACTGGTCGAGGCGCGCGAGATGCGTGTCGTCGAGCACCGTGTGGCCGGGAATGCACAGCTCGCCGCCGAGATCGAACAGATCGTGCTGGATCGTGACGAGCGCCGTGCGCACGTCGTCCGGCAGCGTCTCGGCCAGCAGCACGCCGAGATTCGAGTTCAGTTCGTCGACGTCGCCGATCGCGGCGATCCGCGCGTCGTCCTTGCCGATGCGCCGCCCGTCGCCGAGCCCGGTGGTGCCGTCGTCGCCCGTGCGCGTCGCGATCTTGCTCAAGCGGTTGCCCATGCGAATGTCCTCTCGTGCGCGGCCGCCACGCGGCCCGGTTGGCTGGAACGCAATTATCGCAGCCCGCGGCGGGAGGCGCAGCGGACGTTACAGCGTAGAATGGGCCGAAAGTTCGACAAGCAGTCAGGAGACATTCGTGAATCACCCTGCCCCGCCGGTCGCCACGCGCCGCCCGCTGCCCCCCGCCATGCTCGATGCGCTGCGCGCCGCTTTCGGCGAGCGCGTGTCGACCGCCGACGCGGTTCGCGCCCATCACGGCCGCGACGAATCCCCGTTCGATCCGCAACTGCCCGACGCCGTCGTGTTCGCGCGCAGCACCGACGACGTGCGCGAAGTCGTGTCGCTGTGCTCGCTCTACAGCGTGCCGCTGATCCCGTACGGCGCCGGCTCGTCGCTCGAAGGCCACCTGCTCGCGGTGCGCGGCGGCGTGTCGCTCGACCTGTCGGAAATGAACCGCGTGCTGTCGATCAACGCCGAAGACCTGACCGTGACGGTCGAGCCGGGCATCACGCGCAAGGCGCTCAACGAAGCGCTGCGCGACACCGGCCTGTTCTTCCCGATCGATCCGGGCGCCGACGCCAGCATCGGCGGCATGACCGCGACCCGCGCATCGGGCACCAATGCCGTGCGCTACGGCACGATGCGCGAGAACGTGCTCGGCCTGACCGCGGTGCTCGCGGACGGCCGCGTAGTCAAAACCGGCTCGCGCGCGCGCAAGTCGTCGGCCGGCTACGACCTCACGCGGCTGTTCGTCGGGTCCGAAGGCACGCTCGGCGTGATCACCGAGATCACGCTGCGCCTGCACCCGCTGCCCGAGGCCGTGTCGGCCGCGATCTGCACGTTCCCGACGATGGGCGACGCGGTCCGCACCGTGATCGAGACGATCCAGATCGGCGTGCCGATCGCGCGCGTCGAATTCGTCGATGCGCTCGCGGTGCGCTCGATCAACCGTCACTCGAACCTGACGCTGACCGAAGCGCCGACGCTGTTCTTCGAATTCCACGGCACCGACGCCGGCGTGAAGGAACAGGCCGAACTCGTGCAGGCGCTCGCCGGCCAGAACGCCGGCCAGGGCTTCGAATGGGCGACGCGCCCCGAGGATCGCACGCGGCTCTGGTCCGCGCGCCACAACGCGTACTTCGCGATGCTGCAGCTGAAACCGGGCTGCCGCGCGGTGACGACCGACGTGTGCGTGCCGATCTCGCAGCTCGCCGCATGCGTCGAGGAAACCGAGGTCGACCTGCGCGCGTCGTCGCTGCCCTGCCCGATCGTCGGCCACGTCGGCGACGGCAATTTCCACGTCGCGATCCTGATCGATCCCGACAAGCCCGAGGAGCTCGCCGAAGCCGAGCACATCAACGACCGGATCGTCGAGCGCGCGCTGCGGCTGGGCGGCACCTGCACGGGCGAGCACGGCGTCGGGCTGCACAAGATGCGCTTCCTGCCGAAGGAGCACGGCGACAACGCGATCGACACGATGCGCGCGATCAAGCTCGCGCTCGATCCGCGCAACCTGATGAATCCGGGCAAGATCTTCACGTGCTGACCCGGCGGCGCGAGCTCGCGCCCCACGCAGGAGACCCTATGAACGCTCCCGTCGAACTGTCGAGCGCCGCACGCGCGCAGCGCCAGCGCGAAGTCGTGCAGGCGCTGATGGCCGTGCTGCCGACGCACTGCCTGCTGTACCGCGACGAGGACACGGCACCGTACGAATGCGACGGCCTGTCCGCGTACCGCCGGCTGCCGCTCGCGGTCGCGTTGCCGGAAACCGAATCGCAGGTGCAGCGGATCGTGCAGATCTGCCGCCGCATGGAAGTGCCGATCGTGCCGCGCGGCGCCGGCACGAGCCTGTCGGGCGGCGCGCTGCCGATCGCGCTCGGCGTCGTGCTGTCGCTCGCGCGCTTCACGCGCATCGTCGAAGTCGACCCGTACGCGCGCACGGCGATCGTGCAGCCCGGCGTGCGCAACCTCGCGATCTCGGAAGCGGCCGCGCCGTACGGCCTGTATTACGCGCCCGATCCGTCGTCGCAGATCGCCTGCACGATCGGCGGCAACGTCGCGGAAAATTCCGGCGGCGTCCACTGCCTGAAATACGGGCTGACCGTGCACAACGTGATGCGCGTGCGCGCGGTGACGATCGACGGCGAGGTCGTCGAATTCGGCTCGCTCGCGCTCGACATGCCCGGTCTCGACCTGCTCGCCGTGATGATCGGCAGCGAAGGGATGTTCGCGATCGTCACCGAAGTCACGGTGAAGCTGATCCCGAAACCGCAGACCGCGCAGCTCGTGATGGCGAGCTTCGACGACGTCATCAAGGGCGGCGAGGCGGTGGCGGCGATCATCGCGTCGGGCATCATCCCGGCCGGGCTCGAAATGATGGACAAGCCGGCCACGCAGGCCGTCGAGGCGTTCACGCACGCGGGCTACGACCTCGACGCGAAGGCGATCCTGCTGTGCGAATCGGACGGCACGCCGGAAGAAGTCGCCGAGGAAATCGTGCGGATGACGGCCGTGCTGCGCGAACACGGCGCGACGCGCATCCAGGTGTCGCGCAATGAAAGCGAGCGGCTGCGCTTCTGGTCCGGCCGCAAGAACGCGTTCCCGGCCGCCGGCCGCATTTCCGCCGATTATTACTGCATGGACGGCACCGTGCCGCGCCGCGCGATCGGCCCGCTGCTCGCGCGCATCGAGCAGCTCGAAACGCGCTACGGGCTGCGCTGCATCAACGTGTTCCATGCGGGCGACGGCAACATGCATCCGCTGATCCTGTACAACGCGAACGATCCGGACGAGCTGCACCGCGCCGAGCAGTTCGGCGCGGAAATCCTCGAATGCTGCGTGGAATTCGGCGGCAGCGTGACGGGCGAGCACGGCGTCGGCATCGAAAAACTCAATTCGATGTGCGTGCAGTTCTCGCCGCAGGAGCGCGATGCGTTCTTCGCGGTCAAGCGCGCGTTCGATCCGGCCGGGCTGCTGAACCCGGACAAGGGCATCCCGACCCGCGCGCGCTGCGCCGAATACGGGCGCCAGCACGTGCGCGGCGGGCTGCTGCCGCACCCTGACCTGCCGCGCTTCTGAGCGGCGCGCGCGGGTCGCGGCCCGCACCGGTGGCCGCGCCGCGGCGGTCTGCCGTGCCCGCGCGGCGCGTTCGCGCGCCGGTGCGAGCATGCCGCATGCGAGACGGGGCTTAGGGATAGTCACGATGTGGAATCGCGCCACCCCGGTACAATCGACCGGACAACGAGACGAGAAAGCAACGGAACATGGAAGAGGACGACATCGTCGCCGGATGGGCCGAGCGTGTGCGCGCCGCCAGCGCCGACGGCCGGCCGCTGCGGATTCGCGGCGGCGGCACCAAGGACTGGTACGGCCAGGCGCTCGAGGGCGAAATACTCGACACGCGCGCGTTTCAGGGCATCGTGTCGTACGACCCGGCCGAACTCGTCGTCACGGTCCGCGCGGGCACGCCGCTCGCGCAGCTTGAAACCGTCCTCGCCGAGTGCGGCCAGATGCTGCCGTTCGAGCCGCCGCACTTCGGCCGTTCGGCCACTATCGGCGGCTGCGTCGCGGCCGGCCTCGCGGGCCCGCGCCGCGCCACCTGCGGCGCACCGCGCGATTTCGTGCTCGGCACCACGCTGATGAACGGCCGCGGCGAAAGGCTGCGCTTCGGCGGGCAAGTCGTGAAGAACGTCGCCGGCTACGACGTGTCGCGGCTGATGGCCGGCGCGCTCGGCACGCTCGGGCTGATGCTCGACCTGTCGATCAAGGTGCTGCCGATGCCCGTCGCCGAAGTCACGCTGAAGTTCGAGATGACCGCGACCGACGCGGTGCGCAAGCTCAACGAATGGGGCGGCCATCCGCTGCCGGTCAGTGCGAGCGCGTGGCGCAACGGCACGCTCGTGCTGCGCCTGTCGGGCGCGGAAGCCGCCGTGAAATCCGCGAAAACGCTGCTCGGCGGCGAAGTCGTCGACGCGGTCGAGGCCGAGCGCTTCTGGTCCGGCCTGCGCGAGCATACCGATCCGTTCTTCAACGGCATCCCGCCCGGCTATGCGCTGTGGCGCCTGTCGCTGCCGTCGATCACCGAACCGATGCACCTGCCCGGCACCCAGTTGATGGAATGGGGCGGCGCGCAGCGCTGGTGGATCACCGACGCCGACGCGCAAACCGTGCGCATGAGCGCGAAGCAGGCCGGCGGCCATGCGACGCTGTTCCG
Organism: Burkholderia sp. BCC0419; assembly: GCF_902830285.1. Classification (NCBI taxonomy): domain Bacteria; kingdom Pseudomonadati; phylum Pseudomonadota; class Betaproteobacteria; order Burkholderiales; family Burkholderiaceae; genus Burkholderia; species Burkholderia sp. BCC0419. The sequence goes on from NZ_CADESR010000001.1 coordinate 2,842,121, forward strand.
CGCGGGCGACACCTACGACCGCAGCGCGGGCGTGTTCACGCCGCTGCCCGCGCCGATGATGAAGATCCACCGCGGGCTGAAGAGCGCGTTCGATCCCGCGCGCATCTTCAATCGCGGCCGGCTTTACCCCGACCTCTGAGGGATCGATGCAAACGAACCTCGCCGATTTCATTCGCAACACGCCCGACGGCGACGAGGCCGACGCGATCCTGCGCAAGTGCGTGCACTGCGGGTTCTGCACCGCGACCTGCCCGACCTATCAACTGCTCGGCGACGAACTCGACGGCCCGCGCGGACGCATCTACCTGATCAAGCAGATGGTCGAAGGCGCGCCCGTCACGCGCAGCACGCAACAGCATCTCGACCGCTGCCTCACGTGCCGCAGCTGCGAGACGACCTGCCCGTCCGGCGTCCAGTACGGCCGGCTCGTCGAGATCGGCCGCAAGCACGTGGAGGCGCAGGTGGAGCGCCCCGTCCAGCAGCGGCTCATGCGCCGCGTGCTCGCGAGCGTCGTGCCGAACGCCGCGCTGTTCTCGCCGGTGATGCGGCTCGGCCAGCACGTGCGGCCGCTGCTGCCGAAGCGGCTGCGCGACAAGGTGCCGCCGCGCACGCGGCTGCTCGAATGGCCGCACCGCACGCATACGCGCAAGATGCTGATGCTCGGCGGCTGCGTGCAGCCGTCGATGCTGCCGAACATCAACATCGCGACCGCGCGCGTGCTCGACGCACTCGGCATCGAGACGGTCGTCTCGCCCGACGCGGGCTGCTGCGGCGCGATCCGCCTGCACCTGAACTATCACGACGAAGCGCTCGACGACGCGCGCCGCAACATCGACGCGTGGTGGCCCCACGTCGAACAGGGTGCCGAAGCGATCGTGATGAACGCGTCGGGCTGCGGCGTGACGGTGCTCGAATACGCGCACCTGCTGCGCGACGATCCGGCCTACGCGGAGAAGGCGCAGCGCATCGTGTCGCTGACCCGCGACATCTCCGACGTGCTGCTCGCGTTCGAGGCCGAACTCGCGACGATCGCGCGGCGCCGCGCGATCCATACGGTCGCGTACCACCCGCCGTGCACGCTGCAGCACGGCCAGCAGTCGCGCGGCAAGGTCGAGCGCCTGCTCGAAACGCTCGGCATCGACGTGCGGCTGCCGGCCGACAGCCACCTGTGCTGCGGCTCGGCCGGCACCTACTCGCTGACGCAGCCGTCGCTGTCGTACCGGTTGCGCAAGCAGAAGCTGCTGAAGCTGCAGGCGCTCGAACCGCAGATGATCGTGTCCGGCAACATCGGCTGCATCGCGCACCTGCAAAGCGGCACGCAGATTCCGGTCACCCACTGGATCCAGCTCGTCGAGCATTTGCTGTACGGTTAGGGCCTGTTCACGCTAATAGCGGGCTTGCACCGGCCCCCAGAAGGGCCGAGCGCAAGGATTGCGACGAAGCGAATACTCGACGTATTCGCGAGGCGCATGGCGCGGTAAGGCCTCTTCACACGTAACGGGCCGGCGCACGGCGTCCGTATAATGAGCGGATCGATGCGCCTCGTATCGCGGCGCATCGGCTTCATGCCCGTTTCTGCCCGTTTCCGTGCTGCCTCCGTGCCTGCTTCCATGCCCGTCATGTCCGATCTCGCCGCCCGTCTCGACTCCGTTCACCGCCGCATCGCCGACGCCGCCCGCGCGGCCGGCCGCGATCCCGCCACCGTATCGCTGCTCGCCGTGTCGAAGACGTTTCCGGCCGACGACGTGCGCGCCGCGCATGCGGCCGGGCAGCGCGCCTTCGGCGAGAACTACGTGCAGGAGTCGATCGACAAGATCGACGCGCTCGCCGACCTGCGCGCGCGCCTCGAATGGCATTTCATCGGGCCGCTGCAATCGAACAAGACGCGCCCCGTCGCCGAGCGCTTCGACTGGGTCCATTCGGTCGACCGGCTGAAGATCGCGCAGCGCCTGTCGGAACAGCGACCCGCGCACCTGCCGCCGCTCAACGTGTGCGTGCAGGTGAACATCAGCGGCGAGGCATCGAAGAGCGGCGTCGCGCCGGCCGACGTGGCCGAGGTCGCGCGTGCGGTCGCCGCGCTGCCGTCGCTGCGGCTGCGCGGCCTGATGGCGATTCCCGAACCGGCCGGCGACACCGACGCGCAACGCGCGCCGCATCGCGCGCTGCGCGCGTTGTTCGACACGTTGCGCGCCGACGGTCTGCCGCTCGACACGCTGTCGATGGGCATGTCCGCCGATCTCGACGCGGCCGTGCTCGAAGGCGCGACGATCGTGCGCGTCGGCACCGCGATCTTCGGCGCGCGCGATTACGCGCGTTGAACGCCGCGCCCTTTCCGCCTTTCCGTTCACTCACTCGCTCATTCCCGACATCATGAAAATCGCATTCATCGGCGGCGGCAACATGGCCGCGGCCCTGATCGGCGGCCTGATCAAGCGCGGCGTCGCCGCGGACGGCCTGTATGCCATCGACATCAACGAAGACGTCCGCGCGCGCGCCGCGCAGCAATTCGGCGTGCGCACCGGCGCAGCCGTCGACGCCACGCTCGCCGACTACGACGCGATCGTGCTCGCGGTGAAGCCGCAGGTGCTGAACGACGTCGCGCAGGCGCTCGCGCCGCACCTGAAGTCGCAGCTCGTGATCAGCATCGCGGCCGGCATCCGCGGCACCGACCTCGCCCGCTGGCTCGGCGGCTATGCGCGCGTCGTGCGCACGATGCCGAACACGCCCGCGCTGGTCGGCATGGGCGTGACCGGCCTGGCCGCACTGCCGGGCGTCGACGCGGCAGGCCGCGAACTCGCGTCGAGCGTGCTCGGCGCGGTCGGCGAGATCGTGTGGTTCGACGACGAAGCGCAGCTCGACGCGGTCACCGCGATTTCGGGCAGCGGCCCCGCGTACGTGTTCTATTTCATCGAAGCGCTGCAGGAAGCCGCGCGCCGTCTCGGCATGAACGACGAGCAGGGCCGCGCGCTCGCGGTCGCGACGTTCACGGGCGCCGCGCAACTCGCCGCGCAATCGGGCGAACCGGCAAGCGTGCTGCGCGAACGCGTGACGTCGAAGGGCGGCACGACGGCCGCCGCGCTCGCGGCGTTCGACGCGCAGGGCGTGAAGGAAGCGATCGTGCGCGGCGCGCTCGCGGCCGAAGCGCGCGCGAAGGAAATGGGCGACGAGCTCGGCCGCGCGTAAGCGCGACGGCGGCGCCGGCTTGGCCGGCGCCGGATGTAAAAAAAGCGACCGTCAGATCGCTTTTTCGTTGGCGCCGCGCGCACGAACGCGCGGTATGCCGGTGTGTCGTTCAACTGCCGGCCAGCAGGTAATGCGCGGCGATGCCCGCGAACAGCACGCCGCCGAGCCAGTTGTTGTGGCGGAACGCCGCGAAGCACGGCATTCGTTCGCGATCCTTGATCAGCGTGTAGTGATACAGCGCGCAGCCGACCGCCGCCGCCCAGCCGGCCCAGTACGCGAGGCCGAAGCCGAGCGTCACGCCGATCCACACGTAGATGCCGAGCGTCACCGCGTAGCACGCCATCACGGCCGCGACGTCGAAACGGCCGAACGTCAGCGCGGACGTGCGAATGCCGATCTTGATGTCGTCGTCGCGATCGACCATCGCATATTCGGTGTCGTACGCGACCGACCAGAAGATGTTCGCGATCAGCATCACCCACGCCAGCACCGGCACCGTGTCCTGCACGGCCGCGAACGCCATCGGGATGCCGAAGCCGAACGCGATGCCGAGATACGCCTGCGGAATCGCGAAGAAACGCTTCATGAACGGGTAGGAGCCGGCGACGAACAGCGCGACGACCGACAGCTCTTTCGTCAGCGTATTGAGCGGCTGGATCAGCAGGAACGCGATGAACGACAGCCCGACCGCGATCGCGACGGCTTCCCACGCCCGGATCTTGCCCGACGTCAGCGGCCGGTCGGCCGTGCGCTTCACGTGGCGGTCGAAATCGCGGTCGGCGTAATCGTTCATCGCGCAGCCGGCCGAGCGCATCAGCAGCGTGCCGAGCGTGAAGATCACGAGCAGCGGCCAGCGCGGATGGCCGTCCGACGCGATCCACAGCGCGTTGAGCGTCGGCCACAGCAGCAGCAGGCTGCCGATCGGCTTGTCCATCCGGACGAGCCGCAGATACAGGGGAAAGCGGGCAAGCATGGCGAAGCACCGGGAAGAGAATCCCGGCATTTTAGAGCCGAGCGGTGCTTCGCGTCATGTCGGCGCGACCCGCGGCCGACGGTCGCGGCGGGCCGGCTGACTGCCGCGGCCCGCTGCGTGCGGCCGCGCCGCGGCGCCCATCAATCAGGGGACAGACTCAGAGCCGCCGCAGTTCGGGCCGGCCTGCCGTCCCCGGCCGCGCCGGCCTTACGCGAGCAGCGACCGCAGCATCCATGCGGTCTTTTCATGCGTCTGCAGGCGCTGTGTGAGCAGGTCGGCGGTCGGCTCGTCGCTCGCCGCGTCGGCGATCGGGAAGATGTCGCGCGCGGTGCGCACGACCGTCTCGTGCCCTTCGACGAGCTGGCGGATCATCTCCTCGGCGGCCGGCACGCCCTTCGCTTCCGGCACCGACGACAGTTTCGCGAATTCGCCGAACGTGCCGGGCGCGACGACGCCCAGCGTGCGAATCCGCTCGGCGACGGAATCGACCGCGAGCCACAGCTCGTTGTACTGCTCCTCGAACATCAGGTGCAGCGTGTTGAACATCGGCCCGGTCACGTTCCAGTGGAAATTGTGGGTCTTCAGGTACAGCGAAAACGTATCGGCAAGCAGGCGCGACAGGCCGTCCGCGATGTTCTTGCGGTCCTTGTCGCTGATACCGATATTGATCTGCGTGGCGTTGCCTTTCTTGGCCATCTTCGGGACTCCTCATTCGAAAAAATGTTGAACCGGCGAAAATGCGTCGAGCAATCCGCATGCCGCGTCGCGGCATCCGTTCGCGACTCGCCAGTCTAGCGTCGCGAATTCATCGTCGCCCTCGACCGCCCTCAACCGCCGGCGATCGACACGACCGGCGCGAGCGCGTGCAGCGCCTGCGAGACCAGCTCCGCCGCCCCGCCGACGACGATCGCGAAGCCGACGACGTAGCGCGCCAGCTCGACCGGCGATCGCAGAATGGGCGATGCGACGGCACGCATGTTGAGCATCATTTGCGTCATGGTCGTCACTCCTTTGACAAGACATCGTTCAGAGAAGAAACGGCCGGTCGTTGGACCGGCCGCTTCACGTTACTGCGTGACTGCATCACCGCGTCAGGATGCGGCCGGGTTCATGCGAGGTCGAAGCGGTCGAGGTTCATCACCTTGTTCCAGGCCGCGACGAAATCGCGCGCGAACTTCTCCTTCGCATCCGCGCTGCCGTACACCTCGGCCAGCGCACGCAGTTGCGCATGCGAGCCGAAGATCAGGTCGACGCGCGTGCCCGTCCACTTGACTGCGCCCGTCGCGCGATCGCGCCCTTCGAACACGTCGTTCGCGGCCGACACCGGCTTCCATTCCGTGCCCATGTCGAGCAGGTTCACGAAGAAGTCGTTCGTCAGCGTTTCCGGACGATCGGTGAACACGCCATGCTTCGCATCGCCGGCATTCGCACCGAGCACGCGCAGGCCGCCGACGAGCACCGTCATTTCCGGTGCGCTCAGCGTCAGCAGCTGGGCCTTGTCGACCAGCAGCGCCTCGGCCGGCGTCTTGTACGCGCTCTTCAGGTAGTTGCGGAAACCGTCGGCGAGCGGCTCGAGCACGGCCATTGCTTCGACGTCGGTTTCTTCCTGCGACGCATCCATCCGGCCCGGTGCGAACGGCACCGTGATCGCCACGCCCGCGTTCTTCGCCGCCTGCTCGACGCCGGCCGCACCGGCCAGCACGATCAGGTCGGCCAGCGACACCTTCTTGCCGCCCGTCTGCGCGTCGTTGAACGCCTTCTGCACGCCTTCGAGCGTTTCGAGCACCGTCGCGAGTTCGGCCGGGCGGTTCACTTCCCAGTCCTTCTGCGGCGCGAGGCGGATGCGCGCACCGTTCGCGCCGCCGCGCTTGTCCGAGCCGCGGAACGTCGCCGCCGACGCCCAGGCGGTCGACACGAGTTGCGACACCGACAGGCCCGTCGCCAGCACCTTCGCCTTCAGCGCGGCGACGTCGGCGTCGTCGATCAGCGGGTGATCGACGGCCGGGATCGGGTCCTGCCACAGCAGGTGTTCCGCCGGCACGTCCGGGCCGAGATAGCGGGCACGCGGACCCATGTCGCGGTGCGTGAGCTTGAACCAGGCGCGTGCGAACGCGTCGGCGAATTCGGCCGGGTTCTCGTAGAAGCGGCGCGAGATCTTTTCGTAGGCCGGGTCGAAACGCAGCGACAGGTCGGTCGTCAGCATCGTCGGACGATGCTTCTTCGACGCGTCGTACGCATCGGGAATCACCTCGCCGGCATCCTTCGCGACCCACTGGTGCGCGCCGGCCGGGCTCTTCGTGAGCTCCCATTCGTAGCTGAACAGGTGCTTGAAGAAGTCGTTGCTCCACTTCGTCGGCGTCGACGTCCACGTGACTTCGAGGCCGCTCGTGATCGTGTCCTTGCCCTTGCCCGTGCCGAACGTGCTCTTCCAGCCGAGGCCCTGCTGCTCGAGGCCCGCGGCTTCCGGCTCGGGACCGACGTTCGAGGCCGGGCCGGCGCCGTGCGTCTTGCCGAACGTGTGGCCGCCCGCGATCAGCGCAACCGTTTCCTCGTCGTTCATCGCCATCCGCGCGAACGTCTCGCGGATGTCGTGCGCGGCGGCGACCGGGTCGGGGTTGCCGTCCGGGCCTTCCGGGTTCACGTAGATCAGGCCCATCTGCACCGCGGCGAGCGGGCTTTCGAGCTCGCGCTTGCCCGTGTAGCGGCTGTTCGGGCCGCCGCTCAGTTCCAGCCAGATCTTTTCCGAGCCCCAGTAGACGTCGTCCGGTTCCCACGTGTCGACGCGGCCGCCGGCATAGCCGAAGGTCTTGAAGCCCATCGATTCGAGCGCGACGTTGCCGGTCAGGATCAGCAGGTCGGCCCACGAGATGTTGCGGCCGTATTTCTGCTTGATCGGCCACAGCAGGCGGCGCGCCTTGTCGAGGCTCACGTTGTCCGGCCAGCTGTTGAGCGGCGCGAAGCGCTGCTGCCCGCCGCCCGCGCCGCCGCGGCCGTCGGCCGTTCGGTACGTGCCGGCGCTATGCCATGCCATGCGGATGAACAGGCCGCCGTAGTGGCCGAAGTCGGCCGGCCACCAGTCCTGCGACGTCGTCATCAGCGCGTGCAGGTCCTGCTTCACCGCGTCGAGATCCAGCTGCTTGAACGCGTCGGCGTAGTCGAAATCCTTGTCCATCGGATCGGACAGCGCCGAATGCCGATGCAGGACGTTGAGGTTCAGCTGATTCGGCCACCAGTCCTTGTTCGTCGTGCCGCTGCCTGCGGTGTGGTTGAACGGACACTTCGTTTCGTTCGACATGCTTTTCTCCTTGACTTGCTCGTAGGCCCCCACGTGCCGGGCGCGGTTCGTGGAGCATTGCGGGGGGTAAGAAACGGAACAGGCGGGTCCTCCTGTCGTACTACGGGACGTCGTGCGCGGCCCTCGGCACGCGTTCCCGTTGCCACGCGCCGCAGGCGGCGCGCTCGGGGAAGCGGCTGCCGGCAGTCGTCGTGCCGGCGAGGCGGGCGGTTTTTCGGGTATCGGACATGCAATGCTCCCTCATGGCTCGACGGCGGGTGAATCGGGGGAACACAGGACCGGCGTGCGGCGGCACTCATCCGCCATACACACGGTCCGCCAGGTACGCGAACGCAATCGGACGCAGGCCGCGAACCGCCGCCCTGGCGCGATGTACGACCGTGTCGCGCGACGGGATGTTCCGCTGCGCGTGCTGCAATACCGATCGCATCATGACATCCTCCCTTGACGCTTGCATTCAATGTGCATCCCGCACACCGGCTCGACGCCGATCCATGTAGAGGATTCTATCTACATCTATCAATTATTTGAATTTGATAAATTTCATCTATGCGATAGGGAAAAATAAACGGGGTCGCACGACCCCGTTCATCACGCTGCCACACCCGCATGCGCGGGCGCGTCAGTTCATCGTGGCCGGCATGTCGAGCTTCGCGACGCCCGGCAGCGCGCACGCGGCAATCGCGTCGCTGATTGCGTCGATCGCGGGCATCCGCGTGAAGCTCTTGCGCCACACGAGCACCACGCGGCGGTCGGGCACCGGTTCGTTGAACGGCACGTACGACAACAGCTCGGCATCGGGGCCGTTCGCGCGCGGGCCGACCTCGGCGACCGACATCCGCGGCAGCACGGTGATGCCGACGCCGCTCGCGACCATGTGGCGAATCGTCTCGAGCGACGAGCCCTCGAAGGTCTTCTGGATGCCGTCGGCCGTCTGCGAGAAGCGCATCAGTTCCGGACACACGCCGAGCACGTGATCGCGGAAGCAGTGCCCGTTGCCGAGCAGCAGCATGGTTTCCTGCTTCAGGTCCTCGGCGTCGATTTCGTCGCGCTTCTCCCACGGATGGCCGGCCGGCAGCGCGACGACGAACGGCTCGTCGTACAGCGGCCGCACCATCAGGCCGGTTTCGGGGAACGGCAGCGCCATGATCGCGGCGTCGATCTCGCCCTGCTTCAGCAGTTCGAGCAGCTTCAGCGTGTAGTTCTCCTGCAGCATCAGCGGCATCTGCGGGACACGCTGGATCATCTGCTTGACGAGCGTCGGCAGCAGGTACGGCCCGATCGTGTAGATCACGCCGAGGCGGAACGGGCCGACGAGCGGGTCCTTGCCCTGCTTCGCGATCTCCTTGATCGCGAAGGTCTGCTCCAGCACGCGCTGCGCCTGGGTGACGATCTGGTCGCCGATCGGCGTCACGCTCACTTCGCTCGCGCCGCGCTCGAAAATCTGCACGTTGAGCTCGTCTTCGAGCTTCTTGATCGCCACCGACAGCGTCGGCTGGCTCACGAAGCACGCTTCGGCCGCGCGGCCGAAATGCCGCTCGCGCGCGACCGCGACGATGTACTTCAATTCAGTCAGGGTCATTGTGGGTCAATCAGAGATATACAGGCGATAGGTTTAATTTATACACCCTCTGGCACCGGTTCGCCAAGTTTCTCTGCATCGCGATGCGTCGATTAGCGGCTTTCGATCCGGCCCCAAGCCGGTCGATCAGGCCTTCAGGTACTGCTCGCGCGCGCCGAGCCAGCGCGCGAGGTGCTGCGTGACGACCTCGGGATACGCGGCAATCAGCCGCGCCGCGGCCTCGCGGGCCGGATCGATCAGCCAGCCGTCGGTTTCGAGGTTCGCAAAGCGCAGCATCGCCGCGCCCGACTGGCGCGCGCCGAGGAATTCGCCGGGGCCGCGGATTTCGAGGTCGCGCCGCGCGATCTCGAAACCGTCGGTCGTCTCGCGCATCGTCTTCAGCCGCTCGCGGCCGGTGATCGACAGCGGCCCGGTGTACAGCAGCACGCACACCGACGCCGCGGTGCCGCGCCCGACCCGGCCGCGCAACTGGTGCAGCTGCGCCAGGCCGAAACGTTCCGCGTGCTCGATCACCATCAGCGATGCGTTCGGCACGTCGACGCCGACCTCGATCACCGTCGTCGCGACCAGCAGCTGCACTTCGTTGCGCGTGAACGCTTCCATCACGGCCGCCTTGTCGGCCGGCGACAGCCGGCCGTGCACGAGGCCGACCTTCAGTTCGGGCAGCGCCGCGGCCAGCGTCTCGTAGGTTTCGACGGCCGTCTGCAGCTGCAGCGTCTCGCTCTCCTCGATCAGCGGGCACACCCAGTACACCTGGCGCCCGGTCAGCGCGGCCTCGCGCACGCGGGCGATCACCTCCTCGCGCCGCGCGTCGCCGACGAGGCGCGTCAGCACGGGCGTGCGGCCGGGCGGCAGCTCGTCGATCGTCGACACCTCGAGATCCGCGTAGTACGTCATCGCGAGCGTGCGCGGGATCGGCGTGGCCGACATCATCAGCTGGTGCGGCTGAAAGTCGCGCGCGCCGTTGGCGGCATTCGCGGCCTTCGCGCGCAGCGCGAGACGCTGCTCGACGCCGAAGCGGTGCTGCTCGTCGACGATCACGAGGCCGAGCCGCGCGAATTCGACCGTGTCCTGGATGATCGCGTGCGTGCCGATCACGAGCTGCGCGGTGCCGAGCGCGGCCGCCTCGATCGCCGCGCGTTTCTCCTTCGCCTTCAGGCTGCCCGCGAGCCACGCGACCGTGACGCCGAGCGGCTCGAGCCATGCGCGCAGCTTGCGCGCGTGCTGTTCCGCGAGGATTTCGGTCGGGGCCATCAGCGCGGCCTGGTAGCCGGCGTCGATCGCCTGCGTGGCGGCCAGCGCCGCAACGACCGTCTTGCCGCTGCCGACGTCGCCCTGCAGCAGCCGCTGCATCGGGTGCGCGAGCGTGAGGTCGTGCGCGATCTCGTCGACGACGCGCGCCTGCGCGCCGGTCAACGCGAACGGCAGCGCCGCATAGAAACGCGTCGTCAGCGCATCGGTGTCGCTCGCGGTGCGGCGCGGCATCGCGGGCGCGGCGCGCGTGCGGCGCTCCTCGTGCGCACGCTTGAGCGACAGCTGCTGCGCGAGCAGCTCCTCGAACTTGATGCGCGTCCACGCCGGGTGCGAGCCGTCCATCAGCGCGGCTTCGTCGGAATCGACGCGCGGGTGGTGCAGGATGCGCACCGCCTGCTCGAGCGTCGGCACGTCGAGCGGCTTCAGGTAATCGCGCTGGATCTCGGGCGGCAGCAGTTCGGGCAGCGGCGTGCGCTCGACCGCATTCTCGATCGCCTTGCGCAGATACGCCTGCGACACGCCGGCCGTGCTCGGATAGACGGGCGTGAGCACCTGCGGCAGCGGCGCATCCGCTTCGACGACGCGCACGGCCGGATGCACCATCTCCATCCCGAAGAAGCCGCCGCGCACGTCGCCGCGCACGCGCAGCCGCTGGCCGACGGCCATCTGCTTGACCTGCGAGCCGTAGAAATTCAGGAAGCGCAGCACGAGCTGCTCGCCGTCGTCGTCCTGGATCTTCACGACGAGCTGGCGGCGCGGCCGGTACGCGACCTCGTTGTCGAACACGACGCCTTCGGTCTGCGCGATGCCGCCGGGCAGCAACTCGCCGATCGGCGTGAGCGTGGTTTCGTCCTCATAGCGCATCGGCAGATGCAGCACGAGATCGATCGAGCGCGTGAGGCCGAGCTTCGCGAGCTTGTCGGCGGTTTTCACCGGCTTGTCGGCGGCCGGCTTCTTCTTGCGTTTCGCGCCGGATGCGCCGGGCGCGTCCGCTTCGTCGCCGCCCGCGCCCGGTTCGACGTTGGGCGCGGCGGCCGCGGGCTGCGCGAGCCGCCCGTCGGCGCCGCGCTTCGGGCCGGCGCGGCGCGCGCCGGAGCCCGATGCGGACGGCGCGGACGAGGCGGCATCGTCCGCGTCGAACGGATCGGCGGAATCGGCAACGGCAGCGGGGGAACGGCGTGGTGACACAGGCATCGGATCGTCTGGGTGCTTCGCAAGGCAAGTACAATAGCGGCTTTCACGTCGTCCGAACGAACGACGCCGGCCAGGCCGCGCATCCCGTCATCATAGCGGCTCGCGCGCCCCGATTACGCGTTTCCGCCCTGCCGGCGACGCCCGCCGGCCGCTTCGAACCAGCCCGCATGTTCACGCTTTCCGATTTCGATTTCAATCTGCCGCCCGAGCTGATTGCACAAACCGCGCTGCCCGATCGCACCGCGAGCCGCCTGCTCGAGGTCGACGGCAGCGTCGCGCCCGCGCGCCTCGTCGACCGCCGTTTCGCCGAGCTGCCGTCGTGCATCGCGCCCGGCGACCTGCTCGTGTTCAACGATACCAAGGTGCTGAAGGCGCGTTTCTTCGGCCAGAAGGCCAGCGGCGGCAAGATCGAGGTGCTGATCGAGCGCGTGACGGGCACGCACACGGCGCTCGCGCAGATCCGCGCGAGCAAGTCGCCGGGCGCCGGCACGACGCTGCGCCTGGCCGACGCGTTCGACGTGACGGTCGGCGAACGCGTCGAGCCGTTCTTCACGCTGCACTTTCCCGCGCCGTGCCTCGACCTGATCGAGCAGTACGGCCGCCTGCCGCTGCCGCCGTATATCGAGCACGATCCCGATTCGACCGACGAAACGCGCTACCAGACCGTCTACGCGAGCAATCCGGGCGCGGTCGCGGCGCCGACGGCCGGGCTGCACTTCGACCAGCCGCTGCTCGACAGGCTCGATGCGATGGGCGTCGAGCGCGCGACGCTGACGCTGCACGTCGGCGCCGGCACGTTCCAGCCGGTGCGCGTCGACAACATCGCCGAGCACAAGATGCACAGCGAGTGGTACGACCTGCCGCAGTCGCTCGTCGACAAGATCGCCGCGACCCGCGCGCGCGGCGGCAACGTGATCGCGGTCGGCACGACGTCGATGCGCGCGCTCGAAGCCGCGGCGCGCGCCGCCGATGAAGCGGGCCGCCCGCTCGCGGCGGCGCAGGCCGAGACCGACATCTTCATCACGCCCGGCTACCGTTTCCGCGTGGTCGACCGGCTCGTCACGAACTTCCACCTGCCGAAATCGACGCTGCTGATGCTCGTGTCCGCGTTCGCGGGCGTCGAGACGATTCGCGCCGCTTACCGGCACGCGATCGACGAACGCTACCGCTTCTTCAGCTACGGCGACGCGATGCTGCTCACGCGGCGCGACACGCCGGAGGCGCCGCGCGCGTAAGCGCGGCAGGTGCGACGGCCCGCGCGCCAGCACCGCGCGGCCGCCGTTGCACCGAAGCGCCCCGTTTTTCCGTGTGCGCGCTACGCTCGTGCGCACCCGCTTTTCCCCGCCGCCGGGCTTCCGGCGGCGTTTCCAACATGCGCCGGACTGTTTTCCGGTAGCGAGGAGAACAACACGATGACCGAAGGTTCATCCCACGATACGCACGCTCCCGTGCAGGACCGCCCCGCCAACGGGCTCGAATTCGAACTGCTGACGACCGACGGCCATGCACGCCGCGGCCGCGTGAAGCTCAACCACGGTGTGGTCGAAACGCCGATCTTCATGCCGGTCGGCACGTACGGCACCGTGAAGGCGATCCAGCCGCGCGAGCTGCACGAGATCAAGGCCCAGATCATCCTCGGCAACACGTTCCACCTGTGGCTGCGCCCGGGCCTCGACACGATCGACGCGCACGGCGGCCTGCACGGCTTCATGGGCTGGAACAAGCCGATCCTGACCGACTCGGGCGGCTTCCAGGTGTTCTCGCTCGGCGACCTGCGCAAGATCACCGAGGACGGCGTCACGTTCGCGTCGCCGATCAACGGCGACAAGCTGTTCCTGTCGCCGGAAGTGTCGATGCAGATCCAGAAGGTGCTGAACTCCGACGTCGTGATGCAGTTCGACGAGTGCACGCCGTACGCGACCAACGGCGTGCCGACGACGCACCAGGAAGCGGCCGACTCGATGCGCATGTCGCTGCGCTGGGCGAAGCGCTCGCTCGACGAATTCGACCGGCTCGGCAACCCGAACGCGCTGTTCGGGATCGTCCAGGGCGGGATGTTCGAGGACCTGCGCGACGAATCGCTCGCGGGCCTCGCGGAACTCGGTTTCCACGGCCTCGCGATCGGCGGGCTGTCGGTGGGCGAGCCGAAGGAAGACATGATGCGCGTGCTGCGGCACGTGGGCCCGAAGCTGCCGGCCGACAAGCCGCACTACCTGATGGGCGTCGGCACGCCGGAGGACCTGGTCGAGGGCGTCGCGAACGGCATCGACATGTTCGACTGCGTGATGCCGACCCGCAACGCGCGCAACGGCTGGCTGTTCACGCGCTTCGGCGACGTGAAGATCCGCAACGCGACGCACAAGAATTCGCTGAAGCCGCTCGATGCGACCTGCACCTGCTACACGTGCCAGAACTTCTCGCGCGGCTACCTGCATCACCTGCACCGGGTCGGCGAAATCCTCGGCGCACAGCTCAACACGATCCACAACCTGCACTACTACCTGCAGCTGATGAGCGAGATCCGCGACGCGATCGAAACGCATACGTTCGACGCGTTCCGGCAGCGCTTCGCGGAGGATCGCGCCAGAGGGGTCGACTGACGGGCCGGCGGGCGGCCCGCCCCATAGGACACGACCTAAAAGAAATCGATATCCGATGGGACACGCACCAAAAAAACCGATCCAACCGCCGGATCGGGCCATCAAACATTACAATTGCCTTTCCAAACAAGCCGCAACGGTATCGGTTCGCGCTTTAACAGCTTGATCCGAAAGCGCATTTGCCGCGCCGTTTGCGCATGGGGCCGGTGGTAGAATAACCGGCTTATTTTTCGATCTTCCCCTACGGAGAGACCAACGTGCCGTTCATTTCCAATGCCTTCGCGCAAGGTGCCGGTGGCGCCGAATCGAGCCTGATGAGCTTCCTGCCGCTCATCCTGATGTTCGCGGTGCTGTACTTCATCATGATCCGTCCGCAGATGAAGCGCCAGAAGGAACACCGCAACATGCTCGCGGCCATGGCGAAGGGCGACGAAGTCGTCACGAGCGGCGGCCTCGTCGGCAAGGTGACGAAGGTCACCGAAGGCTACATCGGCGTCGAAATCGCCGAAGGCACCGAAATCACCGTGCAGAAGGCTGCCGTCACGACCATTCTGCCGAAGGGCACGATCAAGTCGCTGTAAGGCTTATACCGAGCGTCCGGCTCCCCGCGCCGTGCCCGCCTGAGAGAGCGGGCCGCCGCGGCGCCGGACGCGACGCTTTCACGCCAACCACCCGTTCGGCCCCCTCATGAATCGTTATCCACTCTGGAAATATGTCGTGATGGTCGTGGCGCTCGCCATCGGCCTTCTGTACACATTGCCCAACTTCTTCGGCGAAGCGCCGGCGGTGCAGGTGTCGAGCGGCAAGGCCACGGTCAAGCTCGACTCGACCACGCTGACCCAGGTCGAATCCGCGCTCGCGTCCGCGCAGATCACGCCGGACGACGTCACCTTCGAGAACACGGCGACCAGCGCGAACATCCGCGTGCGCCTGAAGGACACCGATACGCAGTTGCGCGTCAAGGACCTGCTGCAGAAGTCGCTGAACACCGATCCGAACGATCCGCAGTACGTCGTCGCACTGAACCTGCAAAGCGCGTCGCCGCGCTGGCTGACCGCGCTGCACGCGCTGCCGATGTATCTCGGCCTCGACCTGCGCGGCGGTGTGCACTTCCTGCTCCAGGTCGACATGACGGGCGCGCTCACGAAGAAGCTCGACTCCGACGCGTCCGACGCGCGCACGCTGCTGCGCGACAAGAACATCCGCGACGGCGGCGTGAGCCGCGTCGACCAGTCCGTGGTCGTCAACTTCAGCGATGCGCAGACGGCGGAAGACGCCCGCAAGGTGCTCGCCGCGTCGGTCACCGAATTGCAATGGGCGACCCAGCCCGGCGGCGGCGGCACGCAAGTCGTCGGCACCTTCACGCCGGCCGTGCAGAAGTCCGTCGAGGACGCCGCGCTCAAGCAGAACCTGACGACGCTCCACAACCGCGTGAACGAACTCGGCGTGTCCGAGCCGATCCTGCAGCAGCAAGGCAGCGACCGCATCGTCGTCGAACTGCCGGGCGTGCAGGACACCGCGAAGGCGAAGGACATCATCGGCCGCACCGCGACGCTCGAGGCGCGCCTCGCCGACCCGATCAACACGCACCCGAACCCGAACGACCCGGTGCCGCCGGGCGAGGAGCTGTTCACGCAGGGCAACCAGGCGCCCGTGCTGCTGAAGAAGGACGTGATCTTCACCGGCGACCGCATCATCGATGCGTCGGCCGGCTTCGACGAACACCAGCGTCCGTCGGTCAACATCCGCCTCGACTCGGCGGGCGGCCGCTCGGTGCGCACGGTGTCGCGCGAGAACATCGGCAAGCCGATGGCGATGGTGCTGTTCGAGAAGGGCAAGGGCGAAGTGCTGACGGTCGCGACGATCCAGTCCGAGCTCGGCGACCGCTTCCAGATCACGGGCCAGCCGACGCCGCAGGCCGCGGCCGACCTCGCGCTGCTGCTGCGCGCCGGTTCGCTCGCCGCTCCGATGGACATCATCGAGGAACGCACGATCGGCCCGAGCCTCGGCGCGGACAACATCAAGATGGGCGTCCACTCGGTGATCTGGGGTTTCTGCGCGATCGCCGTGTTCATGATCGCGTACTACATGCTGTTCGGCGTGATCTCGGTGATCGGCCTGTCGGTGAACCTGCTGCTGCTCGTCGCCGTGCTGTCGCTGATGCAGGCGACGCTGACGCTGCCGGGTATCGCGGCAATCGCGCTCGCGCTCGGCATGGCGATCGACTCGAACGTGCTGATCAACGAGCGCGTGCGTGAAGAACTGCGCGCCGGCCAGCCGCCGCAGCTCGCGATCCAGGCCGGCTACGCGCATGCGTGGGCGACGATTCTCGACTCGAACGTCACGACGCTGATCGCCGGCCTCGCGCTGCTTGCGTTCGGCTCGGGCCCGGTTCGCGCGTTCGCGATCGTGCACTGCCTCGGCATCCTGACGTCGATGTTCTCCGCGGTGTTCTTCTCGCGCGGGATCGTCAACCTCTGGTACGGCGGCCGCAAGAAGCTGAAATCGCTCGCGATCGGCCAGGTGTGGAAGCCGGAAGGCGCCGCTGCCGCCGCATCGTTCACCGACGCGGACGAATCGACCGACACCGCGCGCGCCGCGAAGCTCGCCGCCCCGGCGAAGGGCAACGCGCCGCGCGCCGGCAAGCCGCAGCTGCGCAACCGCGCGCAGCAAGGCGTGTCGCCGAAGAAACCGGGCTCGACCCAATAAGGCCCCGGAGACGAAGCCATGGAATTTTTCCGCATCCGTAAAGACATTCCGTTCATGCGGCACGCGCTGGTGTTCAACGTGATCTCGCTGGTCACGTTCCTCGCCGCCGTGTTCTTCCTGCTCCACCGCGGGCTGCACCTGTCCGTCGAATTCACCGGCGGTACGGTGATCGAGGTGCAGTACCAGCAGGCCGCGCAGCTCGAGCCCGTGCGCGCGACGCTCGGCAAGCTCGGCTACGCCGACGCGCAGGTGCAGAATTTCGGCACGTCGCGCAACGTGCTGATCCGCCTGCAGCTGAAGGAAGGCCTCACGTCCGCGCAGCAGAGCGACCAGGTGATGGGCGCGCTGAAGGCGCAAAGCCCGGACGTCACGCTGCAGCGCGTCGAGTTCGTCGGCCCGCAGGTGGGCCGCGAGCTCGCGACCGACGGCCTGCTCGCGCTTGCGTGCGTCGTGATCGGCATCGTGATCTACCTGTCGATCCGCTTCGAATGGAAGTACGCGGTCGCCGGCATCTTCGCGAACCTGCACGACGTCGTGATCATTCTCGGCTTCTTCGCGTTCTTCCAGTGGGAGTTCTCGCTGGCGGTGCTCGCGGCGATCCTCGCGGTGCTCGGCTACTCGGTCAACGAGTCGGTCGTCATCTTCGACCGGATCCGCGAGACGTTCCGCCGCGAACGCAAGATGAGCGTGCAGGAAGTGATCAACCACGCGATCACGACCACGATGTCGCGCACGATCATCACGCACACGTCGACGGAAATGATGGTGCTGTCGATGTTCTTCTTCGGCGGCCCGACGCTGCACTACTTCGCGCTCGCGCTGACGGTCGGCATCATGTTCGGCATCTACTCGTCGGTGTTCGTCGCGGGCTCGCTCGCGATGTGGCTCGGCATCAAGCGCGAAGACCTGATCAAGGACAAGAAGACCGCGCACGATCCGGACGATCCGAACGCCGGCGCGCAGGTTTAAGCGCCACGCCGTTTCGGCGTCGAAGCAAAGCCGGCCCGTTTGGGCCGGTTTTTTTATGCGCGGGCCGCCGTCGTGCGGCACGCAAACGGCTCGACCGGCGCCGTCGCGGGGGTCGGCTACAATCGTCACCGCCCTGCTCCGTCGCATGCCGGCCGCGCGCCGGCCGGGCAAGCCCCTCGCCACCCGTCCGAACGTGCGGTCCCGATGATGCCTCCCATGCGTGTCGTTCGTCGCCTCGCCGTCTGCGCAGCCGCCGCGGCCGCGTTCCCGTATGCGCCGCTCGTCGGTGCGCAACCGGCATCCGCGCCACTCGCCGCTTCGCTGCCAGCCGCTTCACCCGCCGTCGCTTCGCCTGCCGCCGCCCAACCGCCGTCGCCCTGCCCGCCCGACTGGGAGCCGCAGCTCTGCGAACTGAAAGCGGCCGTCGAAGTGCTGAAGAAACAGCACCTGACCGACGTCGACATCGGCGCGCTGCTCGACGCCGCGACCCACGACGGAATCAAGACGCTGCCGTACGCGCGCTTCTTCAACGCGAAGGAAGAGCAGGAACGGCGTAACGACGAGCAGCGCGCGCGTGACGGCACGCCGGGCATCGGGATCGTGTTCGAGACGCGGCCCGACGGGCTGCACATCATCGACGTGATTCCCGACGCGCCGGCCGAAAAGGCCGGCGTGCGGCCCGACGATCTCGTCGTCGCGATGAACGACAGGAGCGTCGTCGGCATCGACGGCGGCGAGCTGATGAAACTCGCGAAGGGCGACGCGGGCGTGCCGCTGAAGCTCACGGTACAGCGCGGCCCGAAGCATGCGGTGCTGAGCTTCGCGCCCGTGCGCGCGATCGTCAAACCGCATCCGGCGACCGCGAAGCGGCTCGACGGCGACATCCTGTACACGCGGCTGTCGAGCTTTCCGGAGCCGGCGGTCGGCGACTATATCGACGCGGTGCAGGCCGCGCGTCGTGCGGGCCCGCCGGTGAAACAGATGATCCTCGACCTGCGCATCAACGGCGGCGGCGCGCTCAATGCGGCGATCGGCATCACCGCGCTGTTCGCGGGACGCGACCGCACCGCGATGGTGACGGTCGATCGCGGCGACACGCACCGCCGCCGCTACACGACCAACTGGCCCGACTACGAACTGCCCGTCATGCACGGGCAGGATCCGCTCGCGCCGCTGCAGGCCGACGACTGGTGGCGCACCGTGCCGCTCGTCGTGCTCGTCGACGGACAAAGCGCGTCGGCCGCCGAAGCGACCGCGGCGGCGCTGAAGGATCTCGGCCGCGCGACACTGCTCGGCATGCCGACCTACGGGAAAGGGCTCGCGCAGACGGGCGTCGACCTGATCGACGGCACACGCCTGAATTTCACGTTCGCGCGCAACCTGCGGCCGAACGGCTGCCCGATGGACGGCTACGGCGTCGTGCCGGACTGGCTCGTGCCGCCGCGCCGCGATTCGGACGTCGACGGCGTGCTGCTGTGGTACCGGGAAGTCGATCTCGCCCGCGCGCCGTATGCGGACCGGCAGGCGCCCGACCCGTTCGCGCAGGTGCGCAAGGCGCGGCAGAAGCTGCGCGAGCAGCGCGTGCGCGCGAAGATCGATACGGCGAGGAGCGCGGCGCTGCCGCAG
Source organism: Burkholderia sp. BCC0419 (assembly GCF_902830285.1). Taxonomy (NCBI): domain Bacteria; kingdom Pseudomonadati; phylum Pseudomonadota; class Betaproteobacteria; order Burkholderiales; family Burkholderiaceae; genus Burkholderia; species Burkholderia sp. BCC0419. The sequence continues at coordinate 2,861,506 of NZ_CADESR010000001.1, forward strand.
CGCGCATTCGGCACGGCCGCCGACTGGCAGCTTCGGCAGGCGCTCGCCGCGCTCGCGGGGCGCCCGGTCCGGACCGTCGCCGCGCCGCCGCAACTGATGCCGGCGCAGCCGGTGTGCAAGCGCGGCGGCGACTGACGCGCCGCCCGCCCCTTTTCAGCGAAACCCGAACCGCCGCCGCAGCACGACCAGCGCCGCGAGGCTCAGCACGGCCGCGAACATCAGGTAGAAGCTCGGCGCGGTCTTCATCCCGGTCGCGCGGATCAGCCACGCGATGATGAACGGCCCGAAGCCGCCGAAGATCGTCACCGCGACGTTATACGCGAGCGACATCCCGGTCGTGCGCGTCTGCACCGGGAACACCTCGGACAACAGCCCCGGCAGCGCCGCGAAGTAGCCGGTCATCAGGAACGCGAGCAGCACCTGCAGCGCGATCAGCGTGCCGAAGCCCGGATGCGCGACGAGATACGCGAACGCCGGATAGATCAGCACGAGGATGCCGACGGCCGGCGCGATCATCACGCGCACGCGGCCGTAACGATCCGACCAGTGGCCGACGAGCGGCGCGAACGCCATCTGGATCACGCCGACCACGAGAATCGCCGCAAATGCGGCGGACGGCGCGAGACCGAGCTGCTTCACGCCGTAGGTCGGCATGAACAGCACGAGATAGGTGGCGACGGTGCCGAGCACGACCACGCCCATGGCCGCGACGAGGCGCGCCTTGTGCGACGCGAACGTATCGCGCAGCGGGTTCGCGGTGCCTTCGGCCGCGAGGAATTCGGGCGTCTCGTCGACCTTGGTGCGGATATAGTACGCGACCGGCCCGATCAGCAGCCCGAAGAAGAACGGCACGCGCCAGCCCCACGACGCCATCTGCGCGGCCGACAGCTGCGCGTTCAGCACGGTGCCGAAGCCCGCGGCGAGCAGCGTCGTGAGCCCCTGGCTCGCGACCTGCCAGCTCGCGAAGAAACCGCGCCGGCCCGGCACGTGCTCGGCGAGGAACGCGGTCGCGCTGCCGAACTCGCCGCCGGCCGAGAAGCCCTGCATCAGCCGCGCGGCGACGAGGATCACCGGCGCGGCGACGCCGATCGTCTGGTACGTCGGCAGCACCGCGATGATCAGCGTGCCGGCCATCATCAGCAGGATCGACAGCGTGAGCGCGGCCTTGCGGCCCGCGCGGTCGGCATACGCGCCGAGCACGATCGCGCCGAGCGGCCGCATGAAGAACGACACGCCGAACGTGCCGAGCGTGAGCAGCAGCGACACGGTGTCGTTGCCGGCCGGGAAGAACAGCTTCGAGATCGTCACCGCGAAAAAGCCGTAGACGACGAGATCGAACCACTCGAGCGCGTTGCCGATCGACGCGGCGACCACCGCGCGCCACACGCGCGGCGACGAGGCAATGGAGCTGGACTGCGTGACGGCATGCATCGGCGATCTCCTTGTCGTTGTACGTTCTGTTCGAGGCGGCCGCCGTCGCGCGGTCGGCCTGCCCGGCGCCGCATGGCCGCATGCCGCGCTCGGGCGATTATAGGCGCGCAAAAAAAACCGCCGCGCCCCGGTAACGGGAGCGCGGCGGTTTGCTCGCGGGGGCCGGCGCGATGCCGGCCGCGCGGGGGAGTCTTACTGCTGCTTGACCGCTTCGGCCGTGATCAGCAGCTTCGTCTTCATCTTGAAGCCGTACTGCTTGCCGTAGTCGAGGCCGAAATCGTCGCGGCTGAATTCGCCGACCGCGTCGACGCCGCACACTTCACGCTTGAGCATCGGGTGCGGCATGCACTTGAACGAATCGATCTTCAGCGTGAGCGGCTTCGTGACGCCATGCAGCGTCAGGTTGCCGACCACCGACACCGGCTTGTCGCCGTCGAACTTGATCGTGCCCTTGTAGTTCGCCTGCGGGAACTTCGCCGCATCGAAGAACTCGGCCGTCTGCAGGTGCTCGTCGAGCTTCGCGCTGCCCGTGTGGATCGACGCGATGTCGGTCGTCACGTCGACCGTGCCGGTCTTCGCCGCACGATCGAGCGTCACGGTGCCGCTCGACTTGTCGAACTTGCCGCGCCAGACCGACAGGCCGCCGAAGTGGTCGGCCTCGAAGCTCGGGTACGTGTGGCTCGGGTCGAACTGGTAGGTCGCGCTTTCGGCGAAGGCCGAGAACGACAGCGACGCGGCCAGCGCGCCGGCGGCGATGATCAGATGCTTTTTCAAACTCTTTCTCCTTGGAACAGCGCCGCGCCCTCGCGCGGCAATCGGGTGAAGCGACAACCCGCCGCTTACTTCGTGGCGACGAGATGGAACTTGATCTGCACTTCGTCCGCGACGATCGACGTGTCCTTCCACTCGCCGGTGCCGACGTTGAAGGCCGAACGCTTGATCGGCAGCACGCCGTCGAACGTCTGCGTCGCGCCGTTTTGCGCGACCGTGACGGGCACCGTGACGGTCTCGGCCTTGCCCTTGATCGTCAGCTTGCCGGTCACGTTGTACTTGTTGCCGCCGGCCGGCGCGATCGCCGACGACACGAAGGTCGCCTGCGGATAGGTCTTCGCGTCGAACCAGTCCTTGCCGGCGACCTGGTCGTTGTACATCTTGTCGCCGAGGTCGAAGCTCGCGACGTCGATCGTCATTTGCGCGCTGCCCTGCGCGGCTTTCGCCGGGTCGAACTTCACCTGCGCGGAAAACTTCTTGAACGCGCCTTCGGTCGGCACGTTCATCTGCTTCGACACGGCGGACACCTTGCTCTTCGCGAGATCGACGTCGGCATGCGCCGCGCCCGACGCGACAAGCGCCGCCGCGGCGAGCGCGGTCAGCATGGAGCGGGAGAAAGACACTTTCATGGGATCCTTCATTTGGCAAAGGGAAGCATGCGCGACAGGAGGCCATCGCGGTCCAACAACTGGTGCTTGAGCGCCGCGAGCACGTGCATCGCGACGAGCGCAAGCAGAATGTAATTCAAAGACACGTGCAGCGTCTTGAAGGTTTCCTTGAGCGCCGGATCGGGGTCGATCAGGCGCGGCAGCGGCACGATGCCGAGATAGACGACCGGGATGTTCGACGCCGAGCTGTACAGGTAGCCCGTCACCGGGATCACGATCATCAGAACGTACAGCAGCATGTGCACACCGTGCGACGCCGCGCGCTGCCACGCCGGCGTGCCGCCCGGCAGCGGCGGCGGCACGTGGGTCGCACGCCACAGCACGCGCACGACGGCCAGCGCGAACACCGTCACGCCGATCCACTTGTGCCACGAGAAGTACTTCAGCTTGGTCGGCGTGAAGCCGGGGATGTCGGTCATCACCCAGCCGAGCGCGAAGCCACAGACGATCAGCAGCGCGATCAGCCAGTGCAGTGCGATCGCGGTGTGCGCGTAGCGTGCCGGCGCGGCCGGCGGCGATTTCGATGCCATCTTGGGTTCCTCAGTTCAGCGAACGGCTGCGCCGGTAAATTCGTCCGACGCATGTCAAGGGCGCCATGCTACCGCAACCTTTTGACGCGCGCGGACTCTGAGGACAGGCGCGCCAGCCGGCTGACGGCGTCCCGTCATGTTACCGATCGGTCACGCAACTCACGATCCTTGACGCATCGAAAAAGCCCTTTTGGTAAGATTGGCGCGGGTTCCGGCCCCGTCGACGCGTTCCCCGGCCGTCGCAACACCGCCTTTTCCATGCAACGATACGACCTGATTGCCTGCCACGAGTGCGACGCACTGTTGCATAAACCGCGCCTGAGCGGCCGCCAGATCGCGCGCTGTCCGCGCTGCGACGCGCTGCTCTATCGCAACAGCACCACGCAGATCGAGCGCATCACCGCGCTCGCGGTCGCGGCGCTCGTCACGTTCATCATCGCGCAGACGTTCCCGATCCTCGAAATGGACCTGAACGGCACGCGCGTGCAGACGACGCTGATCGGCGCGATCGACGCGCTGTGGCATCAGGACATGGCGGTCGTCGGCGTGATGGTGTTCTGCTCGACCGTGCTGTTCCCGCTCGTCGAGATGGCCGCGCTGCTTTACGTCCTGCTGCCGATCCGGCGCGGCATCGTGCCGCCCGGCCTCAACCTCGTGCTGCGCACGATCCAGCTCGTGCGGCCGTGGGGGATGATCGAGGTGTTCATGCTCGGCATCGTGGTCACGATCGTGAAGATGGTGAGCCTCGCGCGCGTCGTGCCCGACGCGGCGCTGTTCGCGTTCGGCGCGCTCACGCTGATGACCGCCGTCGTGCTGATGTTCGACCCGCGCACGGTGTGGGACATCGCCGACGACCTGCGCGCCGGCCGCGCGCCGGCGCAGCCCGACCCTGCCGCGCCGCTGCCGGACGCGCCCCGCCGATGACGAGGCCCGCGCCGACCGCCGCCCGCGAGGGCTACGCCAGCTGCCACGCGTGCGGGCTCGTGCAGACGATCGACCAGCCGCACGCGCATTGCGCGCGCTGCGGCAGCGCGCTTCACGTGCGCACGCCGAACAGCATCATGCGCACGTGGGCGCTGCTGCTCGCGGCCGCGATCCTCTACATTCCGGCGAACCTGCTGCCGATCATGCGCACGTCGTCGATCGTCGGGTCGCAGCAAGACACGATCATGAGCGGCGTCATCTATTTCTGGACGTCCGGCGACTGGCCACTCGCCGTCGTCGTGTTCGTCGCCAGTATCCTCGTGCCGATGCTCAAGCTCGGCGTGCTGACGATCCTCGTCACCAGCGCGCAGCGCCGCGCCGCCTGGCGGCCGCTGCAGCGCACGCGCCTCTATCGGATCGTCGAGCGCATCGGCCGCTGGTCGATGCTCGACATCTTCGTCGTGACGCTGACCGTCGCGCTCGTCCATTTCCGTTCGCTCGCCGTCATCACGGCCGGCCCCGGCGCACTTGCGTTCGGCTCGGTCGTGGTCCTGACGATGCTCGCGTCGATGCAGTTCGATCCCCGCCTGATCTGGGATCCAGTCGAAACCTCAGGGAATCACCATGAATAGTCCACAAGGCCCGCAGCACGACGCGCCCCGGCCGCCCGATCCGACGATCTCGACGAAAAGCGGCTGGCTGCCGTCGCTCGTCTGGCTCGTGCCGCTGATCGCCGCGCTGATCGGCATCGGCCTCGTGATCAAGTCCGTGCGCGAGCGCGGCCCGGAAATCACGCTCAGCTTCCACAGCGCCGAAGGGCTCGAGCCGGGCAAGACCCAGGTCAAGTACAAGGACGTCGAGATCGGCATGGTCAAGACGATCAAGCTGTCGAAGGACCTGTCGCGCGTGCTGGTCCAGGTGCAGCTCAAGAAGGAAGCCGAAGACTTCGCGGTCCAGGGCTCGCGCTTCTGGATCGTGCGGCCGCGCGTCGGCGCGACCGGCGTGTCGGGGCTCGGCACGCTGCTGTCCGGCGCGTACATCGGCGTCGACGCCGGTCACGGGCAGGACACGCTGACCGACTTCACCGGCCTCGAGACGCCGCCCGCCGTCACGGGCGACCAGAAAGGCACGCAATACGTGCTGCGCGGCGATTCGCTCGGCTCGGTCGACATCGGCTCGCCGGTCTACTACCGCCGTGTCCAGGTCGGCCAGGTGGTCGGCTTCTCGCTCGACAAGGACGGCACGGGCGTCACGTTCAACGTGTTCGTCAATGCGCCGTACGACCAGTACGTCGGGCTGAACACGCGCTGGTGGCAGGCGAGCGGCGTCGATCTGCGGCTCGATTCGAGCGGCCTGAAGCTGAACACGCAGTCGCTCGCGACGGTGATCCTCGGCGGCATCGCATTCCAGACGCCGCCGAACCAGGGCAGCGGCACGACCGCGCCGAACAACACGACGTTCCGTCTCGGCTCCGACGAGGGCGACGCGATGCGCGACCCGGACGGCCAGCCGCTGCAGGTCGTGATGAACTTCAACCAGTCGCTGCGCGGGCTCGCCGTCGGCGCGCCGGTCGACTTCCGCGGCATCGTGCTCGGCGAAGTGACGAACATCGGCATCGACTTCGATCCGAAGACGAAGAACTTCCTGATGCCGGTGACGATGAACGTGTATCCGGAACGCCTCGGCCGCCGCTTCCGCGAGACGATCGAGAGCAAGGGCGAACCGGCGCGCCGCGAGATCGTCGAGCGGCTCGTCCAGCACGGGCTGCGCGGCCAGCTGCGCACCGGCAACCTGCTGACGAGCCAGCTGTACGTCGCGCTCGACTTCTTCCCGAAGGCGCCGGCCGTGAAGATCGACACGGCTCGCCAGCCGCTCGAACTGCCGACCGTGCCGAATACGCTCGACGAGCTGCAATTGCAGGTCGCCGACATCGCGAAGAAGCTCGACAAGGTGCCGTTCGACCAGATCGGCGCGAACCTGAACAGCGCGCTGTCGAATGCCGACAAGCTGTTCAAGCAGCTCGACACGCAGGTCGCGCCGGAAGCGCGCGACACGCTGTCGGCCGCAAAGCAGACCTTCTCGACCGCCGAGGCGACGCTGCAGCAGGATGCGCCGCTGCAGTCCGACGTGCGCGGCGCGCTGAAGGAACTCACGCGCACGCTGCAATCGCTGAACGCGCTCGCCGACTATCTGGAGCGCCACCCCGAATCGCTGCTCAAGGGCAAGCCAGGAGATAAACAATGACGACACGCGTGAACGGTTTCGCGAGCGGCGCGGCGGCAGTCTTCGCCGCACTCGCGCTCGCCGCGTGCAGCTCGCCGCCCGCGCGGTTCTACACGCTCAGCCCGGCCGACGCCGCAGCTCCGCTGCGCACCGCGCCGGCCAACCCGGCGTTCCTGATCGAGGTGCCGTCGGTCGGCGTACCCGAGCAGGTCGCGAAGAACCAGCTGGTCGTGCAGAAGAACGCCGCGCAGGTCGACGTGCTCGAGCAGGAACGCTGGGCGTCGCCGCCCGCCGACGAGATCCGCCGCGCGCTGTCGGACGATCTCGCCGCGCAGCTCGGCACGATCGACGTCGCGAATTCCGCCTATCCGGCCGGCGTGCCCGTGTACCGCATCAGCGTGAACGTGCAGCGCTTCGAGTCGTGGCTCGGCAAGCGAGCCGCGGTCGACGCCGTGTGGAGCGTACGCTCGCTCGGCACGCAGGCCGTGATGACCTGCCGCACGAGCGTCGCTGAACCGGTCGCCGACGGCTACGACGCGCTCGTCGCCGGCCACCGGCGCGCGCTCGACGTGATTGCCACGCAGGCCGCGGCCGGCGTGCGCGCGTTGGCCGAACACCGCGGCGCAGCGGCCACGGCCGCTGCCGGCAGCAAGACGGCGGCCGCGCCGGTCGTGCCGTGCCCGGCCAACCCGACGGCCGGCGGCGATGCCGGCGCGACGGGCAAGTCCGGCGCATAAGCGAACCGGACGGCGCGCGGGCGAACGTTCGACACGGCGTTCGCCCGCGCGGTGTCGAATGGCGCGGCGCGTCCCGCAGCGCGCGCCGCCCGTCGCCGGCTGAACGCCGCCACAGCCGCCTCGCGCGCCGCCCTCATCGGCCGAACGGCCGTTGACATTCTTTGTCAAAGCCGCCGGAACCCGCGCCACCTAACGCGGTCGGCTTGCGTTTTCCGGCCCGATTGACGATCCTACGCACTTTCAGGCTCGCGCCGTTCGTCGTGCGCACAGCCAGCGGCGCCGGGCCGCGTTCGGCCCGACCGCCGTGCCTCCCGGCGCCCGCACGCGAACCGCGTGCACCGCAGCGGGGCAGCCGCATCGCGGGTCGCCGCGCCTCGTTCGGCACCGGCCCCGTCTCACCCGTTCTCCCGGCGCCGCGCCGTTTCCCTGGCCGGCATCCCGAACCCGCCCGTCCCGGGCTTTCGCTATTCCGTTTATGTTTCGTTCCCTGACGACCCTGATCAAGAAGTGGCGCGCGTCGCGCAATGCCGGTCACCAGCTCGACGCGCTGCTCGCGCAAGCCGACGCCGATGCGTCGTACGCCGAGCGCAGCGAATGGCTGATCGAGCTCGCGCACTGGCTGCGCCGCAACGGCACGGTGCAGGACGCGCCGGCCGAGCGCGACGCCGACACGCGCACGTATCCGGCCCATGCGCGGCTGCGCTACCTGTTCCACGTGCTCGATCGCAACCCCGCGTGGAAAGCGCATGCCGCGCGCATCCTGCGCGGCATCCTGCGCGAGTGCGACGGCATCTCGCTGCTGTGCGACGCCGGCATGCCCGTGCATTCGGGTTTCTTCGGCGCGCTGTTCGAGCGGATCGATTCGTCGCTGATCCCGCCCGCGCCGAACCGCCGCGAGCTGTCGGCGCTGTTCACGCTGATGTTCCCGACGCCCGAGGACGCGAAATGGATCGACGCGCTGCCCGACGACCTGCTCGCGCGCCTCGCCGGCCTGATCTCGTTCGACGTCACCGACGAAGAGCGCCACGAGCCCGGCTCGTTCTCGCGCGACCTGCTGGCCGCGCTGCACAACCTGACCTGCCAGATCAGCTCGACCGGCCTGTCGCAGACGGTGCGCAGCCGGCTGTCCGACGACGATGCGCGCAAGCCGCTCGAATCGCAGCCGTTCTACCGCCTCACGCGCGCGATGCTCGCGGTCGAGACCGCGCACGCGGCCGTCGACGACGGCGGCGATCCGAGCAAGCTGCTGCACGAGGTGAACTACCTGCGCGTGCTGCTCGACGAATGCCGGATCGCCGTCGACAACGTGTTCGCGCACCTGTACCGCAACGGCGTGTCGGTCGACATCGTGTTCCAGGTCGAGCGGATGCGCATGCGCATCCTGCGCGCGGAAATGCTGCTGAACGCGTGGATGGCGCGCGACGACCTGCGCGGCATGGCGCACCTGACCGCCGAGCTCGTCGATGCGAACCAGAGCAGCCAGAGCGTCGCGCACCTCGTGCGCAGCAACTTCTCGCTGTTCGCGCGCAAGCTCGTCGAGACCAACGCGGACACCGGCGAGCACTACATCTCGCGCGGCCGCGCCGAGTACCTGAAGATGCTGCGGATGGCCGCGGGCGGCGGCCTCGTCACCGTCGTGACCGTGTGCGTGAAGTTCGCGATCACGGGCGCACACCTGCAGTCGATGCTCGAAGGGCTGCTGGCGGGCATCAACTACGCGGCCAGCTTCATGCTGATGCACTTCCTGCACTTCACGCTCGCGACCAAGCAGCCCGCGATGACCGCGCCGACGCTCGCGCGCGAGCTCGACGACACCGGCCACGAGGAAGGCGTGAAGGCGTTCGTCGCGTCGGTGATCGCGCTGATCCGCACGCAGGCGGCCGCGATTTCCGGCAACGTGCTCGTCGTGCTGCCCGTGTGCCTGCTCGTGCAGCTGTTCGCGAGCAACGTGCTGCACGCGAACCTGATCTCGCCGGAGAAGGCGCACGCGACGCTGCATTCGTTCTCGCTGCTCGGCCCGACGCCGTTCTACGCGGCGCTCACCGGCGTACTGCTGTGGGCGTCGAGCCTGCTCGCGGGCTGGGCCGACAACTGGTTCGTGCTGCACCGGGTCGGCGACGCGCTCACGTACAACCGTCGGCTGCGCCTGACGCTCGGCGCGGCCGGCGCCGCGAAGCTCGCGCACTTCTGCCGGTCGAACGTCGCCGGCGTGGTCGCGAACGTCGGTCTCGGCCTGATGCTCGGCCTCGTCCCGGCGATCGTCACCGTGTTCATGTTCCCGTTCGAAGTGCGGCACGTGACGCTGTCGGCCGGCTCGATCGGGATCGCGCTCGGCGTGCTGGGCAAGGGTGCGCTCGGCACGCCCGAGCTGTGGTGGGCCGGCGCCGGCGTGCTCAGCATGGCGATCCTCAACGTGCTCGTGAGCTTCGCGCTCGCGTTCACGATGGCCGTGCGCTCGCGCAGCCTGCGCCCGACCAAGGTGCGCACGCTCGTCGCGGCAATCGTCCGCACGGCGCTGTCGAATCCGCTCGCGCTGTTCTGGCCGGCGGCCAACCCCGCCGCGCGCGCCGGCCAGCCGGGCACGCACTGACCGGTGGCGGGGCGGCGGCGCCCGGCCGGGCGCCCCTCCGCGCCTCCCGGCACGCGCGAGCGGCCGTCGCCCCGACGACGCCGCGCCGAAACGCCGGCCCCGGTCGCCCGCGCCGCGTACAATAGTGGACTTTTGCACGTCCTCACCCGCCTTATGTCCTCGCCCACCCTGTTCGAATTCTTCGCCCCCTGCCCGCGCGGCCTCGAAGCGGCGCTTGCCGCCGAGCTGGCCGAAATCGCCGGCCGCCACCTGAACGGCGCGCCGTTCACCGCGGGCGCGCAGGTGCCGGGCGGCGTCCACTTCAGCGGCGGCTGGGCCGCCGGCATGGCCGCGAACCTCCATTCGCGGATCGCGAGCCGGATCCTGCTGAAGATCGCGCACGGCCCGTACCGCAACGAGCAGGACGTCTACGCGCTCGCGCTCGAGCAGCCGTGGGAACGCTGGTTCGCGGCCACGCAGACGCTGCGCATCGACATCACCGCGATCAAGTCGCCGCTGAAGAGCCTCGAATTCACGACGCTGCGCGTGAAGGATGCGATCTGCGACCGGATGCGCGACAAGACAGGCTCGCGCCCGAGCATCGACACCGGTGCGCCGGACGTGCGCGTGTTCGCGTTCCTGACGGTCAACGAATGCACGCTGTACCTCGACACGTCGGGCGAGCCGCTGTTCAAGCGCGGCTGGCGTCTCGACAAGGGCGCGGCGCCGCTGCGCGAAAACCTCGCGGCCGGCATCCTGCGCCTGACGGGCTGGACGCCCGGCACCGCGCTGTACGACCCGATGTGCGGCAGCGGCACGTTCCTCGCGGAAGCCGCGCAGATCGCGCTCGGCGTGGCGCCCGGCGTCGAACGCCGGTTCGGCTTCGAAAAGCTCAAGCAGTACGACATCACCGCGTGGCAGGGGCTGAAGGTCCCGGCGCTCGACGCGAAGCGCGCCGCGCGCGGCAAGCGCGGCGACGCGCTCGGCGTGTACGGCAGCGACATCTCCGGCGACATGCTCGAGAAGGCGCGCGCGAACCTCGAACGCGCAGGCGTGCCGTCGGTGTGGCTCAAGCAGGTCGACGCGCGCGGGATGACGCCGCCGTGCGACGGGCCGGGCATCCTCCTCGCGAACCCGCCGTACGGCGAGCGGATCGAAGTGCGCGGCCGCAGCGCACGCGGCGAGGTGCGCGAAACCGGCCGCAACCGCGGCAACGACGACGCGTTCCGCCGCACGCACACCGACGCGCCGGACAGCGAGTTCTTCAACGCGCTCGGCGATGCGCTGAAGCAGCGCTTCACGGGCTGGCAGGCGTTCCTGCTGACGTCCGACCGTTCGCTGCCCGGCCAGTTGCGGCTGCGCGAATCGGCCAAGACGCCGCTGTTCAACGGCGCGCTCGAATGCCGGCTGTTCCGCTTCGACCTGATCGCCGGCAGCGTGAAGGCACGCCCGGCCGCGCCGGAAGGCGACGCGTAAGCCATCCGTCCGCTTCCACGAGCAGTTACGTCGCAGGGGCCGCCATCGCGGCCCCTGTGCTTTTCCGCAGCCGGTCAGTGCTTCGACTGCGACCAGCGCCCCATCGTGAACGGCAGCGCATGCCCCGTCTCGAGCAGCGTCTTCAGGCTCGACAGCACGACCGGCCAGCCGCCGCGAATCCCGCGATCCATCTCCGAACCGGGCACCAGCCCGTCGTGCGTGACGGTCAGCTTCACGACGCCCTCGTGCGGCTCGACCAGGTAGGTCACGCGCGATTCCTCGCCCTCCCCCGATGGCGCGCGCCACGTGACGACCAGCCGGCGCGGCGGATCGTTGTCGACCACTTCGCCGACGATGTCGACCCGCGACGGATCGTCGTAGTCCTGATGTTCCCAGCGCGAGCCCGGCCGCCAGTCGGGCGACGCGTTGCGATGCCGCACCCAGTAGTCCTTCGTCAGCTCGGCGTTGGTCAGCGCGTCGAACACGCGCTCGGGCGTCGCTGCGATGAAGGTCACGTACACGAAGGCGGGATTACCCATCGTCATCTCCTGTGTCGCGGGGCGCTTCCAGCCCGCGCTTGAGATCCGCCAGCGCCTGCAGGCGCTGCCGCTCGAACTTGCCGATCCAGCGTTCCGCGATGTCGTGGATCGGCACCGGATTCAGGTAATGCAGCTTCTCCCGGCCGCGCCACGTCGTCGCGACGAGATTCGCGGCCTCGAGCAGCGCGAGATGCTTGCTCACGGCCTGCCGGCTCATCGCGAGCCCGTCGCACAGCTCGGACACGGTCTGGCCGTTTTTTGCGTGCAGCAGATCGAGCAACTGACGGCGCGTGGCGTCGGCCAGCGCCCTGAAAACGAGATCCATGCCGCTCCCGGGTCAATGGCCTCATTATGCAACCCGATGGTTGCATGTCAAGGGTGACAACTCTACTGACAATACGGTGTCAGCAGCCCGCGATCACACTGCAATCCCGGCGCAATGCAGGCTGGTTTCCACACCGAATCCGAATAACAACGCAACACAAGGAGCGCGTCATGACGTCCGCAACTACCACTGCCCCCGCAACCCTCGAGCGCGCGATCGCGTGGTTCGACATTCCGTCCCTCGATTTCGACCGCGCGATCCGCTTCTACGAAACCGTGCTGCAAACCACGTTGCAGCGCGAAGTCATCGGCGGCGTGCCGATGGCGACGTTCGATCGCGACGCGTCGAGCACGGGCGGCAGCATCGTGTTCGATCCGCAGCAGATCAAGCCGAGCGCGAACGGCGTGCTCGTCTACCTGAACGCCGGCGAATCGGTCGTCGCGGCGCTCGAACGCGCGAAGCGCGCGGGCGGCGTCGTGCAGGGTTCGGTCGTCGAGCTGCCGAACAACTACGGCTACGTCGGCTACCTGATCGACACGGAAGGCAACCGCGTCGGCCTGCACGCGCCGAAATGCCACTGAGCGCAGCGGTCGGCGGGCCGGCGCGGCGCTATCATCGCGAAGTCCCCGTAGCCAGAGGAATCGAGGTGCTGTCATGACCCGCCGTGCCGACCGCCTGTTCCAGATCGCCGAGCTGTTGCGCGGGCGTCGTCTCACGACCGCGCAGCAACTGGCCGACTGGCTGTCGGTGTCGCCGCGCACGGTCTATCGCGACGTGCGCGACCTGCAACTGTCAGGGGTGCCGATCGAAGGCGAAGCCGGCATCGGCTACCGGCTGAACCGCAACGCGAGCCTGCCGCCGCTCACGTTCACGGCCGAGGAGCTGGCGGCGCTCGCCACCGGCGCGCGCATGCTCGAGACCTGGGGCGGTGCGCGCTTCGCGAGCGGCGCGCGCTCGGCGCTCGCGAAGATCGCGTCGGCGATGCCGGCCGACAAGCGCACGGCGCTCGACCGCCTGCCCGTGTTCGCGCCGTCGTTCCACATCGACGAGACGTTTTGCGCGAAGGTCGACGCGATCCACCAGGCGATCGACACGCGCCACATCGTCAGCTTCGACTATCGCGACCGGCTCGGCGCGCATTCGCAGCGCCGCGTGTGGCCGCTCGGGCTCGTCTACTGGGGCGGGCGCTGGACGATCGGCGCGTGGTGCGAGCTGCGCGGCGATTTCCGCACCTTCGACATCGCGCGGATGGGCGACATCAGCGTGCACGAGCAGTTTCCGGACATGGAAGGCCGGCGGATCGCCGACTACATGCGGATCGCGGAAGCGCCGATGCGCTGACGCGGCGGCGGGCGCGCGCCCGCCCTTCATTTTCCGGGCGCCGTATGGCGCCCGGCCCCGCTTGCGTTACCCGCCGAACACCACCGGCCGCTTCGGCCGCTCGTCGACGTGCAGCGAAAACACGTCCGCACGTGCGTAGTGGCCGACGACGTCGAAGTCGTAGCGCGCCTTCACGAGCTCGTCGGTGTCGATACGCGCGGTCACGAGCCCGGCCTCGCCGATCAGCGGCTCCGTCAGCAGGTCGCCGAGCGGCCCGACGATCACGCTGCCGCCGCGGATCAGCGGCCGCTCCGGGTCCCAGCCCGGCACGTCGACGCCGAGCGCACGCGGCGACGGCTGCACCTGGCACGCGCTCACGACGAAGCAGCGCCCTTCGTGCGCGATGTGCCGCATCGAGCTCTGCCACAGGTCGCGCTCGTCGACGGTCGGCGCACACCAGATCTGCACGCCTTTCGCATACATCGCGCAGCGCAGCAGCGGCATGTGGTTCTCCCAGCAGATCGCGGCGCCCGCGCGGCCCGCGGCCGTCTCGACGACGGGCAGCGTCGAGCCGTCGCCCTGCCCCCAGATCAGCCGCTCGGTGCCGGTCGGCATCAGCTTGCGGTGCTTCGCGACGAGCCCGTTGCGCGGATCGAAGAACAGCGCCGTGCAGTACAGCGTGCTGCCGCCGCGCTCGATCACGCCGACCACGAGGCTCGCGCCGGTGCGCTGCGACAGCGCGGCCAGCTCGTCGGTTTCCGGCCCCGGCACGTCGATCGCCTGCGCGGCATAGCGCGCATACGCGTCGCGCCCTTCAGGCAGCCGGTAGCCGAGCCGCGTACCGAAGATTTCGCCTTTCGGATAGCCGCCGAGCACGGCCTCGGGCAGCACGACCAGCGACGCGCCGCTGTCGCGGATCGCGGTTTCGTAGCCGAGGATGGTGTCGAGCGTGGCGCGCGTGCCGGCGGGCGATGCGCCGATCTGCAGCGCGGCGATGACTGACGTGGACATGAAGGCGTCTCCGGTGAATGGGATGTCGCCATCTTTATCGATAAGATGTCATCGATCAAATCGATAGAACGATATGTGTCATGAATACGGATGATATCGCCGGCCTCGACCTGAACCTGCTGAAGGTATTCGAGGCGCTGTACGAGGAAGGCGGCGCGAGCCGCGCGGCGCTGCGGCTCGACCTCACGCAGTCGGCGGTCAGCGCGGCGCTCGGGCGGTTGCGCGTGATCTATGCCGATCCGCTGTTCGTCCGCACCGGCCGCGGGCTCGCGCCGACGCCGCGCGCGGACGAACTGAAGCCGATCCTGTCCGATGCGCTCGACCGCTGCCGCGAAAGCCTCGCAATCGCGGCCGACGGCGGCGACCGCGTCGGCCGCACGATCTCGATCGGCCTGTCCGACGATTTCGAGATCGCGCTCGGCCGCGCGCTGATCGATGCGGTCGCGCGCGAAGCCGCCGGCATCCGGCTGATCTTCCGGCAGACGCACAGCGGCATCGCCGGTGACGCGCTGCTGCGGCACGGCGTCGACCTCGCGATCGCGTCGGGCGGGTTCTCCGCGAACGGGCTCAGCCGGCGCGCGGTCGCGACGGGCGGCTACGCGTGCCTGATCGATCCGGCCGGCAGCGCACGGGCGCCGCGCACGCTGACGCTCGCCGATTTTCTGCGGCGCAACCACCTGCTCGTGTCGTCGGGCGGCGTGATCGGGATCGTCGACGAGGCGCTGGCCACGCTCGGCCACAAGCGGCGCGTCGCGGCGTCGACCACGCATTTTGCCGCGCTGCCGTACCTGCTCGCCGGCTCCGACGCGATCGCGACGATTCCCGCGCATGCGGCGCGCGCGATCGCGCAATCCAGCTCGCTGCGCGCGCTCGCGTGCCCGGTCGACCTGCCGCGCTATCCGGTCGAAATCGGCTGGCGCACGAGCACGCAGCGCGACCCGGCGATCGTGCGCGTCCGCGACACGATCGCCGCCTGCGTCGCGCAGCTCGTCGCTCCATGAAAAAAGCCCGGCCGGCTTGCGCCGGTCGGGCCTGTCCGTGGCGCGGCGCCCGCATCGAAGCGGACGCCGCGTAGCCGGGTCGTGCGTTAGTCGACGGCCTTCACCATGTCCTCGATGACCTTCTTCGCATCGCCGAACACCATCATCGTCTTGTCCATGTAGAACAGGTCGTTGTCGAGGCCCGCGTAGCCGGCCGCCATTGAACGCTTGTTGACGATCACCGTGCGCGCCTTGTACGCCTCGATGATCGGCATCCCCGCGATCGGCGATTTCGGATCGGTCTTCGCGGCCGGGTTCACGACGTCGTTCGCGCCGAGCACGAGCACCACGTCCACCTGGCCGAATTCGCCGTTGATGTCCTCCATCTCGTGCACGATCTCGTACGGCACTTCCGCTTCCGCGAGCAGCACGTTCATGTGGCCCGGCATCCGCCCGGCGACCGGGTGGATCGCGTACTTCACGTCGATGCCCTTCTCGACCAGCTTGTCGGTCAGCTCCTTCAGCGCGTGCTGCGCGCGGGCGACGGCGAGCCCGTAGCCCGGCACGATCACGACCGTTTCCGCGTTGCCGAGCATGAACGACGCGTCGTCGGCCGAACCCGACTTCACCGGCCGCTGCTCCTGCGCGCCCGCCGCACCGCCGGCCGCCGCGTCGCCGCCGAACCCGCCGAGGATCACGTTGAAGAACGAGCGGTTCATCGCGTGGCACATGATGTACGACAGGATCGCGCCCGACGAGCCGACCAGCGAACCCGCGATAATCAGCATCGCGTTGTTCAGCGAGAAGCCGATGCCGGCCGCCGCCCAGCCCGAGTACGAGTTCAGCATCGACACGACCACCGGCATGTCCGCGCCGCCGATCGGGATGATGATCAGCACGCCGAGCACGAACGCGATCGCCGTCATGATGATGAACGGCAGCCACGCCTGCGTGATGACGAACAGGACGCCGAAGCCGAGCATCGCGATCGCGAGCATCAGGTTGATCAGGTGCTGGCCCGCGTACACGACCGGCGCGCCCTGGAACAGCCGGAACTTGTACTTGCCCGACAGCTTGCCGAACGCGATCACCGAGCCGGAGAACGTGATCGCGCCGACGAACGTGCCGATGAACAGCTCGACGCGGTTGCCGTACGGGATGAAGCTCGACGACACCGCGTCCTGCGGCACGAGCCCGAACGCTTCCGGCTCCGACACCACCGCATACGCGATGCACACGGCCGCGAGACCGATCAGCGAGTGCATCGCCGCGACGAGTTCCGGCATCTTCGTCATCTCGACGCGCGCGGCGACGAAGGCCCCGACGCCCCCGCCGACGATCAGCGCGCCGAGCACGAGCGCGAGGCCGAGCGGCAGGTTCGCGCCGAGCCACGCGGCCTGCTTGACGATCAGCGCGATCGTCGTGAGGATCGCGATGGCCATCCCGACCATCCCGAACAGGTTGCCGCGCCGCGCGCTCTTCGGGTTCGACAGCCCCTTCAGCGCCTGGATGAAGCACACCGACGCGACGAGGTACAGCAGCGTAACGACGTTCATGCTCATCGCGCGCCCTCCTTGCCGCCCTCGACACGCTTGGGCTCCTTCTTGCGGAACATCTCGAGCATTCGCCTCGTCACGAGAAAGCCGCCGAACACGTTGACGGCCGCGAGCGCGACCGCGAGCGTGCCGAAAAACTTGCCGGTCGCGCCGACGGTGAGCGCCGCCGCGAGCATCGCGCCGACGATCACGATCGCCGAGATTGCGTTGGTCACGGCCATCAGCGGCGTATGCAGCGCCGGCGTGACGTTCCAGACGACGTGGTAGCCGACGTACACCGCCAGCACGAAGATGATCACGTTGATCACCGTGTGATTGATGACTTCCATGGTCTCCTCCGTTATTTGCGCGTGACTTCGCCGTCGCGGCACAGCAGCGTCGCGGCGACGATGTCGTCGGTCAGGTCGATGTTCAGCGCGCCTTCCTTCGTGACGATCAGCTTCATGAAGTCGAGCAGGTTGCGCGCGTACAGCGCCGACGCGTCCGACGCGACCATCGACGCGAGGTTCGTGTAGCCGGCGATCGTCACGCCGTTGTGCACGATCACCTGGTCGGCGACGGTCAGCGGGCAGTTGCCGCTCTTCCTGCCGTCGAATTCCGGGCCGCGGCCGGCCGCGAGGTCGACGAGCACCGAGCCGGGCTTCATCGACTGCGCGGTTTCGACCGAGATCAGCGTCGGCGCCGGGCGCCCCGGAATCAGCGCGGTGGTGATCACGATGTCGGCCTGCTTCGCACGCTCGTGCACGAGCGCGGCCTGGCGGCCGAGCCACGACGGCGGCATCGGGCGCGCATAGCCGCCGACACCCTGCGCGGCGTCGCGCTCTTCGTCGGTTTCGAACGGGACGTCGAGGAATTTCGCGCCGAGCGACTCGATCTGCTCCTTCACGGCCGGCCGCACGTCGGACGCCTCGATCACGGCGCCCAGCCGCTTCGCGGTCGCGATCGCCTGCAGGCCCGCGACGCCCGCGCCGAGAATCAGCACGCGCGCCGCCTTCACGGTGCCCGCGGCCGTCATCAGCATCGGCATGAAGCGCGGATACAGCGCCGCGGCCACCAGCACGGCCTTGTAGCCGGCGATGTTCGCCTGCGACGACAGCACGTCGAGACTCTGCGCACGCGTCGTGCGCGGCGCGGCCTCGAGCGCGAAACCGGTCACGCCGGCCGCGGCGAGTTTCGCCGCCTGCTCGCCGTTGAACGGATCGAGCATGCCGACCAGCACGGTGCCGCGCTTGAGCAACGGCAGCTCGGTGTCGGTGGGCGCCTGGACCTTCAGTACGAGGTCGGCGTCAAAAGCAGCCGACTGGTCGGTCAATTCGGCGCCGGCGGCCGCATAGGCTTCGTCGGGATAGCTGGCTGCGCTGCCGGCCCCTTTCGCGATACTGACCCGATGGCCGGCCGCCGCGTATTTCTTCACGGTTTCCGGCGTCGCAGCCACACGCGCCTCGTTGGCCCGCGTTTCAGCAGGCACTCCAATATGCATCGTCAGTTCCTCCAGTCATTGTCAGTATTTCTTTTCTTGCAATCTTTACTGCACAACGAGCCGGACAGGCTGACTTACCGGCTCACGAGCAACGGCTTTCACGCTGCACTTTAACCGAAAGCGATGGCCCCGCCAGCACTTTCCGCACGATCGTGCTCGAATGCGACATGAGCTTGGCCCGTGCCGTCTCGCATCCCCGGGACGGACGATCTGCGAGGGTCGGATCGTCTAACGAACGGCCGGCGGCGGGCGGCCGGCGGCGAACGACCGGCAGCGTTCGGGCGCAACCGGTAAAATGCCGAACCATGAAACCCGAAATCTGGACCCCGCATGTGACGGTCGCCGCGCTCGTCGAGCGCGCCGGCCGCTTTCTCGTGATCGAGGAAGAAACCTCGACGGGCCTGCGCATCAACCAGCCGGCCGGTCATCTCGAAGCCGGCGAGACGCTGGCCGACGCCGTGATCCGCGAAACGCTCGAGGAAACCGCGCACCCGTTCACGCCCGACGCGCTCGTCGGCGTCTATCTCGCGCACTACGACCGCCCCGGCAGCGCCGGCGCGACCTACCTGCGCTTCACGTTCTGCGGCACCGCCGGCGAGCCGGTCGCGGGCCATGTGCTCGACGACGGCATCGTCCGCACGCTGTGGATGACGGCAGACGAACTGCGCGCCTGCAGCGAGCGCCATCGTTCGCCCGCGGTGATGCGCTGCGTCGACGACTATCTCGCCGGGCGGCGCATTCCGCTCGATTTCGTGCACACGCACTCGGTCGCCCCGCGCCCCGAGGCATTCGAACGTCAGGCGGTCGGCAAATGAGCAAGCGCCGTGTAGTGGTGGGCATGTCGGGCGGCGTCGATTCGTCGGTGACCGCGTGGCTGCTGAAGGAACAGGGCTACGACGTGGTCGGCCTGTTCATGAAGAACTGGGAAGACGACGACGCCGGCGAGTACTGCTCGACGCGCCAGGACTGGATCGACGTCGTGTCGGTGGCCGACCTGATCGGCATCGACGTGGAAGCCGTCAACTTCGCCGCGGAATACAAGGACCGCGTGTTCGCCGAGTTCCTGCGCGAATACTCGGCCGGCCGCACGCCGAACCCCGACGTGCTGTGCAACGCCGAGATCAAGTTCAAGGCGTTCCTCGACCACGCGATGTCGCTCGACGCGGAAATGATCGCGACCGGCCACTATGCGCGCGTGCGCGAGCGCGACGGGCGTTTCGAACTGCTGAAGGCCTTCGACCATACGAAAGACCAGTCGTACTTCCTGCACCGGCTGAACCAGGCCCAACTGTCGAAGACGATGTTCCCGCTCGGCGAGATCCCGAAGACGAAGGTGCGCGAGATCGCCGCGCAGATCGGGCTGCCGAATGCGAAGAAGAAGGATTCGACCGGCATCTGCTTCATCGGCGAACGGCCGTTCCGCGATTTCCTGAACCGCTATCTTCCGACGAAACCCGGCCCGATGAAGACGCCCGACGGCAAGGTGGTCGGCGAGCACATCGGCCTCGCGTTCTACACGTTCGGCCAGCGCAAGGGCATCGGCCTCGGCGGCAGCAAGGATGGCAACGGCGACCCGTGGTTCGTCGCCGCGAAGGACATCGCGTCGAACACGCTGTACGTCGTGCAGGGCCACGATCATCCGTGGCTGCTGTCGCGCGAGCTCGTCGCCGGCAACGTGAGCTGGGTCGCCGGCGAGCCGCCGGCGGACGGCTTCGCGTGCGGTGCGAAAACGCGCTACCGGCAGGCCGATGCGGCGTGCGCATTCGGTGCCGCGGCAGCCGGCCCGGCAGGCGAAGCGCGCTTCTCGCTCGCGTTCGACGATGCGCAGTGGGCCGTCACGCCCGGCCAGTCGGCCGTGCTGTACGACGGCGAGATCTGCCTCGGCGGCGGCATCATCGAGTTCGCGGCCACCGGCCAACCCGGTCAGGTTGCACCGGCGGGCCACGCGCCGGCGCTCGCCGACGCACGCTGACATCCATTCGGTTTAGACTTGCGGCACGCCGCGCCGGCGGAACACGATTCCGCCGCGGCCGGCGCGCCGCCTTCGCAGCGTACGCATGGCGGCATTTCAGAATTCTTACGGAGTCCCCATGCTTTCAAGACGCTACCTCGCGATGTGGTGCGCCGTGCTGCTGCTCGTCGCAGCGGCCGCGCTCGCGTCGGTCCACATTCTTTCCTGGCTGTGGATCGCCATCCCCATCGCCCTCGTCGCGCTCGGCCTGTACGACCTGAACCAGGACCGCCACGCGATCCTGCGGAACTACCCGCTCTGGGGCCACTTCCGCTTCCTGTTCGAATTCATCCGACCTGAAATCCGCCAGTACTTCGTCGAGGACGACACCGACGAAAAACCGTTCTCGCGCGCGCAGCGCAGCCTCGTCTACCAGCGCGCGAAGAACGTCGCCGACAATCGTCCGTACGGCACCGAACTGAACGTGAAGGCCG
Source organism: Burkholderia sp. BCC0419 (assembly GCF_902830285.1). NCBI lineage: Bacteria > Pseudomonadati > Pseudomonadota > Betaproteobacteria > Burkholderiales > Burkholderiaceae > Burkholderia > Burkholderia sp. BCC0419. The sequence goes on from NZ_CADESR010000001.1 coordinate 2,882,491, forward strand.
TCGCGCACGAATGGATCAGCCATTCGCTCGCGCCGACGAAGCTGCCGAACCACGATTTCCGCATCCGCGTCGGCGCGAATCGCGCGCAACCGTACGACATCTCGATCTTCAACATCTCGGCGATGAGCTTCGGCTCGCTGTCCGCGAACGCGATCCGCTCGCTGAACCTCGGCGCGAAGAAAGGCGGCTTCGCGCACGACACCGGCGAAGGCTCGCTGTCGAAGTACCACCGCGAGAACGGCGGCGACATCATCTGGGAAATCGCGTCCGGCTACTTCGGCTGCCGCAACGACGACGGCACGTTCAACCCCGACAAGTTCGCGAAGCAGGCCGCCGATCCGCAGGTCAAGATGATCGAGGTGAAGCTGTCGCAGGGCGCGAAGCCCGGCCACGGCGGCGTGCTGCCGGCCGCGAAGATCACGCCGGAAATCGCCGAGACGCGCGGCGTGCCGATGGGCAAGGACTGCATCTCGCCCGCGACGCACTCGGAATTCTCGACGCCGCGCGGGCTGCTCGAATTCGTCGAGCGGCTGCGCACGCTGTCCGGCGGCAAGCCGACCGGCTTCAAGCTGTGCATCGGCCATCCGTGGGAATTCTTCGGGATTGCGAAAGCGATGGTCGAGACGGGCATCGTGCCCGACTTCATCGTCGTCGACGGCGCGGAAGGCGGCACGGGCGCGGCGCCGCTCGAATTCACCGACCACGTCGGCGTGCCGCTGCAGGAAGGGCTGCTGCTCGTGCACAACACGCTCGTCGGGATCGGCGTGCGCGATCGCGTGAAGCTCGGCGCGAGCGGCAAGATCATCACCGCGTTCGACATCGCACGCACGCTCGCGATCGGCGCGGACTGGGTGAACTCGGCGCGCGGCTTCATGTTCGCGGTCGGCTGCATCCAGGCGCAGCACTGCCACACCGACCGCTGCCCGACCGGCGTCGCGACGCAGGACCCGGTGCGCCAGCGCGCACTCGTCGTGCCCGACAAGGCCGAGCGCGTATACAACTTCCACCGCAATACGCTGCATGCGCTGCAGGAACTCGTGCAGGCGGCCGGCCTCGCGCATCCGTCCGAGCTGCGCGCGCATCACATCGTGCAACGGGTCGCGCCGCACGAGGTGCGGCTGATGTCGCAACTGCTGAAGTACCTGAAACCCGGTGCGCTGCTCGACGGCCAGACCTGCGGCTTCTCGCTGTACGACAAGTGGTGGCCGATCGCGCGCAGCGATTCGTTCACGCTCGGCGAAGCCGTGTACGCGTCGATCGAGTAATTCGTACGGCCACGCCGCTGCTGCTGCGGCCGGCGCGGCAAAAAGAAAAGCGCCCCACGGGGCGCTTTTCTTTCATCTGCCGAATGCGTGAAGGCCGGCTCGCGGCTCAGTTCTGCGGCAGCGTATCGGCGAACGACTGTCGCTGCAGCAGCTTCACGAAGTACTTGTCGAGGTTCGGGTGGCGATCGCGCCAGTCGAGCTCGGGCATCCGGAAATCGAGGTAGCCGAGCGCGCAGCCGAGTGCGATGTCGGCGAGCGTGTAATGATTGCCGACGCACCACGTCTTGCCGCCGAGACCCTGCGACATCGCGACGAGCGCGTCGTCGATCTTGCGCTGCTGGCGTGCAATCCAGCTCGCGCTGCGCTGCGCTTCTTCCCGCATCGTGTGTTCGAGACGGATCGCGACGGCCGCGTCGAGCACGCCGTCGCCCAGTGCTTCCCAGCAGCGCACTTCGACGCGCTCGCGGCCCGACGGCGGAATCAGCTTGCCGACCGGCGACAGCGTATCGACGTATTCGCAGATCACGCGGGAATCGAACACCGCGGCACCATCCTCCATCACGAGGCACGGGACCTTGCCGAGCGGATTCGATGCATGAATATCCGTCTCCGGCGCCCACACGTTCTCGAGCTCCAGCTTGTAGTCGATCTTCTTTTCAGCAAGCACGATCCGCGCCTTTCGGACGTACGGGCTGCTGAGCGAACCGATTAATTTCATCATCTGCCTTTTTTAAGGGAACCGCCGAGAGTATACGTTGTCGCCGATCATAACCGGCCCGCGCGGCCGGGCAGAAAATCGCCCGTCCGGCCTGTGGATGGTTTGCAACAGCCGCCGCGCGGGCCTTGGCCGGTGCGGCTTCCGGCCCCACTCTCACGCGCGGCGTCACGCGGCGCTACAATCGCACGAATGAACGCGCCCCTCGATACCGCCATCGCCGTCGACGTCTACCGCCAGCGCCGTGAACGCGTGCTTGCCGCACTGCGTGCCGCGGGCGGCGGCGTCGCCATCGTCCCCACCGCACCGGAACTGCTGCGCAACCGCGATACGGCCTACCCGTACCGGTTCGACAGCTACTTCCATTACCTGACGGGCTTCACCGAGCCGGATGCCGTGCTCGTGCTGAACGCGGCCGCGCCGCACGGCGCGCCGGAATCGATCCTGTTCTGCCGCGGCAAGAACGTCGACCGCGAGATCTGGGAAGGCTTTCACTACGGGCCGGACGCCGCGCGCGACGCGTTCGGCTTCGACGCGGCATTCGCGGTCGACGTGATCGACACCGAAATGCCGCGCCTGCTCGCCGATGCGGGCACCGTGCACTACCGGTTCGGCGCATCGGCCGACTTCGAGCGCCAGCTCGCCGGCTGGCTCGACACGGTGCGCGCGCAGGCCCGCACCGGCGTCGCCGCGCCGGATGCCATGCTCGACCTCACGCCGCTGCTCGACGACATGCGGCTCGTGAAGGACGAACACGAACTCGCGATCATGATGCGCGCCGCGCACATCTCCGCGCTCGCACACCGCCGCGCGATGCAGGTGTGCCGCCCCGGCATCCGCGAATACGAGCTCGAGGCCGAGTTGCTGTACCTGTTCCGCAAGCACGGCGCGCAGGCGCCCGCGTACGGTTCGATCGTCGCGGCCGGCGCGAATGCGTGCGTGCTGCACTACCCGGCCGGCAACGCGGCCGCGCGGGACGGCGACCTGATCCTGATCGACGCCGCCTGCGAACTCGACGGCTACGCATCGGACATCACGCGCACGTTCCCGGCCAACGGCCGCTTCTCGCCTGCGCAGCGCACGCTGTACGACATCGTGCTCGCCGCGCAGCAGGCCGCGATCGACGCGACGCGCGCGGGCGTGCCGTTCGAGGCGCCGCACGACGCGGCCGTCCGCGTGCTCGCACAGGGGCTGCTCGACACCGGCATCATCCCGAAAACGCGCTTCTCGAACGTCGACGACGTGATCGCCGAGCGCGCGTACACGCGCTTCTACATGCACCGCACGGGCCACTGGCTCGGGATGGACGTGCACGACTGCGGCGACTACCGCGAGCGGCTCGCCGAGCGCGACGCCAACGGCGCGCTGCCGTGGCGCACGCTGAAGCCCGGCATGACGCTCACCGTCGAGCCCGGCCTGTATGTACGCGCGGCCGACGACGTGCCGCCCGAGTACTGGAACATCGGCATCCGCATCGAGGACGACGCGATCGTGCGCGAGCACGGCTGCGAGCTGATCACGCGCGGCGTGCCGGTCGCGGCCGATGAGATCGAGGCGCTGATGCGCGCGGACGCATGAGCGGCCGCCGACCGTTACCCCCGTTTCACGAATCAAGATGACGACCGCTTCCTCCCCGGCCACGCCGGATTACGACCTCGCCATCGTCGGCGCGGGCCCCGTCGGGCTCGCGCTCGCCGGCTGGCTCGCGCGCCGCAGCGCAACGCAGCACGCGTCGATCGCGCTGATCGACGCACGCGAACCGGCCGCGAGCGCGAACGACCCGCGCGCGATCGCCGTGTCGCACGGCAGCCGCGTGCTGCTCGACACGCTCGCGTGGCCCGCCGACGCCACGCCGATCGAACATATCCACGTGTCGCAGCGCGGCCATTTCGGCCGCACGCTGATCGACCGCGACGAGCACGCTCTCGCCGCGCTCGGCTACGTGGTGCGCTACGGCTCGATCGTGCAGGCGCTCGCGAATGCGGTGCGCGGCACGCGCGTCGACTGGCTCACGTCGACCACCGCACGCGCGCCGCAGCAGGACGCCGACGGCGTCACGCTGACGCTCGACGGCCCGCAAGGCGAGCGCACGCTGCGTGCGCGCATCGTCATCAATGCCGAAGGCGGCCTGTTCCACGAACAGCAGGCCGATACGGCCAAGCATCGCCGCGACTACGGACAGACCGCGCTCGTCGGCACGGTCACGGTATCGGCGCCGCGCCCGAACGTCGCGTGGGAACGCTTCACGCACGAAGGCCCGCTCGCGCTGCTGCCGCTCGGCGGCCCGCGCCAGGCCGACTACTCGCTCGTCTGGTGCTGTACGCCCGACGCAGCGGCGCGACGTGCCGCGCTGCCCGACGATACGTTCCTGCGCGAGCTCGGCGGCGTGTTCGGCGAACGCATGGGCGAATTCGTCGCGATCGCCGGACGCGCGTCGTTCCCGCTCGGCCTGAACGCCGCGCCGACGCTCGTCAGCGGCCGCGTCGCGATCGTCGGCAATGCCGCGCAAACGCTGCACCCGGTTGCGGGCCAGGGGCTCAACCTCGGGCTGCGCGATGCGCACACGCTCGTCGACACGCTGTCCGCACAAGGCTTCGAAGCGACCGCACTCGCGACCTTCAACGCGCGCCGCGCGCTCGACCGGCGCTTCACGATCGGCGCGACCGACACGCTGGCGCGCCTGTTTACGATCGACTCGGGCCCGCTTCCGCTGCTGCGCGGCGCCGCGCTCACCGCGCTCGAGTTCGTGCCGCCGCTCAAGAAGGCGATCGCGCGCCAGATGATGTTCGGCCAGCGCAACTGACGCGCGGCGCACCATACGGCGCCTCCGGGCAAACCCAGGCAAACCGGGTCAAATCGGCGGGGCATGGGAATACGGTAAAATGCCCGTTTTCCGTCTTCCCTTCCCCTGCCCGCGCCTGTCGCGGGCGGCGCCATTGCGATGCCCGTTATCGGCCCTCACGTATTGCGTAACAACCTGTTCGTCGCCCCGATGGCCGGGGTGACGGATCGTCCGTTCCGCCAGCTGTGCAAGCGGCTGGGGGCCGGTTACGCCGTGTCCGAGATGGTCGCGTCCAACGCGCAGCTGTGGAAGAGCGCGAAGACGATGCGGCGCGCGAACCACGAAGGCGAAGTCGAGCCGATCGCGGTGCAGATCGCCGGCGCCGATCCGGCGATGATGGCCGAAGCGGCCCGCTACAACGTCGACAACGGCGCGCAGATCATCGACATCAACATGGGCTGCCCGGCGAAGAAGGTCTGCAACGTCGCGGCCGGCTCCGCGCTGCTGCAGAACGAGCCGCTCGTGCAGCGGATCGTCGAGGCCGTCGTCGCGGCGGTCGGCACGGGGCCCGATGCGGTGCCCGTCACGCTGAAGATCCGCACCGGCTGGGACCGCGAGCACAAGAACGCGATCACGGTCGCGCGCCTGGCCGAAGCGGCCGGCATCTCGATGCTGACCGTGCACGGCCGCACGCGCGCCGACCTGTACCGCGGCGACGCCGAGTACGACACCATCGCGGCCGTGAAGGCGGCCGTGCGCATTCCGGTGGTGGCGAACGGCGACATCACGTCGCCGGCGAAAGCGAAGGCCGTGCTCGACGCAACCGGCGCCGACGCACTGATGATCGGTCGTGCCGCGCAAGGTCGGCCGTGGTTGTTCCGTGAAATCGATCATTTCCTGCAAACCGGCGAACTGCTGCCCCCGCCGCGGATCGACGAGATCCAGCACGTGATGAACGAACACCTGGAAGACCACTACGCGTTCTACGGTGAATTCACGGGCGTGCGTACTGCGCGCAAGCACATCGGCTGGTACACTCGCGGCCTTTCCGGTGCCAACGGGTTCCGGCACAGGATGAACACGCTCGATTCCTCCCGCGAGCAACTCGCTGCCGTCAATGCATTCTTCGAGGCGCAAAAGGCGCTGTCGGACCACCTCGTCTACGTCGATGACGAAGAGGAAAACGGCCAGGGCGAGTCGGACGACCATAACCAGTTAGCAGCATGAGCAAGCACAACATCGAACAATGTGTCCGCGAGAGCCTGGACGTGTATTTCCGGGATCTAGACGGCTCCAATCCGCACGACGTCTATGAAATGGTGATGTCCTGCGTCGAAAAGCCGATGCTCGAGGTCGTGCTCGTACAGGCCGGCGGCAACCAGTCGCTCGCCGCGGAGTACCTCGGCATCAATCGCAATACGCTGCGCAAGAAGCTGCAGCAGCACGGCCTGCTGTAGGCAGCCGTCCCGTCCCCGTTTCCCTGGCTATTGGTGGTTCCATCATGATCAAGCAAGCGCTCATTTCCGTTTCCGACAAGACCGGCATCGTCGACTTCGCGAAGTCGCTGTCCGACCTCGGCGTCAAGCTGCTGTCGACGGGCGGCACCGCGAAACTCCTCGCCGACGCCGGCCTGCCCGTGACCGAAGTGGCCGATTACACGGGCTTCCCGGAAATGCTCGATGGGCGCGTGAAGACGCTCCACCCGAAGGTGCACGGCGGCATCCTCGCCCGCCGCGACCTGCCCGAGCACATGCAGGCGCTGGAGCAGCACGACATCCCGACGATCGACCTGCTGGTCGTGAACCTGTATCCGTTCGTCGCGACGATCGCGAAGGACGACTGCACGCTCGCCGACGCGATCGAGAACATCGACATCGGCGGCCCGACGATGCTGCGCTCGGCCGCGAAGAACCACCGCGACGTGACGGTCGTCGTCGATCCGGCCGACTACGCGGTCGTGCTCGACGAAATGAAGGCGAACGGCAACACGATCGGCTACCCGACCAACTTCCGCCTCGCGACGAAGGTGTTCGCGCACACCGCGCAATACGACGGCGCGATCACGAACTACCTGACGAGCCTGACCGACGAGCTGCAGCACGCGTCGCGCAGCGCGTACCCGGCCACGCTGAACCTGGCGTTCGACAAGGTGCAGGACCTGCGCTACGGCGAGAACCCGCACCAGAGCGCGGCGTTCTACCGCGACCTCGCGACGCCGGCCGGCGCGCTGGCGAACTACCGCCAGCTGCAAGGCAAGGAACTGTCGTACAACAACATCGCGGATTCGGACGCGGCGTGGGAATGCGTGAAGACGTTCGACGCGCCGGCCTGCGTGATCATCAAGCATGCGAACCCGTGCGGCGTCGCGGTCGGCAACGACTCGGCCGACGCGTACGCGAAGGCGTTCCAGACCGATCCGACCTCCGCATTCGGCGGCATCATCGCGTTCAACCGCGAAGTCGACGAAGCGGCCGCGCAAGCCGTGGCGAAGCAGTTCGTCGAAGTGCTGATCGCCCCGTCGTTCTCCGACGCCGCGAAGCAGGTGTTCGCCGCGAAGCAGAACGTGCGTCTGCTGGAGATCGCGCTCGGCGACGGCCATAACGCATTCGATCTCAAGCGCGTGGGCGGCGGCCTGCTCGTGCAGTCGCTCGACTCGAAGAACGTGCAGCCGAGCGAGCTGCGCGTCGTCACGAAGCGCCAGCCGACCGCGAAGGAAATGGACGACCTGCTGTTCGCATGGCGCGTCGCGAAGTACGTGAAGTCGAACGCGATCGTGTTCTGCGGCAACGGCATGACGCTCGGCGTCGGCGCCGGCCAGATGAGCCGCGTCGACTCCGCGCGCATCGCCAGCATCAAGGCGCAGAACGCGGGCCTGACGCTGGCCGGCTCGGCCGTCGCGTCGGATGCGTTCTTCCCGTTCCGCGACGGCCTCGACGTCGTCGTGGCGGCCGGCGCGACCTGCGTGATCCAGCCGGGCGGCTCGATGCGCGACGACGAAGTGATCGCGGCAGCCGACGAGCACGGCATCGCGATGATCCTGACGGGCGTGCGCCACTTCCGTCACTGATCGCCGCATGCGGCCCGCGCGGCCGCTGCACGAGAACCCGGCGGCATCACCCCCGCCGGGTTTTTTATTGCGCGGCGCCTTCGCGCACGACCGGGCGACCGGCTTGCCGCACCATTCGTTGTAGTATCGCTGCATCACGCCATTCTCCTCACTCATGCGAATTCTCGGCATCGACCCCGGCCTGCGCGTCACCGGCTTCGGCGTCATCGACGTCAGCGGCCACCGGCTCGCCTATGTCACGAGCGGCGTGATCCGCACGCCGACGGCCGACCTGGCCACCCGGCTCGGCACGATCTTCCAGGGCGTCTCGACGATCGTGCGCGAACACGCGCCCGACCAGGCCGCGATCGAAAAGGTGTTCGTCAACGTGAACCCGCAGTCGACGCTGCTGCTCGGCCAGGCGCGCGGCGCCGCGATCTGCGGGCTCGTCGCGGGCGGGCTGCCGGTCGCCGAATACACGGCGCTGCAGCTCAAGCAGGCCGTGGTCGGCTACGGCCGCGCGACCAAGACGCAGATGCAGGACATGGTCACGCGGCTGCTCAACCTGTCCGGCCAGCCGGGCTCCGACGCAGCCGACGCGCTCGGCATGGCGATCTGCCACGCGCACGGCGGCAACACGCTCAGCACGCTGGGCGGCCTCGCGCCGGCGCTCGCGCAGAAAGGGCTGCGCGTGCGGCGCGGCCGGCTGGTCGGCTGACGCCGCCGCGCACCGCGGCCCGGCGCATCGGCTCGACTGCGTTGGCGCCTTGGCTGGCGTTGGCCACCTTGATCGTTTTACCCGCGCCGACACGCCGGCGACACGCGCTGCTTCGGCCTGACGGACGCACCCATCGGCATTGCGCCGCGCGTGCGCTACACTCGCGCTTTCTTCCTCGCATCCCGTCCTCCATGATCGGTCGCATCGCCGGCATCCTGCTCGAAAAGAACCCGCCTCATCTGCTCGTCGACTGCAACGGCGTCGGCTACGAAATCGACGTGCCGATGAGCACCTTCTACAACCTGCCGCAAACGGGCGAACGCATCGTGCTGCTCACGCAGCAGATCGTCCGCGAGGACGCGCACCTGCTGTACGGCTTCCTGACGCCGCAGGAACGCACGACCTTCCGCGAGCTGCTGAAGATCACCGGCGTCGGCGCGCGCATGGCGCTCGCCGTGCTGTCCGGCATGAGCGTGCAGGAGCTCGCGCAAGCCGTGACGATGCAGGACGCCGCCCGCCTCACGCGCCTGCCCGGCATCGGCAAGAAGACGGCCGAGCGCCTGTTGCTCGAACTGAAGGGCAAGCTCGGCGCCGACCTCGGTGCGCTCGCCGGGGCCGCGTCGGCGTCCGACCACGCGACCGACATCCTCAACGCGCTGCTAGCGCTCGGCTACTCCGAGAAGGAAGGCCTTGCCGCGATCAAGAACGTGCCGGCCGGTACCGGCGTGTCCGAAGGCATCAAGCTCGCGCTGAAGGCGCTGTCGAAGGCGTAACGCGCGGTCGATCCAGCCGTCGAAGCCAGTGTCGCGCCGCCGCGCGGCACGCGCCAGTCGGCCGTTCGGCCAGGTGGTCCGCGCTTCGTCGCGCGGTACAATGGCCGCATGATTGAAACCGACAAACTCGCCACCGAGCAGCGGATCATCGCCGCCACGCCCACCTCGTCGCACGAGGAGGTGTTCGAACGTGCGTTGCGGCCGCGTCAGCTCGACGATTACGTCGGCCAGGAAAAGGTGCGCGGCCAGCTCGAGATCTTCATCGAAGCCGCGAAGCGCCGCGCCGAGCCGCTCGACCACGTGCTGCTGTTCGGGCCGCCGGGCCTCGGCAAGACGACGCTCGCACACATCATCGCGCGCGAAATGGGCGTGAACCTGCGCCAGACGTCGGGCCCCGTGCTCGAGCGCGCGGGCGATCTCGCCGCGCTGCTGACGAACCTCGAAGCAAACGACGTGCTGTTCATCGACGAGATTCACCGGCTGTCGCCGGTCGTCGAGGAAATCCTGTATCCGGCGCTCGAGGATTACCAGATCGACATCATGATCGGCGAAGGCCCGGCCGCGCGCAGCGTGAAGCTCGACCTGCAGCCGTTCACGCTGGTCGGCGCGACCACTCGCGCGGGGATGCTGACCAACCCGTTGCGCGATCGTTTCGGGATCGTCGCGCGCCTCGAGTTCTACGACGCCGATCAACTGTCGCGCATCGTGCGTCGCTCGGCGTCGCTGCTGAACGCGCAGATCGATCCGAACGGCGCGCTGGAAATCGCGAAGCGCGCGCGCGGCACGCCGCGAATCGCGAACCGGCTGCTGCGCCGCGTGCGCGACTTCGCGGAAGTGAAGGCCGACGGCCAGATCACCGCGGCCGTCGCCGATGCCGCGCTCGCGATGCTCGACGTCGATCCGGTCGGCTTCGACCTGATGGACCGCAAGCTGCTCGAAGCGATCCTGTACAAGTTCGACGGCGGCCCGGTCGGCATCGACAACCTCGCGGCGGCGATCGGCGAGGAGCGCGACACGATCGAGGACGTGCTCGAACCGTACCTGATCCAGCAGGGCTTCCTGCAGCGCACGCCGCGCGGCCGCGTCGCGACGCTGCTCACGTATCGCCACTTCGGGCTGTCGGTGCCCGATGCGCGCCGCACCCCCGAGCGCGACGAGTGGGATACCCCCGACGGGAAGTAATCCGTCGCCGAGCCGCAACCGCCATGACGACGCCGCCCAGCCGCCACCCCACCGCACCCGTGCCGAGCCCGCGCTGGGCCGAGCCGATCCGCAAGCGGCTCGTGGCCGGCATCACGCACCTGACGGCCGGCGGCGGCGGCCCGTCGATCGATCTCTCGTCACCGCCTGGAGACCCGGGGCTGTTCGGCCCCGACGCCGTCTGCTGGCGCGTGCATGCGGATTTCACGTCGATGATGACGGGCGGCATCGCCGCGCTGCTGCTGCAGGCGCTCCACCCGCTCGCGCTCGCGGGCGTCTGGGATCATTCGTCGTTCCGCACCGACATCTTCGGCCGCTTGCGGCGCACCGCCACGTTCATCACGGGTACGACGTTCGGCAGCCGCGCGGATGCGCTCGCGCTGATCGAGCGCGTGAAAACGATCCACGCGCGCATCTCGGGCAGTGCGCCGGACGGCCGGCCGTACCGCGCCGACGATCCCGCGTTGCTGACCTGGGTGCATGTCGCGGAAGTGTCGAGCTTCCTCGCCGCGCATATGCGTTATGTGAATCCGGCGCTGTCGGGCGAACTGCAGGACCGCTATTACGCGGAGACGGCGCTGATCGCCGAGCTGCTCGGCGCCCGCGAGGTTCCGCGTTCGCGCGCCGAGGTGGCGGCCTATCTCGCGCGCATGCTGCCCGAACTCGAAGCCGGGCCGCGAACGTTCGACGTGATGTCCATCCTGCTGAACGTGCCGGTCGCGAAGCCCGCGCTGCGGCCTGCCGCGTCGCTGGTGATGCATGCCGGGATCGACCTGCTGCCGCCGTGGGCGCAGCGCATGCTCGGCGTGTCGACGTTCGCGCCGTTACGGCGCGCGCTGGTCCGGCCCGGCATACGCGCCATCGCGCCCGTGCTGCGCTGGGCGCTCGTGAACGGCGCGTCGAAGCGTGCGCGCCGCCGCGCGACGGCCCCCCCGTCCGACGGCACCCCGCCTGCCTGACGATCCGTTTCTTCGGATCATTTCAATTTGCTGTCAAATACCTGTGACAAGCTGACGGGCTTGCACCCGCGCACGGTCGCACGTCCTGCTCGTCACGCATGCCCGTGACCCGCGCGGTGTCCCGCCCACCCGACCGACACCCGATGCCCGCGATGCCACGCCTGCCGATTCGTTTCGCCCTTGCCGCCAGCCTGTCCACCGTCTTCGCTCTCGCCGCGTGCGGAGGCGACGAGGTCGCCGCCGTCGCGCGCACGGACGCGCAACCGCCGTCCGGCGGCACGACGACGACGCCGGCTCCCACACCGCCCGCCACCACCACGCCGCAACCGGGCAAGTGGAAGGCTGCCCGCGCCGGCGACCTGATCGACGTGACGCTAGGCGATCTCCATCCGACGCAGGGTGCGATCGGCTACGACCAGATCTACTACAAGCTCGGCCGCTACGAACTGCAGCCCGACAAGAAGTTCGACGACTTCTGCGCGGACGAAGGCCTCGGCGGCGTCGCATCGAGCGGCTACACGGCCCAATCGTCGCTGCGCGAGCCGGCGAGCTACACGTGCGCGACGGCCGACACGAACGCCCGCGACCGCTCGGTGCTGAACCCCGTCGTGATCGGCCCGAACGGCGATGCGCTGTACCTGACCGACGGCCACCACGGGCTGTCGACCTATTACGAGACGCCCGACGGCGGCCCGGCGCTGCACGTGCACGTCGTCGTCAAGGACAACCTCAGCGGCTACTCGGGCGACGCGTTCTGGCAGCAGATGCAAAGCCGCGGCTATCTGCGCCTGAAGAACGGCGAAGGCAAGCCGATCACGACCGCGCAACTGCCGAGCGGCCTCGGCTTGACGCTCGGGATGACGAACGACCGCTACCGCTCGCTCGTCTATTTCACGCGCGACATCGGCTACAGCAAACCCGCACAAGCGACCGACTACCTCGAGTTCTACTGGGCCGACTGGCTGCGCGCGCAGCCGGGCACGTTCGCGCTGGCCGGCTATGACCTGACGCGGCCCGGCACGACCGATCCCGATCCGGCGAAGGCCGACACGGGCTACCTGAATGCGGTCTGGAATGCGTCGACGCGGATGGTCGCGGCCACGGACCCCGTGATCGACGGCAAGACGGGCGCCGATCTCGGGCGCGCCGATGCGATCAACGGCGGGAAGAAATACAGCAAGGGGGAATTCGACAAGCTGCGCCAGCCGATCACGGCCGACAAGCCCGGCAAGATCGCGTACGCGCTCGACTACAAGACGCGTCACGGGCTGCCGCAGTAAGCGTCACACGAGAAGAAAGCGAACCCCGGGCCGGCCGTGCCGGACGGGGGTTGGCGTGCTCAGAGCACCTTGCGGTACCCATCGTCATCATCGCTCGCGGCTTCGAGATGCGACACGTCGGCCCACTGCACGACCCGCGCGCGGCCATCCACGTAATCGACGACGTTGATGCTGGTGTTGAGCAGCTGATAGTTACGCGGCGCCGACAGCTCGATCCCGTTCGCGAAGCGATACACGCAATCGAGCACGCCGCCGTGCGCGACGCACGCGATCCGGCCGCCCGGATGCGCGGCGACGATCGGTTCGAGCGCATGCAGCACGCGGTGATAAAACTCTCGCTGCGACTCGCCGCCCTCCGGCGCGAAGCCCGGATCGCGCGTCTGCCACGCCGCATACGCGTCCGGAAACAGCGCCTCGATCTCGGTGCTGTCGTGCCCCTGGAACGCGCCGTACGAACGTTCGCGCAACCCTTCGCGCAGCAGCAGCGGCAGCCCGAGCGCATCGGCAAAGGGTTGTGCGGTCTGTTGCGCGCGCATCAGGTCGCTCGAATACACCGCGTCGAGCCGCGCGCCGTCGCGCGCCTCGCGCCCGAGCCGCACAGCCAGCCGCTGCGCCTGCGCGAGCCCCGTATCGGCCAGCGGGATGTCGATATGCCCCTGGATGCGCTTGATGCGGTTCCAGGCCGTCTCGCCGTGGCGGATGAAAAGAATCTGCGTGGTGGCCATCGCGGCGCGTCTCCGGGGAAGAATCAGGGCCGCACTTGCAGCCAGAACGTCACGGGGCCGTCGTTGACGAGCGACACCTGCATGTCGGCGCCGAACTCGCCCGTCTCGACGATCGGGTGCCGCGCCCGCGCGGCCGCGACGAAATAGTCGAACAGCCGCGCGCCTTCGTCGGGCGGCGCGGCCGGCGTGAAGCTCGGACGCAGCCCGCTGTTGGTATCGGCCGCGAGCGTGAACTGCGACACGAGCAACAGGCCGCCTGCACGGCCTTCGCCGTCGATGTTCGACACCGGCAGGTTCATCTTGCCGGCTGCATCGCTGAACACGCGGTAGCCGAGCAGCTTCGCGAGCAGCTTGTCGGCCGCGGCCTCGGTATCGCCGCGCTCCGCGCAGACCAGCGCGAGCAGGCCCGCGCCGATCTCGCCCGTCGTCCGGCCGCCGACGCGCACGTCGGCGCGCGTCACGCGCTGGATCAGCGCGATCATGCAGTCAGCGTGACGCGTGCGAAGCGGCGCTTGCCGACCTGCACGACGAACTCGCCGGCCTCGACCTTCAGGCCCTTGTCCGACACGGTCGCGCCGTCGATCTTCACGCCGCCCTGCTCGATGTTGCGCAGCGCTTCGCTCGTCGACGGCACGAGGCCGGCCTGCTTCAGCAACTGACCGATCGCCAGCGGCGCGCCGGCCAGCGTGACCGACGGAATGTCGTCCGGCACGCCGCCCTTCGCGCGGTGGTTGAAGTCCTCGAGCGCACGCTCGGCGTCGGGCTGCGAGTGGAACCGCGCGACGATTTCCTGCGCGAGCAGCACCTTGAAGTCGCGCGGATTGCGGCCGCCTTCGGCCTCGCGCTTGAAGCCGGCGATCTCGTCGAGGCTGCGGAACGACAGCAGCTCGAAGTAACGCCACATCAGCGTGTCCGAGATGCTCATCAGCTTGCCGAACATGTCGGTCGGCTTCTCGCTGATGCCGACGTAATTGCCCTTCGACTTCGACATCTTCTCGACGCCGTCGAGGCCTTCGAGCAGCGGCATCGTCAGGATGCACTGCTGTTCCTGGCCGTACTGCTTCTGCAGTTCGCGGCCGACCAGCAGGTTGAACTTCTGGTCGGTGCCGCCGAGTTCGAGATCGGCGTTCAGCGCGACCGAATCGTAGCCCTGCATCAGCGGGTACAGGAATTCGTGGATCGAGATCGGCACGCCGCCCTGGAAGCGCTTCGTGAAATCCTCGCGCTCGAGGATCCGCGCGACCGTGTAGCGCGACGCGAGCTTGATCATCCCGTCCGCGCCGAGCGGCATCGACCATTCGCTGTTGTAGCGGATTTCGGTCTTGTCGCGATCGAGCACGAGTGCGGCCTGCTCGAAGTAGGTCTTCGCGTTCGATTCGATCTGCTCGCGCGTGAGCGGCGGACGCGTCGCGTTGCGGCCCGACGGGTCGCCGATCAGCGACGTGAAATCGCCGATCAGGAAGATCACCGTGTGGCCGAGGTCCTGCAGCTGGCGCATCTTGTTCAGCACGACCGTATGGCCGATGTGGATGTCCGGTGCGGTCGGATCGAGGCCGAGCTTGATGCGCAGCGGCGTGCCCGTGGCTGCGCTGCGCGCGAGCTTCTGCGCGAACTCTTCCTCGATCAGCAGCTCGTCGACGCCGCGCTTCGTGACGGCGAGCGCATGCCGGACTTCGTCGGTGATCGGGAAAACGGGCTTGGAACTGGGTTCGGTGCTCATCGGTGCCAGGAAGAATGTCGCAAAAACAGGGATTTTCCCATAACTTGCGCGCGCATCGCTTAACGACGCGTCACGTTGCGCGGATAATCGGGCGCAAGGCGCGCGGCACCGGCCCGCGCCGCACGATCCAGGAGAACCCAACGTGCCGCAACGACAGCCGCAGCATGCCCATCCGGCAGACGGCATCTACTTCGGGCTGATGTCGGGAACCAGCATGGACGGCGTCGACGGCGTCGCCGTGCGTTTCGAGGCCGGCCGCGCGCCGGCCGTGCTCGCGGAAGCGTTCGTCGGCTTCGCGCAATCGCTGCGCGACGCGCTGTTCGCGCTGCAGCAGCCCGGCGACAACGAGATCGACCGCGAATCGCTCGCGGCGAATGCGCTCGTCACGCGCTATGCGGTGTGCTGCCATGAATTGCAGCGCACGGCCGGGCTGTCGCGCGACGAGATCCGCGCGATCGGTGTGCACGGCCAGACGGTGCGCCACCGGCCCGAGCGCGGCTATACGCGCCAGCTCAACAATCCGGCGCTGCTCGCCGAGCTGACCCAGGTCGACGTGATCGCCGATTTCCGCAGCCGCGATGTGGCCGCCGGCGGCCACGGCGCGCCGCTCGCGCCGGCCTTCCATGCGACGGTGTTCGGCGCGCCGGGAGAAACGCGCGTCGTCTGCAATCTCGGCGGGATCAGCAACATCACGATCCTGCCCGACGCGGGCGGCGACGTGCGCGGCTTCGACTGCGGCCCCGCGAATGCACTGATCGATGCGTGGGCGACCCGCCATCTGGGCAAGCCGTACGACGACGGCGGCAAGTTCGCCGCACGCGGCAGCGTCCACGCGCCGCTGCTCGACGCGTTGCTCGACGAACCGTATTTCACCGCGCCGCCGCCGAAAAGCACCGGACGCGACCTGTTCAATCCCGCATGGCTCGATGCGAAGCTCGCCGCGTTCCCGCAGGTTGCGCCGGAGGACGTGCAGGCGACGCTCACCGCGCTCACCGCCGTGTCGGTGGCGCGCGAAATCGCGCAGCACGCACCCGGCTGCCAGGCCGTCTTCGTATGCGGCGGCGGCGCACGCAATCCGGTGCTGCTCGACGCGCTCCGGCACGCGCTGCGCGAGGCCGGCGTGCCGGCCACCGTCGATACGACGGCCGCGCTCGGCGTGCCGCCGCAGCAGGTCGAAGCGCTCGCGTTCGCGTGGCTCGCGTACCGCTTCACTGCGCGCCAGCCCGGCAATCTCGCGAGCGTGACGGGTGCCGCCGGCGAGCGCGTGCTCGGCGCACTCTATCCGCGCTGACGCGATACCCGCCGCGCGGCGGGCGCTGCAAGGCGAGCGCGCATGAAAAACGGGGCATGAAGCCCCGTTTTTTATTCCGGCGAGCCGGCGCGGATCTGGCGTGCGCTCAGACCGAGAACGACGAACCGCACCCGCAGGTGGTGGTCGCGTTCGGGTTCTTGATCACGAACTGGGCGCCGTTGAGGTCGTCCTTGTAGTCGATCTCGGCGCCGACCAGGTACTGGTAGCTCATCGAGTCGATCAGGAGCTGGACGCCGTTCTTGTTCATCACGGTGTCGTCCTCGTTGACTTCCTCGTCGAACGTGAAGCCATACTGGAAGCCGGAGCAGCCGCCACCCTGCACGAACACGCGCAGCTTCAGGTCGGGATTGCCCTCTTCGTCGATCAATTGCTTGACCTTGTCGGCCGCGGCGTCGGTGAAGACGAACGGCAGCGGCATATCGGTCGTCGTTGCTGCGGATTCGGTAACAGCGTTCATTCGAACTCTCCAAAAAGCTTTAGCCGCTATTGTAGGGCCGATCAGAAGATCGTGCTGATGTCCATGAAATCAATAGGTTCTTGTCGATTTCATCAAGGGCGCCCGCGCGGGCGGGCGCCGCAGCGGCCCGGAAGCGGCCATAAAAAAACCGCCAGCATGAAAGCTGGCGGTTTTTTCGGCGGACGCCGCCCGAAAGCGGCGAGGCCATGAAGCGAAATTAACGCTTCGAGAACTGCTTTGCGCGGCGTGCCTTGCGCAGACCGACCTTCTTACGCTCGACTTCACGCGCATCACGCGTAACGAAGCCTGCGGTCGACAGCGACGGCTTCAGCGTCGCATCGTAGTCGATCAGTGCACGGGTGATGCCGTGGCGCACTGCGCCTGCCTGACCCGTTTCGCCGCCGCCGTTGACGTTCACCTTGATGTCGAACGTCTGGCCGTGGTTCGTGAGTTCCAGCGGTTGACGCACGATCATCAGCGACGTTTCGCGCGAGAAGTAGTCAGCGATGGGCTTGCCGTTGACGATGATGTCGCCCTTGCCAGCCTTGATGAAGACACGTGCGACTGCGCTCTTGCGGCGGCCCGTACCGTAGTTCCAGTTACCGATCATGTGGGTCCCCTTAGATCTCGAGCGCCTTCGGCTGTTGAGCCGAATGCGGATGCGTCGCTTCTGCGTAGACCTTCAGCTTCTTGATCATCGCGTAGCCGAGCGGGCCCTTCGGCAGCATGCCCTTGACCGCCTTCTCGAGCGCGCGGCCCGGGAAGCGTTCCTGCATCTTGCCGAACGTCGTTTCATAGATACCGCCCGGGTAGCCCGAGTGACGGTAGTACTTCTTGTCCAGCGTCTTGTTGCCCGTGACCTTCAACTTGCTCGCGTTGACGATGATGATGAAATCACCGGTGTCGACGTGCGGGGTGAACTCAGGCTTGTGCTTGCCGCGCAGACGGCGTGCCACTTCGCTGGCAACACGGCCGAGAACCTTATCCGTCGCGTCAATCACGTACCATTCGCGCGTCACCTCATGGGCTTTTGCGGAAAACGTCTTCATGATCGATCCAAAAAAAATGCTTTGCCCGATGTGTTCGTCCTGCTTGTCTGTGTGCGCTTCGAGGCGCGGTGCAGGCTCTCCCTGTTCTTTTTCCGTGGGCATGAATGCGGAAAAGCCCTGAATTATAAAGGAAATACGGTTGCGTGGTCAAAGAGAATCCACGCCCCGTGTTCGCGGCGGCCGAAATGGGCCAAAATCCGGTCGTGCCCCACCAGCCAGGCGAACCGAGCGCCTGGGGAGGCACCCATCGACGCGCGGCACATGACCTTGCCGCGCCCGACCGGCCAAACCCGAAAAACAACAAACCAGCATGATGAAACAACGACTTACGCCCTTCCTCGCGGCCGCGCTGCTGGCCGCCGCGGCGCCCGCCGTCGCCGCCCGCTCCGGCTGCGAAGCCAAGCTCGACGCACTCGACGCGCGCATCGCCGAAGCCCGGACCGCCCGTGCCGAAGACCGCATCGCGCGCCTGCGCGCGGTGCGCGAACGTGTCCGCCACTTCTGCGCGCGCGGCCACGGCCACGCGTCGGCCGCCTACGCGCCGACGCCTGAGGCCGGCTCGCGCGGCACGCCGCCCGACGCGACCTCGCAGCCGGCGGCGCGACAGCCCGCATGACTGCCGGCGCGCGCAAGCCGCGCGCCGATGTTTGCATGGGACGAAAAAAAGCCCGAACGGCTGGTTCGGGCTTAATCCACCTTAGGAGGAGGGTGGAGGAGACATTCGGAGGTTGCCGCAGCGCGACAACCAATGAGGCTCATTATACGAATGCCCTGCGGACTTCACAAGAAAATTTGCATTGCGAAATCAAATACCACGATATGAGATCGTGGCCGGCAAACTTCCGAGAATCACTTTCCGTTTAAAATCAATTACATAATCGTATCGGACACGACTTAAAACCGCCCTCGCCTAGAGCAAAACCCCTAAATTCAACCGGGAAATCGCCGCTCGCCGCCCTGCTCGCGCGGCACCGGCGTTGCCCGTCGTGCAGCGCATCAGCCGACCGTTGCGCTGCGGGCTACAATGCCGGATCGAATCCGAATCAGGCAACGCTGGAGTGCAAGCATGGAATGCAAAGTAAGCTGGATGGGCCAGGACGGCATGGCGTTTTCCGCCGAGACCGGCAGCGGGCATCTCGTCACGATGGACGGCGCGCCCGAAGGCGGCGGCCACAATCTCGCGCCGCGTCCGATGGAAATGGTGCTGCTCGGCACCGGCGGCTGCACGGCCTATGACGTCGTGCTGATCCTGAAGAAGAGCCGCCAGGAAGTGAGCGGCTGCTCGGTCACGCTGAAGGCCGAGCGTGCGAGCGAAGATCCGAAGGTGTTCACGAAGGTGCACTTCCACTTCACGGTCACCGGCCGCAACCTGAACCCGGCCACGGTCGAGCGCGCGATCAACCTGTCGCACGACAAGTATTGCTCCGCGTCGATCATGATCGCGAAGACGGCCGAACTCACGCATTCGTTCGACATCGTCGCCGCCTGAGCGCGCGACGCACGCATGAAAAAAAGGGCCGGCGCTCCGCAGGGAGACGCCGGCCCTTTCGCATTCGAACGGCAAAGCAGGCCGATAAGCCGGATTCTGTGCACGCTGCGCGCCGAAGCACGCAACGCGTGGCAGCCATTCCTCTAGGCGCGCCATTGCTGACGCGCTCAAGCTTCCTACCCGCAGACGAGACGGGGGCCCCGTCCTGCATCCGAAAATGCGCGCCTGCCTACTTGGAATTGCTCCGGGTGGAGGTTACCGTGCCGGCGAACGTCGCCGTCGCCGCGGTGCGCTCTTACCGCACCGTTTCACCCTTACCTGATCCCGGCTTGCGCCGGGCCATCGGCGGTTTGCTTTCTGTTGCCCTGTTCCGCGTGTCGCCACGGATGGCCGTTAGCCATCACCCTGCCCTGTGGAGTCCGGACTTTCCTCGCCCCCGCGCGCCCGAAGGCGGCGAGGCCGCGACTGCCTGGCCTGCTTTGCGACGCGCATTCTAGCACTGCGCGCCGCCGTCGGCAGCGCGCGAGCGGCGGCCGCTGCGAAACACGGCCGGATCGTCGTAGAACGCGGCGTCGGCGTTCGCCGCGCACCAGCCCGGCACGCCGAGCACCGGCAGCGGCGCGAAATCGCGGCTCGTCAGCGCGCGCGTCGCGAGTTCGGCGGCGATTCGCGCGTCGACATGCGCGCGCCGTTGCGCGTCGGGCCATGAAAAATAGTCGGCGCTCACGTCGACGATCCACGCGTGCGCGGTGCAGGACTTGTAGGGTGCGACGAGCTGTTCGAGCAGCGCATGGCCGACGAGCCGCGCTTCGCAGCGCGTGCCCCACGCCTCGCGCGCGGCCACCAGCAGCCCCGGCCAGTCGAAGCCGCGCAGCGCGTCGGCGAGCGCGCGGTCGGCGGTGACGAACAGCGCGGCGTTCTCGTCGAACAGCGTCAGCGCATCGCGCAACGTGCCGCGTACGGGGCCGACGCCGCCCGCCGCGTCGATCGCGGCGGCCTGGCGCGCGTTCAGCGCGGCCTTGGTGCGCGGGTACGCGAACCAGACGAGCACATTGAAGAAGTCGTGAAGCGTGTGGCGGGTCGGCACGCGGCCGGTGTCCGCAATATGGGTCTCGTACGCGACGCCGGGCGGCAGCTCGGCCTGCGGCACGAAGCGCAGCGGCCTGCCGCGACCGGTGACGCGATCGCCGCCGCGCAACGCACCGTTCAATGCATCGAGCAGCGCAGCCTCGCCCGCACGGGCGGCCGCCTGCCACGCGCGGCCCGGCTCCGCATGATGCGCGAGTCACGGCGCGGACCAGTCGATCCGCGCGAACTCCGCCGCCGCGCGACCGGCCGCAGGGCCGGGTTCGCGCGGCGGCGCGCCGGTCACGCGAGTTTCCAGCCGATCGTCTCGCCGCCGCGCAGCGGCACGACCGGCGTATCGCCCGCGAAGATCTCGCGCGGCAGCTCCCACGCCTCGCGGCGCAGCGTGACCGTCTCGGCGCTGCGCGGCAGCCCGTAGAAATCCGCGCCGAAGAAGCTCGCGAACCCCTCCAGCTTGTCGAGCGCGCCGGCCGTGTCGAACGCTTCCGCGTACAGTTCGAGCGCGTGCAGCGCCGTGTAGCAGCCCGCGCAGCCGCACGCGGTTTCCTTCGCGTCACGCGCATGCGGCGCGCTGTCGGTGCCGAGGAAGAAGCGCGGGTTGCCCGACGTCGCGGCCTCGACCAGCGCCACGCGATGCGTCTCGCGCTTCAGCACCGGCAGGCAGTAGTAATGCGGGCGAATCCCGCCGACGAACAGCGCGTTGCGGTTGTACAGCAGGTGATGCGCGGTGATCGTCGCGCCGAGCAGGCCAGGCGCCGCGTCGGCATCGCGCACGTAGTCGGCCGCGTCCTTCGTCGTGATGTGCTCGAACACGACCTTCAGGCCCGGGAAGTCGCGGCGCAGCGGCGTCATCACGCGGTCGATGAACACCTTCTCGCGGTCGAACAGGTCGATCGACGCGTCGGTCACCTCGCCGTGCACGAGCAGCGGCATGCCGGTTTCCTGCATCGCCTCGAGCGTCTTCGCGCATTTCGCGAGATCGGTGACGCCATGGTCGGAATTCGTCGTCGCGCCGGCCGGGTACAGCTTCACGCCGTGCACGAAGCCGCTTTCGCGCGCGCGGCGGATTTCGTCGGGCGGCGTGTTGTCGGTCAGGTACAGCGTCATCAGCGGTTCGAACGTCATCCCGGCCGGCAGCGCGGCGAGGATGCGCTCGCGATAGGCCTGCGCCTGCGCGGTGGTCGTGACCGGCGGCTTCAGGTTCGGCATGACGATGGCGCGGCCGAACTGGCGGGCGGTGTGCGGCAGCACGGCGGCGAGCATGTCGCCGTCGCGCAGGTGCAGGTGCCAGTCGTCGGGACGGGCGAGCGAAAGCGTCGCCGGGGAAGAAGCGTTCGAGGCAGTCATAGGAGGCATCGTGAGGAACGGGCTTGCCATCGGCGGGGCCGGAACGCGCGTGCGCGGGCCGACTGACGGCAAACCGCAACACGGGGCCTTTGGCCAGCGGAATCCGCTTTTTACCGCTCAGGGCTCGGTGATATGCTAGAAGCCGCATTGTACCGGGGTTCGCCCGGTTCGTTACCCCCTGCTTCGGCCTGCCGCCCCACGTAAAATGTGCCAACTCCTTGGAATGAACTGCGCCGCGCCGACGGACGTCACATTCTCCTTCACAGGTTTCGCGGCCCGGGGCGGGCTCACCGATCACCATGCCGACGGCTGGGGCATCGCGTTCTTCGAAGACAAGGCCTGTCGCCTCTTCATCGATCACCAGGCATCGGCCACGTCGCCGATCGCCGAAATGGTGAAGCGCTACCCGATCAAGTCCAAGAACACGATCGCGCACATCCGCAAGGCGACGCAAGGGCACATCCTGCTCGAGAACAGCCATCCGTTCATGCGCGAGCTGTGGGGCCGGCACTGGATCTTCGCGCATAACGGCGACCTGCAGGACTACGCGCCGGACATGGACGGCAGCGTCTACCATCCGGTCGGCACGACCGACAGCGAACAGGCGTTCTGCGTGCTGATGCAGGGGCTGCGCGAGGCCTTTCCCGGCGCGCAGCCGCCGCTGCCCGAGCTGTTCGAGCGGGTCGGCGAACTGACGCGCGGCATCACCGATCACGGCGTGTTCAATTTCCTGATGTCGAACGGCCAGGCGCTCTTCGCGCACTGCTCGACGCGGCTGCACTACCTCGTGCGGCGCTGGCCGTTCTCGACCGCGCATCTCGTCGACGAAGACCTGTCGATCGACTTCGCGAAATACACGACGCCCGAGGATCGCGTCGCGGTGATCGCGACGCAGCCGCTCACCGACAACGAAGTCTGGACCGCATTCGAGCCGGGCGAGCTGATCATGTTCCAGTGCGGCGACGTCGCCGCGCGGATGCAGATTCCGGTGCCCGAACGCGTGCTCGAGAAGCTGCGCAACCCGGCGCTCGACGCGTCGGCGTCCGCGCCGCGCACGGAGGTTCGCGAAGCGCTCGCCACCGCGGCCGACGGCGACTCCGACGACGCGATCGATTTCTGAAGCCCCGCGCGGCATCGGCTGCGCCCGCTTCCTGCTCACTGCCTGCCTGCTGCGCGAACTTCATACGACGCGTCCGACGACGCCCGTCATCGGCGCACATCGCCCCGCTCCGGCCAATACGGCTTCATTTTGGCCACCACCCGGCGCAACCGATCGACGTCACGCGAGATTCGCTTGATTTTATTAATTTACGAGCGAAAATAAATAAAAATCGAGACACACGAAACAGCCATCAATTAAAACGAAAATCCCGGAACCGCATTTTAGCGCGCCTCATCCGCCGG
Organism: Burkholderia sp. BCC0419; assembly: GCF_902830285.1. Lineage (NCBI taxonomy): Bacteria > Pseudomonadati > Pseudomonadota > Betaproteobacteria > Burkholderiales > Burkholderiaceae > Burkholderia > Burkholderia sp. BCC0419. The sequence continues at coordinate 2,905,818 of NZ_CADESR010000001.1, forward strand.
AACCGTGCGCTATCCCACCTACTCCGGCAGCCCCTCCGGATTTTCACGAAATCCCCCCAGACCCGCCACCACCATGGCTTTCGGTTCGATTAACCACACAAATCAAAAATACCACGCATTACGGTTCGCATCATTACAGTTTCCCGTTTCTCGATAATCGACGGCCACCCGAATCAGTAAACTCCGCCCATCCTCGGTGTAACGAAACACGATTGGCGCGACACGCAGCCATAGCCGCCGCACGCCCCTTCGGATCATTTCCCCACCGCGGAATGCGAATTCGCCGAATGGCGGCGAATGCCACGTCAAAAGAAGAAAGAGGGGTAGTCGTGAATCACTCATTTCGATCGATATGGAACGAGGCCGCCGGCTGCTGGGTCGCGGTTGCGGAAACGGCTCGGGCGCGCGGCAAACGCTCGGGCAGCGAATCGGGTGCAAGCCGCCGCACCGCGCACAAGGCAGCGCACCGCGCAGCGCGCCGGTCGCCGCTGCGCGTCGCGGCGCTCGGCGCCGCACTGGCGGCACTGTCGGCCGGCTCCGCGCATGCATCGACGTGCGGCAACGGCACGGCCGTCGCGAACGGCGGCACCTGCGCGCCCGGCAGTTTCAGCCCCACCGTCAACGACAACCTGGCCGGCTCCGCCACCGTGTCGGGCGGCGATACCGTCGGCGTGTCGGGCGCATGGGCCGCCAACGGCGGCGACCCGGGCTACACGCTCACGCCGATCGGCAGCACGACCATCGTGTCGGGCAACCCGAACCAGCCGCTGCTGTCACTCGGCGGCAAGACCCACAGCGTCAGCACGCCCGACTCGATCACCCGCACCCACACGTCGGTCGCGACCTACGATTCGTCCGCGTTCTCCGCGTCGACGGCCGGCGCGACCGAAGTGCCCGTCTATCACGACGTGAACGGCGATCAGTATGTGAACACGCGCATCGGCACCGTCGCCGCCACCGGCGGTACGCTCAACGTGTCGATCGGCAATGCGGCGAACGCTCCCGATGCAGCCGGCAACGCGATCGAGATGGCCGCGAAGCAGACCGACCTGACCGTCGCGGACGGCACGGGCGCCGCGAAAAGCACCGTCACCTGGAACTCGCGCAACCAGATCCGGTTCACCACCGGCGACTACCTCGCGGACGGCGGCGCGGTCGGCACCCGCCAGCTCGACGTGCCGACCTACGCGGGTACCTTCACCGCATTCGACGGCAGCACGTGGCAGGTGACCGACGCCGCCTCGCTCGCCGCGTACAACGATTTTCTCGTGCGCTCGGTGCAGAGCGGCGCGCTCGGCTCGCAGGCTGCCTACGACAGCGCATTCAGCCAGGCCGTCACGTTCTCGCAGCAGGCCTTCCAGTATCAGAACACTGTGTCCGCCGGCGACAAGAACACGCTGCCGATCGATCACCTGTCGGTGATGCACGGCACGGGCGCGAACGCGACGCTGCAGATCGGCAAGGATGGCCAGATCGACTTCCGCGGCGTCAACACGATCGTCTCGAGCTCGGCCGTCCTCGCGGAAAACGGCGCGCACTTCATCAACGACGGCCGCCTGTCGGGTGACTTCACGCTGGTGCGCCTGCTGAGCGGTGCGAGCGGCGTCAACAACGGCGTGATCTCGTCCGGGTACGCATCCGGCGACGACTTCGACACGAGCGGCAGCGCGCCGCCGAACAACTTCAACTACAACGCGTACACCGAAGGCAACGGCGTGTTTGCGAACGGTGCGGCCACGTCGTTCGTCAACAACGGCGTGATGAACGTCGGCGCGTGGACGCTGGACGGCAACCGCCCCGACCTGCAGAACTACGCGGTCGCCGTGACAGGCGGCGCACGCGCGTCGAACGCCGGCACGATCAACGTCGGCGTCAACGCGACGACGCTCGACAGCCAGGTGATCGGCGGCCTCGTCGCCGGCGGCAGCTTCACGAACGAAGCCGGCGGCACGATCTATCTCGGCCGCTCGGCGCAGTACGCGCCCGGTCAGACGGCAAACGACGTCGCGCTCACCGCGCACGCGTACGGCATCCTGCTCGGCGCGTCGGGCACCGCGAGCAACCTCGGCACGATCGTGATCGGCGCGCAGACGCAGAACGGCGCCGCGCTGGCGAGCATCGGCTCGACCTCGGGCACGCTGACCAACGCGGGCACGATCGTCGTCAACGGCGCCGCGCCCGGCACGCCGCTCGCCAACGTCGGCATGCTCGCCGCCGACACCGCCGCGACCGTGGCCAACACGGGCACGATCACGCTGAATGGCGTGAACGGCATCGGCATCATGGTCGTCGGGACCGGCACGAACGCGACGGCCGCGACGTCGACCGGCACGATCAACGTGGCCGGCGGCCTCGATCCCGCGTCGGGCACGCGCAACTACGGCGTGTGGGCCGAGGGGCCGCTCGCGAAGGCCACGATCGACGGTGCGCTCAACCTGACGGGCACCGGCGCGATCGGCGTGCATGCGCGTTCGGGCGCGACGATCGACGTCGGTGCGAACGCCGTGCCGGCCTTCATGTCCGGCACGAACCAGATCGGCTTTTATGCATACGGCGCAGGCTCGAAAATCAACGTCGCCGCGCAGCACCTGAGCGTCGACACCGACGATTCGACGCTGTTCCGCGTCGCGGGCGGCGCGGCCTACACGGGCACGTCGACTGCCGGCGCGCTGACGACCGACGTCAACGGCCAGCGGGCGCGCGGCGTGCTCGCGACCGACACCGGCACCACGCTGTCCACCGGCAACGCGATCTACGACGTCAACGGCGCGAACGGCATCGCGATCGCCGTGGAAGGCGGCGCGAAGGGCAAGATCGACGCGGGCGCGACGATCAACCTGAACGCGACCGGCGCGACCGCGGGCATCGTCGACGGGCAGGCGCACGACCTCGCCGGCGCGAATGCCGGCGCACCGGTCGCGACGACGCTGACCAACAACGCCGCCGTCACGTCGTCGACCGCCGGCGTGACCGGTTTCATCGCGCAGAACCTCGGCACGCTCGAGAACCGCAGCACGGTGTTGCTGACCGGCGCGGGCTCGACGGGCGTCGTGGCCGGCACGCTCGGTACGGTGAACAACGCATCGACGATCCGCGTCGCCAACGGCACGGGCGCGCTCGTGCAGGGTGCGTCGGCCACGCTCGCCAATGCGGGTTCGATCGAAGCCGATGACGGCCTGGCGGGCGTACGCCTGACGGGGGCCAGCGCATCGGTCGCGCTGTCGGGCACCGGCACCGTCATCGCGAACGGCAGCGCCGACGGCGTGCTGATCGACTCGACCGTCACGGACGGCGGTATCGCGGCCGGCGCGACGTCGATCGCGGTCGGCGGATCGGGCAGCGGGATCCGCAACCTCGGTGCGAATGCAACGATCGCGCTGTCCGGCACGCAGGTCGCCACGACCGGCAACGGCGCCGCCGGCCTCACGTCGACCGGCGCGGGCGCGCGCATCGCGACCGATGCGGCCACGGTCGTCCGCACGGCGGGCGCCGATGCGCGCGGCCTGTCCGTGTCGGGGGCCGATTCCATGCTCACGGCCAACGGGACGACCGTCGCGACGACCGGCACGAACGCCCATGCGATCGTCATGGACGGTGGCGCGACGGCCCTGCTGTCGGGCGCGAAAATTTCCGCATCGGGTGCCGCGGCCGATGGCATCGTCGCGCAAAACGGCGGCCGCATCGCCGATACGGGTTCGTCACTCGCCAGCGCGGCCGGCAACGGCGCCACCGCGAACAGCGGCGGCGTGCTCGCGTTGACCGGCACGACGCTCACGGGCGCGACGGCCGGCGTGCTGACGTCGGACACGTTCGCGAACGGCGCGACCGGCTCGGTACTCGTCGACGGCGGCAGCGTGACGTCCGCCACCGGGCCGGCCTTCGCCGCACGCGGCGGCACGGCCGACATCGCGGTGCGCAACGGCACGGTCGTGACGGCCGGCAACGGCACGCTGCTGAACCTCGCGAACGGCAGCAACGTGACGTTCAACGCATCGGCGGTGAACCTCGCGGGCGACATCGTTTCCGACGCGTCGAGCACCGGCAACGTGTTCCTCGCGAACGGCACGACGCTGACCGGGAAGATCGACCCGGTCGCGCTGACCGTCGACGGCACGAGCACGTGGCGCATGACGGGCAGTTCGGTCCTGAGCCGCCTGAACAACGCGGGCCTCGTCGCGTTCGCCGCGCCGACCGGCTCGCCGACGCTGACCGGCAGCTACAAGACGCTGACGACCGGCGGCTACGTCGGCAACGGCGGCACGATCGCGCTGAACACGTATCTCGGCGCCGACGCGTCGCCGACCGACCGGCTGATCGTGAACGGCGGCGCGGCGAGCGGCACGACCGGCCTGAAGATCGCCAACACGGCCGGCAGCGGCGCGCAGACGACCGGCGACGGGATTCCCGTGGTCGTCACGGCCAACGGCGGCACGACCGCCGCGTCGGCGTTCCATCTCGCGGGCCCGGTACAGGCCGGCGCGTACGAGTACCGACTCTATCGCGGCGGCCAAAGCGATGCGAACGGCTGGTACCTGCGTTCGCAGCTCGACCAGACCGACCCCGGCGACCCGATCCACCCGTCGGGCAGCGGCGACGGCGGCAACAACGGGAATGGAAATGGCAACGGCGGCGGCGCGCTCGCGTATCGTCCGGGCGTCTCCGGCTACGCGATGACGCCGCTGCTGAACGCCGACTACGGCTTCTCGACGCTCGGCCGGCTGCACGAGCGCGTCGGCGATATCTACAACGTCGAGAAGCAGCAGCCCGGCAATCGCGACGGCGTGTGGGGGCGCATCGGCGGCCAGAGCCTCGATGCGAACGCGGGCCGCTTCTCGGCAGACGAACGCACATTCTTCGCGCAGTTCGGCAAGGACTGGACCCTCGACCAGGCGCCCAACGGCGCCGGCAGCACGCATGCGGGCGTGACGGCCAGCATCGGCGTGTCGAATGCGAGCTTCAGCGACATGGCGCGCGCGGGCTCACCCAACCTGTCGACGTCGACGGGCTCGGTCGAGATGCACGCGCAGAGCGTCGGCGGCTACTGGACGCGCTACCTGTCCGACGGCACCTACCTCGACAGCGTCGGGCAGGTCACGCACTACGGCAACCGCTATCGCGACAGCTACGGCAACGAGGCGTCGCAGAACGGCTTCGGCGTCGCGCTGTCGCAGGAAGTCGGCAAGCCGTTCGCGATCGGCACGTTGCCGGTCGCGGTCGAGCCGCAGGCGCAATTGATGTACCAGTACCTGAAGCTGAACGGGTTCAACGACAACGTGTCGGCCGTATCGGGCACGACGACGAATGCGCTGCGCGGCCGCGTCGGCGTGCGGATCTTCCGGCCGAACCTGCAGTCGGACGCGGGCGGCGGCGCCGCGACGCCGTACTTCACGGCCGACGTGCTGCACGACTTCCTGTCGCCGGGGCAAACCGTCGTCGGCGGCACGCCGTTCGCGACGCATCTCGGGCGCACCTGGTACGAGCTCGGCGTCGGCGTGACTGCCGGCTTCGGCAAGTCGGGCGAGCTGTACGCGAATGCGAAGATCGCGCGCAACATCGGCGGCGATTACCGGCGCGGGATCGTCGGGCAGGTCGGCTACCGGTACAGCTGGTAACGCCCGGCACCGGACGAAAAAAAACCGCCCGGCTGCCTGCCGGGCGGTTTTCGCATGGGTGCGCGCGAAAACGCGCGAGCGCTCAGTGCAGGATCTTCGCAAGGAAGTCCTTCGCGCGATCCGACTTCGGGTTCGCGAAGAACTCTTCCTTGCGGTCGTCCTCGACGATCGCGCCCTGGTCCATGAAGATCACACGATGGGCGACCTTCTTCGCGAAGCCCATTTCGTGCGTGACGACCATCATCGTCATCCCTTCCTGCGCGAGTTCGACCATTACGTCGAGCACTTCGTTGATCATCTCGGGATCGAGCGCGGACGTCGGCTCGTCGAACAGCATCGCGATCGGGTCCATCGACAGCGCGCGCGCGATCGCGACCCGCTGCTGCTGACCGCCCGACAACTGGCCCGGAAACTTGTGCGCATGCGCCTTCAGGCCGACGCGATCGAGCAGCTTCATGCCCTTCTCGTTCGCTTCGTCCTTGCCGCGGCCGAGCACCTTGACCTGCGCGAGCGTCAGGTTCTCGGTGATCGACAGGTGCGGGAACAGCTCGAAGTGCTGGAACACCATCCCGACCTTCGAGCGCAGCTTCGACAGGTTCGTCTTCTTGTCGCCGACCGACTGGCCGTTCACGAGGATCTCGCCCTGCTGGAACGGCTCGAGGCCGTTCACGGTCTTGATCAGCGTCGACTTGCCCGAGCCCGACGGGCCGCACACGACGACCACCTCGCCTTTCTTGACCTCGGTCGTGCAGTCGGTGAGGACCTTGAACTGGCCGTACCACTTCGAAACGTTCTTGATGGAAATCATCTTGTGACCTTTTTCTGGAGACCCTTGACGAGAGCAGACGCCAACGAGCAAATCACGAAATAGCATGCGCCGGCGAACAGGACCATCTCGACGGTCGTGCCGTCGCGATCGCCGACGTTGGCGGCCGTGCGGAAGAAGTCCGCGAGACTGATCACGTACACGAGCGACGTATCCTGGAACAGGACGATCGCCTGCGTGAGCAGCAGCGGCACCATCGCGCGGAACGCCTGCGGCAGGATCACGAGGCGCATCGCCTGCGCGTAATTCATGCCGAGCGCGAACGCGGCATTCGCCTGCCCGCGCGGCACCGCCTGGATGCCGGCACGGATGATCTCGGAATAATACGCGGCTTCGAACAGCGAGAACGCGACCATCGCCGAGGCAAGGCGAATGTCGATCGTCGGCGACAACCCGAGCACGCCCTGCAGCAGTTGCGGCACGATCAGGAAGAACCACAGCAGCACCATCACGAGCGGGATCGAGCGAAACACCGTCACGTACGCTTTCGCGAACCACGCGAGCGGCTTCACGCCGGACAGCCGCAGCAGCGCCAGCAACGTGCCCCAGACGATGCCGACGACGATCGCGATCAGCGTGATCTTGAACGTGACGATCGCACCGGTCCACAGCGTCGGTATCGCGCCGGGAATACTACTCCAGTCGAACTGATGCATCACTTGCCTCCGATGTAGCCGGGCAGCCGCGTACGGCCTTCGATCCAGCGCATGAACCCCATCACGACGAGGTTGATGAGCACGTACGCGAGCGTCACCGCGATGAACGACTCGTAAGTCTGCGCGGTGTAGTCGACGAGCTGGCGCGCCTGCGCGGACAGGTCGAGCAGACCGATCGTCGACGCGACCGCCGAGTTCTTGAAGATGTTCAGGAATTCGGACGTGAGCGGCGGCACGATGATCCGGTACGCGACCGGCAGCAGCACGTAGCGGTACGTCTGCCATTGCGTGAAGCCCATCGCGAGGCCGGCCGCGCGCTGGCCCCTCGGCAGCGCGTTGATCCCCGAGCGCACCTGTTCGCACACGCGCGCGCCCGTGAACAGGCCGAGACAGACGATCGATGCGGTAAAGAACTGCGTGCCGGGCGGCAACTGCTTGATCCAGGTGCCGATTGACGCGGGCAGCAACTCCGGCACGACGAGGTACCAGATGAAGAACTGCACGATCAGCGGAATGTTCCGGAAGATCGACACGTACACGGTGCCGATCGCGGCGAGCCATTTGTTCGGCACGGTGCGCAGCACGCCGAACAGCGACCCGACGATCAGCGCGATGACCCAGGCGACGAGCGACACCTCGATCGTCACCCAGAAGCCGGACATCAGCCATCCGAAATAAGTCGTCGGCTCGCCGGTCGAGACGGGGCTCAGGAAGACGCCCCAGTTCCAGTGGTAAGACATGGGCAAGACTCCAGCAAAAAGAAACGGAAGAAGCGTGGCCTCTTCCGTCTCATTAGCGTCATTTCTGCATCAACGACCGCGTGGTCAGTCGAGCGCCTTGTCGTTCGGGTTCGCGTACAGCTTCTTCATCGACTCGGACAGCGGGAAGTTCAGGTTCAGCCCCTTCGGCGGGATCGGCTTCTCGAACCACGTCGCGTAGATCTTCGCGGCTTCGCCCGACTTCTCGACTTGCGAGATCGCGTCGTCGACGACCTTCTTGAAGTCGGTGTCGCCCTTGCGCATCATGCAGCCGTACGCCTCTTCCGATTGCGGCGTGCCGACGATCACCCACTCGCCCGGCTGCTTCGCCTTCGCGCGCTCGCCCGCGAGCAGCGCGTCATCCATCATGAACGCGACCGCGCGGCCCGATTCCAGCGTGTTGAACGAATCGCCGTGATCCTTCGCGCTGATGATGTTCATGCCCAGCTGCTTGTCGTTGTTCATCTTGCGCAGCAGGCGCTCCGACGTCGTGCCGGCAGTCGTCACGACCGTCTTGCCCTTCAGGTCGGCGAAATCCTTGACGCCGGAATCCTTCTTCGTCATCAGGCGCGTGCCGATCACGAAGATCGTGTCGGAGAATGCAGCCTGCTGCTGACGTTCGGTATTGTTGGTCGTCGAGCCGCACTCGATGTCGACCGTGCCGTTCTGCACGAGCGGGATGCGGTTCTGCGACGTGACCGGGATGTTCTTCACCTGCAGGTTCGGCAGGTTCAGCTTCTTCTTCACCGCGTCCACGACCTTCATCTGGAAGTCGCGCGAATAGCCGACCACCTGCTGGTTCTGGTCATAGTAAGAGAACGGAATCGACGATTCGCGGTGGCCCAGCGCGATCACGCCCGTGTCCTTGATCTTCTTCAGCGTGCCCGTCTCCTGAGCGTGCGCGCCGCTTGCGAACGCGCAAAGCGCCGCGACCATCAGGACTGCCTTGTGGTATTTCATTTTGGTCATCTCCTTGGCTAAAACCCGCGCCAGTGTATCAAAGTAATATTTTTGAAAGTACTGGTTGTTTACCGCACTACGAATCGCCCGGTGCGAAGCCTTCCTCTCGGCTTCGGGCGCGCCGAATGCGCGCGCGGGCGATGCCGGATCCGGCATCGCCCGCGAGGGTTCATATCAGCAATCGGGTGGATTGCGTCATGAATCGTTCATGGTCGACGATCAGGGACGCCCGGTTAGGGACGCCCGGTCAGGGACGCTCGATCAGGGGTAGAGGCCGCGCATTTCGCGCGCCATCAGGATGCGCTTGCACGCGACGATGAACGCCGCCGTACGCACCGTCACCTTGTGCTCTTCCGCGACCGCCCACACGCCGGTGAACGCTTCGCGCATCACGCGCTCGAGACGGTGGTTGATCTCGTCTTCCGTCCAGAAGAAGCTCGAGAAATCCTGCACCCACTCGAAGTACGACACGGTCACGCCACCGGCGTTCGCGATCACGTCGGGGATCACGAGCACGCCGTTCGCGCTCAGGATGTCGTCGGCCGCCGTCGTCGTCGGGCCGTTCGCGCCTTCGACGACGATCTTCGTGCGGATCTTCGCCGCGTTCTTTTCCGTGATCTGGTTTTCCAGCGCCGCCGGGATCAGGATGTCCGTCTCGACCGTCCAGAACTCGTCGTTCGGCATCGGCTCGGCGCCTTCGAAGCCCGCGACGCCGCCCGTGCGTGCGACGTGGTCGAGCAGCTGGTTCGAATCGAGGCCGGCCGGCTGGTAGATCGTGCCCGTGTGATCCTGCACCGCGATCACCTTCGCGCCGGCTTCCTGGAACAGCTTCGCCGCGATGCCGCCGACGTTGCCGAAGCCCTGCACCGCGATGCGTGCGCCTTCGATCTCGAGGCCCTTCTTCTTCGCGGCTTCGCAGCCGACGACGAACACGCCGCGGCCCGTCGCTTCCTTGCGGCCGAGCGAACCGCCGAGCGCGATCGGCTTGCCGGTTACGACGCCGGTCGACGTCTGGCCCTGGTTCATCGAGTAGGTATCCATCATCCACGCCATCACCTGTTCGTTGGTGTTGACGTCCGGCGCCGGGATGTCGGTGTTCGGGCCGATGATGATGCCGATTTCGCTGGTGTAGCGGCGCGTCACGCGCTCGAGCTCACCGCGCGACAGCTTGCGCGGGTCGACGCGGATGCCGCCCTTCGCGCCGCCGTACGGCACGTTCACGGCCGCGTTCTTCACGGACATCCATGCCGACAGCGCCATCACTTCCGACAGCGTCACGTCCTGGTGGTAGCGCACGCCGCCCTTGCCCGGGCCGCGCGACACGTTGTGCTGCACGCGATAGCCCTCGAAGTGCGCGACGGTGCCGTTGTCGAGCTCGATGGGGCAGTCGACGATCAGGATGCGCTTCGGACGCTTCAGCGTTTCGAGCCAGCGCGACAGCGAACCGAGGTACGGCGCGACGCGATCGACCTGCCGAAGGTAGTTGCCCCACGGGCCGAGATCGTCGGCGTGCAGGTAGGACGGGATGGACTGCTGTTGCGAAGACATGGAGGCTCCAACGTTCAACGGATTGCGCACATTGTCGAAAAACCCGTTTTTTTTATCCAATGCCGTTTGTTTATTCGATTATGCGTTTCTTGCATGATCGCGATTTTTCGCAAAATCGCAGTCGATTTGCGCAAGAACGCCCGCGATCGGCCGTGCATCGCGTTCGTGAAAAATCGGATTGGATAGACGCGGGCCGGCCGCCGGACAGCCGGTCGACAGGCGCTGCAAGGCCGCCGTCAGCCGGCCGGGGCCGGTTGGCCGGATTAACCGTCGGCGGTTAACCCGTGGTCTCGCGCAGTTCGTCGCGCACGACGTCCCACAGCCCGCGTACGAGCTTCTGCCGCGGATCGTCGCCCTGCAGCGCGAGCTTGTCGCAGTACAGCCGGATCTCCATCGTCAGCGTGAACGGATGCGCGCCGCCGCGCGCCGACCGGTCGAGCCGGATCAGCCGGCCGCCCGCGACCGCATCGTCGACCGCGCTGTGCGGCAGGAACGCGACGCCGTGGCCCGCGAGCGCCATCGCCTTCAGCCCTTCGGCCATGTCGGTTTCGTACACGCGATCGAGGAACAGCCGCGTCGGCGCGTTCGCGATGATGACTTCGGTCATCCGGCCGAGATACGCGTTCGGCGTATATGACAGATACGGCACGCGCGCGTCGGCCGCGCCGGGCAGCGTATGGCGCGGCCGGCCCGCGCGGCCGGGCGCCGAGAACGGGCTGATCGGCTCGCTGCCGAGGATCAGCATGTCGTAGCGTGCCGGGTCGAGCGCGACCGGGTGGCTCGGGTGGTGGTAGCCCATCACGAGGTCGCAGCCGCCCTCGACGAGCGACAGCACCGCGTCGTGCACGTTCAGCGCGCGCAGCCGCGTGTGGACCTGGCCCATCTTCGCTTCGATCCGCTCGAGCCAGCGCGGGAAATACGTGAGCGACAGCGTGTGCGGCACCGCGAATTCGATCGTCGGCACCGGCGCGCCGACGTGGCCGCGCAGCAGCGTCCTCGCCTCGTGCGCCTGCGACAGCATCGTCAGCGCCTGCTCGTAGAAGATCTGCCCGGCCTGCGTGAGCCGTGTCGGATAGACCGAACGATCGATCAGCTCGGTCGCGAGCCACGCCTCGAGCGCCTGGATGCGCCGCGAAAACGCCGGCTGCGACACGTGCCGCAGCTCGGCGGACCGGCTAAAGCTGCGCGTTTCCGCGAGCGAGACGAAGTCTTCGAGCCATTTCAGTTCCATGCAGGCGGGCGCGGCGGGCGGCGGTCGGGAAGAAGCCTGCATTCTACCGGCGGGCAGGCCCGGCCGGCGGCTCGGCGGACGGCCAGGCGAGCCTGCGCGGGCGCCCATCGGCACGCCATTCGCGCGCTGCCCCGGCGCCGCCCGAGCGTCACCTGCCCGCGGCAACCGCGGCCGGACCGGTTCGGCCGGGATCGGCCCGCGCCAATGGTAAAATGCCAGATTCTCCTTCCCCTCGCTCGACCCGGCCCCAAGGCCCCGCCCGATCATGTCCGACACTCGTCCCGATACGCTTTTCGCCCTCACCGCGCTCTCGCCCATCGACGGCCGCTACGCCAGCAAGACCGAAGCGCTGCGCGACTGGCTCTCCGAAGCCGCCTTCATGCGCCACCGCGTCACCGTCGAGGTGCACTGGCTGATCGCGCTGTCGCGCGCCGGCTTCGCGGAAGTCCCGCGCTTCTCGGAAGCGTCCGAGCAGTTCCTGCTGCAGCTCGCCGAGCGCTTCACCGCGCACGACGCCGCGCGCATCAAGGAAATCGAGCGCGTGACGAATCACGACGTGAAGGCCGTCGAATACTGGCTGAAGGAATCGGTGAAGGGCCAGGCCGAACTCGAGCAGGCGAGCGAATTCATCCACTTCGCATGCACGTCCGAGGACATCAACAACACGTCGCACGGGATGATGCTCGCCGGCGCGCGCGAACACGTGATCCTGCCGGCGCTGCGCACGGTCTACCAGCGTCTCGTCGCGCTGTCGCACGCGCACGCCGAACAGCCGATGCTGTCGCGCACGCACGGCCAGCCGGCCAGCCCGACGACGCTCGGCAAAGAACTCGCGAACGTCGCCGCGCGCCTCGCGCGCGCGATCACGCGCATCGAGAAGGTCGAGATCCTCGGCAAGATGAACGGCGCGGTCGGCAACTTCAACGCGCACCTGTCCGCGTATCCGGAATTCGACTGGGAAGCGTTCTCGCGCGACGTGATCGAAAACCGCCTGAAGCTCACGTTCAACCCGTACACGATCCAGATCGAGCCGCACGACTACATGGCCGAACTGTTCGACGCCGTCGCGCGCGCGAACACAATCCTGCTCGACCTCGACCGCGACGTGTGGGGCTATATCTCGGTCGGCTATTTCAAGCAGAAGACGAAGGCCGGCGAAATCGGCTCGTCGACGATGCCGCACAAGGTCAACCCGATCGACTTCGAGAACTCGGAAGGCAACCTCGGCCTCGCGAACGCGACGCTGCGCCACCTCGCCGACAAGCTGCCGGTGTCGCGCTGGCAGCGCGACCTGACCGACTCGACGGTGCTGCGCAACATGGGCGTCGCGCTCGGCTACTCGCTGCTCGCGTACGATTCGCTGATCCGCGGCCTCGACAAGCTGGAAGTGAACCCGCAGCGCCTGAACGACGATCTCGACAACTGCTGGGAAGTGCTCGCGGAGCCGGTGCAGACGGTGATGCGCCGCTACGGCATCGAGAACCCGTACGAGCAGCTGAAGGAACTGACGCGCGGCAAGGGCATCACGCGCGAGGCGCTGCAGGAATTCGTCGGCACGCTCGCGATCCCGCAGGACGCGAAGGATCGCCTGCTCGCGATGACGCCGGCGTCGTACATCGGCAAGGCCGTCGAACTCGCGAAGCGGATCGCGTAAGCACCACCGTCGCCTGACGAAAAAAAGCCCGATGCGAATTGCTTCGCATCGGGCTTTTTGCTTTTCTGCCGGTCAGAACGAGATCATCCGTCCCGGATTCAGCGCGCTCATCACGCTCATCGCCGCCTTTGCGGCCGGAATTGCGATCGGCGACAACTGCCGGCCGAGCGGAATCGCGCGATGGTCGATGCCCGTGAGCATCGAGAAATCGTCGTTGCGGCCGACGAAATCGTCGCAGATCGCCTTGCCGATCCGCACCGTCTGCGCGACGCCGTGGCCGCTCCAGCCCTGCACCATGTACATCGGCACGCGGCCGTCGGTCTTGCGGCTGTCGGTGGCGCCGTTCAGCGTGAAGTCGCTGACGCCGCTCCAGCAGTAGTCGAGCGCGAAGCTGCCGTCGGCCTGCGGAAACACCGTGTTCAGCCGCGTCAGCAGATACGCGTTGACGTCGGGCTGCGCCCAGCAGCTGCCGGTACCCTGCCCGCCGAACAGCAGGCGGTTGCCGCGCACCGGCCGGTAGTAGTCGATCTGGAACTGCGTGTCGTACACCGGCATGCCGGCCGGCATCAGCGTCGCGACATCGACGTCGAGCGGCGCCGTCACGCTCACGTAGGTAAAGAACGGCACCGTTATCGCGGCACCGTCGTCGAGCAGCCGGAACGTCGTGTTGTGCAGCGCGAGCACGACGCCGCGGCGGGCGGTGATCGTGCCGCCCGGCGTCGTCGCGACGACGCCCGCGGGCGTCTCGTCGAGCTCGAGCACCTCGGTGCCCTCGAACAGCGCGCCGCCGTTCAGCCGGAAGCCGTGCACGAGGCCGCGCACCAGCGCGAGCGGATGGATCTGGCCGCCGGTCGCGTCGATCGCCGCGCCGTGATACAGCCCCGAGCGCACGTATTCGTCGTGCAGCTGATGGCGGCCGACGAGCGTCACGCCCGCATCGCCGAGATAGCGGCGCGCATCCGCGCCGTCGAGCAGCGCGCTCATGTGACCGGGGTGAACCGCCGCCGTGATGTGGCCGCGCTTGCGGTCGAGATCGAGCGCGTAACGCGCGCCGATCTCGTCGATCAGGCCCATCGACTCGGCCGACGCGAAGCGCCACAGCCGCTTCGCATCGTCGTGCGACAGGTTCTCGATCATGTCGGCGGCTTCCCAGCGCGCGAGGCCGGGCGTCAGTTGCCCGCCGTTGCGGCCCGATGCGGCCGAGCCGACGTGATGCTTGTCGACGAGGATCGTGTCGACACCCGCTTCCGCGAGATGCAGCGCGGCCGATGCGCCGAGCAGGCCCGCGCCGATCACGAGCACGTCGCAGACGGCGTCGTGCGCGAGCGGCGCGGTGTTTGCGTGGCGCGACAACGACGCCTCATACCAGTTGGCCGGACGCTCGCCGTCGTAGCGGGCCGGATCGCACCAGTTCCAGTTGTCTTTTTCGATGTTCAGTTGCGTTTGCCCGAAACGCGCTTCGCCCTGGATCAGGGGTGGGTGATTGGAATTCATGATTGCACTTGCATGGTCTTGGCCGCCTGTCGATGAGCCTTCTGGCTTCGCGGGTGGGGCAGCCGGTTCCACATGGGTGTCAACGAGAAAAGGGGCGCGATGGCCCGTGTTGACGGCGAGCACGCTCGTGCCGCCTGGATCCCGGACTGTGCGAAAGCACGTCTTGAAAGGTGCCGGGACACCCAATTTCTACACCGCAGAAATAATTCTACGGTGTAGAATAAGCTTTCGTCAAGTTTACAGCCGGCGCCGTGCCGGCCTGCCAGCCCGCCTCGATGAAAGACAAACCCGCCCAAGGCCCGCGCGGCCTCGACAAGGACGCGATCGTCGCGGCCGCGCTCGCGCTGCTCGAAGACGTCGGCGAAGCCGCGTTCAGCGTGCGCAAGCTCGCGCAATCGGTCGGCTGCGACCCGATGAGCGTGCTGTATCACTTCAAGTCGAAGGATGGCCTGAGCCGCGCGATCGCGAATGCGCTGTCGCGCTCGCTCGTGCCGGTCGACCCGTCGCAGCCGTGGCGCGAACGGCTGCGCGACCTCGCGCGCCAATACCGCGCGCTCGCGCTGCGCTATCCCGCCGCGTTCGCGCTGCTGCAGCGGCACATGAGCACGGGGCCGGCCGATCTCGCGCACATCGAGGCCGTGCATCGCGCACTGACCGACGCCGGCATCCCGCGCGCGGCGCTGCCGTCGGTATGCGTCGGCTGGTACGCGAGCGTGATCGGACTCGCCGCCGCCGAGGCCGGCGGCCTCACGCGGCCCGCGAACGACGTCGAGCTCGCGGAGATGCACGCGCTGTCCGATACCGCGCACCCGCTCGTCAAATCGGCCGCCCCGCTCTACGCGCAGCTCGATCCGGCCGTCGTGCACGACACGATGCTCGACGTGCTGCTCGACGGCATCGCCCAACGCGCCCGCGCGGCCTGACGGCGTACGCATCACCAACGAAAAAGGCGCCCGAAGGCGCCTTTTCCATCACGATGACCGCGAACCGCGCTCAGTGCGGGTGCGCGAGGCCGATCTTCAGCATGACCTGATCGACGATCTGCTCGGGCGTCAGCTCGATGCTGACCTCGATTGCTTCGTCCGGGCCCGGCTCCTCGAGCGTGTCGAGCTGGCTCTTCAGCAGCGACGGATCGAAGAAATGGCCGGTGCGGCTCTTCAGGCGCTCGTGCAATACCTCGAACGTGCCCTTCAGATACACGAACCGCACGTCGGTATCGGTGCCGCGCAGCACGTCGCGGTACGAGCGCTTCAGCGACGAGCACGTGAACACGGCGGTTTTGCCCGCGCGCTGCTTTTCCTCGATGGCCGCGCGAATCGTGCGCAGCCACGGCCAGCGGTCTTCATCGGTCAGCGGAATGCCGTGGTGCATCTTTTCCTTGTTCGCCGCGCTGTGAAACGCGTCGCCATCGGTATAGCTGCACGACAGGCGTTCCGCCAGCATTTCGCCGATCAGCGACTTGCCCGCGCCCGACACGCCCATTGCGATCAGAATCATTGACTACCCCTTGTTACAGAACCAGGCTCAGCAGCAGCGTAAAGCTCAGACCGAGCACCGAGATGATGGTTTCAAGCAGCGACCAGGTCTTGAACGTCTGGCCGACCGTCATCCCGAAATATTCCTTGATCAGCCAGAAACCGCCGTCGTTCACGTGCGAGAAGATCAGCGAGCCCGAGCCCGTCGCGAGCACCAGCAGTTCCGGGCGGGCCGTCGTGCCGGCCGCCGCCGCGATCGGCGCGACGATGCCGCAGGCCGTCGTCATCGCGACCGTCGCCGAACCCGTCGCGAGACGCATCAGCGCCGCGACGAACCAGCCGAGCAGCAGCGGCGACAGATGCGCGTGCTTCGCGGTCTCGACGATCTGCTGCGAGATCCCGCTCTCGCGCAGGACGCCGCCGAAGCCGCCGCCCGCGCCGACGATCAGCGTGATCCCGGCGATCGGTGCCAGGCACTCGCCGCAGAACTTCTGGATCTGGTCGCGGTTGAAGCCCTGCAGCTTGCCGAACGTGAAGAAGCTCACGAGCACGGCGATCAGCAGCGCGACGTCCGAGTTGCCGGCAAAGCGCAGCAGGTTGTTCGGCAGCGACTTCGGCGCGAACACGAGATCGGCCCAGCTGCCGACGAGCATCAGCACGACGGGCAGCAGGATCGTGAACAGCGTGATGCCGAAGCTCGGCAGTTCGCGCTTGCGACCGTCCGTGTGCGTATCGACGAACTGCGATGCGAGCGGGTTGTTTTCCGGCAGCTTCACGAACTTCGAGATCATCAGCGCGAACAGCGGGCCCGCGATGATCGCGGTCGGCACGCCGACGATCAGGCCGAAGGCGATCGTCTTGCCGATATCGGCGCCGTATTGCTGGACGGCCAGCAGCGCGGCCGGGTGCGGCGGGATCAGCCCGTGCACGACCGACAGGCCGGCCACCATCGGCAGGCCGACGACGAGCAGCGACTTGCCGGTGCGCTTCGCGACGTTGAACGCGATCGGGATCAGCAGCACGAAGCCGACTTCGAAGAACACCGGCAGGCCGACGATGATCGCGACGAACATCATCGCCCAGTGGATGTTCTTTTCACCGAACCAGTCGATCAGCGTGGTCGCGATCCGTTCGGCGCCGCCCGATTCGGCCATCATCTTGCCGAGCATCGTGCCGAGGCCGACGACGATCGCAATGTGGCCGAGCGTGCCGCCGGTGCCCGTTTCGAACGACTTGACGATCTTGTCCATCGGCATGCCGACGACGAGACCGAGGCCGAGCGAAACGATGATCAGCACCAGGAACGGGTAGATCTTGTAGCGCGCGATCATCAGGATCAGCGCGGCAATCGCGATCAGCGTGAATACGAGCAGCATGCTGCCTTGGACGGCCCCCATGTGGCACTCCTCCTAGAATTGTTCGAACCGGGCGAGTCGTTGCGAGTATGCCCGGCTATGCAGGTCTCCGAAACACGGGGGTACCCCCCCGTCAGGACGCTGAATTTTACTTATCTTTGCGATCCGCGGATAGAACCGGTTCCATCAGCAAAAACCCTCGGTAAAACAAGCACTAACGCTTGCTTTCCGAGGGCCAAACCGTCATTTCGTACAAGTCTTAACGGGGCAGTTGGCTCGCCGCTTGCGCGAGGCGCGTGACTTCGGCCCAATCCTGCGCGGCGAGCGCGGCCTTCGGCGTGAGCCACGAGCCGCCGACGCACACGACGTTCGGCAGTTTCAGGAAGTTTGGCGCGGTGTCGACCGTGATGCCGCCCGTCGGGCAGAACTTCAGCGCCGGAAACGGACCGTGGAACGCCTGCAGCATCGGCACGCCGCCCGCCTGCTGCGCGGGGAAGAATTTCACGATGTCGTAGCCGAATTCGAGCGCCTGGATGATGTCGCTCGGCGTCATCACGCCCGGCAGCAGCGGCAGGCCCGCGTCGAGCGACGCGAGATGCAGTTCCTTCGTCAGGCCCGGCGACACGCCGAACTTCGCGCCCGCGCGCTTCGCCTGCGCGCAGTGCTCGGGCTTCGTGATCGTGCCGACGCCGACGACGATGTCGTCCGCGAGCTGGCTCGCGCGCTGGATCGCCTCGAGGCCCGCCGGCGTGCGCAGCGTGATCTCGAGCACCTTCACGCCGCCCGCGTGCAATGCCCGCGACACGTTTTCGCCCTGCTCGACCGAGTCGAATGCGAGCACCGGGATGACCGGGCCCAGCTTCACGATTTCAGCAATCGTCTTCATTGAATTGGCTCCTTGAAATTCATGCGGCGACGCTGACGGCCGTTTCGCCGATCAGCGTCCCGAAAACCGATGCGCCCTGCTCGGCCGGCGCCGCGGCCGCGCGGAACACGCCGAACAGTTCGCGCCCGAAACCGACTTCGTTCTCGGCCTGGTGCTGCGGCTGCGCGACCGGGCGCGCGTGCCACTCGGCGTCGTCGACCTCGATGTCGAGCACGCCGGCTTCCGCGTCGATCACGAGCGTATCGCCCGTCTTCACCTTGCCGAGCGGGCCGGCCAGCAGCGCTTCCGGCGACACGTGGATCACGGCCGGCACCTTGCCCGACGCGCCCGACATGCGGCCGTCGGTCACCAGCGCGACATGGAAGCCCTGATCCTGCAGCACGCCGAGCAGCGGCGTCAAACGGTGCAGCTCGGGCATGCCGTTAGCGCGTGCGCCCTGGAAGCGCACCACCGCGACGAAATCGCGCTTCAGCTCGCCGCGATCGAACGCTTCCTGCACGGCTTCCTGCGAGTCGAACACGATCGCGGGCGCCGTCACCTTGCGGTGCTCCGGCGCGACCGCCGAAATCTTGATCACGCCGCGGCCGAGCCGGCCCTGCATCAGGCGCAGGCCGCCGTCCGGCTGGAACGGGTCGCGAATGCCGCGCAGCACCTTCGTGTCGTGGCTCTCGGCCGCGCCATCGACCCACGTCAGCTTGCCGTCGATCAGCTTCGGCTCCTTCGTGTAGTGCGCGAGCCCCTTGCCGGCGACCGTCGTCACGTCCTCGTGCAGCAACCCGCCTTCGAGCAGGTTGCGTACCAGGAACGCGACACCGCCGGCCGCGTGGAAATGGTTCACGTCGGCCTTGCCGTTCGGATAGATCTTCGCGAGCAGCGGCACGACCGCCGACAGCTCGTCGAAGTCGTTCCAGTCGATCAGGATGCCGGCCGCGCGCGCGATCGCGACGAGGTGCAGCGTGTGGTTGGTCGAGCCGCCCGTCGCGAGCAGCGCGACGATCCCGTTGACGATCGCCTTTTCGTCGATCACATGGCCGATCGGCGTGTAGTGGCCGCGCTCGACGGTCAGGTCGAGCACGCGGCGCGCGGCCTCGGCCGTCAGCGCGGTGCGCAGCGGCGTATGCGGGTGAACGAATGCCGAGCCCGGCAGGTGCAGCCCCATCAGCTCCATCAGCATCTGGTTGCTGTTCGCGGTGCCGTAGAACGTGCAGGTGCCGTGGCCGTGATACGCGGCCGATTCGGCTTCGAGCAGCGCGTCGCGGCCGACCTGGCCGGTCGCGAACTGCTGGCGGATCTTCGCCTTGTCGTCGTTCGACAGGCCGCTCGTCATCGGGCCGGCCGGCACGAAGATCGTCGGCAGGTGGCCGAACTGCAGCGCGCCGATCAGCAGGCCCGGCACGATCTTGTCGCAGATGCCGAGGCAGAGCGCCGCGTCGAACATGTTGTGCGTGAGCGCGATCGCGGTACCCATCGCGATCGCTTCGCGCGAGAACAGCGACAGCTCCATCCCCGGGTTGCCCTGCGTGACGCCGTCGCACATCGCCGGCACGCCGCCCGCGAACTGCGCAACGCCGCCGTTCTCGCGCGCGGCCGCCTTGATGATCTCGGGGAAATCCTTGTACGGCGCGTGCGCGGACAGCATCTCGTTGTACGAGGACACGATGCCGATATTCGGCTCGCGGATCGCCTTGATCGCGAACTTGTCGTTGCCCTCGAGGCCCGCGAAGCCGTGCGCGAGGTTCGCGCACGACAGCGCGCCGCGTGCCGGGAACTTGCCTTGCGCGCCGTCGATGCGCTGCAGATAGGCGGAACGGGTCGATTGGCTGCGGGCGATCACGCGTTCGGTGACCTTCGCCAGAGTGGGGTGCAGCGACGTCATGCTGGGCGCTCCTGTATGCCGGCCGACACCGGCGGTTGGAATCGTGGGGACGGTCGAGCTTCGTCGATCGAACGAAGGCAGTCTAGTAGAAAAACTACAAGCATGCAATGCGGATCGACTCGCTCGCAACCCTCATTCCCGCCACCAGCAAGGCTGTAATCAGTGAAAACCCTAATCCACCTTGTTGACCCCACGCCGAAACCCTCGCACTTTCGCTAGCATTTTCATGTAGATTTTCTACAATTCGATTGCGATACACTCCCTCATCCGAACCCGATTTCCACGTGCCGTCCCATGCTGCCTCGCATTGAAGCGATCCGCGCCGAGCTGCGCCCGTCCGAGCGCAAGCTCGCCGACTACATTCTCGCCGCACCGCGCGAGGTGCTCGACCTCGCGATGACCGAGCTGTCGACCCGCGCGGGCGTCAGCCAGCCGACCATCGCGCGCTTCTGCCAGGCGCTCGGCTGCAGCGGCTTTCGCGAATTCAAGATCCGGCTCGCGCAGAGCGTCGCGCCGGGCGTGTCGTCGGTGTACCGCGACGTCGAGCCCGACGAACCGGCGCCCGGCATCATCGGCAAGGTGTTCGACCGCACGATCGGCGCGCTGATCGAGGTGCGCAACAGCCTGTCCGCGGGCAGCGTCGCCGACGCGATCGCGCTGCTGTCGAACGCGTCGCGGATCGAGTTCTACGGCGCCGGCGGCTCGGGCATCGCCGCGCAGGACATCCAGCACAAGTTCTTCCGGCTCGGCGTGCCGAGCGTCGCGTATTCGGATCCGCACACGTTCTCGATGTCGTCGGCGCTGCTCGGGCCACACGACGTCGTCGTCGCGATCTCGAACACCGGCCGCACGCGCGACATCGTCGACGCCGCGCGCTCCGCGCTCGCATGCGGTGCGAAGGTCGTCGCGATCACGCAGAGCCATTCGCCGCTCGCGAAGCTCGCGACGGTCAGCCTCGCGTCGAACGTCGCCGAGGAAACGGACGTGTTCTCGCCGATGACGTCGCGGATGTCGCATCTCGCGATCGGCGACATCCTCGCGGTCGGCGTCGCGCTGTCGCGCGGGCCGGCGCTGATGGAGCGCGTCGGCCGCGCGAAGGAAGCGATCACGCGGCGCCGGATCGACGACCCGACGAAGGAGTAGGCGTCGCGGAACGCCGCGCGTAAACGAACAACGGCGCCCCGAGGGGCGCCGTTGCGCATGATTCGACGGCGGCACGTGCCACCGGCCGCGCCGCTCAGAACGGCTTGATCACCACCAGCGCGACCGCCGCGAGCATGCCGAGCACCGGCAGCTCGTTGAACACGCGATACCACTTGTCGGTGCGGCGGTTCTCGCCGCGCTCGAACACCCGCAGCAGGTGCCCGCAATACGCGTGGTAGATCACGAGCAGCAGCACGACCGTCACCTTCGCATGGATCCAGCCCTGCCCCTGCCCGATGCCGATCACGAGCCACAGCCACAGCCCGCAGGCAAGCGCGGGCACCGCGATCATCGTCATGAAGCGGAACAGCTTGCGCGCCATCAGCAGCAGGCGCCGCACCGCGGCCGGATCGGTCTCCATGGCCAGGTTCACGTAGATGCGCGGCAGGTAGAACAGCCCCGCGAACCACGCGGCGATCAGAACGACATGGAACGTCTTGACCCAGAGCATTGCCATTGGTGGTGCGCCTCGCTTTACTGACGGCCTTCGCCGTGCCCGAGCACCACGTACTTCAGCGACGTGAGCCCTTCCAGGCCGACCGGGCCGCGTGCGTGCAGCTTGTCGTTCGAGATGCCGATTTCCGCGCCGAGGCCGAATTCGAAACCGTCCGCGAAGCGCGTCGACGCGTTGACCATCACGCTCGCCGAATCGACTTCGCGCAGGAACCGCATCGCGCGGTCGTGATCCTCGGTGACGATCGCATCCGTGTGATGCGAGCCGTAATGGTTGATGTGCTCGATCGCGGCGTCGAGGCCGTCGACGACCTTGATCGCGAGCACCGGCGCGAGATACTCGGTGTGCCAGTCTTCCTCGGTCGCGTCGACGAGCGGGCCGACGCCCGCGTCGGCGAGCACCGCGCGTGCGGCCGCGTCGACGCGCAGCTCGACCTGCTTGTCGCGATACAGCTTGCCGAGCGGCGGCAGCAGCTTCGCCGCGATGCCGCTGGATACGAGCAGCGTCTCCATCGTGTTGCAGGTGCCGTAGCGGTGCGTCTTCGCGTTGTCGCAGACGGTCAGCGCCTTGTCGAGATCGGCGCGATCGTCGACGTATACGTGGCAGATGCCGTCGAGGTGCTTGATCATCGGCACGCGCGCCTCGTTGATCAGCCGTTCGATCAGGCTCTTGCCGCCGCGCGGCACGATCACGTCGACGTATTCGGTCATCGTGATCAGCTTGCCGACCGCCGCGCGATCGGCCGTCGCGACGACCTGCACCGCGTCCTGCGGCAGCCCGGCCGCCTCGAGCCCTTCACCGATCAGCTTCGCGAGCGCCGCGTTCGACTCGAGCGCCTCGGAGCCGCCGCGCAGGATCGTCGCGTTGCCCGACTTCAGGCACAGCGCGGCCGCGTCGATCGTCACGTTCGGGCGCGACTCGTAGATGATGCCGATCACACCGAGCGGCACGCGCATCTGGCCGACCTGGATCCCGCTCGGGCGGAACTTCAGGTTGCCGATCTCGCCGATCGGATCGGCCAGCGACGCAACCTGGCGCAGCCCTTCGACCATCGTGTTCAGCGCCTTGTCCGACAGCGTCAGGCGGTCGATGAACGCCGCATCGAGCCCCTTTTCACGGGCGCGGACGACATCGCGTGCATTCGCGTCCTTCAGCGCCTGCGCGTCGCGCTCGATCGCGCGGGCCACGGCATCGAGCGCCGCGTTCTTCGCGGCCGTGCTGGCGCGCGCCATCGCGCGGGAAGCGTGCCGGGCGCGACGGCCCAGGTCGGTCATGTACTGATCGATATCCATCGTGTGACTCGAGAAGCGAGCCGCGCGGAGCGGCATGAATTCGTGGGGAAGCGTGGGGCGGCCATCCGGAACGGCTATCCGGGTGGACGGCCATCCGTGCGGGGCGGCGGCCGCAAGGCCGCGCCGCGTAGGGCGGCGCCCCGGTCATCGAAACATTGTAAGCGGGTTGCGCAGTGCGCGCTGAAGGCCCGAACGGGACTTAGCGTCGCACGCGACCCGCGGTCGGCGGTCGCTCGCCGCGGGCGCCCGCGACCGTCATCGCGAGCTGGAACAGCCCGTCCCACGGGTCGGGCGGCGGTTCGTCCTGCGTGCGGCGGCCCGGCACGACGGCCGTGAGCCCCTTGACCTGCCGGTCGAGCTTCGCGGCGAACGCGAGCGCCTGTTCGAGCACCGCCTCCGACACGCGGTTCAGCGCGGGCGCGATCAACCGCTCGCGCGGACCCCACACGCGGTTCTCGCGCAGCAGCGTCGCGAGCGGCTTGCCGGCCGTCGTGCCGCGCTTGATCCGCAGCAGCGTGCGCAGTTCCTCGACGACGGCCCACATCACGAGCACGATCGCCTCGCCCTCGCCCTTCAGCCCGTCGATCATCCGCGCGAGCCGCGCGGCGTCGCCGGCGAGCATCGCTTCGTTCAGCTTGAATACGTCGTAGCGCGCGACGTTCAGCACCGCGTCGTGCACCTGCTCGAACGACAGCGCGCCCTGCGGATACAGCAGCCCGAGCTTCTGGATTTCCTGGTGCGCGGCGAGCAGGTTGCCCTCGACGCGCTCCGCGATGAACTGCAGCGCGCGGCGCCCGTCGTCGCCAGATGCGACGCGCTGGCCCTGCATCGACAGGCGCTGGCCGATCCAGTTCGGCAGTTGCGCACGGTCGACCGGATCGATCTTCAGCGCGACACCGCCGTTCTGCAGCGCGGTAAACCATGCGGATTTCTGCGTGGCCGCGTCGAGGCGCGGCAACGTGACGAGCATCAGTGCGTCCGGATTGGGCGTGGCCGCGAGCGTCTTCAGCGCATCGGCGCCTTCCTTGCCGGGCTTGCCCGACGGAATGCGCAGCTCGATCAGCTGGCGCTCGCCGAACAGCGACATCGCCTGGGTCGCGCCGAGCAGCACGCTCCAGTCGAAGCCGCGCTCGACCGTATGCACCGAACGCTCGGTGAAGCCGGCCGCGCGCGCGGCCGCACGAATGCGGTCGCACGCTTCCTGCGCGAGCAGCGGCTCGTCGCCGTAGACGGTATAGAGCCCGGCCAACCCCTTCGCGAGGTGCGGCTCCAGCGCATCAAGTCGCAATTGCATCGCTGCGTGCGCCCGCGATCAGAGCGGCGGCGGCGGCAGCGGCGCGCGCGGCGCCACGCCCGGCACCACGTCCTCCGGCGCCGGCGTCAGCGAATGAACGATCGCGAGACGCCGCATCAGCTGGTCGACCGCGTCGTTCTGCATGTCGCCGTACAGGATGTCGGCTTCCTGCGCCTTCGCGTTCGTGTACTGGTCGCTGTACGTCATCGCGCGGTTCAGCGCGATCGCGCTCGGCGGGATCAGCACGGTGCCGTCCTTGCTCGTCAGCGTGTAGTTCAGCGTGTAGAACAGCGCGTATTCCTGCGCGGAGCCGTACTTGTTGAGCGTCAGCGTGTTCTGGCCACGCGACTCCCACATGCGCAGCACGGCGTCGGCGTCGTCCGCCGACTTGACGATCTTCGTGTCGCTGCCGGCCTGGACGAGGCGCGTGAGCCGCGCCTCGACGGGCGCCGGCGCACCGGCCACGAACAGCTGCTTGAACGCGTAGTCCTGCTGGCCGCGCAACTGGAAGCCGCATGCCGACAGCACGACCGCGCTGCCGACGAGCATCAAAAACGATCTGCGGATCACCTTCGCTCCTTCTGGGTACGTCCGACGGCCGGCGGCCGTCAGACGACGATGTTCACGAGGCGGCCCGGCACGACGACGATCTTCTTCGCCGGCTTGCCGTCGCTGAATTTCGCGAATGCCTCGTCGGCCACCGCCGCCGCTTCGATCGCGTCGCGGCTCGCGTCCTTCGCGACCTTCAGCGCGCCGCGCACCTTGCCGTTCACCTGCAGCACGAGTTCGATCTCGGCCTGCTCGAGCGCGGCCTCGTCGACCTTCGGCCACGGCGCATCGAGCAGCGGGCCGAATTCGTCCGCGTAGCCGAGCGCCTTCCACAGCTCGAACGTGGCGTGCGGCACGACCGGGTACAGCACGCGCAGCAGCACGCCGTACGTCTCGCGCAGCACGGCGGGCGTCGCGCCCTTCGCGCCGTCGATCGCGTTCAGCATCTTCATCGCGGCCGACACGACCGTGTTGTACTGCAGGCGCTGGTAGTCGAAATCGGCCTGCTTCAGCACGCTGTAGATCTCGCGGCGCAGCGCCTTGTCGGCGTCGCCGAGCGCGGCGGCATCGAAGCCCGCGCGCACGGCGAGCGCTTCGCGGTTGCCGGCGCCGAAGCTCCACACGCGGCGCAGGAAGCGGCTCGCGCCCTCGACGCCCGCGCCCGACCACTCGAGCTGCTGCTCGGGCGGCGCCGCGAACATCGTGAACAGGCGCGCGGTATCGGCGCCGTACTGGTCGATCAGCAGTTGCGGATCGACGCCGTTGTTCTTCGACTTCGACATCTTCTCGATGCCGCCGAGCACGACCGGCTGGCCGTCCGCATTCAGCGTCGCGCCGACCGGGCGGCCCTTGTCGTCGTGCGTGACCGTCACGTCGAGCGGGTTGTACCAGGTCTTCTTGCCCGCCGCGTCTTCGCGGTAGTACGTCTCGTTCAGCACCATCCCCTGCGTGAGCAGGTTCTTCGCCGGCTCGCCGAACTTCACGAGGCCGAGGTCGCGCATCACCTTGGTCCAGAAGCGCGAATACAGCAGGTGCAGGATCGCGTGCTCGATGCCGCCGATGTACTGATCCATCGGCATCCAGTAGTCGGTGCGCGCGTCGACCATCGTCTCGGCGTCCGGCGCCGTGTAGCGCGAGAAGTACCACGACGAATCGACGAAGGTGTCCATCGTGTCGGTTTCGCGCTTCGCCGCCGCGCCGCATGTCGGGCACGTGCAGTTCAGGAACGCTTCGGACTTCGCGAGCGGGTTGCCCGAGCCGTCCGGCACGAGGTCTTCCGGCAGCACGACGGGCAGGTCCTGCTCCGGCACCGGCACGTCGCCGCACGACGGGCAGTGGATGATCGGGATCGGCGTGCCCCAGTAGCGCTGGCGCGACACGCCCCAGTCGCGCAGGCGCCACGTGACCTGCTTGTCGCCGAAACCGCCGGCCTTCAGGTCGGCGGCGACCGCGTCGACCGCTTCCGCATAGCGCAGGCCGTCGTACTTGCCGCTGTTCACGCAGACCGCGGTGTCCTTGTCGCCGTACCACTCCTGCCATGCGTCGAGCGAGTACGTCTGCCCTTCGCTCGCGATCACCTGCTTGATCGGCAGATCGTATTTCTTCGCGAACGCGAAATCGCGCTCGTCGTGGCCCGGCACGCCCATCACCGCGCCTTCGCCATAGCTCATCAGCACGTAGTTGCCGATCCACACCTCGACCGGCTCGCCGGTCAGCGGGTGCTTGACCGAGAAGCCGGTCGCGACGCCCTTCTTCTCCATCGTCGCGACGTCGGCCTCGGCGACGCCGCCGCGCTTGCATTCTTCGATGAACGCGAGCAGTTCCGGCTTGCCTTGCGCGAGGCGCGTGGCGAGCGGGTGCTCGGCCGCGACCGCGCAGAACGTGACGCCCATGATCGTGTCGGCGCGCGTCGTGAACACGCGCAGCAGCTTCTGCTCGCCGTCGAGTTCGTACGGGAAGCCGAAGTTCACGCCGAAGCTCTTGCCGATCCAGTTCTGCTGCATGATCTTCACGCGCTCGGGCCAGCCGAGGCCGTCGAGGTCGTTCAGCAGCTCATCCGCGTACTGCGTGATGCGCAGGTAGTACATCGGGATCTCGCGCTTCTCGACGAGCGCGCCCGAGCGCCAGCCGCGGCCGTCGATCACCTGCTCGTTCGCGAGCACGGTCTGGTCGACAGGGTCCCAGTTCACGGTGCCCGTCTTCTTGTACGCGATGCCCTTCTCGAGCATCTTCAGGAACAGCCACTGGTTCCACTTGTAGTAGTCGGGCTTGCACGTCGCGATCTCGCGCGACCAGTCGATCGCGAGGCCCATCGACTGCATCTGGCCCTTCATGTAGTCGATGTTGTCGTAGGTCCACTTCGCGGGCGGCACGCCGTTCGCCATCGCGGCGTTCTCGGCCGGCATCCCGAATGCATCCCAGCCCATCGGCATCAGCGTGTTGTAGCCGTTCATCCGCAGATAGCGGTACATCACGTCGTTGATCGTGTAGTTGCGCACGTGACCCATGTGCAGCTTGCCGGACGGGTACGGCAGCATCGATACGCAGTAGAACTTCGGCTTCTGCGAATCTTCCTTCGTCTTGTAGGCATCGGCTGCGCGCCAGTCGCCCTGGGCGGCGGCTTCGACGTCGGCGGGTACGTATCTCTCGTGCATGGTGTGGTTCGGGCTAGGCTTTAAGCGGCGCGACGGCGCGCGCGCAGGATTGGATCGAAATCGTGCGTGCCCGGCGGCGCTGCAGGTTCGCTGTTGCGGGACCTGTTCGGGGTTTCCGGATATTTTCCGGGTTACCTGGAAAATTCCGGGTTACCTGGAAAAAACCTGCCAACCGGGGAAAACGGTGATTATACCGTCAGCGCCGGCCCATCCGGCCGGTCTTGCGGCGCGCGGCCCGATCCCACGGCGGGCGCGAACTTGCCTGATGATCCACGCAGCGGTTCGCCGGCGCATCAGGGTTTCGCGCCGGCAGCGGCCGGCGCGGCGCCACCGGCCGGCGGCACGTCGGTCACGAAGCCGATCCGCGTGAGGCCCGCGGCCTGCGCAGCGCCCATCACCTGCGCGATCACGTCGTAGCGGGTCGCGCGCGACGCGCGCAGCCGCAGCTCGGGCGGCGCGGCGCCCGCGGCGGCCGCCCGGAAACGCGCGGGCAGCGCGTCGAGCGCCACAGGCGCGTCGTCCCAGTAGAGCTTGCCCGCGTCGTCGATCGACAGCGTGACGGATTGCGGCGTGTCGCGCGCGACGCTGGCCGCGACCTTCGGCAGGTCGAGCCGGATCGCGTGCGTCATCAGCGGCGCGGTGATGATGAAGATGACGAGCAGCACGAGCATCACGTCGATCAGCGGCGTCATGTTGATCTCCGCCATCGGCGCGGACGTCTTGTGGTGCTCGAGCCCGCCGAATGCCATGGTCGTTCCTCCGGAGCCGGCGCGTCAGGCGCCCTGCGCGCACACGAATACGTGCAGATCGCGTGCGAAGCCGTCGAGTTCCTCGGCGAGCTGCCGGACGAGCCGGCCGAGGATGTTGTACGCGAGCACCGCGGGAATCGCGACGACCAGCCCGAACGCGGTCATGATCAGCGCCTCGCCGACCGGCCCCGCGACGTTCTCGATCTGCGCCTGCCCGCTCGCGGCAATGCTGCCGAGCGCGTGATAGATGCCCCACACGGTGCCGAGCAGCCCGACGAACGGCGCGGTGCTGCCGATCGATGCGAGCAGCACCTGGCCGAATTCGAGGCGCCGCTGCGAACGCAGCATCGCATGACGCAACGCGCGCAGCACGCGTTCGCCGCGCTCGACGCGCGCGGCCAGCGCGGCGGGGTCGTGGTCGTCGGCCGCGTCGCGCGCGGCTTCGGCGAGCGGCACGAACACGCGCTCGCGATCGGCGCCGGCGAGCGCGGCGATACCCGCGTCGAGCGACGGCGCGCGCCAGAACGCGGCGAGCGCGCGCGGCCCCTGCCGCTTCGCGCGGACCAGCAGCCACGCTTTCATCAAGAGGAAGCACCAGCTGGCGACGGACATCGCCAGCAGCACATAGGAGACGGCATGCGTGATCGCATCGCCGCTTTCGAGGTAGTGGACAACGCCGGTGGGAATCGCCATCGGAGTTTCCTCGTGGGGTCAGCGCAGGCCGAGCACGTCCTGCATGTCGAACAGGCCGGCGCCGCGCGCCGACAGGAAGCGGGCCGCGCGCAACGCGCCCTGCGCGTACGACACGCGGCTCGACGACTTGTGCGTGATCTCGATGCGCTCGCCGATCCCGGCGAACAGCACGGTGTGGTCGCCGACGATGTCGCCGCCGCGCACCGCGGCAAAGCCGATCGACGACGGATCGCGCTCGCCCGTCACGCCGTGGCGGCCGTACACCGCGCAATCGTCGAGCGAGCGGCCGAGCGCACCGGCGACGGCTTCGCCCATCATCAGCGCGGTGCCCGACGGCGCGTCGACCTTGTGGCGGTGATGCGCTTCGATGATCTCGATGTCGTAGCCGTGCGAGAAATGCTGCGCCGCGAATTCGAGCAGCTTCAGCGTGACGTTCACGCCGACGCTCATGTTCGCCGCGAACACGATGCCGATCTTGCCAGCCGCGGCCTGCAGTTCGGCCTTCTGCTCGGCGGTGAAGCCGGTCGTGCCGATCACGAGCTTCACGTCGTGGCGCAGCGCGGCCTCGAGGTGGGCCATCGTGCCTTCCGGACGCGTGAAATCGATCAGGGTGTCGGCCTGCGCGAACACGGCGTCGAGGTCGTCGGTCAGCTTGATCCCGGTGTCCTTGCCGAGGAACGCACCGGCGTCCTGGCCGAGGAACGGCGAACCGGCGCGGTCGAGCGCGCCGACGAGCTGCGCGGCGGCATCGTTGAGAACGGCTTCGATCAGCATCCGGCCCATTCGGCCCGATGCGCCGGCAATCGCAATCTTCATGGCTTTCTACACGACAGGTCTAAAGGCGGGCGGCGCATGCCGCCCCGTTTCCGCACGCCGGCCGCTTACTGCGCCGGTGCGGTGAGCGGCTGGTTCTGCAGGTTGTCCGAGCCTTGCGGGCCGACCGGCGGCGATGCCTCGTTCGACACGTTCGGCTGCGGCGGACGATGGAACTGGAACTGCGGCTGGATCGCCGGCGCGGCGCCCGGCGGCTGCCCGCCCGGCACCGGCGCGCCGCCCGAGGCCTGCGCGGCCGGCGTGAACCGGCGCGAACCCGAACCCTGCCCCGACACCTGGTTGGTCGCGCGGTTCGCCGCGCGTGCCGCCTGGGCGTTCGCATCCTGGTCGACCACCGCGCCGGACGCCGGCTCGGCGGACGGGCTCGCGGCAGCGGCAGCCTGCGCGGCGCTTGCGGCGCTCGCGGCGGCGGCGGCTTCGGAAGCCTTCTTCGCCGCGGCAGCGGCCTTCGCCTTCTTGCCGCCGCGGTCGCCGTCGATGTCGGCCAGCAGATCGAGCTCGGACGGCAGGTTGTCGGCGCCGGTCCAGCTCGCGACGCGATCGCCCGCGAAGGTCACCACGAGGTCACGCTGCTGGACGATCGACGTCGAGCCGCGCTTGAAATAGAAGAGGTAATCCCAGCGATCCGCGTGGAACATGTCCGCCAGCAGCGGCGTGCCGAGCAGCGCGCGGACCTGCTCGCGCGTCATGCCGACCTGCAACTGTGCGGCTTTCTCCTGCGACACGAAGTTGCCTTGCACGACGGTGATCCGATACGGCGTGATGCTCTGCGCGATGCGCTGCGTCACGCTGTCGTACGACGAACAACCCGCCAGCGCGACAACGGCGGCGGCAGCGATGATGGCACTCCGCATGCGACTCCTCTGAAAGTGCGAAAGCGATTCTGGGATCATTTCCTTCACCGTGCTGGCCCACGTGCAGGCCGCGCGTATATCTGGAACGGCGAAAAGCCGGTAACATTGAAGCCCTGCATTGTACTCTAGGGATGCCTAGCCATGACCAATCCGACGGATCTCAAGAATATCGGGCTAAAGGCCACCCTACCGCGCCTCAAGATTCTCGAGATTTTCCAGCAGAGCCCCGTGCGCCACCTGACGGCCGAAGACGTCTACCGCAACCTGCTCAACGAGCAGCTCGACATCGGGCTCGCCACCGTCTACCGCGTGCTCACGCAGTTCGAGCAGGCCGGCCTGCTCTCGCGCAGCAACTTCGAATCCGGCAAGGCGGTGTTCGAGCTGAATGAAGGTTCGCACCACGACCACCTCGTGTGCCTCGATTGCGGCCGCGTCGAGGAATTCTTCGACGCCGAGATCGAGGGCCGTCAGCAGGCGATCGCGAAGGAGCGCGGCTTCCGGCTCCAGGAGCATTCGCTCGCGATGTACGGTTCGTGCACGACCGAGAACTGCCCGCACCGCAAGCACTGAATCGCGCCACCCGCGCACGCAGCACGGCCCGGCCGGCATCTCGCCGCCCGGGCCGTCTGTTTTTTCGGGGCGCGTGCCGCGCGCCCGGAATGCTTACGAAAACCCTTCGGCGCCCGCGCAGGCCGGCTCGAAATCGAGCGCCCACGCGCGTTCCAGCGGAATCTCGTCGCAGTTCGGCTGCGGGCCGCCGCGATCGACGATCACGAAATCGCTGACCGCGTCGAGCGCGAGCAGCGGATGGTGCCAGACGCCCTTCGCATAATTGACGCCCTGCCAGCCTTCGGCCAGGAACGCGCGCATCGCGTCGGGCCGGAATTCGCCGGCCGGCGCGACGACGATCGCGTAGCGCGACACCGCCGCGAGCGGGATGAACGCCTGGCTGCCGTGCGGGTGACGCTCCATCAGCGTGACCGCGACCGGCAGCGCGCGCGGCTGCGCACGAAACACGCTGACGAGCGGCCGGCCGCCGTCCGCGCAGACGTCGATCGTCGCGAGATCGTGAAAGCGCTCGGTCGTGCCGCCGTTGATCGGGAAATGCCGCGCGCCTTCGAGCGCTATCACGTCGCCGAACGGCGCGAACGCTTCGCGGGTCAGGCGCTCGACGCGCAGGATCGGAGTTCCGCTCATGCCGCTGCCCTCCTTCAAGCCGGCTCGCCCCACAGACGCAGGCGCGACACGCCGCCGTCCGGGAAGATGTTGAAGCGCACGTGCGTGACGGGGCCGAGCGCCGCCAGCTGGTCGAACGTATGCACGTGGTCCATCTGCAGCTTCTGCTCGCCGAGCAGTTCGGCCCAGAACATCGCCTGCGTGACGAGCGAATCGTCGGTGCCGCCCGTCACATGCGCGGCCTGCAGCGAACAGCGGTCGGGGAAATTGCCCTTGAAGAACGCCGTATCGACCTCGACGCGCCGGATGATGCCCGGCCGCGCGAGCGCGACGATCGCCCAGTCGTTGCCGGGCTCGCGGCGGCGCCGCGTTTCCCAGCCGTCGCCCATGTTCGCGCCGCGCCCCGGCATCAGCATCTGCGAGGCCGGGCCGAAGTGCTGGTTGTTCGCGGCCACGAGATAACCGCCGTTCTCGATCGCCGCGAGATCGACGAGTTCGCCGGCCGGCACGTGGCGCCAGTCGCGCTGCGGCTGGCCGTACACGCGCAGCCGCGCGAGCCCGCCGTCCGGATACAGGTTCACGCGCAGGTGCGTGACCGGCTGCGCATCGTCGACGCTCACGTAGTGATGCGAATTGCCCTGCAGCGTCGTCGCGGGGACGATCGTGCGCCATGCGGCGTCGTCCGGCGGCGTGTCGCCGTCCACCGCGCAGGCCTCGATCGATGCGGCCGGCGGAAAGTTGCCGGTGAAGTGGCTCGTATCGAGATCGACGCCGAAAATCACGCCCGGCCGCGCGAGCCGGACCACGCAGAAGTCATGGCCGGTCGTGCGCTTGCGGCGGGTTTCCCAGCCGTCCATCCACTTGCCGTGGTCGTCGTACTTGCCGGGAATGAACACGGCAGGCTCCGGATTGAGCATGCGCTCCTTCGGCGCGAAGAATTCATCGCTGGCGAAGAGCGCCTGCGCGCCCAGGCGCGGGTCGGCGAGGTTCATGTAGCGCCGCGTGAAAGCCGGCGCGTTCGGATCGAGGATGGGGGCTGCCATGTCGTCTCCATTATTTTTTGAGAAGCGCCGGGGCGTCAGCGCGCCGGTCGCATGAAGTTCGGTCGCGCGGTGCGGCCGGGGAAGCCGCGCCGCGCGAGCGTCGTGTTCAGAGTGCGTGAGCCTGGTCGCCGGCGACCGGTGCGGCGCTGCCCGGCGCATCGGCCACGTAGCGCAGCTCGCGGTTCAGCACGCGCTTCGCGCGGGCCCGGTCGATGTCGTTCTCCCACACCGCGACCACCACCGTCGCGACGCAGTTGCCGATCAGGTTGGTCAGCGCGCGGGCGATGCCGACGAACCAGTCGACCGGCAGGATCAGCACGAGGCCGAGCACCGGGATCGCGGGAATCGCCGACAGCGTCGCCGCGAGAATCACGATCGCCGAGCCGGGGATGCCGTGCGCGCCCTTCGACGTGACGAGCGACACGAGCAGGACGACGATCAGGTCGTGCGTGGACAGCGGCGTGTTGGTGGCCTGCGCGATGAACAGCACCGCGAGCGTCAGGTAGATCGAGAAGCCGTCGAGGTTGAACGAATAGCCGGTCGGGATCACGAGGCCGACCGTCGAATCCTTGATGCCCATGTATTCGAGCTTGCTCATCACCTGCGGCAGCACCGCGTCCGACGACGCCGTGCCGAGCACGATCGACAGTTCCTCGCGCAGGTAGCGGATCAGCTTGAACACCGAGAAGCCCGCGAGCCGCATCACCACGCCGAGCACGACCGTGACGAACACGAAGCAGCTCAGGTAGAACACCGCGACCAGGTAGCCGAGCTGCTTGAGCGACGAAACGCCGTACTTGCCGGTCGTGAACGCGATCGCGCCGAGCACGCCGAGCGGCGCGAGCTTGATGATGAAGCCGATGATCTTGAAGAACACGTGCGACAGTTCCTCGATCAGCGAGTTGACGCGCTGCGCCTTGTCGCCGAGCAGCGACAGCGCGGAGCCGAACAGCACCGCGAACACGAGGATCTGCAGGATGTCGCCCTTCGCGAACGCGTCGATCGCGGTCTCGGGGATGATCTTCATCAGGTAGCCGGCCGTGTCCTTCAGGCTTTCGGCATTCTTCGCGTACGTCGACAGCGACGCCGCATCGAGCGAGCGCAGGTCGATGTTCATCCCGACGCCCGGGCGCGTGACCCAGGCAAGGACGAGCCCGATGCCGAGCGCGAGCGTCGTCATCACCTCGAAGTAGACGACGGCCTTCAGGCCGACCCGGCCGACCTTCTTCAGGTCACCCGCATTGGCCATCCCGCTGACCACGACGCAGAACACGATCGGGCCGATGACCATCTTGATGAGCTTCAGGAAGCCGTCCCCGAGCGGACGCAGCGACTCGGCGAAATGCGGGAAGAACGCGCCGAGCGCGACCCCCAGTATTAATGCGACGACTACCCGGCCAAACAGCGAATTCAAGAATTTCGACACGGCGCTCTCCCGATCCAACGGTTGCAGTTTCGTCTGTTCATACTGGTAAGACCAGTGATGTTATGGTGGATAGTAGGAAGCCGATATAGTGGCGTCAAGAACCAACAAAATAGGGATTTCCCGCCCCTTCGCCGGCGTTTTCGGTGCATCGGAAAGGGGGCGGATCGTGGCTTTCCCGTAGGCGGTCGTGCAGCGCCTGCGTGCGGATTACAATGCCGGTCAGACCGGCCATCGTTCACACCATGAAAAATGTTCCGCATACCGTGACCGACACCGCCATTGCGACGATCCGCGACCGGATCGAGACAGGCGTGTACCCGGTCGGCAGCCTGCTGCCGGCCCAGCGCCAGCTCTCCGAGGAGCTGGAGATCAGCCGCGCGTCGCTGCGCGAGGCGCTGTCGACGCTCGAGGCGCTCGGGATGCTGCGCATCCGCGCGGGCAAGGGCGTGTACGTCGAAAGCGCGCAGGCATCGGCCGCGCATGCGTGGCAATTCGCCGAGCAGTCGTCGCCGCCCGACACCTACCAGATGCGCTATGCGCTCGAAGGCTTCGCCGCGCGGATGGCCGCGCGCGTGGTCAGCGACGAAGACATCGCGTGGTTCGAGGACAATCTCGCCGACCTGCACGTCGCGCTGACGGAGAACGCGCTCGATGAAGCATCGCGGCTCGACTTCGACTTCCACATGCGGATCATCCATCTGGCCGGCAACGCGGCGATCGAGTCCATCCTGCGCAGCAGCGCGGACATCATGAAGGAAAGCCAGCGCATGCCGTTCTACCGGCGCGAACTGCTGCTGTCGACGTGGCACGAGCACCGCGCGATCGTCGACGCGCTGATCGCGCGCGATGCGGCCGCCGCCGGCACCGCGATCGAAACGCACATCGCGAACGCCGCGCAGCGCGCGGGCGTCTTCTTCCCGACGCCCGGCGCGTAATCCTCCCGCGCCGCCGCCCTCACTTCCGCCCGGCCGTCCCGGTCACCGTTCCGACGGATCGCGATACGCGAGCACGCGCTCGATGAATGCGCGCGCCGCGACGCTGCGGTACGCGCCCTTGCGCGTGAGCAGCGCGGCCGTGCGCGTCGGCAGCGGCGGATCGAGCTCCAGCGCGCACAGGTCGCCGCGCTCGCGCGCGACCGCGTCGGGCAGCACCGTCGCGAGCCGACCGCGCCGCACGAGCTCCAGCACCGCGCTGACCGTATTCGTCTCGATCGCGATCAACGGCCGCGCGCCATGCTCGACGAAATACCGGTCGATGCGCTCGCGCGTCGCGAACGCGCGGCTCAGCAGCACCAGCGGCTCGCCGCCGAGTTCGGCCGGCGTGAGCGCGCGGCGACGGCGCGCGAGGCGGTGCGTGCGGCCCGTCACCAGTGCGAGCGACTCGTCCCACAGCGGCAGCGCGTCGATGTCCGGCGCGCGCGGCGGCATGAACGCGAAGCCGGCGTCGAGCTGGTCGTCGGCGAGCAGTGCCTCGATGCGTGCCTGCGGCATCGCATCGATCGTCAGCGCGACGTTCGGATGGTCGGCATGGAACGCGTCGATCAGCGAGCCGCTCAGGTAGGCCGCTAAGGTCGGCATCATCGCGAGACGCAGCGAGCCGCTGCCGAGATCGGCGACGTCGTGCAGCGCGCGCTGCCCGGTATCCAGCGCGTGCAGTGCGGCGCGCGCATGGCGCGCATAGACCTCGCCGAATTCGGTGAGCCGCACCGTGCGGCCCGAACGGTCGAACAACTGCACGCCGAGCGTTTCCTCGAGCTGGCGGACCTGCTGCGACAGCGTCGGCTGCGATACGTGCAGCGCATCGGCCGCGCGCGTGAAACTGCGCTCGTCGGCGACGGCCAGGAAATAGCGGATGTGGCGGAGAAGCATCGCGGCCAACGTATTGGTTTTGCCAATAGGAACCATAACGATCCAGTCTTGGACGCTATGGGTCGATTTCCGCATCATACGCACATCCGCTTCCGTGCAGCGCCGCTGTCGCCGCACCGGAGCGGCACGCCCGGGCCCGCCCTGCCTCTGCCCGCCGCACGGCGATCCGCCGCCCGCCCGATCCGGGCCCGGCCGCGATCCGCCCGGCGCGCATCGGCTCACCGCCGATCCGTCGACGCCGGCCCCCGATTTCCGTCACCCCGCGCAGCCGACGGCCCCGTGCCGCCGGCCGGCGCCGCCGTTTTTCGCGACCATGGAACCGCATCACGACAACCACCCTCCCCTCACCCGCGGCATGACGCTGCTGTTCGCGTGCGCGTGCGGCATCGTCATCGGCAACATCTATTACGCACAGCCGCTGCTCGCCGCGATCGCGCACAGCTTCGGGCGCGCGCCGACCGAGCTCGGCTATCTCGTCACGCTGACGCAGCTCGGCTATGCGGCCAGCCTGCTGCTGATCGTCCCGCTCGGCGACGCGGTCAATCGCCATACGCTGATCGTGCGGCTGCTGATGCTCAACGTCGTCGCGCTGGCCGCGGTCACGTTCAGCACGAACTTCACGATGTTCGTCGTCGCGAACGTCGCGGTCGGCTTCGTCACCTGTTCGACGCAGCTGCTCGTGCCGTTCGCGGCGTCGCTCGCCGATGCGCGCTCGCGCGGCCGCGCGGTCGGCACCGTGATGAGCGGGCTCCTGCTCGGCATCCTGCTCGCGCGCGTCGCGGCCGGCGCGATCGCCGACGGGTTCGGCTGGCGCGCGGTGTACGGCATCGCCGCGGTGATGGTGCTCGCGCTGACCGCCGTGCTCGCCGTGAAGCTGCCGAAGGATCGCCGCGACGCGCGCGTCGACTATGCGGCGCTGATGAAGTCGCTCGTCGCGCTGGTGCGCGCGCAGCCGCTGATCGCGCTGCGCTCGACCTACGGCGCGCTCGTGTTCGCGTGCTTCAGCCTGCTGTGGACGGGCCTCACGTTCCTGCTGAGCCAGCCGCCGTACAGCTATTCCGAAGGACGGATCGGCCTGTTCGGGATCGTCGGCGCGGTCGGCGCGCTCGCGGCGACGTCGGCCGGCCGGCTGGTCGATCGCGGTCACGGCAATGCAGCCACCGGCCTGTTCGCGGCGGCCGTACTTGGATCGTTTGCGCTGATCGCGACCGGCTCGCATTCGCTCGCGGCGCTGATCGCGGGCATCCTGCTGCTCGACGTCGGCGTGCAGGGCATGCACATCTCGAACCAGAGCGTGATCTATGCGCTCGCCGGCCAAGCGCGCAGCCGCGTGACGACGATCTACCTGACGAGCTACTTCATCGGCGGCGCGCTCGGCTCGTTCGCGGCGAGCGTCGCGTACGGCCTCGACGGCTGGCGCGGCGTGTGCGTCGCCGGTGCCGCGCTGTCGGGCGTGCTGATCGCGCTGTGGCTCGCGTCGCAGCGCATCGGCGCGCGGCAGGTCACGCAGTGATGCGGTAGTTCGTTTTCGCTGCGCGACGAAAAAGGCACGCGCCGCGCATCGCGGGCGTGCCTTTTTTGCCAAGGGCGCCGCTGCCGTCGCGACGCGCTAGCGCCGCCCCGTCACGCGGCCTCGTTCGCGAAATCGATTAGCACCTTCATCGCACGCTGGCGATCGCCCGCCAGTTCGAACGCGAGGTTCGCATCGCGCATCGGGAACACGCGCGTGACGGCCGGCCGCAGGTCGACGCGCCCCGCGTTGATCAGCTGCACCGCCAGCGCGAATTCTGCGTGGAAGCGGAACGAGCCGCAGATCGACAGCTCCTTCGCGACCACGACGTTCTGCGGCAGGCTCACGTCGCCGCCGAGCCCGAGCTGCACGACGACGCCGCGCGGACGCATCACGTCCAGCCCGTCGCGCAGCGCGCGCGCATTGCCCGAACACTCGATCATCACGTCGAACGTGCCCTTGTCGGCGCTGTAGCGCTCGACCCAGCCGGCATCGGCCGCCGCGTTGATCGTGCGGTCCGCGCCGAGCGCGCGCGCGACTTCCAGCGGCGCGTCGACGACGTCGGTCGCGACGATCTCCGCCGCGCCGTGCACGCGCGCCGCCGCGACCGCCAGCACGCCGATCGGCCCGCAACCCGACACGAGTACGCGCTTGCCGATCAGCGGGCCCGCGCGCGACACCGCATGCAGCCCGACCGCGAACGGCTCGGCGAGCGC
Organism: Burkholderia sp. BCC0419; assembly: GCF_902830285.1. Lineage (NCBI taxonomy): Bacteria > Pseudomonadati > Pseudomonadota > Betaproteobacteria > Burkholderiales > Burkholderiaceae > Burkholderia > Burkholderia sp. BCC0419. The sequence continues at coordinate 2,944,464 of NZ_CADESR010000001.1, forward strand.
CGCGAGCGACAGCGGCACGTGCTCGGCGACCTTCACGCACTGCACCGCGTCGCACACGAGCGCATTGCGGAACGCGCCCTGCACGTGCGGCATCCGCATCGCGCTGCCATAGAAGCGCATGTCGAGACACTGGTTCGGCAGTCCTTCGAGACAGTAGCGGCACGCGCCGCACGGCCGGCTCGGATTGACCGCGACGCGATCGCCGACCTTCACCGACGTTACGTCTGGCGCCACTTCCGCGACCGTGCCGGCGACCTCGTGGCCGAGCACCATCGGCTGCTGCAGCCGGATCGCGCCGAAGCCGCCATGCCGGAAGTAATGCAGATCGGAGCCGCAGATGCCGCCCATCGCGACGTCGACGCGCACCTGGCCCGGGCCGATCTCGCCCGCGTCCTGCTCCTCGACCCGCAGGTCGTTCGGCCCGTGGATCACGACACACATGCAACGCATACGCATGACACGCTCCTTGTCAGACGGCACTGGTCAACCCGCCATCCACGAACAGCGTCTGGCCGTTCACGAAATCGGACGCGGCCGATGCGAGGAAGATCGCCGCGCCGCACAGCTCGTCGACCTGCCCCCAGCGGGCGGCCGGCGTGCGCTTGCACAGCCAGTCCGAAAACGCCGCGTCGTCGACCAGCGCGCGATTCAGTTCGGTTTCGAAATAGCCGGGCGCGAGGCCGTTCGCCTGGATGCCGTGGCGCGCCCAGTCGGCGCACATCCCTTTGGTCAGCATCCGCACCGCGCCCTTGGTCGCCGCATACGGCGCGATCGTCGGCCGCGCGAGCTCGCTCTGCACCGAGCAGATGTTGATGATCTTCCCGTGGCCGCGCGCGATCATGTGCCGCGCGACGGCCTGCGCGACGTTGAACACGCCGTCGAGATTCACGCGCATCAGCGCATGCCAGTCGTCCGGGTCGAATTCGTCGAGCGGCGCGCGGCGCTGGATGCCCGCGTTGTTCACGAGGATGTCGATCGCGCCGACGCGCGTCTCGACATCGTCGATCGCCGCGCGTACCTGCGCGTGCTCGGTCACGTCGAACACCGCATGGTCGGCCGCGAAGCCTTCGTCGCGGAAATGGCGCGCGAGCGTCGCGGCCTTCTCCTCATTGCGATCGTTGATGACGATCGCCGCGCCCGCTTCCGCGAGCCCGCGGGCGAGCGTCAGCCCGATCCCGCGGCCGGAACCGGTAATCAGCGCGCGGCGGCCGTCGAGGCGGAACCGGTCAAGCGCGTTAGTCATGGATGTGGATGTCTCCTCGTGCCAGTCGAGCCGGCTGCCCGTCGCGGCCGGTCTCGCGTCGACGGTATCTTCCGCCGCAACCAGGGTGCCGCGCCAATGGTCTTTCTTGATCCGGTTATCATGAAAACTGATTACCGCCCTCTCGTGCCCGCCGCCCATGGAACTCAAGCAATTGCGCGCCTTCGTCACGCTCGCGGAAGAGCTGCATTTCGGGCGCGCCGCGCAGCGCCTGTGCATCGTGCAGCCCGCGCTGAGCATGCAGATCAAGGCGCTCGAGGCGGAACTCGGCGCGCGCCTGTTCGAGCGCGACCGGCACAAGGTCGAACTGAGCGACACCGGGCACGTATTCCTGCCCGAAGCGCGGGCGACGCTGCAGCAGGCCGCACGCGCGGAACAGATGGCGAGGCTGTCGAGCCGCGGCGAAATCGGCACGCTGCGGATCGCGTTCGTGTCGTCGGTATTGCCGGCGCTGCTGCCGGCCGTGCTGCGCACGATGCGCGAGCGCTATCCGCTGATCGCGCTCGAACTGAAGGACCTGCCGACGCCTGACCAGATCGCCGCGCTGCGCGACCGGCGGATCGACTTCGGGATGATCCGGCTGCCGGCCGCGTATGCGGGCATCGACCTACGCGTGGTGCTCGAGGAAGGCTTCGTCGTTGCGCTGCCGCTCGACCATCCGCTCGCCGCACACGATACGATCGCGCCGGCCGCCTTGCGCGGCCACCCGGCGTTCGTGCTCGCGCGCCGCTACGCGCCCGGCTTTCACGACGACATGCTGCTCGCACTGAGCCGCGCGGGCACGACGCTCGAGATCGCGCAGGAGTTCGGCGAATTCACGACGATGCTCGCGCTCGTCGCGGCGGGCATGGGGATCGGGCTGATCCCGGCGGAAGCCGCCGGCGCGCTGCCGCCGAACGTGCTCGCGCGGCCGCTCGACCTGGCCGGTCACCGCAGCGGCATCGGTCTCGCGTGGACCGATCTCGACGGCCCGCTGAAGCGCGCGTTCGTCGCCGCGATCGAACACGTGACAGCGAACGCCGGGCAATAAAAAACCCGGCCGGGAAACCCCGGGCCGGGTTCGTCCGCCACGCCGGCCGCGTTGCGGCGGCCGCGCGACGTGCGGGATTACTTCGCGTTCGCGAATGCGACAGCCGTATCCAGCATGCGGTTCGAGAAACCCCACTCGTTGTCGTACCAGCTCGACACCTTCACGAGGCGGCCCGACACCTTGGTCAGCGTTGCGTCGAACGTCGACGAAGCCGGGTTGTGGTTGAAGTCGATCGACACCAGCGGTGCGTCGTTGTAGCCGAGGATGCCCTTCAGCGAACCTTCCGACGCTTCCTTCATGATCGCGTTGACTTCCTCGACCGTCGTGTCGCGCTTGGCGATGAACGACAGGTCGACGATCGACACGTTGATCGTCGGGACGCGGATCGCGTAACCGTCGAGCTTGCCGTTCAGTTCCGGCAGCACGAGGCCGACGGCCGACGCAGCACCCGTCTTCGTCGGGATCTGGCTGTGCGTGGCCGAACGCGCGCGGCGCAGGTCTTCGTGATAGACGTCCGTCAGCACCTGGTCGTTCGTGTACGCGTGGATCGTCGTCATCAGGCCGGTTTCGAGGCCGATCTTGTCGTTCAGCGGCTTGACGAGCGGCGCGAGGCAGTTCGTCGTGCACGATGCGTTCGAGATGACCGTGTGCTCGGCCTTCAGCACGTCGTGGTTCACGCCGTAGACGATCGTCGCATCGACGTCCTTGCCGCCCGGCGCCGAGATGATCACCTTCTTCGCGCCGCCCTTCAGGTGCGCGCTCGCCTTTTCCTTCGTCGTGAAGAAGCCCGTGCATTCCATCACGACGTCGACGCCCAGCTCGCCCCACGGCAGTTCGGCCGGGTTGCGGTTCGCCAGCACGCGGATCTTGTCGCCGTTCACGACGAGGTAGTCGCCGTCGACCGACACGTCGCCCGGGAACTTGCCGTGCGCGGTGTCGTACTGGGTCAGGTGCGCGTTGGTCTTCGCATCGCCCAGGTCGTTGATCGCGACGATCTCGAGATCGTGCTTCTTGCCGTTTTCATAAAACGCGCGCAGCGTGTTGCGGCCGATACGGCCGTAGCCGTTGATTGCGACGCGAATCGTCATGGTCTATCTCCTGATGGCTGAAAAAATTCGTTTCGTGCAGCTTCACGGTGCGGCGCGCGCAACGGGTGGCGCGCGCCGCGTATGCTTTTAGGCCAGCACGGCCTTCGCGGTCTCGACGACGTGCTCGACGGTGAAGCCGAAGTACTTGAACAGCACGCCGGCCGGCGCCGATTCGCCGAACGTGTCGATCCCGACGACGCCGCCGTCGAGGCCGACGTACTTGTGCCAGAAGCTCGTCACGCCCGCTTCGATCGCGACGCGGCGCACGCCGTGCGGCAGCACGCGTTCGCGGTATTCGGCGTCCTGGCGGTCGAACACGTTGGTCGACGGCATCGACACGACGCGCGCCGCGATGCCCTGCTGCGCGAGCGGCTCGACGGCCTTCATCGCGAGTTCGACTTCCGAGCCCGTCGCGATCAGGATGATCTTGCGCGCGACGATTTCCTCGTCCCAGTCCTTCAGCACGTAACCGCCCTTGTCGATGTTGGCGATCTGCGCATCGGTACGCGGGTTGAACGCGAGGTTCTGGCGGCTGAAGATCAGGCTCGACGGACGGTCGGCAGCGACTGCGTGGGTCCATGCGACGGCCGTCTCGACCGTGTCGGCCGGGCGCCATACGTCGTGGTTCGGGATCAGGCGCAGGCTCGACACGTGCTCGATCGACTGGTGCGTCGGGCCGTCTTCGCCGAGGCCGATCGAATCGTGCGTGAACACGAAGATCGACGGCAGCTTCATCAGCGCGGCCACGCGCAGCGCGTTGCGGCTGTAGTCGGAGAACGTCAGGAACGTGCCGCCGAACGGCTTGTGGCCGCCGTGCAGCGCGAGGCCGTTGATCGCGGCGCTCATGCCGAATTCGCGCACGCCGTAGTTGATGTGGTTGCCGAGCAGCACGCCCGCGCCTTCCGGATTCGCGCGCACCGCCTTCGACGCCTTCCAGTTGGTCAGGTTCGAGCCGGTCAGGTCAGCCGAGCCGCCGAGCAGCTCGGGCAGCGCGGCGGCGAGGCCCTCGATCGCCTGCTGCGACGCCTTGCGGGTTGCCACCGTCTCGGCGCGCTCGTTCGCACCGGCGATGATCGCGGCAGCCTTCTCGGCCCAGTCGGCCGGCAGCTGGTTGGCCATCCGGCGCTCGAATTCGGCGGCTTCTGCCGGGAACTTCGCGCGATAGGCCGCGAACGTCGCGTCCCATTCGGTCTCGGCGCGCTTGCCGGCTTCCTTCGCGTCCCATGCCGCATAGACTTCCTGCGGAATCACGAACGGCTCCCACTTCCAGCCGAGCGCTTCGCGCGTCTTCGCGATTTCTTCCGCGCCGAGCGCCGCGCCGTGCACGTCGTGGCCGCCGGCCTTGGTGGCCGCGCCCTTGCCGATCACCGTCTTGCAGCAGATCAGCGTCGGCTTGTCCGACAGCTTCGCCTTCGCGATCGCCGCGTCGACCGCGTCGACGTCGTGGCCGTTCACGTTCGGGATCACGTTCCAGCCGTACGCCTCGAAGCGCTTCGGCGTGTCGTCGTGGAACCAGTTGACGACGTCGCCGTCGATCGAGATGCCGTTGTCGTCGTACAGCGCGATCAGCTTGTTCAGCTTCAGCGTGCCCGCGAGCGAGCAGGCTTCGTGCGAGATGCCTTCCATCAGGCAGCCGTCGCCGAGGAACACGTACGTGTGGTGATCGACGATCTTCGCGCCGTCACGGTTGAACTCGTCGGCCATCAGCGCTTCGCCGAGCGCCATGCCGACCGCATTCGCCAGACCCTGGCCGAGCGGGCCGGTGGTCGTCTCGACGCCCGGCGTGATCCCGTATTCCGGGTGGCCCGGCGTCTTCGAGTGCAACTGGCGGAAGTTCTTCAGCTCTTCGATCGGCAGGTCGTAGCCGGTCAGGTGCAGCAGCGAGTACAGCAGCATCGAGCCATGGCCGTTCGACAGCACGAAACGGTCGCGGTCGGCCCAGTGCGGGTTCGTCGGGTTGTGCTTCAGATGGCGCGACCAGAGCGCGACGCCGATTTCGGCCATGCCCATCGGCATGCCGGGGTGGCCGGAGTTCGCTTGCTGGACGGCGTCCATCGCGAGCGCACGGATCGCGTTGGCCATCAGGGTGGTGGAGGCGGGAGACGAAGTCGTCATGTCGAGTCCGGAGAACGAGTCGAGGAAACGGGGGCACGGCGGCATCCGGAAGCTCGAGCGTCAATCGTTCCCGGCGCGCGGTGCGGCGCCTGACGGACGCGAAGCGGACGGAGCCTACGGACGGGGCTGCAAAGCTCGTCATTTTAGCAGATGGCCCGACATTTCCCTTGTCGGTGCGCAGTGTTCCGGCACGGTTTTCCGCGAAACCGCCTGCCTCCTATAATTCAGGCGTCGGAACTGCCTGCCCCAGCGGCCCGCCCGTGAGCACCACCCTTCTCTTTCACCCGACGCCCGACGCTACCTACGGCTTCCCGAATGCGCGGCGGCTCGCGCACGTCGCGTCCCCGCACCAGCAGATCGAGGTCTGGGAAACCCCGCAGCTCGGCCGGCTGTTCACGCTGGACGGCCGGCCGATGACGTCGGTCGGCGACGAGTTCGTCTATCACGAGTGCATGACGCACCCGGCCGCGCTCGCGCATCCGTCGCCGCGCAAGGCGCTCGTGCTCGGCGGCGGCGACGGCGGTGCGGCGCGCCAGTTGCTCAAGCACGCGTGCCTCGAGCGGATCGTGATCGCCGAACTCGACGACGAGGTGGTCAGGATGGCGCGCCGCTATCTCGACGACGTGCACCAGGGCGCGCTCGACGACCCGCGCGTCGAGGTCGTGATCGGCGACGCCGCGCATTTCGTCGATTCGACGGTCGAGCATTTCGATCTCGTCGTGTTCGATCTCACGCCGCCCGACTCGCCGGCGGCCGGCCTCTACACGCGTGCGTTCTACGCACGGCTCAAGCGGATCCTGACGCCGCGCGGCGCGATCTCGATGCATCTCGGCTCGCCGGTGTTCCATGCCGCGCGCATCGCCGCGCTGCTCGACGACCTGCGCGCGAGCTTCGCGGTCGTCGATCCGCTGTCCGCGCACGTGCCGCTGTACGGCTCGCAGTGGCTGATGGCGATCGCGAGCGACACGCTCGATGCGGCCGCGCTGTTCGCGCACGACGTCGACGAACGGCTCGCGGCCCGCCGCGTCGACGGCTTGCGCTACTACGATGCGCGGCTGCATGCGTCCCTCTTTGCCCTGCCGCGCGCGCTGCGCGATACACTGGGCGTTCGCCGCTGAACATCCGGACGGTCGCAACGTTCCGCTGTTCCAGCATGAGACCGGCGCAGGCGCCGAAGCGCCGACACTGTGCAACAGGAGATTTTCATGACCGATCCACGTCCGGCCAACGTGCCTTGGTTGACGCCCTACCTGGCCGTACGCAACGCGCGCGCGGCCATCGATTTCTTCCAGGCCGCATTCGGCTTCACGATGCGCGACATGCACGACGAGGACGGCGTGATCATGCACGTCGAGATGGCCTATCGCGGCCAGCTGATCGTGATGTTCGCGCCCGAAGGCGCGTTCGGCTCGCCCGCGCTCACGCCGAAGCGCGCGAACGCCACCGCGCCGCAATCGTTCTATCTGTATGTCGACGACGTCGACGCCACCTGGCAGCGCGCGCTCGATGCGGGCGCGAAATCGCTGAGCGCGCCGCAGGATCAGTTCTGGGGCGACCGGTTCGCGCAGATCGAGGATCTCGACGGCTACCGCTGGGCGCTCGGGTGCCGTCTCGACGCATGACCGAAACCGCCACACGCATGAACGAAGCCACCACCACCGCGGCCGTGCCGCGCTTTTTCGTCGACGCAGCGCTGCGCGCCGACGCCACGCTCGCGTTGCCGGCCGACGTCGCGCGCCACGTGCAGGTGCTGCGCCTGCAGCCCGGCGACGTGCTCGCGCTGTTCGACGGCACGGGCGGCCAGTACCGCGCACGGCTCGTCGAAGTCGACAAGCGTAGCGCGCTCGCGCAGGTCGAGACATTCGAACCCGCCGAGGCCGAGCCGCCCTATCGCGTGACGCTCGCGCAGGGGATCGCCGGCGGCGACAAGATGGACTGGGTGATCGAGAAGGCCGTCGAGCTCGGCGTCGCGGCGGTCGTGCCGCTGTCGACCGCGCGCGGCGTCGTGAAGCTGTCCGGCGAACGGGCGGACAAGCGCGTCGCGCACTGGCGCGGCGTGGTGCGCGCGTCGTGCGAGCAATGCGGGCGCAACCGCGTGCCCGACGTCGCGCCGGTCGCCGGCTTCCACGCATGGCTCGACGCGTTGCCGGCCACGCCGGCCGACGGCGAGCTGCGGGTGCTGCTGTCGCCGCGCGCGAGCATCCCGTTCGCGTCGCTGCCCGACGCGCCGCCCGCGGCCACCGTCACGCTGCTGATCGGGCCCGAAGGCGGGCTGTCGCCCGACGAGGAACACGCGGCGCGCGCACGCGGGTTCACCGCGCTGTCGCTCGGGCCGCGCGTGCTGCGTACGGAGACGGCCGGCGCGGCCGTGCTCGCGGCGTTGGCGGCGCGATGGGGCGGGTGGTGAAGCGCTGATCGCGCCGGGCCGCGACACGACCCGGGCACGTCCCGAGCCTGACGCGGCACGCGTCGCGCGGACGCAAAAAAGCCCGCTCGAAGCGGGCTTTTTTGCAATTCGGCCGCAGCCGACGGGATTCGCGCGTTACGCGAACGAGTAGAACACCCGGAACGCGACCTTGCGCTCGGCCCAGAATTCGGCCGCCTCGCGGAACACGTCGAGCAGCGTCTCGCGGCCTTCCTTGTCGAATTTCTGCGCGATCGGCAGCCCTTCGAGGACGATCACGAAACCGGGCTGCGCGCCGGCCTTCGCGACGAGGTCGGTCAGGCAGTCGTACAGCGCGTCATAGTTCTTCCCGAAATGCTTCGGAAACAGGAACGAGGTCGCGATCGTTTCCATTACTTCCTGCTTCGACTGCGCGGCGCCGCAATACGCATACAGGAAATGCTGGCCGAGCCGACCGGCTTCGTCGGCGAGATCCTGCACGCGGAACGCGCGGATCGACTGCACGAGATTGGGTCGCACGGTCGTGAAAAGGCTCATAGGCTCCTCGTTCGATGAAAGCCCGGGCTCGGCTTCCTGTTGCTCCGGCGTGCCGCCGGCCTGCGCCGCCGCGTGCAGCTGGATCACACGCTGAAACAGATTGCCGTCGCCGGCCGCGAACAGTTCCGTCGTCGCCGCCGCCGTATCGTGCGCGTAGATGGAGTCGCTCATGCCATTCGTCCCGAAGTCATTCAACAATACGTTTAAAACTGTTGTAGTGGTCGCCCGTGTAATAACAGTTGTCGATCCGGCGCAACGGCCCGCCACAGACGATCCGGCGCGCGCCGCGATTGCGCGCACGCGGCGTCGGCACCGTGTACTCATGGTAGTAGCCGCGCTTCGCCTTCGGCAGGATCCGCTCGCGATTGCCGAATACGACACCGTCTTTCTCGTACGGATAGGGGCCGCCGGCGCCGATCAGGCCCAGCGTGGTCACGGCCTCGCGCGGAAGACGGGCGGTCGGGATCGTATCGAGCCCGCTCGCGGCCACGTCGGCCGGAACGGCCTCCCGTGCGTAAGCGGCGGAAACCAGACTGCCCGTCGGCGTGCCGACGATACCCATCGCGAACATCGCGAAGACGGACGCGAGCGCGCCGTTGCGGAGCCACTTGCGTGCCATGAACCAGGGTTCCCGCTGTTAAATCAAGTAGTTGACGACCAACAAAGGCGTTAGCGTAGCGTTATTGGCCGCGCGAATCAATGTCCGTTTGGGAATCGAAAGCCTTGCGCCGCCCCTAATTCCGTATTTCTTACCGAAATTACACTACATTTATCTTACATAAGATAAAATGCGTGCGGCGTCTCTCGTATGGCAAGACTCTGCCTCCTTGCCACACTCGCTACCCGGAGTGGAGGGATGCTGCTGTTGCTTATGGGAAGCGCGGTTGCGCCCTGCCCGCGGCGTGCCCATTGCGGGCACGCCTCTTTTTGCTTTTGTTTACAATTTCGCCCGACGCGCGGCCCCGGTTCGACCGGCGCCGCGCGTTCGTTTCGGCTCAGCGCGCGGCGTTGACGTCGGCGACCAGCAGCGCCGCCATGTTCACGATGCGACGAACGGTCGCCGATTCGGTCAGCACGTGCACCGGCTGCGCGGCGCCCAACAGGATCGGACCGATCGCGATGTTGTTGCCGGCGGCCGTCTTCAGCAGGTTGTACGCGATGTTCGCGGCGTCGATGTTCGGCAGGATCAGCAGGTTCGCATCGCCTTCCAGCGTCGATTCCGGCAGGATTTCCTTGCGCAGCGCCGCGTCGAGCGCGACGTCGCCGTGCATTTCGCCGTCGACCTTCAGCTCCGGCGCGGTTTCCTGCAGGATCGCGAGCGTATCGCGCATCTTCTTCGCCGAAGGTGCGTTGCTCGTGCCGAAATTCGAGTGCGACAGCAGCGCGACCTTCGGCTCGATGCCGAAGCGGCGCACTTCTTCCGCGGCCATGATCGTGATCTCGGCCAGTTCCTCCGGGGTCGGATCGACGTTCACGTGCGTATCCACGAGGAAAATCTGGCGGCCCGGCAGCACGAGGCCGTTCATCGCCGCGTACACGCTGCAGCCCGGGCGCTTGCCGATCACCTGGTCGATGAAGTGCAGGTGGCGGTGCGTGGTGCTGATCGTGCCGCAGATCATCCCGTCCGCTTCGCCCTTCTTCACCAGCATCGAGCCGATCAGCGTCGTGCGGCGGCGCATTTCGACGCGCGCGAGCTGCTCGCTGATGCCCTTGCGCGCCATCATCTTGTGGTACGTCTGCCAGAAGTCGCGGTAGCGCTCGTCGTGCTCGGTGTTGACGACCGTGAAATCGGTGCCGGGCGTGAGACGCAGGCCGTAGCGCTGAATACGATGCTCGATCACCGACGGGCGGCCGATCAGGATCGGCTTCGCGAGTTTTTCGTCGACGATGATCTGAACGGCGCGCAACACGCGCTCTTCCTCGCCTTCCGCGAACACGACGCGCTTCTTCTCTTCCGGCGCGGCGCGCGCGATCTGGAAGATCGGCTTCATCGTCGTGCCGCTGTGATACACGAACTGCTGCAGGTGAACGCGATACGCGTCCATGTCCTCGATCGGGCGCGTCGCGACGCCGCCGTCCATCGCGGCCTGCGCGACGGCCGGCGCGATATTCACGATCAGGCGCGGATCGAACGGCTTCGGAATCAGGTATTCGGGCCCGAACGACAGATCCTGGATGCCGTACGCGGTCGCGACGATGTCGCTCTGCTCGTGCTGCGCGAGTTCGGCGATCGCATTGACGGCCGCGATCTCCATTTCACGCGTGATCGTCGTCGCGCCGACGTCGAGCGCGCCGCGGAAGATGAACGGGAAGCACAGGACGTTATTGACCTGGTTCGGGTAATCGGTGCGGCCGGTGGCCAGCACGGCGTCCGGACGCACTTCGAGTGCGAGTTCCGGCAGGATTTCCGGCGTCGGGTTCGCGAGCGCGAGGATCAGCGGGCGCTCGGCCATGCCCTTCACCATCTCCTGCTTCAGCACGCCCGCGGCCGACAGGCCGAGGAAGATGTCCGCGCCGTCGATCACTTCGGCCAGCGTGCGGGCGTCGGTTTCGCGCGCGAAACGCTCCTTGTCCGGATCCATCAGCTCGGCGCGGCCCTTGTAGACCACGCCGGCCAGGTCGGTCACCGTGATGTTCTCGAGCGGCAGGCCGATGTCGACCAGCAGGTCGAGACACGCGAGCGCGGCCGCGCCCGCGCCGGACGCGACGAGCTTGACCTTCTTGATGTCCTTGTTGACCACCTTCAGGCCGTTCGTGACGGCCGCGGCCACGACGATCGCGGTGCCGTGCTGGTCGTCGTGGAACACCGGGATCTTCATCCGCTTGCGCGCTTCGCGCTCGACGATGAAGCAGTCCGGCGCCTTGATGTCTTCGAGGTTGATCCCGCCGAAGGTCGGCTCCAGCGCGGCGATCACGTCGACGAGCTTGTGCGGGTCCGATTCGTTCAGCTCGATGTCGAACACGTCGATGCCCGCGAACTTCTTGAACAGCACCGCCTTGCCTTCCATCACCGGCTTCGACGCGAGCGGGCCGATGTTGCCGAGACCGAGCACCGCCGTGCCGTTCGTCACGACGCCGACCAGGTTGCTGCGCGCGGTGAAGCGCGCCGCGTTCAGCGGGTTCTCGACGATCTCCTCGCACGCGTACGCCACACCCGGCGAATACGCGAGCGCGAGGTCGCGCTGGTTGATCATCTGCTTGGTCGGGGCGATCGCGATTTTGCCGGGGGTCGGAAATTCGTGATAGTCGAGCGCGGCTTCGCGGAGCTTGGCTTTGGAGGAGGCTTGGGTGGACATGTGTCTCGTGACGGGCGGATTAGAATAACTGTTCGACGGCATTGTAGCGCCAATCATCGGCCGCCAGACCGGCGATTCGGGTGCGACAGCCGCGACCAAAATGTACTGGATGGTGCAGGAGCGCCGCCGCTCGCCTCGTACAATGCCGTTCCTTCAACCGTTTCGGATCGCCCGCCGTGCCAGCCGCCCTCTCCGAGTTCTCGCTGATCGAACGCTTCTTCACGCGCCGCGCCGCGCAGGGCGCCCGTGCGTCGACGCTCGGCATCGGTGACGATTGCGCACTGATTGCGCCCCGATCCGGGAAATTGCTGGCCATTTCGACGGACATGCTGGTGGAAGGCCGCCACTTCTTCCCCGAGGTCGCGCCCGACGCGCTCGGCCACAAGACGCTCGCGGTCAACCTGTCGGACCTCGCGGCGATGGGCGCCGAGCCGCGCGCGTTCACGCTCGCGTGTGCGCTGCCGCGTGCCGACGCGGCGTGGCTCGAGGCGTTCAGCGACGGCCTCTTCGCGCTGGCCGAGCGATACGGCTGCGAACTGATCGGCGGCGACACGACGAGCGGGCCGCTGAACCTGTGCGTGACCGTGTTCGGCGAAGTCGCGCCCGACGCGGCGCTGCGGCGCGATGCCGCGCGCGACGGCGACGACGTGTGGGTGTCCGGCACGCTCGGCGATGCGCGCGCCGGCCTCGGCGTCGCCCGCCGCGAATGGACGGCAGGCGCGGATGAAGCCGCCGCGTTCCGGCAGGCGCTCGAGCGTCCGGAGCCGCGCGTGGCGCTGGGGCTCGCGCTCGCGGGCGTCGCGCACGCGGCGCTCGACCTGTCGGACGGCCTCGCCGGCGACCTCCAGCACATCCTGACGCGCTCGAACGTGCGCGCCGAGATCGACGCCGACGCGGTACCGCGCTCGGCCGCGCTCGCGACGCTGCCGGCCGACGTGCAGCGCCGCTGCACACTGGCCGGCGGCGACGACTACGAACTGTGCTTCACGGCCCCCGTTACGGCCCGCGCGGCGGTCGAAGCGGCGGGCGTCACGGCCGGCGTGCCGGTCACGCGAATCGGTACAATACGCGCGTTGTCCGCGCCGTCGGCGCAACCCGCCATCGCGTGGCGCGACGCCGCCGGCGCGCCCCTCGCTCTCACGTTGCACGGTTTCGACCACTTCCATGCAGACTGATCCGACGCCCGCGCACGCCGCGGCCGAGCCCGGCACCGCGCAACCCGCGCCGACACGCGTGACGGCCCGCTTCATGCTGTCGCACCCGGCGCATATCGTGTCGCTCGGCTTCGGCAGCGGGCTCGCGCCGATCATGCCCGGCACGTTCGGCTCGCTGTTCGGCTGGCTCACGTTCGTCTTGCTCAACCGCTACCTGACGGTGCTCGAATGGTGGGCACTGATCGCCGTCGCCTTCGTGGCCGGCACGTGGGTCACCGGTTTCACCGCGAAGAAGGCGGGGATGGCCGATCCGGGCGCCGTCGTCTGGGACGAGATCGTCGCGATCTGGCTCGTGATGCTGTTCGTCACGCCCGCGACCTTCGTCGGCCAGCTGTGGGCGTTCGTCGCGTTCCGCTTCTTCGACATGCTCAAGCCGCCGCCGATCCGCTATTTCGAGCGCCGCCTGAAAGGCGGGCTCGGCATCATGGTCGACGACCTGGTGGCCGCGTTCATGACGCTGCTCGTGATCGCCCTGTGGCGCTCCGTCGCCGGCTGACCGATTTCCCGACTCCCGTTTCCCGACGCGCATGCCAACCGATTCCGTCGTCCACCAGCTTGCGATCCGCGCAGGCAACAAGCTGCGTGACGAGCACCTGACGCTCGCCACCGCCGAATCCTGCACCGGCGGCATGATCGCCACGGCGATCACCGACATCTCCGGCAGCAGCCAGTGGTTCGAGCGCGGCTTCGTCACGTACTCGAACCAGGCCAAGATCGAGATGATCGGCGTGCCGGCCGACCTGATCGACAAGCACGGCGCGGTCAGCGAACCGGTCGCGCGCGCGATGGCCGAAGGCGCGCTGCGCAACAGCCGCGCGCAGGTCGCTCTATCCGTCACCGGCATCGCGGGCCCGGCCGGCGGCAGCGAGAAGAAGCCGGTCGGCACGGTGTCGTTCGGCTGGAGCAACCGGCTGCATACCGACGTCGAAACGCTCGTGTTCAAGGGTGACCGCGAACAGATCCGCACGCAGGCGGCCGCGCATGCGCTGCGCGGGCTGCTGAAGCTGCTCGACGAACGCGAACGCTGATCGGGCCGGGCGCGCGTGCCGCGCCCCGCCGCGCGCTTATTGAATCGCGTCGGGCTTCACGACGATCCAGTTCTTGTCCGCCGTCACCGGCAGGCCGAGCGACTTCTGCTTCGCGGCCGATTCGTCCGACCACGCGCGGATCTGCGCCATCTGCTTGTCCTTCTTGTTGACCCACACGCGCACGCCGCCGCGCGCGACGTCGGTCGCGTTCAGCAGCATGTAGCCGTCGGACGTCGGCGTGTCGCCCGCGACGAGCACCGGCTTCTTCCACTGGTCGATCCAGCCGACGATCGAACCGAGCTTGCCTTCGTACCACGTCATCGGGTTCATCAGGAACGGCGTGATCACGAGGTTGCGGTTCGCGGCCTCGTCGTACTTGCCGGCCTTGATCTGCAGCCGCGACGTCGTCAGCGCGCCGGTCGCCGGGTTGCGCAGCAGCGTCGTCACGCCGATCACGTTCTGCGGCTTCACGTTGTAGCCGTACTTCGGGTCGGACAGCACGAGCCGCGCGAGCTCCTCGTGCGCGGCCGTCATCACGTAGACGTCGATGCCGTTCTCGCGCAGTGCGTTGTACAGCTCCTGCATCCCGCGGAAGAAGCGCGGCGGGTTCACCGTGCCGTCGACGACCTTGTCGCCCTGCCAGTAGCGGATCGGGATCGGCTTGCCGTCGGCGAGCATCGCGTCGACGTGGCGCTTCAGGTCGGCGAGCGACTGCCCGGCGAATGCCTGCGCGATCCACGGATAGCAGACCAGATCGTCGATCTCGCACAGCCGGTAGTAGTAGCTCGTCAGCGATTCCTTGTAGTCGGCGGAATCCTTGAACGGGATCAGCTTCAGCGACGGGTCGAGCGAATCGCGCGTCAGCACGCCGCGGTTCTCGAGATACGGCAGCAGCGATTCCTCGAGGTCGTAGCGGTAGGTCGTGTTGTCGGCGTCGAACACCGCGTAGTCGCCGCGGTTCGCGTGCGCGGCGATCATCGCGTTCAGCGCCTTCGCGCTGTCGGCCGGCCAGTGCGACAGATCCGCCGCATGGGCGAACGTCATGCACAGCGACGCGGCGAACGCGCTCAGAAGACGGCGGGACAGCTTGGGCATGGCGTCGCTCCCTTTTCTTGACATTTTCGTGACGGATCGGTGACAAGGGGCAGCATCGCGCGAATAAATTGCGCATATGCGGTGCGGAAGCGACGGGAAGTTGTCGGCGCGCGCCAGGGAGGATCGAGGAAAGCGAAGGGGGAACGGGAGGATGCAGCGCCGGCCCGCGGGCGCGGGGCCGGTGCCAACCGCCCAGCAGGCCGGCTGGGCGGTGTGATGCGAGACGGTATGGTGATACGGCGTCGCGCGATTCGATCAGCGATGCGCGTTGATCGTGTCGCGCGTCTTCTGCGCGGCGAGCGCCGCGGCTTCGGCGAAATCCTCGCCGTTGCTCGCGTACAGGATCGCGCGCGACGAGTTGATCATCATCCCGGTGCCGTCGGCCGTGCGGCCTGCGTTGACGGTCGCCTGCACGTCGCCGCCCTGCGCGCCGATGCCGGGGATCAGGAGCGGCATGTCGCCGACGATCCCGCGCACGATCTCGATTTCCTTCGGGAACGTCGCGCCGACCACGAGGCCGAGCTGGCCGTTCTTCGCGTTCCACTTGTTCGCCGCGAGGTCGGCGACGACCTGGTACAGCGGCCGGCCGTTCGTATCGAGGAACTGCAGGTCCGAGCCGCCTGGGTTCGACGTGCGGCACAGCACGATCACACCCTTGCCTTCATGCTCGAAGTACGGCTCGACCGAGTCGTAGCCCATGTACGGGTTCACCGTGACGGCGTCCGCGCGATAGCGCTCGAACGCTTCGCGCGCGTACTGCTCGGCGGTGCTGCCGATGTCGCCGCGCTTCGCGTCGAGGATCACGGGCAGGCCCGGATGCTGGAGATGGATGTGCGCGATCAGCCGCTCGAGCTGGTCTTCCGCGCGATGCGCGGCGAAGTACGCGATCTGCGGCTTGAACGCGCTCGCGTACTCCGCGGTCGCGTCGACGATCTGCCGGCAGAATTCGAAGATCGCGTCGGGCTGGCCGTCGAACTGCACGGGAAAGCGCGACGGCTCGGGATCGAGGCCGACGCACAGCAGCGAATTCGTGCGCTGCCACGCGGCGCGCAGCGATTCAATGAAAGTAAGCGGGGAAGACATGGCGGGTACTCGCGGCAAACCGTTGGTAGACCGCGTATTTTACCCGCGTCGCGGGCGGCCCTCGCGTGCCGCGGCATTGCCGCGCGCATCGGCGCGCTCGACGGTGAACGCGAAACGCCGCGTGAGCCGCTCGCCGGGCGCGAGCAGCGTCATCCCGTGCGCGGTCGCGCCGCCCGGCAGGTTCACCGCATTGATCGGATGATCGACCGGCTCGAAGCAGAAGAAATCCTCGCCCGGCGGCGTATAGAGCACGTACGCGTCGGCGTCGGCCGCGACGGTCAGCGACAGCCGGCGGCGCGGCCAGCTCACCGTCGCGTGGCCGCCCCAGCCGGTGAACGCGTGATTGACGAGCGTGGCCGGCAGCGGATATGAGACGCCGAACTGCCAGGCCGGCGGCACGCTGACGTGCCGCACCGGCAGGAAATCGGCGCCCGACAGCCACAGCCCGCCCGCCGCCGCGGCCAGCTCGGTCACCGCATCGCGCACGAGGAACGGATGCACGCCGAGCCCGAACGGCAGCCGCGCGCGCCCCGCGTTCTCGATCGCCAGCGCGATCGACAGCGTCGCGTCGTCGAGTTCGAACGACTGGATCGCGCGGAACGCGTACGGCGCGCCGGCGGCCCGGTCGAGCGACAGTTGCAGCGACGTGTCGGTCGCATCGTCCACCTGCCACGGCGCGAGCCAGCCGTCGCCGTGGATCGGCAGCGGCTCGTCGCGGCGGTTACGCGGCACCGCGACCTTGTGCCCATCGCATTCGAAGCGCCCGTCGCCGATCCGGTTCGAGTACGGCAGCAGCGGATAGCACGCGAGCTCGTTCGGGTCCGTCGCCGTCTCCGGGTGCTCGCAACGGCGGAACACCGGCATCAGCGCGCCGTTGTCGCCGCGCCAGTCGAAGCGCGCGATACCGCCGCCGAGGTGCGGCAGCACGTCGAGCCGCAGCGACGCGTTCGACAGCGTGACGGCCGCCGCATGCGCGGCGCCGACACCCTGCGCGAACGCGGCCGTCTGCGGGCCGGGGCTGACCGGCTGGGCGGCGGCGGCCAGGCGCGCGCGGCGCGACTGGCTGGTGGACGACGATGCGCGCGAGGACGTGGCGGTCATGGTGAGCTCCTTTCCTTCGTCGAAGAAACGATGCAGGTCGTGCGAACGGTCAGGCCCAGCCGCCGTCGACGATCACGTCCTGCGCGGTGATCATCCGGCTGTCGTCGGCCGCGAGAAACAGCGCCATCCGGGCAAGATCGGCCGGCAGCAGTTCGGCATCGAGGCACTGGCCGGCCTTGATCGCCGCGCGGCCCGCGTCGTCGAGCCACAGCCGGCGCTGCTTGTCGGTCAGCACCCAGCCGGGCACCAGCGAATTCACGCGGATGCCGAACGGGCCGAGATCGCGCGCGAGGCCGCGCGTCAGGCCCTGCACGGCCGCCTTCGCCATCACGTAGACGGGATAGCCGCCGTTCTTCAGCATCCAGCTGATCGAGCCGAGATTGATGATCGCGCCGCCGCCCTGCCGCTTCATGTCGTCGATCACCGCCTGCGCGGCGAAGAACTGGTGACGCAGGTTCACCGCGATGCCCGCGTCGAACGACGCGGGCGTCACGTCGCCGATCGCATGGCGCGTGTCGTTCGCCGCATTGTTCACGAGCACCGCGATCGCGCCGATGCGCGCGCGGATCGCGTCGATCGCCCGGCGCAGCGCGTCGATGTCGGTCAGGTCGCACGACAGGAACAGCGGCGCATGGCGCACGTGCGCGAGGCGTTCGGCCAGCGCGGCGCCGGCCGCCGCGTCGAGGTCGACGAACGCGACGCGCGCGCCCTGTTCGGCGAAGTGCTCGACGAACGATGCGCCGATGCCGGTCGCGCCGCCCGTGATCAGCACCGCGCGATCCTCGAGGCTCGGGTAGCGCGCGAAGCGCGCGGCGTGCGCGGCGTGCGGATCGGGCGCGGAAGTGTCGATGGTCATGCGGATCGTCTCCGTGGAAACTGGTCGGTCAGTCGCGTACGCCGCGGTTCTTCAGCTGGTCGAGCAGCACGGCCGCGAGCAGGATCGCGCCGCGCACGAGGTACTGGTAGAACGCGTCGATGTTCAGCAGGTTCATCACGTTCTCGACGGTGCCCATGATCAGCACGCCGATCACGACGCCCGAGATCGTCGCGCGCCCGCCCATCAGCGACACGCCGCCGAGCACGCACGCGGAGATCACGTTCAGCTCGAAACCCTGCGCGGCATTCGGCTGGCCCGACGTGATGCGCGACGCGAGGATCACGCCCGCAAGCGCCGTCACCGCGCCCTGGATCAGGAAGATGTACACGCGCGTGCGTTCGACGTTGATCCCCGCGAGCCGCGACGCTTCCGGATTGCCGCCGATCGCGAGCGTGTTGCGGCCGTAGACGGTCTGGTTCAGCAGCACGCCGAACCCGATGAAGCACAGCAGCGTGACCCAGATCGGCAGCGACACGCCGAACATCGACATCCCGCCGAGCGCGATGAAGGTATCCGACGACACGCCGACCGCCTGCCCCTTCGACACGATGAAGCCGAGCCCGCGCACGATCTCCATCGTCGCGAGCGTCGTGATCAGCGCGTTGATGCGCAGGTACGCGATCACCGCGCCGTTCACGAAGCCGATCGCGGCGCCGGCCGCGACCGCCGCGACGATCGCGACGAACGTGTTGTCGGTCGCGTTCAGCACCATCGCGCACAGCACGCCGGAGAACGCGACGGTCGAGCCGATCGACAGGTCGAAGTCGCGCGACGCGAGGCAGAACATCATCGTGCACGCGACCATGCCGATCTGCGAGATCGACAGCGCGAGGCCGAGCATGTTGTCGATCGAGAAGAAGTGATCGACGGTCAGCGACATCGTGATGAACATCACCGCGAAGATCGCGATCAGGCTGTATTCGGTCAGATGCTGCCACCACTTCTGGCGGTCGCTCTGCTGGGGAACCAGCGCGTCGGCCGATGGCTTCACGGCGGCGCTGGCAAGGTTTTCGTTGACTTGCATGGCGTGTCTCCTGCTCCTGCATCGCGCGGCCCGCGCCGCGCGTGTTCGATTCGAATGTCCCGGGCTTGTCCGGACGTAGCCGGCCGCGTCAGGCCGCCTCGACCGCGCTCGTCTGCGGCAGCGCGAGGTTCAGCACCGCGTGCTCGTTCGCCTCGGCGCGCGGCAGCTCGCCGGCGATCCGGCCTTCGCGCATCACGACGATGCGGTCGGACACGCCGAGCACTTCCGGCAGTTCCGACGACACCATCACGATCGCGCAGCCGCGCTCCGCGAGCCGGTAGATCACGTCGTAGATCTCGTGCTTCGCGCCGACGTCGATGCCGCGCGTCGGCTCGTCGAGGATCACGACCTTCAGGTCGGGCTCCGCGAGCCAGCGCGACAGGATCGCCTTCTGCTGGTTGCCGCCCGACAGGAAGCGGATCTTCTGGCGCCGGTTCGGCGTCTTGATCTTCAGCCGCTGGATGAAGCGGTCGGCCGTTTCGCTTTCGGCCTTGCCGTTGATGAACAGCCCCGCGCGCAGCGAATGGCGACGGCAGCTGATGTTGATGTTCTCGGCGACCGACGCGATCGCGATGATCCCTTCTTCCTTGCGGTCCTCGGGGCACAGCACGATGCCGTGACGGATCGCGTCGCCGGTGCGCTTCACGTCGATGCGCTTGCCGTCGAGCGTCAGCACGCCCGCGCGCCGGCGGTCCGCGCCGTACACGAGCCGCATCAGCTCGCTGCGGCCCGCGCCGACGAGCCCGAAGAAGCCGACGATCTCGCCCGCGCGCACCGAGAAGCTCGCGGGTTCGCGCAATGCCGGGCCGTCGACGCCTTCGGCGGAAAACCGCACGTCGCCGAGCGCGCGCGGCGCGTAATGGTAGATGTCCGCAATCTCGCGCCCGACCATCTCGGCGACGAGCCGCTCGCGCGGCACGTCGGCCAGCGCTTCGTGCGACGCGATCTTGCGCCCGTCGCGGAAAATCGTGCACGCATCGCACAGCCGGTAGATCTCGTCCATCCGGTGCGAGATGTAGATCAGCGCACGGCCCTGCGCACGCAGGTCGTCGACCAGCTTGAACAGCACTTCGGTCTCGCGATGCGACAGCGAGCTCGTCGGTTCGTCGAGCGCGATCACGCGCGCGTTGCGCATCAGCGCCTTGCAGATCTCGACCATCTGCCGCTGCGCGATCGACAGCCGCCCGAGCCGCGCGTCCGGATCGAGATCGACACCCATCTCGGCGAGCCGCTCGCGCACGTAACGCTTCGCCTCGCGCTTCCTCACCCAGCCGAACGCGTTCGGCAGGCGGCCGAGCAGCAGGTTTTCCGCGACCGTCAGGTCGGGCACGTACTGCAATTCCTGGTGAATCACCGCGATGCCGGCCGCGATCGACGCGGCCGCACTCGCGAACTGCACGGGCTGGCCGTCGACCAGCACGCTGCCCGCATCGGGCTGGTATTCGCCGCCGAGAATCTTCAACAGCGTCGACTTGCCCGCGCCGTTCTCGCCCATCAGGCCATGCACCTCGCCCGCATGCACGTCGAACGAAATGCCGTCGAGTGCGCGCACGCCGGGAAATACCTTGCCGATATTGTCAAAACGCAGTGCCGCTGACACGTCGTCTCCCCACTTCCAGATCGATCGACCGCCGGCCGCCGCGTCGCCGCGGCAGCCGGCGGGCCGCTTACTTCGACGCGAGCCCCATCTCCTCGCGCACCTTCGACACGTTGTCGCGCGTCGCGAGCATGCCCGTCGTCAGCGTCAGCGGCGGCGGCGCCTTGCCCTGCGTGATCCACGTGTACATCAGGTCCGAGGTTTCCTCGCCGTGGCGCTTCGGGCTGATGATCACGGTGCCGTAGAAGCCCGTCGGCTGCGGCTTCTTGAATTCATTCAGCGCCGAATCGGAGCCGCCGATGCCGATGCCGATCATGTTGTCGGCCTTGAAGCCGCGCCCTTCGGACGCGCGCACCGCGCCGAGCACGGCCTCGTCGTTCAGGCCGTACGCGACCCAGTGCTTGAACTGCGGGTTCTTCGTGAGCGCGATGTTCGCCGCGTTGAACGCGTTTTCCGTATCGGTCTTCGCCTGCGGCGCCGCGATCACGTTCGCCTTCGGGAAGCCGGCGGCGACCAGCGCGTCGGTCGCGCCGCTCGTGCGGTCGTGCGCGGTCGGCAGCTGCTCGTAGGTGATGTCGATCGCGCCGACGTCCTTCATGTCCCAGCCGCGCTTCTTGATCTCGGCCGCGATGCCGTCGCCGACCTGCTTGCCGATGTTGTACGCGGAGATCCCCATGTGCGGCACCGCGTCGATCGGCTTGCCCGCGCCGTCGACGAGGCGGTCGTCGACCGTCATCATCTTCAGGTTGTGCGACTTCGCCTTCGCGACGATGCCCGGCCCGAGTTTCACGTCGGGCGTGCAGATGATGAAGCCCTGCGCTTTCTGCGCGGACAGGTTGTCGATCGCGCTCATCACCTTCTCGCCGGACGGCGCGCCGATCTTCACGAGCGTGAAGCCC
Source organism: Burkholderia sp. BCC0419 (assembly GCF_902830285.1). NCBI lineage: Bacteria > Pseudomonadati > Pseudomonadota > Betaproteobacteria > Burkholderiales > Burkholderiaceae > Burkholderia > Burkholderia sp. BCC0419. The sequence continues at coordinate 2,966,113 of NZ_CADESR010000001.1, forward strand.
TTCTGCTTCGCGGCGATCTCGGCGAATTTCCATTCGTCCTGGAACCACGGCTCTTCAGGCTGCTTCACCAGGAAGCCGATCTTGACCGGGTCGGACGCGTGCGCAACCGGGCTGCCCATCACCACCGCCGCCGCAGCGGCCAGCGTTACGAACGTTCTGCGTTTCATCTCCAGTGTCTCCTTGTTTTCATCGAACAGGATGCAGCCGCTTGTTGGTTTCGACGCAGCGTGCGCGCGGCCGTCGCACGTGCGGTCTTTCGAATCGTTACGTCAATCGTGTCAGTCGTGATACAGCGCCGCGCGCCCGCCATCGACGGTGATGCACGCGGCATTGATGAACGGCGCCTCGTCGGACGCCAGGAACACGGCCGTCATCGCGACCTCCTCCGGGCGGCCGATCCGCTTCATCGGCTGCAGCGCGAGCGTCTCGGCGCGCGCGGCGGCCGGATCGGGCTGCGCGTCCCACCAGTCGCGCGTCAGCTGCGTCTCGATGTAGCCCGGCGCGATCGCGTTCACACGCACGTTGCGCGCCGCGTATTCGATGCCGAGCGCACGCGTGAGGCCGAGCACGCCGTGCTTCGCGACCGGGTACGGAAAGCAGCCCGGGATGATCCTGAATGCATGCGTCGACGCGATGTTCACGATGCTGCCCCGGCCGCGCTCGACCATGCCCTCCAGCGCCGCGCGGCAGCCGTGCCACACGCCGTCGAGATCGACCGCGAAGCAGCGCCGCCAGTCGTCGTCGGTCATCGTCAACGGATCGGCGAACACGTTGATGCCCGCGTTGTTCACGAGCACGTCGAGCGGGCCGAACGCCGCTTCGGTCTGCTCGATCGCATCACGCACCGCCTGCTGCCGCGCGACATCCGCGTGCAGCGGCAGCACGCGCGCGCCGTCGCATTCATGAGCAATCGCGGCGGCCGTGTGCTGCGCCTGCGGGAAGTCGAGATCGACGAGCGCGACGGCCGCGCCTTCGCGCACGAACGCGCGCGCGATCGCGGCGCCGATGCCGCGGCCCGCGCCCGTCACCATCGCGACCTTGCCCGCGAGGCGGCCCATCATGCGGCTCCGCCGCGCGCGACGCGCAAGCCGGCCTGGAACGCGCGCGCATTCGCCGCGGTCGTGTCGGCCGACTGGCCGGGGCGGTACAGCGCCGAGCCGAGCCCGAAGCCGTTCGCGCCGGCGTCGAGGAACGGCTGCATGTTGTCCGGCGCGATCCCGCCGACCGGAATCAGCGGCACCGCGCGGTCGATCACCGCGCGCCATGCCTTCACGACGATCACGCCGAGCTGCTCGGCCGGGAACATCTTCAGCACGTCGGCGCCGTTCGCCAGCGCCGCGAACGCTTCGGTCGGCGTCGCGACGCCCGGCGCGCTCGCCAGCCCGCGCTCGCGTGCGCGGCGGATCACGGCTGCGTCGCTGTGCGGCATCACGATCAGCGCGCCGCCCGCGTCCTGCACGCGGTCGACGTACTCGGCGCGCAGCACGGTGCCCGCGCCGACGATCGCGTCGTCAGGCAATGCGCGCCGCAGCGCCGCGATGCTGTCGAACGGATCCGGCGAGTTGAGCGGCACCTCGACGATCCGGAAACCGGCTTCGTAGAGCGCGCGGCCGTGATCGGCCGCTTCGGCGGGCGTGATGCCGCGCATGATCGCGATCAGCGGGCACGCATCGAACGCGCGCATCAATGCGGCGTGGGGCGTGTACGGCGCGGGCAAGGTCAGGTCGGACGGCATCGAAGATTCCTCTGCAAGCAGTTCAGTGGTCGGCGCAGACGGGCTCGCCGTCCGCGCGCACGAGCCCGGCGCGCGACGCGATCCGCCACAGGCCGAGTTCGGTCGCATGCGGGGCGACGCGCGCATGCACATGGCCGAATACCCGGAGCGCATCGACGTAGCGCGAACACAAGCCGTCGTCGCCGATCAGCAGCAGCGGCTGGTCCGCGAGCGCGATGCCGCGCTCCGCGAGCATCGCGTCGAGCGCATTGAGCTCATGGCCGATCAGCAAACCGGACAGGTAGTCGCCCTGCGCATCGGGTGCGAGCCGGTCGGTCAGCCCCAGCGTGCGCGTGCTGAAAATCGTCGCGAGCAGGCCCGTGCGCTGCGCGCCGCGTGCGACCGCCACGCCGCGCAAGAACGCGGCGCGATCGGGCGATTCGCCCGCGCGCATCGTGCGGCCGAGGATCGTGTGGTCGCGCAGCACCGCGAACAGCTCGCCGGTCATGAAGGTCTGGAAGCGTTCGATCAGCCCGTCCTTCACCCACGCCCATTTCGCATGCGTGCCCGGCAGGCCGATCAGTACCCCTGAACGATCGGCGCCAAGCGTGGGATCGCTCGCGAGCGCGCCGACGATCTGCGTTTCTTCGCCGCGCATCACGTCGGGCAACTCGCCCGTCGCGATCACGCCCGGCACGATCGAGACCGTCGCGCCGCGCGATGTCGTCACGGTGATGAGGCCCGCGACGAGCGCGTCGGCGCCGGCCGGCACCGCGACGTACGGCGCCTCGCGCCAGCCCTGCGCGCTGCCGACCATCCCGGCGGCGAGCACCGGCAGGCCGGGCGTACGGTCGAGCCAGTCGCCGCACGCTTCCTCGAACACCGCGTCGAACGCACGCGCGCCGCCGCCCGGCACGTGCATCACGCCGGCCGCCCGGCTGCGCGTGTCGATCGGCACGCCGTGCGCGTCGTACAGATACGCGCGCAGCGACGTGGTGCCCCAGTCGAGTGCGATCAGCGACGGGGAGGCGGAACTGGCATCCGGAACAAGCCGGGTCGAAGTCGTCATCGTTTGATCCTGCGGGTACCCTGCGGCGGGCTCCAGCCCAGTTCCGCGGAAATGGCTCGCGCTTCGCGCTGCACGAGCGGAATCAGTTCGTCCATGCGGTCGTGCGGCATGTACGGAATCGTGCTCGCAACCGACACCGCCGCGACGATCGCGCCCGACGCGTCGCGGATCGGTGCGGCCACGCAGCGGATCGACGCCTCGTTTTCCTCGAGATCGAACGTATAGCCGCCGGCCGCGTAATGGGCCATGCGCTGCAGGAACGCGCTCGTCTCGGGCCGGTTGTCGGGCTTGAAATTGACGCCGGCCAGCGCGCGCCGCGCGGCTTCGAACAGCGAGCGCCACAGGTCGGGATCGAGGTCGAGCATCATCGCCTTGCCGATGCCGGTCGACGCGAGCGGCATCCGGTGGCCGACGCGCGAGCGCATCTCGAGGCCGCGCGTGCCGGGAATCTTGTCGATGTACAGCACGTCGTCGCCGTCGCGCACGCCGAGATGGATCGTGTCGAGCGTCGCTTCCGCGAGCGCCTCGAGATGCGGACGCGCCACCGCGGTGAGCGGCATCTGCTCGAGCGCGATCGTGCCGAGCTCGATCAGCTTCGGGCCGAGCAGGTAGCCGCCCTGCACCTGGCGCAGATAGCGCGCCTGCACGAGGCTGCTGACGAGCCGGTGCGTCGTGCTGCGCGTCGTGCCGAGCGCGGCGCCGATCGCACGCATGTCGCGCGCGCCGTTCGCGATCGCCTCGAGGATCGCGAGGCCGCGCAGCAGCGTCTGCGTGCCGGCCTGCTGCGCGGCGAGGTCGAGCGGCGTGCTGGTCGCGCCGATGCTGTCGGTCAGCGACGCATTGACCGGCATCGCGCGCCGGGCGTCGAGGGCAAGGGAGTCTGGCATCTTGGTCATGGGGCGGGGCTTCTTCAACGGAATCGGTGAAGCCGTTCGCGCGGCGCCGGAACTGCGTCCGATGCGGCGGCGTAGCGGCGATCGATGCACCGAGTAAAGCGCCCGGCGAACTTCATGGAAGGTGTCTCCGTGTGCGACGGGCGCCGCGCGATGCGTGGGTCCGAAGCTGTCGATGTGCTTCGGATTGTAGGAGCGCACGCACTCGTCTCCAATATTTGAATGCGTTGTCCAGATAATGAGAATTCAGGCGAAACCGGCTGCGGGCTCGACGCCCCGGTCGCGCGCCATGCGCACGGGGGCGGAACCCGCCGTGTCGCAGGTTCCGCCCCCGTTTGCTCACCGCGACCCGCGCTTACTGCTGGCTCGTGCTGCGCGCCTGCATGTAGCGCTGTACGTCGGCGAACGACACGCGGCCGTTGCCGCCCGCGTCGATCTGCCGGAAGTGGTTCGCGACATAGCCGAGGCCGGCCGCGCGCGCCTGCGACTCGGTGATCGAACCCGTGTTCTGCGTGTCGGCCGCGCTAAACTGCCGCGCGAGCTTGCGCACCACCTGCGCATGCAGCGCGGCGCCGGTGGTCTGCGTACCGGCGGTCGCGTGCCGCGCGGCCGGCGGCACGTACGGATCGCCGAGCTGTGCCTGGCGCGCACGCGCCGGCGCGGCGGCGTCGCTCGCCTGCGCGAACGCGGAGAGGGATGCTGCGGCGCCGACGCATGCGAGCGCCGCGGCAACGACGATGAAACGATTCTTCATGTCAGGCTCCAGTCTGGAATGAGGTCGTCGACGGCCGGCGAGCGGCGCCGCCGGGGCGCCTGTCGCCGGCGTGGCGCAATCAGTGCGCGGCCGCGCTGTAGAAGGTCACGAGGTCGGCTTTCTCCTGCGGACGCGACGTATCGTCGAGATAGACCATGTGCCCGCCCTGATAGTCCTTGATCGTCAGGTTCGGTTGCGTGCCGAGCCGCGCGAGGTCGAGCTCGGTCTGGTAGAACGGCGTCGCGATGTCGTGATAACCGTTCAGCGACAGCACCTTCAGCGCTGGGTTCAGCGTCAGCGCCGCGGCCAGATCGGGGATCGTGTCGGGCATCGCGAGGCCGTCGTGCGTCCAGTCCCACGTGTTGATCGCATTGCTGCTCACCGAGTAGGCCGACTGCGCGGTGTACTTCAGCTCGTTCGGCAGGTAGCTGCCGATCGTGTCGGTGAACGGCTTCGTGATGAACGAGCTGGACGGATCGCCGTCGGCCGCGAGCGGGCTCGATAAGGGGACGTTCACGCGTGCGTCGTAGCGGCCGATCAGCGTGCCCGGCACCAGCGACAACTGGAAGCTGTTGTCGAAGAAGGTCGGGACCACGTTGAAGTCCGCCTTCCACAGCGCCTGCTTCACGCCGGTCGAATTCGCCATCGTCGTGACGAGATTCGGCGGCGGCGGCGTGTGGCTCGCGAGGTACGCGTTCACGGCAGGCGCGTAGCTGCCGGCCGTCAGCAGGCGCATCTGGTCCGCATACTGCGGCAGGTTCGACGGGTTCGGGTTGTCGAGCTGGTAAAACGCGCCGACCGTGCCGTACGACGGCACGAAGCCCGCGCAACTCACCGGGCTCGACCCGTTGTTCGAGTTGCCGACATAGTCGCTCGCCATGTCGCAGTTCGTGTTGTAGTTCAGGATCGACGACTGCAGCACGATGCCGTCGAGCTTCACGCCGGCCGTCTCGAGCAGGTTCGCGAGCACGTCGGTGCGCGGCGTGCCGTACGACTCGCCGAACAGGTATTTCGGCGAATCGTTGCGCTGGTTCACGCTCAGGTAGCGCGTCACGAAATCGCGGAACGCGCCGGCGTCCTGATCGACGCCCCAGAACGTCTGGTTCGTGTTCGGCGCGACCGCTTCCGAGAAGCCGGTGCCGATCGCATCGACGAACACGAGGTCGGTCGTGTCGAGCAGGGTTTCCTGGTTGTCGACGAACGGGAACGTCGACGTGTTCGCGTTCGGGTCGCCGGTCTGGATCCGGCGCGGGCCGAACGAGCCGAGGTGCAGCCACACCGAGGCCGAGCCGGGGCCGCCGTTGTACAGGAACGTGACGGGCCGCTTCGCCGCGGGCGCGTTGTCGGCCGTATAGGCGACGTAGAAGAACGATGCTTCGGGCGCGCCCGTCTGCGGATTGCGTGCGACGAGGTGGCCGGCGGTGGCCGTGTACCGGATCGTCTTGCCGTTCAGCGTGATCTGGTGGTGCGTGACGGCCGCCTTCTCGAGCGCGGCGGATGCGTCGAGCGACGCGGTGGCGCTCGACGAATAACTGTTCGGATCGTTGTACGCGCGGTCGACCTGACCGGCGGGATCGGCTGAATTGGCGGCGCTCCCGGCAGCGGACGACGTCACGTCGTCGTTGCAGGCCGTCAGAATCAGCGAAGAACACACCACTCCCAACAACAGCTTCGCTTTGCTCGCTGGCATCGTTGCGTTCCTTCTCTCGGATGTTTTTTGTGTCGAGCAGCCGGATAAGCCGCCCCCCGCCTCGATTGCGGCCGATAAGCCGAGGCGCTGGCCAATATACGCGAGCCCGTCAGCTTTGAAAAATTTTGAAATATTTGGCGCGCAGGCGGTGCAGCGCACACCTTTCAGGAATGCTTCGATTCGCGAAACGTTGCATTTCACGTCGCTTTCATCGACTTTCGCGTTTACCCGCGACGACTAAAAAAGCACCGATTTCGTGCGATGCCGGCCAATAAAACCGCGCGGTCGCCGGCATTGCTCAGTAAAGCGAAATAGATGGATTCGTCTAAATGATGTGGCCCGAAATGGCGGCGACACGCATGCGCTGCAGCGCAGCAATCGCGCATCAACGGCGGAACGGACAATGCAACGGCGCGGGCGCGCCGCTTACTCGGATTGCGGCAGCTCGGCCGCGCCCATCCGGCGCGCGATGACCGCCGCACGCTGCGCCTGGTAGGCCGAGCCGCGATGCGCATCGAACCAGCGCGGCTTCGGCAGCATCACCGCGAGACGCGCCGACTGCCACGCGCCGAGCCGGCTCGCGGGAATCTTGTAGTAATAGCGCGCAGCCGCTTCGGCGCCGTACACGCCGCGCCCCCATTCGACCGAATTCAGGTAGATCTCGAAGATGCGCTCCTTGTCGAGCACCGTTTCGAGCATCCACGTGATGATCAGCTCCTGCCCCTTGCGGATGTAGCTCTTCTCGCGCGACAGGAACAGGTTGCGGGCGAGCTGCTGCGTGATCGTCGAGCCGCCCGCGACGATCCTGCCGCGCGCCTTGTTCTTCTCCCACGCCTGCAGGATCGCGTCGACGTCGTAGCCGTTGTTGGTCGCGAAGGTCGAATCTTCGGAGGCGATCAGCGCACGCTTCAGGTTGCGCGAGATCTGGTCGTACGGCACCCACTGGTGCCGGATCTGCGCGGGCGGCGTGTCGTGCGACAGCCACCACGCGTCGGTACGCATGAACGCGGTCGAACCGGGATTGATGAACGACCATAGCGCGATCTGCGCGAGATAGAACAGTTGCGTCGCGAGCCATGCGCCCGCGAACACCGATCCCGCGTAGACGATCCAGCGAGCGACGCTCACCGTCCGCGTGCGCTGCGTGCCGCTCACCGCCACCACGTGCCGCGCTCCGTTCAGCTCGCCGCGAGCGCCTGGCGCAGCGCGGCCAGCACCGGTGCGCCGTCCGGCCGCACGCCGCGCCAGATGAAGAACGATTCGGCCGCCTGCTCGACCAGCATCCCGAGCCCGTCGGCCGTGCGCGCGCCGAGCGACGCCGCGTGCTGCATGAACACGGTCGGCTGCGCACCGTACATCATGTCGTACGCGAGCGTGCCCGCGCCGAACGCGGCCGCGTCGCATTCCGGCAGCGCGGCATCGAGGCTGCCGGCCGTCGCATTGATCACCACGTCGTACGGTTCGGCCCGCACGACGCCGGCGCCGCCGCCCGCGAGCGTGCAGCCTGCATCGTGCGCGGCCTGCATGAACTGGCTGACGAGCGCTTCGGCCTTGCTCGCGGTGCGGTTCACGATCGTGATCGACAGCGGCGCGCGGTCGAGCAGCGGCAGCACGACGCCGCGCGCGGCGCCGCCCGCGCCGAGCAGCAGGATGCGCGCCCCCGCGAGCGACACGCCGAGATTCGCTTCGATGTCGCGCACGAGGCCGACGCCGTCGGTGTTGTCGCCGTGGAGGCGGCCGTCGGCGTCGATGCGCAGCGTGTTCACCGCGCCTGCCGCCGCCGCGCGCGGCGACAGCGTGTCGGCAAGCGCATGCGCGTCGAGCTTGAACGGCACCGTCACGTTCGCGCCGCGACCGCCCTCGGCGACGAACGCGCGCACGGCGGCCTCGAAACCGTCGACCGGCGCGAGCCGGTGCGTGTACTCGATCGGCTCGCCGGTCTGCGCGGCGAATTGCGCGTGGATGAACGGCGACTTGCTGTGCGCCACCGGGTTGCCGAACACGACATAGCGGTCGGCGCCGCTCGTCGACGCAGTTGCGTTCATGATGTGCGCCCCTCTTCGCCGTCGTTGCCGCTCGCGGCTTCGCCGCCCTCTGCCGCCGCGTCGCCCGATTCGGCCAGCGCTTCGGCCTCGGCTTGCGCCGACGTGTCTTCCGCGTCGACCAGCGTGTCGTCGCCGCCTTCGGCGTCATCCTCTTCGTCGGCCGCGTCGCCGCTCGTCACGGTCGGCGCGTCGAGCACGTTCAGCAGACGCACCGATGCCTCGATCGTCAGCTCGTCGAGCGACATCACGTCGAGCAGCACGCGCGTGCCGCGCGCATGCACGCCGAGCCCCGGCACGTGCAGCAGCAGCGGGATTTCCTCGAGGCGCACGAGATCGCCCTTCACGACGCTCGCGACGACCTGCTTCTTCTGCTCCTGCGCAAGCCAGCGCAGGCACCAGAAGTACTCCATCCGGCGCTGGTAGTCGGCGTAGGCCGTGTAGGTATCGTCGAAGCCCTGCACGACCGCGTAGAGATCGGCGTCCTTCGGCTTGAACGGCGCGGCGAGCTTCGCGGTGACGCCGTGCTGCACGCACGCGAGCAGTTGCCACTGGTTCACGAGGTCGACGTAGCGACGCAGCGGCGACGTGCTCCACGCGTACTGCGCGACGCCGAGGCCTTCGTGCGGCGCGGCCGTCGTCTGCATCCGCGTGCGCTTCGGGCCCGGCGCGCCGAAGCCGCGCTGCGAGCGATAGATGCCCGGCACCGTGTGGTCGTGCAGGAACGCGCCCCAGGTCGAGTTCGCGAGGATCGCGAGCTCCGACACGATCAGGTCGAGCGGCGAGCCGCGGCGGCGCGGCGTGATCGACACGTGCTCGCCTTCGACGTAGAAGTTGTAGTCGGTGTTGCGCTGCACCTCGCGCTTCAGGCCGTAGCCCGCACGCGCGACCTGGCGCTTCTCGAACAGTGCCTGCGCGAGCGGCCACAGCACGGCGATGTCGTCCTTGTGCGGGTAGTCGCCGGTGCCGGCCGCGAGCGTCTCTTCGTTGACGAGCTCGTCGAGCGTGTTGTGGCGCAGGTTGTTCTTCACGAACACGAGCTCGGCGCGCGTCTCGTTCGCGACGATGTCCTGCGTCTCGCGGTTGACGATGATGTACAGCGACAGCGCCGGGCGGTAATCGCCCTCTTTCAGCGTGAACACGTCGACGACGTCGTCCGGCAGCATCGTGATCTTGTCGCCCGGCATGTAGACGGTCGACAGGCGCGTGCGCGCGATCGCGTCGACCGGATCGCCGCGCACGATGCCGAGCGCCGGCGCCGCGATGTGCACGCCGATCCGCACCCGGCCGTCGGACAGGTGCTCGACCGAAAATGCGTCGTCGATTTCGGTGGTCGTGATGTCGTCAATCGAGAACGCCTCGACGTTCGCGCGCGGCAGGTCGTCCGGCAGCGGGCCGACCGTGACGGGCGGAAAGCCCGTGCCGTGCGGAAAGAATTCCGCGAGGAAGCGCGCTTCGTGCAGCGCACGCGGCGACTCGATGCCGCCGCAGTCGAGCATCAGCCGCGCCGGCGACACGCCGCGCGCGCCGGCCGCCGCTTCCATCGCCTTGTATTCGATCGCGTTCTTGTCCGGCCGCGTCAGCAGCCCGAGCACCTTGCCCGCGAACGCTTCCGGCAGCTTGCCGGCCTTCAGTTCCTCTTCATACTGCACCTGCACGAGCGCCTGCTGGCGCTTGCGCTCGAGCGACGCGAGCGCCATCTTGAGCTGCTCTTCCGGCGCGCGCTGGTACTGGCCGCGCCCCTTGCGGCGGAAATAGACGGGCGAGCCGTGCAGCCGCAGCACGAGCGCCGCGCGCTCGACCGGGCCGTACGCCGCGCCGAAATATTCGGCGGCCAGCGCCGTATAGGCGAACTCGTCGGCCGGCGCGCATTCCCACAGGAAGTCCAGGTCGATCTGCTGCGCGGCCGTGTCGGCCTCCTGCATCAGTTCGCCCGCGGCCGGCTTGTCGAATTCGATCAGCACGTCTTTCGCGCGTACCTTCGCGCGCCGCCCGCCGGGCAACTCGACCTGAAATGCGTCGCCCTGGCGCGACAGCACGCTGCCCGCCTTGAAACTGCCCGATTCCTCGAAGAAAACGTTCACTCAGTACTCTCGTTCAGACTGCCGGACGCCGCGTCGGCGGCGCCGCATGATGATGGGAATTTGATCGGCACACGGCCGGTTTATGACGTCTTTCCGTCGCAAAACGCGAGAACGTCGTCGACATAGTCGGCAAATTCGCTGATTCCGTGATCGCTGCCGTCGATCACGCGGGTTTTCGCACCCGGGTAATGGGCGAGCATCTCGCGATAATCGAGCACTTCGTCGCCGGTCGCCGCGAACAGATAGTAGCGGTCGGCGCGCGTGATCGCCGGCACACGCAGCGCGTCGAGTTCGTGCAGGTGACGGCGCTCGACGAGGATCGTGCCGCCGCCGTGCCACAGCGGCTGTTCGCCCAGATGCTGCTCGAGATCGCGCTGCGGCACGATCGCCGGATTCAGCAGCACGGCTTTCCAGCCATGCTTTTCGGCCAGCCACGTCGCGTAATAACCGCCGAGCGAGCTGCCGATCACGGTCACGTCGCGTGCGCCCGCGACCTCGGCTTCCGCGACCGCGATCGCCTCGAGCGGCGACACCGACAGCGACGGGCACCGCCACTCGCCGGTGCGGCCGAGTTCGGCCATGCGTGCGGCGAGCAGCCGCGACTTCTGCGATTCCGGCGACGACCGGAAGCCGTGCAGATACAGGATCACGTGCGGCTCCCGAGCGCGTCGAGCAGCTTCTGGTGCACGCCGCCGAAGCCGCCGTTGCTCATCACGAGCACGTGGTCGCCCGGACGCGCGGCCTCGACCACCGCCTTCACCAGCAGATGCAGGTCGTCGAATGCGCGGGCATGGTCGCCGAGCGGCGCGAGCGCTTCGGCGAGATTCCAGCCGAGCGCATCGCGCCCGGTCGGCGCGCCGTAGCCGAACACGAGATCGGCATCGGCGAGGCTCGCCGGCAATTGCGACTTCATCACGCCGAGCTTCATCGTGTTCGAGCGCGGCTCGAGCACCGCGAGGATGCGGGCATTCTGGCGGCCGATGCGCGCACGAAGGCCGGCGATCGTGGTGTCGATCGCGGTCGGATGGTGCGCGAAATCGTCGTAGACGGTCACGCCGTCCACGCTACCGCGCACTTCCATGCGGCGCTTCACGTTGCGGAACGATGCGAGCGAAACGGCCGCCTGCGCGGGCGGCACGCCGACGTGGCGTGCGGCGGCGATCGCCGCGAGCGCGTTCATCCGGTTGTGGTCGCCCTGCACCTGCCACGCGACTTCACCGACGCGCTCGGCGTGCGAATACACCGCGAACCGCTCGTCGACCGGCACGCCGTCCTCCGCCGGCAGCGCCTGCCAGCCGCCGTCGACACCGAAGCGCTCGACCTCGCTCCAGCAGCCGCGCGCGAGCACGCGCTCGAGCGCGTCCGAGCGGCCGTTCGTGACGATGCGCCCGACGCCGGGCACGGTGCGCACGAGATGATGGAATTGCGTTTCGATCGCGGCGAGATCGGGGAAGATGTCGGCGTGATCGAATTCGAGGTTGTTCAGCACCGCGGTGCGCGGCCGGTAATGCACGAATTTCGAGCGCTTGTCGAAGAATGCCGTGTCGTACTCGTCGGCCTCGATCACGAAGAAGCTCGAATCGGTGAGCCGCGCGGACACGCCGAAGTTCAGCGGCACGCCGCCGATCAGGAAGCCCGGGTTCAGGCCGGCGTCTTCCAGCAGCCACGCGAGCATCGACGACGTGGTCGTCTTGCCGTGCGTGCCCGCGACCGCGAGCACCCATTTGCCGGCGAGCACGTGCTCGCCGAGCCACTGCGGGCCCGACACGTAAGGCAGGCCGCGATCGAGGATCGCCTCCATCAGCGGATTGCCGCGCGTGACGACGTTGCCGATCACGAACAGGTCCGGTTTCAGGTCGATCTGCTCGGCGCCGTAGCCTTCGATCAGCGTGATGCCCTGCGCCTCGAGCTGCGTGCTCATCGGCGGATAGACGCCCGCGTCGCAACCCGTCACCGTGTGGCCCGCCTCGCGCGCGAGTACGGCGAGACCGCCCATGAAGGTGCCGCAGATGCCAAGAATGTGGATGTGCATAGATGAATGCTTTCGCGCCGCCGGGCGCCGTCGATTCGGAAAGGATGCGTGTTGCGGCGCGCCGGCGAGGCCGTGCGGCCGGCGCCCGGCCAACGACCTGGCCGCGACACAAAGAGCAGTATTGTAACTGACGGCCTGCGATGCCCGGCGGCCCGAACGATGCGCGCGAACGGTGCCGGCACCCTCGGGCGGCAGGCCGCCGCACCCGTGCTCGGGCGCCGCGACGATCGAGTATGATTGCCGGATCATGTCTCGCAAACCTCTTGTCGACCCGCGGCGCGTCCGCGAGGAAATCGCCCAGTCCGCCGCCCGTCTGATCGCGGAGGACGGCCAGGACTATGCCGGCGCGAAGCGCAAGGCCGCGCGCCAGTTGCTGGGCGATTTGCGCGTGGCCGGCGAATGGCTGCCGGATAACGACCAGATCGAGGAAGAACTGCGCGAGTACCTCGCGCTGTTCCAGAGCGACACGCAGCCGGACGAACTGCGCCGCCTGCGCGAGATCGCGCTCGACTGGATGCGCCGGCTCGCCGAGTTCCATCCTTATGTGACGGGCGCCGTGCTGAACGGCACCGCGAACGCGCATTCGGATATCCATTTGCAGGCATTCACCGACAACCCGAAGGACGTCGCGATCTACCTGCTGAACCAGAACGTCCAGTACGACGTGTCGGAGACGCGGCATTTCGCGGGCCGCGGCGACGTCGAGACGCTCAGTTTCCTGTGGCGCCCGCGGCGCGACGTGGACGCGATCGGCATCCATCTCGCGCTCTATGCGAGCGACGACCTGCGCGGCGCGGTCAAGGCCGACGCGCGCGGCCGCGTCGCCCGCGCGGACGCCGCCGCGCTGCGCGCGCTCGTCGAGGCGAGCCAGGCCCCTTCCAAACCGGATTGACGTCCTCCTCCGCCTAAAGGCAGAGGATTCCCACACCTGGCGATGCACGTCCGCATCGGAGAATGTTCAGCGCAGCGTTGGTATCTCGATCATGCTCGACACCACAGTCACTGCAGACCCACTCCCTTATTCTCAGTCCCGCGATACCTTTCGGCCGCGTCGTGCTGTCTTTCGACCCGCACGCCGAGCAGAACTGGGTAGAACCGCTTTCGTCGACTTCCTCGAACAGGGCCCCGTGCGCGATCGCTTTGTAGCGGAGCTTGTTTCGGAAGGACGACCAGGATGCGTCGTAGATGCTCTTCGCCATCCTGGTTCTGGCGAGTTTGACGGCAGATACGTTGCCAACCGCGATGTAATCGAAACGCCGCACCAGATCGAGCGCGAGCTTATGCTGGAAATCGGCACGGGCATTTGCCATCTTGGCGTGCAACTTCGCGATATGCCGCTTGTGCTTGTGCGCACGCTGCGCCTTCGCCAGCTTTTCCGCCGCTCGTCGACCGAACGGGTCATTGGGCAGCTTCTCGCCGGTCGAAAGTGTGGCGAAGGTGATCCTAACCCGTGGAAGAAGCTGCCTGTCAACCCCACTCCTTTCCTTCCCACCATCAATGGCGGGGTTTCTCGGAGCAAATTCTGATGATGAAACGCATGTTGGCGCTCGCGGTGGTCGCGGCCGCCGCCGTCGCCGGCGGGCTCGCCGCCGGCCATTGGTTCCGTGGCACGACCGACGATGGCGTCGCCGTCGCCGCGCCGGCCGCCCACGGCAACCCGGTCGACCAGCTGTGGGCGTCGTCGCTGACTGGCGTCGACGGCAAGCCGGCCACGCTGGCTGCCTTCAAGGGCCAGAAAGTCGTCGTCAATTTCTGGGCGTCGTGGTGCGGCCCGTGCGTCGAGGAGATGCCCGAGCTGGTCGCACTGTCGCACCAGTACAAGCAGAAAGGCATCCGTTTCGTCGGGATCGGGGTCGATTCCGAGCAGAACGTGAAGAACTTCCTGCAGAAGGTGAAGGTCGACTATCCGGTTTTCGTCAGCGGCTATGCGGGCGCCGATCTGGCCCGAAATTTCGGAAATACCGCCGGCGCGCTGCCGTTTACCGTCGTCATCGACGAAACCGGCAAGATCCGCGAGACAAAATTGGGACAAATCCAACCGGCCGAGCTGAAAAAGACGCTCGACGCGCTGTAATCGGCCCGAACGGCGGCCTGCGCGTTGGCGGCGATTTGCAGGTCGATCGCCGCAATTTCGCGTGAATTCGCCGATACTTTGCTCCCGCACCGGTAATTCTTGCAGGGCCGGCGCGCCTGGCCGTTCGGCAAAACTAGACAAATTTCTCTAAATAGCGCTAAAGTTCGCGCAATTCCGCAGAAATAGAAGCGACCATGACACGATTGCTGGTGCTGCACGGCCCCAACCTGAACCTTCTCGGCACCCGGGAACCGGAGGTGTACGGTCGCGTCACGCTCGCGCAGATCGATCAGGCGCTTGCCGCGCGCGCCCGGGAAGCCGGCGCCGAACTGTCGTCGTTCCAGAGCAACCATGAAGGCGCGCTGGTCGACCGCATCCAGGCCGCGCGGGACGAACAGACCGATTTCATCCTGATCAATCCGGCCGCCTATACGCATACGAGCGTTGCGATCCGGGACGCGATCGCCGGCGTTGGCATCCCGTTCGTCGAGGTTCATTTGTCGAACGTGCATCGCCGCGAAGCGTTCAGGCACCACTCCTACTTTTCCGACCAGGCCGAAGGCGTGATCTGCGGGCTCGGCTGGAAAGGTTATCTGTACGCGCTCGAGTACGCGCTGGACAAGCTGCAAGGCGCGTCGCGCGGCTGATTTCGCGATCTAGATTCAGCGCCGGCCCCTAACCGGCGCTTTCACGTATTGAAAGGGGAATTCCCGATGGATCTTCGTAAGCTGAAAACTCTGATCGACCTCGTTTCCGAATCCGGCATCTCCGAGCTGGAAGTGACGGAAGGCGAAGGCAAGGTGCGCATCGTCAAGAACGCGCCGCCGGTCTACGTGCAGCCGACGGCTGGGTATGCCCCGCAAGTCAGCGCGCCGGCTCCGTCGGCCGCGTTGCCGACCGAAGGCGCCGCGCCGGCAGCCGCACCGGCCGTCCCGCAGGGCCACGTCGTGACGTCGCCGATGGTCGGCACGTTCTATCGCGCGCCGTCGCCGGGCGCCGACCCGTTCGTGCAGGCCGGCGACACGGTCAAGGAAGGCCAGACGATCTGCATCATCGAAGCGATGAAGCTGCTCAACGAGATCGAGTCGGACAAGGCCGGCGTGATCAAGGAAATCCTCGTCGAGAACGGCCAGGCCGTCGAATACGGCCAGCCGCTTTTCGTGATCGGCTAAGCCCGCCGCGCGGCCCTGCCGGCCGCGCGCCGCCGATGCTCGCCAGGCGCCGTTCGCGCGCCCCTCGAAGAGACGAATACTCGCTATGTTTGAAAAAATCCTCATTGCCAACCGCGGTGAAATCGCGCTGCGCATCCAGCGCGCGTGCCGCGAACTCGGCGTCAAGACGGTGGTCGTCTACTCGGAAGCCGACAAGGAAGCCAAGTACGTGCGCCTCGCGGACGAAGCCGTCTGTATCGGCCCGGCCCCGTCGAACCTGAGCTACCTGAACATGCCCGCGCTGATCAGCGCCGCGGAAGTCACCGATGCCGAGGCGATCCACCCCGGCTACGGCTTCCTGTCGGAGAACGCCGATTTCGCGGAGCGCGTCGAGCAGTCGGGCTTCACGTTCATCGGCCCGCGTCCGGAAACGATCCGCATGATGGGTGACAAGGTCACCGCGAAGCAGACGATGATCAAGACCGGCGTGCCGTGCGTGCCGGGCTCGGAAGGCGCGTTGCCGGACGATCCGAAGGAGATCGTCAAGATTGCGCGCGCGATCGGCTATCCGGTCATCATCAAGGCGGCGGGCGGCGGCGGCGGGCGCGGGATGCGCGTCGTGCACACCGAGGCCGCGCTCGTCAACGCGGTCAACATGACCCGCGAGGAAGCCGGCCGTGCGTTCGGCAACCCGCAGGTGTACATGGAGAAGTTCCTCGAGAACCCGCGCCACATCGAGATCCAGGTGCTGTCGGACGCGTACAAGAACGCGATCTGGCTCGGCGAGCGCGACTGCTCGATGCAGCGCCGCCACCAGAAGGTGATCGAGGAAGCGCCGGCGCCCGGCATTCCGCGCCGCCTGATCGACCGCATCGGCGACCGCTGCGCGGACGCGTGCAAGAAGATGGGCTACCTCGGCGCGGGCACCTTCGAATTCCTGTACGAAAACGGCGAGTTCTACTTCATCGAGATGAACACGCGCGTGCAGGTCGAACACCCGGTATCGGAACTGATCACCGGCGTCGACATCGTGCAGGAACAGATCCGCATCGCGGCCGGCGAGAAGCTCACGCTGCGCCAGCGCGACATCCAGTTCCGCGGACATGCGATCGAATGCCGGATCAACGCCGAAGATCCGTTCAAGTTCACGCCGTCGCCGGGCCGGATCACGTCGTGGCATACGCCGGGCGGCCCCGGCGTGCGCGTCGACTCGCACGCCTACAATGGCTATTTCGTGCCGCCGAACTATGATTCGATGATCGGCAAGCTGATCACCTACGGCGCGACGCGCGAGCAGGCGATCAGCCGGATGCGCATCGCGCTGTCGGAAATGGTCGTCGAAGGCATCCAGACCAACATCCCGCTGCACCGCGAGCTGATGATCGACGCGAAGTTCGTCGAAGGCGGCACCAGCATCCATTACCTCGAAAACCGGCTCGCGCAGAAGCAGCAGGTCGCACCGGAAGAAGCGTAAGCATGAGTTATCGCGAACTCGTCGTCGAACTGGCCCGCGAGCATGCGGAGGCCCTGTCCGACGCACTGCTCGATCTCGGCGCGCTGTCGGTGTCCGTCGAAGATGCCGACGCCGACACGCCCGACGAACAGCCGCTCTTCGGCGAGCCGGGCCTCGTGCCCGATCGCACCGCGTGGCAGCACTCGCGCGTGGTCGCGCTGCTGTCGGCCGACCATGAGCCGGCCGTGCTGCTCGCGGCGGCCGCGAACGAAATCGGCATCGCCGAGACGCCGAAGTTCGTCGTGCGCGAAGTCGAGGAGCAGGACTGGGTGCGGCTCACGCAGTCGCAGTTCGAGCCGATCCCGATCGGCGAGCGGATCTGGGTCGTGCCGTCGTGGCACGATGCGCCCGATCCTGATGCGCTCGTCCTCGAGCTCGACCCCGGCCTCGCGTTCGGCACCGGCAGCCACCCCACCACCCGTCTGTGCATGGAGTGGCTCGAGCAATCGGTGAAGCCCGGCCAGTCGGTGCTCGACTACGGCTGCGGCTCGGGTATCCTCGCGATCCTCGCGAAGAAATGCGGGGCGAACCCCGTGATCGGCATCGACATCGATCCGCAGGCAGTCGAATCGGCGCGCCAGAACAGCGAACGCAATCGGGCGGAAGTCACGTACGGGCTGCCCGATGCATGCCCGGACGGCGAATTCGACATCGTTGTCGCGAACATCCTGTCGAACCCGCTGAAGCTGATGGCATCGATGCTCGCATCGAAGGTCAAGCCGGGCGGGCGCATCGCGCTGTCGGGCGTGCTCGCGCGCCAGGCGGACGAAGTTGCGGCCGTTTATGCGCGCTACGTCGACATCTCGGTCTGGCGCGAACACGAAGGTTGGGTATGCCTCGCCGGAACCCGCCGCGAAAGCCATTAGAATAGCGCTGTCCTTCACTCTGGCCAGCAGGCCGCCCGGCTCGACATGCTTCTTGCGACGCGCTGCCCTCATTGCGAAACCGTCTTCCGGCTGCAGCAGGAACAGCTCTCGCTGCATCAGGGGCTCGTGCGCTGCGGGCATTGCCACGAAGTCTTCAACGCTTCCGAATCGCTCGTTCCCGAGTATGCGCAGCAGCCCGAGCCGGCCTTGACGGAACCGGCTGCCGCGCCGCATGGCGGCGACGCATACCCGCCGGCCGCCCCGGCTCGGCTGTTCGCCATCGACGCGCCGCCCGAATTGCGGACCGACACCGATTACAAGCCGGAAGGCTGGGACATGTGGGCGCCGTGGCTCGACGCCGGCGTCGATCCGTCGCTGCAGCACAGCGTCGAGACCGTGCGCACCGAGCCGCTGATACCGCTCGCGCTGCCGTCCACGGAAGCCGGCGTCGTCCACCTGTCGGGTACGCCCGCGCCGTTCGCGACCTCTCCGGCCGAGCTCGATTCATCGGCTGCCGTCGAGCAACCGGCCGAACCGCATTCGCCGCAAACGCGGCACGATCTGCACGAAACCGAAGAAGCCGCGCCCGCGCCCGTCGAGCACGACCCGCGCGAGCCCCGCTTCGTCGCCCATCTTCCGGCGGAAACGGAAATCGCCGCCGAACCGGCCGAACCCGTCGGCCACGCGCCCTTCGCCGTGCCGGACGACGAACGCGCACCGCGCGAACCGCGCTTTGCGTTCACGCCCGCACCGGCCGTCACCGACGCCGAAACCGCGTCGGAACCCGATACCTTCGCCCGGCACGACATGGCCCCGGCCGCAGCGGCAACCGATGAACCGGCCGCCCAACCTGCCGTCCAACCGGTCGTCCCGTTCCCCGCCGCCCTGACCGACGACGATCGTCCGCCCTTCGCCGTCACGCGCGAGACGCGCGCGCCGCAGCGACGCGGGATGCTCGGCGGCTTTTTCGGCGGCCTCGTCGCGGCCGCGCTGGTCGGGCTGCTCGTCGTGCAACTGGCGTGGTGGCAGCGCGAGACGCTGATGATCTACTGGCCCGTCACGCAGGGCTGGTTCCGGCAGGCCTGTGCGCCGCTCGGCTGCACGGTCACGCCGCCGCGCGCGATCGACGGGCTGCGGCTCGACGCGACCGACCTGCGCCAGCTCGACGGGCCGCGCGAGCTCGAACTGAAGGTGCCGCTGACGAACCGCTACCGCGTCGCGCTCGCGTACCCGTCGCTCGAACTCACGCTGCTCGACGACACCAATCACGTCACCGTGCGCCGCGTGCTCGCGCCGCGCGACTACGTGCGCCCGGGCACGCCGATCGACGCCGGGCTGCCGCCCGGCACGACGCAGACGATGGTCGTCCGCCTCGAAACGAACGGCACGCCCGCCTCGAATTTCCGCGTCCAGATCTTCTATCCGTGACGCGCCGCGGCGCGCCTACGCGCCGTCTCAACCCGCGCGCCCGAGCGGCGCGCTATTTCGGAGCACGAACATGAGCAAAGTTACGCTGGGTGGCAACCCGATCGATCTCGCCGGCACGTTCCCGGCCGTCGGTGCACAAGCCGCCGATTTCAAGCTGGTCGGCAAGGACCTCGCCGACCTGTCGCTCGCCAGCTTCGCCGGCAAGCGCAAGGTGCTGAACATCGTGCCGAGCCTCGATACGCCGACCTGCGCGACGTCGACCCGCAAGTTCAACGAAGCCGCGTCGTCGCTCGACAACACGGTGGTGGTGGTCGTGTCCGCCGACCTGCCGTTCGCCGCCACGCGCTTCTGCACGACCGAAGGCCTCGAGAACGTGGTGACGGCATCGACGTTCCGCACCGGCCGCGCGTTCGCGAACGCATACGGCGTCGACGTGACGAGCGGCCCGCTGAACGGCCTGACCGCACGCGCTGTGGTCGTGCTGGACGCGCAGGACAAGGTGATCCACGCGGAACTCGTCGGCGAAATCAAGGACGAGCCGAACTACGATGCAGCGCTCGCCGCACTGAAGTAAGCTTTCTTCCGCTTTCCCCTGCCGCGCCGCGCCCTTCGCGCGGCGTTGTCGCGCAGGGCCCCTCATTTCTACAGGAACGCACACCTTGGCTACGCTGATTTGCGGCTCGATCGCCTACGACTCCATCATGACCTTCGAAGGGCGGTTCCGCGAGCACATCCTGCCCGACCAGGTGCACCTCATCAACCTGAGCTTCCTCGTGCCGACGATGCGCCGCGAATTCGGCGGCTGCGCGGGCAACATCGGGTACGCGCTGCACCTGCTCGGCGGCGACGCGCGCATCATGGGCACGATGGGCGCGCTGGATGCGCAGCCGTATCTCGACCGGCTCGACCAGCTCGGCCTGCGCCGCGACCACGTTCGCGTGCTGCCCGATACGTACACCGCGCAGGCGATGATCACGACCGATCTCGACAACAACCAGATCGCGGCGTTCCACCCGGGCGCGATGATGCAATCGCACCTGAACCACGCGGGCGACGCGCCGGACATCAAGCTCGCGATCGTCGGCCCGGACGGCTTCGACGGGATGGTGCAGCACGTGGAAGAGCTCGCCAAGGCCGGTGTGCCGTTCGTGTTCGATCCGGGCCAGGGCCTGCCGCTGTTCGACGGTGCGACGCTGCGCCGCAGCATTGAACTTGCGACCTATGTCGCGGTCAACGACTACGAGGCCAAGCTGGTGAGCGACAAGACGGGATGGTCCGAAGATGAAATCGCCAGCCGGGTCGACGCTCTCGTCATCACGCGTGGCGAGCACGGCGCGACCATCCGCCACAAGCAGGGTGCGGAGCAGATTCCGGTCGTGCCGGCCGAGCGCATCGCCGATCCGACCGGCTGCGGCGACGCCTTCCGGGGCGGCTTGCTGTACGGCATCGAGCATGGCCTCGACTGGGCAACCACCGGCCGCCTCGCAAGCCTGATGGGCTCGCTCAAGATCGCCCATCAAGGGCCCCAGACTTACGTACTGACACGCGCCGAAATCGACGCACGCTTCGAGACTGCATTCGGTTACAGTCTCAAATGAATATTGTGGGAGAGCAAAGATGTTGACGAAAAAAACCCTCACGCTCGCGGCCATGCTGACGGCCACGCTGACCCTCGCCGGCTGCTTCACGGCACCCGGTTCGGCGGATGTCTATAGCGTCGGCCAGGCGCAGCGCGAACAGACGGTCCGCATGGGCACGGTCGAAAGCGTCCGTGCGGTGCGCATCCAGTCCGACGGCGGCGGCAGCGCGATCGGCACGCTCGGCGGCGGCGCACTCGGCGCGGTCGCGGGCAGCGCGATCGGCGGCGGCAAAGGCTCGATCCTGACGGCGATCGCCGGCGGCCTCGTCGGGGCGGTCGCGGGTAACGCGGTCGGCGAAAACCTCAGCACGGCGAACGGTGTCGAAATCACCGTGCGCCTCGACAACGGCGATCTGCGCTCGATCACGCAGGCGGCAAACGGCGAAGCGTTCCGCGCCGGCGAGCGCATACGCCTGCTGTCGAGCGGCGGCGTCACGCGCGTCACGCACTAACCGGTATCCTCAGCACGCGGCGCAAGCCGCAGTCGAACGCATGTGCGAAGCCGCACATGCGTTTTTTTTCGTCCGCCCGTTCTTGTCCGCGCGCGCGTCGGCCAGCCCACCGGCGACCCATACGGACGAAAAAAATCCCGCCACCTGAGCCAGATGGCGGGACTGATTGAGTAGCGCTACTCAACCCACGGACACCACGTGAGTGTCCGGGTGATGCTGCTCAGCCGCGATTACGGACGGCTGCCGGTCGGGAACGGCCATGCTGCTGCCGGGTTGAGCGCGGTCTTCACGCCCGATGCCGGCGCAACCGATGCGGTCGACGCGGTCGTTGCCGGTGCAGCCTTCTTCACGACGGCCTTCTTCGGCGCAGCAGCCTTCTTCGCCGGTGCGGCAGCCTTCTTCGCAGGGGCAGCCTTCTTGGCGGGCGCAGCCTTCTTCGCGGCAGCCTTCTTCGCAGGCGCGGCCTTCTTGGCAGCAGCCTTCTTCGCCGGCGCAGCCTTCTTGGCAGCAGCCTTCTTCGCCGGTGCGGCCTTCTTCGCAGCAACCTTCTTCACTGCGACTTTCTTGGCTGCAACCTTCTTCGCGGCGGCCTTCTTGGCCGGTGCTGCCTTCTTTGCAGCAACCTTCTTCACCGCGACTTTCTTCGCTGCGACCTTCTTGGCTGCAACCTTCTTCGTTGCGACCTTCTTGGCTGCGACCTTCTTTGCAGCGGCCTTCTTCGCCGGTGCTGCCTTCTTCGCGGCAACCTTCTTCACCGCGACCTTCTTCGCAGCAACCTTCTTCACTGCGGCCTTCTTCGCCGGAGCAGCAGCCTTCTTCGCAACGGTCTTCTTGGCAGCAACCTTCTTAGCAGCCGGTTTCTTCTTGGCAGTAGCCATGTTGTTCTCCTTCAGGTTCAGATGAGAGTCAGTTCAAACTACACCCTTCGTCAAAACCCGCTTCCCGCGGACGCTGTTCAGGACGTGCGCTTCGAAGCGGGCTATTCATCGGCGTACGCAGGTACCGCGCGCTTACGCTAATGAATACGGTATGGCGCGCGTGACCGCCCGGCCTCGCGCGCCAAATCAAGTCGGTAGCCGGCGCACCTCGCGCCGCTACCCCTAATCGCTTGATCAAGCGGACCGCCACACGGCCGTCCGCTTTTTCCGGAGGGAAGTTTGCCCATCCCACTGAAGGGTTCGCAAAGTGCCTGTCGTATCGTTGGGCCGTTAAGGCACCGGGCATGCTTTGCATCAGGCGTTCTTGCTCCTAAACCTTGGGCCGGGGCCGAGAGGCGACCGGCTGCTCCATCATGTAACGGGTTCGCTGCTGCGGGTTATTCCCAGGACAGCGCGCCCCCCGTCTGATACTCGATCACACGCGTCTCGAAGAAGTTGCGTTCCTTCTTCAGGTCGATCATCTCGCTCATCCACGGGAACGGGTTTTCCTCGTTCGGATACAGCGGGTCGAGGCCGATCTGCTGGCAACGGCGGTTGCTGATGAAGCGCAGATAGCTCTTGAACATCGACGCGTTCAAACCCAGCACGCCGCGCGGCATCGTGTCTTCGGCGTAGCGGTATTCGAGTTCGACAGCCTGCTTGAACAGCTCGCGGATCTCGGCGCGGAATTCCGCGGTCCAGAGATGCGGGTTCTCGAGCTTGATCTGGTTGATCAGGTCGATGCCGAAGTTGCAGTGCATCGACTCGTCGCGCAGGATGTACTGATATTGCTCTGCAGCACCCGTCATCTTGTTCTGGCGGCCGAGTGCCAGGATCTGCGTAAACCCGACATAGAAGAACAGGCCTTCCATGATGCAGGCGAACACGATCAGCGACTTCAGCAGCTTCTGATCCGCTTCGAGCGTGCCGGTCTTGAAGGCCGGGTCCGTCAGCGTATGAATGAACGGGATCAGGAATTCGTCCTTCGCGCGGATCGACGTGACCTCGTGGTACGCGTTGAAGATCTCGCCTTCGTCGAGACCGAGCGATTCGACAATGTATTGGTACGCGTGCGTGTGGATCGCTTCTTCGAACGCCTGGCGCAGCAGGAACTGCCGGCACTCGGGCGCCGTGATGTGGCGGTACGTGCCGAGCACGATGTTGTTCGCCGCGAGCGAATCGGCCGTCACGAAGAAGCCGAGGTTGCGCTTCACGATGCGGCGCTCGTCCTCGGTCAGACCGTTCGGGTCCTTCCACAGTGCGATGTCGCGGGACATGTTGATTTCCTGCGGCATCCAGTGGTTCGCGCAACCGGCCAGATACTTTTCCCACGCCCACTTGTACTTGAACGGCACCAGCTGATTGACGTCAGTCTGGCCGTTGATGATGCGCTTGTCGGCGACATTGACCCGCGCTTCCGTACCGCCGGCGGGAACAGCCGATGCTTGCGGCGGCACCGCAAGATCGCCTTCGAAAATGTCGCGGACCTGATGGGCGGCAGGCGACGCAGCCTGCATTCCGACAGCCACTCCTGCGGGGGCGCGCATCGCATTGTGCTGCGCTCCGCTCGCGGGAGTTACGGCAGTCTTCTCGTCATCCCAGTTGAGCATAAATTCTCACCATCAATTTAGAACGGTTTGTACCATCTTTTCCTGAGCGATAAAAGGGTTCGCTCACGAAAAATCCTTTTTTCGATTCGCGTTGCGACCTCGATACAACACTTTGAGCAACGCATCGTCGTTCATGCAGCGCGCGATGTGAGTCGCGCTTGTATCGCGAGGTGCGCTCGACGCATCGAACGCTGATCGAAACGCGACGCCGTCGGGGATGTTTCGATCGCTTGTCGCTGCCTGCAACGCAGGTGTCGCGTTACAGATTCCTTATCATTTTTTTAGTTGAGAGCGGCGCACACTTCAACCTCGATCGGTCGTCGTGTGCGCCGCGCGGGCCTGCTTCTCAGGTCAGGCGCGCTGCGTTACTGGCACGCTTCGCATTCGTCGAAGCCGGGATCGCCCGGACGCATCGTGCACACCGGACCGTCTGCTTCGACCGGCGCGAGTGCCGGCGCCGCGTTGAGCGCACCCGACGATGCATCGCCGCCTGCCGCACCGAAGCCGCCCGCTGCGCCTTGCGCGCCGCCGCTGCCCGAGCCGCCGCTGCCTGCACCGCCCGTCGGCACTGCGTTCAGCGCGCCGTGTGCGACCGTCGACTTCTCGACGTGCGTCGCCGCCATCGTGCGGAGATAGTAGGTCGTCTTCAGGCCGCGCAGCCATGCGAGCTTGTAGGTCTCGTCGAGCTTCTTGCCCGACGCGCCGCCCATGTAGATGTTCAGCGACTGCGCCTGGTCGATCCACTTCTGGCGACGCGATGCCGCTTCGACC
Organism: Burkholderia sp. BCC0419; assembly: GCF_902830285.1. Classification (NCBI taxonomy): domain Bacteria; kingdom Pseudomonadati; phylum Pseudomonadota; class Betaproteobacteria; order Burkholderiales; family Burkholderiaceae; genus Burkholderia; species Burkholderia sp. BCC0419. Next base: position 2,990,812 of record NZ_CADESR010000001.1, read on the forward strand.
AGCCACGTCGGGTCGACCTCGAACGCGGTCGCGTAGATCGCGCGCAGGTCGGCCGGGATGCGGTCGATGCGCGACAGCATGCCGTCGAAGTACTTCAGGTCGGCGACCATCACTTCGTCCCACAGGCCGCGTTCCTTCAGGTCGCGGACGAGATACTCGTTCACCACCGTGAATTCGCCCGACAGGTTCGACTTCACGTACAGGTTCTGGAAGGTCGGCTCGATACAGGCCGACACGCCGATGATGTTCGAGATCGTCGCCGTCGGCGCGATCGCGACGCAGTTCGAATTGCGCATGCCGTGCGTGGCGATCCGCGACCGCAGCGTCGTCCAGTCGAGCGATTCCGACGTGTCGACCTCGACGTAGCCGCCACGCGCTTCGGCCAGCAGCTTCAGCGTGTCCTGCGGGAGGATGCCGCGATCCCACAGCGAGCCGCGGTAGCTCGAGTAGCGGCCGCGTTCCTCGGCCAGTTCGGTCGACGCGTGGTACGCGTAGTAGCAGACGGCTTCCATCGAACGGTCGGCGAACTCGACTGCTGCTTCCGACGCGTACGGCGTACGCAGCAGGTGCAGGCAGTCCTGGAAGCCCATGATGCCCATCCCGACCGGGCGGTGCTTCAGGTTCGAGTTACGCGCCTTCGGCACCGCGTAGTAGTTGATGTCGATCACGTTGTCGAGCATGCGCATCGCGACGCTGATCGTGCGCTTCAGCTTGTCGTGGTCGAGCGCGTAGCTGCCGTCGGCCTGCTTCACCAGGTGGGCGACGAGGTTCACCGAACCGAGGTTGCACACCGCGATTTCGGTGTCGCTCGTGTTCAGCGTGATTTCCGTGCACAGGTTCGACGAGTGGACGACGCCGACGTGCTGCTGCGGCGAGCGGATGTTGCACGGATCCTTGAACGTGATCCACGGGTGGCCCGTCTCGAACAGCATGCCGAGCATCTTGCGCCACAGCTGCGCCGCCGGGATCTTCTTGAACAGCTTGATCTCGCCGCGCGCGACCTTGTCTTCGTAAGCCGTGTAAGCCTTCTCGAAATCGGCGCCGAACTTGTCGTGCAGGTCCGGGCAGGTCGACGGCGAGAACAGCGTCCAGTCGGCGCCTTCCATCACGCGCTTCATGAACAGGTCGGGAATCCAGTTCGCCGTGTTCATGTCGTGCGTACGGCGACGGTCGTCACCGGTGTTCTTGCGCAGCTCCAGGAACTCCTCGATGTCGAGGTGCCACGATTCGAGGTACGCGCAGACCGCGCCCTTGCGTTTGCCGCCCTGGTTCACCGCGACGGCCGTGTCGTTCACGACCTTCAGGAACGGGACCACGCCTTGCGACTTGCCGTTCGTGCCCTTGATATGCGAGCCGAGTGCGCGCACGCGGGTCCAGTCGTTGCCGAGGCCGCCGGCGAACTTCGACAGCAGCGCGTTTTCCTTCAGCGCTTCATAGATGCCGTCGAGATCGTCCGCGACCGTCGTCAGGTAGCACGACGACAGCTGCGAGCGGTGCGTGCCCGAGTTGAACAGCGTCGGCGTCGAGCTCATGAAGTCGAAGCTCGACAGCACGTTGTAGAACTCGATCGCGCGCGTTTCGCGGTCGATCTCGTTCAGCGACAGGCCCATCGCGACGCGCATGAAGAATGCCTGCGGCATTTCGATGCGGGCGCCTTCGACGTGCAGGAAGTAGCGGTCGTACAGCGTCTGCAGGCCGAGGTAGCCGAACTGCAGGTCGCGGTTCGCGTCGAGGGCTTCGCCGAGGCGCTTCAGGTCGAACTGCAGCAGCTTGTCGTCGAGCAGGCCGGCGTCGACGCCGCGCTTCAGGAACTGCGGGAAGTATTCGGCGTAGCGGGTCGACATATCGGCCTGCACGACTTCCTCGCCGAGGATCTCGCGACGGATCGTGTGCAGCAGGATGCGGGCCGTGACCTGGCTGTACGCCGGATCCTTTTCGATCATCGTGCGCGCCGCGAGGATCGCCGAGTCGTAGACCTGGCTCATCGGCACGCCGTCGTACAGGTTCTTCACCGTCTCCGCGACGATCGGGTCAGGGTTAACCGCAGCGCCGAGGCCGTCGCACGCCGACACGATCAGCGCGCGCAGCGCGTTCAGGTCGAGCGGGCGCGTGACGCCGTTGTCGACGACGTTGATGCCGGTCGACTCGCCGCCCGCTGCCGCCGCTTCCTCGCCCGCATGCTGGCGCTCGAGGTGACGCTTCTCGCGATACAGCACGTACGCACGCGCGACGTTGTGCTCGCCGCCGCGCATCAGCGCGAGTTCGACCTGGTCCTGGATGTCTTCGATATGGAACGTACCGCCGTTCGGGCGGCTGCGCACGAGCGCGCGCACGACGTTGTGCGTCAGTTGTTCGACCTGCTCGCGTACGCGCGCCGATGCCGCGCCCTGCCCGCCATTGACGGCCAGGAAAGCCTTGGTCACCGCGATCGCGATCTTCGAAGGTTCGAACGACACCACGCTGCCGTTGCGGCGGATCACCTTGTAGTCGGCGAACGTGGCCTGCGGCGCGAGCGCCTTCGCGCCCTGTTCGGTCCCGCCGAGCGGACGGCTCGAGGCGCTCTCGTACTGGGACGTCGCGTTGTCGGTGGTTTGCATGTGCAAAGCTCCTGGTGTTGGATGGTGCGGAGAGAACCGCGGATTAAAACGAACGCTGCGCAATGCGGTGCGCGAGCGGTAAGAGGCGAGCGATGCGCCGGGGAAGCCGGTTCGGTCGATGCGCGACAACCCGGCCGGTCGTGTGCTTCATCATGTATACCCTGCCCCGTCGATGTTCGCTGCGCTGATCGCGACGCCCGGACCGCCCGGCCTGACGCGCCGCCCTGAGAACCCTGTCCGCCGACGTTGCCCGCCGGCCGGTGCCGCTCGGGTTTCCCCTGCGACACACACTATATCTAGTACAGAAATGCTCAGCTGGCACCAAGTATAGTGGACATTCGGAGGACGTCCAAACGGATAATTTGCGATAGAGGTCTTGACATCGCTCACGCGCAGACACGGCAAGGCATTGGTCGGAGAAAAAACTTTCTCCGCTCAAAAAACCCCGCGATCAGTGCTGACGGAAAGGAAAGTATTCGGCGGAAAAACCGGCATCGCTCGCGAAGCGTTGCCAATCGAAGTGCGGGCCCGGGTCGGTCTTGCGGCCCGGCGCGACGTCCGAGTGCCCCGCGAACGCGTCGACCGGATAGCGCGCGGCGAGCGCGCGGGAGAGCGCGGCGAGCACCGCGTATTGCGCATCGTCGAACGGCACGTCGTCCGCGCCTTCGAGCTCGACGCCGATCGAGAAGTCGTTGCAGCGCGTGCGGCCGAAGTACTCGGACGAGCCCGCGTGCCACGCGCGCTCGTCGCACGACACGAACTGCACGAGCTCGCCGCCGCGGCGAATCAGGAAATGGGCGGACACGCGCACGCCGCGCAGGTGGCTCTGGTAATAGGGGTGCGCATCGCAGTCGAGGCGATTCAGGAACAGCGCCTCGATCGCGTCGCCGCCGAATTCGCCGGGCGGCAGGCTGATGTTGTGGACGACCACGAGCGTCGGCACCGCACCCGCGGGCCGCACCTCGAAGTTCGGCGACGGCGCATGGCGCGCTTCGCGCACCCAGCCGTTCGCGTCGACCGACAACACCGGCGCGTCGCTCATCGCGCGTCGCGGCCGTCCACGCGCGCGGCGTGGCGCCGCGCATGCTCGGCGCTGCAGAAGTATTCGCCGCTCGCGGCGACGGCGTCGCCCTTCGGCGCATGCACGCCGCATTCGGCGCAGCGCACCATCGGCTCGGGCAGCGACCGCGCGTCGCCGTTCGGGCGCGCGGCACCCGCGCCCGCACCGGCGCCGGACGCACCGTCGTAACCGGCGCCGCGGCCGGCGCGTGCCTGCGCCTGTTCCTGCGCGTGACGCAGCTTGCGCGCGAGCCACGAACCCGCGAAGAAGAGAAGGATCAGGAGAAGAATCTGTCGCATCGGAAACCTGCGGTCAAACCACGGAGCGGTGCAGCAGCACCTCGAAAACGAACCGGCTGCCGACATACGCGAGCAGCAGCGCGGCGAACGACACGAGCACCCAGCGCGCGGCACCGCGGCCGCGCCAGCCCGACGTCTTGCGGGCCACCAGCAGGCCGCCGAACATCAGCCACGACAGGATCGCGAACACGGTCTTGTGATCGAGCCGCAACGCGCGCGCATCGACCTGCTCGCTGAACAGGATGCCCGACGCGAGCGTCAGCGTCAGCAGCACGAAGCCGGCGCCGATCAGGCGGAACAGCAGCTTCTCGAGCGTGAGCAGCGGCGGCAACGTTTCGAGCCAGCTCGCGATCCAGCCCGTCGAGCCGTCGCGCCCGCCGCTGCGCAGCGACTGCAGGCGCCGCTCGACCATCAGCATCAGGATCGCGTGCAGCGCGGCGATCGCGAACAGCCCGTATGCGATGTTCGCGATCAGGAAATGCAGCTTGAACAGCGGCGCTGCGGCATAAGGAAGCACCCGCACGCCGCCGAACACGAGCGGCAGCAGCGACGCGCCGCACGCGAGCGGCAGCACCAGCAGGCGCAGGCTGTCGAGCGGGAAGAAGAAGCTCTCGATCCAGTAGATGCCGGCGCCGAGCCAGAACATCGCGGACAGCGCGAACGCGAAGCCGAACACCATCGCGTCGTTCGGAAAGATCGTCATGTGGAGCAGCACGCCGTGCGCGAGCAGCGCAGCGAACAGCAGCGCGCGGCCGGCCCCGCTCATCCCGGACGCGGCGGACGCGGGAACCGGCACGGCCGGCACGCTCGCGACGAGCGGCGTCGCGCCCTGACGGTGCGCGCGCCAGCCGGCGACGGCGAGGCCGCCGTACAGGAATGCGGTGAGGGCATACAGTACAATATCCATGTTCGAAGTTTACACTAGGCCCCCTTCCCGCGACGGCTCCCTTTGTTCGGTCCGCCGCGCCTTCGGGCCCCACTGTCCATCGCTCCCCATGCTCGACAATCTCACTCAACGGATGGCGCGCGTCGTCAAGACGCTGCGCGGCGAAGCCCGGCTCACCGAGGCGAACACGCAGGAGATGCTCCGCGAGGTGCGTCTCGCGCTGCTGGAAGCCGACGTGTCGCTGCCGGTCGTCCGCGAATTCATCGCCAAGGTCAAGGAAAAGGCGCTCGGCGAAGAAGTGATCAGCAGCCTGTCGCCGGGCCAGGCGCTCGTCGGCGTGGTCCAGAAGGAACTGACCGCCGTGATCGGCGGCGACTACGAAGGCAAGGCCGCCGAGCTGAACCTCGCGGTCACGCCGCCCGCCGTGATCCTGATGGCCGGCCTGCAGGGCGCGGGCAAGACCACGACCGTCGGCAAGCTCGCGAAGCTGCTGCGCGAGAAGTACAAGAAGAAGGTGCTCACGGTGTCGTGCGACGTGTATCGCCCGGCCGCGATCATGCAGTTGAAAACGGTGAGCGAACAGGTCGGCGCCGACTTCTTCCCGTCCACGCCGGACCAGAAGCCCGTCGACATCGCGGTCGCCGCCGTCGACTGGGCGAAGCGCCACTACCATGACGTGCTGATCGTCGACACGGCCGGCCGCCTCGGCATCGACGAAGCGATGATGCAGGAAATCGCCGCGCTGCACGGCGCGCTGAAGCCGGCCGAAACGCTGTTCGTCGTCGACGCGATGCTCGGCCAGGACGCGGTCAACACCGCGAAGGCGTTCAACGACACGCTGCCGCTCACCGGCGTCGTGCTGACCAAGCTCGACGGCGACTCGCGCGGGGGCGCCGCGCTGTCGGTGCGCCACATCACGGGCAAGCCGATCAAGTTCGTCGGCGTCGCCGAGAAGCTCGACGGCCTCGAGGTGTTCCACCCCGACCGGATGGCGAACCGGATCCTCGGCATGGGCGACATCCTCGCGCTCGTCGAGGAAGCGCAGCGCGGCGTCGATGTCCAGGCCGCGCAGAAGCTCGCCGACAAGGTCAAGAAGGGCGGCGATTTCGACCTGAACGATTTCCGCGCGCAGATCTCGCAGATGAAGAACATGGGCGGCCTGTCGTCGCTGATGGATAAACTTCCCGCGCAGTTCCAGCAGGCGGCGGCCGGCGCCGACATGGGCCAGGCCGAGAAGTCGATCCGCCGGATGGAAGGCATCATCAGCTCGATGACGCCCGCCGAGCGCGCGAAACCCGAAATCATCAAGGCGACGCGCAAGCGCCGCATTGCCGCCGGCGCGGGCGTGCCGGTGCAGGAAGTCAACCGGATGCTGAACCAGTACGACCAGATGCGTACGATGATGAAGAAGCTGAAGGGCGGCAACATGCAGAAGATGATGCGCGGCCTGAAGGGCATGATGCCCGGCATGCGCTGATTCCGCCCGTCGGCCGGCGCGCGGGTTTTTGCCGTAGCGCGCGCCTGCCGTTCTGCCTCATCCTTATTTGTATACCGACTGCCCGCCAGAACACATGAACCGCGAAGAAGCCCTCCACATTTTCGACCACTCCGAAGAGATCGTCTCGGCCGACGCCGTCAACGCGTCGATCTCGAAGATGGCCGACGCGATCCGCGCCGAGATCGGCGACGCGTTCCCGCTCGTTCTCTCGGTGATGGGCGGCGCCGCGGTGTTTACCGGGATGCTGCTGCCGCATCTCGATTTCCCGCTCGAATTCGACTACATCCACCTGACCCGCTACCGCAACACGACGCAGGGCAGCCCGGAGATGCACTGGCGCGTCGCACCGCGCGAATCGGTGAAGGACCGCATCGTGCTCGTACTCGACGACATCCTCGACGAAGGCGAGACGATGGCCGCGATCCGCGACCGCATTCTCGACATGGGCGCGCAGCGCTTCATGTCGGCCGTGCTGTGCGAGAAGACGCTCGCGAAGGCGAAACCGCTGCACCCCGACTTCTGCGGTTTCTCGGTGCCGGACCGCTACGTGTTCGGCTGCGGGATGGACGCGAAGGGCTACTGGCGCAACCTGCCGACGATCCGCGCGCTGACCGCGAACGTCTGATCGCGGCGCTGCCCGCTCTCTACCCGCCATATAAATAGAAAGCGGCGCCCCGGTTTCCCGGAGCGCCGCTTTTTTGTGCGCGCGCCGCCTGCCCTATAACTGGTGCACGAACGCGCGGATGCCCGCCAGCAGCATCTCGACCGAGATCGCGACCAGCACGAGGCCCATCAGCCGCTCGAACGCCGCGACCGTCCGTTCGCCGAGCCACTGCTGGATCCGCTCGGCCAGCACCAGCGTGATCGCGCAGACGATCATCGTGACCGTCAGCGCGCCGACCCACTCGAGCATCTTGCCGGGCGCCTGCGACGTCATCAGCATCACCGTCGCGAGCGCGGACGGCCCGGCCAGCGCCGGAATCGCGAGCGGCACGATGAACGGCTCGCCGCCCGCGCGCGGATCGCTGCCGAGCGCGCCGTCCGGATGCGGGAAGATCATCCGCAGCGCGATCAGGAACAGCACGATCCCGCCGCCGAGCCGCAGCGACAGGTCGGTGAGGCTCATCATCCGCAGGAAGCGGTCGCCGACCAGCATGAAGAACAGCAGGATCACGAACGCGATCCCCACTTCACGCAGGATCAGCTTCACGCGCCGCTCGCGCGGCACATCCCGCATCGCCGTAATGAACAGCGGGATGTTGCCGAGCGGATCCGTGATCAGCACGAGAAGCACGGTGGCCGACAGGAACGTGTATTCCATCGTGTCGCCCGGTCGCCGCGCTTAGTGTGCGAGCGCGGCGCGGATCTTCTCGGCGACCGCCGCCGCGGCCGTGTCGGCCGGCAGCAGCGTCGCTTCGGCATCGCGGCGGCCCTGGTACTCGATCTTGCCTTCCTTCAGGCCGCGCTCGCCGATCACGAGGCGATGCGGCACGCCGATCAGCTCCCAGTCGGCGAACATCACGCCCGGGCGCTCACCGCGATCGTCGAGGATCACGTCGATGCCGGCCGCGACGAGTTCCGCGTACAGCTTGTCGGCCGTCTCGCGCACCATGTCGCTGCGGTCATAGCCCATGGGGCACAGCACGACCTCGAACGGCGCGATCGACTCGGGCCAGATGATGCCGCGGTCGTCGAAATTCTGTTCGATCGCCGCGCCGAGAATACGCGTGATGCCGACGCCGTAGCAGCCCATCAGCATCGGCTGCGGCTTGCCCGACTCGTCGAGGAACGTCGCGCCCATCGCTTCCGAGTACTTGGTGCCGAGCTGGAACACGTGGCCGACTTCGATGCCGCGACAGATGTCGATCGCGCCCTTGCCGTCCGGCGACGGGTCGCCCTTCTTCACGTTGCGCACGTCGGCGACTTCCGGCTCCGGCAGGTCGCGGCCCCAGTTCACGCCGGCGATGTGATAGTCGACCTCGTTCGCGCCGACGACGAAGTCGCTCATGTTCGCGACCGTGCGATCGGCGATCACCTTCACCGGCTTCTTCGTGGCGACCGGGCCGAGGTAGCCCGGCGGCGTGCCGAACCACTCGACGATTTCCTGCTCGGTCGCGAAGCGGTGGTTCTTCAGGCCCGGCAGCTTCGACACCTTGATCTCGTTCAGGTCGTGATCGCCGCGCAGCATCACGAGCCAGATGGTCGGCTCGGCGCCTTCGTTGTCGGTCGCGAGCACGATCGACTTGATCGTGCGCTCGAGCGGGATCGACAGCAGTTCGGCGACGGCCTCGCACTTCGCCTTGCCGGGCGTCGCGACCTTTTCCATCGCTTCGGCCGGCGCCGCGCGCTCGGCAATCAGCGGCAGCGCTTCGGCCGCCTCGACGTTCGCCGCGAATTCCGACGTCGGGCAGTACGCGATCGCGTCCTCGCCGGTATCGGCGATCACGTGGAACTCGTGCGAGAAGTTGCCGCCGATCGAGCCGCTGTCGGCCGCGACCGCGCGGAACTCGAGGCCGAGGCGCGTGAAGATGCGCACGTACGCGTCGTACATCTTGCGGTACGACTCGTTCAGGCCCGCCGCGTCCTTGTCGAACGAGTACGCGTCCTTCATGATGAATTCGCGGCCGCGCATCACGCCGAAGCGCGGACGGATCTCGTCGCGGAACTTCGTCTGGATCTGGTAGAAATTCACCGGCATCTGCCGGTAGCTCTTGATCTGGTTGCGCGCGATGTCGGTGACGACTTCCTCGTGCGTCGGCCCGATCACGAAATCGTTGTCCTTGCGGTCCTTGAAGCGCAGCAGCTCGGGGCCGTACTGCTCCCAGCGGCCCGACTCCTGCCACAGCTCGGCCGGCTGCACGGCCGGCATCAGCAGCTCGATGGCGCCCGCCCGGTTCATTTCCTCGCGCACGATCGCCTCGACCTTGCGAATCGAACGCAGGCCGACCGGCAGGTAGTTGTAGATGCCGCCGGCGACGCGGCGGATCATGCCGGCGCGGACCATCAGCTTGTGGCTGACGATCTCCGCGTCGGCGGGTGCCTCTTTAAGGGTGCCGATAAAGAAACGGGAAGCTTTCATGCGGACGGTTCCAAAAACGGCGCCCCCAGGCGGGGCGCCCGAAAAAGTTTCAAGGTGAAAAAGCGACGCGCCGCGAACGACGATGGCGCAGATGACGTAGCAGACTAATCAGGGACAATTCAGCCGGTGTACCCCGTGCGGATTCGCTCCGTCACGGTGCGCAGCGCCCGTTATCTGTTTATAATCAAAGCAATTTTAAAGGATTCGAAGGTGGTTGTATGCTGGATCGTGAAGGCTTTCGCCCGAACGTCGGCATCATCCTCTTGAACGCGCGCAACGAGGTGTTTTGGGGCAAGCGGCTCCGCGAGCATTCCTGGCAGTTTCCTCAAGGTGGGATCAAGTACGGCGAGACCCCCATGCAGGCGATGTACCGGGAACTGCACGAGGAAACGGGCCTGCATCCGGAACACGTCAAGATAATCGGCCGCACCCGCGACTGGTTGCGTTACGAGGTGCCTGACAAGTTCATCAAACGCGAAGTACGCGGTCATTACCGCGGCCAGAAGCAGATCTGGTTCCTGCTGCGGATGGTTGGACGCGATTGCGACATTTGCTTGCGCGCGACCGACCACCCGGAGTTCGATGCGTGGCGCTGGAACGAGTATTGGGTGCCGCTCGATGCGGTGATCGAGTTCAAGCGGGATGTCTATCAGTTGGCGCTGACGGAACTGTCGCGCTTCCTGCGCCGCCCGGCGCAGCGAGCCGAGAAGCCGCGCGGGCCGCGTGTGTCGCGCTATCCGCGCGTCATTGGCGCACAGGCCCAGACGCTGACGATTGTCGACACATCGGTAGTCTGTTCGGAGATCGAAGTGGAAGCGAGCACGCTCGACGAGATGCCGCCCCACGTGATCGTCGGCAAATGACGAGTCGGACTGCATGACCGGGCGCGACCTTGGTGTCGCGCCCTTTTTTTACGAGGAATGCATATTGAAAGCGATTGCTCTCGCGCTCGCATCGATCGCCGCGATGGCCGCCCTGGCCGGCTGCGCGAACTCGAAAGCGCCGTCCAACAAGGATGACAGCGAGTTCGTGTACCTGCTCGACCGCCAGGGAACCTGGAAGGAAAACGCCGTCGACACGCTGCCGCCGCTGCCGCAAACAGGCGATCTGCTGCCGTTCAACGTGTCGCAGAACACCCCGCTCAAGTTCTTCGTCGATGCGAAGTCGCTCGACGTCGGCAGCGACGGCGTCGTGCGCTACGCAGTCGTCATCACGAGCCCGGCCGGTGCGCGCAACGTGAACTACGAAGGCATCCGCTGCGACACCTACGAATGGCGCCAGTACGCCGGCCTGAACTCGGACCACAACGGCTGGGACCGCACCGTCGAGAACGACTGGCGGCGCATCGAGAACGGCGAGCTGAACGCCTACCACTCCGCGCTCTACCAGGACTACTTCTGTTCGAACAAGATGCCGCAGGGCTCGACCCGGCAGATTCTCGAAAACATCCGGTTCCACCGCACCGCGATGACGCAGTTGCGCTGACGGCACGCGATGCGGGTTGCCCGCATCGTCCCGCGCATGAAAAAGCCCGCATCGCGCGGGCTTTTTCATTTGAACGACAGAACCCGGCCGGCGATCACACCAGCACGAGGTTGTCGCGATGAATCAGTTCGGGCTCCAGCATGTAGCCGAGCACGGTCTCGATCTCGCCGCTCGGCTTGCGGTGAATTAGCTTCGTTTCCGCACTGCTGTAGTTCGTGAGCCCGCGCGCCACCTCGCGCCCGTCCGGGCCGACACACGCGATCACCTCGCCGCGCGCGAACGCGCCGTGCACGTCGATCACGCCGATCGGCAGCAGGCTCTTGCCGCCGGCCGTCAGCTTCTCGACCGCACCCGCGTCGATCACGACATGGCCGCGCACCTGCAGATGGTCGGCCATCCATTGCTTGCGCGCCGCCATCCGCGCGGTCCGTGCGATCAGTTGCGTGCCGATCGCCTCGCCGGCCGCCAGACGCACGAGCACGTCGGACTCCCGGCCGCTCGCGATCACGGTATTCGCGCCGCTGTGCGCCGCACGCTTCGCCGCGAGGATCTTCGTCAGCATCCCGCCGCGACCGAGACTCGAGCCGGCCCCGCCCGCCATCGCCTCGAGCTCCGGTGCGCCCGCATTGGCCTCGCCGACGAGCGTCGCATTCGGGTCCTTGCGCGGATCGGCCGTGAACAGCCCCGACTGGTCGGTGAGGATGATCAGCGCATCGCCTTCGATCAGGTTCGCGACGAGCGCGCCGAGCGTGTCGTTGTCGCCGAACTTGATTTCGTCGGTGACGACCGTGTCGTTTTCGTTGATGATCGGCACGACGCCGAGCCGCAGCAGCGTGAGCAGCGTCGATCGCGCATTCAGGTAGCGCTCGCGGTCAGCCAGATCGGCGTGCGTGAGCAGGATCTGCGCGGTGCGGATGCCATGCTCGGTGAAGCGGCTTTCGTAGACTTGCGCGAGCCCCATCTGGCCGACCGCGGCGGCGGCCTGCAACTCGTCGATTTCCCGCGGCCGCTTGCTCCAGCCGAGCCGCTGCATGCCTTCGGCAATCGCGCCCGAACTGACGAGCACGACTTCCTTGCCCTGCGCACGCAGCGCAGCGATCTGGGCTGCCCAGCGGCCGATTGCAGCATGATCGAGCCCCTTGCCGTCGTTGGTCACGAGGCTGGAGCCCACCTTCACCACCAATCGCTTCGAATCCGCGATGATCGAACGCATCCTGCACTGTCTCCTGTATCTGATGCCTGCCCGGCCGGGCGCGATTGAACGCCAACGCCGGGCGGCACGCCCGGCGCGTTACCGAACACCGTTCAGGCGTCGTCGCCCGGCGCCGCATCGCCCTTCGCCGGCGGCGCATCGCGGAAACGCACGTCCGCCGCGAGATCCTCCGCCTCCGCCGCGCGATGCGCGTCCGAATGTTCGGAGAGATAGTCGTAGATCGCGTAGCACAGCGCTTCGCAGCCCTGGCCCGTCAGCGCCGAGATCTCGAACACGGGACCGTCCCAGCCGAAGCGGTCGAGGAAATCCGCGACGCGCGACGCGCGCTCGTCTTCCGGCACCATGTCCAGCTTGTTGAGCACGAGCCAGCGCGGCTTCTCGTAGAGCGCCTCGTCGTACTTACGCAGCTCGCCGACGATCGCCGTCGCTTCCGCGACCGGATCGACGCTTTCGTCGAACGGCGCGAGATCGACCAGATGCAGCAGCACGCCGGTACGCTGCAGGTGGCGCAGGAATTGATGCCCAAGGCCCGCGCCTTCGGCCGCACCTTCGATCAGCCCCGGGATATCGGCGATCACGAAGCTCTTGCTCGGGCCGACACGCACCACGCCGAGATTCGGCGCAAGCGTCGTGAACGGGTAGTCGGCGATCTTCGGCCTCGCATTCGATACCGACGAGATGAAGGTCGACTTGCCCGCGTTCGGCATGCCGAGCAGGCCGACGTCGGCGAGCACCTTCAGCTCGAGCTTCAGCATGCGCCGCTCGCCCGGCTTGCCGTCCGTCTTCTGGCGCGGCGCGCGGTTCGTGCTCGACTTGAAATGCAGGTTGCCGAGACCGCCGGCGCCGCCCTGCGCGAGCATCACCTGCTGGTCGTGCTCGGTCAGGTCGGCGATCAGCTCGCCCGTATCCATGTCGCTGATGATCGTGCCGACCGGCATGCGCAGCGTGACATCGTCGCCGCCCTTGCCGTAGCAATCCGAGCCGCGGCCGTTCTCGCCGTTGCGCGCGAGGTGCTTCTTCGCGTAACGGTAGTCGATCAGCGTGTTGATGTTGCGGTCGGCGATCGCGTAAACGCTGCCGCCCCGGCCGCCGTCGCCACCGTCCGGCCCGCCGAACGGGACGAATTTCTCGCGGCGCATCGACGCGCTGCCATCGCCTCCGTCGCCGGCGATGACTTCGATTCGTGCTTCGTCAATGAACTTCATTCGTCACTCCGCCCAGTATTTCCGCTATTGTGCCGCGCGCCGGCACGCTTGAACAATCTGCCGTTCGGCCGATCGTACGCCGGTTGCGCGAGGGTCGCCGGGCGCATGTGCGTGCCGGCGACCGAATAAAAAAAGGCCCCGCTAAGACTGCGGGGCCTTTCGGCTACGAAGCCCGTGGGTGCCTGACTTAGGCAGCCGCCGGGACAACGATGACCAGATGCTTCTTGTCCGCGCCCTTCGTCGCGAACTTGACGTGACCGTCGACCAGCGCGAACAGGGTGTGATCCTTGCCCATGCCGACGTTCTCGCCTGCGTGCATGCGCGTACCGCGCTGACGCACGATGATGCCGCCGGCATTGATCGCCTGGCCGCCGTACACTTTCACGCCGAGACGTTTCGACTCGGAGTCGCGGCCGTTCCGGGAAGAGCCGCCTGCCTTTTTGTGTGCCATCTGATTGCTCCTTAACCGAGGCGCTTACGCGTTGATCGCGTCGATGCGCAGCTCAGTGTAGTTCTGGCGGTGGCCGCCATGCTTTTGGTAGTGCTTCCGGCGACGCATCTTGAAGATGGTGACCTTGGCATGACGACCGTGCGACACAACGGTGGCCTTGACGGAAGCCCCACTGACCAGCGGCGCACCGAACTTAATCGATTCGCCTTCGCCCACTGCGAGAACCTGGTCGAGCGTGATTTCAGCGTCAATGTCAGCCGGTATCTGTTCTACTTTGAGTTTTTCGCCAACGGCAACCTTGTACTGCTTGCCGCCGGTTTTTATGACCGCGTACATTGAGAACCTCACTCTGGATCCAATTTTTCCGCACACCACGCGCGGAAAACACGTGATTATACATGGGGTTAGCACCCAAGTCAAAGCCGATCGACAATTGCCGCGCGCGGGCCTCGGCCGGACGGCCAAAATCGCGCCGCGGCGCGTCTGACAGACCGGCATATCGCGGATTCGACTTATAATCCGCGGCATCACCCAATTCCATCATCATGTCGTCGTCCACCGCCTCCCCCACCCTCAGCGCCGCCCACCTGCTCGCCCCGATCACCAGCGACATGGAGCAGGTGAATCGCGTTATCCGGCAAAGCCTCGCGTCCGACGTGCTGCTGATCAACCAGATCGCCGAGTACATCATCGGCGCGGGCGGCAAGCGGCTGCGTCCGGCGTTGCTGCTGCTCGTCGCCGGCGCGCTCGGCGAAACGTCGCATCAGCGGCACGTGCTGGCCGCCGTCGTCGAGTTCATCCACACGGCCACGCTGCTGCATGACGACGTCGTCGACGAATCCGAGCTGCGCCGCGGCCGCCAGACCGCCAATGCGCTGTTCGGCAACGCGGCGAGCGTGCTGGTAGGCGATTACCTCTACTCGCGCTCGTTCGAGATGATGGTCGGCGTCGGCAAGATGCGCGTGATGGAGATCCTGTCCGAAGCAACGACGATCATTTCGGAAGGCGAGGTGCTGCAGCTCCTCAACATGCACGACGCGGACGTCGACGAAGCGCGCTACATGCAGGTGATCCGCTACAAGACGGCGAAGCTGTTCGAGGCGTCGGCGCGCTTGGGCGCGGTACTCGCGGGCGCCGATGCACCGACCGAGGCCGCCGCCGCCGAATACGGCCGCCGGATCGGCACCGCGTTCCAGATCATGGACGACTGGCTCGACTATGCCGGCACCGCCGAGGCGATGGGCAAGAATGCCGGCGACGACCTGCGCGAAGGCAAGCCGACGCTGCCGCTCATCTATCTGATCGAGCGCGGCACGCCCGAACAGTCGGCGCTCGCCCGCGAGGCGATCGAACACGGCGGCACCGATCGCTTCGACACGATTTTCGAAGCGATCACACGCTCGGGCGCGCTCGATCACACGCTCGAATGCGCGCGTCAGGAAGCGCAGGCGGCAGCAGCGGCGATTGCCGCGTTTCCTGATTCGATCTACAAGGAAAGCCTGCTCGGGTTGTGCTCATATTCGACGTCGCGGCAATCGTAAACACGCCGCGAACGGGAAGCGATGCCTTGTCTCAAAAATTTTCTTCATCCAAGTATTCCCTTTTAGAAAAAACATCGTTATAGTTACGTTCTTGCTTGAGACGACGCAACGATCTTCACGAAGACAGCGAAGTCCGAAGAGCAAAAATCGGGGTGTAGCTTAGCCTGGTAGAGCGCTACGTTCGGGACGTAGAGGCCGGAGGTTCGAATCCTCTCACCCCGACCAGATTTAAAAAAACCGTGCACCGCGTGCACGGTTTTTTTTCGTCCGGCCGCCGCGGGCCCCGCGTGTCGCGCGCGACACATCGCGGTCGCCGGCCTCTGCTATATTTCCCCCATCCCTGTCCTTCACTGCCCTTTCCAACGCGTGGACCAAATTCCCTTATGGGCGCAAATCGGCGCCGTCTTCCTGCTTCTCCTCTGTTCCAGCTTCTTTTCCATTTCCGAGACCGCGATGATGGCGCTCAATCGCCATCGGCTGAAGCATCTCGTCGGCCAGGGCGCACTCGGCGCGAAAACCACGCAGGGGCTGCTCACGCGCACTGACTTGCTGCTCAGCGTGATCCTGATCGGCAACAACCTGTTCAACACGATCATCCCGGTCCTCACGACCTCGCTCGCGCTCCATACGTTCGGCCGCAACAACCTCGCGCTGTCGATCGCGACCGGCGTCGTCGCGTTCCTGATCATCGTGTTCGCGGAAATCGCGCCGAAGATCGTCGGCGCGACGTTCCCCGAACGCATCGCGCTGCCCGCGAGCCTCGTGATCGCCCCGCTGATGCGCGTGTTCAAGCCGGTCGTCTGGTTCGTCAATGCGCTCGCGAACGGCGTGCTGTGGGTGCTGCGCATCAACACGAAGAAGGGCCGCGACCAGCGGATGTCGGCCGACGAGCTGCGGGCCATCGTGCTCGAATCGAGCAGTTTCATGCCGACCAAGCACCGCAGCATCCTGCTCAACCTGTTCGACCTCGAGAACATCACGGTCGACGACGTGATGGTGCCGCGCCGCCAGATCGAGTCGCTCAACTTCTACGCGCCGCTCGACGACATCCTGCATCAGCTCGAAACCTGCTATCACAACCGCCTGGTGGTCTACGAAGGCGACATCGACAAGGTGCTCGGCGTGCTGCACGTGCGCAAGACGCTCACCGGGCTGCACAACCAGGATTTCGACCGCGAGACGCTGCGCACGCTGCTCGCCGAACCGTACTACGTGCCGTCGGGCACGCCGGTGGTCCAGCAGCTCCAGTTCTTCCAGGAAACCCGGCAGCGCACCGCGCTCGTCGTCAACGAGTACGGCGAACTCGAAGGGCTCGTCACGCCCGAGGACATCATCGAGGAACTGATCGGTGAATTCACGACGTCGATGCCGCGCAGCGAACGCGCGGGCGGCTGGGACGAGAACGGCGAATGCATCGTCTCGGCCAGCATGCCGCTGCGCGAACTGAACCGCTGGCTGCACCTGAAACTGCCGACCGACGGGCCGAAGACGCTGAACGGACTGGTACTCGAGATCCTCGAGGAAATTCCGGAAGACGACGTGTGCGTGAAAATCGGCGACGTGATGCTCGAAGTGATGCGCAGCGACGATCAGGCAGTACGCACCGTCAAGCTCTTCAAGCCGCGAGGCACGCGCACCGGACGCGCCGCCTCGCGCTAACCGAACGGCCGACTGCCGGCGCCGCCCGCGACGCGCGATCATCAGCGCATCACGGTCAACAGGCGGCCAGCGTGCCGGCTCACATGCATTTCCCTTCCTCCGGGGCGCCTCTGCACACGCAGTCGTCGCCCGCGCATTCCGACGCGCCGCCCGCCGCCGCGCCCCATGCACTCGATGCGGCCCAGCTCGACGATGCCCCCGCCGTACGGCTGCTGACCGACACGCTGCATGCGGCGCGCGTGCGCGACGCGTCGGACATCCACGTCGAGCCGTTCGAAGCCGGCTGGCGCATCCGTCTGCGCATCGACGGCGTGCTGCATGAACAGGCGCGACCGCCGCTGCACCTGCGCGATGCGCTCGTCACGCGGATCAAGGTGCTCTCGCGCATGGACATCGCCGAGCGGCGGCTTCCGCAGGACGGCCGGCTGCGCATCGCGATCGACGGCGGCACGCGCGGCGACTACCGCGTCAGTTCGCTGCCCACGCTGTTCGGCGAAAAGCTCGTGCTGCGGCGGCTCGAAACGCTGCCGCCCGATCTCACACTTGCCAACCTCGGCTTCGACGCGCGGCAGGCCGCCGCGATGGAGGCCGCGATCCGCGCGCCGCATGGCCTCGTGCTCGTCACGGGCCCGACCGGCAGCGGCAAGACGCTGTCGCTCTACTGCGCGCTGCAGATGCTCGATCGCGACGCGCACAACGTCTGCACGGTCGAGGATCCCGCCGAGATCCAGCTCGACGGGATCAACCAGGTCGGGGTCGCCGACAAGGCGGGGCTCACGTTCGCGACGGCGCTGCGCGCGCTGTTGCGGCAGGATCCGGACGTCATCATGGTCGGGGAGATTCGCGATGCGGAGACGGCCGATGTCGCGATCAAGGCCGCGCAGACCGGCCATCTCGTGCTGTCGACGCTGCACACCAACGACGCGCCGGCCGCCGTCGCGCGGCTGCTCGACATCGGCGTCGCGCCGTACAACCTCGCTGCCGCGCTGCACCTCGTCACCGCGCAGCGTCTCGTCCGGCGCCTGTGCGTCGCCTGCCGCGTGCATTCGGACGCATCGGCGCGCGCGCTGCGGGAAGCCGGCTGCGACCCGGCAGCGCTGGCGGCCGGATGGCGGCCGTTCGTCGCGCGCGGCTGTTCCGCCTGTCACGGGATCGGCTATCGCGGCCGCATCGGCCTGCATCAGACGATGCCGGTATCGCCCGCGCTGGCCGAGCGCATCGTCGCGCGGGCGAGCGTCGGCGAACTCGCGCAATGCGTGGCGGCCGAGGGCGTGCGCACCCTGCGCGACGCGGCATTCACGCGCGTCATGGACGGCACGACGAGCATCGCGGAAGCCGTCGCCGCCACACCCGCGGCGTGAACATGCGCACGCCGCCGCGCGAAACCCGCTTTGCATGGCGCGGCCGCCGTCGCGACGGCTCGCCGCGCCGCGGGATCGTCATCGCCTTCGACGCCGCGGCCGCGCGCGCCACGCTCGCGCGCGACGGCATCGCGGTACTGTCGCTCGACGTCCGCGGGCCGGCCCGTCCGCCTGCGGCCGCCGCGCGCGACATCACGCGCTTCACGCGCCAGCTCGCGAGCCTGCTGCAGGCCGGCCTGCCGCTCGCGCCGTCGCTCGAGATGCTCGCGCGCACCCGCACGCGCGACGGCGTGCCGCGCATCGCCGCGGGGCTCGCCCGCGAAATCGTCGGCGGCCGGCGCTTCGCCGATGCGCTCGCACGTTATCCATCGCAGTTCGGCACGCTGTATCGCCAGTTGATCGAGGTCGGCGAGGCGTCCGGTTCGCTCGGCATCGTGCTGACGCGGATCGCGGAACACCGCGAGCGCGCCGATGCGCAATGGCGCAAGCTGCGTGCCGCGCTCGCGTATCCGGCCGCCGTCATCCTGTTCGGGCTCGCGATCTCGGCAGCATTGATGGTATGGGTCGTGCCGACCTTCCGGCAGATCTTCGACGGTTTCGGCGCCGCCCTGCCCGCACCGACCCGCGCACTGCTCGCGCTGTCCGCCGCGCTGTCGGCGTGGGGCGGCGTGCTCCTGGCCGGCGCGGCCGCCACGGCGCTTGCCGCGCGACATGCGCTCCAGCGCTCGGCCGCGCTGCGTCATGCGCTCGCGCGGCGCCTGCTGCGCGCCCCGCTCGCGGGCAGCGCGCTGGAGCGGTTCGCGGCCGCACGCTGGTGCCGCTCGCTGGCGACCCTGCTCGGCGCCGGCGTGCCGCTCGCCGATGCGTTCGCCACGCTCGAGCGCACGGCCGGCCATCCGGTGTTCGCGCACGCCACCGCGCACATCGCCGCACGCGTGTTGCGCGGCGTGCGTCTGGCCGATGCGATGCATTCGGCCGGCTGCTTTCCGGACGACGTCGTGCAACCGATCGCCGTCGCCGAGGAATCCGGTTCCCTCGACACGATGCTCGCCGACATCGCCGCGTTGTGCGAACGCCAGCTCGACGCGCGCCTCGATGCGCTCGCGGCGCTCGGCGAACCGTTGATCGTGATCGTCCTGGGCGCCCTCGTCGGCGGCCTCGTGATCGCGATGTACCTGCCGATCCTTCAACTCGGCAACGTGGTGTAGCATCGCAACCGATTCTGTCGCCTTTTAGTCCGAACCTTGAGCCTCATGACGCCAGCGCCCCTGTCCGCCGTTTCCGATTCGCCCGAGAGCACGCTGCTCGCGCTGGCGATGCTGCCGCCCGCGCTGCAGTATGCGTTCGCGGTCGCCATCGGCCTTTGCATCGGCAGCTTCCTGAACGTGGTCGTGCACCGGTTGCCCGTGATGATGCAGCGCGCGTGGCAGGCCGAGATCGACGAAGCGACGGGCGCCGCGAGCGCCCCGCCCGACGACGGTTATCCGCCGCGCTACGATCTGTGGCGCCCGCGCAGCGCCTGCCCGCACTGCGGCCACGTATTGCGCGCGTGGGAAAACATCCCGCTCGTCAGCTACCTGATGCTGCGCGGGCGCTGCCGGCGCTGCGGCCATGCGATCGGCATCCGCTATGTGCTCGTCGAACTCGCGTGCGCACTGCTCGCCGCCGTCTCGCTCGCTGCGTTCGGCCCGACCGTCGCCGCGCTTGCCGCGTTCGCGCTGTGCGCGGCGCTGCTCGCGATGAGCGCGATCGATATCCGGACCGGCTACCTGCCCGACTCGATGACGCTGCCGCTGCTGTGGGCCGGGCTCGTGCTGAACCTCGGCGGCACCTTCACGTCGCTGCGTTCGGCCGTGATCGGCGCGATGGCCGGCTACCTGTTCCTGTGGTCGATCTACTGGCTGTTCAAATGGCTGCGCGGCATCGAGGGCATCGGTTTCGGCGACCTGAAGCTGCTTGCCGCGCTCGGCGCGTGGATGGGCTGGGCCGCACTGCCGCAGGTCGTGCTGTTCGCAGCGGTGACCGGCGCGCTCGTCGGGCTCGTCGCGACCTGGCGCGGCCGCATGCGCTTCGAGGAGCCGATTCCGTTCGGCCCGTTCCTCGCGGCCGGCGGTGTCGCCACGCTGTTTTTCGGCACACCTTTCTATGCGGCGCTCGGAGGCTGACATGTTTTCAGTAGGACTCACGGGCGGCATCGGCAGCGGCAAGACGACCGTCGCCGACCTGTTCGGCGCCCGTGGCGCATCGCTCGTCGATACCGACCTGATTGCCCACCGCATCACCGCGCCGGGCGGTCTCGCGATGCCGGCGATCGAGCAAGCGTTCGGTCGCGGCTTCGTGGCCGCCGACGGCTCGCTCGATCGCGCGAAGATGCGCACGCTGATCTTCAGCGACGACGACGCGCGCCGGCGCCTCGAAGCGATCACGCACCCGCTGATCCGCGCGGAGACCGATCGCGAGGCGCGTGAAGCACGGGGCCCGTACGTGATGTTCGTCGTGCCGCTGCTCGTCGAGTCGGGCACCTGGAAGGCGCGCAGCGATCGCGTGCTGGTCGTCGACTGCCCGGTCGAAACGCAGATCGCGCGCGTGATGCGGCGCAACGGCTTCACGCGCGAACAGGTCGAAGCGATCATCGCGCGACAGGCGACGCGCGAAGCCCGCCTCGCGGCGGCCGACGACGTGATCGTCAACGACGCGGTCACGCCCGCTGCGCTCGCCGCGCAGGTCGATGCACTGCACCAACGCTATGTCGGATTCGCGGCCGCCGCGCACTAAGCGTCGCGCGCAATCGTGATGGTGTACGAAATTGGCGCGTTGCTAGGGTAGAGAGGGGGCATTAGAATGTCCTTCATTGTTTCAATCCCTACCCAAGAGGCGAGCGCGCTTGATTCTTTACGAGTATCCGTTCAACGAGCGAATTCGCACGCTGTTGCGTCTCGAAGATCTGTTCGAGCGCTTCGCGTTCTTTTTGGCTCAGGAGGACCCGCGTGAACACCACGTCGCGCTGACGACGCTGTTCGAAATCGCCGAGGTAACGGGCCGCGCGGACCTGAAATCGGATCTGATGAAGGAGCTCGAACGTCAACGCCAGACGCTCGCCCCCTTTCGCGGCAATCCGGGCATCGAGCAGAACGCGCTCGAAGCCGTGCTCGGTGAAATCGAGCAGACGCTCGCGAATCTCGCGCAGATGCAGGGCAAGACCGGCCAGCACCTCGTCGACAACGAGTGGCTCGCCAGCATCCGCAGCCGCGCGGTAATTCCGGGCGGGACGTGCAAGTTCGACCTGCCGTCGTACTACGCGTGGCAGCAGTGGCCCGCCGAGCAGCGGCGCCAGGACATCGCGAAGTGGATCCTGCCGATGCTGCCGTTGCGTGACGCCGCGGCGATCGTGCTGCGGCTCGCGCGCGAATCGGGTCAGGCGTCGAAGGTCATGGCGATGCAGGGCAGCTACCAGCAGATGCTGTCCGGCCGCAGCTACCAGCTGATGCAGGTACGGGTGCCGCCGGAGTTGCGCGTCATTCCCGAAGCGAGCGCCAACAAATACATGTTGTGGGTGCGGTTCACCATGCAGGACGGCGATGTGCGGCCGCGCGCGGTGGACATCGACGTGCCGTTCCATCTGACACTGTGTAATCTGTAACGGCCGCGTGCCGGATCGATGCTTTCGTATGACTACCGTCGTGAAATGTCCGTCGTGCGGCGCCCAAGTGCGCTGGACGCCTGAAAATCAGTTCCGCCCGTTTTGTTCGGCCCGCTGCAAGCAGCTCGACCTCGGCGCATGGGCCGCGGAAAAGTACCGGATCGGAGGCGCCTCCGACGAGGGCCCGTCGTCGGAAGAAGACGGCACGGACGGCCGTCGCGACAGCTGACCGGCGCAACGCCGGCCACCCGCGATATGGCCCGCCTTTCCGGCAGGCCGCTGCGGCGTCAGTGCGACGCCGCTTCCTTCTCGAGCAGTTCGAGCACCGGCAGCGCCGCCGGCAGCAACGGCGCGACCTCGACCGGCAGTTGCTGCCACACGAACGCCTGCCCTTCCTTGCTGTGCGGCTCGCCCGTCCAGCCGGTCACCTTGCAGAAATAGAGCCGCACATATGCGTGCGGATAATCGTGCTCGAGCATGTGCCAGCGGTGGCTGGCCGTGACTTCGATGCCGAGTTCCTCGTGCAGCTCGCGCGCCAGCGCGTCCTCGACGCTTTCGCCGGCCTCCAGCTTGCCGCCCGGAAACTCCCAGTAACCTTCATACGGCTTGCCCTGCAGGCGTTGCGCGAGCAGATACCTGCCGTCCGGCTGCACCATCACGCCGACCGCGACTTCCGTCACCTTGCGGCCGTCCGGCGCCCGTACGGCGCCCTGTGCCCGATCCGCGCTCATGCCTGCTCCTTGCGACCCGACCAGTCACGCGCGAACTGCCATGCGACGCGGCCCGAGCGCGAACCGCGCTCGAGCGCCCACACCAGCGCGTCGCCGCGTGCCGTCTCGATCTCCGCATCCGGGCAGCCGAAGTGACGCAGCCAGTGCGCGACGATGTCGAGGTAGTCGTCCTGCTTGAACGGATAGAAGCTGACCCACAGGCCGAAGCGCTCCGACAGCGAGATCTTCTCCTCGACGACTTCGCCGGGGTGAATCTCGCCGTCCGGGAGATGCTTGTACGACTCGTTGTCGCTCATGTACTCGGGCAGCAGATGGCGGCGGTTCGACGTCGCGTAGATCAGCACGTTGTCCGACTGCGCGGCGATCGACCCGTCGAGCGCGACCTTCAGCGCCTTGTAGCCCGATTCGCCATCCTCGAACGACAGGTCGTCGCAAAACACGATGAACCGCTCCGGACGCTGCGAGATCAGGTCGACGATGTCGCCGAGATCGTGCAGGTCGTCCTTGTCGACTTCGATCAGGCGCAGCCCGTCGTTCGCGTACGCATTCAGGCACGCCTTGATCAGCGACGACTTGCCGGTACCGCGTGCGCCGGTCAACAGCACGTTGTTGGCCGGCTTGCACTGCACGAACTGCCGCGTGTTCTGGTCGATCAGCGCTTTCTGGCGATCGATGTTGTGCAGGTCGTCGAGCGTGATCGACGACACGGCCGGCACCGGCTGCAGGTAACCGCGCCCCTGGCGCTTGCGCCAGCGGAACGCGTGGGCCGCGTTCCAGTCGATGGCCGCCGGTGCGGGCGGCAGCATCCCTTCGAGACGGCCGAGCAGCGCTTCCGCGCGCGTCAGAAACTGTTCAAGCTTGTCCATGTCGTTCGAGCGCTCCCGATCAGGAGCGGTAGTCCGCGTTGATGCTCACGTAATCGTGCGACAGGTCGCACGTCCAGACGGTCGCCTGCGCGTCGCCACGGCCGAGCAGCACGCGGATCGTGATCTCGCTCTGCTTCATCACGCGCTGGCCGTCCTCTTCCTGGTAGGCGGGGTTGCGGCCGCCGGCCTTCGCGACGAGCACGTCGTCGAGATAGAGGTCGATCTTGCCGACGTCGAGATCCGCGACGCCCGCATAGCCGATCGCCGCGAGAATTCGGCCAAGGTTGGGGTCGGATGCGTAGAAGGCCGTCTTCACGAGCGGCGAATGGCCGATCGCGTACGCGATCTGGCGGCATTCGGCGACACTCTTGCCGCCTTCGACCTGCACCGTCATGAATTTCGTCGCGCCTTCGCCGTCGCGCACGATCAGCTGCGACAGCGCCTGCGCGACTTCCGTCACCGCGTCGCGCAGCGCCGCATAGGCCGGCGAATCGGTCGACGTGATCGCGGGCAGCGTGCTCTTGCCCGACGCGATCAGGATGAACGAGTCGTTCGTCGACGTGTCGCCGTCGATCGTGATGCAGTTGAACGAGCGGTCGGCGACTTCCTTCACGAGCGTGTCGAGCACCGGCTGCGCGACGTTCGCATCGAACGCGAGGAAGCCGAGCATCGTCGCCATGTTCGGCTTGATCATGCCCGCGCCCTTGCTGATGCCCGTCAGCGTGACCGTGTGACCGTCGATCGTCACCTGGCGCGAGGTGGCCTTAGGCAGCGTGTCGGTCGTCATGATCGCCTGCGCGGCGTCGAACCAGTTCGCGGCCTTGCGGTTCGCGAGCGCGGCCGGCAAGCCGGCCTTCAGGCGGTCGATCGGCAGCGGCTCGAGGATCACGCCGGTCGAGAACGGCAGCACCTGCGCCGGCTCGATGCCCGCGAGACGCGCGAGTTCCGTGCAGGTCTCGCGGGCGTTCACGAGGCCCGGCTCGCCGGTGCCCGCGTTCGCATTGCCCGTATTCACGACCAGCGCGCGGATGCCCGCGCCGCCCGCA
Organism: Burkholderia sp. BCC0419; assembly: GCF_902830285.1. Taxonomy (NCBI): domain Bacteria; kingdom Pseudomonadati; phylum Pseudomonadota; class Betaproteobacteria; order Burkholderiales; family Burkholderiaceae; genus Burkholderia; species Burkholderia sp. BCC0419. The sequence continues at coordinate 3,015,429 of NZ_CADESR010000001.1, forward strand.
CGCACCTTCGCCAGATGCTCGCGGCAGACGGTGACCGGCGCCGCGCAGAAACGGTTTTCGGTGAACACGCCCGCGACCGTCGCGCCTTCGTCGACGGAGATGACCAGCACGTCCTTGCGATTCGGCTTGCGGATGTTCGCTTCCGCCCAGCCGAGCGTGACGCCGGCGACGGGATGCAGTTGGGCGGGATCGATCGACGGAAAATTGACAGCCATGGGGCACACCTGCCGGATGGAAAATGCCGGCATGGGCCGGCATCGATTGGAAGAACCGGCGGCCGCACGCGCGGGCCGCCACAACTCACATCACTGACTCGAAGCGATGAACGACGCGGCACGCGTGACGCGTGCCGCCGCCGATCATGACAGCTTCCCGTGACATTGCTTGTACTTCTTGCCGCTGCCGCACGGGCACGGGTCGTTGCGGCCGACCTTCGGCATTTCGCCGCCGGGGCCGCTGTGCGTCATCGCGCTGCCGACCATGTCGGCCGTCGCCGCGGCCGCCGCGGCTGCCGTGACGTTCGCCACCGGCGCGCCGGCGTCCGCGTAGTCGGCGTGCTGGTATTCGACGTTCTCGAGATGGCCGCTACGCTCCTCGATCTGCTCGGCCGCTTCCTCGAGCTGTTCCGGCGACTGGATCTGCACGTTCATCACGATGCGCGTGACTTCCTGCTTGATCGCGTCGAGCATCGCGGCGAACAGCTCGAACGCCTCGCGCTTGTACTCCTGCTTCGGGTTCTTCTGCGCATAGCCGCGCAGATGGATGCCCTGGCGCAGGTGGTCGAGCGCCGCGAGGTGTTCGCGCCACAGGCGGTCGACCGTCTGCAGCATCACCGAGCGCTCGAACGCGCTGAACGATTCGCGGCCGACCATCGCGACCTTCGCCTCGTACTGCTCGTCGGCGGCCGTCATCACGGCGTCGAGGATCTCGTCGGTCGTGATCGACGACGACTCGTTCACCATTTCCTGGATCGCGAGGTCGAGCTGCCAGTCGTTGCGCAACGCTTCCTCGAGCTCCGGCACGTCCCACTGCTCCTCGATGCTGCCTTCCGGCACGAACTGGCGGACGACTTCGGTGATCACGCCGTGACGCATCGCGGTGATCGTCTCGGTGATGTCGTGCGCTTCGAGCAGTTCATTGCGCTGCTGGTAGATCACCTTGCGCTGGTCGTTCGACACGTCGTCGTATTCGAGCAGCTGCTTGCGGATGTCGAAGTTGCGCGCTTCGACCTTGCGCTGCGCCGATTCGATCGACCGCGTGACGATGCCCGCTTCGATCGCCTCGCCTTCCGGCATCTTCAGGCGATCCATGATCGAGCGCACGCGATCGCCCGCGAAGATGCGCAGCAGCGGATCGTCGAGCGACAGGTAGAAGCGCGACGAGCCCGGATCGCCCTGACGGCCCGCACGGCCGCGCAGCTGGTTGTCGATCCGGCGCGATTCGTGGCGCTCGGTGCCGATGATGTGCAGGCCGCCCGCGGCCTTCACCTGCTCGTGCAGCGTTTCCCACTCGTCGTGCAGCTTCTGGATGCGGCGCGCCTTTTCGTCGGCCGGGATCGCATCGTCGGCCTCGATGAACGCAGCCTGCTTCTCGGCGTTGCCGCCGAGCACGATGTCGGTACCGCGACCGGCCATGTTGGTCGCGATCGTCACGCGGTTCGGACGGCCGGCTTCCGCGACGATCGCCGCTTCACGCTCGTGCTGCTTCGCGTTCAGCACTTCGTGCGGCAGCCCGGCCTGCTTCAGCAGGTGCGACAGCAGTTCGGAGTTCTCGATCGACGTCGTGCCGACCAGCACCGGCTGGCCGCGCTCGTAGCAGTCGCGGATGTCGCGGATCACCGCGTCGTAGCGCTCCTTGGCCGTCTTGTAGATCTGGTCCTGCTTGTCGATCCGCTTCGGCGGGCGGTTGGTCGGGATCACGACCGTCTCGAGGCCGTAGATCTCGTTGAATTCGTACGCTTCCGTGTCCGCGGTACCGGTCATGCCGGCCAGCTTCGCGTACATCCGGAAGTAGTTCTGGAACGTGATCGACGCGAGCGTCTGGTTCTCGCTCTGGATCTTCACGTGCTCCTTCGCCTCGACCGCCTGGTGCAGGCCGTCGGACCAGCGGCGGCCCGCCATCAGGCGGCCCGTGAATTCGTCGACGATGACCACTTCGCCGTTCTGCACGACGTAGTGCTGATCCTTGTGGAACAGCGTGTGGGCGCGCAGCGCCGCGTACACGTGGTGCATCAGCGTGATGTTCTGCGGCGCGTACAGGCTCTCGCCCTCGCCGATCAGGCCCCATTCGGCGAGCAGGCGCTCGGCCTTCTCGTGGCCCGATTCCGTCAGGAACACCTGGCGCGCCTTCTCGTCGAGCGTGTAGTCGCCCGGCTTCTCGACGCCCGTGCCGTCAGCCTTCTCTTCGCCGATCTGGCGCTCGAGCAGCGGCGGCAGTGCGTTCATCCGCACGTACAGCTCGGTGTGATCCTCGGCCTGGCCCGAAATGATCAGCGGTGTCCGCGCTTCGTCGATCAGGATCGAGTCCACTTCGTCGACGACCGCGAAGTTCAGCGCCCGCTGCACGCGCGCGTCGGTCTCGTAGACCATGTTGTCGCGCAGGTAGTCGAAGCCGAATTCGTTGTTCGTGCCGTACGTGATATCCGCCGCGTAGGCCTGCTGCTTCTGGTCGTGCTCCATGCCGGACAGGTTGATGCCGACCGACAGACCGAGGAAGTTGTAGAGGCGCGCCATCCATTCGGCGTCGCGCTGCGCGAGGTAATCGTTGACGGTCACGACGTGCACGCCGCGGCCGGCCAGCGCATTCAGGTACACGGGCAGCGTCGCGACGAGCGTCTTGCCCTCGCCGGTGCGCATTTCCGCGATCTTGCCGTAGTGGAGCACCATGCCGCCGATCATCTGCACGTCGAAGTGCCGCATCTTCAGCACGCGGCGGCTCGCCTCGCGACAGACCGCGAAGGCCTCGGGCAACAGCTTGTCGAGCGACTCGCCGGCCGCGACCCGCTGGCGGAATTCATCCGTCTTGCCGCGCAACTGGTCGTCCGTCAGCTTCTCGATCTGCGTTTCGAGCGCATTGATCGTCGCGACGGTCTTTTGGTATTGCTTGACGAGCCGCTGGTTGCGGCTGCCAAAAATTTTCTGGAGAAAACCGGTTGTCATCGGATCGGATCCTGCGTCGCAGCACCGGCGCCCGGCGCGTGTTGCGCGCCCCGGCGCCCGAGCCTCGGCGGCTTAGCGAATTAGTGGACTCAAACGTTGAATTTTAGCACGCGGGAACGCGTGCGCCTGCGTCCCGGCCGGACGGGCATTGCGTGCCTAGGCCGGGCGGACAGGGGCGAAAGCCGCCCGTACGCGGGCCGGCGCGGGTACAATCGGCCGCAACGTCCGCGCGCGTGCGCGCTCGAAGAAAGCCTCGATGAACCGATTTTCCAAGCGTTTCGGCCCGCTCGCCGCCTATCGCCCGCAACCCGTGTCCGAAGTGCTCGGTCGTACCGACGCATTCGCGGCGCTGCGCGCCGGCGTCGAGCAGATCGCGTCGCTGCAGCGCGACCTCGGCGCATGCCTGCCCGACTATCTGGCGAATCACGTCGAACCGGGTTTCATCAAGGACGGCACCCTGACCCTCTTTGCCGCGCACAATGCGCTGGCCGCACGGCTGCGACAGGTCGAAGTGCGGCTGCTCGGCGATCTCCAGAAGCGCGGCTGGCCCGTGACCACGCTGCGCGTGCGCGTGCGGCCGAAGGACGCGCCGGAGCCGCCGCACGTGAAGCAGGCGCGGATGACCTCGGCCGGCGCCGCCGCGCTGCGCGACCTCGCCGATCACCTCGAACCGTCGCCGCTGCAGGCCGCGCTCGCGCGGATGGCGGCACGGCACGGCGCGAAGCCGCGTTGACCGCACCGGCCGCCGGCGGCGGCCAACCAACAAAAAAGCGACCCGAGGGTCGCTTTTTTATCGCTTGCGGTAACGAACGCCGGTCACGCGAAGGCCGTCTGCGCGTCGAACGCAAACCCTTTCGGCGCAGCCTGCGGATCGTCGAACGTCACGATCTCGTACGCGTCTTCGTGCGCGAGCAGCTCGCGCAGCAACGCGTTGTTCAGGCCGTGGCCCGACTTGTACGCGGTGTACGACGCCAGCAGCGGGTGGCCGATCACGTACAGATCGCCGATCGCGTCGAGCATCTTGTGCTTCACGAACTCGTCGTCGTAGCGCAGCCCGTCGTTGTTCAGGATCCGGTACTCGTCGAGCACGATCGCGTTGTCCATGCTGCCGCCGCGCGCCAGGCCGATCTCGCGCAGCATCTCGGCTTCGTGCGCGAAGCCGAACGTGCGCGCACGCGCGATCTCGCGCACGTACGACGTGGTCGCGAAATCGACTTCGAGCTCCTGGCCCGTCTTGTCGACGGCCGGGTGGCGGAAGTCGATCGAGAACTTCAGCTTGAAGCCGAAATACGGATCGAGACGCGCGAACTTGTCGCCGTCGCGGATCTCGACCGGCTTCGTCACCTTGATGAAGCGCTTCGGCGCGTTCTGCTCCTCGATGCCGGCGGACTGGATCAGGAACACGAACGTGGCCGCGCTGCCGTCCATGATCGGGATTTCCTCGGCCGTCACGTCGACATACAGGTTGTCGATGCCGAGACCCGCACACGCGGACATCAGGTGCTCGACCGTCGACACGCGCACGCCATCCTTCTGCAGCACCGATGCGAGCCGCGTGTCGCCGATCGACATCGCCGATGCGGGAATGTCGACCGGCGTGGGCAGGTCGACGCGTGAAAAGACGATGCCCGTGCCGGGCGCGGCGGGACGGAGCGTCAGCTCGATCTTGCGGCCCGAGTGGACACCGATACCCACGGTCTTCACGATGGATTTGATGGTGCGCTGCTTCAACATGGTCTTCTTCGTCTTGATTGAAGATATCAATCAGGAGTTATATTCGATAGGCGGGATTATAGCGTAATTCCCTATTCGCCGCTGTCTGAAACTGCGTATCAATCTGTTTCGACAGTTTACCCGCGCCGATACGGGACGGGCCGATGCCCGGAACGGAGGCGTTTCCGGTCATCAGCCCGTGTTACAACTGCCCTGAGGCCGGTGAGCAGCGTTGCCGGAAGGCAACGGCACACCGCACGATCAGGACGTCAACGTCGCGAGAACACTCGCCGCATCGCTCACTTCGAATTTGCCCGGCGCCTCGACGGCCAGCGTCTTGACCACACCGCCGTCGATCACCATCGCGTAGCGCAGGGAACGAATTCCCATGCCACGCGCGGACAAATCCTGCGTCAGCCCCAGCGCATGAGTGAAAGCCGCGCTGCCGTCCGCCATCATGCGCACCTTGCCCGCGGTGTGCAGATCACGTCCCCATGCGCCCATCACGAATGCGTCGTTGACGGACACGCACCAGATCTCGTCGATCCCCGCCGCGCGCAGTTGCTCGGCGTGCTCGACGTAGCCCGGCACATGCTGCGCGGAGCAGGTCGGCGTGAACGCGCCCGGCAATCCGAAGATCACCACCCGCTTTCCCGCAACCTGGTCGCGCACGCTGTAGGCGTTCGGCCCCAGCGTGCACCCTTCGCGCGCGTCGTCGATGAACTCGAACAATTGCGCGTCGGGCAGCGCGTCGCCCACTTGAATCATGGCTGGTCCCTCATAGCGATACGGTTTTTCAGCGTGTTGCGGACAGCACGGCCCATCCCGCTCCGCTCACGCGAAGAGGGCACCTTTCCCGGCCCGGCGTCGCATCCGACGCGGCCTGTCGTGGTCCGTAGCATCCGTCACGCCGGCGATACCGCGGCAGTTTCGCCGCGGCTTCGCCTGTGTTTGCGTCAGTCAGCCTGCTTGCGCAGGAAAGCCGGGATGTCGTACGTGTCGACACCCTTCTCCTGCAGCGCCTGCACGTGCGATGCCGCGGTTTCGCGCGAATTGCGCCACACCGCCGGCGTATCGAGCGCGCCGTAGTCGGCCGTGCTGACGTGATGCGGCTGCGCATAGCCGTGCGACACCGCGCTGACCGGCTGGTTGTCCGTACCGGTGCGCAGCAGCGTCATCGGAGCCGACTGCTGCTTCTTCGCCGCACGGCCCAGACCCGTCGCCACGACCGTCACGCGCAGCGCATCGCCCATCGCGTCGTCGTACACCGCACCGAAGATCACCGTCGCATCTTCCGCCGCGTAGCTCTTGATCGTGTTCATCACTTCGCGCGTTTCCGACAGGCGCAGCGAACGGCTCGACGTGATGTTGACCAGCACGCCGCGCGCACCCGACAGATCGACGCCTTCGAGCAGCGGGCTCGCCACGGCCTGTTCCGCCGCGAGGCGTGCGCGATCGACACCGGCGACCGTCGCCGTGCCCATCATCGCCTTGCCCTGCTCGCCCATCACCGTCTTCACGTCTTCGAAGTCGACGTTCACGAGGCCGTCGACGTTGATGATTTCCGCGATACCCGCCACCGCGTTGTTCAACACGTCGTCCGCGCACTGGAAGCACTTGTCCATCTCGGCGTCGTCGCCCATCACGTCGAACAGCTTGTCGTTCAGCACGACGATCAGCGAGTCGACGTGATCCTCCAGTTGCTGCGAGCCTGCTTCGGCGACACGCATGCGCTTGCCGCCTTCGAACTCGAACGGCTTGCTGACGACACCGACCGTCAGGATGCCCATCTCCTTCGCGATCTGCGCGACCACCGGTGCCGCGCCCGTGCCCGTGCCACCACCCATGCCGGCCGTGATGAACACCATGTGCGCGCCGCGCAGTGCGTCGGCGATGCGCTCACGTGCTTCTTCCGCTGCCGCACGGCCCATTTCCGGCTTCGCACCGGCGCCAAGACCCGTGTTGCCGAGCTGGATCACCGACGATGCGCGCGAACGCGACAGCGCCTGGGCGTCCGTGTTCATCACGATGAAGTCGACGCCCTGCACGCCGCGGTTGATCATGTGCTGGACGGCATTGCCGCCAGCGCCGCCAACGCCGACCACCTTAATGATGGTGCCGTTGGTTTCGGTTTCCAGCATTTCGAATTCCATTGTTGCCTCCGTCAAGAGAATGACTGCTACTCGGCCGTTATTCGGCAGGAGATCGGGCAACCCCCTGTCGCGCGCCAGCCGCCGGCACCAGCGCGAATTTCGATTCGTTACGTCACCAAGAAAACGCCGGGCCGCCCCAAGTTTTCTTGGCCCCCTCGGGGGGCAGGCTCGGCATGCCGAGCCGTGGGGGTACTTAAAAATTGCTCAGGAACCATTCCTTCATCCGCGAGAACACCTGCCCCGCGTTGCCGGACTGCACGGCGACCTTGCGGCCGCGCATGCGCTGCGCACTGCCTTCGACGAGCAGCCCCATCGCCGTCGAGTAGCGCGGATTGCGCACGACGTCGGAGAGGCCGCCTGCATATTCCGGCGCGCCGATGCGCACCGGTTTCAGGAAAATGTCTTCGCCGAGCTCGACCATGCCCGGCATCATCGAAGCGCCGCCGGTAATGACCACGCCGGAGCTCAGGAGTTCTTCGTAACCCGATTCGCGCACGACCTGCTGCACGAGCGAGAACAGTTCCTCGACGCGCGGCTCGATCACGGCCGCGAGCGCCTGGCGCGACAGCGTGCGCGGGCCGCGTTCGCCGAGGCCCGGCACTTCCACCATTTCGTCCGGATCGGCGAGCGCCTGCTTCGCGATCCCGTAGCCGACCTTGATGTCCTCCGCATCCGGCGTCGGCGTGCGCAGCGCCATCGCGATGTCGCTCGTGATCTGGTCGCCGGCGATCGGGATCACCGCCGTGTGGCGGATCGCGCCTTCGGCGAAGATCGCGATGTCCGTCGTGCCGCCGCCGATGTCGACCAGCACCACGCCGAGATCCTTCTCGTCTTCCGTCAGCACCGCCAGCGACGACGCGAGCGGCTGCAGGATCAGGTCGTTCACTTCCAGCCCGCAGCGGCGCACGCACTTGACGATGTTCTGCGCGGCGCTCACCGCGCCCGTCACGATGTGCACCTTCACTTCCAGCCGGATGCCGCTCATCCCGATCGGCTCGCGCACGTCTTCCTGGCCGTCGATGATGAATTCCTGCGTGAGGATGTGCAGCACCTGCTGGTCGGTCGGGATGTTGATCGCCTTCGCGGTCTCGATCACGCGCGCGACGTCCGTCTGCGTGACTTCCTTGTCCTTGATCGCGACCATCCCGCTCGAGTTGAAGCTGCGGATGTGGCTGCCCGCGATCCCCGTGAACACGTTGGTGATCTTGCAGTCGGCCATCAGCTCGGCTTCCTCGAGCGCGCGCTGGATCGACTGCACGGTGGCCTCGATGTTGACCACCACACCTTTCTTCAGACCCTTCGACTCGCTCTGGCCGAGACCGATCACCTCGTAGTGACCCTCGCCCTTCAGCTCGGCGACGATGGCCACCACCTTCGACGTGCCGATGTCGAGGGAAACCAGCAGATCCTTGTAGTCTTTGCTCATAAAGTGCTCTTGCGTGTGATCTCTCGTTACTTCTTGCGCTTGTCGGTATCGGTCAGGAACCGCATGCCTGCCGCGCGAATCGCGAATCCGTTCGGATAACGCAGGTCCGCGTACTCGATGTCGTTGCCCCAACGCTCCGTGACGGCCGGCCACGCAGCGACCAGACGCTGGCTCCGGTCGTGCAACGTGTCGCTGTTGCGCTCCTTGCCCAGCTCGACCTGCATGCCGTTCGACAGCTTCACCGTCCACGCGTACCGCGCCGACAGCGTCACTTCTTCCGGCGCCGCCTTCAGCGGCGCAAACCATTTCCCGAAGTCGCGATACCGCGTGACGACTTCCTTCGCACTGCCTTCCGGGCCGTCGAACGCCGGCAGCTCCTGCTCCAGCTCGCCCTGGTTCGCGGTGAACAGCTCGCCGTCCACGCTCACCAGTTGATCGCTGCCCCAGGTCCCGAGCGGTTTGTACTCCTCGAGCGTGACAGCCAGCGCATTCGGCCATACCCGGCGCACGCTCGCGTGACGCACCCACGGCATCTGCTCGAACGCCGCGCGCGCCGTATCGAGATCGACCGTGAAGAAATTGCCCTTCAGCCGGCCGACCACGCCCGCGCGCACCGTCGGCGAATTGATGTGCTCGGTGTCGCCGTCGATCCGGATTTCCCGCAGCGCGAACGTCGGGCGCTGGATCAGCCAGTAGCAGCCGGCCGCCGCCAACACGAGCAGCAGCAGCGCGTACAGCGCGCTGGCGGCAAGGTTGAGTTGGCGAACGTTGTTCCACATACGTCGTTTCCGTTCCTGCGTCAGTCGTTGAGCGTGAGCGACAGCACCTTCACGACCAGCTCCGAATAGCCGATGCCGACCGCGCGCGCGGCCTTCGGCGGCAGCGAGTGGTCGGTCATCCCGGGGGCCGTGTTCACTTCCAGGAAATACGCATTGCCGGCCGCGTCGAGCATGAAATCCGCGCGGCCCCAGTCGGTGCAGCCGAGCACGTCGAACGCGCGGCGCGCGATGCGCTTCAGTTCCGCTTCCTGTTCCGCCGGCAGGCCGCACGGGATCAGGTACTGCGTATCGTCGGCGACGTACTTCGCGTGGTAGTCGTAGAACTCGCCGGCCGGCACGATCTTGATCAGCGGCAGGTCGAGATCGCCGGCGATGCACGCGGTGTATTCGCCGCCGCCTTCGATGCTCTTCTCGACGATCACGATCTTGTCGTGCGTCGCGGCTTCCGCGAGCGCGGCCGGCAGCGCGTCGGCCGTCTTCACCTTCAGCACCGCGACGCTCGAGCCTTCGCTCGCCGGCTTCACGAACAGCGGCAGGCCGAGCTTCGCGACGATGTCGGCCGCGCGCGCGGCCAGGTCGTCGCCGCGCATCACCGTCTCGAACGGCGGCGTCGGCACGCCCGTCTGCTGCCACACGAGCTTCGTGCGGAACTTGTCGAGGCCGAGCGCCGAGCCGAGCACGCCGCTGCCCGTGTAGCGGATCCCGTAGAAATCGAGCGCGCCCTGAATCTGGCCGTTCTCGCCGTAGCCGCCGTGCAGCGCGTTGAACGCGCGCACGAAGCCTTCGTCCTTCAGCGCCGACAGCGGCCGCTCGGCCGGGTCGAACGGATGCGCGTCGACGCCCGCGTCACGCAGGCCCTGCAGCACGAGGCGGCCCGAGGTCAGCGACACCTCGCGCTCGGCGGATTCGCCGCCGAACAACACCGCCACCTTGCCGAAACGTTTCGGATCGATCCCGCTCATGTCATGCCTTCTGTTGAATGTGTTGCACGAGCTTCGCCGGCACGCCGCCGATCGAACCCGCGCCCATCGTGATCACCACGTCGCCGTTCTGCGCGACCTTCGCCAATGCGTCCGGCACGTCGTCGACCGTCGCGACGAACACCGGGTCAACCTTGCCCGCCGCGCGCAGCGCACGCGACAGCGCGTCGCCGCTGGCCGTCGGGATCGCGGCCTCGCCGGCCGCGTAGACCTCCGTCAGCACCAGTGCATCGACCGTCGACAGCACGTTGACGAAATCGTCGAAGCAGTCGCGCGTGCGCGTGTAGCGGTGCGGCTGGAACGCCAGCACGAGGCGGCGGCCCGGGAACGCGCCGCGCGCGGCCGCGATCGTCGCCGCCATCTCGACCGGATGGTGACCGTAGTCGTCGATCAGCGTGTACTGGCCGCCGTCCGCGCTCGGCACTTCGCCGTAACGCTGGAAGCGCCGGCCGACGCCGTTGAATTCCGCCAGCGCCAGCTGGATCGCGTCGTCCGACACGCCGAGATCGGTCGCGATCGCGATCGCCGCGAGCGCGTTCTGCACGTTGTGCAGGCCCGGCATGTTCAGCACGACCGCGAGCGGCGCGCGCCCTTCGCGGATCACCGTGAAATGCATCCGGCCGTCGCGCGCGTCGATGTCTTCCGCGCGCACCTGCGCGTCCGGCGACAGCCCGTAGCGCACGACCGGCTTCGAGATGAACGGGATGATCTGCCGCACGTTCGGATCGTCGACGCACACGACCGCGCTGCCGTAGAACGGCAGGCGCTGCGTGAATTCGATGAACGCCTGCTTGAGCCGCGCGAAATCGTGGCCGTAGGTGTCCATGTGGTCGGCGTCGATGTTCGTGATAACTTCGATCACCGGATACAGGTTCAGGAACGACGCGTCCGACTCGTCGGCCTCGGCGACGATGAAGTCGCCCGTGCCGAGCCGCGCGTTCGCGCCGGCGCTGATCAGCCGGCCGCCGATCACGAAAGTCGGGTCCAGCCCGCCCGCCGCGAGCACGCTCGCGACGAGGCTCGTCGTCGTGGTCTTGCCGTGCGTGCCGGCGATCGCGATGCCCTGCTTCAGGCGCATCAGCTCCGCGAGCATCACCGCGCGCTGCACGATCGGCACGCCCTGATGACGCGCGGCCAGCACTTCCGGGTTGTCCGAGCGCACGGCCGTCGACACGACGACCGCGTTCGCGCCCGCGATGTTCGCCGCGTCGTGGCCGATCGCGATCCGCGCGCCGAGCGCCTGGAGACGGTCGGTCACCGCGTTGCGCGACAGGTCCGAGCCGCTGACCTCGTAGCCGAGGTTGACGAGCACTTCGGCGATGCCGCTCATGCCCGCGCCGCCGATCCCGACGAAATGAATGTGTTTGACGATGTGTTTCATTGCAGTGTTTCCAGGTTCGCGCCGGCCGCCTTCGCGCAGACACGCGCGACTTCGTCGGTGGCCTCGGGCTTCGCGAGCGAGCGCGAACGTTCCGCCATCGCCGCGAGCGATGCCCGCGACTGGCCGCGCAGCCAGTCGGCGAGCAGTTCCGCCGACAGGTCGCGTTGTTGCACCAGCACGGCCGCGCCCGCATCGGCGAGGAACGCCGCGTTGGTCGTCTGGTGATCGTCGACCGCGTACGGGAACGGCACGAACAGCGCCGCCACGCCCACCGCCGCGATCTCCGACACCGTCATCGCGCCCGACCGGCAGATCACCAGATCCGCCGCCGCATACGCGGCCGCCATGTCGTCGATGAACGGCACGAGCCGCACGTCTTCGCCGGCCGCGAAACCGGCCGCTTCGTAATTCGTCTTCAGTGCCTCGATGTGCTTCACGCCGGCCTGGTGCACGACGCGCGGGCGCTCGCCCGGCGCCAGCAGCGCCAGCGCGCGCGGCACGACTTCGTTCAGCGCGGCCGCCCCGAGGCTGCCGCCGACGACCAGCACGTTCAGCGGGCCGCTGCGTGACGCATAGCGTGCTTGGGGCGGCTCCGTGTGCGCAAGTTCCGCGCGAATCGGGTTACCGGTCCATTCCGCATGCGGCAGCGCGCCGGGGAACGCGACGAGCACGCGCTTCGCGAGTTTCGCGAGCACCTTGTTCGTCAGGCCCGCGATCGAATTCTGTTCATGCAGTACGAGCGGGCGCCCCGACAACGCGGTCATCACGCCCGCCGGGAACGTGATGTAGCCGCCCATCCCGAGCACGACGTCCGGCCGCACGCGGCGCAGCGCCCCGAGGCTCTGCCAGCATGCGCGCAGCAGATTGACCGGCAGCGTCAGCTTGGTCTTCAGGCCCTTGCCGCGCAGCCCGCCGAACCGCACGTACTCCATCGGAATGCCGTGCTTCGGCACGAGCGTCGCTTCCATCCCGGCCGGATTGCCGAGCCATACGACGCGCCAGCCCGCCGCCTCCATCCGGTGCGCGACCGCGAGCCCGGGGAACACGTGGCCCCCGGTGCCGCCTGCCATCACCATCAGCGTGCGTTGCGACGCGGTCATACCTTCCCTCCGCGCATCAGCACCCGGTTCTCGTAGTCGACCCGCAGCAACACCGCGAGCGCGACGCAGTTCAGCAGGATGCCGGAGCCGCCGTAGCTCACGAGCGGCAGCGTCAGCCCCTTGGTCGGCAGCAGCCCGAGGTTCACGCCCATGTTGATGAACGTCTGCGCGCCGAACCAGATGCCGATGCCCTTCGCCGTCAGGCCCGCGAACGTGCGGTCGAGCGCGAGCGCCTGGCGGCCGATCTCGAACGCGCGGCGCACGATCCAGTAGAACAGCAGGATCACGACCAGCACGCCGACGAAGCCGAGTTCCTCGCCGATCACCGCGAGGATGAAGTCGGTATGCGCTTCCGGCAGGTAATTCAGCTTCTCGACGCTACCGCCGAGGCCGACGCCGAACCACTCGCCGCGGCCGAAGGCGATCAGCGAGTGCGTGAGCTGGTAAGCCTTGCCCTGCGCGTAGCGCTCGTCCCACGGATCGAGATACGCGAAGATCCGCTCGCGACGCCACGGCGACAGCCACACGAGCATCGTGAACGTGCCGACCGCCGTCGCGACGAGGCCGCCGAACAGCTTGCCGTTCACGCCGCCGAGGAACAGCACGCCCATCGCGATCGCGGCGACCACCATGAACGCGCCCATGTCGGGCTCGAGCAGCAGCAGCGCGCCGACCAGGCCGACCGCGAACGCCATCGGCAGGAAGCCCTTCGCGAAACTCTGCATGTACTCCTGCTTGCGCACCGTGTAGTTCGCCGCGTAGATCGTCACCGCGAGCTTCATGATTTCCGACGGCTGCATGTTCGTGATGCCGAGCGGAATCCACCGGCGCGCACCGTTCACGCCCTTGCCGACGTGCGGGATCAGCACGATCACGAGGCCGACCAGCGCGATCAGGAAGAGATGCGGCGCGTATTTGTCCCAGGTCGACACCGGCACGCGGAACGCGATCACCGCCGCGATGAACGCGACGGTGAGCGACACGCAGTGGCGCATCAGGAACGCGTAATCGTGATACGACGCGTATTTCGGCGAATCGGGCATCGCGATCGACGCCGAATACACCATCACGACACCGAGCCCGAGCAGCGCGATCGCGACCCACAGCAGCGAATAGTCGAAATCGAGCATCCGCGAACGGCTCGGGCGCACGCCGTTGACGACGCTGGCGAGGCCGCCGGTCGCGGCGCGCGTGGCCGATGCGACGCGGCCGCCCGCGGCATTGCCGCCGGTGTCGCGCCGGTCGTTGAAACGGGAGACGAGGCGATCGGACCAGCTCATGGCGTCGCTCCTTTGTCGATGGCGATTTCGTCGACCGCCGCGCGGAACACTTCCGCGCGATGGGCGTAGTTCCGGAACATGTCGAGGCTCGCGCACGCGGGCGACAGCAGCACCGCATCGCCCGGCTCGGCCAGGTCGGCCGCCGCATGCACCGCGCCTTCGAGGGTCGGGTGGTCGGCGAGCGGCACGCCCGTTTCGGCAAGCGTGTCGCGGAGCGCCGGCGCGTCGCGGCCGATCAGCATCACCGCGCGGCACCAGCGCGCGACCGGCGCGACCAGCGGCGCGAAATCCTGCCCCTTGCCGTCGCCGCCCGCGATCAGCACGATCTTCTGCGCGAGCCCGTCGAGCGCGGCCACCGTCGCGCCGACGTTCGTACCCTTGCTGTCGTCCACGTAATCCACGTCGTCGATCGTCGCGATCACTTCGACGCGATGCGCTTCGCCGCGGTATTCGCGCAGCGCGTGCAGCAGCGGCGCTGCGGCCAAGTCGATCGCACGCGCGAGCGCGAACGCAGCCAGCGCGTTCGCCGCGTTGTGCAGCCCGCGGATGCGCAGCGCGTCGGCCGGCATCAGGCGCTTCTGCGCGATGTCGGGCGTATGCGCGTCGCGCTTGCGCCGGCGGGTCGTCGTCGCTTCATCCGGCGCGTCGCGATCGACGGCTTCCACCAGCCAGGCGATGCCGTTGTCGCGCGACAGCCCGTAGTCGCCGTCCTGCGTCGGTTCGTTCAGGCCGAACGTGACCGTGCGCGGCGCGTCGGCCGCGCCGGCTGCGGGCGCGAACTTCATCACGGCCGCGTCGTCGCGGTTCAGCACGCGCGTCGTCGTCGCGCCGAAGATCCGGCCCTTTGCCTGCGCATACGCGTCGAAGCTGCCGTGCCAGTCGAGGTGGTCCTGCGTGATGTTGAGGATCGCGGCCGCATCGGGCGCAAACGTGCGCGCGGTCTCGAGCTGGAAGCTCGACAGTTCGAGCACCCATACGTCGGGCAGCGCGGTTTCGTCGATCGCGCTCGCGAGCCGGTCGAGCATCGCCGGGCTGATGTTGCCCGCGACGGCGACCTTCTTGCCCGAGCGCTGGCACAGCAGGCCCGTGAGGCTCGTCGTCGTGGTCTTGCCGTTGGTGCCGGTAATCGCGAGCACCTTCGGCTGGTAGCCGCTCGTGCCGAGCGCGCGCAGCGCCTGCGCGAAGAATTCCAGTTCGCCCCACACCGCGATACCGCGCTCGTTCGCGGCCGCGACCAGCGCCGCGAGTGCCGGCTCCAGCGGCGACAGCCCGGGGCTCAGCCCGACGATCTCGATACCGCCGTCGAGCAGCGCGGGCGTGAACGCACCGCCGACGAATTCCGCATCGATGCCTTCGGCCTGCAGCGCGGCAAGGTTCGGCGGCGCCTCGCGGGTATCGGCAATGCGCAGCCGGCACCCGTGCCTCGCGCACCATCGCGCGATCGCGAGACCCGATTCCCCGAGCCCCAGTACGAGCACCATCGGCCGTTGCCGATCTCCAAACATCTCGCCAGACATCCTTGTTACCTTTCCTTTACCGCAGCTTGAGGGTGGTCAGACCGAACAGGCACAGCATCAGCGTGATGATCCAGAAACGCACGACCACCTGCGTTTCCTTCCAGCCGGACAATTCGAAATGGTGATGCAGCGGCGCCATCTTCAGCAGGCGCCGCCCTTCGCCGTAACGCTTCTTCGTGTACTTGAACCACGAAACCTGCAGCATCACCGACAGCGTTTCCGCGACGAAGATGCCGCCCATGATGAACAGCACGATTTCCTGGCGCACGATCACCGCGACCGTACCGAGCGCGCCGCCCAACGCCAGCGCGCCGACGTCGCCCATGAACACCTGCGCGGGGTGCGTGTTGTACCAGAGGAACGCGAGCCCTGCCCCGCCCATCGCGGAACAGAAGATCAGCAGTTCGCCCGCGCCCGGGATGTGCGGGAACAGCAGGTATTTTGAATAGACCGCGCTGCCCATCACGTACGCGAACACACCGAGCGACGCGCCAACCAGCACGACCGGCATGATCACGAGGCCGTCGAGGCCGTCGGTCAGGTTCACCGCGTTGCTCGCGCCGACGATCACGAAGTAGGTCAGCACGATGAAGCCCCAGACGCCGAGCGGGTAGCTGATCGACTTCAGGAACGGCAGCATCAGGTCGGCACGCGCCGGCAGCCCCATCGACAGGCCGCTCCTCACCCACGCCATGAACAGGTCGAACACGCGCACGTTGTTCGCCTCGGACACGCTGAACGCGAGATAGACGGCCGCGAACAGCCCGATCACCGACTGCCAGAAATACTTTTCGCGCGACGACATCCCGCGCGGGTCCTTGTGGACGACCTTGCGGTAATCGTCGACCCAGCCGATCACGCCGAAACCGAACGTGACGAGCATCACGATCCAGATGAAACGGTTCGTCAGGTCGCCCCACAGCAACGTCGCGACCGCGATGCCGATCAGGATCAGCACGCCGCCCATCGTCGGCGTGCCGGACTTGACGAGGTGGGTCTGCGGGCCGTCCTTGCGCACGGCCTGCCCGACCTTCATTTGCGTCAGCTTGCGGATCACCCACGGTCCGCACACGAGCCCGATCCCGAGCGCGGTGATGGTGGCCATCACCGCCCGGAACGTGAGGTACGTGAACAAGCGCAAAAAGCTTGCGTCGCCTTGCAGCCATTGCGCCAGCGCCAGCAGCATGCTTCCTTCCTTCTACTCAGTGTGCGGCGGGCACGGTGCCCGCCGCGGATTGGTTCGTCAGCGCGTCGACCACGCGCTCCATCTTCATGTACCGCGAGCCCTTCACGAGCACCGTCGCCTGCGCGCCGTAACCGGCCACGAGCAGCGCCGCCACCAGCGCGCCGACGTCGCCGAAATGGCGTGCCGTGTCGCCGTATGCCGTGCACGCGTCGCGCGATGCGTCGCCGAGCGCGAACAGCGCGTCGATCCCGCGTTCGCGCGCGTACGCGCCGATCTCGCGGTGGAATGCCGGCCCTTCGTCGCCGACTTCGCCCATGTCGCCGATCACCAGCACGCGCGGCGCCGGATGCGCGGCGAGCACGTCGATCGCCGCACGCATCGAATCCGGGTTCGCGTTGTACGTATCGTCGACGACCGTCGCGCCCGCGAGGCTGCCGACGCTCGCCTGCTTCACCTGCAGCCGGCCCTTGACCGGTTCGAACGATTCGAGCCCCTGCCGGATCGCCGACAGCGCGACGCCGGCACCGAGCGCCGCGGCCGTCGCGGCCAGCGCGTTACGCGCGTTGTGCTCGCCGAGCGCACGCAGCCGCACCGTGACGGCGCCGACCGGCGTGTCGATCGCGAGTTCGCCGCCGTGCACGCGGCCGACGACCTGCGCGGCGTTCTGCCGTTCGGCGTCGTGCAGCGCGAAATCGAGGATCCGGTTGCCGGTCGCCGCGACGCGCCAGATGCCCGCGTACGCGTCGTCGGCCGGGAACACCGCGACGCCGTCCGGCGGCAGCGCGTGAATCACGGCCGCGTGTTCGAGCGCGACGGCCTCGACCGTCGCCATGAATTCCTGGTGCTCGCGCTGCGCGTTGTTGACGAGCGCGACCGTCGGCGCGGTGAGGCGCGCGAGGACTTCGGTTTCGCCCGGGTGGTTCATGCCGATCTCGATGACCGCGAGACGATGCGCGGCCGACAGGCGCAGCAGCGTCAGCGGCAGGCCGACATCGTTGTTCAGGTTGCCGGCCGTCGCGAGCCGCGCGTCGGTGCCGACCGCCGCCGCGAAGATCGACGCGATCATTTCCTTGACGGTCGTCTTGCCGTTGCTGCCCGTCACCGCGACGAGCGGCAGCGGGAATCGCATCCGCCAGCCGTGCGCGAGCGCGCCGAGCGCGGCACGCGTTTCGCCGCCTTCGATCATCGGCAGCGCGACATCCGCCGGCGCATGCGCGACGAGCGCCGCGGCAGCCCCGCGCGCGGCGACGTCGCCGAGGAAGTCGTGCGCGTCGAAGCGCTCGCCCTTCAGCGCGACGAACAGGTCGCCCGGGCCAGCCGTGCGGCTATCGGTCGACACGCGGTCGAACGTGACGCCCGCGTCGCCGCGGACGGTGGCGCCGGAAATCAGGCGGGCGGCTTCGCCGAGACTGAGCATCGTCATTCGGCGCCTCCCTTGCCGTGCGTCGCGCGCGCTGCGAGCGCGAGCCGCGCGTGATCCTGGTCGGAGAACGCGCGCTTCTTGCCCATGATTTCCTGCGTGGCCTCGTGGCCCTTGCCGGCCAGCACGACGACGTCCTCGCGTACGGCGCCGCGCACCGCCTGCAGGATCGCGCTCGCGCGATCCTCGATACGGCGTGCGCGATCGGGCGCGGTCATGCCCGC
Source organism: Burkholderia sp. BCC0419 (assembly GCF_902830285.1). Taxonomy (NCBI): domain Bacteria; kingdom Pseudomonadati; phylum Pseudomonadota; class Betaproteobacteria; order Burkholderiales; family Burkholderiaceae; genus Burkholderia; species Burkholderia sp. BCC0419. The sequence goes on from NZ_CADESR010000001.1 coordinate 3,033,746, forward strand.
GACGACCTGATCGATGATGTGCTGCGGATCTTCGCTGCGCGGGTTGTCGCTCGTGACGACGACTTCGTCGGCGAGCCGCTCCGCGATCGCGCCCATCAGCGGACGCTTCGTCGCATCGCGATCGCCGCCGCAGCCGAACATGCAGACGAGCCGGCCGCCGCGTGCGGCGGCGATCGGGCGCAGCGCGTCGAGCGTCTTTTCGAGCGCGTCGGGCGTATGCGCGTAGTCGATCACGACGAGCGGTTCGTCGTTCTGCAGCCGGCCGCCGAGCCGCTGCATCCGGCCGTTGACCGACTCGAGCCGTTCGATCTCGGCGAGGGCCGCCGCGAACGGCACGTCGGCCGCGAGCAGCGAGCCGAGCACGGCGAGCAGGTTGCTGACGTTGAACGTGCCGAGCGTGCCGACCTCGACGTCCGCGTCGCCCCACGACGAATGCAGGCGGAAGGCGGTACCCGTCGCGGTCGCGCGCACGTCGAGCGCGACCAGTTCGCGATCGGCGTCGGGCGCCGGTGCGTCGCCGATCCCGTACGTGATCGTGCGTACGCGGCCGGCCAGCTTCTCGAGCAGGCGGCGGCCTGCTGCGTCGTCGCGGTTGATCACCGCCGCGCGCAGGCCACGCCACGCGAACAGCTTCGCCTTCGCGCCCTCGTACGCGTCGAACGTGCCGTGATAGTCGAGGTGATCCTGCGTGAGGTTCGTGAACACCGCGATGTCGAACGCCGTCCCGTTCACACGCCCCTGGTGCAGCGCGTGCGACGATACCTCCATCGCCACGGCCTGCGCGCCCGCGTCGCGCAATTGCGCGAGGCTGCGCTGAAGCTGCGGCGCGTCGGGCGTCGTGAAGCCGGTCGGCACGAGCTGGCCCGGCATCCCGCTGCCGAGCGTGCCGATCACCGCGCACGGCTGGTGCAGCGCCGTCAGCGCGGCGGCGATCCACTGCGTGCACGACGTCTTGCCGTTCGTACCCGTGACACCGATCGCGAGCAGGCTGTCGCTCGGATCGCCGTACCAGCCGCTGGCGATCTCGCCGGCGAGCTGGTCGAGCGCCGGCACTGCGAGCGCGACGGGTACGGTCGGCGCGGCCGGTGCGTCGGTCAGCCCTTCCGGCTGATACAGCACGGCGGCCGCACCGCGTGCGACGGCGTCGGCCATGAAAGCGCGGTTATCTGCCCCGTCGACCGCATATGCGACGAACACGTCGCCAGCCTTGAGGCTGCGCGTGTCGGCATGCAGTTGCGCCGCGGGGGTCACATGCTGACGCAGCCACGCGAGCGCGGCTGCGATCTGCTGATGCGCCGGATGGGAACTGCGGGCGGCGCTCATCGAACAACTCCTGGTGAATTACGCGTCGTGCTGGACACGATCATATGCTTCGCACCGCCACCTGCGGCCAGCTTTTGCGGGCCCTTTGCGGCAGCGGATTCCGGCGAATCGTCGGACACGACGAGCTGCTTGATCGGCATGTTCGGCGGGACGTTCAGCGCACGCATCGTGTCGCCGGCGATCGCCGAGAATACGGGGCCGGACACCTGGCCGCCGAAGTGGCTGCCGGCGGTCGGCTCGTCGACCGACACCGCGACGACGATGCGCGGATTCGGCATCGGCGCCATCCCGACGAACGACGCGCGGTACTTGCGCGTGTAGCCGTGACCTTCGTGCTTGTATGCGGTACCGCTCTTGCCGCCGACGCGGTAGCCCGGCACGGCCGCATCCGGCGACGTGCCGCCCGGCGCGACCACCGTCTCGAGCATCGCGCGTACTTCGCGCGCGGTGGTCGGGTTGAATACCTGCGTGCCCGCGATCGGCTGATTGGGGTCGGTCTTGAAAATGGTCACGGGCATCAGCTCGCCGTCGTGCGCGATCGCCGTGTACGCCCGCGCGAGCTGGAACAGCGACACCGACAGGCCGTAGCCGTACGACATCGTGGCCTGCTCGATGCGGCGCCAGCTCTTCCACGGACGCAGGCGGCCGGCCACCGCGCCCGGGAATCCGACCTTCGGCGCCTGGCCGAGGCCGATGCTCGTATACATATTCCACATTTCCTCGGGCCGCATCGTCATCGCGATCTTCGTCGCGCCGATGTTGCTCGACTTCTGGATCACGCCGCCGACCGTCAGCGTGCCGAAACCCGCGTCATCGGTGATCGGCGCGCCGTCGAGCACGAAATGCCCGTTGCCCGTCTCGACGAGCGTGTTCGGCGTCACGCGGTGCAGATCGAGCGCGAGCGATACCGTAAACGGCTTCATGATCGAGCCCGGCTCGAACACGTCGGTCATGATCCGGTTGCGCAACTGCTCGCCCGTCATGCGCGAACGGTCGTTCGGGTTGTACGTCGGGTAGTTGACGAGCGCGAGCACTTCGCCGGTACGTACGTCGACGACCATCGCCGCGCCGGCCTTCGCCTTGAACTTCTCGACGGCGGCCTTCAGGTTCGCGTACGCGATGTACTGGATCTTGCTGTCGATCGACAGGTCGACGTCGGCGCCGTTGTGCGGCGGGATCTGCTCGGCGACGTCCTCGACGATGTGCCCCATCCGGTCCTTGATCACGCGACGCATGCCCGACGTGCCGGACAGCATCTTCTGGTCGCCCAGTTCGACGCCTTCCTGCCCTTCGTCCTCGACGTTCGTGAAGCCGATCAGGTGAGCGGTGATCTCGCCTTCCGGATAGAAGCGCTTGTATTCGTTGCGCTGATAGATGCCGGGAATATCGAGCGCGGCGACCTTGTCCGCGACGTCGATCGGCACCTGGCGCTTCACGTAGACGAAACCCTTGTCTTGCGACAGCTTCACGCGCAGTTCCTTCGACGTCATGCCGAGGAGCTTGCCGAGCTGGTTGATCTTGTCGGCATCGAGATCGTCGGGCACCGCGTCCGGAATCGCCCAGATCGCGCGCACCGGCAGGCTCGTCGCGAGCACGAGCCCGTTACGGTCGAGGATCTTGCCGCGCGTGGCCGGCAGCTCCAGCGTGCGCTGGTAGCGGCTTTCGCCCTGCTTCTGATAGAACGCGTTGCCGGGCCCCTGGATCCAGAACGCCCGACCGGCCAGCGCGACGAACGCCATGAACAGCAGGAACACGACGAGCTTCGAGCGCCACATCGGCAAATGAACGCCCAGCACGGGGCTCGACGAGAACTTCACGTTCTGGCGCTTCGGGGACGGCTTCATCGCGCGCCCCCCTTGCCCTTGCCGGCCGTGTCGGCCGATGCCGCGATCGGCGCGTCGATCGCCTTCGCGGCGCCCGGCGGCAGCGTCAGGTATTGCGTGCGGCCGGTCGAGATCGGCTGCATTTTCAGCGAATCGTTCGCGAGCTGCTCGATGCGCGACGTCTTCGACAGCGCGCTCTGCTGATATTGAAGCTGCGCGTAGTCCTGCTGGAGCTGACGCTCCTGCGACTGCGCGCGCTGCAGCTGGATGAAGATCTGGCGCTGCTGGTTCGTCGAATTGACGACCGACAGCGCGCAACCCATCACGATGATCAGCAGGAAGATGTTGAGGCGGCTCATGGCGTGACGCGCTCCGCAATGCGCATCACGGCCGAGCGGGCGCGCGGATTCGCGGCGACTTCCGCTTCGCTCGGAAACTGGCGGCCGATGATCTTGAGCGGCGGGCTCGGGAGGTCGACGGCGCGGATCGGCAGGCGACGATCGACCGCAGGCGCACTCGCGTGCGCCTGCATGAATCGCTTGACGATCCGGTCCTCGAGTGAATGAAAGCTGATGACCACCAGCCGCCCCCCTTGCTCCAGCAGCGACAGTGCCGCGCCTAGTACGACTTGCAGGTCCGCAAGCTCTTGATTGACGTGAATCCGTATAGCCTGAAAGGTGCGGGTTGCCGGATCCTTGCCCTTCTCACGGGTTTTGACGACGTGACCCACGATTTGGGCAAGCTCGCCCGTGGTGTCGAGAGGCCCAAGACGGTCGGACTCTGCCCGGCGAGCAACAAGCGCCTTTGCAATCTGAAAAGCAAACCGTTCTTCCCCATAATCCCGTATCACCTCCGTCAATTCCTGCACCGAAGCCCGCGCGAGCCATTCGGCCGCCGACTCGCCACGCGTCGGATCCATTCGCATGTCCAGCGGACCATCGGCGCGGAAGCTGAAGCCGCGCGCCGGATCGTCCACCTGCGGCGAGGACACGCCCAGGTCCAGCAACACCCCCGACACCTTCTCGATGCCGCGCGCCGCAAGCGCGTCGCGCATCGATGCAAAGCTGTCATGCACGATCGAGAAGCGCGCATCCTCGATGCCCTGCGCCGTCTCGATCGCCCTCGGATCCTTGTCGAACGCGATCAGCCGCCCGGCCGACGCCAGCCGCGCGAGCACCGCGCGGCTGTGGCCGCCGCGCCCGAATGTGCCGTCGACATACACGCCGTCCGGCCGCGTCACGAGCGACTCGACCGCTTCATCCAACAGCACCGTTCGATGCCGCAATTCATTTCCCATCGCGGGCGTCTCCGTCACCGCAATCAGAACGTGAAATTCTTCAGCGCGTCGGGCATGCCCTGCGCCATCGCTGCCTGCTCCTTCGCGTTGTAGGTCTGCGAATCCCACAGCTCGAAGTGACTACCCATTCCCAACAACATGACTTCCTTTTCCAGTCCGGCTGCCATGCGCAGCTCGGGCGATACAAGAATCCGGCCCGCGCTGTCGAGATCGACATCCATCGCATTGCCGAGAAAAATTCGCCGCCACCAGTGCGCGTCCATCGGCAGCGCGGCGATCTTGGCGCGGAACACTTCCCATTCGGGGCGCGGAAACAGCAACAGGCAGCCGTCCGGGTGCTTGGTCACAGTCACCCGTCCTTCTGCCTGTCCTTGCAGCGCTTCGCGATAGCGAGCCGGCACCGACATCCGCCCTTTCGCATCGAGCGTCAGCGCCGACGCCCCTTGGAACACTTTCCGCTCTCCCGTTCAGGGCACCGAAGCACCCGCTCAATGCTGAGAATTTAGCCGGAACAGCCTGCTAAATCACACAAAAATACACTTTCTCACACTGTCTCCCACTTTAGAGGAAGGGTGTGGCACGGTCAAGGGAGCGGCCCGCTTTTTTGACGAATTTTGTTAGTTAGAACAAGGACTTACGCGCACATGCTCATACGACCCCTCATTCTAAAAACCGTTATAAATGAATGAGCTAGTGCAACTTGTGAAGGTGATACGTGAGAAAGATGGGCCAGACGGGCGTACGGACGGGGCTTTCGGGGGCGGGAAAACGAGGAGTAAGCGGGCGGTATCGGGGGCGGCGAACCGGGGCGGCGTCCCACGCCACCCCGGCGCAAATCTCAGAGATAGTACGCAGTGCTCGTCATGACTTTCGACGCGGCACGCATCAGCATCCGTGCAGGCAGCGGCAGCTCGATTCCGCCGGCGTCGGTCGCGGCCTTGCCGTGCTTCACTTCGTCGATCCGCATCTGGTCGACGATCGCGCGCGACGCGGTGTCGGTCGCCGGCAGCTCGGACATGTGGCCTTCGAGGTGGTTCTCGACCTGCCGCTCCGTCTCGGCCATGAAGCCGAGGCTGACCTTGTCGCCGAGCGTGCCGGCCGCCACGCCGATCGCGAGCGCGCCGGCATACCACAGCGGGTTCAGCAGGCTCGGGCGCGAATCGAGTTCCTTCAGGCGGTGCGCGGTCCACGCGAGGTGATCCTCCTCCTCGCGCGCGGCCTCCTCGAACATCGCCTTCGCCGATGCCGTGCGCGCGGTGAGCTTCTGCGCCTGGTAGAGCGCCTGCGCACAGACCTCGCCGACGTGATTCACGCGCATCAGGCCGGCCGCGTGCGTGCGCTCGGCGGGCGTCAGTTCGACGTCCGGCGTATCGGCCGGCACGGGCACCGGCCGGCTCATCCGGCTAATGCCGGTCAGCGATCGCAGGCCGCGATCGAATTCGCTGATCAGTTCATCCAACACCATCCTGTTCTCCTGGCTGCAGGTGCCGCTGCGCGCGGCAAGGGCACGAGTCCGCTGCGTAACCGACTTGATTATTCAGCGGAAATTGCGGTTAACCCGTGATTTTAACCATTGTTGCATAAAGGAAACATGGCGGCGTTGAGCTGCAGCATTTCGCTTTGTGGCAAAAACCGGCTTTGCTACATTACGTGCGACTTCTTGCGAAGTTGAAGGGGCCCGTCAACAGAACATAACTATCCGCCCCGCCAAAAAAATTCAGTGATTCTTGGAGATCCGTTAATGAAAAAGTCGCTTCTCGCGCTCGTCGCGCTGGGCGCGTTCGCTGGCGCTGCCCAGGCGCAAAGCAGCGTGACGCTTTACGGCATCATCGATGAAGGCTTCCTCTTCAACAACAACGCAGGCGGCAAGCATCTGTACGGCCTGGCCAGCGGCGTGATGCAAGGCAGCCGCTTCGGCCTGCGCGGCACCGAGGACCTCGGTGGCGGCCTGAAGGCGATCTTCACCCTCGAAAACGGTTTCGACGTGAACAGCGGCAGGCTCGGTCAGGGCGGCCTGATGTTCGGTCGTCAAGCTTACGTCGGCCTGTCGAGCCCGTACGGTACGGTCACGCTGGGTCGCCAGTACGACTCCGTCGTCGACTTCGTCGGCCCGCTCGAGGCAGGCGACCAGTGGGGCGGCTACATCGCCGCTCACCCGGGCGACCTCGACAACTTCAACAACGCGTATCGCGTGAACAACGCGGTCAAGTTCACGAGCGCGAACTACGGCGGCCTCACGTTTGGCGGCTTGTACAGCTTCGGCGGTCAAGCAGGCCAGTTCTCGAAGAACCAGGTCTGGTCGCTCGGCGCAGGCTACAACAACGGCCCGCTCGTCCTCGGCGTCGGTTACTTGAACGCACGTACGCCGAACCAGTTCGGCGGCATGTTCAACAACGGGTCGGCATCGTCGTCGGTCTCGTCGCCGGTCTACGGCGCGTACGCGAACAACGCGAACACGTACCAGGTCATCGGTGCGGGCGGTGCGTACACGTTCGGCGCAGCGACGATCGGCGCGACGTACTCGAACACGAAGTTCAAGGGCTTCTCGGCAGGCCCGTTCGTGAACCAGACCGCGACGTTCAACAACGGCGAAATCAACTTCAAGTACCAGTTGACCCCGGCGTTGATCCTCGGCGCGGCGTACGACTACACGCAAGGCAGCAAGATCGACGGCAACTCGGCAGCCAAGTACCACCAGGGCTCGCTGGGCGTCGACTACTTCCTGTCGAAGCGCACCGACGTCTACGCGATCGGCGTGTACCAGCACGCATCGGGCAACGTGCTCGATTCGAACGGCAACGTCCTGAAGGCAACGGCAGCGATCAACGGCCTGGCCGGGTCGAGCACCAGCAACCAGGTCGCGGCACGCGTCGGTATCCGTCACAAGTTCTAATCAGCTTGCCTGACGAGCCGCAGTATATTGAAGGCGCCTTCGGGCGCCTTTTTCTTTTCTGGTGGGGCGGGGATGTTGGCGGGTGGTGGGTCGGTGGGTGATGGATCGGCGGTCTGTGGGTCGGCAGTCGGTGGATCTATGGGTCCGCTGGTAGCAGTAGACGCACGTCGCCTGTGCCGTCCCGAGTCGTCAACTCGAAACAAGGCTTGCCGCCGCTTCCCGCGCGAAACAAGCGCTTCCGGTCATCCACCCGCAGCCGCAAACAAAAAAACCCGGCACGGGCCGGGCTTTTCGTTCAACCGTATCGTTGTGCGCGTTACGCGCGTCCGTCGCGCAGTTCACGCCGCAGGATCTTGCCGACGTTCGTCTTCGGCAACTCCGTGCGGAACTCGACCAGCTTCGGCCGCTTGTACCCGGTGAGCCGCTCCTTGCAGTAAGCAAGGATGTCCTTGTCGGTCAGCGCCGGATCCTTTTTCACGACGAACAGCTTCACGGCTTCGCCGGAATGCTCGTCCGGCACGCCGACCGCCGCCACCTCGAACACGCCCGGATGCGACGCCACCACGTCCTCGACTTCGTTCGGATACACGTTGAAGCCGGACACGAGAATCATGTCCTTCTTGCGATCGACGATCTTCACGTAGCCGCGCGCATCCATCACGCCGACGTCACCCGTCTTGAAGAAGCCGTCCGCGAACATGACCTTTGCGGTCTCGTCCGGCCGGTTCCAGTAGCCGGCCATCACCTGCGGCCCGCGGATGCAGATCTCGCCGGGCTCGCCGAGCGCGACGTCGTTGCCGGCATCGTCGCGGATCGCGACTTCGGTCGACGGCAGCGGCAGGCCGATCGTGCCGCTGTATTCGGTCGCCGTCACCGGGTTGCAGGTCGCCACCGGCGACGTTTCGGACAGCCCGTATCCTTCGATGATCGCGGTATGGGTCTTTTCATACCACCGCTTCGCGACGCCTTCCTGGATCGCCATGCCGCCGCCGTTGGCGATCACGAGCTTCGACAGGTCGAGCTGACCGAATTCGGGATGGTTCAGCAGCGCGTTGTACAGCGTGTTGACGGCCGGAATCGTCGAGATCTGGTAGCCCTTCAGTTCCTTGATCATGCCGGCGATGTCGCGCGGGTTCGGGATCAGGATGCCCATGCCGCCCGTGCGCATCGTCAGGAAACCGCAGACGGTCAGCGCGAACACGTGATACAGCGGCAGCGCGACAACCGTCACGAACTGTTTCACCTCCGGGTACTTATCGTGAGCCGGCTGATGCCAGGCGCCGGCCTGCAGCACGTTCGACACGATGTTCCGGTGCAGCAGCGTCGCGCCCTTCGCCACGCCGGTCGTACCGCCCGTGTACTGCAGGAACGCGACGTCGTCGGGGCCGATCTTCTGCGGCTTGAACGCCTGGCGCGCACCCTCCGACAGCGCGGCCTTGAAGCGCGTGAACGACGGCAGTTGCCACGCAGGCACCATCTTCTTCACGTTGCGCACGACGTAATTGACGAGCCCCCCCTTGATGCCCAGCAGGTCGCCCATCGATGCGACGACCACGTGCTTGACGGCCGTATTGGCGATGACGGCCTGCAGCGTCGACGCGAAATTCTCCAGGATGACGATCGCCTCCGCACCGCTGTCTTTCAGCTGATGCTCGAGCTCGCGCGGCGTATAGAGCGGGTTGACGTTGACGACGGTGTAGCCGGCGCGCAGGACCGCGGCAATCGTCACCGGGTACTGCAGCACGTTCGGCATCATGATCGCGACGCGCGCCCCGCGAGCCAGGCCGCGGGATTGCAGCCACGCGCCGAACTGGCGCGACAGCTTGTCGAGTTCGCCGTACGTGATGCCCTTGCCCATGCAGACGAACGCGGTACGGTCGCGGTACTGCCGGAAACTCTCGTCGAGCAGGTCCGGGACGGACGGATACGGAGAGGAGTCGATTTCGGCTGGAACGCCGGGTGGGTACGATTTCAGCCAAATTTTATCCATACCGCGCGTCTCCTCACAGATTTTCGAATGGTCGTGCTAAAACGCATCGTAACGGCTCCCCCGCCCCGAGACAACAGGGTTAGATGTCCACTTCGAACTTGCGCATCAATTTCGTCTGATCATACGGTGGTATTCGATCAAATGCGCTCAACTTCCACAAGACAATCGTAAAACGTCGCCGAATTGCCCAGATCGGTCAGCGCCTGGCTCGTCACCTCGTTCGCGTTCCTGCCGTCCGGCGACAGTTTCTTCCACCAGATCGACAACCCGACGACGAGTCCGGCACGCGCGCGATCGGTAATTCGCGCGAGCGCCTGCATCGAGCCACGGTCGTTGAAGATGCGGACGACGTCGCCCTCTGCGATGCCGCGCGCGCTGGCGTCGGACGGATGCATGTCGAGGTGCGGCTCGCCTTCCGTCGAACGCAGGCTGTCGACGTTCACGAACGTGCTGTTCAGGAAGTGGCGGGCCGGCGGCGAAATCATCGCCAATGGATAGCGTGCGGCGAGCTCGGGTGCGGCTTCGGCCGATTCGAACGGCGGCAGGTAGTCGGGGACGGGGTCCATGCCCATCTGCTCGAGCCGCGGACTGTAGAACTCGCACTTGCCGGAGGGCGTGCGGAAACCGCCATTCGCGAACGGGGCCTCCGGCAGCTTGAGCTTCAGCCAGCCGGCCCGCTTCAGTGTGTCCCAGTCGCTGTCGAGCGCCGGATCGTCCCAGCGAAGCGCCGCGCGCGCGACCTCTTCGTCGCTGTGATAGAGCGCGGGCTCGTCGAGTCCCATGCTGCGCGCGATCCCGCGAAAGATCTCCGTGTTCGGCCGCGCGTCTCCCACCGGCGGAATCGCCGGCAGGTTCGCCATCACGTAGGTATGGCCGTACGACTTATGGACATCCAGATGTTCGAGCTGCGTGGTCGCCGGCAATACAATGTCGGCGAAATCGACTGTATCTGTCTTGAAGTGCTCGAGAACGACCGTGAACAGATCGTCGCGCGCGAAGCCCGCAGCGACCTTCGACGAGTCGGGCGCAACCGCCACCGGATTCGAGTTGTACACGATCACTGCTTCGACTTTCGGCCCGAACGTCGCGTCGCCCGGATGCAGCAGCGCGTCGCCGATCGCATTCATGTTGATGATGCGCGGCAGCTTGTGCGGCCAACCCGGCATCAGGTCCGGACGCAGCAGCGCCGCCTGATTGACGGGGGCCGATTCCGACGACGAAAGCAGCAGACCGCCCGCCCGATCGCGCCACGCCCCCGTCAGCGCCGGCAGGCTGGCAATCGCGCGCACGGCATTGCCGCCGCCGCGAACACGCTGCATGCCGTAGTTGAGGCGAATCGATGCCTTGCGGGTGGCGCCGTAGCGACGCGCAAGATCGACCAGCTCCGACGCATCGATGCCGCAGATCCGCGCCACGCGTTCCGGCGGATAGGACATTGCGCGCGCCTTGAGCGCGTCGAAGCCGAGCGTATGGTCGGCGATGTAATCGCGATCGAGCAGGTTTTCGGTAATCAGCACATGCATCATGCCGAGCGCAAACGCGCCATCGGTACCGGGCTTCAGTGCGATGTGCTGATGGGATTTCTCCGCGGTCAGCGAACGATACGGGTCGATCGCGACAAGACGCGCGCCACGGCGCTTCGCTTCCTGCGCGCGAGTCCAGAAGTGCAGGCTCGATGCAATCGGATTCGCGCCCCATATCAGAATCAGTTCGCTTTCCTCGAAGTACTCGAGGTGCATGCCGACACTGCCGCCGTACGTGTATCGCAGCCCCGCTGCGCCGGCCGCCGCGCAGATCGCGCGCTCCAGCCGCGAGGCGCCGAGCTTGTGAAAGAAGCGCTGGGCGATGCCCTCGCCTTGCACGAGCCCCATCGTTCCCGCATAGCTGTACGGCACGATCGCTTCCGGCGCGCGCGCAGCGATTTCACCGAGGCGGCGTCCGATCTCGTCGAACGCCTCGCTCCAGCTGATCGGCACGAAGCGCCCTTCCCCCTTCGCGCCGACACGCTTGAGCGGGACAGTGAGGCGATCGGGATGATGAACGCGATCCGCGTATCGGCTGACCTTCGTACACAACACGCCCTGCGTCGGCGGATGGTCGGGATCGCCCGCGACCTTGATTGCCTTGCCGTTCTCGACGGTCACCCGCATTGCGCACGTGTCCGGACAATCATGCGGGCAAACGGCCCGGGCTACCTGGGTGGCGGCGTTCATCGTTTTGAATGCAGAGATGGGGATTCGCAAATTTTACGTGGACACGCCGAATAAAGCGTTCATTTCGCAGCGGTTTTGGATTATCTGACCGAAGACGGGACGAGGTGGCGGGCTGCGGGAAGCGGAAAGCTGGTCGCACAATCGCGCAATTGCGGTCGCACTTGATCGAAGATACGATCAATAATCGATTGAATCGCTGGAGATGGAAGCGATTGAGGGAATTTGATGCTTCAATCGATTGCGTTGGTGGGGGAGTGGGGTGTTAACGAACGCAGATAGCCTTGGTAACGCTTTTCCGCCCGCACGCACATTTCCGCCGCGCCAATGCAAAAACCCCCGCCTTTCGGGCGGGGGTTTCTGGCTTAGGGAGCCTGACGATTACCTACTTTCACACGGGAATCCGCACTATCATCGGCGTAGAGTCGTTTCACGGTCCTGTTCGG